>CAWARB010000045.1:0-154866 GCA_963784335.1 uncultured Cytophagales bacterium | reverse complement strand
CAACGCCTAAGGTGAGATTGATGCTGCTTTTTCCCCCGATGGGAACTTCCTGGGTGCTGAAGCCAATGTAGGAGAAGATGAGGGCCGTAGCGCCCGAGGGTGCATTCACGGTGTAACGCCCATCCGTATCGGTCACTGAGCCCGTTGTGGTGTTCTTGACAACGACACTTACACCGGGCAATGCCTGGTTTTGTTCATCAACAACCCTCCCCGTAATCCTTGACTGAGCGTAGGCTCCGATGGATGAAAAGAGCCCTAATAATAGCAAGAAACCAAGAACGGTCTGTCGAAGGTAATTTTTGTCCCTGTAGGAAGTGTCACCGCGTGTTGGGTAAATCTCCCGCTTGGCAAACTGGTTGTACATAAAATTCATTACTGCTTTATATGTTAAAAACTACATCTAAAAGCAGTAGCCTATGCCCATATACTGACTAGTTTTAACCCTATACTGGTATTATATTGATAAAATTTCTACATTATACGGTAGATGCAGCCAAGAATAAGCCCAGTAATGACTTAAGAGATCCGCCCCCAGTTGTTCTCGCTTTGCTTGTGGGAGTCGACGTGGTTTCGAACGGGGGCGTGTTGGGGGAGGAGTAGTTCCGGGTCTTCGGTCAGGATGGCCTGCGCCGACTCCCGGGCGGCCGTCAGGATGGCCCCGTCTTTGGCTAAATCGGCAATCATCAAATCCAGCGCGCCACTTTGCTGGGTACCAGCCAAATCACCAGGGCCGCGCAGCTGGAGATCTACGTCGGCAATCTCGAACCCGTTGTTGGTGCGTACCATCGTTTCGAGCCGGGTGCGGGTATCCGTGCTGAGTTTGTAGCCGGTCATCATCACGCAGTACGACTGGTCGGCACCCCGGCCCACGCGCCCCCGCAACTGGTGCAACTGCGACAGGCCAAACCGCTCGGCACTTTCAATGACCATCACGCTGGCGTTGGGTACGTTTACGCCCACTTCAATAACGGTGGTGGCGACCATGATATGGGTTTCTTTTTTAAGAAACCGCTTCATCTCGTCGTCTTTTTCGTAGGGCAGCATCTTGCCGTGCAGCATCCCCACTTCGTACTTAGGCCGGGGGAAGGCCCGCTGCATACTCTCGAAGCCATCCGTCAGGTCTTTGTAATCCAGCTTCTCGGACTCTTCGATGAGCGGATACACCACGTACACCTGCCGGCCCAGTTCAATCTGCTGCCGCATAAACCCGAACACCTCCGAGCGGTGCTTGTCATACTTATGGACCGTTTTGATGGGCTTCCGTCCTTTGGGCAGTTCGTCAATCACCGATACATCCAGATTGCCGTACAGGGTCATGGCCAGGGTGCGCGGAATGGGCGTAGCCGTCATGACCAGAATATGCGGGGGCACCACCTCGTTTTTGGCCCATAGTTTGGCCCGCTGCGCCACGCCGAAGCGGTGCTGCTCGTCAATGATGCACAAGCCCAGGTTTTTATACTGCACCACGTCTTCCAGCAAGGCGTGCGTACCCACCAGGATATGCATCTTCCCCGACTGGAGTTCGTCGTGGAGGACGGCCCGGCGTTTTTTGTTGGTGGAGCCGGTCAGAATACCCAGGTTCAGGCCCATCGCTTCGGCAAAGGGCTGGAGGCCGTTGTAATGCTGGTCGGCCAGGATTTCGGTGGGGGCCATCAGGCAGGCCTGGGCCCCGTTGCCAATGGCCATCAGGCAGGCAATGAACGCCACGATGGTTTTACCACTGCCCACGTCTCCCTGCAGGAGCCGGTTCATCTGCCTGCCGGTCAGGAAATCGGCGTAGATTTCCTTGATAACCCGCTGCTGGGCACCCGTCAGTTCAAAGGGCAGCAACTCATTGTAAAAATGCTTCATCAGGGTCGTATCCCGGAACACCTGCCCCGGAAACTCCTCCTTCTGAATCAGCTTGTTCTTGATGAGCCGCAGCTGGTTGTAGAACAGTTCTTCAAACTTGAGCCGCCGTTGCGCCTGTTTGAGCCAGCCCTGATTCTGGGGCAGGTGAATATTCCACATGGCTTCCCGTTTGCCAATGAGCCGGTACTGCTGAATCAGCGCATCGGGCAGGGTTTCCCGGATGTGGGGCCACGCCTGTTCGAGCAGGGTCCGCATGGCCTTGCCCAGGGTTTTACTGTCGAGGTGACGCTTGCGGAGTTTCTCGGTGAGGTTATAAACCGGAAAAAAACCGGCTTCCTGTTCGGAGCCAGTGGCCGTATTTTCCAGTTCGGGGTGAACGATGCTGAACTGCCCGTTGAAGGATTGCGGCTTACCATAGGCGATGTACTCGCCATCGCGCCGAAGGGTTTTCTCGATGTAGGTGACGCCCTGAAACCAGACCAGACTCATGGTGCCGGTGCCATCCTGAAAATTAGCCACCAGCCGTTTCTTCGGCCCTTCGCCCTCCATGTACCAGTCGCGTAGCCGGCCGCGCACCTGCGCCGAGGGCATGGAATCCATCAACTCGCTGATGGTGTAATAACGGGTTCGGTCGTCGTAGCGGAAGGGATAGTACTGAATCAGGTCGCCGTAGGTGAACAGGCTCAGCTCTTTGTTGAGCAACTCGGTTCGCTGTGGCCCCAACCCTTTCAGGTAAAGAAGCGGTGTATCGAAAAAAGTGGCACGCTCGGTCATAACACATCCGGCCTGGGGTGACTCGGTCTGGATTGACCCGGTCTGGACTGACCCCGTGTGGACTGACCAAAATTACGAAAAATGTCCTATATAGCCATTTTATTGTCATTGGGTGATGGGGTGTGGGTTCCTCAGCACCGGCACGTTCACGTCAGCTAAAGCGTCGGTGCCGAGAAATTAATACCCTATCCGTCTGCCAGTGAGTTGCTTTTTTACGGGAAGTCTCTGGCAGGTGCACCAATCAATGGTGGCGAGTACCCGTTGGGCCAGGCGAAATTATTGCCTATCATCCACCTTTCCCAGCCCAAATGCTATACCCCCGTATACATCCAGACCTCGGGGATTGATACCATTGGATTTGCTGCCTACAAGCCCGAGGAAGTTTTCAGTACCCAGCCAGGCGGGGCCAACCCGGATGGAACCACCCGCCGTGATGCCTCCATTCAGGTACGCTATCGGTACCGCAAGGCTCAGCCACCGGGCATCGTAGCGGGGGGTAACGGCCACAATAGTGGGGCGGTGAATAGCGGCTGCCTGCACCGACCGCACATCGAGCAACCAGGTAAAGTTGATGCCCAGACCATCGGGCAACTGGTAGTCGGCAGTCAGGTTCAATGAAGTGGGCAGGCCTTCTCTGAACGTGGTACCATTGGGTGTCCGGCTGGTGCTTAGTTTAGTCTGAATAACCCGAATAACGGCGCCCGTACCATTCAGGCTATTGAAATCACTGCCGTTGAACCGGACCGGACTCGTACCAATGTCGGTATACGCGTATTGCTGGCCTTTGTAGGTCAGGCCACCAATATCGGTCAGGGCGACGCCCAGCTGTAGCGCCGGGCTTTCCGCGTCGTACTGCTCGATATAGGTCAGGCCAACATCGACCCCGAAACCCCGCCCCGGTGCCGACGGGTTGAATAAAGTGGCGGGGGTTAAACTGCGATTATCCAGGAAGCTGGTATAGGCCAGGCTGGCGTCTAGTTTAGTCACCTCCAGGTAGATATCATTCCGATTCTGTGGGTTTTGCGTAATCTGGTACGTAAGCCCCCGGTTGATGAGTTGCTGGGCATTATAACCCAGCAACAGTTTGGTGGTAGCCCCAAACAGTAGTTTTCGCCCCTCATTTTCCATGAGCGTTCCGGCGTAGGTAAACCCTACTTCGGCAAACGTACTGGTGTTGCCACTCAGTTTATTATCGCGGCTGGGAATTCCGTACAGCGACCCATCACTCAAACTGGACCGCAGGGAGGACAGCAGCGATTCCGATGCGCCGAATACCTGCGCTACGGCCCGAAACCGGGTGGTTAGGGCAAAGGCTGACCGTGGGGTCGACTTTATCAGGAAAGAAGGCCCCCGCACTTCGCCCCATATCGTCCCGTTTTTCGGCTTCCCATTCAGCGTTTCGCGGGTGTAGTCCGTTTCGAACTGAACGGTACCATCGGGATTTTTATACTGGGGCTGTACCCGACCGGTAATCAGACGGAGCAGTGAAAACGGGGCCTGATACCGCACATAATTGTTATCGATATGCCCGGTGCCGGAAATGACGTTCAGGTAAAATTTCGACGGAGAGTCGGCAGCCAGGGCAGGATTGATATAAAGTCGGTTTGTTCCTCCGTACCGGCTGGTTGAAATGCCAAGCATGTTTTGGGCAAAAACAGACGTGGTGGCCAGTAGAAACACCCCCTGGATCAGTAAATACTTCATGTAGTGTATGTAAATGGGACTTGTACTGGTAATGAAACGCAAAACCGGCGTCGGCGGTTGGCCAATGTTGGTTTTAATTGACTGAATGGTACGAAGTAACGGCTGGGTTGGACCTATACCACTAAAAAGGGGATTTTACCTGGATAAATCAGGAGTATCGGCCAGTGAATGCTACGGACCCTAGGGGGTACCTAAGAACCGTCCGTGGTAAGCCGACCAAACATCTCTTCGTACATCTGGTTTAACAGGGAACTATCGTCAGGCAAAGCACTACGATGAATTGATCTAAAAACTCAACCCCAATACTATGGATAGCATTAATCGGGAACAGGAGGAAGAAAACCACAAGGATTTACAGAATACCGAAGCGGGTAAGAAAATCAGGGAGCTGGCCGATAAAGCGAGTACCTGCTTTTTTGCCACGGGCATAAAAACCGGAAAACCACTCACCGTGCGCCCCATGGCGGTTCAGAAGATGGATGACGCCGGGAATCTCTGGTTTTTGAGTGCTAATGACAGCCACAAGAATCAGGATATTGCGGAGGATAACCGCGTGCAGCTGTTGTTTCAGGGGTCAACCCACTCCGATTTCCTGAGCCTGTACGGACTGGCCACCATCTCGACCGACAAAGCCCTGATCGAAGAGCTGTGGGAGCCCATTCTGAAAACGTGGTTTACGGAAGGAGTAGACGACCCCCGGATTACGGTCATCAAAGTAGAAACCGTTGAGGGCTATTACTGGGATAATAAACACGGCGATGCCATTGCGTTTCTGAAAATGGCTGCCGGAGCCGTAATGGGTAAAACGATGGACGATTCCATCGAAGGGAAACTCACGGTATAGTAGAGTTCTGGTCAGGAGCTACAGCACCCGATTCTACTAAACGCCCCATCACGGGGCGTTTTTTTGCCCGTATCGTAAAAACACCAGCGCATACCTTTACCACACAGGGCCAAACGCGACGACCAAGAGTTTGTTTGCCGATAAAGAGGGCAAACCCGTTCGCGTGAAAGCCCGCGATCTGTAACGTATAATTCTGTTTACCGATACGCAAACGCCCGTACTAACCGGGCGTTTTTGTTTTTCCCCAATACCGGCGCTATCGCTATATTTACGGCCTACAACTCCATCAATACCCGAATTCTTCTATGAAATACTGGCTCTTTATTTGTTTTGTTGTTCCCCTCATCGTGCCCGCGCAGGCCCAACTGACAGCGTCGGGCAGCTTCGTTCGCGATAATTACCAGAAAACAGAGTATAAAGTCGCCATGCGCGATGGGACCAAACTGCACACGACGGTGTACGCGCCCAAAGATGCCTCGGCCACCACCAAATATCCTTTTCTGATGCAGCGGACCTGCTACAGCGTGGCTCCTTACGGCCCCGATGCGTATCCGGCCCAGGTTGGCCCGTCGGAAACGCTCATGCGCAACAAGTTTATTTTCGTGTATCAGGATGTGCGGGGTCGCTGGAAATCGGAAGGCACCTGGACCAACATGACCCCCAACCTGCCCGACCCACCGGCTGCTACCGCCAAAAAAGGGCGAAAAGCAGCCGCAGCCACCCCGTCTATGGCTGGCGAAGCGTCGCCCGGCGCACCCGACGAAAGTTCGGATACGTACGATACCATCGAGTGGCTGCTGAAAAATGTACCCAACAACAACGGGCGCGTGGGGCAGTGGGGCATCAGCTACCCCGGCTTCTATACGGCGGCTTCCCTGCCCGATGCCCACCCGGCTTTGAAAGCCGCTTCGCCACAGGCACCGGTATCCGACTTCTTCTTCGACGATTTCCACCACAACGGCGCGTTCATTCAGGCCTACCTGTTCACGTTTCCGGTATTTGGCATCCAGCATCCGGCCCCAACCACCAAGGCGTGGTACAACGACGAGTTTATTCAAACGGGGACCAAAGACGGATTCCAGTTTCAGTACGACCTGGGTCCGCTGAAAAACGTCGACAAATACTACAAGGATAATTTCTACTGGCAGGAAACGGTCAACCATCCGAACTACGACGAATTCTGGCAGAAACGCAGCATTATCCCCGCGTTGAAAAATGTTCGGCCGGCGGTGATGACGGTGGGCGGCTGGTTCGATGCCGAAGACCTGTATGGCCCGCTGACCATCTATAAGACCATTGAGAAAAACAACCCGGGCACGTACAATACGCTGGTAATGGGGCCGTTTGGGCATGGGCGGTGGAGGCGCGAAACGGGCCACACGCTGCACAGTAATGTGTACTTCGGCGATAGTATCGCTACGTTTTACCAGCGGAATATCGAAGCTAAATTCTTTACCCACTTTTTGAAAGGCGCGGGTGATGGCAAAACGGGCAATCCACCCCGGCCTGCCCGAAGCGTACCTGTTCAACACGGGGCGTAATGAATGGCGGCAGTTTGATAAGTGGCCCGCGGCCGACGCGCAAACGAAACAGTTTTTTCTGAACGCCAACGGATCGCTGGCCAACGCCGGTGGTACGGGTTTCTCGGAATTCGTCAGCGACCCCATGAAGCCGGTTCCCTACACCGAAGATAATACCACAACATCGGGCTTTACCCCGTTTAACTACATGTCGGAAGACCAGCGGTTTGCCAGCCGCCGACCCGATGTGCTGACGTTCCAGACCGACGTGCTGACCGAAGACCTGACGCTGGGTGGCGAAATTATGGCCAAGCTGAAAGTGAGTACGACGGGTACGGATGCCGACTGGGTTGTAAAACTGATTGACGTGTACCCGCCCGATGAACCGAATCATGCCTACATGCCGAACAAAAACATTACCCTCGGCAACTACCAGCAAATGGTGCGGTCGGAAGTCATGCGGGGCCGGTTTCGTAACTCCTTCGAGAAGCCCGAGCCGTTCAAATCGGGCGAAGTGACGGATGTGAATTTCCGGTTGCAGGATGTGCTGCACACCTTCAAAAAAGGGCACCGGATCATGATTCAGGTACAAAGTACCTGGTTCCCCCTCATCGACCGCAACCCACAGAAATACGTGGATAACATTTACAAGGCCGACGAAAAAGATTTCCAGAAAGCCACCCACCGGGTGTACGATAATTCGGTGATTGAGGTGCAGGTACTGAAATAAAACCAGTTGGTTAATCAGGCAGTTGTTGTTTTTGTGTCCTTCAGATGTCTGTTCCATTAGCAGGCGATTTAAATCGCCTGCTCAATGGAACAGACATCAACCACTGACATTAACTAAAACACTTTACGTATGAAAGCGATCTGGAATGGCGAAACAATTGCCGAAAGCAACGACACCGTTGTTGTTGAAAACAACCATTATTTCCCCAAAGACTCGGTAAAGGCCGACTATCTGACCGATAGTGACACGCACACAACCTGCCCCTGGAAAGGGCTGGCATCGTACTACTCACTGTCGGTCGACGGAAAAACCAACCCCGATGCCGCCTGGTACTACCCCGAGCCAAAACAGGCCGCCAGCCAGATCAAAGACCGTGTAGCCTTCTGGAAAGGCGTTCAGGTCGTCCAATGATCGAGATCACAGACCTGACCAAACAGTTTGCCGGTCATACGGCCGTCGCTGGTGTGTCGCTGACGTTGGTCAGGGCGAAACGCTGGTGCTGCTGGGCACCAGTGGCTGCGGAAAAACCACTACCCTCAAAATGATTAACCGGCTGATTGAACCCACCAGCGGGTCGATTCGTGTCGATGGTATCGATGTTCGGCAGCAGCCCGGCCCCGAACTTCGCCGGCGCATTGGGTACGTTATTCAGGATGGTGGCTTGTTTCCGCATTATACCGTTGCGGAGGCCATTGCCACCGTTCCCAAACTGCTCGGGTGGGAGACCGACGCTATTCAGGACCGAACCCGCGAACTGATGGCCAAACTCCAACTGCCCGAATCGCTGCTGTCGCGCTACCCCGGCGAACTGAGCGGGGGGCAGCGGCAACGCATCGGGCTGGCGCGGGCACTGGCCGCCAAGCCGCCGGTGGTGCTGATGGATGAGCCATTCGGCGCCTTGACCCCTTTACCCGTCGGCACGTTCGGCGGGAGTTGTTCGGGCTGAACGAACTGCGCGAAACAACGGTGGTGCTGGTGACGCACGATGTGAGCGAAGCCCTCGAACTGGCCGACCGCATTGCGCTGATGGACAAGGGCAGGATTGTCCAGATTGGTCCGCCGGATGAATTGCTGAATCAGCCCGCCACCGATTTCGTTCGGGAGTTTCTGGACGATAAACCCCATCGGCTGCATGACTGACTTCTTCCTCTTTGTCCGCGACCATGCCGATAAACTGCTGGAACAAACGCTGACGCACATTGGCCTGACGTTCCTGTCGTTGCTGGTGGCGTTGCTGATTGGGGTGCCGCTGGGTATTCTGATTGCGCGTCGACAGCGGCTGGCGAGTAGTGTGCTAGGCGTAGCGGGGGTGTTGCAAACGGTGCCGAGCGTGGCGCTGCTGGGGTTTCTGATTCCGGTGCTGGGCATTGGCGTTGGCCCCGCGCTGGTAGCGCTGTTTCTGTATGCCCTGCTGCCCATCATTCGCAACACCTACGTCGGCATTACGGAAGTGAGCCCGTCGGTGAAAGAAGCGGCTCGGGGACTCGGTATGACGCCCAATCAGGTGCTGACTAAAGTGGAATTTCCGCTGGCGCTACCCGTTATTTTTGCGGGTATCCGTACCGCAACGGTCATCAACGTGGGCGTGGCTACGCTGGCCGCTTACGTAGCCGCGGGTGGACTGGGCGAGTTTATTTTTAGCGGGATTGCCCTGAGCAATGTAAACATGATGCTGGCGGGTGCCATTCCGGCGGCTTTGCTGGCCGTGGGCTTCGATTTTGGACTGGCCCGGTTGCAGCAACTGTCCGGGCGTAAACTGCGGGTGGGGGCGCTGGCTTTTGTGGCACTGGTGCCCTTCATATCTGCTTTTTATTTGTTGCCTGGTCGGCAGGATAAGCTCGTTGCCGGGTTTGCCCACGAGTTTTATGGTCGGGCCGATGGCTACCCGGGTTTGCAAAAAACGTACGGTCTGCAGTTACAGCCCCGGCTCATCGATCAGAACCTGATGTACGAAGCCATCCACCGGGAGCAGGTCGACATCATCAGCGGCTACTCCACCGACGGACGAATCAACGCCTTCGACCTGCTGGTGCTGGACGACAATCGCCACGCCTTTCCGCCCTATGATGCCGCCCCCGTTGTCCGGAAAACAACCCTGAACCGCTACCCAGACCTGGCACCGACACTCAATAAGCTGGCGGGAAAACTCACGGATTCGGTCATGACGGCCCTGAATTACCGCGTCGATTACCAGAAAGAGTCGCCGGAAAAAGTGGCGCGGGACTTTCTGAAACGAATCGGTCTGTACAAAAAGCCGTCAAGGGCAACCGTACCGAAACGGTAGTGGTGGGCACGAAGGTATTTACGGAGCAATACATTCTGGCCGAGATATACCGGCAACTCATCGAAGGACAAACGAACCTGCGCGTCGTAACAAAAACGGGGCTGGGCGGCACGCAAATCTGCTTCGATGCACTGCGAACGGGTACCATCGATTTTTACCCCGAATACACCGGAACGGGCCTGCTGGTCATTCTGCAGCCCCCGGCGGAAACCCTGCAAACAACTGCCCATGCAGACCGACTCGGTATACCAGTTTGTGCAGCAGCAGTTTCGGGCGCGTTATCAGATGGACTGGCTGAAGCCGCTGGGCTTTAACAACAGCTATTGCCTGATGATGCGCCGGGAGCAGGCCCGGCAGCTGGGTATCCGATCCATCGGGGATCTGGTGCGGTACCTGGACCAGCCGTAGAGTCCGGGACCGAACCGGTTTCCTGCATCAACCCTGCCCGCGTCAACCCATCCCTGTACCCGGTTCCGGGACGATTACTTTCTGTAAAGTCAGCCTGGTGGAAAAAGGAGGGGTTCCTGGTGATTGCCCTGTCTTTTCAGACCCGAATCCGGGCATTGTTCGTAGCGGCCCTGCGTTTTGAGTAAAAAAATAGAATTTTTATAACTATTTGGTTTTCACTACTCACAACCAATCATTAACCTTTATTTTTGTCAATCATCAAAACTTAATTCAACCAAATGAGAAATAGTCTACTTCTCTTCCTGTTGGTTCTGGGCAGTGCCTTTTGCCCGATAGCCACAGCGCAGCAGGAACGCCAGGTGACAGGGAAAGTCACCGCAACCGACGATGGAAGCCCGATACCGGGGGCATCGGTAGTCGCCAAAGGCACCACCAGAGGGACCCAAACGGACGCGGATGGTAACTACACCCTGACGTTGCCTGCCAACATCGGTACGCTGGTGTTCAGCTTTGTGGGCGTAACAACCCAGGAGGTGGCCGTTGGGAACCGGTCGGTCGTGAACGTAAGCCTGAGTAACGATTCCCGCTCACTGGATGAGGTGATTGTCACCGGATACGGCTCCCAGTCGAAGCGTAACCTGACGGGTAATATTGCCAAGGTAGGGTCGCGCGATATTGAAAATATTCCGGTACCGAGCGTTGAGCAGGCCCTTCAGGGTAAAGTAGCCGGGGTGCAGATAACAGCCCTGAACGGTAAGGTAGGGCAGGGACTGCAAATTAAAGTGCGCGGTTCGGCCTCACTGACCGCCAGCAGCCAGCCCCTGTACGTAGTGGACGGCATTCCGATCACCTCGGCAGATCAGTCGTCTACAACGGCTCCTACCAACCCCATTGCGGATTTGAACCCCAACGACATTGAGTCGCTGGAGATTCTGAAAGATGCCGCATCGTCGGCCATTTACGGGTCGCGGGCGTCGAATGGTGTTGTACTCATCACCACCAAAAAAGGGCGGGCCGGTAAAACGACCTTCGATGCCGGTGTGCAGATTGGAGCCAGCAACCCTACGCACCTGCGGCAGTGGCTCAATACCCAGCAGTACGTCGAGCTGTTTCAGGAAGCACGGGCCAACTCAGACGCCCTGGGCATTCCGGTTTACTCGGAAACATCGCTGCACCAACCGATTTAACCGCTATGCCGCCGGTGATGCCGCTGGCTGGCAGGGAGCCAACCCCAAATACAATACCGACTGGCAGCAGGAAGCTTTCCAGAAAGCGCCGTCGCAGCAGTATGACCTGAGTGCCCGCGGGGGCGATGCCAAAACCCGGTTCTTTATCTCGGGGCAATACTTCGACCAGAACGGGATTTTTATCAAAAACCGGTTTCGCCGGATGAGTGGCCGCGTTAACCTCGACCATAGCGCTACGGACAAGCTGACGCTGGGGGTAAACATGAACCTGTCGCACTCGATCAACGACCGTGTGTCCAACGACAACGCTTTTTCGACGCCCGTTGCAGATTGTGGCCCTGCCCCCCATGACGCCGGTCATTGACCCGCGCACCAATCAACTGAGTGGCGACTATACCGCTGTATTACAACCCGCTGCTCAACCGCGATTTTGCCGCGTTGCAGGCGCGGGTGTACCGCATTATCGGGAATGTATATGCAGATTATAAACTGATGCCGGGCTTATCGTTCCGGACCGAATTTGGTACGGATCTCTTGAGCCAGCAGGAAGAAGAGTATTACGGTCGGGAAACGGCGCGGAACACGGGCGCC
Organism: uncultured Cytophagales bacterium; assembly: GCA_963784335.1. Lineage (GTDB taxonomy): Bacteria > Bacteroidota > Bacteroidia > Cytophagales > Spirosomataceae > Spirosoma. The sequence goes on along the minus strand of CAWARB010000045.1, from coordinate 142,973 downwards.
CCCAACGGCCTGGGGTCAAACAGCTTCCGGCAGGTAACCAACTACACCACCAACAACTTCTTCTCCTTCGGGCGGACCTTTGCCGAAAAGCACGATGTCGATGCTACGCTGGGTATGTCGTTCCAGGAGTCGCGGGCGAACTTCAACTCGGTAACGGGCCAGCAGTTTCCGAGTAATGCCTACAAGCAGATTACTTCGGCCGGGAAAATTACGGCGGGTATGCGGCACGGAATCCAGCTTCAGCTTCCTGTCCTACTTTGCCCGGGTCAACTACCGCTTCAACAATCGGTACCTGCTTGGTGCATCGGGTCGTATTGACGGGTCGTCGCGCTTCGGGGCCAACAACCGCTATGGTTTTTTCCCGGCGGTGTCGGCAGGCTGGATTCTGACCGAAGAATCGTTCCTGAAAAACGCCAAAGCCCTGAGCCTGCTGAAACTGCGGGCCAGCTACGGCCTGACCGGAAACGCCGAAATTGGTAACTTCAGTTCGCTGGCGCTGTATGCCGCCACGGGCTATGTGGGCGTGCCGGGACAGGCCCCTTCGCAGATTCCAAATCCGGACCTGACCTGGGAAAAAACGCTGCAAACCGATATTGGGCTGGAGTTTGGCTTCCTGGATAACCGCTTCTCGGGCGAAATCGACTATTACAGAAAAACACGAGCGGTTTGCTGCTGAACGTGAACGTACCGGGTTCGTCGGGTTTCCGGACCCAGCTGCGCAACGTGGGCAAACTGGAAAACAAAGGCGTCGAGTTCGTTTTCAATTCCAGATAACCTGATCGGGCGCGTTCAAATGGACAACTTCGCTGAATATCGCCTACAACAAAAACATGGTTACGGACCTGGGCGGCACTACCATTACGGGTAGTTTCCTGAACCGGGCGCAGGAAGGCCAGCCCATGGGTGTATTTGTGGGGCCGAGTATGCCGGGGTCGATGTGCAGAATGGCGATGCGCTCTACTACAAAAACACGACCAATACCGATGGCAGCCTGGACCGGACCACGACCAATGATTACAACAGTGCCGACGTATGTGCCGCTGGGTAATCCCAGCGCCCAAGTTCGTTGGTGGTATCACCAATACCTTCAACTTATGCCGGTATTGACTTAAGTGTGCTGTTCAATGGCCAGTTCGGGAATTACATCTACAACGGTGGGGGTAAATTTCAGTCGGCCAACGGCGATTTCTTCGATAACCAGTCCGTCGATCAGCTGAACCGCTGGAAAAAGCCGGGCGATATTACCAACGTGCCACAGGCCCGGTTGCTGGGCGGTAATGGCACGGGCGAGTCGTCGCGCTACCTGCAGAAAGGCGATTACGTTCGCCTGCGGACCGTTACCCTGGGCTATACGCTGCCCAAAGCCCTCCTGACACGCATCCACCTGAACCGGGTTCGGGTTTATGTAACGGGCCAGAACCTGCTGACCTTCACCAAGTATACGGGCTGGGACCCGGAGGTGAACTCCGACGCATATTGACGGGAACCCGGATTAACATCGGGTATTGACTTCTACTCCGCTCCGCAGCCGCGTACCATTATCGGCGGCATTCAAATTGGCTTCTAATCGACGACAACGACTTTTATCATGAAAACGAATCAATCATTTATACTGGCGTCGGCTTATGTCCGTTGGCCTGTGGCTAACTTCCTGCAACAGCCAGCTGGATATTAAGCCACTCAACACTGTGGCTACCAGCCAGGCACTAGTCACCGCCGCCGACCTGAACGCGCTGCTGGTGGGTGCTTACGATGGCCTGAGCAGCGCTGACCTTTACGGGGGCAGCTTGATTCGCGATGCGCGAATTGCTGGGTACGGTTCCCTCCACGGGCGATGTGCTCTGGACGGGTACCTTCGCGGCGCCCCAGCAGATTTATACCAAGAGGATACTGGTCAATAACGACCAGGCCGACGTTACCTGGACGGATGCCTACCGCACCATCAACATCTGCAATACGGTACTGGCCAATCTGAATCTGGCGCTGACCGCCGACCAGCCCCGCATTGAAGGCGAAGCCAAGTTTATTCGGGGTTCGCTCTACTTTGAACTGGTACGGTTATATGCCAAAACCTGGGGCGATGGCGACCAAATGCCCAATCCCGGGTGTGCCCATCGTGACTACGCCAACGGCTAATCTCGATGCCAATTCCAACGTGCCCCGCAGCACCGTAGCCGCTGTGTATACGCAGGTAATGCAGGACCTGACCGAAGCCGAAGCCAAACTCCCGGCTTCCAATGGGTTTTTTGCCACCAAAGGCGCCGCCAGCGCGCAGCTGTCGCGGGTGTATCTGCAAAAAGCAGACTACCCCAATGCCGCTAAAGCCGCTGATGCCGGGTTATCACAGCAAAGCGTACCAGTTGGTTTCCATTGACAGTGTATTCGATGACCGGGAATCGCAGAACGGCACCAATACCGCCGAAACCATCTTCGCCGTTCAGTTTACGGACCAGGATGGTACCAATGAACTGAACACGTTCTATGGTTCATCGGACGTGGGAGGACGGGGTGATATTGAACTGACCGAAACATTCCTCAATCAGTTTTCGGCGGGCGATGGCCGGGCCGATCTGGTGTATACCGATGCGGTCGATGCCATCCGGACGATTAAGTTTATCAATCAGTTTGGCAATATTCAGGTGTTTCGGCTGGCCGAAATGTACCTGACCCGCGCCGAGGCCAACTTCCGGGCGGGCACTACCCTGGGCGATACACCCCTGAATGATATCAATCTGATGCGTGCCCGGGCCGGTGCCGCCCCGCTGACGGCGGCTCAGCTTACCCTGGCGAACATCCTGAGCGAACGCCGGCTCGAACTGGCCTTTGAGGGTACGTATATCCACGACCTGAAACGGACCAGAGCCAACGTGGGAACCCTGCCCTACAACGACCCGAAGCTGATTTTTCCGGTGCCACTGCGGGAGGTAACCACCAACCCCGCACTGGTTCAGAATGCGGGTTACTAGGCAACGACCTATAAACAAAATGCGCCCGCCCTAATTTAGGGCGGGCGCATTTTGTTTGCGTTAAACCCTAAACTACCGGGCGTAGTCAAACGTTTATAGACTAGAAACCACAACGAAGAATTATCATGAAGCGTCGATTACTTACTTGTCTTCTACTGGTACTGGTTACGTCGGGACTGCGGGCGCAGGTACAGTACACAACCGAGAGTCCGCGTGTCGATGATATCAACGACCGCGACGTAGTCATCAAGCGCGTTGAGTTAACGGAGCAGTACACCATTGTGTACATGAAATTTGAGGCTCCTGAGGGTAAAAAAGGCATACCCGGCAGCGACTGGCCCTTTCCGGATTCCCATGCCCAACGGAAGTAGCCGGGGCGTCATAACGGGTAGCAATATCGGGTTTCAGCCCTCTTCGCGCCTGTACGTCAATCAGGGGGAGCGTTCGTACAAATTTATCCGCGCAGAAAACATACCGCCCGAAACCCGGCGGAGCGTTCAGCCCGGCGAGCGGGTTGACTTTGTGGCTTATTTTGAGCGGATAGAGCCTGGCTACACCGTTTTTGATTTGTTTGAATGCCGGGACACCCGGAACACCGTTTGCTTCAACTTCTGGGGCGTGCATATCATCAATCCGAAAAAGAAAGATACCTACGCCCAGCGTACGCCGAGAACACCGGCTCCGGTGCAGCCCAAACCGCAGACTCCACAACCTAAATACACGCCCCGTACGTCCCCTGGTTTAGGTTCGCCCGGCGTGGATTCGCCCAGCGTGGACTCGCCGGATGAATCCCCGTCGGAACCTGCGCCCAAACCCGCTGCGCCCACGGCGCTGGCTATCAGGGGCGTAACGCGGAACGCTAAAACGAAGAAACCCATTGTGGCTACTGTAACGTACCGGCTCCTGTCGGGTGCCGAATCGGCGGGGGATGAACCAGCCGACTCCGTACGGAGCGTCAGCCCGGCGGGTAACTACAAAATTGACATCGACAAACGCGGTGTCTATGCCGTTACGGCTTCCGCCAAAGGGTATTTTACCCAGCGTGATACCCTGGCAACGAACCGCATCGACGTGGCGCGTAATTTTGACCTGGTGCCCATTGAAGCCGGGGAGAAAATAACCCTGAAAAATATTTATTTCGCCGTGTCGAAGTATGACCTTGAACCGGAATCCTTCCCGGAACTGGACCGGCTGGTAACGCTCATGCAGGAGAACCCAACGATGACATATCCGGCTGGAAGGGCATACCGATACGGTGGGTGAATTCGATGCCAACGTTGAACTATCGCGTAACCGGGTCAACGAAGTAAAGGCTTATCTGGTCAATAAAGGTATCAGGACTAACCGCATCGAAGCCGTTGGCTACGGACCCTCACGGCCTATCAACACCAACAAGACCCTGAAAGAACGCTCTGAAAACCGGCGGGTAGAGCTGGTGATTGTGAAGGTGTGATAAACAGTTTCATCGTTTTTTTTGTCATGCTGAAGTACGAAGCATCTTAACGATTATACACTCATTCATTATGAGACGTTAAGATGCTTCGTTCCTCAGCATGATAGAAATGAAACAACCCTTCGACCTCAATACGGTACTGGCCCACGTTGAAGCCGCTATCCGCCCTTATCCGAAAGCGGCCATGTTCGATTTGTTTGAGCGGGGATACAACAGCCTGTTCGAGCAACTGATTTCGTGCATCGTTTCGATCAGAACGCTCGATGAAACCACCATCCCGGTATCACTTCGGCTTTTTGAGCAGGCACGAACGCCCGAACAGCTCCTCGCTCTCGACATCCCGACGCTGACGAAACTGCTTTATGGGACCACTTACCCCGATCAGAAAGCCTACACCATGCGCGGTATTGCCGAGCGGATTATGACTGAATTTGGTGGACAACTCCCCGCCGACTTTGCTACCCTTACGTCCCTGAAAGGCGTAGGGCCCAAGTGCGCCAACCTGGCGTTGGGCGTCGCCACGGGGCAGGCCGCCATCAGCGTGGATGTACACGTGCACCGGGTGGTCAATCGCTGGGGGTATGTTCGCACAAAACAGCCCGAGCAAACGCTAAAGGTGCTGGAAACGCAGGTGCCGCGTGACCAGTGGACGGATATAAACCGGTTACTGATGCCGTTTGGCAAACACATCTGTACGGGCACGCTACCGCATTGTTCTACCTGCCCGGTGTTGCCCTGGTGTGAGCAGGTAGGGGTGGAGCGGCACCGATGAATTTACCCCTTCATCAGGGCCTGTTTCAGGTTGTTCAGCGTACTCCGGGAGGCTTTGTCGATCTGGTTGTATAGGTCGGCCTGCTGATAGGCAGCCTGCTCCGCTAGTTTCAGGTCTGTTTCTTTGGGGCCTGTGGCTTTCGCTATTTCAGTAGCCGTACTGCTACTGGCTAAAACGGGTACGGTCAGGCCATTTCCCTCCACAATCAATTCGGTGATGGTAGCCCGGTAACGGCCAAACTTAGGTTCGATGGTGAGCACGTACCGGACAAGTTGTTTATTGATGAGAAAGGAGGACTTGACAAACAAAATGTTGTGCTCCTGATCGTACTGTTGCTCGGTCGACGGATTGGCCGCGTAATGGGCATTCGCCCACGCCCGAACCTGCTCCATCAGCTTCCGGGCGGGCAACTTGGCATTTGGAACCCGCACAATTTCCTGGTACTGAACCTGGCCCACTTCATTGGTTGGCAAGCGTACCTGCGCCAGGGCAGGGGTGGAGAACAGGAGCGAAAGAATGAGTAGGTATTTCATAAGAAAAATAGTCGGTAAAATGTACTGAAAGGTATCGATTGGAGCAACCAGCGCGACACCGAACTACTGCCCCCGTTGCCAGATGATGAAATCCGTTACCGGGGCTTCGGCCAGGAGCGGTCTGATTAAGTGAACAATTTGCCCCCGGTGGTAAGCCGCATGGTGACTCATGTGCGTGAATATCTCCAACGGCGTATTTTGGTACGCCACGCCTTTGGAGTTGACGTAGTGTACGGATTTATTCAGTTTTTCCGGGGTTAAAATCCCGACGTAGCTGACCACCTGATCATGCTGTCGCTCGGCCGTTTCGATCATCCAGCTCACCGGAATATCTTCCCAAATGGGCTGAATGGCCGACTCCTGCCGCATCCGGCTGTACCAAACCTGCTGAGCCGACAAAATGTGTCCCATGATGGCAATGGCCCGCTCAGGCGCGTTGGTCAGGGAGGACAGCGCGTTGATAATCCGCAGGTTGGCCCACTGTTCGTAATCGAGTAGCTGAATCAGATAGTCTCTCATGGTAATCCGCGTTTGGTGGCCTGATAGAGTGCTTCTATAATGTTGGTGCGGGTGTTTAAATTGCCCATCGTTGGATTATTCCGGGTCGGGTACACCCGATTGCACAAAAATACGTAGGTCAGGTTATAGGCCGGGTCGGGTTCAACCCAAACGAACGTACCCGTAAATCCGGAGTGGCCGTAACTGACCGGCGTGGCCGATTGGGGGCCGTTGCCGGTGTATTTGAACGAGGGCTTGTCGAAACCCAGTCCGCGCCGGTTGCCCAGTTCGGGAAACTGGTAGCGCGTAAAGTCGGCCATGGTCCGTTCCGAAATATAGCGCTGCCCGCCGTAGCTGCCCTTCTGCCGGTACATCTCGTACACCTTCATCAGGTCGTTGGCCGTTCCAAACAGGCCCGCGTGCCCCGACAGGCCACCGAGCATGGCCGCGCCTTCGTCGTGCACCCGGCCCCAGATGAGGGTTTTGCGAAACAGCGAGTCGTATTCCGTGGGGGCAATGCGGGTGAGGGGATAAAACCGGCGGGGATTAAAGGTCAAAGTGCTGGCACCCAGTGGTTCATAGAACGTTGATTTGAGGTACGTCTCAAAGTTTTCGCCGGTCAGTCGTTTCACCACCAGCGGGTACAGGATGAACGACAGGTCGGAGTACACGTACTCTGATTCACCGGCCGGTTTCTTTGCGTTCAGGGGGGAGTCTTTTATCCGGGCGTACAGGGTTTTGGGATACCCTCTGAACTCGTACAAACTATCGGTTATCTCAATCGGGAAACGGGCCGTGCGTTCCGCCTTGAACGTTTTAGGTTTGAAAGTTCCGTCCGGATTTTTTGTTTCTACCCAGAAGGGAATAAAGGCTTTCAGCCGGGCCTGATGCGTCAGCACATCGCGCCAGTTCAGGGTGGCCTTGTTCGATTTTTTGAGGAAGGGCAGGTAATCCGCCATGGTTCGGTTCAGGTTGAACTTGCCCTCGTCTACCAGGCGCATCAGGGCCGGTACGGAAGCACTTACTTTGGTAACCGAAGCCATATCGTACAGATCGTCCAGCGCCACTGAATCGGGTTCGGCACCGAGGGAGGCATCATAGGTTAGTTTGCCGTACGCTTTCTGAAAAATCACCTTCCCGTCTTTCGCCATCTGCACCACGCAACCCGGAAATGCCTTTGCGGTCAGTCCAACGTTTACCAGCGAGTCGACCTGCTGGGTCAGGTACCGGCTGTCGATGCCCACTTCTTCGGGAATGGTGTACTTGAGTCGGCCGTTGGGCTGGATGATGAGTCCATCGCCCATCCGGAACGATTGGTTGACCGTAACGGGCAGTTTTCCCGACGCGCCAATGGCCCCGAAAACCAACTGGGCGGCCAATTCTTCGGTGTAAGGGGTAAGCTGGTAGGGCATAATCAGGGCCCGCGCCCGTTCGATGTTACGGTTTGGCTGAACGGTGTCCATGGGAAACGTCAGTTTATCCAGCGCGTACACATTGCCAAATACCGTTACCACCGCTCGTCCGGTAGCTACCAACTCGCTCACCAACCCGGCGGTTTTATCCTTCAACCCGTACTTAGCGCTGGGACTAATACTGTTCAGGTGTACATCGACCAACAGCAGGTTATAGTTCTTCAACGAATCCCGTACCTGCTCCAGTGCCGATTCGGACATTTGGGAGGTCATCTGGAAGTGATCGACTTTGGTGTAATTCCCCGCCATCTGCTGGAAGGCGGTTACTTTGTCGCTTTCAATCGCGACGGACGCGATGCGGAGCGTATCCAGCCGTTGTAGCGGCAACAGGTTCCTGTCGTTTTTCAGGACGGTCAGGCTGGCTTCGGTGAGTTTGCGGTTGAGGAGGTTATCCTGCACGGCATTGAGGTCACTCACCAGATTATCCAGCACAATGGGTTTGTTCTGATCCAGGCCCACCCAGGCTTTGGCCCGCAGTACCTTGAGGCAGCGGGCATCCAGCGACGCCTGCGATACACGGCCCTCAACAACGGCCTGCTTGATGAGCGCCAGCGCGGCCGGTACATTTTCCGTGAACTCCAGGATATCCATCCCCGCTTCGATACCCAGCTGGTCGGCCTGCCCCGACGGGAAGTATTTCGTGACGCCTTTCATGTTCATGGCATCCGAAAAAATCAATCCCTGGAAACCCAGTTCGTTTTTGAGCAGGTCCGTCACAATGGCGGGGGAGAGCGTCGACGGCCGGTTGCGGGTGGTATCGAGGGCCGGAATGTTCAGGTGGGCAATCATCACACCCAGTGCGCCGGCCTTGATGAGTTGCCGAAACGGGTATAGTTCGAGGGAGTCCAGTTCTGCCCGGCTTTTGCTGATAAGGGGCAGGTCGTAGTGGGAATCGGTACCCGTATCGCCGTGGCCGGGGAAATGTTTCAGGCTGGTGATGAGGGTGTTATCCTGCATGCCCCGCATGTAGGCAAGGGCCTTGCGGGTCACGTTGTACTTGTTCTCACCAAACGACCGGAAGTTGATAACGGGGTTGTTTGGGTTGTTGTTCACATCCACCGACGGGGCGAAGTTGACGTGTACCCCCAACCGGCGGGCCTGCCGGGCCAGATTAGCCCCCATCCGGTAAATCAGCGAATCGGACGAAGCGCCCTGCATGGCACCCAGGGTCATTTGGTAGGGGTAACGAACCGTACTGTCCAGTCGCATGGCCAGGCCCCATTCCGCATCCATGGCCAGCAGCAACGGCACGGACGCGGCTGCCTGTAGCCGGTTGGTGAGTTGCGCCTGCCGCACTGGTCCCCCCTGAAACATGACCACACCACCTACCTTATGCCGCTGGATAAGTCTGACGAGTGAGTCTTCGTATGTCCGGTTGCGGTTAGAGTAGCCCGCCACCATGATCAACTGGGCAATCCGGTCGTCGGGCGCCATGTTGGTAAATACCGAATCGACCCAGCAGGCCTGACGGGCGTTGATTGGCAGAAAGGAAGGCGGAGTTGGTTGAGCGAACGCCGTTGCACCTGTCAGAACGCTGAGCAGACCAAGTAAAATAGGCCGGTAATGGGGCATGAGTGATGGAATTGAATCGTGAAGAAGCCAAAATTACAAAAAAAGTCCCCGACACGTTCTTAAAAGAAGTAATGCCGGGGACGAACGATTGGAATGACTATACTACCTGCCACCTATTACCGGCGACTGCGGAACTCGGGGCCAACGCCAAAACCATATCCAAGGGTTAGGGTGATGGTCGAATTATTGATGTTCTGGCTTGGATCGATGGTAATATCGCTCAGACCATAGCGGTAACGGGCATCAATCAAAAAGCGCTGCCGTTCGCCCAGTCCTTTGAAATTAAGCTGAAAACCGGCAATCAATCCCAGATCCAGGTCATTGAACTGAGCACTGTTGTCGATATCACCCCGCGTAATAGCGGGGTTCGTGTTTACGTAATTGGTGTTCTTCGCGTTGAGTTTGATTCCCAGGGAGGGGCCAAAAAAGAGATTCGGCCGAAAGTCACCGCTCAGCGTCAGGAAGTAACGCAGGGCTACCGGAATTTCGAGGTAGTTGATCCGTTGTTTGAACGACTCATTATTCTGCGAAAAATTAGCCCCCATCTGCGAGTACAGGACATCGCCCGATATACCAAAATGGTTCAGGGAGCTGTACATCAAAAAAGCACCGGCTGTTACGCCGGGTCGTAACGTATAGCCTTGCGCATCTCGGCCGAATGTGGACATATTCAAGCCGACACGCGGACCCGCGCTAAAGCGTTGCTGTGCGTAACTTGCTGACAGAGAGCAGATAGTTAGGGCGGATACTAGAAAAGTGGAGCGTACTAAATTTGGGCGAAACATAATTAAAGTAATAGTTAATATTCGGGAGTAACGCCCAATGTTTCGCAAATGTTACAAGAATTTAGTCTGTGGCGATAAAAAATATGAGTTGAGTATGAAAACAAGGTGGGCAACGGGTGCAGATTGACACGTACAAGCGCAGGCAGCACCTGTAACGGATGGCGCATCATAACTTACACTTAAACGTACCTGCCAGGTTGCTGGTGAGCACTATTGAACGCATTCCGGATTAATCTGAAACGATTTTTTCAATTAATTTTTCCTTTCGCTTTGAAATACAAAGTACTTTTAACTAGCTTTGAAGCGTACATCAATCATCATAAAATAAGGCAATCATGATTACTCAGAACAGGCGACTTTTCGGCATTGTGCTTACAATAGTATGTATATTACTCATCCCATTAGTGGCGATGCAGTTTACGGATGAAGTAAACTGGACCCTGTCCGATTTTGTCGCGATGGGCATCCTGTTGCTTGGTACGGGTCTTATGTGTGAGTTGGTGCTAAGAAATGTAAAAAACACCGAGTACCGAATTGTCATCTGTGGGATACTTCTGGCAGTTCTCGTCCTCGTTTGGCTGGAACTGGCAGTCGGTATAGTCGGGTCACCCTTCGCCGGAAGTTGATCAGTGCGGAAATGGCTGTCTACGGACTGGAGAACCCCCGTATGCCCGAAACAAACCAGGGAAGGCCTTAGGGCCAGTTAGCCCTCAAATTCGCCGATTAGGGTAGCACGAAGAAGCATTTGCAGACGAATCAGTACACCGCCCACGCGGAGCGGACATAAATACACTTACCAAGACCCGTCTAATGCTTCGACTGGGTTACTTCGTAAAATACTTGTGGACGGGCGTGAGCCGTAGTGTAGAGTTTGAAATACTCGGTAGCTTTTGCCTTGCCATACATCTTGGTGAGCAGACTCTCAATGTCGTAATCGCCACCTTTAACAACCGGGTCCATCACAAAAAAGTAGGAATAACTACCGTCAGCTTCGGCCTTGGTAGGGTGCAGAATTCGGGTCTGACGCATCACTTGCTGGTCAGCAGGGCTAAGTTTAGACGCTCCGGCCCAGAAAATTTCGTGCAGAAATCGTTCATACTGAGCGCGCTTGTCTTTTTTTATTGGGTCGAGACACACCCACACGGTTTCGCCGGAGCGGGCCACCGGACGGGCAGCAGGTTTGGATTGCCCGAAGACCTGGGCAGACAGAGTAAGTAACACCAGTAGAATAGAGAGTTTCATAAAAGAAAGGAGTTTAAGAATGAGATTGATTGTGTTGAAGTAACAAACATTTCAAAAACAGCAATCGCCTTGTCACACGCAACCCGCTCAACGAGCAAAAACATAACCGCTTTGACGTGCCGCCTGACGACCACGACCCGTCCCACAAGCACATATTGTCCGTTTCACCCGACACGCTATTGTACGCAAAATGGCAAAACTATTTCCTGTTGATTTTATTAGCAGGTAATTTCAGTTCTGCGAACAGCCTTGTCTGGTAGAATTCCCCTGCTTGCTGTGTTAAATAAAATACATAGTTGGGCTAGGTCATAATTAATGGATTCCAACTGATTAAACGGTAATTTTTTACTGGTATTCAACGGTTTGAGCCATTGACCGGACTACCGAACTGTGGCTGTGTCAACCACTTTACTCGAGGAGAAGGTGAAACATACCGTTACGGTTGCTTTAACCGGAAACAGGCCTTATATCTTGCTCCCGGAAGGTCGCATAAACCACTGGCTCATCAATGAAACTGCTCTTTCCCTGTTGGCTGATTATCACCTGTGGGGTGTTCCGGCTGGTGCTGGCTCAACCGGCACGAAACCCATCAGCGCCCTAATTTTGTGCTTATTGTCGGCGACGCATGATCTGAGCGCCGTTGGCTGCTACGGTAATCGGCAGGTAAAAACGCCCAACCTGGATTATCTGGCCCAGGAAGGGGTCCGGTTTACCCGTGCCTAAACCACCACCTCATCGTACCGCCCCAGCCGGTCTACCCTGCTGTCGGGACGGCACAATCATAACAACGGACAGTACGGTCATTTACATCTTGGACAACGGCACGCAGGTGCCCAGTGCCAAAACAAAGCACTACGAGCCGGGTGTCCGGCTACCGCTCATCATCCGTAATCTCTACTCGGCCCGCAAAAATCAGGTGTGCCTCGAACTGGTATCGTGGGTAGACGTAGCGCCTACCCTGTTGGACTTCGCCGGCCTTAACCCGCTCGTTATGGCCACGTCCGGTCGGCTCAAGGGCGGTGGTGAGCGCGGCCCTACCGACTTTTTTCACGGTAAATCCTGGAAACCGTATTTCGCCCCTGGCAACGGTCAGAACACAACCCCGTTCAGGGGCGATACGGTGTTTTTGTCACACACCTTTCACGAAGTAACGATGTATTACCCCATGCGGTCGGTGGTAACCAAACACTACAAGCTTATTCTGAACGTAGCGCACGATCTGCCTTTCCCATTTGCGGCCGATCTGTGGAGTTCGGCTACCTGGCAGGGTTTTTTGAAATCCGGCAAGACGCAGTACGGCCAGCGGGTAAAGACGCCTATGTGCGTCGCCCGATATTGGAACTCTATGACCTGGAAAAAGACCCGCAGGAACGGACCAATCTGGCTGGCAGCAAGGCGCACAAAGCGGTGTATGACCGGTTGCTGACTTCACTCAAAAACTTCCAGGAAAACACGAACGACCCCTGGCGGGTGAAGTGGATCCATGAGTAGCCCCCAGCGGATTTTTAATGAAGGGGCGTGCAGGGTACAGACTCAGGCTTTTTTGTTTTGTTGTGTGCGTCGCCAGATACGTCTCATCTCTCCCAGCGACAGGTACGCCACCCCCCGGCGGTGATTCTCGCGGCTGATGTCATACAGGACGCGCCAGTGCTGCAGGAGCACGCGCCAGGCTTCCCAGAGGGAAAAACCAGGGTGGTAGATGTGCGCCGGTTCTGCACCGGCACCGTTCAGTTCCATGATATAGATGTGCTTACCCGCGTACAGGTCCGCTACACTGCGGCAGCGCAGGTCGTAGCGGCCATAGTAAAACCCGTTGATGGGTATACTGATGCGGTCAAAGACGCGGGTCAGTTCGGGAGTAATCAGGTGGTTGGCGTTCAGGAATTTGGTACCCTTGCAGTGGTTACCAATCGGTATCAGCGTCATCGTTTCGCCCGGTGCCGGTATCTCGTGGAAGCGGTGGCCGTATTGGGCCGTCAGGGCGGGTAGTTGCAGAATAGCCCGCTCGCTCTGCCTGATCAGTTCGTCCATGCTGTGCTGGCCGTTGCCCCGGATGGTGAGAAACTCCTTCTGTACAATCGACGAAATCACGCCCTGCTGTTGCCCTGGAAAACGATAGTAAAACACGCCCAGTTCGAGCGGTTCATCCACGTAGGCCTGAATCAAAAAATCGCCCGGGCTGTGCCGGATGTAGTTTGCCAAACTTTCTCCCTGTTCAATTTTCTCCACCCGCCAGCCCCGTTCGCCCACATCGGGCTTGGCAATGAGGGGGAATGTCAGGTCGTTTTCGTCAAGCTGCGCAAACACCGTGTCGATGGGCGTGGCGGCACGGACGAACAGCGTTTTTGGTTTGAATTCGTCGCTGATGAGATTCAGGATATGCATTTTGGATTCGCCCACCAGACCACCCGTTTCAATGGACGGGTTCGAGGCCGAAAAGAAAAAGGGGGACCTGGCTTTTAGGGACAGCCAGAGGTAGTACCCGAAAACGGGGATATAGACCACCTCAAACGGCCAGTATTCCCACGACCGGAGCCGGATGAAGAACGGGCTCTGAAGCCGGGGTACGAGCGCCCGCAGCGATCTGCCGAAACGGGTGGTTTGATTGACGGATGTACTAGGCGGCTGCATCGGCTGATTCATGAATAGATACCCGGCAACTGGCTGGCTGCACAAAATCTTCGTAGATCATCTCGGTCTGGCCAGGGTGATGCCGGACGCTGGTCAGGCTAACGGTGAAAAGCTGGTGATTCCGGTTCATCAGCAGGTCGTTTTCCTGGTCGCCGTCGCCGGTGACTTGATGAAACTGCCGAACATCAGTAACGGATGGAGTCGGATGGTTCAACTGCCAATTTTGAAACCAGTTCTCCCGTTTTTTCATCACCTCCGGCGTGTAGAGGGTTACCGACGACCAGATATGCGACTGGTTCGGGTCTTTATCGTGGCGGAACAACCGCTGACCCGTCCAGCGCAGTTCCGTAAGTTGGTCAACCTCCATCAGGAGCAATGTAAATGGCTCAATGCCGGTAAAATCGTAGCCATCGACAAACGCCTGTAGGGAAGGGTACGTAAAAACGTGCAGCGGCACCAGTCCCCGGCTGTGGCGGTACGGAGGTTGGTGCTGGTGGGGGTCAAAGCCGCCGTTGAGCAGGCAAACGGTTGTTTCGGCTGAGGCCGCAATCCAGGTACCGTGGCCCTGGGGGTCCTGCGGAAACGTAACCTCCCGGTTGCCCACCCGAACAGCCTGCGGCAGGCGGGCCGGTGGGCGAATGGCCTTCTCGTCGCGGCTGTGGGTCAGGATAAAGCCAGTCGGGGTAAGCGGGATATACGTTACGGTACACATGAGCGAGTTCCTTGATTAGCTAGTTTATACTCAAGGCGCGTACCAAAAGTAACAGAGTCAAAAGTCATTGTAAATCAAGACCTTTTGACTCTATCTCGTGGGTTTACCCAAGAATAGATTCGCGAAATATCGTAACATTTCTGATAAATCGTGCTGGTTGGTTACCTCACAACACATTCGGCAGCCTGTTGTTTGAACCGGTTTGTACACTGGCTACTGTAGCCTTGGTGGTGTTGACAGCCATCCTGTCCTCAGCATACTAATCTCTTTTTGGTCATGCTGAAGAATGAAGCATCTTCGGTAGCCACATATTCAATTACCGAAGATGCTTCATTCTTCAGCATGACCAAAAAACAGAGTAAGCACTCACACCTCCATGACTATATCCTGCCCCCTACACAGCCTTGATTCATTCACTTCCGGTGCCGCGTTACCTGCTGCCAGAACTCGTCGAGCATACCCTGCCGGTCGGCGCCCATCGGATGGCGATGTTGGGGGTGTAGTCGAACGCGAACGAGGCCTGCGGCACGGGCAAATAGGGCACCGACGCGGTGTGGGTGCGTAGCCGGCCGTTGTAGTAGCCGCCCCATTGGTGTAGGAAAATCCGTTCTCGGCCACACTGCGCCCGGTTGACCCGCTAACCATGTAGCTCCACGACAGGGACTGATTAAGCCCGATGAACCCGTCTGCTTAGACTGTCAGATTCGTGCTGGCCGGCTGATTCTGGCTGGATGTTCCCGGAACTTCCTCATCAAACGGACGGTGAGCAGTCCCCCAATGCGGTTTTTGTTTGCCGTAGTTACGGCTGTAACGGCCCACGGCAAAACTCACTGTCGGAGTCAGGCCGGTGGCGCGTTGCCGCACCAGCAGGGCACCCACATTTTGTTTCAGCGTCCGGCCGACGAGTCGAAGCCCGGCATCGAGCGGAATCGGCGTACCCGCGTCGGACAGGCCAATCCGGCGACTAAAAAACGGCTGGATGGCTCCTTCCTGCCCCACCCCGAAAAAACTGGCGTTCTCCAGGAAGAACTGGCGTTTATCACCGCACGTCAGCTGTCAGCGGCTTGTTCCGCAGCAAATACAGTAAACATTTGTCGTCCTAAATCTATTCTATTGTTGTCAGAAGACCGATTACACCCAAAGCAACCTGAACAAAACGACTTAGCTGATGAACTTATCCAGTATCTCCTCCCACCTGCCCTCGACCCAGCCACAATGGGTGAAGCGTCTGGCCAAGCTTGGTTTGGCGGCCAAAGGAGTTGTGTACTGCCTGGTTGGTATACTGGCGTTTATGGCGGCTTTTGAAATCGGCGGCAGTTCGGAACGTAACCTCAACAAACAGGGGGTCTTTCGCTTTATACTGGCACAACCGTTTGGGCAGATCTTGCTGGCACTGGTGGCCGTAGGTCTGGTCTGCTACGCCCTCTGGCGGCTCACGCAGGCTTTTCTCGACACCGAGCAAAAAGGAACCGATGCCAAAGGCATTGGTCGTCGGATAGGGTATGCCTTCAGCGGATTGGTTTACGGGTCCCTGGCTTATTATTCCTTCCGGATGGTACTGGGTGGCCAGGGTAAGCAGGGCGGGGATAGTTCGCGCCAGACCCTGGTTCGGGAAATACTACAGAAGCCGTTTGGTCAGTGGTTCGTCGGCCTGATTGGCCTGGTTATTATTGGCATCGGGTTACAACAGATCTACCGGGCCTTGTCTGGCAAATACCTGAAAAATGTCCAGACTTCCTCCATCAAAACGGAACTGAAGGAGCTGATCATCCGGTCCGGAAAAATTGGTTATATCGCCCGGGGAATCGTTTGGGGACTGATTGGCTACCTGTTTATAAAAGCGGCCCTGGAGGCCAATGCCAGCGAAGCCGGAGGCAGTAGCCGTGCGTTCGCCTTTCTGGAGGAAGCCAGTTACGGCTCGTATCTGCTGGCCGCCGTAGCGCTGGGCCTGTTTAGCTACGGCATCTTCATGTTTGTACGCGCCCGGTACGAAGTGATCAACACCAGCAGCTAAGTCACCCACCTGGCTACAGCAAAGACCGAACTGATTTTCGCTATGGTTTCAGCGGATATAGCAGCTCCACTACGTGCTTTTATACTTTCTTTTTTAGTTAAAAAATTGACGGCTTTTTTGTCATTCCGACGATAGGAGGAATCTCAAAGTCCCTTATTAGTCAAGCTCGAGATTCCTCCTGATCGTCGGAATGACAAAAACCAGCTAATTCACTTTTTTTTGAAGTTTAAACAGGTTCTATATAAGCATATGGACGATAATGCCCTGCGTCAAATCGCTGGTCAACTCCGTCAGCCACAGGGCGAAGCGGGCGTTGAGGTAGGTCGGCGCATGAACGTTGGCAACGAAATCATCAACCGCCGGGCCATTGCTCAGCTAGCCGTGCAACCCGGCGACCGTATTCTGGAACTTGGCCCCGGCAATGGTTTTTTCGTCGGTGACATTGTGTCCACTGACCCCACCGTGCGCTACGTCGGCTGTGATTTTTCGGAGGTGATGATTGAACAGGCTAACCAGCTTAACGCCCCGTTTGTGGCGAGTGGTCAGGCGGTGTTTGTTCAGCGAACGGAGCAGATACTGCCGTTTGCAGAAAACGCGTTCAATAAAATCGTGACGATTAACACTCTGTATTTCTGGGATGATCCAGCTGCCGAACTGGCCGAATGTCGGCGGGTACTGGAGCCGGGCGGGCAGTTGATTATTGGCATCCGTCCCCGCTGGATTATGGAGCAGATGCCTTTTGTGGCGTATGGTTTTCAACTGTACACGCCCCAACAGGCCGCCGATCTGGTCGCGACGCACGGCTTTCAGCTCACTGCACTCATCGTAGAACCCGAACCCGATCAGCTTTTTTTTGGCGAAGCGTTACCGATGGAAACGGTGCTGGTTTGCGGGCAACGTACCTGATGGCCACTTGGGGACGTTAAAGCCTGAACGGTATGCCGTTACTTATTCAAGTTGTTGAAATAGTCCCAGGCAGCCTTGGCGATGTCGGCAATTATACGCTCGTTTGTTTCGGTACGCGCTTAAACAACTTTCCTGAACTCAGATGATGGCTCCGTTACCCGAAGCAAGCGGATACTCAACAGGCTAACAAACAGAAAGTAGCCAAGGAAAGTGAAATAATGCCTTAACGCGGGTTTATCATCGGGGGCAACCCGATGGCCAGGATCACCAGGGCTGGCAGTAGTGTCAGACCAAAGGATAGGTTGCGCCAGGCCGGTTCGTTACGAAGCGCGCGCCAACGGCTGAACCCACACCCTAACCAGGACAGGCCACTACCTACCGATCCGGTAGTATGCACCATACTGGTGTACGATTGTCGGTCGTTCATATCCATCAGAAAAACGCCCGCGACGATCAAAAACAAACCGGAAAGTAGCAGGCTATACACAAAGACTGGATGTCGGGCTGCCCAATGCCGCCGAAGCCCAAGGGCTAAATAACCAATGGACAACCCAGGAAGTATGTAGCCCAATCCATTGAACACCCACCGATGGGGTGCGTCTACACTGCCCAATTCACTGACGGCCTTATGCAGGTGATCATAGCCGTCGGTCCGCAGGGCTGCCAGGCTAATAATCGTCAGCATACTTAATAGAACACCAGACAGACCTACCCACGCGTATCGCTTTTTCATTGATTTATATTGGTCAAATGTCGTCCTGTCCGCACAAGGGTCTTTTGATTTAGATCAAAAAGTGGCCCGAATCCGACTCAATGTTTCCTGGGTGATGCCTAAATAGAAGGCCACCATGCCTAACGGTAGCCGGTGGCGATTCGGTTTATAGACCTGGCAGAAATGAGCATAGCGCTCCGAGGCAGACGAAAACTGAAGCGAGTTGAGCCGTTCTGACTGTTGCATGAACTGCTGCGTAATGACAATCCGCATGTTTTTGCCCAAGCCCCGCGCTTCGAGTAGCTGCCGGATACGCCCCACGCTGTCGTCCAGGCTCTCTATCATGGCCGCGTAATAGGGGTTGTATTTGTCGGCAAAGGCATTGTACGTCCGGATGTACTTTCCCACTTTATCACCCCTGGCAATGACAAAAACATGCGGAGCGGAGTAGCAGAGGTACATAAAGAATGGCTTGCTCTGGTCGGCGATTTTTTCGAAATCGAGGGCATAATCCGTGAGTTTATCGGTTAGGTAGGTACGGCCACTGTCGGTAAAAACCGTTTTATAGCTATCCTCAAAAATGCCGTAGTTGTAGTAGTCCAGCCCGTTTTTGCCAATCATCCGGGCGTAGTCGAAGCCCTGCCGCCAGGGGTCCGACGGATCTTCACCGCCGAGGTGCCACTTGCCCACGAAACCCGTTTGGTAGCCCGGCCCCTTGAGCCGTTCGGCCAGCGTGGTTTCCGTTTCGTCTAGCCGCCGGGACCAGCCGCCGGGCCTGATGGGCGAAAGCAAATCGGTGCGTTCGCCCCCCAGAAAATTGGTTAGCTGGAGCCGGGCGGGGTGCTTGTTTGTCATGATACTGGCCCGCGACGGCGAACAGACCGGGCAGGCCGCGTAAGCCTGCGTAAACCGGATGCCGCTCTTGGCCAGCCGGTCGATGTTGGGCGTTTGGTTGTACGGATTGCCATAGCAGCCCAGATCAGCCTGCGCCATATCATCGACCAGAATAAAAATAAGGTTAGGCCGGGGTGTCTGCGCGACAGCAAGCGTTGTAAGCAGGCAGAGGAGGACTGTTTTCATGATTTGGGTTTCGTTGCGTGTTGAGCGGTGGTTACGCAGAGAGGCACAGAGTCAAAAGAAATAATTCCTCAATTATCAATTTTGTCATGCTGACGACAGCGAAGCATCTTCGGTAGCCATACATTCAATTACCGAAGATGCTTCGGCTCCGGCCGCCCGGCTGCGTCAGCATGACAAAAAAACAGGGTAAGCACTCACACCTCTGTCATTATGCCTCTGCCTGTACAAATCCTCTACACAGCCCCTGTTCCTTCACTTCCGGTGCCGCGCTACCTGCTGCCAGAACTCGTCGAGCATCCCCTGCCGGTCAATCGTCGACCAGATTTTTACCGGATGCGGGTGGTTTTCGGGCGGGGTTTGTACGCTGATGATACGGGCCAGGGAGGGGCGCAGGTAGGCCTGTACGAGCGCTACATCCCACAAAACGCGGTTGGTACTGGTGGGTTCGGTGGTGCGCCAGCGTTGTTCCATCAGCTGCTCGACGGGGCGGTCGTCGGCGAGTTTGGCAAAGAAATCGTCGCGCTCTACCCGGTAGGTGGCAGCGGTGCTGATGGTCATGATAGTCCAGTCCAGCCCGGTCTGGTTCAGCAAAAAATCATAGCCGTTGAGGTCGCAGCGAACGTTGAACTCGTTCTTGTTCCACGCTTTTTTAGCCCCATCGTAGCCGCCCCCCAGCGAATAGAGCCGGATTTTACCTTTCACCGTCGAGTCGAGCGCAATCAGTGAAGCAATATTGGTGGTAGCCCCGATGGTCAGGATATCTAATTTCTCGCCTGCTTTCAGGGCCTGAATCACCCGCAGGAGTTCGGTGGTGGCGGCCGAGGAACGGGGCTGGAAACCACCCCAGGCGCGGCCCATCTGCCGGTCGGCGCCCATCGGATGGGGCAGGTTGCTAAGGCCCATCGTGGTCAGAATCTCTTCGTTCAGCCCCTGGCTGACGCGCACCGTATTGATGCCCGGCGTGGTGTATTGATTCCATTTTTCGAACGCTACCAGATCGGCGTTGTTGAAATGCGCCGAACTCAGGCCCACGATGTCTTTTTCGTCAGTCGCCCACAGCAGCCGGACAATGGCGAACACATCATCGACTTCGTTCCCCGTATCGGCATCGAGCCATACTTTTTGTTTTTGCGCGAAGAGCGTGGCCGATAAAAAGAGGAACAGGAAGGTAGTAAGCAGCAGTCTCACAGATCAGGGGTTTTAGGGTAAATTTCTTTGATAGAGACCAATGGGTCAAGAAAACTACTGATTGCCGTTGAATACCCAGCTTTTTCACGCATACGTCAAGGGCGGCAGGGATCATGTCGAGGATTTCAGCGGCTCCGTTCCTGCCGCATCCTGTAAACGGTTTTATTGTGACCGTCGTGAGCGTTCCTGCCTTTGGTAACAGTCTATAAGGGGACTCCTGATCGGGTATCCACTCTCGTAGAAAACGCAGCTTCGGTGGGGATAAACAGGGTTGGGTCCTGAAGCAGTAGCAAGGCTTTCATGATTCCAAACAGAATTACACTGGCAGTTTGAGCCACGGCATCAACGGAAAACTTCAGGAAAGCTACAGATTCTTAGCCTTATTTTGCCCGCATTAAAAGGGTATTAAAACAACGGTATGGAGACTTACATGATGACTATTCTGGGGTTGAACACGGCCTGGATTGAGTGGGGCGGAACGGGTCTGATTGCCGCGCTGGTATTCATCGAGACGGGTTTTCTGCTGGGTCTGATTGTGCCGGGTGGTGAGACACTGCTGTTCACGGCGGGATTGCTGACAGGTGTGGGTACGCTGAATATGCCGGTTTTAGCACTCATTGGCGTACTTATCATAGCCGCTGTGGCGGGCGATATGACTGGCTTCTGGGTGGGCACTAAATTGGGCGACCGGCTCCGTAACCAGCCCGATACGTTTCTATTCAAACGACGCGATCTGGAACAATCCGACGCTTTTTACCGAAAACACCCGAAACGGGCGCTGATGATCGGGCGCTTTTTTCCCATTATCCGCACGTTCAACCCCATCCTGGCGGCCAATAGTGGTATGCCCTGGTTTCGGTTTTTAGTGCTGACCTCCGCAGGTTGTGTAGCCTACATCACCATCCTGGTAGTAGCCGGGTATTGGCTGGGACAGCGTTTCCCTCAGGTCGGGCAGTACGTAGAATACATCTTTCTGGGCGTTGTGGTGCTGGTACTCGGAACGCTTCTCATCAAACGACTGCGCCGGACTAAGCACGTATCCTCGTAACGGGTTAGCCGCTTTCTGCGGGATTACGGAACGGCTACTGTGCCTTACCACAATGATAATCCATTCGTAAAATCAACGTACTCAATGAAACGAATTCTTTGCTTAGTGGGTCTTCTCACCGGTTTTGGCGCACAAGTATTAGCGCAGAAGGCCGATACGCTGGTGGTTGACAGTCTTTCCTTTATTCGCTCGAAGCGCATGTCCGATGCGGACCTGGCCAAAAAACGGGAAGGGCGCTTTACAACGGGGCTGCCCGATTTATCCTCGGACCCGGTAACTGGGTTTGGGGTTGGTATCCGAACCAACACCTATTGGAACGGCACCCGCGCTAACCCACTCTTTGCCTACACGCCCTACCTGGTCAGGCTGCGCGCCAATGCTGCGTACTACACCACCAATGCCCGCGAATTGACCCTTTCGGTGGATATGCCCTACTACCGGGGTTCCCGGTGGCGGTTCCGGGCTGATTTTAAGGCGCAGCAAAACCCCTCGAACCTTTATTTTGGGTCGAGTCAAAGCACCCTGGGTCCGCTTCGTTTACCCTCCGACCCCACCGTCACGTTTGCAACCTACGAAGCCTACAATCAGGCGCGCAGCACATTACGCCCCGGCCAGGCGGGTGAAGCGGATCAGGTCAGTGATGTACTGTCGAACCGGTTTCGGGAAACCGAGTTCATGCTCAACCTCAAAGCCGATTATGCCCTGGGTAAGGGCAAATGGCGGGTGATGGGTGGCTATGAAATTCAGTCTCTGGCCTACAAAACCTTTCAGGGAACCGAAACCACGGCTATCAACCCGGTTACCGGTGCTGAGACCAAAGCGCCGAACGGCACCTCGCTGCTGGCCCGTGATGCGCAGCAGGGACTGATTTTTGGACTCGACGGGGGCCGGGTTTCCATTGTGCAGACGGCCCTGATCTACGATACCCGTGACTTTGAACCCGATCCGACCAGGGGCGGATACGTTGAAATCGCCAACGAGTTTTCTGACCGGGCTATTGGCTCCCAGTTCAATTTCAACAAACTCTTTCTACAGGGGCGTATCTACCAATCGCTGCCATTTGGTACGCGAACGGTGCTGGCGGCCCGGATTGGCGCGGGAACCATCTTTGGCAATCAGGCTCCCTTCTTTGAATTTCAGGACCAGTGGAGTCCGGACGGCAGCATCAATGCGCTGGGGGGGCGGCAATCCCTGCGGGGCTACCGGGCCAACCGCTTCCTGGCTCGTTCGCTGGCTTTTACGAACGTAGAACTCCGGGTAAGGCTGGCCGATCTGCGGTTTGGTAAACAGAATTTCGGGTTGGGTGTAGCCCCGTTTTTCGACGCGGGCACCGTGCGTGATCGCTGGCAGGACCTGGATTTCAGCAACATCAAGACATCGTACGGAGCCGGGGCCCGGATAGCCTGGAACCTGTCCACTATCCTGTTTTTCGATTACGGGGTGTCCAAAGAAGACCGGCTGTTCTACTTCGGCATCGGGCAGATTTTTTAGTGAACCGGATGACGGCCAACAACGTGGGGGCGGTTACGCTTTACCTGGGCCAGATCAGCACGATTAACCCCGCCAAAATCAGCCCGCCACCAATCAGCAGTTTAGGCGTAACGGGTTCGCGAAGCAGCGTGACCGACAACAGAATTGTCAGGACAATGCTGCCTTTGTCAATTAGGGCTACGTCCGAAACGCGACCAAGTTGTATCGCTTTATAGTAAAAAACCCAGGACAGCGTCGTCGCCAGACCCGACACGGCCAGCAAGCCGACGTTACGGCTGGTAAGCTGGCCTACTTCCTGCACGTTCTGAAAACATAGAAAATTGAGGATCACCAGCCCAAATACAACGGTTGTCCGGACGGCCAGCCCCAAATCTGAACTGATTCCGTTAAGGCCTAACTTAGCCACAACGGCGGTTAAACCGGCAAAAAGCATCGACAGAAGACTGTAAAGAACCCAGGTTGGCATAGTATTTTTTAAGTAGGAAACTGAACTGAAAAGGTGTGAAGCCTGGCTAAATCATCGTATTGGTGCAGTACTGTAAGGCCGTGGCGTTCGGCAATCTGCTGAACCAGTGCCAGCCCCAGCCCGGTCGATTCAGGCCGGGCTGGGTTCTTCACAAAGCGGTTATAAAGCTGGGTAGGCGGAAACGGTAAGGGCAACCCTACATTGAGTGTTTTGAAAGCCGTTTTCGTTAATGAGACTTCTACATACGTGTTCGGCAAGGCGTGAATGATGGCGTTTTTGATCAGGTTGCTGAACAAAACCTCGGCCAGATACGGATTCATCGGACGAAGCACACCCGGCTCAATCCGGCTTGCCCACCCTAACTGCCGGTGCTCGGCGTAGGTCGAAAAGTCACGATGCAGTTTTTCCGTGAGCGTGCTCAGGTCAACAGGTTGCTGATCGACAAACTGATTGTTTTCAATCTTGGTGAGCAACAACAAACTTTTATTAAGGTGAACAAGCCGACCGATGGACTCCTGGGCCTGTTCCATGTAGGTAACCTGCTGCGGAGTCAGGGGTTCGGTGGCCAGGAGCTGATCCAGTTGCGTGGTGACGATGGCCAGGGGCGTTTGCATCTCATGGGCGGCATGGTCGGTAAACTCTTTCTGAACCATGTATTGCCGGTGCAGATTCCGGCTCATGTCGTTGAGTGTCCTGCTTAACTGGCTAAATTCTGTAATGGTGCTATCAGGAAACGTAGCCGGTGTCCGGTCGCCGAGCCGGTAACCACGGAGCTGGTCGATCAGTTGGTAAAAAGGCTGCCACAGCCGACGGGATACCCAGCTATTTAACCCCAGCAGGACCCCCAGTATCACCAGAAAGCCGATAATAACACCAGCCGATAGCAATTGGGTAATCTCGATAAACTCCCCGATTACCTGTTGCACCACCACTAAATAGGTATGGCCACCCGCCTGTACTGTGGCCATTAGCCGACGTACGGGCACCAGCTGTCTCTCGCGTCGGTCGTACCCCAGCGTATCCGAAAATACGGGAGCAAGGTGCTGGCCCGACGGGCGCTCTTCTACATGAGGGTTGTCTAACAGGTGCTGCCCCTCGGGAACTGGCCCGTCCGCTGTGCTCAATTGTTCCTGAACAAAGGCCAGATCACTGGTGAGCTGCTCATCAATCTCGTAACGGACCACCCGGTTGATGAGTGTATGAAACAGCCAGCCGCCCCCGATAGCTACCGGAACGGCCACGAGTACCAGATACAGCAGGGTTTTGCGGAGCAGACTCATGGCGTTACGGCGAAAATATACCCCGCCCCGTACCGGGTTCGGAGGTAGTCGGGGCAGCCTGCTTCCATAAGCTTACGGCGCAGATTTTTGATGTGGGTATACAGAAAATCGTGTGAGTCGGCCAGGTCCATGTGGTCGCCCCAGACGTATTCCGCGATGGCCGCTTTAGTCAGTAGCCGGTTTGTATTGGCCAAAAAGAACAGCAGCAAATGATATTCTTTTTCCGTCAGGTCGACACTTTGCTCCCGAACCGTTACCCGGTGCGAGAGCGGATCGACCGTAATGTCGCCGTAGCGAATGAGGTTGTTTCCGCCGAAAAAACGTCGGCGCAGTACCGACTTGATACGGGCATTTAGCTCGGGCAGGTGAAAGGGTTTGGTCATATAATCGTCGGACCCCAGTTCCAGTCCCAACAACTTATCGTCGAGCGAATCTTTGGCGGAAATAATGATCAGGCCAGGCTGGGCTGTCTGTGCCCTGGTGGGTGTGGGAATCTCACTATCCTTTACTTGCCGAATCAGGTTCAGCCCATTACCATCGGGCAACCCAATATCGATTACCAGGCAATCATAATCATGGTCGTTGAGAGCCTGCGTCGCTTTAACGAAGCTGGCAGCCGTCGTTACGACGTACCCCTCTTCTTCCAGAAATTGCCGCATGGCCATCAGCAGGGCGGGCTCGTCTTCAACCAGCAGAATTTTCATGAGTCAATAGGTTGACCAAATAAAACATCAAAATCTGTAGCAATTCTGTAAGTTTCCGGACTACACGGATAGCCACTGATGCAGTTGACCTGTCTGGCAGTCAAATAAATCGATCAATCCTTTATCTGGAGGTGATTGCCGCGAGCTATGCCGTGGGGGGGAAATAGGTTATATAAGATTGCTTATGCCCGATGAATACCCAGCTTTTTCATGCGGGAGTCGAGGGTGGTGGGGATCATATCGAGGATTTCGGCGGCTCCGTTCTTGCCGCTTACTTTCCAGCGGGTATGCTCCAGTACGGCCATGATGTGGCTGCGCTCGGCATTCCTCCATCGTTAGCAAACCAGTGGGTTTTGGGAGTTGCGCTTTTCCGACGCAGCAACGCGTTGCCCAGTTCCAGTTTCCGGCCCGACGAGATGATGAGCGAGCGTTCGATCACGTTCTCCAGTTCGCGGATGTTGCCCGGCCAGTGGTAGTCCATCAGGGTGTCAATCACCTCCTGCGGAATCACCTCAATCTGCCGACCGATGCCGGGGCCGTGCTTGGTGCAGAAGTGCCGGACCAATAAGGGAATATCCTCCCTGCGTTCGCGCAGCGGCAGGCTCTGGATGGGAAATACGTTGAGCCGGTAGTACAGATCTTCCCGGAAGCGCCCTTCGCCAATCTCTTTTTCGAGGTCGCGGTTGGTGGCGGCAATCACCCGCACGTTGACCTTAAGGGTTTTGGCGCTGCCGACGCGCTCAAACTCACCTTCCTGCAGCACCCGCAGCAACTTGGACTGCAGGTCGATGGGCATCTCGCCAATCTCGTCGAGGAAAATGGTGCCGCCGTCGGCCAGTTCGAAGCGCCCGATTTTCTGATTCGTAGCCCCCGTGAACGCGCCTTTTTCGTGGCCGAACAGTTCGCTTTCGATGAGCGTAGCGGGCAGGGCCGCGCAGTTGATCTTGACCAGCGGTTTGTTTTTGCGGCTGCTCCGGTTGTGTACTGCCCGCGCCAGCAGTTCCTTGCCCGTCCCCGATTCGCCCAGAATCAGCACCGACGTATGGGTGGGGGCTACCTGCTCCACCTGCCGCAGCACTTTCCCGAAGGCTTTGCTCTGGCTGATGATCTCGTCGAAGTTGCCCGCCTGTTTAATCTCTTCGCGCAGGTAGGTGTTTTCGGCCTGCAGCTGATTTTTCAGCGCTTCCACCTCGGCCAGGGCTTTCGACAGCGATTCGGTGCGTTCGGCTACGCGGGTTTCGAGCCGGGCGTTGGCGTCCTGGAGGTCGCGCTGTAACTGGCGCAGGGTGAGGTGGGTGTTGATGCGGGCCAGCACCTCCTGCAGCTGAAACGGTTTGGTAATGTAGTCGACCGCGCCCATGTTGAAGCCGTTGACCTTGTCGATGGTTTCGGAGAGGGCCGTCATAAACAGCACCGGAATAGCCCCGGTGGTTTCCTGATGCTTCAGCCGCCGACAGGTTTCGAAACCATCCATGCCGGGCATCATCACATCGAGCAGAATCAGGTCCGGCTGGGCCAGGCCCGCCTGTTCGATGGCACTTTTGCCGTCGCGGGCCACCAGCACTTTGTAGTTGAACCGGGTCAGGGTTTCGTACAGCACGCTGATGTTATTGGGCATATCATCAACAATGAGAATCGTGCGGCCCCGGCCAACCTGATCGGCATCATCGGCGGGGGTATTGTGTCGACGGGCGGTTAAGGACTCGTTCATACCATTTTCAGGGAGGCTTGAAGGTGCTTTTTAATCTTGCGTATATCGAATTCGTTGGCTGCCTTCCGGATATCGTCTACAAACGATTGATAGGCCGGACTAGCTTTTTCAATGGCTTTCAACTGCGTCAGAATGGCCTGAATATCACCCAGCCGGGCTAACGCGTATCAGCGTTTCGAGTTCGGTTGGCTCCGGTAGCCGTGCCGACGGGGGGCAAGCCGGATAGGCTGGCAGACGCGTCGGGCTTGCGTTGCGTCTGCTACGGGCTGCGTTTGCCAGGTCAGGTTCAGGTGAGTGCCAATCTTAAGCAGCAGCGCGTCGAGGTCAACGGGTTTCGGCACAAAATCATCGAATCCGGCCTGTTGACTCCGCTGCTTATCCTGTTCAAACACTTTGGCCGAGAAGGCAAAGACTTTCGTATCGTTTGTCCCGGGATTGGCCCGAATCTGATGCAGGGCGCCGTAGCCATCCAGGTACGGCATCACCAGGTCGAGCAGCAGCAGGTCCGGCATGTGCTGCACGGCTTTCTCCACGGCCTCGCGTCCGTTGCGCACCTCAATAATCTGAAACCCCAGCGGCTGGAGCAGGCTGGCCAGAATAGAACAGTTTTCCCAGCCGTCGTCGGCAATGAGTACCGTCCGGCGTGGTCCTTCGTAGCCAACAATCGACTGGTGGGGTTGTACGGCGGGGGCGCTCACCGGCAGAACCGGCGCCGGGGGCATCACAAGCGACAGCCGAAACTGCGTTCCCCGCCCGGCCTGGCTGGACACGTACAGGTCACCGTTCATGAGCCGGACCAGTTGATCGGTAATGGACAGGCCCAGACCAGTACCCTCCACGAAATCGTTCGACTCGCGAATTTGCTGAAACGGCTGGAAGATACTGGCCAGTTGATCCGTGGCGATGCCCACGCCGGTATCATCGATCTGAAAGCGGATGGTAGGCGTACCGGCATCCTGACCCGCATCAGCGCCGGGGTGCCAGTCGGCCCGGAACGTGATGCCCCCCGACGGCGTGAATTTAACGGCGTTGCCCAGCAGGTTGAGCAGGACCTGCCGCAGTTTACGCTCGTCGCCCACCACCCAGCCCGGCAAATTCGCCGACAGGTGCGTGTCGAATTGCAGTCCTTTCTGCTCGGCCCGGATCTGCGTCTGCTGGCTGATGTTGTGCAGGAGTTCCGGCAGGTAAAAAACCTCCGACAGTACCTCCATCTTACGGGCTTCAATCTTGGACAGGTCGAGCACGTCGTTGATGAGCGACAGCAGGCTTTCGGCGCAGTCGTGCATGACCCGGATGCCTTTCTGCTGGTTATCGGTCAGAATCGGGTCCCGTCTGAACAGTTGGGTGTACCCCAGAATACCGTTGAGGGGGGTGCGTAGTTCGTGGCTCATCGTGGCCAGAAAATCGCTCTTGGCGCGGTTGGCAGCTTCGGCCTCTTCTTTGGCTTCGGCCAGTTCGCGGGTGCGCTCAGCAACGGTGGCTTCCAGGTGTTCCTGAACCTGGAGGAGTCGTTCTTCGGCCACTTTCCGGCCAATCTCGGCTCCCGAACGGGCCGCCAGCACCCGCAGAATGCCGACGTACTTGTGGTGGTCGGTCATCGGGCGCGAGTCGCTCACCGACAGATGACCAACAATTTCGCCGGTTTTGTCATGGATCGGCACGCCCAGGTACGACTCAAGCCCGGCAGCATGCAAAGTTTTCAGATACGTCGGTCGGGTAGTAAAAATCGCGCCCTTTCATCACGATGTCTGCAGGGCGTACCGGCCAGGTCGTACTCGATATTTTCGTGCAGGGCATTGTTCACGCTGAAGGCCAGCGTCCGGACGCGGGTTTTCTCGACGTTCGTACACTCGGTCACCATCGCGAACTGGACGTTCAGCGTGGTGGTCAGTTGCTGCACCAGCGACTGAAAAAAGTCGATGCCGATATCGGACGCGGTACCTTCCGAAATACGGCGAAGCGTATCGTCAAGCTGCGAGCGCTCGGTCACGTCGCGCACGAAGCAGCACAGGTATTCCTGCCCCGCTAACTGGACAAAATTCATCCCTACTTCAGCCTGCCGGGTGGTGCCATCCTGTCGCCGTTGGGGCAATTCCATCGTCAGCGTGTGGCGCTGTTTCAGCGTCTGCCACAAGGGCGCGTACTGGCCATTGGTATAGCCGGGATGGATGGCACCAAAACGGAGCCGGTCGAGCTGCGTCGGCTCGTAGCCAAGCTGTTTACAGGCGGCTGCGTTGGCGCGCTTCACCTGCCCCTGCTGGTCGAAGAGCAGAATAGGCTCCAGGGCATTTTCGATGGTGAAGTGCGACAGGCGGAGTACGTTGGGCGGAATGAGAGCGGTTTCGTTCATAAGGAGGTCTTGATGGCGGTTCACAATGGGTTGTTTGAATTGCCAGCCACCCTGAACCGATACGGTAAACTACGCTGCAATTTCCAATCCACACGGACCATTCAGCCGTTAATACCGTCTATACAGGTCGGATTTGGTTTCTTTTGTCGATTGGCAGACAATTGACTGACCAGCAAATGGTTAGTTCCCCTTCGGCATTTCGTAAAAGTCACGAAATATCGTAAACATTCCTACGTCATTTGTTGGCACGGGTGCCGGGAACAACCCCTTTTTCTGGCTCTTTCTGACTGATAGCAGGCGTTTTTTCGATTACTACCCCGACTGGAACAGTATTTGGGAAATGAGTTGGCAGAAGCCGCAGACAATACCCTGGCTCAGCAATACGAATATACAACACAATGAAAACGCTCTTCATCCTCTTCATCGCCCTGACTCTGACAAACAGCGCCCTGGCTCAGTCTAGCCCGGCGGTGCGCAAACAACAGTTCAACCTCGAAAAAGGGGTCGCCATTCAGGGCTACGATCCGGTTGCTTACTTCACCCAGAACAAAGCCAATCCAGGCGGGGCCACTCCAGGCCGGGCCAATCCAGGCCGGGGCCGTGAAAGGCTCAGCCGCCAACGCCTTTACGCACAAGAACATTACGTATCACTTCGCTACCCCCGCTAACCTGAAAGCCTTTCAGGAGAGCCCCGACAAATACGAACCGCAATACGGTGGCTGGTGCGCCTACGCGATGGGTGCCACCGGCGAGAAGGTAGAAGTTGACCCGGAAACCTTCAAAATAAAAGATGGCAAGCTGTTTTTATTTTACCACACCTTCATCAATAACACGCTCACAAAGTGGAACAAGGACGAGCCGAACCTGCACAAAAAAGCGGATGCCAGCTGGTCGAAAATTACCCAATCCTAAACACCCCGTATCTGGTTAAACCCCGTATCACGCATGAACAACCTAACCGTTTATATTCTCTGGGGCGCTCGGCTGGTAGCCGCCGTCATTCTCCTCCAGACGCTGTATTTCAAGTTCGGTGCGCAGGCCGAATCAGTATATATCTTTGCCAAACTGGGTATCGAGCCCTGGGGCCGTATCGGCTCGGGCGTTGTGGAACTGATTGCCTCTATCCTCATCCTGATTCCGCGTACCAGCTGGCTGGGGGCCGGTCTGGGCCTGGGCGTCATGGCCGGCGCTATCCTGTCGCACCTGACCATCCTGGGTATCGACGTCCAGGGCGACGGGGGGTACCTGTTCTTCCTGGGCATCGTTGTAGCCCTGAGCTGTTCCATTGTCCTGTACCTGACCCGGCAGCAATGGGTACCCATCGTGAACGGGCTGCTAATTGCACAACCGGTATTAACGGGCGAAAGAGTAAATGAGTGAACGAGTGTTATGAACTCTCGCTCTTTTATCGTTTCCCGCTTTTACCCTTTCGCTCTTTCGCTATGTGTTTGAAATCTGCCAGTACCGATATGCTAGTGCAGCTCACCGAAGTAATCGGTCAGTTAACCGATGCTGACTATGCCCGGCCGCTCCCGGTTCTTTCCGGCAACACCATCGGCAAGCACGTACGGCATATCCTGGAGTGCTACGAGTTACTGGTTACCAGTGCGGAAACGGAGCCAAACCGCCGCCAGCCCCGTTAAATTACGACCGGCGGCAACGCGACCAGCAACTCGAAACAGATCGCGGCCGAAGCCATCCGGCGCATGGGCACCATTGACCGGGCCATTCACCGGCTCGACCTGAACCAGAGCCTGCATCTGGAAACTGACTGGGCGGCACCCCGTTGGGCGGCACCCCGTTGGCGGCACCCAATCTGTCGGTAACTGCTGAGGAGACGATGCTCATTCCATCGTCGGTTGCCCGCGAGTTGCTCTACAATATCGAACACGCTGTTCACCACATGGCCCTGATTCAGGTCGCGGTTACGAATGCGTTTCCATCGATTGAGCTGCCCCCGCATTTCGGCGTGGCTTATTCAACGGTGCAGCACCAGTCTCCCTAAACCCTACCCAACCGCCATGCTACTCCTGTTTCTCATCGTCTGCGTTATCAGCTTCGCCGGTTCAATTCACCCCGGCACGGTTAATCTGGCCGTTGTGGAAGCAACGCTCAGCCAGAGCCGACGTGCCGGACTGTGGCTGGCCCTGGGCGGAGTCTGCCGGAGATTGGGTACAGTGCGCTGGCGGCCGGGGGGCTGATGCTTATTCCGAAGAACTCCGACTGGATGACGGTGCTTACCTACGCCCCTATCCCGGTGCTGCTGGGAGCCGGTATAGCGGCTTTCCGCCAGAAGCCGGTGGTGTTGACTGCTGTGACGACTAACGGCACAGCGCTTCCGTTCTGGAAGGGGATGGCGCTGGCCGGCACGAATCCGCAGCTCTTACCCTTCTGGTCGGCTGTCTGGCTTTATCTGAGCCAGGCTACCATTGGCAACCAGATGCTGATGCCGGCGAGTCGTTACGCCAGCCAGTGGGTGTTTGCTTTGGGAACGGCAACGGGGGCGTTCGGTTTGCTGACCCTGGTCGTATGGCTGGCCGACTGGCAACGGCAACGGATTGTACAGTACCTGAGTGGTCCCTGGATTAGCCGGTTAACGGGCAGTCTGTTCATCGGGATGGCATTGTGGCAGGTAGTTCGGCTAGTTCGTGGTTCTTAGTTCATGGTTTGTCGGTTAGTTCCCGGCTGAGCCAACTACCAGCGCCAACCGATCATCGTGAACTACAAACGTCAAACCACAAACCGTATCACTACTCAACATGCAACGTTCAACTCCCTGGTGGTCACTTATACTTCGCTGGCGTATGGTCTGGTTCGTTCTTTTACTGCTGATTGTCGGTCTGCCCCAGTGCGTTTCGGTGCGGATGTCGGACAAAAAAGTGAAGGCTTATTTTGCTGACCGACCGGTGAAACCCACGTTCGGTTTCTACGACCTGCCGTCGCCGGATGGGGTTCGGACCCTGCATTACGCCCGGCTCAGCGCTCCCTTGCCCAATGCCGACACCCTCCCGACGGTGCTGTTCATTCATGGGTCGCCGGGGTCGTGGGATTCCTTTATCCGCTTCTTTACCGATTCGTTGCTCTACAGCCGGGCGCAGTTGGTATCGGCAGATAGGCCGGGCTTCGGTAAATCGGATCTGGGAGAGCCTGAACGGTCTCTGCGGGCACAGGCCGCCAATCTGGCCCCGCTGCTGCGCCTGGGTCACGCCCGGCGCAAACCGATTCTGGTGGGTCATTCGCTGGGTGGCCCTGTAGCGGTCCGGCTGGCAATGGACTACCCAAATGACGTAGGCGGGCTGATTCTGGTGGCGCCCTCCATCGACCCGGCTCTGGAGAAGTTTGAATGGTATCGACACGTCGGCAACGTGTTTCCGTTCCGGCAGTGGCTGCCAACGGAGCTGGACGTGAGCAACCAGGAGATACTGCCGCTCCGGGATGAATTAACCCGGATGCTACCACTCTGGGCCACTATCCGGGTTCCGGTCATTGTTATTCAGGGGTGAGAACGACCCACTAGTACCGCCCGGCAATGCTGCCTTTGCCAAACGGATGCTCGTCAACGCACCCGTCGCAATTCGGATGATTCCGGACATGAACCATTTCATTCCCTGGAGCCGCCCGGATTTAATCCGCGACGCGATCCTTTATCAACTCAACCAATCCGTAACGCAATCTGTCAACTAACCAATACGCCATACCCATGCACTCGATCATTATCCGGCTGACCGCCCTGCTCCTGTTCGCCATTACAGCCGCCCGTGCGCAGCCGTCGCCCGTGTTTGCTCCGGAGGGCAAAGCCATTCGCGGTTACGATCCGGTGGCTTACTTCACCGAGGGCAAACCCGTACCAGGCAACCCTCAGTTTTCGTATAGCTACCAGGGTGCCGACTGGTACTTTGCCAGCGCCCGGCACCGCGATGCCTTTAAAGCGGACCCCGAAAAATACGCCCCGCAGTACGGCGGTTACTGCGCGTTCGGCACTGCGCGGGGGTACAAAGCCCCAACCCAGGCCGATGCCTGGACCATTGTTGATAACAAACTGTACCTGAACTACAACACGAAGGTGCGTACCGACTGGGACAAAGACCGGCCCGGCTACATCCAAAAAGCGGACGCCCACTGGCCGACCATTAAAGACAGGGAATCAAAATAACTTACTCCATCAAGTACCACTATGCAAAAACGTTTAATCTGTTCGCTCCTGCTGCTAAGCCTTTCGACGCTGTCGATAGCGGGTGGCCCCTGGATTCGGGGCTACAAAAAAGGCTTCGTTCAACTGGGTTACTCCGGCCTGTATTACAATTCTGTGTTCGGTCCAACTGGCTCAGAGCTAAAATCATTCCGCAACGCCAGCGACGTAACCCTGCAACTCTACGCCGAATATGGCTTTGCCAGGGGCTGGGAGGTCCGGGGCGTGCTGCCCTACAAACTACTGCGAACCGGCACCAGCACCGACCGCCTGGCGAATCCGGTTCCGGCCGGTACCCTGACGGGCCTTGGCAACATTGGCCTGGGCATAAAACGGTCTGTTCTGGAGGGGGCCATCAGCGTGGGGGTCGATGCGCTGGCCAATACGTTCACCAACAATGACCAACTGGGTCTGCGTACCGGCTACGAAGGCTGGACGATACTACCGTACGTTTCGGTAGGTTTTGGCGGCAAACGGACGTACGTTTATACCGAAGTAGGGTACGGCTTTATGACCCAGAATTACAGCAACTTTGCCAAAATCAATGGCGAGTTTGGTTACCGCCTGCACCCGCGTCTGTGGGTAGCGGCCGTGGCCGACTTCCGGCTGCCAACTAGAAACGGACCGTTTTTCAATACGGAAGCCTACCAGTTTACGGCAACCTACCTCAACGACCAGATGTACCTGGGTGCGGGCCTGAAAGCGGCCTACGATATCGTGCCCGACAAGATTGGGCTGACCGCCAGTGTCATTGGGGCATTGGCCGGCGAAAACGTCCCCTTCTCGCGGTCGTACAACGCCGGTATTTTCATTAAATGGTAACAATCATAAAAACCAACTTTACTATGAAATCGATCATCTTTTTGGCTATGCTGCTCACGACAGGGCTACTGGCCGGTTGCACCTCTACGGTTGAAGAATCTATGGCCCCCACGCCCACAGCGGGTACAACGCCGGTAGTCAGTACAACAGCCACGACCACTACGCCGGGCAGCACCACCGCTATGTCGATGAGCAAGGGGTTGCAGGGTATGTTTATGAGCAATGTACACGCTACCAGCGGAACCGTGAGCGTGGCCGAAACAAACGGGAAACGCACGCTGGTCTTCACCAACTTCCGCACCGACGGCGGCCCCGACCTGCGCATTTACTTAGCCGAAAACACATCCCTTCGTAACTTCATTGAAGTGTCGCAGCTGGCCAGTACCAACGGCAACTTCTCCGTCGACCTGCCGACCGCTGCTGACCCTGCCCGGCAGCGCTACGTAATCATCTGGTGCAAAGCATTTTCGGTGCTGTTTGGCAATGCGGAGTTAAAATAATCTGCACTCAACCAGAACGATCAACCGATCATCACCCGTGCAAAACAAGTTAGAACCGATTGATTCCCGTCAAGCTGGCGGGCATCAACTGACCCGGCACTCGACCATTAAACCGGCCACGCCTACAGACGTACCGGCCCTGAAAACCCTGATCGACGCGGTGGGCCTGTTTCCGTCAGACATGCTCGACGACATGATGGCCGATTATTTCGATAATTCAGAGAGTAATAATTTCTGGCTTACTGACAACGATGCCGGGCCAGTAGGGGTTGCGTACTACGCCCCGGAGCGGCTGACCGAAGGAACCTGGAACCTCTACCTGATTGCGATT
Source organism: uncultured Cytophagales bacterium (assembly GCA_963784335.1). Taxonomy (GTDB): domain Bacteria; phylum Bacteroidota; class Bacteroidia; order Cytophagales; family Spirosomataceae; genus Spirosoma. Next base: position 107,545 of record CAWARB010000045.1, on the reverse strand, counting down.
CATCCCGACCGGCAGGAGCAGGGACGTGGCGCGGCCCTGCTGCGGTATGTTGAGGACCAGTTGCGCCAACGCGGTGAGCGCCTGTTGCTGGTCGAAACGTCGGGCGTTCCGGAGTTCGAATACCAGCGGGCCTTTTACCGGAAGTGCGGCTACACCGAAGAAGCCCGAATTCGCGATTTTTACCAGGTCGGCGATGACAAGGTCATTTTCAGAAAGGCGCTCTAATGATTGGGTAAGTAGAGATCCATGGGGTATCAATCATTCGACAAATAGCCCCTACGCAAGCATGGGAGAGACAGCCTGAAACAACTCCGCCCGCTATTGCGCACACACTCCCCATATCCCTACTGATCGCTAATGATTCAACGGGCCCTTGAGCAACAGACGCATTAAGAAGGTCAGATAGATGATAGTGTGTCGTTTAGAAAACGATGACCAGGGAGTCGAAAAATGCCTGGTGGCCAGATGACTTACTGTTGTGGAAATGCTTCGTGGGCCAACAAGGCTCGTACCTGATTCCGGTGCCGGTCGATGTGGAAGCGCAGAAACTCGAACCGTTGCCGGATATCCAGGGGGCCGGACAGGGGGTGCGGATGGATGATCGTTTCCAGGTCTTCACGGGCCAGCGCCGTGGCTAAGTGGCTGAGTAGCTGCTGCAGGCTGGCCAGGGCCGATAGCCAGAACGCAGCAGGACCACCCATCCGGGGTGCCGCGCTGGCTGGAACGATCTCTTTTGGTTGCCAGGTGCGCCCGATGATGGTTTCGATGGGCAGACCCTGATGCACCCGTTCCCCTTCCCAACTGGGCGTACCGGCCTGTTTGGCCTGGAAGGCCTTCCACATGCCCCAGATACCGCCGTGTTCGGCCCAGTACAGGTGTTCGGTCATATCGACGGCACTCCACCCCTCGGGGGTTGGTTTCCAGTGGGCCTGTTCCTCCGTTAGTTTACTGACTTCGTCAATATAACGCATCCGGGCCGTGGCTACTTCGTACAGAAGATGATCAAGTTGGGCCATAGGGCGTTTGGTTGAAATGGAAGGATGAAGCTACATAGAATATGGATGCCCTGTATCGGTAGTGATACCCATTTTAGGGAACGGTTAATGCGTATACGCCACAAGCCAAAAAGCCCGGGCACAATGCCCAGGCTTTGGTACTGACTGCTACGGGTTCGTTGTTACGAAATCACCTTCAGCCCATCGGCAAAGGCCTGCATCTGGGGCATGGTGCCCAGGCTGACGCGGCACCAGTACTGCCCGTCGAATTTCCACTGGCGGATACTCACACCCTGATTCATCATCTGGGTCACGAAATCTTCGCCCTTTATCCGAATGGGGAACAGGACAAAGTTGGTGCCGGACGGCAGGTAAGTATAGCCGTTGGTTTTCAGGGTCTGGTACAGAAACTCGCGTGATTCCAGTCCTTTAGCCAGCGAGTATTTGATAAACTCCTCGTCGGTGTAGCAGGCAAGGCCCGCGCGCAGGGTCGTCATGGTTAGTCCGCCGGGGCCACCGCCCCACTTGCTGATAGCCGCCAGTGTATCGGGTTGGCCAACAAGGTAGCCCAGCCGCAGGCCCGCCATGCCGTATATCTTCGAGAACGTCCGGGCCACGAGTACATCCTGCCCTTTTTTTACGTTCTCGATAACCGAAAACTTCTTCGGGTCGCTGGTGTAGTGAATGTACGCTTCATCGACGAAGACCGGCTTTTTGGCCGAAACACGGTCGACGAAGGCCCGCAGCGCGACCGGATCAATCGTTACGCCGGTGGGGTTGTTGGGATTACAGACGTACATCAGGCTCGTATTGTCGCCCACGCGCTTTTCCATTTCGGCCAGGTTATGGTCGTAGTCACCACCCGTGAGGGGTACTTTGTCCCACTTGGCACCGTGCATTGTGGCAGCCCGCATGAGTTGATCGTAGGTTGGGTCGGCGGATATAATCGTACCGCCGGGCTTGGCGTTGCTGTAGTACATGGCAGCTGCCACCAGCAGCGACCCCGAACCGGGAGCCAGCAGAATCTGCTCCTCGGCCACCCCTTCCTGTTCCGCAATCATTTTACGGAGTTGCGCCCCGTAGCTGAATGGGTAGAGGTACCCGTCGGAAGCGGCTTCCGAAATGGCTTTCAGTGCCTTTGGCGAAGGACCGTACGGATTTTCATTGGCCGACAGACGCGCTTTCAGTACGCCACCTTTCGGGGGCATAACCGGCAGGGTTGCCGGAGCATCGAGCCAGGGCTCGCAATAGGCATTCGCGGGCAATAGGGCAGGGGCGGCTACGGCTCCGGCACTCATCATCAGGCTATTCTTGAGCCAGTTCCGACGGTTGAGTTGCATAGTTTTTTTAATGAAAAATGGAGAATGAAAAATGTATGATAAATCTATTTTTTTGTCATTTCGTCGCAGCGGGGCGGCCCGCTGCGACGAAATGACAAAAAGTAAATTCAATCAGTTAATAGCCTGCACCCGCGACAGGCGCGAGAAGGCCTGTCCTTTGTACTCGCCCGTCCAGGTCAGTTGCACACTGCTCCCCGCTGCGGGGGCGGCAACGCCCAGTTCGGCCCAGGTCTTGGCAATGCTGGCCTTGCCGGTTGCGTCCGTCTTCAACTCGCCCAGGGGCGTACCGGCCCGCGTGCTTAGTTTTAAAGCCAGCGAGGCTACGGGCAGTGAGTCGATGCCTACTTTGTTGTTCAGGATGCCCGCCTTGTCGAGTTCGTAAATCCGAACGGCCAGCGTAACGGGGCCACTCGCTTTTTGCGACACCACCGGCTCGCCCGTCAACCCGCCCCCGTCGCCGGTTGCGTTGTCGATGATGACCAGTACCGGCGCCACTACGCGGTCGACAAACGGGTCATCTACGCTGGTGCAACCCACCAGGCTGGCGGCTCCCAGCAGGAGGCTGATTATCAGACTATGTTTCATGATTCGATTGAGGTTTGAGAGTTGTCGTTTGCTGTTCTTCGTCTTGTCGGCCCCGTGGGAAACCACACCCGTCAAACAACAAACCCGTAAAACGGTAGCCTATTTTTCGGCCCACCAGAGTTTGGTTTTCATGCTGTCATCGCCCCCGTTGACGGTGATACCCTTGCGAACATTCGCTTCGTTGAGCGAGTACTCGGACGTGGGGTACTTGATGCGGGTGGGTAATACCCCGTCATTCTCGAAAATAGCGCGCGGGTCCTTCGGCGGGAGCACGGGGAGGCCCGTCCGGCGGTACTCGGTCCAGGCTTCGATGCCCTGCCCGAACAGCGCAATCCACTTCTGGTCCATGATTGTTTCTTTTGTGGCCTTACCCACCGTCGCGAGGTACGCATCCGTAATTTTCAGGCCGTACTGGTCGAAGGAAGCGGTCATACCTTTCGTGAGGTACGCCTGGGCATCGCCCGGTATATCCCCGTCAAAAGCGGCTTCGGCCAGCGTCAGGTTGAGTTCCGCGAAGGTCATCAGCACACTGGGCGTCGTGGTTTGGGTGAAGTACGTCCCCAGCACGGAACTGGTCGCCAGGTAGGTAGTGGCAATGGCATCGGGCAATCCGTTGGCGTGCCCTACGTATTTCCCTTCCTTGTTGGGCTGGGCGAATACCGTAATCCGGGCATCGCCCAGGGTGTTGAGCTTGTCGGCCAGGGTCTTGCTGATGTTCCAGTCGGTGCGGCTGCCAAACACCATTACCTCGTTCCACTCATTATTGCTGGGGCGCGTGGCGGTGTGCTTAAGGGCCGCGTTATCAGCATTGCTGGTGAAGATGGGGTACTTTACGGCATCGCCCAGAATTTCGGCCATGATGGCTTTCGACTCCGCCGATTTTTTGGTTGCCTGCCGGTTTGCCAGCCGTAGCCGCAGCGAGTTGGCAAACTTCTTCCACTTCAGGATATCGCCGTTGTACAGAATATCACCCGCCACGGCGGGGCCGGTCGTAGTCATCTTCTCGTTGGCGGTTTTCAGGTCGGCCAGCATTCCGGCGTATACCTGCTCCATGGCGTCGTAGCCCGGCGTGTAGATGGGAGCATCGGCGGTGCCTTTGATGGCTTCGGTATAGGGTACGGCTCCGTACACATCCGTCAGGAGCGAGTAAACCCAGGTGCGCATCACGATGCCAATGCCCTCGTAGTTGGCGTTGGGGAACTTGCCGCCCGGCTGCGACAGCGTAACGATACGCTGGAAATTAACCAGCCCGTCGTTGTAGAACCCTTTCCAGTTGTTGTTGTATAACGCCACCGAAATACCGTAGTTATCGCCCTCGTTGGCGTAAATATTCCGGCTCAGGTACTGCATCCAGAGCATGGCTCCATCCAGGTTGAGCCGTTCAAAGCGGATGTTACTGCCCCAGTACCGGTCAATGGAGGCTTCGAGCGCGTAGGGGAGCAGGTACTGCGGGCCAACGGCCGTGGGGTTATTGGGGTCCACGTTCATGGTGTCGAACTCCTTCGTGCAGGAGCCGGCCGTGAGCAGTGTGGTCAGGAGAAGTAAGGCAATTCGTTTCATGCTGTTTCGGTTTATAGTGCAGGGGTTGTGGTGTATGGTGGGCGCTTGCATCGGCTCACCGTACACCGTAATCCCTGAGCCCGTTAAAAACTAAGATTGAGGTTAGCACCCAAACTACGGCTGCTGGGAAGTTCACCGTAGGCAAAGCCCTGCGAGTTGGCTCCGTACCGGTCTGCTTCGGGGTCGATGTGGGGGGTATTCTTGAACAGCATCAGCACGTTGCGTCCCACCAGCGAAATTTTTGCCGACCGGATGTTGATGCGGCTCAGCAGCCCGGCCGGAATCTGATACCCCAGCGTTACCTCGCGCAGTTTTACGTAACTGGCATCGAAAATGGCCGCTTCGTGGTACCGGCGCGGGTTATTATACCCGTACAAAGCGTTGCCGGGTACGATGGTGGTGTTGGGTACAAAATTGGGCTGTTCGGCGGTGCCGATGTTCACTACCCCTTTGCCAATGACGCCTTCTTCGCGGCCCAGGGCCGTTTCGGCGTACTGCCCGGTCCAGCGGCCGGTACCGGTGCCTTCATCGAACAAACTCCCGCCCGACCGGACGTCGACCAGGGCCGACACCACGATGCCTTTGAAGCTGAAGGTGTTTTGCCAGCCGCCCGTCCACCGGGGTTGAATGTTGCCCAGTACGCGCGGAGTAGCCGATACGACCGGGTAGCCGTTGGCACCGAAAATCCGCTGGCCGTCGGGCGCGTGCTCAAAACCAATCCCGAACAGGGTGCCGTAAGCCTGCCCCACGCGGGCTTCGGAGTTGAGACCCTGCCGGCTGTAGAGTACGTAGGTCGATAGTCCTTCGGCCAGTTCGAGCACTTTGTTGCGGTTGCGCGAGAAGTTCAGCGCGGTTTCCCAGCTAAAGCCGTTCGCCAGCCGGACGGGTGAACCGGTCAGGACAATTTCAAGACCCGTGTTGGAAATTTTTCCGGCGTTCAGGATGCGCGAGTCATAGCCGCTGGCTTTCGATATTTCGACCCCCAGAATCTGGTTGCGGGACAGCTGGTCATAATACGTCAGGTCCAGACCAACGCGCCCTTTCAGAAACCGCAGGTCGATGCCCAGTTCTGTGCCGGTCGTTATCTCGGGCTTCAGGCCCGAATTGGCGATCTTTTTGTTTTCGAAAAACTCCGGAACCGAACCATTCCAGGAACCATTGGCCCGGAACGTTTGCAGCAGCTGATAGGGGTCGGCATCATTACCGACCTGCGCCCAGCTGGCCCGCACCTTGGCGAAGGACAGCACGTTACTCCGCAAATTGAGCAGTTCCGACACCACCCCACTCACCGATACCGACGGGTAGAAATACGACCGGGCTTCGGTGGGCAGCGTACTGGACCAGTCGTTGCGGGCCGTCGCGTTCAGGAACAAGGAATTACGCCAGCCGAACTCCGCCGACCCAAACGCACTGTTCACCTGCGATTTTTCGATGGCACTCTCGGCCGTGTTCTGGCTGGGGTTGGCGTTCCCGGCGTTGTACACGCCATCCACCACCAGCTGGCCTACTCTCAGGAAGTTGCGTTTGTAATAGTTGGTGCGCGCAATGCCCCCCGCCTGCACATTGACGGTAAAATCGCTGGTGATGGCTTTGTTGTAGGTAAGAATGAAATCGCTGTTCGATTCCTGCCGGCGCAGGATCTCTTCGGAGTAGGAACCCGGCGTTGTGTTGCCGTTCCGGACCCGCTCAAAATTGAGTACGTTGATGCGCGTATCGGTCCAGATATCGGTGCCGGAACGGAGTAGCAGACTCAGCGAAGGCAGAATTTTGTAGTTGAGCGCCATGTTGCCCACCAGCCGGTCTTTGTCGTTGCCGTAGGGCAGGGCCTTTTGGGTAAAGTAAGGATTGGTGAAGTACGTGTGCTGCCAGTTGGGCGGGTCGGTATCGGCGGGTTTGCCCGCTACCGCGCGGTTGATACTGATGCCCTGATACGCTTCGTAGTCCCGCAGCTGGTCCCAGGAAATGTGCCGGTGCGACCAGATAAATTGCTGCCCTTCGGTGTAGCCCCGGTTTTTGGAGCCGGATTTAATGTACTCCGCCGATAGGGTCATGGTCAGTTTGGGGGTGAAATTATAGCCCGAATTGAACTTGACATTGTTGCGGTGGAAATCGTTGTAGTACATGATTCCCTGCTGGTCCAGCCGACCGATGCTAAGCCGGAAGTTACCCTTATCGTTACTGCCCGACAGGGCAATGTTGTTGGTGAACGTCTTCCCCGTTTGAAAGTATTCATCGTAATTATTGGGCTGGGGCGTTAGCGGAGCTACCTCCTTGCCCGTCCACCACTGCCGCACCAGCCGACCGTCCATCGGGGCACCCCAGCTTTCGTCGGTGCCTTCCGTGCCGTTCAACGGGGCATTGGGACCGTACGCCCCCCGGTACTGACTGATTTCGAGCGGGTCGGTGATGGAGCCGCTCCAGCCATCGTTATACCAGGTCCGGTAGCCATTGCCACCGCCGTAGGTGTTCTGGAAGTCCGGCTTTACCCAGGGGCGTTCGAAAGTGGTGTTCGAGTTGATTTCGACGCCGATTCCTTTGGTACCGGCTCCCGTTTTGGTCGTGACCAGAATAACGCCGTTGGCGGCCCGGGAACCGTAAAGCGCGGCTGCATTGGGGCCTTTCAGCACGGTCATTTCCTGAATGTTGTCCGGGTTTATCTCCGCCAGGCCGGAGCCGAACTGCTTATCGAATGTTTGCTGAATGGGCACGCCGTCAATAACAACGAGGGGTTGATTGTTGCCCGATACAGATGAAGCTCCGCGAATCTGAATGGTGGAGCCGCTGCCCGGCCCGCCGTTGCTGCTCACCCGCAACCCCGCCACCTTACCCGACAGGCCATTGACTACGTTGGTGGCCCGCGCTTCGGTGAGCTGACTGCCCTTTATTTCCTGCACGCCATACCCCAGCGATTTTACTTCTTTCTTGACCCCGAAAGCCGTTACGACCACTTCAGAAAGTGCCCGGGTGTCGGATTTGAGGGTGAAATCGAGTGTCGACCGATTCCCCACGCTCAGTTCTTCCGTGCCAAAACCAATGGAGCTAACCGTAAGAACGGCTGCATCGTTGGGTACAGAAAGAGAAAATTTGCCGTTTGCGTCGGAGGTGGTACCGAGTGTAGTTCCTTTCAAAATTATGTTAACGCCGGGTAGTGGCCCTTCCTCAGCGGAACTAACCGTTCCCGTCACCAGCCGGGTTTGCGCCTGGGCCGTTAGCCCGCCCCAACAGCAAAGCAAAAGCCAGATAAGTAGTCGTTTTTGCATGGATCATTCAGGTTAATGTGTCGGTTATTGTATTGGCTACAGCTACTGATTCGTAGCCATAGTGATAGCGATTATGTACGCCTGGCTGCCCGGACAATACCGAATACTAGCCGCCCGATTCGAGATTATCCGAACTGACCAGACGTACCATAATCTCCCCCTGAACCTTGCGGACGGGTGGGTATGAAAAACTGAATTTGGTTACTGAAGACTCCTGATTGTGACAGCCGGACCGTGCAGGCCAACCGTACAATGCATGCTACCGATGGTTCTATAAGCCGGAGCGTATAACAATCCATCACTCACGTGCCGACAGGCTATGTCGGTACGGATTTGTATTGATTACTCCACAAGTGCGGCCAGTGAGTAATCAATTTGTGAAGGGTACTTTAATGACTGATTATTCTTTTTGTTGGTCAAATGTAGTCATTTGGTGTAAGTTCCAAATACTATTTTAACATTTTTTTGTTTAACCTACGTAATATTTTACAAAATGATAAATATGCCAAATATAATACAAGTAGAAAGGTAAATTTTTTCCTGTTTTTATCCTAAATCAACCGCCTGATTCCTTGGGGGCACCGGTTATTGGTTTCGCCCACAGTAGAATGGGTGATTACCCGGCGATAGCCGTTACCACCAGCCCTTCGTCACCGGCTGGTTTCCCGCCAGCAATCCCAAAGCGGCTCCGGTCGGGGCTGTCCCTCTGTTTTTGACCTGGGTACTGTGGGCAGGACGCCAGGCCGGGAAACGGATGCTTTGCGGTTTCTTCTTCGCAGGTAGTACGTTCGGGATGCCCGTTCATTCAATGATCCACCAGCCGTAACTCTCCGGGCCGATTTCGACCGGTAATTCTACTTCGTACTGCCGATTCAACCGGTAAGCTTTTCCTATGCCTTCTCCCTGCCGTATCATGGCCGTTTCGTGCAGGCCCGTATAATACAGGGGCAATCTGATGGTACGGGTGATTTTTGTTTTCAGGGGGTTGAACAGCATCAGCAGTCCTTTTTCCTTAAGAGCAGAGTTCACATGCAGAATACCGTCCCAGTCGCGTCCGTCGGGTCGGCGCAGGTGGATGAGGTCGGCGTTCAGGATGGAGCGGTATTTCTTGTACCAGCTGATAACCCGGCTGACGGTTTGTTTGGTGGCCTCGGTATCGTAGAGCCTTGGCCCCCGGTAGCAGGCCTGAACACCCGCTCCGTAATACTGCATCATCAGCTGCTCATAATCGGGCAGGTGTTCGCTGAGCGGCTCCAGCACGGCGTCGGGGCCACCACCCTGGTATTTGGTCAGGGGGACAAATCCCCAGCCCATGGCGGGTGTTTTCTCCCAGGTGCCGTCAAAAATGTTCTGGCGGTTCAGCAGTTTCTGCTGCTCCCGCGATAACGAAAAGTTTACTTCCCGGTAACCCAGTGCAATCTTGTTGGTGCCATCCATAAAATACCAGTCGGGCGCGTTGATGTACACGCCTTTTTGGTTCAGGTACCGGTAAAACCCTTTCTGCATCTCCATCTGCACCCACTGCGAATCGGCCAGGCCTTTATGCCCCGGATGAGTGGTAGAGGCACACACATCGCCGGGGTAGGGGCCATCGTGCTCGAGTAAGTCAAAGCCGGTTTCCGTAATGAATTTTTTCAGGCTGTTCAGGTAATTGATGCCCCACTTACTGGCCAGGCAGGGCGCGTGGCCAAAAAACGCGCCCGTATCGGGCAGGCCGGTTTTAGGGTCGATAACGTCGTTCGCATCGTCGATACGCCGGCTGCTGAACAGCGAGTAGCCACCCAGTAAAATACCCTTGCGGTGCGCGTAATCGGCCAGGGCCTTGAACTTCCCGATGTTGGCGGCACTGGTATCTTCCATGTTCAGGCCACTGCCAAAACTCAGGATAACCATCTCGTAACCCGTTTCGGCGCACTGGTCGATGGCGTTCCTGACCGTTGCGGGATCGGTACTCACCAGGTGCATGAAAATCGGATTCTGGGTTGTCCAGGGGGCAACGGTTCGGTAAAACTGTCGGCGGGCCAGACCGTTGCGCTCCCGGTCGTAACCATCCAGCAGCAGTTCGTGGGTGCGTATCGACGTGTAGGTGTTGCCCGGTGCCAGATCAATCCCGACGCCCAGGGTTGGGTAAACGGTTAGCAGGCAGGGCGTTTCGTAGTTGTAATTGACCTGCGAGGTGTAGAGGGAATCCGTTTGCCAGTGCGTAGCCTGATCAGACAGGTCGTAGCGCATCGCGTTGTTGAACGCAAAGTTGTTTTCGACGTACATGCGCTGTGGTTTCTTCATCTGATCGGGCCTACCCACCACCGCCGATTCTTCTTCCGGCGTTGCCAGGATCTCGTTGACGACCTGATCAATGTGGATTGCCTGCGGGCTGTTGTTCCGGATCGTTACCCACTTGCACAGCGCGGGCATACCATCGTACAGGGCGTAGTGAACCGCCACCTCCAGGCTCCGCAGTTCGGGTTGGGTAGCGGTAAACAGTAGCGTCAGCTCCTGACCCGTGGGTTGCTTCCGGTTCTGTGTCCAGGTACGCGACTGCCAGCTTATGTAGGGCGTGATGGGGGCGATGGTGAAGGTCCTGAACTGGAAATTGGTCGGATGGGCGGTGAAGCGGTCGAGCCATTCTTCGCGCAGGTAGGCGTGTTCCGGCTGACCGTAGAGTCCGCCCACCGGGTAGGTTTTTCCGTCCAGTGTCAGCAGGGCTTCGGGCCGGACGGAGCGAACAAACTGCTCGCTGGTGGTCAGGTTCTGATAATCCACCGTGGCCAGATTTGGGCTTATCCGAAACCGACGGCTTATCAAACCGTTGGACAGGATGAGGTCTTTACCCCCGTTGGTTTGGTAAATTCCTGCTTTCTGCGAAACGGGCTTCAGCAGCCAGTCGCCTTCAAACCGGGCGGGCTGGTGGGTGGGCAGCGCTTGCTGCTGCGCGAAACCGGGTAGCGCCAGGAGCCAGCAGGCAACCAGAACGGGTAGATACGTCATGGGAGGAACCAGTAAAGGGTTGTCGACGGAATGAATGCCGCACAAGGTACGCTGCCCGGCACGCGGTGGCCAGGTTTTCTGCCAGAAAAGACAGCCGCCCCCGGTTCTACCCGCTCAGTTGGCAACGTCTTTGACCGTTGGTCTGCTATCGACAGTTCGTTTTTCGTAGTTGATCCGGAAGCGGCTCAGGTCAGGGCTGTACGGGCGTTTACGGCCCAGTTCGTACTGGTAGATCGTCTGGCCGAGCTGGTACAGAAACGGGTGACCAACGGCGTCTTCGTCGTACTTGTCATCGTTCAGGATGCCATCACTATTCACGTACACGGTGGCCGTGAGCATATACTCGACTTTATCCCTGAAATCGACCACGTAGGAGGCATCCGTCAGGAAGCCGTACGCCCAGCCCACCTTGTTGAATACCCGCACATCGGCGGGCATTTGGTGGTGCAGGCTGTCCGTGAAGAAGAATTTTACGTAACTGTCGTAATACTGTTTAGCGTCGTATTTGGGGTAGTTGGTTTCGCCGGGGTACTGCGACAGGTACTGGTACAGGAACCGGTAGTCATCATCGGTCAGGTTGAATCGCTGCTTTGCCGGTACCGATTGGGGAAACAGGGTAGATTGAAGCAGCTGCTGGAGCGATTCGAGCGGGAGTTTGTTGCGTTCGGTAAAGTCGAACGGGGCATTTACCAGGCTGTCGTTGCCGGTCCTGTAGCCCTTGCCCAGTTTGGCCACCCGGCTGAAATCGAACGGCGTTTCGTTGTAGGCTGCGGGCTGGGCGTAAATCAGCTTACCGGCTTTGTCGATAAACCGAACGGGGTTGGTATGCCGGTTTTCGTCGGGAGTCATGCGCACAAAGCGGTGCGTGATGCGGGTGTCGAGGTACCCTTTAGCGTGCAAGGACCGGTTGATTTCCTGCTGCCCCACAAACTCATACATCCGGCTGTAGGGGTCGTTCTCGCTCACCAGCAAGGCTTTTTTTATCAGATGGGCCACGGACGGATAACCCGTTTCGGCTGTTTCGTCCCGCCATTCGTTCGTCTGTTTATTATAGGCACTGTCGAATTGCATGGCCGTGAACTTCGTCACGGCGGGGTTGTTCAGGGTGTTGATTTTATCCAGTGACAGCAAGGCCAGCGGCAGTTTCACCGTGGAGGCCGGATTGAAGTAAACCGTACTGTCGACGTTGAAATAGTAGTTCGTAAAGGAAGGGGTATTGTTCTTGTCCCGGTTTATCTGGGTATAAATAACCTGGAGCCGGTAGGTATCCGGATGCCGACTCACTTCCTGAAAGACGGGGTTTGGGTTGGCCGAAAATAACTCGGTTAGTAAAGCATCGGTACGCGCCTGCCCCAGGGCAGATGGTCCCAGGAGCGCAAGTAAGCCCGCAAGAATTTTTATTTGTAGGTTCATGGCGTTGGCACGGGTAAAAATGTTGGAACGTAGGCGATTGACACGAAACAAAAGTCCGCTGAAACCCTTTATGTATAGACAACAAACCGTATCGCGATGCAATCAGCCAGGGAGTTAAAGCGATTTCTGGATGCCCAGTCCGGTGACTACAGTCGGGCGCTGGGCGAAATTAGGCATGGAAGGAAACAAAGCCACTGGATGTGGTACATCTTTCCGCAGCTAGCAGGACTGGGGAATAGTGAAACGGCAAAATATTACGCGCTCCACAACCTGGACGAAGCCCATAACTACCTGGAGCACCCGGTTCTGGGTAGTCGGCTCATCGAAATTTCGCAGGCTTTGCTCGCCATTGAGGGCAAAACGGCCAATCAGATTCTGGGCAGTCCGGATGATATGAAGTTACACTCCTGCATGACCCTATTTAGTCGGGTTGAGCCCGCCAATCCGGTTTTTGCCGCGGTGCTGGACCGCTATTATGGCGGCCAGCCCGACCAGCGAACCCTGGCCCTGCTGCAGCGCAGTCCCTAACCCGACAACCTGCTTTCGGTGGCCGTGATTGGTGAACCGTATGGGCCGCTGATTCAGGCAACCAGCTTATCAAACAGGTCGGCCAGCGTCTCGGCGGCATCGGTACACAAACCGGGGTGCACCGGCGAGGTCTGGACAACGGTGCTGCGCGTAGCCGTGAGCCAGCGAAACCGACCGGCTATTGGGAGCTGACCTATAAGGCCGCCCTGCGACCGGCCCGCGCATATTTTCTCGAAGGCGCAAAGGCGCTCGTGCAGTTCGGCCAGATCCAGCTCATTCGAGAAGGCATGGAGCCGGGCTTCGTTCAGAATGAATTTGGTTTGCAGGAACCCCTGCGTCGAACAATACAGAATAACGCCCACGTTCATAAACTCTTCCCGTTCGACGCGTGGCATAACCCGGATGGTGGCGTACTCAAACAAGTGCATTGCGGGCATCGGTAGCTGCGTTGACAAAAATTTCGGAAGTAGCAAGTCGGGATACTAAAAACTGAACGTACATCTGCCGCTGCGCATCGGCCGACTCGGCGTCCGGCTCGGTCATCAGCCAGTTGTCGGGAATAAGGGCCACGATGGATTCAATGCGTTCGGGCGTGAGCAGCTGGCGAGACCGGGTATCAATAGCCCGGAGTTCGGTAGCGTACGGAAGCAGCACATGATCTTTCACTTGCACAAACGGGCGTTTGCTCTGCTCTTCCCAGTTCTGGCCGGCGTGGTGGAAATACAGGGCGGCCCCGTGGTCGATCAGCCAGAGTTCCTTGTGCCAGATGAGCATATTCGTGTTGCGGGCGGTGCGGTCCACGTTGGTAATCAGACAGTCCAGCCACACAATCTGCGAGGCCAGCCGGGCATCGACGGTGTTTACGATGGGGTCGAAGGTGATGGCCCCGGACAGGTAGTGCAGCCCGAGGTTAAGCCCTTCGCTGGCCCGCAGCAGATCCTGAATCTCTTCATCCGGCTCGGTGCGCCCGAAAGCTTCGTCGAGGTTGGCAAACACCAGTTCGGGTATTCGCAGACCCAGCGCGCGGGCTATCTCGCCCCCAATCAGTTCGGCAATGAGGGCTTTAGTACCCTGACCCGCTCCCCGAAACTTGAGGACGTACAAAAATCCATCGTCGGCTTCGACCAGCGCGGGCAGGGAACCCCCTTCGCGCAGGGGCTTGGCGTAACGGGTTACCTGAACGGTTCGGAGGTGAGGGGTGTATGTGGACACAGGCTAAAAAAAGTGAGTTTGTACCGGTGGTCCACTCGGTGTTCCCGGTGGGGAAAGGTAGGGGTAAATTTTGAAAAAGCCCCCTTATAGGCGAAAGGGACGCCCGTTGGGCAACTACTGCTGTTGTTCAGGCTGCGTTTTCAGGGCCTGCCCCCGCAGCAGCCAAAAGCCGGGAAGCATGTGAAAACAGGGTATGGGGTACCCGGGCAACCGGGTCGGGGTGGAGCGCGCAGTTCCGCAGGATAGCTCGTCAAAACATCTCGCAGGTTGATTGGTTCTTACAGAGCAGCAGCCCGCTGCCAGGAACAGGTTCATGAAAGCGAAAACATCTCTTTGGCAACGACTGGGTTTGCAAAACTGGTTACTCAAGGATTCGGCCATTGCCGATGATCTGCCCATACCCACGCCCGATAAGGTGTATCGGTACATCGCCGATAAATTCAACGAATCAATTGGGGAACTGTCGTTTGGGAACCGCATCGTTTTTTACCACGAATACATTATCATCCTCAACCTGGAGGACTATCAGGCGTTCATGGCCACCAAACAGGGGTTGTTCGGGTTGATTGCGCAGGAGTCGGTCAAGTCGTTTTATGAACAGTTAGCCACGTACCGTACGTCCGGCAAAACGGTCGAACCCTCCGCCACCAAATGGGTATTCCGGTTTGTCTCCCACCCGGACTATGTTCGGGGCGATATCGGGTTTATTGGAAAGTTGCTGCCGGATGGTGAACAGCGGGAAGAGCGGGTTCGGGTAACGTTTATTCCGCGCCAAACCGGTATTGCCGAAACGTTTGACGTTAATCAGGACATCCTGAAAGGGTTTACCTACTACAGCGAAGGGTACTACGAAATTCCGTATGCCGATGACCTCCGCTATGCCGGTAACCAGCCCAGCGCACCCGCACCACCCAGGCTGGCCCGTCTGGAAACCATCCTGCCGGATAAAGCCTATGCCGGTCGTAAACTGGAGTATTTTATTGTGGATAAGGATACACTGGTAACGGGGGAGGGGGATTTAGCCGAAACCCCGGCCACGTTCAGAGTGCCTTCCGGCTGGGTAGATAGTCCGCACCTGCACATACGGTACAGTCCGGCCGACAACCAGTTTTACCTGGCTTCGTTTGGGGAAAAAACGCTGCTGAACGAGAAAGAAGTAGCCCGCAGTGATGTAAACACGACTTTCTGGGTAGAGCTACCCTTCAACTCGAAGATACTCCTGAATGGCATTGTTGGTATTAACGTATTCAAACCGTAAACGGGCTATGTCGACTATTTTATCCGTAGGGGTGTTGGGCGTAAGCGTCATCCTGCTGGTGGCTAATTTCATGGACATCCGTAAATCCCATAACCGGAATGGCTGAACATTTCATTGGCTTGACGGACACCGGACGGGTGCGAAAAAACAATGAGGACACCTTCATTGCAGAGCGCATTCAGCAGGGTCCGTTTGTGCTGGCCTGTGTTATTGACGGGGTGGGGGGCTATGCGCATGGTGAGGTCGCTGCGGCTATAGCCCGGCAATCAATTCTCGACTACTTCACCGAACCGGCGGGAGACAGCGCTTCCCGGCTACAAACGGCCTTACTTGCGGCTAATGACCGGATTTTTGCCGAGAAACAGCGTAACCGCGCTTACAGCCGGATGGCCTGTGTGCTAACGCTGGCCCTTGTCGACACCGAAAATAACCAGTTTCTGTACGCGCACATTGGCGATACCCGGCTCTACCTGCTCCGGGATGAATCCCTGATAAAAATAACGAAAGACCATTCTTTCGTTGGTTTTCTGGAAGATACCGGTCGGCTGTCGGAACCGGCCGCCATGCGCCACCCCAAGCGGAATGAAATTGACAAAGCGCTGGGATTTGTGCAGTACATAGAAAAGCCGGACGAATACATCGAAACCGGCCAGTCGCCCTTTTTGCCGGGCGATCTGCTGCTGCTGTGCAGTGATGGGTTAACCGACCTGGTTCCTGCACCGGACATAACGGCCATTGTAACGGGTTCCGGACTGCTATCTGAAAGGGGCGGGGCATTAATTGCGGCCGCCAACGAAAAGGGCGGTCACGACAACATTACCGTTGTGCTGGTGTGCCATGACAAACCCGCCCGCCCCCTTCAGGCTACCCGGCCTGCCGACGGGCAAAAAAATGATACCCCGCTACCGAGCATCCCACCGGGCGCTTTGGACCACGCAACGGACGAATCCATCAACTAAACCGGCACAATGAGTCAGCAACCAATCCCACAAAACGGCAGGCATATCGAGCGCTTTTTGCTCGTGCTGGTAGCGGCTGTGCTGGGAGGGCTGTTCTATACCTTACTCCCGGTGCTGCAGGCTGATTTTCGGGATGTTGACGGGAAGCTGAAGCAGGGCGAACTGGTAAACCTGAACGCGCCGGATGCTTCACAGGCGCTGGCCAGCCTGTTAACGAACGGGTATTATTTTGAGGACAAACGCGATGTAGCCTTTAGTCAGAAAGCCTTTGCCGATGCCCGCCGGGCGGATTCGTCCATTATTGACAACGTAGGCGATTTGAACAAACGCCGGTTTTGGGTACTGGCCGATGAGGCTTTTGCGCAGGGGGGGCGCTCCTACAAAAAACGGGTGACCTTGTCGCGGGCGCTGCTGGGGTTGACGCATGATGATTCGCTGCAGTTTGGTGCCCTCCAGACAACCGCCCGTCCACTACCGGCTGTAGCCGATGCCGGTCTGCGGGGGTATGGCCTCACGGGCTCCGTTCGCCGGGAGGCCGGTGAGCCGGTGCCGGGTGTGCTGGTGCGGCTAAGGCTGGTTACGCCGGAGGCTACCAACGAGGAAAGTGCCGGAGAGGAGGTAGCAGAAGAAGCAGCAGAAACCCGGCCGGGGGTTCGGCTTGTGTATGGTACGAGTCCGGGTGGTAAACGCTACCTGGCTGGCTTAACGGCTTTTGCCCGTACCGATGCACAGGGTGAATTTTCGTTCCGCAACTTACCCGCGGGCCGGGCTTTTGAGTTACTTCCCGTGCAGCCGGGCTATGAGTTTGGCCCTTCGCAGGGGGTAACATCCCTGACCAAACCGGAGACGTTCACCTTTTATCAGACCCCACATACCCTGCGGCTATTTTCGACCCGCGACTTTCTTATCCTCAAAAAGGAGAAGCCACTCCTTGTTCGCACACCCGCTGAGTTTACGTACTGGTACTGGCTTATTGTCGGCGCTTTTTTGGGTGGGTTTCTGTTTCTGCATGTGCTGGTGAGCCTGCGGTTTCCCCAGGTGGATCAGCTCCTGCTGCCCGTGGTCATGCTGCTGATGGGCTTATCCTTCCTGAATCTGCTCAGTCTACAGGACCCGCTACGGGATCGGTTCCTGGCGCGGGATACCTTGTTTTATTTCGGGATCGGACTGGTAGGTATAACTATTTTACTGTTCGTCAATCTGCGCCGGTTCACTCCAGACTCGGGCCTGTACCGGCTCCTGATTTTTCGGCGTATGCCCCGGGCGGCCAACGGATGGCCCTGGGCGGTGGGGGCTATAGGGCTGCTGGGCACGACAATCCTGTTCGGAAGCGGGCCGGAGGGCAGTGGCGTCCATGTAAACTTGTTTGGTTTTCAGCCCAGTGAGTTCGTTAAGTTTCTGGTTATTCTTTTTTTAGCGGGCTTCTTCGCCACCAACGAAACATTCATTCGGGAGTACCATCGCTGGCAAAAACGGTGGTCTTTTTTCTCGTTCAGCCTGCTTGCCATTGGTAGTTGCATTCTACTTTTTCTGGTGCTGGGCGACCTGGGTCCGGCCATGGTCGTGTGCTTCACGTTTATCATACTATTCTCGTTTTCGCGCGGGGATTTTGGTATTATGGCGGGTACGGTGGTCTTTTACGTGCTGGCTACCTGGCTGCTGAAAAACAGTTGGCTGGCTACCGGAATTACGGCCGGCGTGCTGCTGGTTGCCCGGCTGCTGCCCGTTAAACTGATGAGCGAGTCGGCGCTGATGGCCCTGGTGGTCATGGCCAGCTTTCTGCTGATAGACCAGCTCCCCTTTGTCGATACGCTGTTTCCGGGTCCGGTGCAGCGGCTGGTAGAGCGCAAGGCTATTTGGGCGGATGCCTGGAACAATGAAGTGTATGGGGGCGACCACGTTGCGAATGGCATCTGGGCCATAGCCGGGGGCGGTATGACCGGGCAAGGAGCCGGGCGCGGCTTTTCCCGCACGATTCCGGCAGCCCATACGGACATGGTGCTCCCCGCTATGGGGGAGGCCCTGGGGGGAGCCGGTATCATCAGTGTGTGTTTGCTGTTTTTACTGTACCTGCATCGTTCGGTTATTATTGGCCGGCAAACGGGTACGCCCTTTCTGTTTTATCTGTGCACCGGCATTGGCCTGAGTACCTTCATCCAGTTTCTGCTCATTGCGGGTGGCTCAACGGGGGCGCTGCCCTTATCGGGCGTGGCGCTTCCTTTTATCAGTTATGGAGGGTCCTCGCTGGTCGCCAATTTTCTGGCCGCCGGCTTTTTACTATCGGCCTCCCGGGTGCGGGGCACTTCCGTGCAGATGACTTACCTGGCTACCCAGCAGGACAGGAACACCCTACCCGCGCTGGTGGCGGCCTTTGCCGGGCTGGCACTGCTCATGGCCCACCTGGTTCCGTACCTGGTCGATAACCGGAAGTGGATCGTACAGCCCGCCCTGGTAGCCGACCGGAGCGGAACGCGCATGTTTAGTTACAACCCCCGCATCAGTATTTTGATGAACAGGCTACAGGCCGGTTCGCTCTACGACCGGGAAGGTCGTATTCTGGCTACGGGGAATCCCGACCTTATCCGCAAGCAGGCCGACCGGCTGTTAGTGGATGGCCGAAATACGTTTAACCTGGATTCGGCCGTGCACAAGCGGCAGGAGCGCTACTACCCGCTGAACGACCAGTTGTTTTTCTGGATAGGCAACGCCAACACCGACGTGTTCCGGGGTGGCGTCAATGGGTATTTTGCGGAGTATCAGCATGAAGCAGACCTGCGGGGCTTTGCCGCTCCCGCCAGGGCGTTTTCGGTGGTAGCCTCCCGGTATCGGGAAGACCGCTTTCTGCCCCGACGCCCCCAGTCAATGACCGTGTACCAGCGGGACTACAGCGCCCTGGCGCCGTTGCTGCTGTCGGGCATCAGCACCCGGCAGGTAGAAGCCTTCAGGAAAAGAAACCGGGATGTGCAGCTGACCATCGATGCCGACTTGCAGATCCGTATTCAGCAGTCCGTAGCACGGGACACATCCCTGCACGACAACCGGGTCTCGGTGGTGGTGATGGAATCCGCCACGGGCGATGTACTTGCCTCGGCCCAGTATCCACTGCCACCCGTAACGGATGAAGAGCAGCTTACCCTGCCATTGGCTGAGCAAAATAGACTACCCGGCTGGCACACCCAAACCGACCTCGGCTTTACCTACGCCACGCAGCCCGGCTCAACCGCCAAAGTGCTCACGGCGCTGGCCGCCTTTAATAAGATGGGGTTGCCAGCGGCTGAAAAAACATTCGTTGTCCGGCCCTACGAGCGCATCCGGACCGGCGGAGGGGAGCCCGACGAGACCGGTCGCATTAACCTGGAACGGGCCCTTGTCCATTCCAACAATGTTTATTTTATCAAGCTGGCCAACGAAGCCAAACTCCAGGAGCAGATGGCCGGGCTGTACATAAAAACCGGGATGTATCTGCACGGCGTGGGTGGGTATGCCTACGAAAAGCCCGACCGGCCTGACCAGGAGAAAAGCTGGTGGGAGCTATGGCAGAAAACCGAGTTCAGCACAAAGCCCAGGTACAACCCGAACAATATCCGGCGTACCCGAGCTATGGGCGTTTCGGGAATGGCCTGGGGCCAGGGCGAGTTAACCGCTACCCCGGCGGCCGTAGCCCGGCTGGCTGCGGGGGTGGCCAACAACGGTCTGCTACTGCCCAGCCGGTATGCACAGGTCATTGGGGGCCGGAAGCAGCCGCTCCAGAAAGGAGTGCCGCTGGCCAGCGACCCGGCCTATGCCGGCCTGCTAACCCGTTACATGATCGAACAAAGTGCCAGGCGTACGGGTGAGCTGGGCGTGGCCGTAGCGGGCAAAACGGGTACACCGGAGCGCATCTGGAAAAAGAAACGAATCAATGATGGCTGGTACGTTTTTTTTGCCCCACAGGCTACGGGCGCTGGACATGTGGTGGTCTGCATACGCATAGAAGCTACAAAGGGGTCACGGGATGCCGTTACCCTGGCGGGTAAACACGTTATCCCTTATCTGCGTCAGAAAGGCTATATCAAAGGTTTCGAGGGCGTGCCGGTAGTATCTAAAAACCAGACAATTGCTCTCAGCCTGCCGAATGAACATACGAGTAAATGGCCGTTGCCTTAACGAATGGTGTCATGTTTGATTTTTTAAAGAAAGGGTCGGCAAGCCACCCGGAGGATGTGAAAAGCCTGCGGGGAGCCCTGCTGCAGTTTTTAAAAGAAACGCTACAGCAGGTAGAAAGCGGAGAAGGCGGACATATTAAAGGTCTGCAGCTTTTTGTGGCCTGTTCCGGTCCGCATCAGCACCTGTACGAAGCGGCCGTTTACCTCCCCGAGCCGGGACGCTTTCAAAGCGAAGTGCAGAAGGTTGCGGATGATTTTGCCATTGATCTGCCCGCAGCCTGGACACTGGAGGTAGTCTTTGTGGAGAGCCTGCCCCCCGGCGCGGTTAAAAGTCCGGTTCTAGAGGTCGCCCTGTTTATTCGGACCCGGTCGGCTTCCCTCCAGGGGCATACCACGGCCTACATCCGGGTGCTGCATGGCGAAGCAGAAAAAAAAGTCTACACCCTTACCGCAACCGACGGTACAGTTACCATTGGCCGGGAAAAGCAGGTTCAGGTTAATGACGGATTTGTTCGGGTCAACACCATTGCTTTTCCGGCCCTGAGTGACCACGACGGGAACCGATACATCAGTCGGCAGCACGCGCATATCGACTGGAATCGGGGCTCGGGCGGGTTTATCCTCTTCGCCGATGACGGTGGAGTGCCACCCCGCAACAAAGTCAAAATAAAATCGGTTGGGGTAGAGGCTCCCGTAAAACTCTACTCCACCCAGGTCGGGCATCCCCTGCAGGAAGGGGATCAGATCGTTCTGGGCGAATCAGTCGTGCTCGAATTTAGTTATATACCCCAACAGGACTAACGTATTGCCATGGGCAGATTATTTACAATAGCAGAAGGGCTTGAAAACATGGGTGCGCTGCGCACCGGTGGGCAGGGCTCCGTGTACAAAGGGCGACGCATTGGGGAGATCTTTACGGCGGTGAAGATTTTGCCGACGCCCATTCACACAGAAAGTGATGAGGATAAAAACTTCCGGGATTTTCAGAACGAAGTCGAAAAGCTCAAGAAGGTCAACGAAGAGGCTAATCCCAACGTGGTCAAAATCCTTAGCTCAGGGATTACGGAAAGCGGTTCCTTTCCCTTCATTGAGATGGAGTTTATTGAAGGCCCCGATCTGGAAGAACTGCTGCAGCCCCCCCACGAACCGATTTTCGCCGTTCGGGAAGCTATCAAAGTGGCCGACCAGCTGGCTAGTGCCCTGGCGCACTGCCATAAGGTAGGGGTGAGGCATGGCGACATTAAAAGCAACAACGTTAAATTCAACATCAATACCGGCAACTACGTGTTGCTGGATTTTGGCCTGGCCGCCATGTCCGACGAGCAACGGCGTACCAGTCTGCGCCATGCGGGGGCTATTGAATTTATGGCACCCGAGCAGAACGAAGGCCGTATGCTGTTTCAGACCGATGTGTACAGTTACGGCATTATTCTGTACGAGCTGCTGGCTGGAAGTGTTCCCTTTCCGCTGCGCGATAAAGGCGAAACGACCCGCAATGCCGTAATGGTAGCCCACCTCGAAACGCCCATTCCCGATGTGCTGGCCCGGCGCCGTGAGCGCCTGCCCAGCACCTGGCCCGACGACCGGAAGGAGCGGGAGATGCAGGTGCCGGACTGGTTGCTGGCCATTCTTACTACCTGTCTGGAAAAGGACCCCGAAAACCGGTTCAGTACGGGCGTAGCCCTGCACGAAGCCATTATACGGGGCAGCACCCTGGCCGTAAAAACGGACGATGAGCAGGTAAACAGTGCTACGGTGCTGGAAGGCGAGAACGGACGGCTGCTTAGTCTGGTACGTCACTACCAGGAGCGGGCATTCGAGAGTGAGCGGAGTCAGGGAGAAATGAAGGACCAGTTGGCACAGAAAGACGACGAAATCAATGCCTTACAGGATAAGGTGAAAAGCACTCCGGCGCTGCCACCGCGCCCGCCAGTTTCCACCGCCAGACTACAGGCCAATCGCCCGGATGTTCCCCCGGCTGCCGCCGACAGGTTGCCCTTTCGGGTGCCGAAGCCTGTCTGGCTGGCGGGACTGGTGCTGCTGATAAGCCTGGGAGGTTGGGCCGTTTACTCCCAATTCAGGCCCGGCCCTGGATCCGATCCGGACCGGTCAACCCGTGCAGAAACAACTCCGGCTACCCCGGACGAACCAGATACGGATGACCGGGTGGACAACACCCGGTCCAAAACCAAAACGTCCGAAATGCCGACTGTTAGCAAAGCAGACAAACCGGTAGCCCGCCAACCGAAGCCGACGCCGGTAAAACCGGAAAAAGTGGAGAAACCAGCGCCCGAACCCCGGTCTGAACAACCAGACTACCAGGCAGCGCACCAAACCGGTAGAAACAGATTCTGCGGAGCCGGCTAGCAGTGCCCCCCCCGCAGGCGAGGGTGGGAAACGCTACACACTGCGGTCTAAGTATGCGTACTTTCATAATGAGCCCGACCCGGCTACCCGGCGGGCTGCTAACCTCAATATCTGGAACAACGCCAGACTAACGGCACTGGACGACCGGAATGGGTTTGTTTACGTCGTGTATACCAATGATCAGGGCCAAACAACGAGGGGGTGGCTCACCAAAAAGGATCTTAAATCAATTGATAAGTAGAGGAAAAACGGCTCGATGCCAGCCACCCGTCAGGGTTTCAACTGCCCTTCTCCTCATCGGTATTCGCCAGTTTCTTTTTCACCACATCGGCCGGGTATTTGAGGGCCAGCCGGCGGATGTCGTAGCTGAATTCTTCGTAGGTTTCCTTCCAGAGTCTGGCTTCTTCGGGCGTGTAGTCATAAAAGCCCTGGGCATTCGCAACGCCTTTGCCACCTGCCTTCACAATATCGTCAATTAGTTTGGGTACTTCGGTCTGGTTGCTCAGGGTTGGGAACAAGTCTTTCATAACGGTATGGTAAGCCGGTACGCCCGTCAGGTCCATCCACCGGAAAACACCCACCAGCGTCATCCAGTAGCCGGTGTTGTTCCGGCAGGCCCGGTCCACATCCTCAACCGTGGCGTAGCCGTTTTCGACCAGGTTAAACGCTTCCCGGTACATGGCGTACATCAGCCGGTTGGCAATAAACCCCCGGATGTCTTTCCGGACCAGCGTGGGTTCTTTCCCCCAGACATGCGCGAGCGCGTAGAGCCATTCGGCGGCTGACACGTCGCTCAGGTCGCCACAGATCACCTCCAGAAAGCGGGTCGTATGCGACGGCTCCGTCCAGTGCAAACCCAGAAATCGGGCGGGTAGCCGGATTTCGCGCTGAAGCAGGCTGATGGGAATGGCGGAGGTGTTGCTGGTAATGAGGGTATCATCGGCTACAACGGCTTCAATTTTCTCGTAGACGGATTTTTTAATCGCAATGTTTTCGAGGGTACACTCCATCACAACCCGCGTGTCCTTCAGGAGGCCATACTCCTCCGTAATGGTAAGTCGCTGAAGATACCAGTCGGGGTCGTTGGTGAGCAGCCCTTCCTGGAACGCTTTAGCCAGATGCTCCCGGATGCGGGGTTCGGCGGTGACCATATCGACGGGGAGGGGCGCCAGCGCTACTACCGGATGCCCGGCTATTAGCAGGCAGGTGGTGATGCTGCACCCCATCAGCCCTAAGCCAACTACGGCCACGGGGATAGTATTTGGATCTATTGCCTGATTCGTGCCTAAACGGGTATCCATGCCCAACTGGTTTTTCGGTTTTTCGTTAATGTTCGGGAGAATAAACGGATTTTGATGTGTTTTGAGAACAATTTGTTAAATTTCTGGTACATGAATGGGAGCCTCGTCTTAAGTCAGCTGAAAATGCAGCCGTATTTTCCTGCACGAGGTTTTGATGGAACCGATAATGCATACGAACAGGTAAAGCGCATCACCCGAACGCCGGCGTTCGGATGACCAACGATCAAATCTCCTGAGCGGGAGTAAAGGACGCCGGGCCACGTTGACCAACAGGTAGGATGCATCGAATACATCAGCGTTTAACTAAAATTTCTGTACCCATGTTCTGGTTAAAAAAGACGTCAGCCATAATACCCTTTATACTCCTTGTTGTAACCCTCACCGTACTGTCATCCTGGATAACGAAAGCAAATGCCGACGTTGAAAAGGGATACATCAAAGGGCGGACACGGGTAATGGTGCGGGTGTACGAAGAGAACGCCGATAATACGAAGGGGGGCGTGCTTTATTCTGACTGGCTCCAGCCGGATGAATACGTGTCCATCAATACGGAAAGAGGCCGGATTATTTACGATTACCGGGCGTCCGCTACGGATAACTGGACAATGGATGTGCACGCGGTGTGCCGTGGAGGTCGTGACGAGGCCGTGTTGATTCCTTAGATGGAGTAGGGCCGCTGGCACCTGCGCACCAGCGGCTGGAAGATTATGCCGTCAGCTTGCCCTCAATGGAATCGTCCAGGGTTTTGCCCATGATAGCCCCTGCGGCCATCTTTATGAAGGCCACGGCATTCCCGTGTTTATTGTCCCAGTAGTAGCCTTCCTGGGTTTCTACTTTAATGACCGTGATGCGCAGGTCGTTAATGCCTTCGGTAAACCACGTCTTCAGAATGGGCTCCCAAAGCTCTTCGATAAGCTGCTTGTCTTTTGACTGGGTCGCAACGCCGTATATACTCAGGAAATCGGAATACTCGGAACCCTGAAACAGGAGCTGCACCTTGTTGTCGTCCTGAATTTCCGCATTTTTATGGCTGTCGTCGACACTCAGAAACCAGAAGTTGCCGGCCCCACCGACTTTTTGCACCGACATGGGGCGGGTCGTCAGCGGTTTTCCGGTTGTGATGTGGGTGCAGAAAAAACAGGTGCTGCTGCTATCGACCAGTTCCTTTATTTTCTTCCCGGCTTTGGTTCCTGCCAGATCTTCGTGGTTCTTTTCTTCCTGCTGTTTGTTGATGCTGTCCATGCCTTTTTTGTTATTTGTTGCGCTATAAATCCATTAACAAAAAAACAGGCCAAGTCTCTTTTACCAAAGCAAACTAGCTGGCTTATTACCGTTCAGGGTTATCTTTCTACCAGCCCAAACGTTCGTTCAGGAGCATGGCTTTCCTGTAGGGCAAACTCAGTAGGGGTCAGCTTCGTGAACGCCTTAAAATCACGCACCATGTGCTGGTAATCATAATAACCCGATTCCAGCGCAATGCTCAGCCAGTCTTTGGTAGGGTGCGCATTGCTGATTTTCATCGTGTTGTTAAAGCGAATGATCCGGTTATAGAGTTTGGGGCTGATACCCGTGCGCTGAATAAAATTCTGGTAAAACTGCCTGGTGCTCAAGCAGGCCTGACTGGCCAGCCAGTCCAGGGAAACCGAGTTGGGGTTTTGTAGCATGTATAAACTTGCCTTATCGACGGGCAGGAGGCTAAACCGCGACAGGGTGGCAGGACGTCTGTTAATGAGGTACTGAATAAATTCCTCAACAAAGCGGGTCATCTCGGCGTAATCTTCCGTGCTGCTCAGGCGCTCGTTGACTGACCGAATTTCAGCCGTAAAAACGGCTTCGGCATCCAGAAAGGTATCCGTCAGTTCGTGTGCCATAAGGCCTGTTAACCGAAATAATGCACCGGGTTGAAAGACGACCTGAAACGCCAGAAACTCCTGCCCAACGTGTCGATTGGTAACCATAGTCGGTTGACCAATCAACGCTGACCGGGGTTTTTGAACCCGCTGGCCGCTGTCGGGATAGTCGACCGTTTCGGTTTGCCGGGCGTAAAACGTTAAGTATTGCTCAGGACGGGGCCAGTACGGCTTAAAGGGAAGTACGGCACCCGTCGGAAACACAAAATGAACAAGCTGAAATAGCCTGACGTATTCGCGCAAAGCGGGGCTGGGCAGAAAATAATGAACAAGCATACTCGTCTGTTTTTTACCTGACTGACAGGGGAGGGCCAAGTACCTTCATGCCGTGTGCCTGGTGGATTTTCTGGATTTCATCGTCGGTGGGTGGGTGATTGAGCTGGCTCATCACCAGGAAAAACGCTTCCATCGTACCGGCAGGCTGCACCGAATATAGTAATTTTCCGGTGGTTGATAGCTGTGTCCACGTGTGGGGTATTGTCCGGGGACCAAAAACCGTGTCACCTGCTTTGGCCGTTAGCTGGTCGTCGCCCACCTGAAACAGGAATTCCCCTTCCATGACGTAGAACGTTTCGTCCTGGTCGGAATGAACATGCAGGGGTGGACCCGCTTTTTCTTTCCCCACGTACTCAAAGATAGCCAGTTCCCCATTGGTATCTTTCGCCGATACTTTGAGGTCGTTGGGGTTAATGCCCCGAAACGGGGTACGTTCGCCAAAGCGGCTCTCCCCGGCTTTAACCAGGAACGGTTTTTTGGGTGGAGCTATGGCAGAGGGGCTGGCTAAGGCATGGGTTGCTGATGCGCCCAGAGCCGTGACCGCAACCGTTGATGTGATAAATGTACGACGTTGCATAGTCTGTAATCCGCTGCTGCGGAGTGTTTAAAGGTGATATGCAAAGTTGTGCCGCTCACTGCGTAAACGGGTGGTAAAAATCGGCGGACTTTTGGATGATTTCAGGCAACGATATACCTGGACAAGCCGGTGATTCCGGGTATACGACAGGCGCAAGAGTCAAGAAAGTTTTACTGGTTTACAACCACACTATACGAATAGTAATACTATGTTCCACTTGATGCGTAATCCTTCAGGCATATTGACTTCGCACCAATATTCATTCCCTGTTCTGTTTAATCGGTTTTGCGAGTAACTTGACCGCCGTTAACAACCGGCCAGCATATCGGCTCAACAGGTAGCTGCTGCGTTGTACTGACAAGACCTCCTATTCCCGTATAGCTGTGAAAAAGAACCCCTTTTACTGCGTATTTATTCTGCTCATTGCGCTGGGAACGGCCTGGCAGGCGAAAGCACAAACCCCCGACAATACCTTCGTTGTTGGCGATGCGCTGCCAAACTCCCCCGAACTGGCGGCTCGCGGCACCTACGGCGTTGGGGTGCGGACTATGAAACTGGTTCATACCGACCAGGTTGATGTGCTGCACCAGAAAGACGGTAAACACCCTTTGTATGACCGTCCACTGACCGTAGAAATCTGGTATCCCGCCCGTATTCCAGCCAGTAAACCCGCTACGGTTACGTATGAATCTGCCCTGGGCCGGTTCAATGACCCCAAACGCCCAATCATTCCGTTTACGTTTATGGGCCGGGCCAGTCGGGAGGCCGACCCCGACCCCAGCGGTGGAGCGTATCCGCTCGTTATTGTGTCGCACGGTTATCCTGGGTCGCGGCTCCTGCTTACTTACCTGACCGAAAATCTGGCGTCGAAAGGCTATGTCGTTGTCGCCATCGACCATACCGAATCGACCTACCCCGATCTGGCGGGTTTCCCGAGTACGCTGGTGAACCGACCATTGGATGACCTGTTCGTGCTGAACGAAATGGCCCGCCTGAGTGCCAAATCCGGCAATACGTTTCTGGCCGGGCTGCTTAACGCCGACAATACAGGGCTGATTGGGTATTCGATGGGCGGGTACGGGGCACTCAATGCGACCGGTGCGGGTTTCAGTCCGCAGGCCATGACAGCGTTTGGACAGCTAACGGGCGGCAGCACCGCGCTGGAACCCCGCACTATGGACTCGCCAGGGTACAAAGCCTCGCTGGATGCCCGAATCAAGGCCGTAGTAGCGTTTGCTCCGTGGGGCATGGAACGGGGTTTCTGGGATACCGCCGGGCTGGCGGGACTTACCCTGCCCACGCTGTTTGTGGCCGGTAGCAAAGACGATGTGTCGGGCTATGAAAAAGGGATAAAAGCCATTTATGAGGGAGCCGTTAACGCCGACCGGTACCTCCTGACGTACGTAAACGCCCGGCATAACGTAGCGCCCAATCCGCCCCCAACGGCGTCGCTGCAACCCGGCGTATCGGCAGATGAATACATGCACTACGCTGAACTGGCCTGGAACGAGCACCGGATCAATAATACCAACCAGCACTTCGTAACGGCCTTTCTGGGCGTTCACCTCAGGAAACTCGACTACCGGAAGTACCTCGACCTGCCCGAAACCGACGCTGCCGGACCCTGGACCGGTTTTAAACCCCGCATGGCGGTTGGGCTGGAGATGCGACACGCAGCACCCGCTGCCCGCTAACTGGCTGTTTGCCGGTAAACGTAGGCTGACTTACTCCCCAGCGTAGGTAATATCGGTAATGACCATTTCGGTCTCCCCCTTCACCGTTCGCAGCGTAATGGTTTCGCCCGTACGTTTTCCCTGCATGCTGCGGGCAATGGGTGCCGTGAAGGCAATAAGCCCGTTCGACGCATCGGCCTCATCTACCCCCACCAGGGTGAACCGGCGCGGTTCACCCATCTTTTTCCCCGTTCGTGTTTGCAGGGTTACCGTTGCCCCGAACCGAACTTCATCGTGGGGCTGGTTGGCAGGGTCAACCACCCGGGCACTGGCAATCCGCTGGTTGAGGTTGCCCATCTTTCCGTTGAGGAGGGCGAGTTGCCGCATGCGGTCATTGTCTTCGCTGCTGTCCGTCTGAATTCGGCCGTGCTGAGCCTCCAGGTCGATGAGTTCATCACGCAGCAGCCCGAGGCCACGGGGCGTAACGTAGTTGATCGTACCCGGTGGCAGGGGTGCCCGCGCCGGGATAACGACGGGCGCATCTGCCGTTTCGTTCTTTAAAAAGGCACTGCTCATAGCGGTAATGCGGGTTTCATCTCGTTGAGTACTGTAAGACTATAGCCGTTTGTCGTGAGGATTGCGGGACAAATCTTATAGCCTGCTCTGGTTATCCTCCTGGCGGTCTGGTCGCAGCAGGAAGGGTATTACGGACAAAAAAGCCTCAGAATGAGCCGGTACGCTCGCCTTTCTGAGGCTTTTTTGTTTTTCTTCCAGCCGGCCTAGTTATTGTCCGACTCATCCGGTTGCTGGTGGCTGGTGTCACCCTTGTGCGGGTGTTCAACAGAACCGGTAGCATCGTGTTCGTCTTCGGTGCTTTGTTTGGTTTTGTGCTTACCCCGTGCCGTTTTGCCCTGTGCTTCGTCGGGCAGGTTCGTGTCTAGTTCGTACTTCTTGGTATCGTCGGCGGTCTCGCGAACGGTAGGTTGACTGGCTCCTTTACTCATGCTGTTTGTTTATGTCTTGAATTGGTAGGTAACCACGGGGAAGGAGCGATTGTTTGCCGGAAGAAGTCAGCAGGTACGGAATAACGGGCGGTCCGGTATTGCTACTGACAGTACCGTTATTGAGCAGGGTTAAATCAGCCAGCGAGCCTGAGTGTAGGCATCGTTCCAGAAGTACCATTCCAGGCGGCTCGAAATCCGGAATGCTTCGCGCATCTTTTCCCGTTCCGATGCACTGGCTTCTTCGGCAAACGTATCGATCAGGGCAAGCATCTGATTGACCGACAGGTCGAACGCGTCCCCGGCGTAGGTGTCGATCCAATGGCGGTAGGGGTTTTCAGGCACCGCCTGTTGGTAAATGTGTTTGCCCACCTGCCGATAGATCCAGAAGCAGGGCAACACGGCAGCCGCTCCAACTGCCAGGGACTGGAGGGAGGTAGTAGCCAGTAAATAGTTGGTGTACGCAAAGCAGGCGGGCATTTTAGCCGTTTCGGGCTGCAGGTTGTACGACGCAAAGTACGTTTCGTGCAGCACCCGTTCGACGAGAATGGCATTTTGGGCAAACTGAGTGAATTGCAGTATATGGTCGGGCGTGCCCGCCCGGGCGGCCAGTTGATTCAATGCCCGACTGAAGTCTGTCAGGTAAAGAGCATCCTGCTGAATGTAGTACTGAAACGTTGGTGCTGGCAGGCGGCCCGTTGTTAAATCGCTGACGAAGCCATGATGCAGAATGGCTTCGTAGATTGGGCTTATGTCCTGCCAGAGCTGGTGGGTGAATGTCATCGTGCGTTATTGCCAAACGTTGAAAAAGTGCTGCACGGGTCCATGACCTTCCCCCAGCTGGTAGACGGCTCCCATCTGCAGGGCCTGCGTAACGTACTCTTTGGCCGCGGCTACCGCATCCGTAATGGACAGTTTTTTGGCTAATCCGGCAACAATGGCCGATGAAAGCGTACAGCCCGTGCCGTGCGAATTTTTTGTTGGGATGCGGGCCGTTGGAAACCAGCGCTGTTCATCCGCCGAAAGGTAAAGAAAGTCGCTGCTTTCGGCCGAATCCAAATGACCGCCTTTCAGCAGGATGGCTCCCGGACAAAGAACGGCCAGATCGACAGCTGCCGGCAGCATATCCGTAACGGTATCTACCGGTCGGCCAAGCAACACGCTGGCTTCGGGTAGGTTGGGCGTAATGACCGAGGCAATGGGCAATAGACAGGTTCTAAGGGCATCTACTGCTTCATCCTGCAGGAGTTTATCGCCACTTTTAGCGACCATAACGGGGTCGAGCACAATGGTTTTTACCCCGAATTCAATCAGGGTTTTTGCCACCTGTTCAATGACCTCCGCTGAGTGCAACATCCCGATTTTAACGGCATCGACACCCATATCGCTCAGGACGGCCTCCAGCTGTTTGGCAATAAACGCCGGTGGTACGGGCATGATGCCCGTTACGGCTTTGGTGTTCTGCGCCGTCAGGGCGGTAATGACCGACATCCCGTAGCATCCCAGGGCGGCAAATGTTTTAAGGTCGGCCTGGATACCCGCTCCGCCCCCACTATCGGAACCGGCAATTGTTAAGGCACGTGCGTACGTTTTCATCGGTATCAAGAAGCAAAAAAAATGGGTAAAAGCGGATCTCAGTAACTGGATTCTCCTTCGTCAATCAGTTGTATAAGCTCGCGGGTAGCGGTGCTGGGCGACGAATGACCACAAATAGCCGATACCACCGCTGCCCCGGTGGCGCCCATCCGCATAACGGACTGAATCGTACGGCCATTGATGCCGCCAATGGCAAACGTGGGTAAATTCGTTTTGTCACAAATAGCCCGTAACCCGGTCAGCCCCAGCAGACTCGACGTATCCTGCTTCGTTCCCGTCGGGAAAATGGTGGCAATGCCGAGGTAATCCAGGTCGAGCGTACGGGCAACCTCCAGCTCTGCCAGGTTATTGATCGACAGACCGATGAGCTTGTCTGGGCCAATAAGTGACCGCACTACGTCTGGTGGCATATCCTCCTGCCCTACGTGAACGCCATCGGCATCAACGGCCAGCGCAATATCAACCCGGTCATTAATAATCAGCTTGGCACCGTACGCCTGGGTAATGCGTTTCAGCTCCGTACCGATGGCCAGAAAAGCGCGCGTCGATAGGTCCTTTTCCCGAAGCTGTACCCACCTGATACCGGCCCGGCAGGCTTCTTCTACCACAAACGAAAGGGTATGGCCAGCCCGATGGGCAATAAGGCTATCGGTCACTAAATACAGTCCGCTCACGCCGTTGTCAGTTTAAGTCGGTCGGTAATGGTGGCTTCGGTTAATTCGTACAACGCATCGAGGAAGTTGAGTTGCAGGCTACCGGGCGATGGATTTTTCTCAGCCGCCAGTTCACCCGCAATACCCATAACAGCCATCGCGTGGGCAGCGGCCAGGAAATAATCGCTATTAACAGCGGCCACCGCGGCTATCAGGGCGGTAGCGGTGCATCCCATGCCCGTTACCTTAGTCATGAGCGGGTGCCCATTGGCCACCATCGCCCTTTGCTCCCCCCGAATGATGTAGTCTGTTTCGCCACTGATCACCACCACGCACCCCCATACCGAACTTAAACGCCGGGCGGCATCAATGGCGGCTTCAGACCCGTGCAAACTGTCGACCCCCTTCGTTTGTGTATTCAACCCGGCCAGCGCCATGATTTCGGAGGCATTGCCCCGAATAATGGTGGGGGCTGCCAATTCCAGTAACTCCGCACTAACCCGGTTTCGGTATGGGGTTGCCCCAACACCAACCGGATCGAAAATGATTGGTTTACCCAGTTCGCTGGCCCGGCTCATGGCGCGTTTCATTCCGGCTACGAACGTAGCATCAAGGGTGCCGATATTGACAACCAGTGCGCTGGCAATGGAAACGAAATCCTCCACTTCGTCGGGTGCGTGAACCATGGCCGGGGAGGCTCCAAAAGCCAGCAGCGCGTTGGCCGTGTTGTTCATCACGACGAAATTGGTGATATTGTGGATAAGCGGAGCCTGAGCGCGAACACGTTCGACGTCGGCCCAGATCAACGGTGACGATTGGGACATAGTGCTGTTAATGAGTTTGGTAAACAGCAACTTAAGAGAGAGCAGGGCGCTTCCCGTTAACTTTTCCCTACGGCAGTACGAACTGCATCAGGTAATAAGAGTATCCTCTCAGTCAGCCCGGTTTGGTACTGACACCTCTAAAGTTGTCGCACAAAGGTAAGCGATAGAGTATTACCGCGTTAATCTGCCGGAATGGCTTTTTACTAAAAATGGACGGGACTCATACCGCCGAAGCAGTGGCGCTATAAATCGGGCCACGCACCGGGGGAGCTGAAAACAGGCTGGTACGTTGCCCTCAACGGCGATCAACGCACCGGCGAAGTGAACCAACCGGTCGAGACGCTCAGAACAACGGGCTCCTCAACGAAATAAGGGGGATGTACACCCTTACACCTGCCAAAAGCGGTATCTCGCGGCACAGCTGTCTCTTTTTACGAATAAATAGCCGGCTAGTAGGTTGGTTTCGCCTTTAGTCTAATAAATTTGGGGTTTAATCCTGTTTCAATCGTACGCCCCTTTCATGTCTGTATCACAACTACCGTCGGCTTTTCGCCATCCCTACTCGTTTGCTCCTGCGTTTCAGAAATCCGTCGTTTATTTTTCGATGGAGTTTGCCATCGATCAGGCCCTGAAAACCTACTCCGGTGGCCTGGGCTTCCTGGCCGGTTCGCACATGAGAAGTGCCTTCGATGAGCGCCAGAACCTGATTGGCGTAGGTATTCTCTGGAAGTGTGGCTACTACGATCAGATCCGTCAGGCCGATAACTCGATGGACGTTCAGTTTCGGGAGAAAATGTACGGGTTCCTGCAGGATACGGGCATTCGATTCACGATTACCGTAGCCGGCCGGCCGGTTTGGGTGCAGGCATTCTACCTCGACCCGAAGCACTTCAACACGGTGCCGATGTTTTTCCTGACGACGGATGTGGATGGGAATGACGCGGATGCCCGCTCCATATCGTACCGGCTGTACGACGCAGACTCGGAGAAGAAAGTAGCCCAGTGTATGCTGCTGGGTTTGGGGGGAGCCCGGTTTCTGGACGAGTTGCACTACCAGCCTGCCGTTTATCACCTGAATGAAGCCCACGCCGTGTCGGCGGCTTTCCACCTCTACAAAACGCTGGGTAGTGCGGCTGCCGTGCGGGAGCGGATGGTGTTTACCACGCACACACCCGAAGAAGCGGGCAATGAGAAACACGACATTGGTTTTTTAGAGAAGCTGGGTTTCTTCGGTGAACTACCGCTGGAGGAGGTTCGGCAGATTACGGGTATTCACGATTCTATTTTCAACCACTCGCTGGTAGCACTACGGCTGAGCCGGAAGGCCAACGGCGTTTCGAAACTGCACGGCGCCGTATCGCGTCGGCTGTGGGGCAGCTACCCGGATATCTGCGAGATTACGCACATTACCAACGCCCAGAATCATGGGTACTGGGCCGATAGCCAACTGGAAACGGCCCGCCAGACCAGGGATGTTTCGACCCTGGCAGCCCGTAAAAAAGACCTCAAAAAGCCGTTGTTTACCCTGGTAGCCGATCAGGTCGGCAAACTCTTCGACCCTAATGTGCTGACGATGGTGTGGGCGCGCCGGTTTGCGGCCTACAAACGCCCCGACCTGATTACGCAGGATGGCGAACGGTTCAGCCGATTGATGAAGAATCGTGACTATCCGCTTCAGATTATCTGGGCTGGCAAGCCCTATCCGTTCGATGAAGGGGCGGCCCGCACCTTTAACCATCTCTACTACCTCAGTCACCTGTATCCGCGTATGGCGGTGTTGACCGGCTACGAACTCGCGCTGTCCAAAGTCCTCAAAGACGGGGCCGACCTGTGGTTGAATACGCCCATCGTACCCCGCGAAGCATCGGGAACCAGCGGCATGACGGCGGCCATGAACGGGGCTATCAACGTCTCCACCAACGATGGCTGGATCTGTGAGTTCGAAAAAGACAGTGGCCCCGAACAGAATGCTTTCATCATACCCACCGCTCCCGAAGGGAACCCTGACGACCACGACCGCAACCACCTGTTCCGGCTCCTCGAGGAAGACATACTCCCCATGTATTACGAAAGGCCCGCCGACTGGCAGGCCCTTCAACTCCGCAGCATGAACGATGTGGAGGCTTATTTTACCTCGGCCCGCATGGCGCGGGAGTATTACCAGAAAATGTACGAATGATGGGTCAGTAGGTAATCTTCAGTAAGGAGCCACTCCCCATACTGGTGATGTAAGCGGTGTGGGCATCGCTTATTTTCAGGTCAGTGGGCAGGTTCAGCTTGTCGAGCAGTACGGTACTGGTTGCCCCGTTGGCCCGCAATAACCGGCCCGTGTTTGGCATAAAACCCATTGGGCCAAATACGGCAAACTCGAGCACCAGTGGCTTGCCATTGCCGTCATTCTCAATATCGACCAGGCTATTGAAGGCCTGCTGATAAATGGTGAGGGTACCCGCCGGGGTCATCTTGTATACGATTGCTTTTCCCGCCGGGAACGGAAACCCGAGCAGGGTGCTGATCAAAAACTGATTACCATCGTACGTAATGCTGGTGGGTACCGACTGAATGAAGGGCGGGCCGGGCGGGGGGCCAGCCGGATTGGGATTGGCAATACCCGGCACTTCGGTTACGACGCTTAAATCCCCGGTTGCTGACCGGCGGATAATGGCGTTGGCCGCTGCGTCGGTTATGTACAGCGCACCGTCGGGGCCGGGGGTTAAATTATAGGGGTGCGATTCGCCGGTATCGTTCTTGAAGTTGTACGCAATAACAAAGGAATGAATGTCCTGCGGAGTGAGACTCGAAGCCGGCCGGGCGGGGGTAATATCCGTTTGGTAGGCGGATAAATCGATCTGGTAAAGCCCTTTCGGACTCAGAAAATAAAGTGTTTTGCCCACAACCAGCAAATGGTCGACGGCATTAAGTTCGTTCTGTATGTTGGTTTGTGACGAAATACCCGTTATGATCGGATGCTTTTTACCGTCCTGCGTGATTTCAGATACCATACCGTCGTCTTTACCGGTACCCTGTTCGGCCACAAAAACGCGCCCACCGGCATCCGTCTCCACGCTGATGGGCGTAACCAGGCCGGTAGCCAGCGTAGTGGTGGTTAGCATTGGGTCGGGGGGAGCCGGTACCCGGTGATCCTGACAACTCATAAACAGCCAAATGAGTAAACAGCCACGTAGTGCAAACAGGGTGTTTTTCATGATGATTTGGTTTTTGACGTGAAGAGAGCACACACTCCGGTGCAATCACTCAGACCGCACCGATTGAATCAAAGCTATAAGACTGGTTAAGAGCGTCTTAAATCTTTTGAGCGAACGGATTGGTTTTTGAGGAAACGGTATTAGTTACAGCCAACGGATTCGGGGGTTATTTTTCCGGGCTATTTAATCGAATCGCAGGCATGATTTACGGCTGGTTTTCGTTAGGTAAACACAAGCCGTTCGGCACGGGCAGGCAGATCCTACACCGCTTATGAAAACAACCGCTACCATTGGTTTACTCGCTGCATTGGCTATTGGGCTGGCCGTTTTTTCCTGCGATACCGTAAATCCTGACACCACCGATACGACGGGGACGCTTCGCATCGCGTTCGATAATGTAGCGGGAGCATCTGACCTGAACCTGGGAACTGGCTCGTACCGGAATGCCGCCGGGGAAGCGTTCACCATCACTAAATTCAATTACTTCGTCAGCAATATCCGGCTTCGCAAAGCGGATGGCAGCGCGTATGTAGTGCCGCAGGATAGCAGCTACTTTTTGATTCAGGAGGGCAAGCCGGCCTCGCAAATGGTCACTTTGTCCCGCATTCCCGTTGGCGACTATACCGGCCTGACGTTCATGATTGGGGTAGACAGCCTGCGCAGCCTGGCCGACATCAGCAAGCGGACGGGCGTGCTCGATCCGGGTTTGACGGATGGCATGTACTGGGAGTGGAATTCGGGCTATATTTTTATGAAGCTGGAAGGACAATCGGCGCTGGCCCCGGCTGCGCAGGGTAACACGTTCTTTTACCACGTTGGCGGCTTTGGGGGTGGGTATAATGGCAAGAAAACCATCAACAACCTGCGTACGGTTGCCCTCTCCTTCAACAATGATGTAGCGAAGGTAGAGGGGACATCGACGCCAACCGTTCAACTCACCACCGACGCCCTGGCTGTATTCAATGGTCCGACCAAACTAAGCATTGCCCAGCGTTCGTCCGTGATGTTCGAACCGTACTCGACCAACGTTGCCGATAATTACGCGCAGATGTTCCGATATAACCGCATCCAGACCAGCCTATGAGTCGGCGGGAGACTATATCGCCCACCAGAATCGGGCTGCTGGTTAGCGCCGGGTTGTTTGCGCTGGTGGTGAGCTGCCAGACGCAGCAGGCCACTGACCCTACGCCCGGCCCCGTTCCCACAAAACCGGGCGGTGTGGCGTACCAGACAACACCGGTCACGATTCGGCAACCGGCCAACTTTCCGGCTATAACCTACCAGCTGAGCCAGAACCCCCCTACGGTAGAGGGTGTAGCGTTGGGTAAAACCCTGTTCTACGACCCACTTCTGTCGCGCGATACAACCGTTAGCTGCGGGTTCTGCCACCAGCAGTTTGCGGGCTTTGGCCACTCCGACCACCCGCTGAGTCATGGTATTGGCGGTAAGTTCGGCACGCGCAACGTACCGGGGCTACAGAATCTGGGCTGGGACCGTGAGTTTTTCTGGGATGGGGGCGTTACCAGCCTGGATGAATTGCCGCTCTCGCCCATCAAAAATCCGGTCGAGATGGATATGGTCTTTGCGGATGCGCTGAACCGGGTGCAGAAAAACCCCAGCTATCCGGCCCTGTTCAAAGCGGCCTTTGGCTCCGATACGGTCACGACGGCCCGGTTTCTAAAAGCTATTTCGCAATTTATGCTGACCCTCGTATCGGCAGATTCGCGGTACGACAAACACGTTCGGAAAGAGAGTGGGGGAGACCTGAGTGCTGATGAACTGGCCGGACTGGCCCTGTTTCAGCAGCATTGTACGGCCTGCCACGCCACGGATTTATTTACCGACAAAAGCTACCGGAATAATGGCCTGCCCGTCGGGCCGATCAGGGATCAGGGTCGCTACACCATAACCCTCAACGAAGCCGACCGGCTTGCGTTTCGGGTGCCCAGCCTGCGCAATGTGGAGAAAACAGTCCCGTACATGCACGATGGACGTTTTGCCACGCTGGAGCAGGTAATCGACCACTACCGCAGTGGTGTTGTCAGTAGCCCCACCCTTGACCCATTGCTGAAACAGAATGGACGTTTAGGTATCGCGCTGACGGATACGGAGAAGAAACAGGTGGTTGCCTTTCTGAAAACCCTTACTGACAATACTTTTATCAATAACCGGGCGTTCAGTGCCAATTAGTGCGCGTGGGTAAGCCGGTGCTGCCGAATATTGACCAGGTGACTAATGACGAGCCCGGCCGAAGCAGCGTAGGCAACGTACGCAAACACCGGCATGTCGTGCTCAAGTACCAGCGCGATACTGAACAGGGTCAAAAACCCCCAGAGGCTTCGTTTGACCGGCACTGACACCACGTGCCGGGTGGCAAAATAGACCGCTATGGTGTTGATGCCGATAAAAATATAGTCCAGACTCAAATACCCCGCCCGGAGTGGAGAATCCTGCAACAGGGAGGACGATACCAGCAAAACGGGCGTGATCAGGCAGTGTAAAATGCACAGTATGGAGCCGGTAATACCAATGTAATCTGCTTTACGGGAGAGGTCGTCTGTTTTCATAAGCAAGGCAAAAGTACGATGCTGCCAGCAATCGAATGCTTACTTAACTCACTTTTTTGCAACAAAGTTGCGAATTGGTCAATGATTTACTGAAAACCCCCGAAACGGCGCGGGGAGGCCGATTGTAAACCGTTAGGTAAGGGGTTGTTTCCCGTCTACTCCTGCTTTTTCCAGCGTCGTTTCTGTTGCCTGTTTCATCAGCCTCAGTTCGCTTTCGTCAGCAGCGTGTAGCCCATCAGTTTGCCATTTTTGTTATACGTTTCCGATTTGACGTCCAGGATCTGATTCAAAGCCCGGTAGCTAACCATGCGCATGGATGAACGGATGGGCATACCAAACACTCGGTTTTCCAGGTTCATGTCGGACGTAATTTTATAGGTATCGAACGTACCGGCGGGCGTGGTAATGGATTGCTGGCCTTCTACCTGCCGATTAGCTATCGTCATAGCCATCGTAGACATGGTAGTGCCATTCGTAATCAACTCGGCTTCCATCTGGCCATCGCTCAGTTTTTGCCCGGCGCTGAGTTTGGACGGGTAAACCAGCTTATTCATTTTCATCTTCAATTCCATGTTCTTCATGTTCGATTGCATGGACTGCATCATGCCAGACAGATCGGCCACGAGCTCATCGCCGGTGCAGGTGTAGCGAACGCTGTAGGGTGGGCGTTGTTTGCCTTTTTCATCGTCAAACTGCGCCGTCATGTCCATTATCGTCGAGCCACCTTCTTTACGAACATCGGTGACGTTATAGTTGATTTTGCCGGTGGGTTTGTCTTTGGCATCGAACATACTCATCTCGAACTGCATGCCGGTTTTGAACGTCATGCCCATACAATCCTGCGCCTGCGTTTGGCCGGAGATAATAGCGAACGTGAGTAGCGAAAAAAGCAATTTTTTCATACGAATAAAAAAAGGCTGGTTTACAGAAAGATAAAAATAGGTGCAAACGGCTTCCAATGCCCAAAGCATTGAGTAAACGGCGTAAGATGAATGATGAATTATTCATCTTACGCCCTACGTCCAGATCATGCTCATGATACCGAGGAGCATGATGAGCTTGCAGAGGTTGCTGAGGTGCCCGAAATCACGTCGGGTATCGGCCAGCGCGAGCCGGTATGTAAGCCACCCAATCGGGATGAGCAGCAGGAAGAAAATAAGGATGAGGTGATTGTTATGAAGCAACGTTGCGATGGTCAATAACGACCCGACAAAAGTGGCCAGCAGACCGTATAGGAGGTATTTGGTTCGGCGGAGTCCCCAGATGATGGGAATGGTGCGGCAGCCAAAACGGGCATCGCCCCGGATATCCTGCATGTCTTTGATGATTTCCCGAATCAGCGAAATACCGAAGGAGAATAACGCATAGATCAACAGCATCTGGGCATTGTTGCGGTAGTAAATAGCCAGCACCAGGAGAGAGAGGGCCGTTAGCAACGAAATGACAATGTTGCCTACCAGCGGCTGCCGCTTAAACTGAGCCGAATAAAACCACAACAGGGTAACCGCCAGTACATCGGCCAGGAAAACCCATTTGCTGAGGTACAAACCAATCAGGCAACCCACCACATTTAGCACCTGATGCACCCCCATGGCAAGCCGTCGCTTCAGAAAACGACCGATGATAACCCGCTCCGGTTTATTGACCAGGTCTATTTTTACGTCGAAATAATCATTGATGATATAGCCCGCAGCGGCAATACAAACCGTCGATAAGGACAGCAGCCAGAAGTTGCGGTCCGGAAAAAGGAAATAACTGCTCGGCTTGGTATCAATGATAAACAGGCGGGCAAGCAACTGGGTGGCCACAACAATCAGCAGGTTCTGCAGCCGGATGAGCCGCAGAAAGCCAAAGGCGAATGCTGAGAAGGGTGCGGGCTGGCGTGCCACCATGCTGTTTTTTTGTCAAAAATACGGATTTTGACAAGGTTGGGAAAGCGAAAAGGGGGGGCTGGCGTTAATTGTCTGTCACGCGATGTGACCTGTCAGGTACTTTTACTCATTCCGGGATTCTTTTTGCTGGCATTTGTTGTTGAGGAACAAACTTGTTCTCTCACGATGAAAATTGGTATAGTATGCTACCCGACATTTGGTGGTAGTGGGGTAGTGGCTACCGAACTCGGCAAGGCACTGGCCAAAAACGGGCATCAAATACACTTCATTACCTACCAGCAACCACCCCGGCTCGATTTTTTCAATGAAAATGTCTTTTACCACGAAGTAAATATACCATCCTACCCCCTGTTTCAATACGCTCCGTACGAATCCGCTTTGACCAGCGAGATGGTTAATGTAGTGCTGAACGAGAATGTTGATTTACTGCACGTTCACTACGCTATTCCGCACGCGTCGGCCGCCTACATGGCCAAGATGATTTTGCGGTCGCAGGGGCGCAATGTGCCGGTGGTGACTACGCTGCACGGTACGGACATTACGCTGGTGGGCAAAGATGCTTCGTTTGAACCCGTGGTTACGTTTAGCATCAATGAGTCGGACGGGGTAACGTCGGTATCGGAGAACCTGCGTGAAGACACCTACAAACACTTCAAGGTCCACCGCGAAATTGAGGTGATTCCCAACTTCATCGACCTGAGCCGGTTTAACCGGCAGAAGAAGGAACACTTCAAAAAAGCCATCTGCCCCAACGACGAAAAGTTGATTGTACACACATCCAACTTCCGGCGGGTAAAACGCATCGACGATGCCGTGATGGCTTTTTATCATATTCAGCAGCAAACCCCCGCCAAGCTCCTGTTAGTGGGCGACGGACCCGAACGCGCCCGCATCGAGCGGCTCGTGCGCGACCTGAATATTTACGACCAGGTCCGGTTTTTAGGCAAACTGGACGCCGTGGAGGAAGTGCTGTCGGTAGCTGACCTGTTCATTATGCCCTCCGAGAACGAGAGTTTCGGGCTGGCCGCGCTGGAAGCCCTGGCCTGTGAAGTGCCGCTGATCACATCGAACGCCGGTGGACTCCCGGAGTTGAACATACAGGGCGTAACCGGCTTCCTGAGTCCGGTGGGCGATGTGGATGACATGGTCAAAAATGCGTTGTACGTGCTCGATGACGCCAACCTGCCCCGATTTAAAGAAAACGCGCTGGCCAGAGCCAAGGAATTTGAATTGTCCCGCATCCTGCCCATGTACGAAGCGCATTATGAGCGGGTGTTGCAGGCCAGTATGGTTAGTTAGTAGAACCGCTTAGGGTTTATCGTTTTTGGTTTATAGTGGCTTAGTGCGGTTCGAAAAACCGGGCTGTTAGCCGGATAAGACCACACTACGCCCCCCAAAACCGTGAACCGAAAACCGAAAAGATGAATCCAAACATACCCCAGACAGACCGTAAGCGAGTAGTTATTGTAGGAGCCGGATTCGGCGGGTTAAAACTGGCCCGAAAACTATCGGGCCGGAAGGAGTTTCAGGTTGTTTTGCTGAACCGACATAACTACCATGAATTTCAGCCGCTGTACTATCAGGTGGCTACGGCCGGTCTGGAAGCCAACGCCATTCTGTTTCCGCTGCGGTCAGTATTCAGTAATTGTAAGAACGTGCATATCCGCGTAACGAACGTGACGGGTTTCCGGCCGGCCGACAAAGCCGTGGATACCGAACTGGGCCCGGTCACCTACGATTACCTCGTAATGGCCACCGGTGCAGACACGAACTTTTTCAACCAGCAGAATATCATCGAGAAAGCACTGCCCATGAAGTCGGTGTCCGAAGCGATTGCCCTGCGCAACCGGATGCTGCAAAACTTCGAGGATGCGCTGAGCGTGGAAAGCGTCGATGAAAAAGAGGGATTCATGGATGTGGTGGTGGTAGGCGGGGGGCCAACGGGCGTTGAGCTGTGCGGTACGCTGGCCGAAATGCGCAAAACCGTGCTACCCAACGATTACCCGGAACTGGATTTCAGGATGATGGATATCTATCTCGTTCAGTCGGGGCCGGTGTTGCTGGAACCCATGTCCCAACAGTCGCAGGAACACTCATTGACGTATTTGCAGGGG
The DNA here is from genome assembly GCA_963784335.1 of uncultured Cytophagales bacterium. Classification (GTDB taxonomy): domain Bacteria; phylum Bacteroidota; class Bacteroidia; order Cytophagales; family Spirosomataceae; genus Spirosoma. The sequence continues at coordinate 65,345 of CAWARB010000045.1, read as the reverse complement.
TTGGGCGTGAACGTGCGGCTGAATACCCGCGTGAAGGATTTTGATGGGCGGATTGTGACCATGAGTGATGGCTCCACGCTGCGAACCAATAACCTTATCTGGGCGGCTGGTGTAAAAGCTAACCCACTGGCGGGTCTCCCGGCCGACGTGCTGGGCCGGGGTGGCCGGGTACTGGTGAATCGCTACAGTCAGGTACAGGGGTTTACGGATGTATTCGCCATTGGGGATGTAGCCCTGATGACCGAAGAGAAATGGCCCGACGGGCACCCGCAGGTAGCACAACCCGCTATTCAGCAGGGGAAGCTACTGGGCAAAAACCTGCTGCGCTGGCTGCGTAACGAACAACCCGAGGAATTCACGTACCGTGATCTGGGCACCATGGCCACCATTGGCCGGGGACTGGCGGTCGTGGATTTGCCTTTTTTGAAGTTTCAGGGATTTTTTGCGTGGTTAACCTGGTTATTTGTACACCTGATGTCGATCGTGGGGGTCAAAAACCGGCTCTCCATCTTTCTGAACTGGATGTTCAATTACCTGACCTACACTAACTCGTTGCGCTTGATTATTAAGCCCAAACTGCCCAAAGGCAACCTGGATGCCATGCAGGAGAAACTGGCGGACCAGGTAGAAATGAGTAAAACCTAATCAGTATATAGTAAATCGAGTTTACTATATACGTCGGTGAAATCAATTTTTCCTTGTATTTTCGCCTTATTAATTGACTACTATCTCTATGGAATCAACCACGGAAAAGCTGCATACAATAGCCGGACACGGCAAAACCCGGCCCAAGCATACCGGTACCAAGCAGTTATTCGATAATCCCATTCTGGAAGCCCTCTCGCGGACGCACATCATGATTCCTATTTCGATGTGGCTGACGCTGTCGGTATTCCTGGGCTGGTACGCCTTTACCCATACGGACATGGGCGCACCCATGATTGCTATTCTGTTCATAACGGGTTTGCTGGTGTTTTCGCTGTTTGAATACGTACTGCACCGTTACCTATATCATATTACGCCTACGTCGGAAAAACGCGCCAAGCTCCAGTATACGCTGCACGGCGTTCACCACGAATACCCGAAAGACAAAACGCGTCTGGCTATGCCGCCGGCGGTGGCTATTTTCATGGCAGCCGGCTTCTTTGGGTTGTTTTTCGTCATGATGGGCGAAGCCGCCTACGCGTTCTTTCCCGGTTTTCTGGTTGGTTACAGCGGCTACCTGTCTGTGCATTTTATCATTCACGCCTATACGCCACCCAAGAACTTCTTCAAGCATTTGTGGATAAACCACAGCGTGCACCACTACAAAAACGAAGAGAGCAACTACGGCGTTTCGTCGCCCATGTGGGATTATGTCTTTAAGTCGTTTCAGAAATAAGCACCTTTCTGTACTCTAAAAAAAGCCCCGCTGAAATCACTTTCAGCGGGGCTTTTTTTAGAGTACAGCGCGTTATTTCAACTTCTCATTCTCCTTGTGCCGCGTGGCGTCCCGAACGTTTTTCTTATCCAGGTTCTTCTGAAAGGCTTCCGTCAAGTCGACGCCGGTTTGATTGGCCAGGCAAATGAGCACCCAAAGCACGTCGGCCAGTTCATCGCCGAGATCTTTGTTTTTATCCGATTCTTTTTCGGATTGTTCCCCGTAGCGCCGGGCAATGATGCGGGCTACTTCACCGACCTCTTCGGTCAGCTGCGCCATATTCGTCAACTCATTGAAATACCGAACGCCAACGGTCTTTATCCAGTCGTCGACGGTGGTCTGGGCATCTTGTATAGTCATGCGTAAAAAGGCGTAAGCCGGGGGTAGCGAACAAAGATACCTGGTTACCGGCTTATTGTTACTCGCAGGGTTGTCGGCTGTTGATCGGGTGTTTGGATGGTTATAAGATAGGCCCCGGCTGAGAGCGAACGGGTATCGAGTTGGTAAATGGGGTCCGATGTTGAATCAACGCGGGTTCGATTGACCAGTGAACCGGTGAGGGTGAGCAACACAATATCGGCGGGTTGTCCGGCTGCGGGTCGTAAGTCTATCTGCACGTAATCCTGGGCTGGATTTGGCCACAGCCGGAAGCCGGTTACCGGCTCCTGATGGACTGCTGCCGTTGCCCGTTCGATGGGGTCAGCCCCCGAGCGAGCCGCGTTGTTGGTGGAACAGGTCACTTTCTCAATGCCCCACTGTTGACTCCAGCTCCCGCCCACGCTGTACTGAACCACGTCGACACCATCCCACTTGAGGTCCATGGCCTTGCCCGAATGCCGGGCTTTGAGCGCGTAGTAGCCATCGCTGTTCCTGGTAATGTCCCACTGCTGATGGGTACTGCTGGCAAAGGGCTGTTGCGTCAGGTTGGCATAGTCCTGCGCAGAGGCTCCGTCAACGGTGAGCACCAGGCCGCTGTGAAGGGCTTCGAGCCGGTAGTAGTTAGCAGCTGTGGGTTTGATGCGCCACTGCTGCCACATCCGGTTGGCGTTAGGGCGCTGGCGAGCCAGCGCATCGTTCGCCAGGCTGCCACCGTCGATACTGACTACCGATCCGCCACTCACCCGTGAGGCAATCTGGTAACAGGCCGTGGCGTCAAAAAGCTGACCCGTGGGTGGTTCCGTGGGGGGGGGAGGTGGTTCTGTAGGGGGCGTTGGTGGTTCTGTGGGGGGGGGCGTGGGGCCGGTGGCGCAGGTGGCTTTTTCGATACCCCACTGCTGACTCCAGCTCCCGCCCACGCTGTACTGAACCACGTCGACGCCATCCCACTTGAGGTCCATAGCCTTGCCCGAATGCCGGGCTTTGAGCGTGTAGTAGCCGTCGCTGTTCCTGGTAATGTCCCACTGCTGATGGGTACTGCCGGCAAAGGGCTGTTGCGCCAGGTTGGCGTAGTCCTGCGCAGAGGCTCCGTCGGTGGTCAGTACCTTGCCGCTGTGAAGGGCTTCGACCCGGTAAAAACCCGTTGTGGCGGGTTTGATACGCCACTGCTGCCACGCCTGGCTGGCATTGGCACGCAGCCGCGCCGGGACACCGCTGGCCGTGTTGCCGTCGTCGATACTGACAACGGAGCCGCCATTCACCCGCGACACAATCCGGTAGCAGGCCGTGGTGTCGAAAAGCAGGTTGGTGGGGGTGGGACGGGGGCTGTTGGGATAGCACTGATCTCCACGCCCCCCGTCCAAACGGTGCTACTGCGGGTATAAATGCGGAAATAGTAGCGTTGCCCGGCGGTCAGGTTGGTCACGCTTACCGACGTTCCCGCTCCCTGATACACCACTTTTCCCCCTTCCAGCGTGGCTCCGTTGCCGGTGAAGTCAGCGTTCGCTACATAGCTTGTGCCTGTTGGCTGCCCCTGAAATCCCGACCCTGCTTTGGCCACTACCAGTACGTCGCTGAACGACGCCGTGGGATTCGTCCAGTTCACGAGGGCCGAGGCAACGCCGGGTGTGGCCTTCACGTTGGTAACGGCCAGGTTGACTGAGCTGCAATTGGGGTAGATTTTAACGGAGTCGGTAGCGGTCAGCCCGCCCGCGTCGGTAACGGTCAGTCTGATGAGGTAATAGTACGTTTCGCCGTCGCAGCCCACGGGCGAGATGATAACCGTTGGGGAGACGTCGGTCAATATGGGTTCGCGGTGTTCGTGGTTGTTGTGGCGCAGATTCACCTGCCAGGCGTAGGTAAGGGTGGCGGGGTTCTCGTCGGTCACGCTGGCCGTGAGTTTGTACGAACTCTGGCGGTCAAGGGGGTATTGCGCGTTGTTGAGCGGAGCCGTGATGGTGGTGGTGGGAGCCCCGTTATTGATCGAAATAACGAGCGTCTGGCTATCGGTCAGGCCGCGCCCGTCGTTCACGGTGAGCCGGACCGCGAAGCCCTGCGCGGTCGTGGCGGTAAAGGTTTTAACTGGATTGGCTACCGTCGAGGTCGTGCCATCCCCAAAATCCCACAGGTAGGTGAGCGGATCACCGTCGGGGTCCGTGGAGTTGCTGCCGGTGAAATTGACCGTCAGGGGCGAGGTGCCACTCTGTTTATTGGCCGTAGCTACGGCTACCGGTGGCTGATTACCCCCATAACTGATTTTCATAATCTCGCCGGTATTGATACTGACGTAATACAGCGCCCCGTCGAGCGGGTTATACTCTATGTCGACTATCCCGTTTCCGACCCCGCCGGGCAAAAACTCCTGTACGCTATTCAGGCTGCCATCCGCATTGAGGGTAGCCCTCCGAATCCAGTTTTCGCCGTAGTCCGCAAAAAAATACCCGTTTCGGTACGGTGCCGGAAACGCCGTACCCGCATAATAGGCCCCGCCTATCGAGCAATTACCCCGGAAAGCCGTCCCCAGGGTGCCCGATAGGGGGGTAGTGGTAGCGATGTTTCCGCTGAAGGAAGGCACCCGGCTAATGTCCTGGCTGTGCTTCCAGTCCAGCGCCGGGCGGGAATGGAAATACCGGCGCTGTAAACCCGGCAGTGGCTGCAAACTGCACGGATTGATGGCCTGCGTGGCTCCCTGAGTTGGATTGGTGGCCTGTTTCAGCAGATCACCGAAGCGCAGAAACGGTACATTACAGGTGTTGGATGGGTTTGGTTCGTCCTTGTTGGCGAGGGTTCTGGCCGCTTCTCTGTAGCCCGGTTGCTCATCCAGGCCCTCGAATATGGGCCAGCCCGCGTTCTCCCCGCCCTGCTTTACTACGTGCATATCTTCCCAGGAGAACCAGCCTACGTCGCCAATGAGCAGCGTGCCCGGATTTCCGTCGGTTATGGTGGTGCTGCCTGTATTGGGCTGGATGGTCATCCGGCAGGGATTGCGTAACCCCAGGGTCCATACTCTCGACCGGGCCGACCGGGGATTGGCCCCATCGTAAAAAGGATTGCTGCTTAATCCGTTGCCGGTGGCGGGGTCTATTCGTAGTACTTTTCCGCAAAGCGAGGTCAGCATCTGCGCCCGGAAAGAGCCCACATTTTCATTGGCGGTCATAATACCGTCATTGATTGCCTGCTGGTAATACGTTTCTGAGGCATTGCCAATGTCCGTACTGCTGTAGCTGGCATTATCGCCGGTCGATACCAGCAGCGAGCCATCGCGACCGAAGAGCAGGGTGCCGCCCGCGTGCGACTCGTACGTGAGCGGAACACCCGTAGAACGGCTTTCTCCCAACAGTATTTTCCGGCTGGCCGGGATGGCCACCAGGTCCGTACCGCTTGCCTGAACCTGATAGCGCGTTACCCGGCTGATGGAGGCCGAAAAATACTGATTCTGGGCAGGGTTATAGGCGGGCGTATTCGCATTAAAGAGATGATACCGGTCGACCACATAAAACAAATACACCAGGCCATTCTGGGCGAAATTGGGGTCGGGGCAAAAACTCAACAGCCCGAAGTCGCGCCAGTTGCCTACCTCATCACTCAAGTCCAGCACGGGACTCGCCTGCCTGCTGTATTGGGTGCCAGTCCAGTTCGATACCCATACGCGCCCGGCCTTATCCCACACAAAGAGCCGTTTGCCGTCAGGGCTAAAAACGGTGCCCATGGGCGTTACGTAGCCTTCCTGCACTTTAGCGTTTGAAAAACCAGCAGGCAGACTTTGTGCCGAAACACTCGGTTGGCTGAGTAAGGCTGCTATAAAGGGTCCGTAAGACGCCACCAGTAAAGCAAGACTACGAAACAGTTTGTAGACACGTTCGAACATAGGTTTATGGGTTTTGCCTATATTATTCGCTGGAATATACAATTTTTGACTGTCCGTCAGCATGTAGTCACATAACCTTTATCAAACGGTTATACATCGGATCGGGGTAACAGGGATTTTCTTGATAACTCGTTCAGCGACAGGCTGGTTTGGCTGGTTTCGTTGTAGCCCTTGCGCACGGCCATACCGGTCAGCATGACGTGCTGCCCAATGAATGCAGATCGGGGAAGGCTGGCGTAACGCGGCAGTACACCGGGCAGGGGTAAGGGCCGCAATCTCCGGTTAGACAATCAATCCGACGGGTGCGCTTCTACTGCCCTATTTCTCCGGCACGAAGGTGAGCGAACTAAACTGGCTTTCGTCGAAGCTCTCCAGGGCAAGGTCCTGTAACTGCCCGGCCGTTACGGCTTTGATATCGTTGAAAATGTCGTTCAGGGACTCAACTCGGTTGATGTCGAGCAGGCTTTTGGCCATCATCAGCATAAAACTGTTGTTGCTTTCTTCGGCCATTGCCAATTGACCGACCAACTGTTCTTTAGTCTGGTGCAGTTGCAGGGTCGTTAACGGCTGCTCACGGAGCCGCTTTAACTCCTTCATAATCAGCGACTGAGCCTTGTCCACTTTTTTGGGGTCGGTGCCGAAGTAAATGCCCAGAAAGCCCGTGTCCAGGTAGGGTGTATAACCGGCATCAATGGAGTAGACCAGCCCGTATTTCTCGCGCAGGTTCAGGTTCAGCCGCGAGTTCATGCCGGGGCCACCCAGCAGGTTGACCAGCATAAAAAAGGGTAGCCGTCGCGGGTCTTTCAGGCCATACGCCGGCCGGCCAAGGGCGCATTGTGCCTGCGTAATGGGACGCTCCACACGGGTATGGCGGGGTGCGTAATCCGTGGGCGTTTTGCGCTGCCGGACTGAATGCTGCACCGGAACATCCCGAAAGTACTTCTCCGCTACTTTCACCACCTGTTTGAACGGTAACCGGCTGACGGAGGCAAACACAATCCGGCTGGTGTCGTAGTTTTCGGCAATGAACTGCTGGAGATCTTCCCGGCCGAATGAACCTACGGTTTCGGTTGTGCCCAGGATATTGCCACCCAGCGCATGGTTCGGGAATACCAGCTCGTCGAAATCATCCTGAATCGCATCTTCGGGCGAGTCGTAATACATCGCCATTTCTTCCAGGATAACACCCCGTTCCCGCTCAATCTGCCGCTCGGGAAAGATGGAGTGAAACGTAATGTCGGCCAGCAGGTCGACGGCTTTCTCGAAATGAGCGTCCAGCACCGAGGCATGAAAGCACACTTTTTCTTTGGTGGTGTACGCGTTCAGCTCGCCACCGATGATTTCGAGCCGGGTGATAATGTGGTATGATTTTCGTTTCTCCGTACCTTTGAACGCCATATGCTCCCAAAAGTGAGCGAGCCCCTGCTGGTGAGGCTGCTCGTCGCGGCTGCCAATATCGAGCATGATGCCGCAGTGGGCAATCTGCGTATGAAGAATTTGTTTATGCGCAATGCGAATCCCGTTCGGCAGGGTGTATACGTCGTAATCTTCCATTCTTACTTATTCACGCACAAGGCGTACTGATGATAACCGCAACCAATCCGCCCCGGTTCCTGCTTATTCAAACTGCTTTTATCGGGGATGTCATTCTGGCTACGGCCCTGCTGGAACAACTGCACCAGGCTTTCCCGGATGCGTTGCTGGACATACTGGTTCGCAAAGGTAACGAGGGTTTACTGGTTAATCACCCGTTTCTGAACGAGGTACTCATCTGGCATAAAAAGGGAGCTCGGGGCGCGTTCGTCAAATACCGGAATTTATGGCGACTCCTTCAAACCATCCGCACCCGTCAGTACGACGCCGTATTGAACCTGCAGCGGTATGGCACGATGGGGATGCTAACCGCTTTGTCGGATGCCGGAACAACGGTGGGGTTCGACAAAAACCCATTCGCCCGTTTTTTTACGCACCGGGTAGCGCATCGGTTTGAACCGGGCGTTCACGAAGTAGACCGTAATGCCGGGATGCTCAGCGTGCTGAAACCGGAAGGGCAGTGGCAGGGGCAGACCCGCCCCAAACTCTACCCATCGGCGGAAGATTACGGGGCGGTGCAACCCTACAAAAAGGAGCCGTACGTGTGCATAGCACCCCTGTCGGTCTGGTTCACGAAGCAGTACCCGCCCGAACGCTGGGTCGAACTGATTCGGGCTTTACCCGAGCAGCGAATAATTTATCTGCTGGGCGCACCCACCGACCGCGATGCCTGCGAGGCCATACGGGTTTCGGCTGGTAATTCAGTGAACGTAGTCAATCTGGCGGGGCAGTTGAGTCTGCTGCAATCGGCGGCTTTGCAGCAGGATGCCGTAATGAACTACGTGAATGATTCGGCGCCACTGCACCTGTGTTCGGCCATGAACGCCCCGACTACGGCCGTTTTCTGTTCGACGGTGCCTGAATTTGGTTTCGGCCCCCTGGCTGATGGGGCGCGGGTGGTGCAAACGCCCGAAAAGCTCGATTGTAAACCCTGCAACCTGCACGGGCGGAAAAACTGCCCGCTGGGTCATTTCCGGTGCGCCTGGGGTATCCGATTGGAGGAGCTAACAGAGCAGCAACAAAGTAGCTGACCACTACCCGGGGTTAGTGCCATAACAACCTACTTAATCTCCGCTACCTCAAGCACTACACTTTCCCGGCGGGCACTTACCTGTGGGTTGAACCCAATGGTCATTAAATAGTTGCCGGAGTAGACAGTTGTGTTGGTGTTGATGGCGGAGCGGGTGCCCGGATACACGTTGAGTTCCTGAATTTTATAGCGCTTGTCTGGATTGAGTCCCTGTAGTTTGATGGGGGCCACGCTACCCGCTTTGTAGCGGTTTTTGACCAGGTAAGTGAACCAGATGGCTTTATCCTTTGATTCATTCACGTAGGCCAGGGACGCCACGTCATTCGTGTAGGGCGAGGCCAGCCGGAACAAATCCCCCTGCCAGATGGTGGTTTTGATGCGGTCGTAGGTTTTGAGCGCTTCCTGGCTGAAGGCCAGTTCGGGTTCGGAGAGTTTACTAACCACGATATCGTACCCGATTTTGCCCATCATGGCCACATCCGTCCGGAACTTGATGGACTGCTTACCCCAGTCCGTTACGTGGTTGCAGGTGGCAATGGATGGGAAGAAATACGAGTAGTTCCACTGGATAAATACCCGCTCCAGTCCGTCGGTATTGTCGCTGGGCCAGAACTCGGTAAAGTACTTCAGGGCACCGTAATCCACGCGCCCACCCCCGCCGGAACACAGCATCATGGGTAAGGTAGGGTACTTGGTCCGCAACCGGTCCAGTACCTTGTATAACCCCTGCACGTAATTGACGTAGAGGTTCGACTGATCGGCAAGGGTAGCCGAGTAGGCGTTGTAAATCACGGCATTGCAATCCCATTTGATGTAGCTCACCGTTGGGTTCTTCGTCATCAGATCATCGACAACGCCGTACACGAATTCCTGCACTTTTGGATTCGTTAAGTCGAGTACCAGTTGATTCCGGAAGTAATACTCTGCCCGGTTCGGTTGTTTGATAACCCAGTCCGGGTGTTTCTCGTAGAGTTCGCTTTTGGGGCTAACCATTTCGGGTTCGAGCCAGATACCGAATTTTACCCCGGCGCTTTCCGCATCTTTGACTAAATAACCCAGCCCGTGCGGGAGTTTCTTCGGGTTCTCCTGCCAGTCGCCCAGGCTGGTGTGGTCGTTGTTGCGGGGGTATTTTTTGCCAAACCAGCCATCGTCCAGCAGGAACAAATCGACCCCGAGTTTATCGCCATCTTTGAAGAGGGCAGAGAGTTTCTCCTCGTTGAAATCGAAATACGTCGCTTCCCAGTTGTTGAGCAGCGTCAGACGGTTGCCTTCACCCTGCGGAATCCGGTATTTCCGCGCCCAGCGGTGCAGGCTCCGGCTGGCCCCGCCCTTGCCTTTAGTCGAATACGTGTAAATGAACGCTGGGGTGGTAAACTCCGTGTTGGGAGCCAGCGTGTACGCCGATGCGTAGGGATTGATGCCGGGAATGAATGCGCAGGTTATGCAACGGGTCAACTTCAAACGCCAGCTGGTAATTGCCCGACCAGGCCAGCGTACCGGCAATCACTTCGCCCTGCTCTTCTTCGGCAGGTTGGTTCAGCGCAACCAGAAAGGAGGGAGGCTGAAACAGATCGGCCCGCGTACCGAGCTTGGAATCCAGTACTTTGATGCCTTCGGTCAGCATCGTTTCGGAGGGGTTCATCTCGCTGGCCCAGTCGCCGTGGAAATGCGTCAGGTAGTAGTTCTGCGCCGGGATGTACAGGTTGGCCGATGCGTATTTATGGAGTGTTACCGCTTTCTTTTCCGTGTGCCGGATGGTGGACCACTGTTCAATGACATCGTCATTCTGGTACGCCTTATAGTAGAGTGTCACCTCGAACGCGTACTGCGGGTCTTTTAGGTACACTTTGGTCAGGATAGCCCCGTTCGCTTCGGGGCTGGTCTCGTGCCGAATGTATTTAAGGTCGAGGGATGCGTTGCCGTCGGCGTGGGTTACCTGAATGGCGGGTTCCAGCAGGTTACGGCCCCCGGCGGGCGTGTACACCGAATTATAAATGCCGGTATAATCTTCGCCCCGCTTGCCATTGCCCGGAATAGCCGCGTATTCCGCTACGTTCCGAAGCCGGGTACCCAGATGAACAATCGTAGGAAGCTGCCCGGTATCGACCCTTATGACTAAGGCCGTCTGCCGGGTTTGAATCACAATGTGGGTGTCGCCGGGTGCGGCCTTTATAGATGACGTGAGCAGGAGGAACAGCGAAAAAATCAGGCAAATGTGTTTCATGGGTAAGGAGAAAAAGGGAGTCTAAATAACCGTGCCGCCATCGGCGTAGAATAAGCTGCCGGTGCTGTACGACGACGCATCGGAGGCCAGGAACAGGGCCAGCGGGCTTATTTCGTCGGTGGTGCCCATGCGGGCGATGGGAATGCGTTTGGTAAAATGATTCAACGTCTGCTCATCCTGCCAGAGTGCCTGGCTGAACTTGGTTTTTATCAGGCCGGGGCAAATGGCATTCACCCGGATACCATCGGGTCCCCATTCCTTGGCCAGCACTTTGGTCAGCATATTCAGCGATGCTTTGCTAACGCTGTACAGGCCCAGGCCGGGGTCTGGCGTATGGCCGGCAATGCTGCTGATCATGATGATACTGCCGCCCCCCCGTGCTTTCATGCTGGGGTAGCATAGTTTACTCAACTCGAAGGGCGCCTTCACATTCGCCTGCATAATCTTGTCGAACGCTGCCCCGTCGCAGTCGAGGGAGGGGCCAAATACGGGGTTAGAGGCCGCGTTGTTGACCAGGATATCGATGCCGCCGTAGGTCGCGATGCTCTTGTCGACCAGTTGCCGGAGCTGGTCCGGGTCGCCCACGTGGGCCGCGATGCCGGTTGCGTCGCCCCCCTGTGCGCTGATGTCATGGGCAAGGGCATCGCAGGCATCCTGTTTCCGGCTGCTGACAATAACTTTAGCCCCGAAGCGGGCAAAGACGCGGGCCATGTCTTCACCGATACCTTTGCTGGCACCGGTTATGACGGCCACTTTACCGGTGAGGTCGAACAGGGCTTTTTCGGCCCCTGCACTTGCTTGTGTATTCATAAGGGGTAAATCCCAGCGGTCACGAAGGTTTCGCAGAGAACGCAAAATAACCCTCCGCCTACTTGGTATCCCGGGTGGTTCGTGAAATTATTTCTCGAAAAAGCAGATTGTACCGCCCACCCAGTCTTTATTCTTGTTGAAATCCACCCCAATCATTTCGCCCCGGCTCAGCCGACCGAGGTTCGTCAGCAGCGTAGGCTTTTCATCGGCTTTCGGCCAGATAAACAGCAGGCGAATCTCGCATTTGACCAACCCATCCGGCGACTGGACGACCGGTTCATACACCACCTTTTTCTGGAGCAGGTAACCGTCCCGCTGATCGGCCGGAATAGCATCAAGGTCGGCGGGCGTAACGTTGAGTTTAACCCCGCTGCCGGCAAACGAGAACAGTGGTTTCAGGACGTAGTTTTCCAGGTCGGCCGGGTATTCGGGTAAATCAGACAGGTAATAACTGTCGGGTATGTACGGGCTTTTCAGCAGCGGCAGGGTGTATTTGCTGATGCGGAAAAACCAGTTGGGGTGCCCGACCCACTCCACATCCACGTCGTCCGTGAGGTGAAAATCGGTTTTCAGGTCGGGGAAGTGCTTCAGGTCGTCGAAGATGAGCCGGTTGTATATTCGTTTGATGCGGATTGACCGGCCGTTTTTCTCGTAGAACAGGGCCCGCCCTTCTTTTCTGATTTTGGTCAGGCAAACGGGGGCTACCCCGGTGGCTTTCTCCGTCAGCACGAAGTCGATACGGGTCTTTTGCTTTTCGGGGTAAATTTCCAGCAGGATTACTTCTTCCGGGTTGCAATCGCCCACCAGCATCTGCTTCAACTGCATCAGATAGTCGATGTTGGTGTCCGCATTGAACAAATGCGACAGGGTATCCGGAATGGGATAAAACGTGCGAAACAGGTTAGCCAGGTAAGGCTGGAAGCCGTAAAGGGATGGAAAACCCTGTAACTCGATAAGCTGTGGGACAAGCTCTCCCGTTGACGGGTCTTTGCAAACCGCGAAATCGACGGCTAAAAACTGGGTGTGAGCGTCCGGTCCATCGCTCGGTTCGTGCGGAACCCGCTGGCTGGCCGGTATTGCCTTTTCGGTCAGGGTTTTGAAATCGGCGCGGGTAATCACATCAACAATGGCATCGCAGGCCTGCAAAACCTTGTCGGTCAGTTGTTTTGGAATGAAAATAGGCGTTTCGGCCACGCGGAAATCCAGTTTACCGGGCAGGTCGGATTCAATTTTATCTAAAAAAGCCCGGTAGAGTTCCGGGCTAAATATTTCGTTATAACGCTGACGAACAGACTGTATCATAACACTATACGCTTTGTGGTTCTTCGGCAGTAACGGATAAGGCCAGGATGGCCTCCCGCAAAAATCCGGGGATAATAACTGATTCGGTCAGCGCAATTTTGTCGGGGTCCAGTAGGTAAGACACCATGTCATCATACTTTTCCTGCCCAAAATTCAGGACGATGTGATTGCGTTTTTCGGCGGTTTGAAAGTACCGTAACATCCCTTCGTTGTCGGCTTCGGGGTGAAACTGGGTACCCACTATTTCGGGCGAAAACCGGATGGCCATCACCGCCCGGTCGAGGGGTACGTGTGGGCGGTATTTTTCCAGGCACAGCACCTGAGCACCCAGTTGTTCCAGTCGCTCGGCGTTTGCTTCTGTGACCTGGTAATCCCGGGAATCGACCGCATAAAAAGGGTCATCCAGGCCCGTCAGGAACGGTTCGATATCGCCCTCTTCAGTTTTGTGAATTGGGAAAATACCAAAAGAAGTTGATTTGCGCTGGCTGAGCAGCCCTAACTCAAGATGCCGGACAACCAGTTGGAAGGAGTGGCAAATCAGAAACACAAACTTTTTGCGGTCGTTATGCCTGTTCCAGGCAAAAATCTGGTCGATCAACGTGAAATACGCCTGTTCCCATGCTTCATTCGATGGCAGTGGACTACCCGGTCCGCCCGAGGAAATGTAAATGTCATAGTCCAGGTTGGGAACATCGTTGCTTCCCCGAATATCGAACACGTCGACCGATAGTTCGCTGGGTTGCTCTAACTGGTGGTTTTCCCCTTGTGCGTTCCGGATCAGGTGCATGATGCAGCGCATGCTTTCGTTGGCATGCTTGTTATTCATATCCAGAACGGCAATCTTAACTGAGTTCATAGCGGTGAGTTACGGTTGGTCTATTGATGAAATTGGTTCCAGAAAGAACGGTCAGATTCCGTAAGAAGTTTCTTTAACAATGTAATCCACAACCTGTTTCAGGTCATTCGTTTCCTGGAAAACGGCCAGCTGACGGTCGGCACCGGTACCCATCTCCATAATTTTGAGCAGGTATTCGCATTCGGAGCGGCTACCCAGTTCGTCGACCACATCGTCGATAAAGTTGAGTAATTCGTGCAGCAGCTCGTGCGTGGGCACTTCTTCCTGCTTGCCGAAGTCGATTAGTTTGCCCTCAATCCCATACCGGGCAGCCCGCCATTTGTTTTCGTTGATCAGGATACGCCGGTAGGGCCGGAAATTCAGGTTTTGTTTGTGCAGTTTGTAAATCTTAACGACCAACGCCTGCATAATGGCCGCCAGGCAAATGGTTTCATCTACCCGCATTGGCACATCACAGATCCGGAACTCGATGGTATTGAAAAACGGGTGTAGCCGAATGTCCCACCATATTTTTTTTCCATTGTCGATGCAGTTGGTTTTCACCAGCAGGTTGATGTAATCATCGTATTCGGCCGCTGAAGCAAAAAAATCGGGGATGCCCGTACGCGGAAACTTGTCAAACACTTTGGACCGGTACGACTTAAAGCCGGTATTGCGGCCCCGCCAGAACGGCGAATTTGTTGAGATGGCGTAGACGTGGGGCAGGAAATACCGCACGGCGTTCATGATGTGCACCCCTTCGTTGCGATTCTCGATACCCACGTGTACGTGCAGGCCGAAGATAAGGTTCGACCGGGCCACATCCCGCAACTCGTCAATGAGCTGGTCGTACCGTTCGTTGGGGGTAATCAACTGATCCTGCCAGTCGGAGAAGGGGTGAGTACCAGCGGCTGCTACTTTAAGGTTTTGATTATCAGCCAGCTCGATAATCATTTTTCGGAGGTAGGTAACTTCTTCGCGGGCATCGTGAATGTTGTTGCAGATGTTGGTACCTACTTCTACCACGGCCTGGTGCATCTCTGCTTTGACGCGCTCGTGCAATACAATCTGCCCACCCTCCACAATCTTCGACATGTGCGACCGTAACTCACCGGTGTCCGGGTCAATGGTTTGAAATTCTTCTTCAATTCCGAGCGTAAATGCGGGCATGGGTATATACGTTAAAAAGATACCGGTTGATATGTATTGGGAAACGATTTTGTAAGATACTGTTTTTTTGAAAACCTGCTGGCGCACTAGTTGTTTTTCCTGCCAACAGACTTTTATTCCAAACGGACCATGAAAACGAAACGTGAAAAAAAACTGATGACAAAATACTGGCTGTTTGGTGGGAGTGGCGCAATGGTGCTCGGCAGCGGTCTGGCGGTATTGTTACACGGAGCCAAACTCCGGGAAACCAACACTGACCCCTGGTTCTGGGTAAGCACGGGCGGATTCGCGCTCATCATGTCCGGATTGAGTTTCATTGGCGATGCCAACCGGTTTCGTACAATGGTGGATGTATTGAAGGAGTTGGACAGGCGGGAAAATTTGCAGTAAAAAGCCTGCATTGAATGCTACAGTTGCAAGGCGCAATCCTGTTTCGGGTACGACTGCCAATAAGCTGATCAACGGGTTATTGGCAGCCGCCTGAACGATTCCCTTTCCCGACCCGTCCAACCATACTACCAGCTTCTGAGGAATACGGGGACTGGCTGTCGTGGTTCAGCAACCTGTAATTACCCGGACGATTACTCCGTATACCATGAAACTAACCTGGACATTCTACCCCAAAGGACAACCCAGTATTACGCTAACTGTGGTGTACATGCCCAGTCTGGATGCCGTTCCGGTAGCGGGCTACCTGGCCGTAGATACCAATACCGCCTATGTGAACTGGGCTAATTTTCAGGTCTTCAACTCCACCGATCAGGTGTCGAAAAAAGCCCTGTTCGGTTCGCTGGTTAGCGTGGCAAACGCTGAGGATGACCAAGGTGCTTTTAACCGCCTGGAGTAGGTTATACGTGCTTCACAATGAAGTTGATCAACTTCTTCACCCTGTCGGTATAGGGCGGGTAGATGAATTTCATGGTGCCGAAATCGCGTTGCATCACCCCCCGCTGATTGGAGAACTCCTGGAAACTGAAGTACCCGTTCGATTTACCAATGCCGCTGTTATTCACCCCGCCAAAAGGCAGTTCGACATTGCCGAATTGCAGGAGCGTATCGTTCACGACGGTGTCACCCGCCGAGGTGCGGTCCAGAATATATTGGGTGGTTTTCAGGTTGCGGCTGTGGATGTACAAGGCCAGCGGTTTTTCGCGCTGGTTGATGATGCGCAGGGCATCGTCGAGGTTCGTATAAGTTAATATGGGTAGTATTGGCCCGAAAATCTCGTCCTGCATTACCTGCATGTCGTCGGTTACGCCCTCCAGCACGGTTGGTTCGATGAAGTTCTGGTCGGCATCGGTTTGTCCGCCCAGCGTGATTATCGCGCCTTTAGTCAACGCATCATCCAGCAGCCCCCGGATTCGGTCAAAATGGCGGCTGTTCACAATACGGGCGTAGCTGTCCGATGCGGCAACGGGCTGGCCATCGGGACTGTACATGGTTGTCAGCGTGTCGCGGAAGGCCTGCATAAAGGGCTCTTTTATGGATGCGTGAACCAGCAGGTAATCGGGGGCAATGCAGGTCTGGCCATTATTCAGGTATTTACCCCAGGCCAGTTGTTGCGCGGCCTGTTTCACATTGGCCGATTCATCCACAATGGCGGGCGATTTACCCCCCAGCTCGAGCGTGACCGACGCCAGGTGTTTGGCCGCAGCGGTCATGACCACGCGCCCCACGGCCGGGCTGCCGGTGAAGAAGATATGATTGAATGGTAGTTCCAGCAGGGATGTCGATACATTGGCATCCCCCTCAAAAACAGCTACTTCATCGGCGGGGAACAGGTCCGTAATCATCCGGCTAATCAACCCGGATGTGTTTGGGGTCAGTTCCGAAGGTTTCAGGATGGCGACGTTACCAGCTGCAATGGCCGAAACGAGCGGGCGGATAGCGAGCACGAACGGGTAATTCCAGGGTGAAATAATGAGTATGTTACCTTTGGGCTCGTGAACAATATGACTCTTTGTGCCAATCAGCGCGAGGGGAGTGGGCAGGGACTGGGGCTTCATCCATCGTTTCAGCTGCCCCGTGGTGAACTTGATTTCTGCGTATAGGGCCATCAGTTCGCCCAGCATCACCTCGGCCGATGGCTTCCGGAAGTCATCGAACATCGCCCGCTGAATATCGGCTTCGTGGCTAGTCACCCAGGTATGAATGCGCTGGATGCGTTCGATACGCTGACTGGCAGTAGTAAGGGCCATATGGGGCGCGTGCCGACGCTGACGATCGAACGTTAGCTGGATATCGGTTTTGGGTTGGATGGCCGTCATAAACTGTTGTTTTGGTGAAATCTAACCCCTTGAAACCGTTCAAGAAAGTACGTTAAAAGTACAAAAAAGCGGGATATGTGGATTTAAATCGTGAATCCTTTATCTTAGCTAAAACTTTAGCCACCCCGAACTGGATGACGCTCGTTAGTGATAATATCCGTTACCTACGCAAACTAAATGGTTTGACCCAGGAGCAGTTTTCCCGGAAAATCAACATAAAACGTTCCCTGTTAGGGGCTTATGAAGAGGGGCGTGCTAATCCAAACCAGCAGAATATTCAGGCTATTGCCAAAGCCTTCAACACCACCGTGGAGCTATTGACCCGGCAGGACCTCCGGAAAATTCGCGAAACGCCCAGCCTAAGCATCCCACTTGGTCAGAAAGCAGACGATTTATACGCTGTTAGAAGTAGTCATGAAAACACAGCCTCCATTCGGTCGGATGGGAAATTGACTACCGATGACGACCCGTTTCAACACCCCGACTTTCCCGATATTTTTGCCCGGCCTGGATTGGCCCAACCCACGGCCCCTACTCCCGAACCCCAGCCGTTGGCTTCGGTGCTGAATAAATACTATAAACCGGCGGAGGAACCCCGTCGGGAACCTGTTGCGCCCCCTGTCATTACCGCCCCGGTGAGGCCGGGGAGCCAATCAACTATGCCCGGCGATCGCCCGCAACCAGCGGCTTACCAGGCCCGCCCGGCCGATTCCCGCCCACCGGAACGAAATACCGCCCCCCCTGTCGACCGGCTGTTTTCGCCCCAGCCAGAATCCCGGCCCACCCCGGCCAGCCGCCCTGCCGAAACACTGGCCTTTAACAACGTATACGAAGGCGCGTCGGCATCGGCGCATCCGGCATCAACCAGCCAGCCGGTAACGCCAAGTTTTCCGGTGGTGATGCAGCGGCAGTTTGCGGAATACGGTCAGCGGTACCGGCAGGCTGATTTCCTGCGTCGGCTACCCGCCATGCACCTGCCCACCCTGCCCGAAGACCATTACCGGGCCTTTGAAGCGGGCGATGATTTCGCGTTTCCGGGGGCGTTGCTCGTGGGTAAATTCGTACGGAACTGGTTCGATATCGCCGATGGAAAACTTTATGTGCTGCTCATTCATCAGCAACCCACCGGAGCCGGCATTCGCTGCCGGCGCGTCTATAATCAGGTGAAGGTGAAAGGGTCACTCCTCCTGACCACCGACCGTGTCGATTTGCCCAATCTGGACGTAGCCCTGAACGATGTATTGGAGGTGTGGGAAGTCTGCGCCTTCGTCAGTCAGCAACTCCCCCCGTCTCCCCCCAACACCGACCGGCTTCGGCAACTCGTCGATGAACTGAAGTTCGAAGTGGAGCGGATGTAGTGTAGATATATTGATTCTGTCTGTTTATTGATTGTAAACAAGCGCCCTATTTACCCTTTCTGCAATTGAGTTACCATGTATCGACTGGTTTCTTGTTACGACAGGTAAAAATAGGGTCAGATTATGCCTTTGTGCTATGGCATTGCTGGTGGTAATCGGCATTATCTACCGCTTATTACACTAATTTCCACTTTGTTGAACACGTCCTGAAAATCGATATGGTGTTCCCGGACAGTAAAATTTATTCCATTACTTGATTAACCATTATTTCAACAGCCAGCGAACTGAAATATACCGGCAACTAAAGTCTGTTGATTCAGCAGGAAATGACACCCATTCCTACACATGGTCGTAGTTGTCGTCTGAAAGTTATAGCGGAGTTACTGCCAAAAGATGGAGTACTTTACCTGGTTAAAAAGTGTTTCCAGCAAACCTTTTCAGACCAAATCACAGACCGACTAAAAACACTTTAGGGCAGGAGGAAATAGCTGGGTTCCACAGGTGGTTACGGTATATTTCGTCCCATTAGTGATGAAAAGAAGAAGAAATGTTATACGTAGGAGGAGTTAGAGGGGTTTACATTTTCAGGGCTATTCTACGGAATGTTGTTGATGCTAATCGTATCGTTCATCGGATGCACAGTCGTACTTCGCTATTCTTTGGATAATAACAACCGTAAACCCATCTGTCGATTACACCTGAATGGCAACAAAAAGGCGATCACTGTCTTTGACGAAAACCGGGTAGAACACGGCATGAAATAAGCAGTATCAACGACATCTTCCTGCATGGTGACACGTTGCTAAAAGCACTGGCTGCGTACGAAAAGCCGATTGTCGCTTAGTCAATTCGGTAACCATGAGTACCCAGTTTGCTCCCTTTTACGGGCATTCCGCTTTTACGCTTTTTGGTGGAAAGCAGCAATCCTAGAACCCGTACTTTTGTGTGATGCGGTATTTTCTTGAACTAGCTTATAAAGGAACAAAGTATCACGGCTGGCAGCGGCAGCCCAACGGCCTGAGCGTGCAGGAGGTGCTCGAAACGGCCCTGGCTACGGTACTCCGGCAGCCCATTGCCATTGTGGGGAGTGGCCGCACCGACGCGGGGGTGCATGCCGCCCAGCAGTTTGCCCACCTCGACCTCGATGCGCCCCCGCCCGAACACCTGCTCCGGTCGCTGAACAGCTTGCTACCCCATGATGTGGCGGTGTATGACTGCTTCCCCGTCCGCCCCGACGACCACGCCCGTTTTTCGGCTACGTACCGGTATTATCAGTACCACATCAGTCGGCGGAAAAACCCGTTTCAGGAAGGATTGACGTATGTGTTTGCGTTGCCCCTGAACGTGGAGGCTATGAACGAAGCAGCAGCCATTTTCCTGAACCACACCGACTTTGAGAGCTTCAGTAAGGTCAAAACCGATGTCAAAACCTTCAACTGCCGAATCGACCGGGCTAGCTGGGAGCAAAAGCCCAATGGTGATATAGTGTTTCATATTCAGGCCAATCGGTTTCTGCACGGCATGGTCCGGGCCATTGTGGGCACGTTGCTGGATGTGGGGCAGGGCAAACGGAGCGTTGCCGATGTGGAACGCATCATCCTGGCCCGCGACCGCAAACAGGCGGGTCGGGCTGCTCCCGCTGCGGGGTTGTTCCTGACGGAAGTGGGCTATGATTTTCTGAAAACTGACTGAGTGTCAGTAGGCAAGTTTCGTGAAAGGGACTTATTGATTTGAATAAATTAACCGCCGAATCGCTTACTAGCCCACTGCTAAAGCAGTGGGCTGACAGATTTTTCAAAACGGCGATTATTTAACACAACTTTACTAGACAACGGAGCCGGGTTGACTACTGCACCGACACGGGCTTTGTAGGGTCGATACGGAACCACAGCAGCGCGCTCACCAGCAGGCACCCCGCAATCATGAACAGGGGGTAGTTAAAGTTTTTGGTCTGCTCCACGATGGTGCCAAACAGGATGGTGATGAAGAAGCCGCCCAGTTGCCCGGCAAAATTCATCGACCCGGCCACCGTACCGGCATTCCGCTGGCCAATGTCCACGCACACGGCAAAGGCAACGGGTAGAGCGAGGTCCTTCATCAGCACGCAGGTCGCCAGCAGGTAACCGGCCATCTGGTTATCCTCCGTCAGGCCGGCCAGCAGGAAAAACAGACTCGACAGCCCCAAGCCCGTTACGCCCACCGCCCGGCGGCCAATCTTCAGCCCGTAGCGTTTGGTCAGCACATCGCTCAATCCACCACCTATCAGGCAGCCAATGGCGCCCAGGAAGTAGGAGAGGGAGATGAAATTTGATGTTTCGGCCTCGGTCAGTCCGCGCCCTTCCTGAAAATACACCGACGACCAGTTGGTAAAGAAATACGATCCGTAAAAAAACAGGTGGCACATGAGCATCAGCGCCCACAAATCGGGGTTGCGGATAATGGTGGTCCAGGGAATACGGTGGTCCGTTTTTTTGATGTGCCGCCCGGCTTCAATTTCCGCTACTTCGGCTGTGGTGATACCGGGCATCTCGGCGGGTTCGTCCCGAAACCAGACGTACCAGCCAATGGCCCACACTACGCCTAATAGCCCCAGCAGGCCGAAAGCCCACCGCCAGCCCGCCCAGTGTACCAGCGGAATGACCAGCAGGGGCGTCAGCGCACCTCCCAACCGGCCGGCAGCCCAGATTACCGACTGCGCCCGGCCCGTTTCTACCGCCGGAAACCAGCGGGCAATCACGATGGAGGCATTGGGGTAGGCACCCGCTTCGCCCGCGCCAAACAAAAACCGCACAATGAGCAGGTATGTAAAACTAAAGGCCGTACCGGTAAGGGCCGTAAATCCCGACCACCAGAACACCACCCGCGTCAGTACGCGCCGGGGACCGAGGGAATCACCCAGCGAGCCGGTCGGAATTTCAAACAGCGCGTACGCCAGGGAGAACGCCCCCAGAATCCAGCCAAATTCCTGATTGTCGAGGTGTAAATCCGCTTTAACGTATTTACTGACTACGTTCATGCAAACGCGGTCGAGGTAAGTAATGGTAGAGAGCAGAAATAAACCGGATAACACACGGTAGCGAACGTTCATAGAGGGTACAGAATGGACAAAGAAGGAAAATTCAAAAATAGGTACGAATTCGACTTTCTACACCGAACCGGCTGCTGTACTTTTACAGCATGTCAACTGTAACCATCGCCCCCCTGGCCGAAAGCCTGCCCGCTTTTCTGAATACACACGATTTTTCGGCCATCGCCATCATCGTCGACAACCATACCTTCCGTTTCTGTTACCCCAGTGTGAAAGAAATGCTGCCGAAGCACACGCTGATCAGAATTAAAGCCGGGGAGGAGCAAAAGCACATCGCTACCTGCGAACTGATCTGGGATGCGTTTACCCGGGCCAACTTCGACCGGCACGCGCTGGTGCTGAACCTGGGCGGGGGCGTTATTGGGGATATGGGCGGGTTTTGTGCCGCAACCTACAAGCGGGGTATTGATTTTGTCCAGCTACCCACCACCCTGCTCGCGCAGGTAGACGCCAGCGTGGGCGGTAAACTGGGCATCGACTTCAACGGGTTTAAAAATCACATTGGGGTGTTTAAGCAGCCGAATGCCGTCTTGATCGACCCAACCCTGCTGGAAACTTTACCGGAGCGTGAACTACGGTCGGGTTTTGCCGAAGTGATCAAGCACTGCCTTATTGCCGATGGGGCTATGTGGGATCACATTCGTCGGCGCGACCTCGATGAGCAGAACTGGTCTGCGCTGGTAGCCCATTCCGTTGCCATAAAACAGCGGGTGGTGGAACAGGACCCAACGGAACAGGGAATCCGCAAAATTCTGAACTTTGGCCATACCATCGGGCACGCCGTTGAAACGTATTTTATGACGGTTCCGCAATCGGGTCAATCCCGAAAGCGGCTCCTGCACGGCGAAGCCATTGCGGTGGGGATGCTGGCCGAATCATACATCGCGTGCCACAAAAAGATGATCGACGAAACACAGTTGACGGAAATCGAAGAGTACCTGTTTTCCGTATATGGAAATGTACGACTAACGGAAGCGGATACGGAGCCGATTCTGGCCCTGACCTTACAGGATAAGAAGAATCGGGGGCGGGAAATCCGCATGTCGCTGCCCGACGGGCTTGGGAGTTGCGCGTTCGATATATCGGTTTCTGCCGCCGAGATGCGCAGGGGGCTGGAGTTTTACCGTGGCCTCAGTAATTAGTAGATTATTTGGCGATAGGGTATTGCTTGCCAAACAATTACAATTATATTTGGGTTGGAACCAAGTTGCTTAGTATCTATTTATCAACCATAATTTATCTATTGAAAAACTCTTTACTATTGTGAGTATGAAAAAGTGCATCGGAGTATTGTGTATGCTGGCCGTTGTTGCTATGGCGGGTTGCTCATCGAGCAAATTATTCGTGGAGCATGATTATAGCTACGAAGGTCATTTCAAAAACTATGAGTCCTTTAATTTCCTGGAGTGCGAATTTGTTGATTCCACGTTGCTATGCTCCGATATTCAGGATGCCATCCGGCATCAGATGGAAGCACGGGGTTACCGGGTTAGTAACCGAAGCCCGAACCTGCTGATTTCGTATAACATCTTCCGGTCCGACCTTCGATTCCGGGGCTATCAGCAGCCCGTTATCAAAGACTGGGTGGTGCGCGAAGATGACGAAGCTACTTACAAGCGCATCGACTATAACCTGGACGAGGGTACCCTGATGATTTCACTCATCGATGCTGAGTCCTATCAGGTAATCTGGAAGGGGTACGCGTCCAAGATGATGCGCAACCAGAATTTCAAAAACAACTACTTCAAAGGGATTGTCCGGTCCATTTTTGACCAGTACCCCCTTATGGCAACGGCACGGTAACATAAGCACCGGCTTATACCTAATTGCAACAGGCGAGACATACAGTCTCGCCTGTTTTTGTTTTGTCGCTGTCTGAAAGGTCCCATCAGCTACGTTACCAGCACTGCTGGCTTATACCCGCTACAGCCTGGTTGATGCACTGAACGAAAGCCGTTGTGCCCCCTGCCTGTTGCTTCTGATTTGTGAATTCCATTACCTTTACGAAACTGTATGCACGCATACCACAGGAAAAGAACATGGAACAAACGTATCAATCGTTAGCACTATCGGAGCAGGATGGCGTCATGACGGTTTCGTTGCTGGGGCCGGGCAAAGGCAACGCGATGGGGTCGGAATTTTGGGAAGAACTGCCCGCAGCGATGGATGAAATCAACCGGCTGTCGCACATTCGATGCCTGGTTTTTCGGGGTAGTGGCGACCATTTTAGCTACGGTCTCAACCTGCCCCAAATGTTGCCCCACCTGAGAAAAATGACCACCGGTACGGTTCAGGCTGAACAGCGGGTGGCCCTGATGGGGCAAATCCGGCAGATGCAGTCTGGCTTTCAGAAAATGCACGAGTCACCTAAACCGGTCATTGCCGCCGTGCATGGCTGGTGCATTGGTGGCGGAGTGAATATGATTGCAGCGGCCGACATCCGGCTTTGCTCCCGCGATGCCCGGTTCAGTCTGCGTGAGGCCAAACTAGCCATCACCCCCGATATTGGCGGGCTCCAGTTTCTACCCCACATCATCGGGCAGGGGCTTACCCGCGAAATGGCCTTTACCGGTGCTGACTACGACGCTGCTTTTGCCGAACGCGTCGGGCTGGTCAACCACGTGTACGACACGCCAGAAATCCTGTTCGAAGCGGCCGATACGCTGGCCCACCAGATTGCCAGTAACTCGGCGTCGGCGGTGCAGGGTGCCAAACGGGTACTCAATTACGGGCTGAACAAATCCATCGAAGATGGCCTGCAATACGTAGCGGTCTGGAACGCAAGCCAACTGCAATCCGACGACTTCTCGGAGGTTATGCAGGCTACACTGGAAAAACGAACGGCAGCATTCAACAAAAAATCAAATCGAGGCTATTAGACTACTGATAGAATGACTGAGTGATAGCATGAGTGAATAGCTGACGCGTACTCATTCTATCATACACTTACTCTATCACTCACTCATTCGACCATCAAACATGCTGACAACTGGAATGCTGCGCGACGATGCGCTCAAGGGGAAAACCATAATTGTAACCGGGGGGGGCACGGGCCTTGGCAAATCCATTAGCCGGTATCTGCTCCAGCTGGGTGCCAACGTAACCATTTGCAGCCGTCGGCAGCATGTGATCGACGAAACAGCCAAAGAACTGATGGCCGAAATGGGACGGGCCAGCGTGTTGGGGGCCGACGGGGCGCGGTCCGGCGGTTCGGGGGAAGTGCTGGCCGTGCCGTGCGATGTGCGCAACCCGCTGGAGATTGAAAACGTGATGGCGAAGACGATTGAGAAATTTGGCCGTATCGACGGACTGCTCAATAACTCCGCCGGTAACTTCATCAGCCCCACCGAGCGGCTGTCGTACAAAGCCTTCGATACCATTGTGGACATTGTGCTGCGGGGAACGTACTACTTTACGCTGGCCGTCGGGAAATACTGGATTGAAAACAAAATTCCCGGCACCGTCCTGAACATCTCGACTACCTACGCCACCACCGGGTCCGGCTACGTGGTTCCTTCGGCGGTAGCCAAAGGCGGGGCACTCATCATGACCAAATCCCTGGCGGCCGAGTGGGGCAAATACGGCATACGGCTCAACGCCATTGCCCCCGGCCCATTCCCAACCAAAGGAGCGTGGGACCGGCTCTTTCCCGAACCCCTGGCGAGCATGATGGACCCAACCAGCCGTATTCCCCTGCATCGGGTAGGTGAACACGGCGAACTGGCTAACCTGGCGGCTTTTCTACTCTCCGATTACTCCGGCTACATTACCGGCGAAAGCATCACCATCGATGGGGGCGAGGTGCTGATGGCCGGTGAATTCAGCCACCTCGAAAAAGTAACGGAAGAGCAATGGGACACGATCGGGAAAACCATCAAACAGGCGAATAAGGAGAGTAAGAAAGAATGAATTTTAGTGATGCATTATAATGGCTGGCAATGAAATCATCATTGAACGTATTGATGAGCAGGAGCTTCGGATTGTTACGATTTTTCTGCTGTTACCAAGATTCTCTGCACTGACAAAATATCAAGGGATTTCATCATTTTCATTCATATTCTTCATTAATCGCACTTTTACCCGGTAAAAAGTGTTCTATTTATGGACTAAAACACGTTAAAATGCCAAACTGGTTTCTCGGAAAAATCCGCTATCAACAACCCATCGACGAGGCAACCGTCGGAACCCGAAACGAAGAGTTTATCAAGCAGAAAACGGTCACCGAAGCGTATCTGGTGGATGCTGTCAGCTATACCGATGCCGAAACCCGGCTGTATCAGGAGATTGCGGCAAACACCCCGGACTTCGAGATTACCGACATTTCGCGCATGAAACTGGCCGATGTTTTTCATACCGACGACGGGGGCGACATCTGGTACAAGGTGAAGGCCATGTTCATCACGGAAGATGAAAAAACGGGCAAACAGAAGAAAACGCCCAGCCTGATGCTGGTCAATGCCCACACTCCCAAACAAGCGTATGAACAGGTTGAGGTGAGTTTGAGAACGGCCCTCGACCCGTTTGAGATCACGGATGTGAACCTCACTAAAATCCTGGATATTTTTCCGTACAACGGAGAAGAGAAGCGTAACCTGCGGCCCCTCAGTGAACTGGTGTCGGCAGAACCGGAAGCAGAAGTTGCCTGACCCCTTCACCTTACAGCCGTTCCCTAAAAGAACGGCTGTATTTTTACGAAATTCCCTATTTTTACCCCTTGAAAGTTGCGTTGAACCCACTGAATGCAGATATTTGACCCGTTATGAAGCGCACCCTGTTCCAATTTCTCAACCTGATGATGGCCTGTGTCGTACTGCTGAGCAGTACTGGCTTCGGGTTGCTGGAGCATTCATGCCAGATGCGGGGCAAGAAAAAAACGATGGTTGTTGCTTTTACCGAGCACAAAAAGCAACCGGGTTGTGCGTTGGATAACCAGCCCCCTGCCGACAATCGGACCAGCGTTAAAAAGATGGACTGCTGCGGGGATGAACAGCACTACGAGAACATCGATGTCTCCTCCTCGCTGAGTCAGCTTGTTGCCAAACTGGTCAAGATCATTACCGAATCCGTTTTGACGGGTGTTGTGGCGGTCTTTACCTGGCTTATCGACTGGGTTTCTGCTGAAAATGCGGCCTCGGTTACCGTTTTCTCCCCTCCGCCCTCACCCTCCGGGCGCACTATCCTGACGCTTATCCAGCGCATGCTTATTTGATTTTGTTGATTGATATGACTGCTCAGTGTCCTGTACGACACTGCTTTTTTGCATTTTATCTATAATCAATGAATTCATGCGTTCTCTTTCAATAGCCATTATCCTGCTACTCAGCGGGGTCTCTTCGTCTGTTCTGGCCCAGGCCGACTCAACAAGTAAAACCAGCCCGCAAGCCGTTCTCCGTGGAACCGTGGGCGAACTAGCCAATGGCAAACGCATACCCCTCGTTGGGGCTACGGTTCTGTGGCTAGGCTCTACCGTTGGAACCGTAACCGACGCTGATGGCCAGTTTCAATTAGCCATTTTGGCTGGTTATACCCGACTGATTGCCAGTTATGTTGGCTACAAGCCCGATACGATAACCGTTGATAACCCGGAAACGGAACTCCTGCTGACGCTTCGTAGCGAACGGACATTACAGGAAGTGACGGTTTCGGGGGCACCGGGGCAGATAGACCGGGCGAGTACTATCCAGACGGAATTTATCAACCAGCGTACCCTGGCCAAGGCGGCCTGCTGTAACCTGTCAGAAAGTTTCGAGACCAATGCGTCCGTAAGCGTGTCGTATAGTGACGCTGTTACGGGGTCGAAGCAGATTCAGTTTCTGGGCCTGGGGGGGCAGTACGTACAAACCAACGTCGAGAATATTCCCACTGTGCGTGGCCTGGCCACTACCTTCGGGCTTAACTACATCCCCGGCACCTGGATCACGGGTATCGATGTGGGGAAGGGGGCCGGGTCGGTGGTGAACGGCTACGAGTCCATGAGCGGTCAGATGAATGTTGAGTTGCAGAAACCCGATGACGAAAACAAACTCTTTCTGAATGGGTACGTCAACAGTTTCGGGCGGCTGGAAGGCAATGTTAACTGGTCGCAGCCGCTGAGCAAGAAGTGGAGCATGGGCGTGCTGGGTCATGCCAGTACGCTGCGTACTGAAATTGACCAGAACAAGGATGGCTTTCGCGATTTGCCGCTGTATACCCAGGTCAATGCAGTGAACCGGTATAAGTACAGCGGAGAACGGTTTATGGCGCAGTTTGGCGTGAAGGCCCTGTACGAGGACCGGGATGGCGGACAGTTGTCGCGGTTCGGTGCATCGCGGTATCAGTTTCTGAATTCTACCAAACGGCTGGAGGTATTCTCCAAAACGGCTAAACTGTACCCCGATAAGCCTTACAAGGGGTTGGGCCTGATTCTGAACGGCGTACACCACGATCAAACGGGCCGCTTTGGATTCTCTCCCTATAATGGCTTACAGCAGACCTTCTACGCCAACCTGATTTACCAGAGCATACTGGGTACCACGAACAACGCGTTCAAGGCCGGGTTGAGCTACCTGCTGGACGATTACCGGGAGCAGTTCCGGGCGATCAATACGGCCCGTACCGAATCCGTACCGGGGGCTTTTTTAGAGTACACCTATACTTACCCCGAGAAATTGACGCTGGTGCTGGGTGGCCGGCTGGATTATCATAATCTGTTTGGCGCGCAGTGGACACCACGGGCCCACCTCAAATACAACGTGAGCAACAATGTTACGCTGCGGGGGTCGGCCGGCCGGGGTTTCCGGACGGCGAATCCGTTTGCCGAAAACTTTGGTTACTTCGTCAGTTCGCGGTCCGTTTTCCTGAACAGCCGCTGCAGTTTGAATCCTCCTGGAACTACGGGTTAAGTCTGACGAATGATTTCTCCCTGCTGGGTAAGAAAGCGTCGCTGGTGCTGGACTATCACCGAACCGATTTTCAGAACCAGCTCATCGTGGATCTCGAACACCCCGGCGAACTGTATTTTTACAACCTGGCTGAGTCAGGTGGAAAAGGCCGTTCGTTTGCCAATAGTTTCCAGGCCGAACTGAACGTCCAACCGGCTAAACGCCTGGAAATAAAAGCCGCCTATCGGCTCTTCGATGTGCAGCAAACGATGGGGGGGCTCTTCGGGGAAGAACGGCTTTTGCCAAAAATGATGGTGAGCCGGGACCGCGTACTGCTCAATGCGGGTTACGCATTACCCTTCGACAAATGGAAGTTCGACGCTACGCTGCAATGGAACGGCCCCCGCCGAATTCCGTACCTGCGCGAAGGGTACGTGCATACCGGTTACCAAAATATGCCCGTTGCCATGGCTCCCGGGTTTTACAACCTCAATGCCCAAATCAGCCGGGCATTTCTCAGCGGTCTGGAGATCTATCTGGGGGGCGAAAATCTGACGGGCTTCCGGCAGTTGAATCCAATCGTTTCGGCAGAGGACCCCTTTGGCACTCAATTTGATGCTGGTTCCCGGGTCTGGGGGCCTATTACGGGTCGGATGGTGTACGCAGGTGTTCGTTTTAAACCCCAGCGCTAATGACACTCACGATTCGAAATATGGTGTGCGACCGCTGCAAGCGGGTAGTGCGCGAGGAACTGGAAAAGCTGGCCATTGTTGTTATCGACGTTGAACTGGGCGCGGTGATAATTGATTCGCTGCCCGCCGGACTAACCCTGGACGACGTGCGGCTAACACTGCAAAAAGATGGCTTCGATCTAATAGACGATCGGAAGCAGGTGGTGGTGGAGCAGATGAAAGTGATTCTTATCAATGAAATCCAACACCTGAAAGGAGAGCGGCTGCCTGCGGAGAACTACTCCGCTTTTCTGGAACGGAAGGTAGGCTACGAATACTCGCACCTGAGCCATCTGTTTTCAACCCTCGAAGGGCAGACACTGGAAAAGTATATTATTGCGTTAAAAATAGAGAAAGTGAAAGAGTGGCTCCGGTACAATGAACTGACCCTGAGTGAAATTGCCTGGCGGCTGAGTTACAGCAGCGTTCAGCACCTGTCTACCCAGTTTCGGCAGGTGATGGGGCAAACGCCCAGCCAGTTTAGAAAAGACAATCGGGTCGAACGGCGTAGCCTGGACACTATTTAAGCCACAGGAACGACTTGACGGATAACTGGGTCAAGTCGTTGTGGTATGTTTACTCTCTACTCGACTCGTAGCAGAATTATATGGCGAACCCTGTTAAACGCCTGCTGGGAAAATTGACTGGATTGCTCTTGAAGGCGTTTCGCCTTGATTTATTGACGAAGGAAGAAACCGTTGTCTACCTGAACAATTTTCAGATCGATAATAACTCGCAGACTTGTACCGTGCTGCCCGATGTGCCCAACCAGTCGGGCGGGGACAGGCTTATCTTTAATCGGACGGATGCCATTACGCACCCCGCCTTCGTCTGGCAGTTTGATGATAGCACGACCCCAACCGTTCAGTTACCGTATGGTGGTATACGAACGAATGGTAAAATTCTGTGTACCGACTTCCAGACGTACCACCTGGTTAAGAATTTCCTCGGCAGTAAAAAACGGACCCTGGTTACCTATGATACACTGCTGGCTCCCTGGAGTCATTTTTCGGATGGAATAATATTTGGCGGGTATTACGATTTTATGATGCTGGTAGCGGCTAAGTTGTGCCGGATGAAGGAGGCCCTGCTGCCCGAAGTTTTTGCCAGAGCGGTTGTTTCCTACCCGTTTTTTCAGACGGCCTACGAGCAGGAGTTGCTGGCGCTGGTGGGAGTTGTACCCAACCAGGTTTTTGATAGCCGCACCCACGATGTTCGGTTTAAAGAATGCATCCTGGGTAATAGCGGGCATTGGTTCTACCCGCATCCGGCGGATATAAGGGCCTTGAAAAAACAGGTCGAGGAACAAATACGGGTTCCGCCAGCACCAAAGAGCCGTATCTACGTGAGCCGTGCCGGGCGCAGGCGGGTCATCAATGAAGCGTCGCTGATTGAACTGCTCAAAAAGTACGACTTCACTATCATTGAGGATAAGCCCCGGTCTGTGGCTGAACAGGTGATTATTTTTAAGAACGCGTCCTTCATTTTGGGACCCCACGGTGCCTCCTTCACTAACATCATCTGGTGTGAGCCGGGTACACACCTCGTCGAACTTTTCGCACCCTCCATGGTCGTTGACCATTTTCGGTATCTGTCCCGGATCATGAACATGACGTATTCGGCCTACCACCATGTACTGACGGTAAGCAGTAAAAAGGAGGCACTGGAGGAAGATATCTTCGTATCAATTCCGGATATGGAACGTAGCCTTGATGAACTGCTGGGTAAGCCCTGAGCAGCAGAAACCGGCTTGTAAACATTACCCGGAATTATGTAAAAACTCAACGTCATTTCAGTCGTTAGTTTAATAGACCCAAAACGGGATAACACGCAACTAAAGGACTATTATGGAAACCATGATGATGAACAAGCACGTTGAAACCTGTTTCGACTGTGCCAGGGCCTGCGAAGCCTGCGTAACGGCCTGCCTGAATATGGGCGACAGAGACGCAAAGGGTCACGACATGACAGCCTGCATTCAATTGTGCCGCGACTGTGCCGACATCTGTACCCTGTGCGCCCGACTAACGGTGCGTGGTTCTCAGTCGATGGCTTCCTTCATGACCGTATGTGCCGAAGCCTGTGAGGCCTGTGCCGCCGAGTGCGAAAAACACGCCGACCATAATGAGCACTGCAAAGCCTGCGCCGAAGCCTGCCGCAGGTGTGCAGCCGAGTGTCGCCAGATGGCGGCTTAATCAACCCCGGAGCGCCATTATTTCAGCCTTAAAGAAACCGGTTCATTTCGTACTACCAACCAATGACGTATTTACCCATTTTGCTTGTTTTTCTATTCTCGCTGATTCATTCCCCGGCTGAAGAAGGAAAAGGAATTGGCACCGGCATCCATCCATCCGTAGCAACTGACCCGGCCGGGGATGTCCATGTGGTGTATGGCCGGGGTGGGGTAATTTTTTATGCTACATCGCACGATGGCGAAACGTACCGCGAACCCATACGGGTCGATAGCGTGCCGGGTTTGCACCTGGGGGCTTCCCGCGGGCCGCAAATTGCCGCCACAGCCGCATCGGTGGTGATTACGGCCATTGATAAACCGGGGAATGTATGGGCCTATTCGCTGAACCGCGTCACGGGAAAATGGTTGCCCCGGGTGCGCGTCACCGACGTGCCTGACGTGGCCAAAGAGGGGTTTGTGGCCCTGACGGCCGGCCCGGGCAACGCGTACAATGCCGCCTGGCTCGACCTAAGGGGTAATAAACAAAATAAAATTGTTGGTGCGCACTCAACCGACGGCGGGAAAACCTGGTCGGCGAATCAGGTGCTGTACAAATCGCCCGAAGCGACCGTTTGTGAGTGCTGCCAGCTGTCGGAGGTGAGCCAGGGGGAACACGTAGCGGTTATGTTCCGCAACTTCCTGAACGGATCGCGGGATATGTACCTGATGGAATCGACGGACGGTGGGAAAACATTCGGCAAAGCCCGTAAACTGGGCGAAGGCACCTGGAAGCTCAAGGCTTGCCCCATGGATGGCGGGGGCCTGTACATGTCCCCGAACGGTTCCGTCTCCACCGTCTGGCGACGGGCCGATACGCTGTTCACGGCCCGGCCCGGTCAGCCGGAAACAGGGTTGGCAACGGGCAAAAACGCAAAAATTGTTACAACGCCCAAAGGCAATTACATCGTATTTCAACGGGGAAGTCAAATCTGGACCATTACCCCCAACCAGCCAAATCCTGCCCCTATGGCTCCCGGAGGGTATCCCAAACTAACGCGGTTACCCAACAATCGGGTGCTGTGTTTGTGGGAGCAGGAAGGCACCATCCGCGCCCGAATTATTGACTGATTATCTGGTTATCAACGTTATGAGAAAGACTCTTTTATTAGTGCCGCTTAGTTTACTGTCTTTAGTGGCCGCTGGCCAGCACGAACACCACGAGGGCATGTCTATGCCTAAGAAGGGGAAAGCCACGGCCGACTCGGCCCGGCCGATGAATCAATCCATGCCGGGCAATATGCACCCGGGTATGGGCATGGACAGCGCATCTGGCGGGGCCATGACCATGCCGAACTACGGCCTGACGATGGACCCCGGTATGGGCGGCATCTCCATGCCGGGCACCTCCATGCGGGGCACCTCCATGCCGGGCATGTCCCACTCGCTGTCGCGGAACCTGTCCATGAACCGCAATGGTTCCGGTACGTCCTGGCACCCGGACAATACGCCCATGTACGCCTACATGAGCCAGCCTGCCAACAGTAAGTGGAGTTATATGCTGCACTATGCCATCTACCTGCGGTATACCAGCCAGAACCTGAACAATGCCGATAAGCGGGGGAGGGGCCAGCAGTTTGGCGTCCCTAACTGGTTTATGGGAATGGCGCAGCGGACAGTAGGGCAGCGGGGCCTTTTTCAGGTACGGGCCATGATTTCCCTCGATGCCCTCACCGTTAGTCCGGGTGGGTACCCTTTGCTGTTCCAGACCGGCGAAAGTTACCAGGGGCGGCCGCTGATTGATAAGCAGCACCCGCACGACCTGTTTTCAGAACTGTCGGTCAGCTACAGCCATGCCTTTAGTAAAGACATGGACCTGTATGGCTACGTTGGCTACCCCGGCGAACCGGCCATGGGGCCACCGGCGTTTATGCACCGTATTTCATCGTTCAGTAACCCCGATGCCCCGCTGGGTCACCACTGGCAGGATGCGACGCATATTTTGTTCGGGGTAGCCACGGCCGGATTTCGCTACAAATGGGCCAAAGTGGAGGCCTCCAGTTTTACCGGCCGGGAACCGAACGAGTACCGCTATAATTTCGACAGACCTACGTTCGATAGCTACTCGTACCGCCTGTCGGTGAATCCGTCGCCGTCGCTGGCGCTGCAGTTTTCGCAGGGGTTCCTACACAGCCCCGAAGACCTGCATCCCGAAGAAGACGTAACGCGCACTACGGCGTCGGTTCTGCACAGTAAAGGACTGGGGCCAGACAGCTACATCACATCGGCGCTGGTATGGGGGCGGAACAGTCACGGCGGAGAAGGCGATAACTCGTTTCTGGCTGAAAGCAGCTGGCAGATGAACCGGACTGCCGTATACGGCCGGGTGGAAAACATAACGAAATCGGCGGAAGAGCTGGGCCTGACCCCGTCTGATCGTGACTTTCCCTACAACGGACCGGATCACCTGAGCATCAGCAGCCTGACACTGGGCCTGAACCACCGACTGGCCCAGGTCCATACTACTGATCTGGTGCTGGGGGCTCAGCTAACGGGTGCGATACCAGACAAGGCCCTGCAGCCCATTTATGGGAACCGGCCCCTTTCCGGTGAAATTTACCTGCGCCTGTCGCCCAGCCTGATGACCATGCGCAGCATGAATCATTCGGGGCATGGCAGCATGAAAGGCATGGGTAAAATGAAGGGTATGCGTCACTAAAAGTCCCGTTGACCGGGCACCAATTCAACTTATTTTCCGTTATTTAATCACCGATAACCATTGATCACTATGATGCGTAACCTATTTCTGACTGCCCTGACCTCCGTTGTACTGTTGGGAAATGTGTTTGCCACAGCCCCCCTGTCCGACGATAAAGATAAAGAGGTTAAAATCAAGACATCCGCCATCTGCGGAATGTGCAAAGCCCGCATCGAGCGGAATCTGGCCTTCGAAAAGGGCGTGAAAGAGTCCAGTCTGGATGTAAAAACGAAGGTTGTAACCATCAAATACAACCCGGCCAAAACGGACGTTACCAAACTAAAGGCGAATATCAGCAAAACCGGCTATGATGCCGAAGAAGTCCCTGCCGATGAAGCAGGGTATAACAAATTGCCTAGCTGCTGCAAGAAAAACAGCACCATGGACCACCAATAGGTCAAGCTGGCAGACACATCGTATAGCCCGGCCCGAGACAAACCTGTTTCGGGCCGGGCTACGTTTTTTTTGGGTACCGCTAATGAGTGCTTCATGGTATTTTGGGTAATCTTTGCCAATCAGACACCTTTCATATGGGCCAAACCATAAGCGAAGTGGCTGATAAAGTGGCTCAAGGTTTGTGGGAGACCAGCACTGTGTGCCGGGCTGGAAAACAAAGGGCACCGGATTCAGTATGTATACGAAGACTCCACCCTGCACTACCTAGTTGCTGAGACAACACCAATGATCTACAAAAACACGCTGGCTTTTGCCCGGCAACTCGATGCCGATGACCCATTGCGGTCCTTTCGCGACCGGTTTCATATTCCCGAACAGGCCGGTAAACAACTCGTTTATCTGTGCGGAAATTCGCTGGGAGTACAACCCAAAACAGCACGGGAGGCCCTGGAGCGGGAACTGGATACCTGGCAGAAGCTGGGTGTTGAGGGGTGGTTCCATCCGTCGGAAGCAACGGGACAGTCCTGGCTTGGCTACCACGATAGCTGCAAGGCCGACCTGGCGCAGCTGGTAGGAGCGGAGCCATCGGAAGTATGCCCTATGAATGCGCTGACCGTTAATCTGCATCTGCTGCTGGCCTCCTTTTACCGGCCTGAAGGGAAGCGCACCAAAATCCTGACCATTAAAGGCGATTTTCCATCCGACCAGTACGCGCTGGAAACCCACGTCAGGCACCGTGGTCTGAACCCCGCCGATACAATCATTGAAGTAGCCCCCCGCCCGGATGATGGGCTTATCCACGTGACCGACATACAGCACGCGCTGGCCGAACACGCCGATGAACTGGCCCTGGTCTGGATGAGCGGCCTGAACTACTACACGGGGCAGTTGTACAACATGGCAGCCATTACCGAAACGGTCAGGCAACATTGCCGCCGTGGAAACGGCCGCTTCCAGCAGGAAATACCCGTTGGTTTCGATCTGGCACACGCCATCGGGAACGTTCCCCTGCAACTGCACGACTGGGGTGTCGATTTTGCTACGTGGTGTTCCTACAAATACCTAAATGGGGGCCCTGGTGCCGTATCGGGGGTGTTTGTCCACGAAAAACACCACGATAAAAATCGCGTCGGCGCACCGCTACCCCGGCTGGCGGGCTGGTGGGGGTACCGGGAAGACGAACGGTTTGCTATGACCCCCGGTTTTGTGCCTGCGCCCGGTGCCGATGGCTGGCAGGTGAGCACACCCAACATTCTGGCCCTGGCCCTGCACCGCGCTTCGATCCGCATTACCGCCGAAGCCGGTATGACCGCCCTCCGGCAGAAAAGCCAGCGACTAACGGGTTTTCTGGCGCACGTACTAGCGCCATTTACCGATATTCAGCTACTGACACCCGATGACCCCAACCAGCGGGGTAGCCAGCTTTCGTTGCTGGTGCGTAAAGACGGGAAAGCGCTGTTTCAGCACCTGACCGAACAGGGTATTATTGGCGACTGGCGCGAACCCGATTGCATCCGGCTGGCCCCCGCGCCCCTGTACAATACCTTCGAGGACGTGTGGCGGGTGGGAGAGGCCCTGACCCAATTTTTTCAGGCGAAGAAAGAAGGAGTTTAGCGCAACCGGGCCGGTTCCATTATGGACACGGCCCGGTAAGAATGGGT
This sequence comes from uncultured Cytophagales bacterium, assembly GCA_963784335.1. Lineage (GTDB taxonomy): Bacteria > Bacteroidota > Bacteroidia > Cytophagales > Spirosomataceae > Spirosoma. Next base: position 29,429 of record CAWARB010000045.1, on the reverse strand, counting down.
TGTTATAGGCGCTGGTGGTATTACCGCCAGCCGCCACCGAGCGCCCGGTACGTATTGACCGTAGCGTTCAACTGCCGCATTCTGGTCTCTACCAGTTCCATACGCGCTTCCAGCACGTCGCGCTGGGTTAGCAGCACCTCCATGTAATCGGCCCGGGCAGAGGTGAAGAGTTTGAGCGATATATTGGTCGACTGCACGAGGGCATCCACCTGACTGCTTTTGGCGGTGTATTTCTGCTGCAGGTTATTGATATTCGACAACTGATTGGCCACCTCCATGTACGCATTCAGCACCGTTCTTCGGTAACTATAAACGGCCTGTATCTGTCGGGCGCTGGCCGAACGATACAGGGCCGTAATCGCGTTTTTGTTGACCAAAGGGCCGGTCAGATCGCCCAGCAGCGAGGCCATCAAAGACTGGGGTAAGTTAAGGATAGACAGCGGGTTGTAGGCCATGACCCCCAACGAAGCGGAGATGTTCAGCGAGGGGAGAAAGTTGGCTCGCGCCACGCCAACGTCCAGGTTAGCCGCTTCCAGATTCCGCTCGGCCTGCCGGATATCGGGCCGGTTTTCGAGCAGTTGCACGGGTACGCCCGCTGATAGTGTATTGGGGACTAATTCGTTGAAGTTTTGGGAGTTACGGCCGATGGGCTGTGGAAACCGACCCACCAGGAAATTGATCCGGTTTTCCCGCTCCACAATAGTCTGCTGAACATCGTACTGTAGGCTCTTCGTTTTGAGCACCTCGGCTTCAAACCGGCGTACGGCCAGTTCGGTCACTTTAGCCGCTTCTTTCTCCTGCCGGATGATGGACAACGCATTGTTAAGAATAACCAGGTTTCGCTGGATAATATTCAACTGCGTATCCAGCGATAGGAGTTCGTAATAGGTATTGGCAATTTCGGCGACGATGTTCGTTACCATGAAATTCCGGCCTTCTACGGAGCCAAGATAACTGGCTATCGCCGATTTGCGGGCGTTTCGCAGTTTATGCCAGATGTCGACCTCCCAGTTGGCAAACGCACCGAAGTAAACATTGGGCAGGACTTCGGGCGTTTCTACGCCGGGTTTTATGTCCGTAACCGCATCGGCCGCTCCCTTACTGGTGTACCGGGATACTTTCTCCGCACCGGCTCCACCCCCCAGACTCACCGTGGGCCGGTAGGCACCAGCCCGGGCAAATACCTCGTTGGTGGCAAGCTGAATTTCCTGCGTCGTGATGTTCAGCTCCTGGTTATTGTGCAGGGCCGTATCGATCAGGGCGTAGAGGTAAGGGTCTGTAAAGTAATCCCGCAGCGCCAGCCGACCCGTGTTGGTGGAATCCGGCGAGGGGGTGTAACTCGCCGGAACGGATTTATTCGCGATCATCAATGTGGCCCGGGGCACATTACAGCCACTGGTGAGTAGTGCGATAAGCGCGATCCCGGCCCAGCTTGTTCGTTGGTTGTTAGTCATGGGTTTCAACTTCTTCAGGTTGGGGAAACGTGTCTACTGAATGAACCAGCCCTTCCGTCAGCGAATGGTCTTCTTCGCCTTTAATCAGCTGCCGGCCATCGGCCAGAGAGCCAAATATGAAATACAGTCCGGGAATGATAACCACCCCGAATATGGTGCCGAACAGCATACCACCCATGGCCGATGCACCGATGGTATGGTTACCGATGGCACCGGCACCCGAGGCCCCGATTAAGGGTATCAATCCGGCCACAAACGCAAAGGAAGTCATCAGGATGGGGCGGAAACGAACCCGGGCCCCTTCAATGGCTGCCTCCAGAATAGTGGCTCCCTGCTGTCGTTTCTGCACGGCAAATTCTACGATCAGTACGGCGTTTTTACCCAGCAGACCAATGAGCATGATCAGCCCGATCTGGGCGTAGATGTTGTTCTCCAGCCCCATCAGCTTGAGCAGCAGGAACGAGCCGAATACCCCGACCGGCAGCGAGAATACCACGGCCAGCGGAATGATGAAGCTTTCGTACTGGGCTGCCAGCACGAAGTAAACGAAGGCCAGCACGATCAGGAACACGTACAGCGACTCGTTGCCCCGGATGGACTCATCGTAGGAAAGGCCTTCAAACGCGATGTCATAATCTCTGGGCAGGGTTTTGGCCGCTACTTCCCGGATGGCCTGGATGGCATCGGCGGTGGTGTATCCCTTGGCCGGAAGCCCCTGAATGGCGGCTGAATTATACAGGTTAAACCGGGTAATTTCGTTCGGTCCCTGCCCCTTTTTGAGCCGCATGAAGGCGGAGTAGGGCACCATTTCGCCCGCGTCATTTTTGACGAAAAGCTTCAGCAGATCGGATGGTAACCGTCTGAAACTGGGATCCGACTGTACGTACACCTTAAAGAACTGGTTGAACTTAATAAAGCCCTGTTCGTAGGTACTACCAATCATGATGTTGAGGTTATCCATGGCTTTCCCAATGGATACGCCTTTCTGCATGGCCAGGTTGTTATCGATCTCCAGTTCATACTGCGGATACGTGGCGGCAAAGAAGGTGAACAGGCCGGAAAGTTCTTTACGCTTACCCAGATCCTCCATGAACTGCTTGTTGATTTTATCGAACTGCTGGTAGTCCGTATCGGTAGTTTTATCCAGTAGTCGCATCGAAAAACCGCCTGATGTACCAAAGCCGGGAATAGCGGGTGGTTCGAAGAATTCGACAACGGCACCGAGGCTTCTGGTTTTGCCTTCCAGCTCTTCCATAATTTCCTTGACGTTCTGCTTACGGTCCGACCAGGGTTTCAGGTTGATCAGACAGGTACCGGCGTTGGAACCCCGTCCTTCGGTCATGATCTCGTAGCCCGCCAGTGACGACACCCCTTCTACGCCCTCCACTTTTTCGCAGATTTTCTGGAGCCGCTGCGATACCTCGTTGGTTTTCTCCAGCGTAGAGCCCGGCGGGGTCTGGATGATGGCGTAAATGGTACTCTGGTCCTCATTCGGAATAAAGCCGGATGGCAGAACGGTGCTTTCGTAGAAAATGCCCGCGCAAAAGGCCAGCAGTATGGCGAAGGTAACGACCCGTCGGCTCACGATTAATTTCAACAGGCCTACATACCAGCCGGTAAGGTTTTCAAACCCGGCATTAAACTTGTCGAGCCCTTTGGTGAGCAAATTTTTCTTCCGCTCGTGACCGTGGTGATTTTTCAGCAGCATGGCACATAGTACCGGCGTCAGCGTCAGGGCAATCAGCGCCGAAATAACAATGGCACTGGCCATGGTGATGGAGAACTGCCGGTAAAAGGTACCCACCGGCCCCGACATGAACGAAATGGGCAGGAATACCGCTACCATCACCAGCGTAATGGCGATAATGGCTCCGCTGATTTCACCAAGCACCTGTTTAACCGCGTTGAAGGGCGTTATAGTGGGATACTCCTCCATCTTGGCGTGCACGGCCTCCACTACCACAATGGCATCATCGACCACAATACCGATGGCCAGTACGAGGGCGAACAGCGTAACGAGGTTGATGGAGATACCAAAGAACTGAATGACGAAAAACGCGCCGATCAGGGATACCGGAACGGCCAGAATCGGAATCAGGGTCGAGCGCCAGTCGCCCAGGAAGATAAACACCACCAGGGCCACCAGAATAAAGGCATCGCGCAGCGTGTCAATCACCTGCTCAATGGACGCATCGAGGAATTTAGATACGTCGTAGCTGATTTTGTAATCCATTCCCGGCGGGAACGATTCTTTCATTACCTCCAGCTTGGCTTTTACGGCTTCAATAACGTCACTGGCATTGGTGCCGTAATTCTGCTTCAACACAATAGCCGCCGAGGGGTGACCATCCAGGTTGGAGTAGATATCGAAGAATTCACTCCCCAGTTCAACCCGGGCAATATCCTTGAGGTGGATGCTTTCGCCCGCGGCATTGGCCCGGACTATGATGTTATCGTACTCCTCCGGCTTGTTGTACCGGCCTTTGTAGGTCAGCACGTATTCCAGCGACTGAGCCGCGATACCGGAACTCTGCCCGATCCGGCCCGGCCGGCCCAGTACGCTCTGCTCACTGATGGACTTCATCACTTCATCCACCGAGATGTTGTAGGCCCGCATCCGGTCGGGGTTCAGCCATACCCGCATGGCGTACCGGCGGCTCCCCAGTATCTGCGATCGGGCGACCCCTTTGGTCCGGTTTATTTCCGGAATCATCTTCACGGTGGCGTAGTTGAACAGGAACTTCTCGTCCATGCTCTTATCCTTGGCGTAGAGGTTGACGTACATCAGCATACTCGGCTGGATGGGCGTAATAATTACCCCTTCGCGCTGTACCAGTTCGGGCAGCAGGGGCATGACCTGATCCACCCTCGTCTTCACCCGGATGACCGCCACGTTGGGGTCCGTTCCCGGCTCGAAAATAATCCGGAGGGTCGCTTCACCCGCACTGGTGGCATCGGTGGCTATGTACCGCATATCCTGCACCCCATTGATGGCCTGCTCCAGGGTAATCAGCGTGGATTTAACCAGTACATCGGCACTGGAGCCAGGGTACGCAATGAAGATATTGACCGTTGTGGGCGCAATGTCCGGGAATTGGGAAATGGGTAATTGTTTGATAGCCAGTATCCCGACGAAGACGATCATAATCGAAATGACAATCGCAAATACGGGTCTGTGTATGAATTTTGTGAACATAGTTGTGTCCGATTTTTGGGTAGTTACTTACTCGGCGTACAAACCCAGATTGGTAATGACAGCGTCCGGCTTCGCGAATGTGTACTTTATCGTTTCATTCTCTTTCACCTGCCGTAAGCCCTCCAGCAGGATTTTGTCCGTTGCCGCCAGCCCCGCACTAACGACGAAAATGTGCGGCATTTCGGAGGCTATCGTGATCTCCCTGGAGTGAATCTTATTGGCTTTGTCGATTACGTAGACGTACTTCTTTTCCAGCACTTCGAACGTAGCTTTCTGGGGGATGATCAGCGCATTTTTGAGGGGTACCGTCATCTGAATGGTACCGGTTTCGCCGTGGCGAAGCAGCCCGTTTGGATTGGGGAAAGTAGCCCGGAAAGCAATATTGCCCGTTTCGTTGTTGAAATCGGCCTCAATGGTTTGCACCACACCGGGGTATTGGAACAACTGCTGATTGGCCATCATCAGACTTACCCGATTCAGGTTTTCCTGTTGGGTATGGGCTTTGTAACTGAGGTATTCGGCTTCCGGTACGTTGAAATACACCCACATTTTACTGTTGTCCGATAGGGTCGTCAGCAAATCACCCTCATTCACCAGGCTACCCAGCCGTACCTGAAATTTATCCATGATACCATCGAAGGGGGCGCGTACCTCGGTGAAGCCGAGGTGTATTTTGGCAATTGACACTTCGGCTTTTGCCTTATCCAGTTTGGCTTTGGCCAGGGCCAGTTCGTTTTTAGACACGATGTTACTATCGGACAGCAACCGGGTGTTTCGGTATTCGACGTCAACGAAATTGGCCTCCGCTTCGGCTTTCTGCAATTCGGCCTGGTACTGAATCGGCAGAATCTTAAACATCAGTTGACCCTTGTGAACAAACTTACCCTCGTCAACAAAGATTTTCTCCAGATACCCCTTTTCCAGTGCCCGCAGGTCTATGTGCTGGATCGAGTGAACCTGACACACATAATCGCGGGTAACCGTCGTATCTCTTCGCAGGGGGCTGGTCACCAAAAACTCCGTTTCCTCCTCCTTCTCTTCTTCTTTTTTAGCGCAGCCGGTGAAGCATAACAGGGCACACAGGCTCAAGAGCGAGAGCAGGAGGATTTTCTTCATTATCATTTTGTTTTTTTTTATGGTAAGCATCGGTTGTATCGATTTGTAAGAGGGTAGTGACTGGTGCGATTGTGTTTGCTAGTGGTTCGGCAGGATGCCTGGACCAGCCATCGCCTGGATCGGGTAGTGCGTTGGGGAACTTCGGCCAGTTGGTATAGCATATTGTCTTCCGGCGTACTGGCCCGGTTGCTGTCGGAGCGTTGCTCCTGCCAAACCAGTATGCCTGCCGGGTTGACCGAATTGCCTGATTCGTAGGCCTAGCCACTACTAGTAACCCGTTGTCCATACAGCAGAAAGCCATTGAACCGGAGAGAAAGTACCAGTGCCGTCCCGAAGCTGTAGCGCCGGATGGAGTCGGACGGCACAAAACGCCTGGCAGGAAAATTCCGGTGTTGCATCGCTTGTGTCTGTGTTGATTTTGCACAAATGACGCATCAGCACATTAAAAGGCTGTGAGAAGGAAATTAAAAGAGACTAGGAAAGTTTAATATGGGCTGGTATGATCTAGATGGCGCTATTTTTTTTGATTGGTAGAGTATTATAAGGGACGACTCTGGGAAAATCGGCTTACAGGAGTACATTGGGTTGATTTTGTCGGAGCAGTATAATGTCATCCCTGCCGAACGGGGTGAGATGACTCCGCAAATGGTAGGGTCCGGTAAGACGCCCGTCGATTTGATCCTGATTGACCTGATGATGCCCGTAATGGACGGGTATACGTTGCTCAAAAACCTGAAGTCCGGCGATACCACCCGGTATATTCCCGTCATTATGCTCACGGCCCGCGCCGACCCCGCTGACCGCTCCACGCCCTGCGCATTGGTGTGGATGATTACATGACCAGGCCGTTCGATGAGGAAGAACTGCGGGTGCGCATTGTCAACCTGTTGAAAAACCAGTCGGTCCGGAAGCAGTAAGCCCTGGCAGAACCCAACGAGCCCGGGACCCGCCCTATGCTGTCGGCCACTGAACAGACCTGTATTTTGACGGATTTTGTTAGTGAATAAGGTCTTTTTTTCAGGAGTAGAGAGCATTAAGCAACCGTACAAGCGCGGGTCACGGTGTTTTAATGACCCTTTATTAACGTAAGTTTACGGTCAGTTTCAGGCGAATCACCCGTCGACCCAATCAGAACAGCAGCCATGAGAAACCGTTTTTTAGTCCTCTTTTTTTTGGGATTTTCCCTCTCTACTTTTTGTGCCCGGGCGCAGCAGAACGATGCGCAAAAGAAGGTAAATGCAGCCATAATCGGACTGTTCGACGGCCTGGCTACCCTGGATGAACAAGTAATGAGACGCCACGTAACTGCTGACTTTCTGCTGCTGGAGGACGGGGCCATCTGGACGATAGATACGCTCATTAATAGAGTATCCCCCTTAAAAAAAGTTGCTTTCAGCCGGGTCAACCGCCTGGACTTCATCCGCACCGATGTATCGGGCAAAACGGCTTGGGTAGCCTATCATAACAGGGCTGACATAGTTGTTAACGGTCAAAAGCGCAACAGGCAGTGGCTGGAAAGTGCATCGCTGGTGAAGCAGGGAAACGACTGGAAAATAACGCTGCTCCACTCAACGGTAGTGAAACCGAAAAACTGAGTGATCCAATTCCGGATGAAACAAAGTTTTACGAAGAACCCCCGTTGTTCAACGACACCAATTAGAAGGGGTTTACTAGCTACCGGAACGTTAAGTTTAATACCTCTTACCAGCGTCATCAGGGTAGGAACCTCGAAATAGATCCCAGAGAAAATCAGGACATGTATAAAAAGAATGCCAGCTGGAAAACTGAAAAGCTTAACTAACATTCAAAAGTTTATACTGAACCAATACGTGAAGCAAAGACGGTAACAGTCTATTGGTCAGCTCTCACAAAGCCGGCTTTGTGACTCAATCCTCAGGCACCCGATTAAACTTTTATCAGGGCGCCTGGTTAATGAATAACCCTAATCTCCTTCCGCTAGCTAACATCAAGTATGAAAGCAACACTGATTATTCTCCTGGTAACCGCAACGCTAAGCGGCTGCGATACGAAGAAAACGTCAACCGACGAGTCAACCACAACCACTCAGGATGCCTCTCCGGATGCAGGGCTCAGTACTGCTGATATGGCAAACAGTCACGTACAGTGTTACGCGATGATGACAGATCGGGATACCGTTATGCTGAACCTGACCCAGAAGGGGCTCAACGTAAGCGGTACCCTACACTATCAACTGGCGGAGAAAGACCAGAACTCGGGAACCCTGCGCGGGAAAATGCGGGGCGACACACTGATAGCCGATTATACGTTCCAGTCAGAAGGGCAGGAGTCCGTGCGGGAAGTGGCGTTTCTCGCCACAAAAAACGGCCTTGTAGAAGGATATGGCCCTGTTCAGGAACAGAACGGCAAAATGATGTTTACCCCAAACCAGCCCCTTACGTTTGACGCAGGCCCGGCATTTAAGCGAATTCCCTGTCATGACGAGTAATGAACATGGTTGAGCGACTGCTTTGATCCCGCTACGCTGGCTTACTAAAAGCAATGTTGCGTTTCAGGCCCGCCAGTTTGGTGCGTTTTACCGCCGACTTCTGGAAGAGGGTCTGGAACACTTCCTCCGTTATTTCTTCCCAATCCGATTTTTTCATGGCGGCCAAATCAGGGTGGGGGTCGAACGCGGGCGTTTTGTGGGGGCGGGCAAAACGATTCCAGGGGCAAACATCCTGACAGATGTCGCATCCAAAAATCCAGTTGTCAAATTTTCCCTGTACGTCTTCCGGTATGGCCTCTTTCAGTTCGATGGTAAAGTAGGAGATGCACTTGCTGCCGTCCACCACGTAGGGCTCCGTGATGGCATCCGTTGGGCAGGCGTCGATGCAGCGGGTGCAGGTGCCGCAGTAATCGGTAATCGGGCCATCAGGTTCCAGCTCCAGGTCGAGGATTAGTTCGCCAATAAAGAAAAAGCAGCCGATGCGGCGGTTAATCAGGTTGGTGTGCTTACCCACCCAGCCCAAGCCACCCCGTTTGGCCCAGGCTTTGTCCATCACCGGGGCCGAATCGACAAACGCCCGCCCACCCACTTCGCCAATTTCCTCGTGAATAAAATCCAGCAGTGCTTTTATCTTATCCTTGATAACGAAGTGATAATCAGTGCCGTAGGCGTACTTGGAGATTTATAGTCTTCGTCGCCTTCGGGTAAGGTCTGGTCCGGATAATAGTTGAGCAGGACCGTAACGACCGATTTTGCATCATCGACCAGCAGGCGCGGGTCGAGCCGCTTATCAAAATGGTTCGCCATGTAGTGCATCTGCCCGTGGTTGCCATTTTTGAGCCAGGTTTCCAGCAGGGGCGCTTCCTCTTCCAGGAAATCGGCCCTGGCCACGCCACAAAAGTCGAACCCAAGTTCGGTGGCTTTGGCTTTGATACGCTGCGTATAGTGGCGGGCGGGTGCGTGCATCAGGGGTAAACAGAAAGCGTGAAGAACGAGAAAGACCTATTGCCTACCAACATTACGGCTGCCCGTATAAATCCAGACAAGCCATAAAATCACCGAAATAACCCCCGTAACCGGTTTGTTCAGTGTGCCAACTTGTCAGTAAATGTGATTTTGGCCGGTGTTTTGCCCATCTTTGCCTATGAATTTCTGGAAGCGAAATAGAAACTCAGTAATGGAAAACAACGACATGTTGGACGAACAAACGTCTATGAATACAGAACAACCTGACAACCTGACAAGTGAAGAAGCGATAAACGTTAATGGTGGCGTGCCGGAAGAATTCGACGACGCAACACCGGCTGCCGATGTTACCGCCGAAACCGAAGCCTCACCAGCCGACAAAACGGCTAACGAACTGGCTGAACTGAAAGATAAATACCTCCGTTTATACGCTGATTTTGAGAACTATCGTCGGCGTACCGCTAAGGAAAAACTCGACCTGATCAGTAATGCGAACGAGGGCTTACTAAAGGTACTTATTCCCGTAGTCGACGATTTTGACCGGGCTATGCAGTCTATTCAAACCACCGAAGAGGTAGACGCCGTGAAAGAGGGAGTGGAACTGATCTACACCAAACTCTTCAAAACGCTGGAAGGCAAAGGACTAAAGTCGATGGTATCAAAGGGCGAGCCGTTCGATGCCGATCTGCACGAGTCCGTTACGCAGTTTCCGGCTCCGAGTGATGACCTGAGAGGAAAGGTCATCGAAGAAATTGAAAAAGGATATTACCTGAATGATAAAGTCATTCGATTCGCTAAAGTAATAGTAGGAAGCTAAAATCAGTGAAGAGTGACGAATGAAGAGTGAGGAATCAGTCGCGATACGACCCTATTCTTTTACGCTTCATTCGTCACTCTTCATGCAACAATATGGCAACGAAGCGCGATTATTATGAAATCCTGGGCGTGGATAAAAACGTCTCGGCGGAGGACCTGAAGAAGGCTTATCGGAAGATGGCCATCAAATTCCACCCCGACAAGAACCCGGATGACCCCACCGCCGAAGAAAAATTCAAGGAAGCCGCCGAGGCCTACGATGTACTGAATGACCCTAACAAAAAAGCCCGGTACGACCAGTTTGGTCACGCGGGGATGGGTGGTGCAGCTGGTGGCTACGGTGCCGGTGGGCCTTCGATGGAAGATATTTTCAGCCAGTTCGGCGATGTGTTCGGCGATGATTCGCCCTTTGGTAGTTTCTTCCGGGGAGCCCAGGGCGGTGGTGGAAGGCAGCGCGTCCGGCGCGGCTCCGACCTCCGCATCAAACTGAAACTGAACCTCCAGGAAGTTGCCAATGGGGTAGAAAAGAAAATTAAGGTAAAACGACACGTAACCTGCAATACCTGCGGGGGAAACGGGTCAAAAAATGGTACCGCCGTTCAAACCTGTTCCACCTGTCAGGGCACCGGCCAAACCCGTAAAGTGGTGAACACCATGCTGGGTCAGATGGTATCAACCAGTACCTGCCCCACCTGTAGTGGTGAAGGCAAGATCGTCACTGACCGCTGTGATGCCTGTTTTGGCGAAGGCCGGGTATTGCAGGAAGATGTTATTCCCATCAAAATCCCGGCCGGCGTGGCCGAGGGTATTCAGCTATCGGTAGGCAGCAAAGGCAACGTTCCTCCGCGTGGTGGTGTAGCGGGCGATCTGCTCATTGTTATCGAGGAAGAAGAAGATGCCGACCTGAAACGGGATGGTAACAACGTTGTTTTCGACCTGTACGTCAGCTTTGTCGATGCCGCTATCGGTACCAGTGTGGAAGTACCCACCATCGACGGCAAAGCCCGCATCACCCTGGAACCCGGAACGCAGAGCGGTAAAATGCTGCGGCTGAAAGGCAAAGGTATCAAAGAGTTGAATGGCTACGGCCGGGGCGACGAAATCGTTCATGTCAACGTCTGGACGCCCAAAGTACTGTCGATGGAGGAGAAATCGATTCTTGAGCAGTTACGTCATTCGCCGAATTTCCAGCCAAAACCCAACAAAAATGAAAAAGGCTTCTTCGACAAGATGAAGGACTTCTTTCACGGTTGATTCCTGTGACACTTATTTATAGTTGAGCAGCCCCGCCGGTACCGGCGGGGCTGCTCTTTTGTGGGTATACAAAACGTTACTGAAGTTTCCGGGAGCCTGATAGACTATAAGTACGGGGTTGGAAACAGGCACCTTGCCCGTTCACATAAATGAACTCATGGCGGATTCATTCGCTAGCTCTTCGGCATGTTCCTTGCCCAGATAACGGTCAATGAAATAGTGGGCCAAGTAGAGCAAGGGCGTGAGCACAATGGCCGTGGTGGCCTTATAGATGTAATTGATAATGCCCACAGCCAGCACCTGCGTCAGCGACCAGTTGCCGAAGACGTAGAAGGCAATTCCCAGCACCACGAATGAATCGACCAGCTGCGAAACGAGCGTAGAACCCGTGGCCCGTAACCATATTTGCTTGCTGCCGGTAATTTTACGGAGGGAGTGGAACACGTACACATCCAGAATCTGCCCGATCAAAAAGGCGGTCAGTGAGCCAATGATGATGCCCAGCCCCTGCCGGAAAATCATCTGGAAGGCATTATTGATATTAATCGAGTTTCCGGCCCCATCTTTTGCGTTGACATCGAGCCAGAACTGAGCGGGCGGAAGGGCGGTGACGGCGAAAATAATCAGGAAACTGAAGGCCACGAATCCGGCCGTCAGGAAGGAGATACGCCGAACGCCCGCCTTCCCGAAGTATTCGTTGATAATGTCGGAGGTGATGAAAACAAACGGCCAGATAACCGCCCCGGCCGTCAGGTTGAAATCAAGGATAAAGTCATTGAACAGGTGAAGCTGAGCGGGTTTTGTACCCAGCAGGGTTTCGACCGAAAAGATTTTGACACCAATGATTTCGGCAACCAGGGCATTGGTCAGAAAGACTCCGCTCAGGAAGATGTACAGGTTAGTGCGTTTGTTAATGAAAGAGGGAGCCATGTTGGTAAGTCGTATAAGTCAGCAAATCGTGCGTATAGTTTTCCGGGGAGATAGTACGGGTAATAAACCACTTAAAACCTGCTCATTTACGACCGCACGGGTACCCCCGTTCTGCCCCTATTTTCTTTTGTAAACATCCGCAATGGCCGTTTTTTCATACTGATTGGCCAGTGCCGGCGCGCGTTGAAACAGTTTCTCAATCACGTTTTCCCGGTCCAGAATATAATCGGGCGGGTCTTTCCGGAAGTGGTCGAATATGTTAATGACGGCTTCGTAATTATCCAGGTTTTTCAGGTCATACTTGGATAAATCCCAGTTGAGGTACGGTGTCGCCAGCCGGTTATACCGATACGCACTCAGGTCTTCGCCAATAATCAGGATACGCTGGTTTCGGATGGTGTTGGGCAGGGGGGATGGTTGTACCTGTAAGCTGCTCAGTCGACCCAGTCCGGAGCCGGGAATGAGGCCCAGCGCACCCTGATAAAAAAATAATAAAATCAGTATAAACGCAATCGTGAACGTTAGTTCAGCCAGCCAGGCCCGGCGGATTCCCTCGAAGTAAAAGTAAGTGAAGTAGGCCATGGGGGGCACAAAACTCAGAAACATCATTGGTGCCAGAAAAGGCATCAGCCCAATGGTTAGTACGACGACCACAAACCAGATGGCCATAATTTGCTGAATGCGCTGCTGGAAGTTGACGTACCGGCCCGCCCGGTTAAACAAACTCACGAAACCCAGCACGCCCAGCCCCAGCGGAATAAACAGGGAAACCAGCAGCGACTGAAAATCGGACAGTGAGTACTGACGAACCCGAAAAACGGCCGCCAGCAGGTTCCGGTTGAAATCATCCAGGCTGTCGAACAGGTAATAGAAAAGAATGGTAGTGGCAAAGGGAAACAGGAAACCAAACAGCGACAATGAATACTGACGGAAGGTAGCGCCCGTGTAAAAAAGCAGCGACAGCACGGCCCAGATGATGAACAGGGCGGAAGGCAGGTAAAAAAGGGCCGCAATACCGATGTAAAAACCCACTTCAAATACTTCGTCGGTGGCCCCCCGCCGATCCATCTGCCGCACGAGGGTGCCAAAGGCCAGTAGTAGAAAACAGGTTGACATCAGCACCGGAGAGAGCGTCATGCAGTCGAAGGAAAGGTGCATGAACAGCATGTAGAGCAGGCCCGGCCAGAAGGTGCGCTCCGGAAAAATATCCCGCGTATTGATGAGGTAATTGAAATAAACGACCTGAAAAACCGCTACCAGGGTAGCCGCCCCGTGCAGCGCAACCAGCGACCGGCCAAACAGCGTATCCATCCCCCAGTACACCAGGGCCGACAGGGGACTCACGCTATCCCAGATGTCGCGGTACAGTAAATTGCCCTGACTGATCTGTTCGCCAACAATCATCCAGTTCAGCTCCGGAATCAGGAGCGGGAAGGAGTGAAGCAGCAACGGCAGCCGAATCAGCAGCAGCAAACCCAGCAAGCTAACGTACTGGTAAGGAAAATACGATTGAAAAAAGCGTAGCAAGGTTAATCAGTTAGTCCGTCGGTGAGTTGATTGGTTAGTCGGTCGATCCGTTAGTTAGTGGCTGAGATGAATGCTCTGTGCGCCAGCCACTGACTGGCTAATTGACTCACTAACTCACCGACTGGCTGACGGCGAATTTACAGTCAATTTCGGCAGAACGGAAAAATGGGTGGATATTTGCAAATACATTACCTATTTAGTGCTATGGAATCGAAACGACAGCAGAAAGTTGCCCGGCAATTGCAGAGAGATTTAAGCGAGATTTTTCAGCGCGATGTACCGCATTTGTTCAACGGGGCTTTCATCACCGTTACCAGTGTGCGCGTTTCGCCCGACCTGAGTATAGCCCGTGTGTACCTGAGCTTTCTGGCCACAAAAAACAAGCAGTTATTGCTGGAAAGTATTCAGGAGAAGAGCAAAGTGCTCCGGCAGCACCTTGGCGAGCGGGTCCGGCATCAACTGCGCATTGTACCCGATGTCAGCTTCTACCTGGATGATACGGCCGACTATGCCGATAAGATGGATAAACTCTTCTCGGGCCTGGAAATCCCCCCCCGAACGGAAGAGGAGGAATAGTTTTGAATGAGCGAATGATAGAATGAGTGATTACCAATTGCGGATGGGCGAATTAGTGAATGAGTGTACAACTGGCTCACGTAGATCAATCCCGTCAGCTATTCTCTCATTCCCTCATTCCTCATTCGCTCATTCATAAAATGAACCTTCCCGTCTGGATTGCCCGCCGGTATTTTTTCTCCCGTAAAAAGCGCAGCTTCATTAGCTGGCTCTCTATCCTGTCTATGCTTGGCGTGGGCGTAGGGACTATGACGCTGGTGGTTGTACTGTCGGTTTTTAATGGAATGGAAGAGTTGAACCGGCAGATGTTTAAGACATTTGAGGCCGATATGACCATTTCGCCCAGGCAGGGAAAACGGTTTGTGGCTTCGCCCGCGTTGCTGAATCGCCTGAAGCAGGTAGCGGGTGTACAATTCATTACATCCGTTGCGCAGGATAATGCCCTGGCCCGCTATGGCCAGGCTCAGACGGTTATTAAACTGAAAGGGGTAGACGATAATTACCTGCAGCGACAGCAACTGGATTCGGCCATGCTGGAAGGCCGGTTACTGCTCCAGCGGGATGGTGTTAACTACGCCATCGTAGCCGATGGGGTTCGTAACGACCTGTCTATTTCGCCAGTGGATATTCTAACACCCCTGGAGGTACTTTACCCGGAAAGCGGTAAATCGTTCAGTGTACTCAATCCCGATGCGTTCAACAGTGAATCCCTGACCGTGTCGGGTATATTTTTCATTGAGTCGAAGTACGATAATTTCGTGCTGTCTCCCCTGGCGGTGGCCCGGAATTTATTCGAATACCAGCCGGGTGAGGTAACGAGTCTTGAGATTCAACTCCTGCCCGGTACCAATGAAGAAGGGGTCAAAAAGGCTTTACAGGCCGTTGCGGGGGCCAAACTCGACGTAAAAAGCCGTGATGACCTGAATATTGATTTGTACCGGGCCATTTATATAGAAAAATTATTCGTTGCCCTGACACTCTCGTTTATCATCCTGGTGGCGAGTATCAACATTTTCTTCTCCCTGTCGATGCTGGTTATCGAGAAGAAAGCTGATATCCGGATTCTGTTCGCGCTGGGTGCTACGAAATCAATGGTTCGCCGGATTTTCCTGACCGAGGGGGCCATCATTGCTCTGGTAGGGGCATTTACCGGGCTGGCACTGGGCATTCTGATTTGCCTGGCTCAGGAGCAGTACGGCTTCATCCGGATGGGAACCGTCAGTTCCATCATTGATGCCTACCCGGTTCGTCTGGATGTGCGGGACATCGTTCTAACGGGTCTTCTGGCCATTATCGTGACCATCCTAACATCCTGGTTTCCCGCCCAGCGGGCTACTAAGGTGGTATAGATTAATGCCTGATCGCTATCATACTGTTATTCCGGAGATGAAAAGACAGTAACCTGCCAATTCTTAAAAAGATAGAACCTCTATCTGATGTTTTTTAGCGCGGGCTTCTTCAACAACCGTTTCTACTTGTTGAGCGATCTTGTTGTCAATCCACTCCTCACCACACTGATTGCAAATGGTAGCTGGCACATTACGGATCACAACAAGGTTTTCGCCGAGGTCAGCCGTGAATGTGGTAAAACCCGGTTCTTTATACCCATTGCATACTGGGCAACGTGAGGAGTTCATGCTCGTTTGGTTTTATAGTCTGACTCAAAAATATCAGGCGATGGCTCGTACGCTGTAATAATGAAGGCTGTAGTCGTCTCATCGTCGAAAGCCGCCACTACATGCAGAGGTCGTTCATCTATCCATCCCAACAGCAATATGCTTGGAAAAGGTCTGTCATTACCATAGTCTCGAATCACTTCTCCAGAAAGCAAAACATGAATTATATCCTTCTGTAAAACAGGCCGTTCCGCCATTTTAACAAGTACATGTTTCTGCCAGTTGATTTGGCCAGCAGCAACAGCTATTCGAAAAATCGCCAGTCTGAAGCGTCTCACCAATTCGTTTTCTTGTGCCCCGATATGGCGTAGTACAGGATAAACCCGAACAGGGGAAGCAGCAGGGCGTAAGCCGCTTTTGGGCTAACGGTATCGGTCAGGTATCCATGCAGCAGTGGGAGCAGGGCACCACCCGAAATCCCCATAATCAGCAGGGCAGAGGCCAGCTTGGTGAACTTGCCGAGCCGGTTCAACGCCAGTGGCCAGATGGCAGGCCACGTGGGCGAGATGGCAAAACCCATCAGCGCAATGCACAGTACCGAGGCAAACCCGTCCGTTACCAGGGCGCCCACCGTGAGCAACAAGGCCAGGATCATGCCGTAGCGCAGGGCGTTTTGCTGGCTGATGTAGCGGGGAATCATAATGATACCCAGCATATAACCTACCAGCAGACCAATCAGGGTGTAGGTGGTGAAGTGTTTAGCCTCATCGTTGGTGAAGCCAATGGCGTGGCCGTAGCTGATAATCAAATCGCCGGTGATGACTTCGGCTCCCACGTAACAGAACAGGGCCAGTACGCCCAGCACCAGGTTCGGAAATTGCCAGACACTGGTGTGAATGGCCGTAGTATCAGTCGGTACGTCGTCCTGCTCCTCCGATACTTCCGGCAGGTTGGAGAAGCGGATCAACCCCGCCAGCACAATAAGAATGCCGGTCAGAATCAGATAGGGAGTAACGACCTTTTCGAGCGAAGCCGCGTTGATCACTTCGTTGGCTCCCGACAGGAGCAGCCCGCCAAAAATAAACTGGCTGCAAATACCGGCGAGTTTGTTGGCAATACCCAGAAAACTAATGCGCTGGGCTGCGCTCTCGCGCGGACCCAGGATGGTAGCGTAGGGATTCGAGGCCGTTTGCAGCACGGTAAGCCCGATGCCGATAATAAACAGCCCAACCAGAAACAGTGGGTAGGATACCGCTTTAGCCGCTGGTACAAAAATCAGCGTACCGATAGCCATCGTCACCAGGCCTATCGACATCCCGTTTTTGAAGCCCGTCCGTTTTAGTACGGCCGACGAAGGAATGGCCATGATGGTGTACGAAATGAAAAACGCGAATGCTACCAGCGTTGATTGGAAGGAGGTTAAATTAAACGCCTGCTTGAAAAAGGTAATCAATACACTGTTGACCCACGTAACGAAGCCAAAGACAAAGAAAAGCGCACCGATAATGAGCAGTGGGCCAACGTAATTCTGGGTTTTGGCAGGAGCAGTAGCTGGAGTCATTCGTTTAGGAAGTCGTTAAAGGCAGGTAAAAGGAATAGATTTTAAATTATTTTACAAAGTAGAAAAAGAACCAGAATAATCGATAAGTGAGGGGTTAATAATTATCCGTCAGCCCAAAAATGGGTTTGTTGGTTTTCCACTTACCCCGCGTGAAATCGGGAATCTCAACGGCCTTGCTACCCCCGGCAATACTCTCCTCCGACAAGGGGCTGATAGCGCTCCAGACGGCGGCATCATATACGTCGATGGGCGGTGCCGTTTTAGCTTTGATGGATTCGATGAAGGCCCGAAGAACGAAGAAGTCAATACCACCGTGTCCGGCGTTCTCAGCCGTTTGCACGTGGCGTTTCCAGAGGGGATGATCGTACGTGTCCTGATACGGCGCGAAGGGTTCCCAGCTGTGGGGCTTGGGGCTGGTACCTTCCAGATAAATCATGTCGTTGTCGTCCATCCAGATCCCGTCCGTACCCTGCGCCCGGAAGCCAAGCGAGTAGGGGCGGGGCGAGTTGGTATCGTGGATGATAACGATGTTCTCGCCGTTGGCGCACTGAATCATGGTGGTTACCACGTCGCCGAGTTTGAAATTGACATTGGCATTAGGGTGATTCGCTCCCCCCTTATCCACCACGTACTTGTGCAACCCCCGGCTTTTGGTGGCCATACTGGTCAGGTGCGTGAACTGGTTACCCCGGTTAATATTGAGCCAGTGGGCCACGGGACCCAGACCGTGGGTGGGATACAGGTCGCCGTTGCGGTCAACGGAGTGCTGGGTACGCCAGTGGGCTTCGGAGTACCCCTTGGCCCCAAACTCCGCGCCAACGCCCCCCGTCGGTTTGCCGTCGTTAAATTTGATGTTACGCAAATCGTGCTGATAGCCGCAATGAGCGTAGGTCATCTCGCCAAACATGCCTTTCCGGATCATGTTCAGGATGGCCAGCACATCGCGCCGGTAGCATACGTTTTCCAAAATCATACAGTGTGATCCGGTTTTCTCGAACGCATTGACCAGATCCCAGGATTCCTTCAGTGTCACCGTTGCCGAGACCTCTATCCCGGCATATTTTCCGGCTTCCATCGTGGCAACAGCCATTGGAACATGCCATTCCCAGGGGGTGGAAATCACTACCCCATCGATATCGTCGCGCTTGAGCATCTCCCGGAAACCCTCATCCCCTTTGCCGTATGTAGCGGGCGCTTTGCGGCCTGCTTTTCCAATCATGGCCATTGTGCGGCTGATGGCCTCGGGGGCGGGGTCGGACAGGGCGGTTATCTCGACATCATCCCGGTAGAGAGCCTGCTGTACGTGACTGCGCCCCCGTCCCCCTACGCCGATGAAGGCCAGCCGCACTTTAGCGTCGGCGGGTTTCGCGTTGGTGAGAATCGTCGGGAAAATGGACGTTGCCGCCCCCGTCAGGGCGGCTGTACGAATAAACTGACGTCGGGTAGGGGTTTGCATAAGGAATGCGCGGCACAGTAAGTGTTTTCTGTTCAAAGAACGGAGTTTCAACGTAAAAAACATACGCCTTTGCCGGATGAGACTATTTATTACCTGCCAGATACGCAGGCAACCCGCTGTACGTACTATAGAGCAGGTTAGCTAATTGAGCAAGGCCGGGGTTGCCGGGACAGGAAATGTGAACATAATAGCATGGGCACGGTTCATGCCTGATAGGAACAACCAAAAGCCGGATCACGTCAATACCCTGCTTATTGGGGTGGGACAAACGGGCAAATCGCTGGCGGTGACCATTCCTGCAAAAGGGTGGGGAAATGCCCCGGTCAATCAGCCTACGCTGACCGAATCCCTCAAAACGCTGTTCGGCCGAATTGAGTAAGTTATCAGGCAGGCAGTGTTCAGCCCAATTGACGGGGAAATAGAATTACCGCATGAATTAAACAGACAGCTATGGAATGGTGGAGTCAGGTACAGGAATGGTTTTGGAGTCTTGGCGAAAAATACCATGTTAACCCGCTGGTATTCGGCGGTATTTACGTGGGCGCCATCCCTTTTTTTTTACTTTCATTAAGCTGGGTTATCCGGCGGCTGCGCCAGCATAAATCCGTGGTTGTGCCCATTTTACTGACGGGCTTCTTTTTCATATCCGCTTATCTCTACCTGATTATCGTTGGGCAAAACATACCCATCTGGGTGTACGGCGTTATTGCGGCTCTGGTAGGGTACGGGGCCTATTCGGCCTACCAGAACGTTCAGAATAAGCGGTGAAAGACCTAATTTTCCCCACCCTGATTCAGTAGTTCCACCAGGGGGTCCGGGGGTAGTTCGTGTTCAGCACTACAGGCTCGCCAATCATGGGCGTAGTTACATCCAGCTTCAGTTCAGCCGCCCGCCTGGTAAACCGTTCAACGGGTTCCGTCCAGCCGTGGACCGATAACGAAAATTTAGCCCAGTGAACGGGCAGAATCGTCTTTGCCCGTAAATCCTGCGCGGCCGTAGCTACTTCTTCCGGAAACAGGTGGATGTTGGGCCAGTCCTTGCCATACTGCCCACATTCGAGCATGGCCAGATCGAAAGGACCGTACTTATCGCCAATGTCTTTAAAGTGTTTGCCGTAACCCGAATCGCCACCCAGGTACAGCCGATAGCCATGCAGGTTGAGCACAAAAGCCGTCCACAGGGTTTTGCCCCGGGCGAAACTGCGCCCCGAAAAGTGCCGCGCCGGAACGGCTGTCAGGTCGACGTTGGTCGAAACGGATTTATGTTCCCACCAGTCAAATTCCACAATCCGGTCGGCGGGTACGCCCCATCGTTCCAGGTGAGCTCCTACGCCCAACGCCGTATAGAATTTCTTGACCTTTGGAATGAGCTTGGTGATGGTCTCATAATCAAGGTGATCGTAGTGATCGTGCGAAAGAACCAGCATGTCAATAGCGGGCATGTCATCCACGCCATACACATCCGTTCCCGGAAACGATTTGCCGAAAAAAGAAACCGGCGACGCATTGCCGCTAAAAACCGGGTCCATCAGCACAACGACTCCTTTCGACTTGATCAGGTAAGACGAATGCCCAAACCAGACTACGGAAGGCACCGAATCGGGGAGCACGTTAAGGTCGGTTTTCACGGAAGGCAGGGGGCGCTTGGGAACGTTGTCGGGGGCCTTGTTGAAGAAATCCTTCATCATACCCATGTACGACGCGTCTTCCTTCATCACGGCAGTAGGTTCCAGGTTTTGAAATACCCCCTCCCGGTAGTTGGGTGAGCGTTTGATTCGTTCCAGACGAACTTCGGCAGGGTCGCGCCCGAAGGTGCTTTGCTGCATGAACAGGAACGTAGTTGCCAACAGGCCGGTAAGGATGAATACAGTTAGAAGCATAATCTTTCTTAAGCGGTACATGGCGACAAAACGGGCACTGTGCCTGTCAGGTTCCGTACCCTGGAACGGTTTAGATGAATGGGAACATTACCGGATAAGCGGGCGTTATTGAATTGAACCCGTTCGTTTGTTGTTTAATGTTTTTAGTAAAACGTTGAACAAAACACCGAACCCACTGGTTTACTATAAACAAACGCATACGAAAGAGCGTCCTGGCTACTCGCTCTGCTGTCTGCCTGTGTTGTACACATACTTTGTAACGACAGGTTGATCGAACCCTATTTCGATTTAGTTTATTATGGATAATCCCCCAGTAGAGGCTGACAGGGCCGTTGCCCCAGTTGACCCTGCTCCACGGGTTGCGGTGTTCCGAAAGGAGCATTTCAACGCGGCTCACCGGCTGAACAATCCAACCTGGTCGGATGAGAAGAACACGCGGGTATACGGCAAATGCAACAATCCCAATTTTCATGGTCACAACTACGATCTGATTGTGCAGGTGACTGGCCCGGTTGACCCCGAAACGGGTTACGTGATGGACATGAAGTACCTTGGCGACCTGATAAAAGAACACGTCACCGACCGGTTCGACCACAAAAACTTAAACCTCGATACCGATGAGTTTGCCGACCTGAATCCGTCGGCCGAAAACATTGCCATTGTTATTTATACCATTTTACGCAACAAGCTAAGCGAGGGCTTAGACCTTAAAATCAGATTGTATGAAACTGAACGGAACTTCGTCGAATACCCAGTCTAACGGAACCCCGCTAAATGGCAACCACAAAAACAGTTTCGCGCTGAACGGTTACCACGACGAATTAGGGGATGAATTGGGTGACGCCCACGGTGCTTCGTCTATCGATACGCCCATGCGCGCCGATGCGTTTGAAATAGATGATGCCCTTAAAATTGACCTGATTGAAGAGCATTTTCGGGAGATAATGACCATTCTGGGCCTCGACCTTACGGACGACAGCCTGAACGGGTCCCCCCGGCGGGTTGCCAAAATGTACGTCAATGAGGTGTTTAGCGGGTTAAACCCGGCTAATAAACCCAAGGCTACGCTGTTCGACAATAAGTTTAAGTACAATGAGATGCTGGTGGAAAAAGACATCACCGTTCAGACGTACTGCGAACACCACTTTGTCCCTATCCTCGGTAAAGCACACGTGGCCTACATCTCCAGCGGTAAGGTAATTGGCCTATCGAAACTAAACCGGATTGTGGAGTATTTCTGCAAACGGCCCCAGGTGCAGGAGCGGCTTACCATGCAGATTGCCGAAGAACTGAAGCGGGTACTGGACACCGAGGATGTGGCCGTGATCATTGATGCCAAACACCTGTGCGTATCGACGCGGGGCGTGCGGGATGTGAACAGCTCCACCATTACGTCGTCGTACAGCGGGAAATTTGACGAGGAGAGTACGCGGCAGGAGTTGTTACGCTACGTAGCACAGCCGAGTATAACAATTTAATTAAACGGTTAATTTAATGATGCGGGTGCCTGACTATATCGTTGGACATCCGCATTGTTAGTTTATACGACCATCATGAAGGATAAAAACATACTCATCATTGGAGCTAGTTCGGGTATTGGCCAGGCCCTGGCCCGGCAACTACAGGAGGAGGGCGCAACGCTCTTTACGGCTGGCCGTACCCAGCCCGAAGGAATTCAGTCAACGCACATGACCTGGGATGTTACGCAGACTCCCGCTGCGGAAGCCCTCAATCAACTGCCCGACGTTCTGCACGGGCTGGTGTACTGCCCCGGAACCATCAACCTCAAACCCTTTCACCGCCTGACACCGGACGATTACCGGCACGATTTCGAGGTGAACGTGCTGGGTGCCGTTGGCGCGATACATGCGGCTTACGCGACCGTCAAAAAATCTAAATCGGCCAGTATCGTGCTGTTCAGTACCGTTGCTGCCAAACTGGGTATGGGCATGCACTCGTCCGTATCGGTGGCCAAGTCGGCGGTAGAGGGGCTGGCCAAATCGCTGGCGGCTGAGCTGGCCCCGTTCAATGTGCGGGTCAACGCTATCGCTCCCTCTCTGACGGATACCCCACTGGCTGGCTTCCTGCTGGCCGACGACAACAAACGCGAAGCCGGTAATAAACGCCACCCACTCAACCGGTTTGGCACTCCGGCCGATATTGCCAGTATGGCTGCTTACCTCCTTACCGATCAGGCCAGTTGGATAACGGGGCAGATAATCGGTATCGATGGGGGCATGGGGAGTTTGAAATAAGCCCGATCCGATTAAACGGGAACAATCACCTGATGGCTCATTCCACGGGTTGGTTTTGGGACGATAGTCAGGCGACCGCGCTGATTTTTAATCACAGTTCTGATATTGCGCAGACCAATACCAGACTGCTGCTTTACTAACTCATTTGGGTTATAGCCCCGCCCATTGTCCGATACAATGAGGTGAACCTGCTGATCAGTCTGGTACACTTCTACATCGATAAGGGTGGCTTGGGCGTGTCTTAAGGAGTTGTTTATTAGTTCTTTCGCTACCTGAAGGAGTGCCTGTTGTGTGTGTTCAGGCAAGTCTACGTTCACTGAATACGTAAAACTTATTTCAGGGCCAGCCAGTCGGTGGTTCACTTGTCGGATAAATAACTGCAGGGCTTCTGGCAATCCCCTTTGCTGAAGTTCTACGGGCATCAGCGCGTGCGAAACCTGCCTGATATCGGCCACGATACAATCGGTCTGGCTGATCAATCGCTTTAGAACGGCGGCAGCTGGGTCATTCCTGAGGTCTTCGCAGGAAGCTTCGAGTTGAAGTTTCAGCGCAATCACATCGGGGCCGATGTGGTCATGAAGGTCGCGGGCCAGCCGTTCCCGTTCGGCCAGTTGCGACGCTGTCTGTAACTGAAACTCCCGCCGTTGCCGCCGAAGCCGTCCTTTCAGGTAGGCACGGGAACTCATGTAGATAAGGCCACCCGTCAGCAAAAAAGCGAGCCATATAAACCACGTTGTGCGCCAGAAGGGGGGTGTTACCGTGATAGCCAGCTGGCGGGGCTGTTTCGTCCAGCGACCTTCTGCATCAGCCGCCAGAACTTCGAACAGGTAATGACCCGGTGGCAGGTTGGCATAGCGGGCCGTGTTAACCGGTCCACTTTCAACCCAGTTTCGGTCGTAGCCGGTCAGCCGGTAGCGGTAGTGATTCTGACCACTGCTGAAGTAGTCGATAACGCTGAATTGTAACGTCAGCGTACGCTGATTGGGGGGCAGGGATAGCTGGTGGAGTTCAGTAAGATTTGAGTCGGGTTTGGCCGTCTGGTCGTTGAGGAGTAAACCGGTAAAGTTTACGTCCAGGGCATGATTCCCTGGATTCTGGCGTAGTGGGTCGAACCGGTAAAGACCGGTTGCACTGCCAAAGTAGAATTCCCCGGACGAGGCAGACAGGTAGGACATGTTGTTGAATTCAGTCGGTTCAATGGAGCGGACACGACGGATATGCCCGGTCCTGGGGTTTAGTACGGCTATACCCCGATCTGTACTGATCCAGCGGTTACCATTTTTATCGGCTAAGGCACTGTATACGACTCGATGGGGCAGGCCGTCTCTTTCGTGCCAGGCGCGTAGTATCTTCCCGTTGGCTGCCTGTATTAAGTAAAGCCCATTGTTCGTAGCCACCCAGAGCCGGTCCGGGTCAGTATCGGGCGTGACAGCCTGAATATTCAGGCTGTGAAAAGCTGTGTAGCGCACCCGTAGCGAACCAGCACTGTCGTCGTAGCAGACCAAATCCCGCCTTCGCCTGCCTGCGTACAGGTAGCGGGTTCTTGCGTCATAATACAGGGCCCGGGTAAACCATACCGTGGAATCAGCCAGAAGATCCATTCGGTTGGTAGCCTTATCGAACCGGTACATGCCGCTGCCGGTAGCCATATAATACTGCCCATTGCCCACTTCTGCCATCGCCCGAATTCGGTTATCTCCGGGTTCCGGTATGGACCAGCGTAGCGGAACCCGAATGAATGAACCGGTCGATTCGTCGTAGTAGCAAAGACCGTTGCCCGTACCCGCCCAGATGCGTCCCGCCCGGTCGTGATACAAACTGTGGACTGACCTGGATGGCAGGCTGCCCGGCTGTCCGGTACTTTCGTAATGGTGGATAATACGGTCTGTTTTCGGGTTGAGTACATCGATACCACCCATGTACAGACCAATCCATAGGTTGCTCTCCCGGTCTTCCACCACGCCTAAAACCGAAGGCGTATTGAGTGAAGGCGCTTTCTTTGGGTGTGTATCGTAATGACGAACGCCATAGGTGTCGAACGTCAGTTTATCCAAACCAACCGGGTCGGTGTTTATCCAGGCAACGCCTTCCTGGTCAATCAGTAGTTCTGAAATAGCATTGGTGGCCAGGCTGTTAGCATTGTAAGGGTCATGTCGTAACGTCCCCGTCCAGGTTCGCTGCGCTTTGCTGAACTGGTAAATGCCATCAGTGCCGGTAGCCAGCCATAGGTTACCCCGGCCATCGGGTTCAATGGCGGCCGTAAAATCAGACCCCGGCTTGTGGGGTGTCGGGTAAAAACGAGTTTGGCCAGTGCCAGGGTTAAAGGCGGCCAGCATATCGGTGTTGGCCAGCCAAATCGTACCGTCGGGGTCGGGGTACAGCGCCGAGAACTTACGGGGAGTACCCGACCGGTTATCTCGCCGGCGACTGAAAAAGGAGCGCGTCTTTCCCGTCTGGTAATTGAAAGATAACACGCCGTTGTCCGGCAGAAGCATCCATATTTCCTTTGTGGAGGGCTGGTGCTTGATGTACTCATTATCGTATGAGGAAGTGTAGCGCAGGGCAGCCGAGTAAGGCGTTCGTTTGCCCGTTCGCCGATTGAGGCTACACAAGCCCTCGGCCTCATTGATGTACCAGATACGAGCCGAATCGGCATCGATAACGTAGGTATGGCTACGGATTGGTTTGCCCCGCTTATCGACTGAAAAAATCGGAACGAACCGATCCGTAGCCCGAATATAGTGGTTCAGGCACTTCTCTGTCCCGAACCATAAATCGCCATCCGGGTCTTCTGCCAGGCCGTTCCCCGTTTCGCCGGTGGGCCCGCTGCCGGGGTCCGTTTGGGAGGAGTAGTAGTTGACGAAGTGGGTACCATCGAATCGGGTCAGCCCATTCTGCGACATAAACCACAAATATCGGCGTGAATCTTTGAGCATGTAATACGCACCCCCCTGCGCCAGCCCATCCCGAAGCGTATAGTGCTGAACCGTGTAGGGCAGCTGTGCTTCGGCCGGGTTCTCTGATGTTGCCAGGAGCATGAGCCAGCCATGCAGCAGTAAATGGATACTGATTGACTGATTCATGTTGAGTGTGGTTAGTTACTTGCTCAA
This sequence comes from uncultured Cytophagales bacterium, assembly GCA_963784335.1. Taxonomy (GTDB): domain Bacteria; phylum Bacteroidota; class Bacteroidia; order Cytophagales; family Spirosomataceae; genus Spirosoma. Next base: position 3,250 of record CAWARB010000045.1, on the reverse strand, counting down.
AAGTAGGGTGGACAAGGGCACTGCGCAATACCACGATTAGGGTATTTTTCTCCTGAACAGACCGGGTAAATACCCCCGTTTCTACTGCTAAAGGAGTACGGTTACTATTACACCTTTTGGCTGATTTCTGCCAACACTCCGCCAACGATATTTGCAGCAGAAATTTATTTCTATCCACACCATACTTTTTACCGTTGTGCCTGTCATCGTTCATCAAAGAAGGCGTGTGCAATATATCCACACCTTTTTATACATTCGGCCTGAAAATAATGAATTGATCTACTATACTACTGTATGGCCCCAACCCGTATTCTGCTTGCCGACGACCACCAGCTTTTTCTGGACGGGCTGCGTAGCCTGCTCGATAGAATCGAAACCTGCGAGGTGGTAGGAGAGGCCTGCAACGGGGTAGAGGTACTGGCTGTATTGGCCAAAACGCCCACCGATTGCGTACTGATGGATGTAGAAATGCCCGAACTGAACGGTATCGAAACGACGAAGCAGATAAAGAAGCAGTTTCCCGGGGTGCGGGTGCTGGCTATCAGCATGTCCAGTAACTATGATACTGTGCGGGCTATGCTGCGGGCGGGTGCGGATGGCTACCTGGCCAAAAATACAGGTAAAGCCGATTTACTAAAAGCACTGGATACCGTTAACCGGGGCCAGATTTATATTAGTCCGGAGTTGACTCCGGTCGTGTTTCATGGCGTGGCCAATCGGAAGCTTCCCAGCCAGGTGTTTACCCAGACATTAACGCAGCGGGAGCGTGATGTGCTAACGCTGATTGTGGGTGGCATGACCAATGAGCAGATTGCCCAAAAGCTGTTTCTCAGCCCGCTTACGGTTAAAACGCACCGGGCCAACATGCTCAGTAAATTAAACTGTACCAACACGGCCACGCTGGTCAAATATGCCCTGGAGAATAAGTTACTGCACTAACCGGGCGTATTGCCCAAACCGGTCAGAAATAAACACCCGGTTAGTGCAGTGACCAGTTACACGATCGGTCCGACGCGCTCCAGCAGGGCTTTTGATTTACGGATACCCTCGTACTCTTCCACGGCACTGCCTTCATATTCAATACCCATGATACCCTTGAAACCGCTGTCTTTGACAATTTTCAGGATGCGGTTATAGTCGGTCTCTACGCAGTTGCCGTTGGCATCGAAATCGTAGAATTTAGCCGAAGCCCCTTTGGAGAAGGGCATCAGTTCTTTGGTACCTTTATAGCGGTCATACTCTTCAGCACAGGTACGGTTTTCGCCCCGCTTGATACAGAAATTGCCGAAGTCAGGCAGCGTTCCCACATTCTTCATATTGACCTGTTTCATTACACCCGACAGCCACTGGCCATTTGAGGAATACCCGCCATGATTCTCCACGATGACGTTGATATTCATGGTCTTGGCAAACTCGCCCAGTTTACTCAGGCCTTCAACGGCCGCTTTGGCTACCTCGTCGGCAGTGCCCTGCCCGGCGGCATTAACCCGGATGGTTTTACAGCCCAGGTATTTCGCGCATTCAACCCATTGGTGGTGATTCTCAATGGCTTTTTCGCGCTCCGCAGCGTCCGAAGCACCCAGATTTCCCTCTCCATCAATCATAATCAGGTTATTGGTGATGCCATTGTCCTTGCAGCGCGTCAGCAGGTCGTTCAGGTAGGTTTTATCCCGTGCTTTATCCTTGAAAAACTGGTTGACATACTCCACGATGCTGATGTCGAACTCTTTGCGGGCAATGCCCGGAAAATCCAGATTGGTAATCTTCTTGCCAAACAGGGCTTTGTGCAGTGACCACTCGGCCAGCGAAATATCAAAGAACATCTTCTTTGTGGGGGCTTCGGCAAAAACAGACGGCAACAGAGCCATACCCGCCATCGTGCCGGCAGCCTGCTGTAAAAATTGTCGACGATTGGTAGTCATAGAAAACGAATTTTGGCGATAAATTCAGGTAAACGATTACTCACCCGGTAAAGATAAAAATGGATGAAAACTTACTCATTCGATTTATGCCGCGGGCCAGGGTTTAACGCAGTGCCAATGGGTTTCCTGCGTAACTTGGCCGCATGATTACACTCGATACCATTCAAACGGCGCACGACCGCATCCGGCCTTATATTCATCGTACCGCCGTACTGACCAATCAGACGATTAATGACCGCGCCGGGGCGGAAGTAGTTCTTTAAATGTGAAAACTTTCAGAAAATAGGGGCTTTCAAGGCGCGGGGTGGGCTGAATGCCGTGTTGCAGGTAGCGCAGCAACAAAGAAGGGGCGGCCATTACCACGCACTCGTCGGGTAATCATGCCCAGGCCGTTGCCTTTGCCGCCCGTCAGGTGGGCCTGCCTGCCTACATCGTGATGCCCCGCACGGCTCCGAAAGTAAAAAAAGAGGCTGTTCTGGGATACGGAGCCGACGTAATCGAATGCGAACCAACCCTCGATGCCCGCGAGGCCGGGGTTCGGGACGTGATGCAACGGACGGGAGCCGTACTGGTTCACCCCTTTGATGATGACCGCGTCATTGCCGGGCAGGCCACAGCCGCCAAAGAACTGATTGAGGACTGCTGGTCAGGACCAGCCGTTTGATGTGATTCTGGCCCCCGTTGGTGGGGGAGGGCTACTCAGCGGAACAGCCCTGGCTACGCATTATCTGTCGCCCAGTACCCGCGTTATTGCCGGAGAGCCGGAGGGCGCAGCCGATGCTATTCTATCGTTTCGGAGTGGACAGGTGGAGAAAGCGCCGTACATCAACACCATTGCCGATGGCCTGATGACCAGCCTGAGCGAACGGACACTGGCTATTATTCAGGCGCACGTAACCGACATTCTGACGGTTTCTGATGCGGAAATTATTGCCGCCATGCGACTGGTGTGGGAGCGGATGAAAATCATTATCGAGCCATCCTGCGCCGTGCCCCTGGCCGCCGTGCTGAAACACAAAGAACAATTTGCCGGACAGAAAATCGGCATCATTCTAACGGGGGGAATGTGGACCTGGGGAAACTACCGTTCTAAAATCTGTCTGCGCAGCTTTTCGAACGTTTTAAAATAAGCCGTTCGCTCAAACATGAAGGGGCCAATTTCCTGATAACGCGAAAGGTCGGGTTCTGAATAGTCTGTTTCGTACCCGAACTCCTTCCAGATGACCTGCTGTTGAGTTACCTCGATTTTGGCCGTTACGGCCCCACAGCCAATGTCGCCACACTCCGGGCAAACGTAAAAACTCGTTCGCCGGTTGTCAATTCGGGCG
>CAWARB010000044.1:0-127061 GCA_963784335.1 uncultured Cytophagales bacterium | reverse complement strand
ATCGATGATGTGCTGTGGGGCTTCGATTTCCAGCTTCATCAAATCGAGCAGGTTGGTGCCACCGGCCAGAAATTTCGATCCCGGTGTCCGGGCTGCGGCAGCGGCTGCTTCGGCAGGCGTAGTAACGCGCTCGTAGGTGAATGTTTTCATAAGACCTTGTCCAGTTAAGCTGTTTTTCCGGCTACTTCGCTCATCGCTTCGGCCATATTGGAATAGGCTCCACACCGGCAGATATTGCCGCTCATCCGTTCGCGCAGTTCCATCGTGGTGGCCTGTGGCTTCTCCGTCAGGCTGGCACTCACGTGGCTGGGGATACCCGCCTTGATTTCAGCCAGCACCGCGACCGCCGAGCAAATTTGCCCCGGTGTGCAGTAGCCGCACTGGTATCCATCATGCTTGATGAAAGCCGCCTGCATCGGATGTAGCTTGTCCGGCGTTCCCAGCCCTTCGATGGTGGTGATGGTATCGCCCTGGTGCTGGAGAGCCAGCGATAGGCAGGAATTGATCCGTCGGTCATTGACCAGCACCGTACACGCACCGCATTGCCCGTGGTCACAGCCTTTTTTAGTGCCCGTAATGTGCAGGTGTTCTCGCAGGGTATCGAGCAGGGTGGTCCGGGTATCCATTTCCAGGTCGTGGGGTTGCCCGTTCACCGTAAAGGACACCTTCGCTTTTGAAAGCGGAACCGTGTGCGGGGCGGCCTGCGTACCCGTCCCGTTAAAGAGGGTAATCGCGGCAACGGCAGCGGTCGTTCCAACAATCATTTCACGCCGACTAATCGTCGACTCGTTTGACTCTTCCATTGTGTTGCCGTTTTACGGAGTTAATCGGTATTTATTCGGCCAAAAATGCCAGCGCACGGGTAGGGACGTTGCCAACCAGCGTGTTGTTCGTACTATCATTGGCAACCAAACTGTAGTCCCACGCCTTACCGGTGAAGTTTTGGGCCGGTAGAAGCAAAAACCATCAGCAAGGAATTTGTCATGGTACGATGGTTAAGGGAGTTATGGGGCTAATAGCTTAATTAAATGTAAAGTTAGCCCATGCGCATACGCCTGTCTGTATACATTTTACGGTTATACCTACCACTTTTACTGATGGCGATGCAAAGCAGTCTCCTCTTATATAGTTTTGATTAAAAAAGTAGGCTATGATTATCTACGATACCATAAAAAAGTACTGCGATATGTTCAACAACAAGACGCAGCACCCGCTCATCAGTTTGGTTGATCTGAACAAATCTGCCCTGTTGGAAAGAACGAAGTTTACGGTGGGTTTTTACGCCATCATCATCAAAGAAACTAACTGTGGTGATTTGCGATACGGTAACAAATACTATGATTATGCTGAAGGAACTATCGTCTTTTTTGGACCTGGGCAGATCATTACCAACGAACCGGAAGGGGAAATCCATCAACCCTTTGGCAAAGCCCTCATCTTTCACCCCGACCTTATAAAAGGCACCAGCTTAGGGAAGCAGATTCACGAATACTCCTTTTTCAGCTATCAATCGAGCGAAGCCCTGCACGTTTCTGACAAAGAAAGAGAACTTGTGGATGTCTGCTTTGCGAATATTGCCAGCGAAATTGCTCAAAATATTGACCGGCACAGTAAGCGGTTGATTGTAGCCAATCTTGAATTGCTGCTGAAATACTGTTTGCGTTTTTATGACCGCCAGTTTATCACCCGTGAGCAGGCCAATCAGGGTGTAATGGAGCAGTTTGAGCAGAAATTAAACGAGTATTTGGCAGGGGATAAGCTGAGAACCGATGGTGTTCCAACGGTAGCCCACTTCGCCGGTGAATTGCACCTGTCAGCCAACTACTTTGGCGATTTAATCAAGAAAGAAACCGGCAAATCGGCGCTGGAATACATCCAGCTTCATGTGATTGATCTGGCCAAAGAACGGATTTTCGATACCACGAAATCGGTCAGTGAAATTTCTTACGATTTGGGCTTTAAATATCCGCAGCATTTTACCCGGTTCTTTAAGCAAAAAGTGGGCGTGTCGCCCAATGAGTATCGGGAACTAAACTCGAAAGCGAGTTGAGAAGCGTTCTCAACATCAACCTCCCTGCTGGAACAGCAAAAGCAGTGACCCAGTCAGGCAGATTTCATAAAAGTCCTTCCGGCTGTACATGCGGGTTGCCGCACCATCGCCTTCTATCTGAAAGACAGTAAATCCCCTTAGCTTTAGCCCATTGTTGAACGCCGAAACCGAACGCACTTTTTGACTTGCCATACCCGAAGTTAAGAAATTCAAAGTGACTTGAGTTCACCTTATCCCTTCCACCCCCTAAAATCCGTTGGTATTTGTTTCGTTTCCGGCATCCGGTTTATTGCCAATGCCATGGGCAGGTTCTCAGCCTACTACACGGTTCGTTCAGTACCCGTCAGCTTAGTCGGCCGATGAGCGAATCGCCCGTTGAATCGCACGTTGAATCGCCCTATTTCCGTTCCGAAATAACTGAATTGGGCTATTGGCTGGTGACTTTATCGTTCATCGGTCTATCTTTGCCCAATTTTATCGGACCGCCGAAGCGGTATCATCCTTCCCATGGCCCAATCGACCCATCGAACCGCCCTCAGCGTCCGCCATCTGGTGGGTATCAAAGAACTGACCGAGTCCGACATTCAGCTTATTCTGGATACAGCCGGGCAATTCAAGGAGGTCATCAACCGCCCCATCAAGAAGGTTCCTTCGCTGCGTGATATTACCATTGCCAACGTTTTCTTCGAGAACTCCACCCGCACCCGCCTGTCGTTCGAACTGGCAGAAAAACGCCTGTCGGCCGACGTGGTGAACTTTTCGGCTTCGGGAAGCTCAGTCAAGAAGGGAGAAACCCTGCTGGATACGGTCAACAACATCCTGGCCATGAAGGTGGACATGGTCGTGATGCGGCACAGCAGCCCCGGTGCGCCCCACTACCTCACCAAACACATAAAGGCCAACGTGGTCAACGCGGGGGATGGTACGCACGAGCACCCCACGCAGGCCCTGCTGGATTCCTTTTCTATTCGTCAGAAACTCGGCGACGTGGCCGGAAAACGGGTAGCTATCATCGGTGACATTACGCACTCGCGGGTAGCACTGTCCAACATCTTCTGTCTGCAAAAGCAGGGTGCGGATGTAATGGTTTGTGGCCCAAAAACCCTGATTCCAAAGCACATGGCCTCATTAGGCGTGAAAGTAGGGCACGATGTACGAGCTGCCCTAGCCTGGTGCGACGTCGCTAACGTACTGCGCATTCAGCTGGAGCGGCAGCAGATCAAGTATTTCCCGTCCCTGCGCGAATACGCCCTCTACTTCGGCATCTCGAAACAGATGCTCGACGAGTTGGACCGGCCCATCGTGCTCATGCACCCCGGCCCCATAAACCGGGGCGTTGAACTCACTTCCGATGCCGCCGACTCGGCCCACAGCATCATTCTCGATCAGGTCGAAAACGGCGTAGCCGTTCGCATGGCCGTCCTGTATCTGCTGGCGCAGTTGTAAGGCGCGTTTGGCGGCTTTTTTGGTTATATTTGACAAAGCTTACTGCGCATGGAACGGGAACTTCGCACTATACATCCGCCCCGGTACCGGGAATTTGACGACGATTTTTTCTTTGCCCTCTGTCAGGCCAACGAAACCACCACACTGGAGCGCGACGCCAACGGAAACATCATTCTTATGCCCCCAACCGGAAGTGAAACAGGTCGTTACAATGCTGAATTATCGGTTGAAATTGGGATTTGGAATCGCCGTGAAAAACTAGGGCACATCTTTGATTCATCGACAGGGTTCAAACTCCCCAATTCGGCTGTTCGTTCGCCGGATGTAGCCTGGGTGAGTCAGGAACGGTGGACCGCTGTTTCGGAGAAAGACCGGCAGAAATTCGCGCCCCTTTGTCCGGATTTTGTGGTAGAGATTCGCTCAACCAGCGATGAATTAAAAGACCTGAAAGAAAAAATGGAAGAGTACCGCGCCAACGGTTGCAGGTTGGGCTGGCTCATTGACCGGACTGGAAAACAGGTGTTTATTTACCGCGAAAACGGCTCCATCGACATTCAACACGGCACGACCGTTACGCTATCCGGGGAGGCTATTTTACCCGGACTGAGCATACAGATCGACCTTTAAGTCACCTTTCGCAAGCGAACAAATCCGCGTACCGCACTGTTATTTTGGTGTACCCTTACGACTGACTTACTCACTGACGACTTTATATGAAAGGCTTTGAATTCTCCGACTTTGTGCCGCCCGAACAGAAAGAGGGCAGCAATTTTGATAAACTACTGAATATCTTCCAGCAACTACTCCTGCTCACTTCCGGGGACGTGGAACAGGCCATGTCCTGGATGAGCCAGCTCGACCGGCAATATGGGCTTACCGACGATAAATATGGCATTGGTAATTTCTTCGACGACCTGAAAGAGAAAGGCTATCTGACCGAAGCCAATGAGGAAGGTAAGCTAATCATGACCGCCAAGAGTGAGCAAACCATCCGGCGGTCGGCGCTGGAAGAGATTTTTGGCAAACTCAAACGGTCAAAGTCAGGGGGGAATCATAATACACCCTATACCGGCACCGGCGATGAGCTAAGCAGCGACCTGCGTACCTATCAGTTCGGCGATTCGCTGGAGCAGATCTCCATGACCGAGTCGATCAAAAACGCGCAGATTAACAGTGGCGTGGAGGAGTTTACCCTCATGGAACGCGACCTGGAAGTAACGGAGAAGGAGCAGAAAACCCAGACCTCTACCGTGCTGATGATCGACATTAGCCACTCGATGATTCTGTACGGGGAAGACCGGATTACACCCGCCAAGAAAGTAGCTCTTGCCCTGGTTGAACTGATTAAGCAGAAATACCCCAAAGACACCCTCGACATTGTGGTGTTTGGCAATGATGCCTGGCAGATTCAGGCGAAGGAGTTGCCGTATCTGGAAGTTGGCCCTTATCACACCAATACCGTTGCCGGGCTGGAACTGGCGATGGATCTGCTGCGTCGGCGGAAGAACAAGAACAAGCAGATTTTTATGATTACCGACGGCAAACCGACCTGTCTGAAAGAAGGAATCAAGTACTACAAGAACTCCTTTGGGCTGGACCGTAAAGTGGTGAGCAAAACCCTGACGCTGGCCGCCCAGGCCCGGCGGCTGGAAATACCTATTACCACGTTCATGATTGCCTCTGACCCCTACCTGAAGCAGTTTGTGCAGGAGTTTACGAAGGTGAACAATGGCCGTGCTTACTACAGCGGCCTGCAGGGACTGGGCAACATGATGTTTGAGGATTTCCAGCGAAACCGTCGGAAGAATATCAAATAGCCGCCGTCGACGCCTGCTTACCCACTTGTTTTGGATTTACCAGACGCATCAATTCATCGACCATGACGGGTGCACCGATGTACAGGGGTGAACGCTGGTGTACATCGGTGGGCTGAATATTCAGGATTGATTCGCTATCATTCACCGCCCGGCATCCGGCCCGCTCGGCAATGAAGGCCAGTGGGTAGCACTCGTACAGTAGCCGAAGTTTACCGTTTGGGCTGGCCGGTGTGGGTGGATATAGATAAATGCCTCCCTTCAGCAGATTGCGGTGAAAATCGGCCACCAGTGACCCAATGTAGCGGGCTGAATACTGCCGTTTCCGGCACGTTGTCAGGTAGGTTTTCACCGCTTCATCATACGCATCGACATTACCATCATTGCAGGAGTAAATGGCCCCGTCCTGCGGAGTTTTAATGTCAGGATGGGAGAGAATGAACTCGCCCAGCGACGCATCGTAGGTAAAGCCGTTCACGCTGTGGCCGGTGGTGTATACCAGCATGGTAGACGAACCATACAAAATGTACCCGGCTGCTACCTGTTCGTGTCCGCCCTGCAAAAAATCCTCGATTGTGGGTTCACTGCCGATGGGACTGACCCGCCGGTAGATAGAGAAAATGGTACCGATGGATACGTTTACATCAATGTTCGATGACCCATCCAGCGGGTCGATGGCTACCACGTATTTTCCCTTATTATTGCCGGTCAGAATCATCTCTTCTTCTTCCTCCGATATCAGCGCGCATACTTCGCCCCCGTTGGTCAGTGCCCGCCGGAACCGGATATCGGCAATAACATCCAGTTTCTGCTGATTTTCGCCCTGCACGTTCTGCTGTCCCATCCCCCCGGTCAGGTCGATTAGCCCCGCCCGATTTACTTCCCGGTGTACTATTTTACCAGCCAGTGCAATGTCACGTAATAACTGCGACAATTCGCCGGTGGCAAAAGCAAAGGCATGTTGCCGATGCATGATATACCGGTCCAGCGTGGTACCAACGGGTAACGCCAGCGGATGGGGGTGAGTTGGGTCAAACGGTGCAGTATTCATAATCAAACGTATAGACTGTGAGAGAAGCGATTAGGGAAGTGAGACAGCTAATTCAACGCATGCATGAGCCGATTGTGACTCTTGAAGAGAGAGTGAACCGTATGGGATGAATACCCTTTCAGCCGGTAAAAATCAGGTTGTGGAAACGGGTAAGGTTATTTTATACGAAATAGCCTTTCAACGAAGGGACGGGACGTAGGGGACGTGTTTTTACGGGTAACGTCCCGATCAAAAGGGCGGTTCAGGTTGTTACCGGCCAAATCCTCCAGTCGACTCTCCGTTTTCAGGCGGTAGCGTCCGGCTTTCCACGCCATCGCTGGCTTGAAAAGGCCGCGCCTTTCCTCATCAACGGATTGCCATGTTCCCGCAATGGCCCGTCCATCTTCGTCCAGAACGTGTAGTGTTTCGGTGAGCAGGCTATAATCCAGTGGCTCGCCGAAGGCAACCACCAGCGGGTCTGCACGCCCCTGCTTCGGTGGTTGAATAACCCACCGTTCAGGGTTGGGAGAAAGGCTGTCGCGCGGAACCGTTACAAACGATTTTGTCGCTCCCCGAACCAGCGTGGCTCCCTGCGCATCGGGCCAGTTGGCCGAAACGACTACCTGGTAAGAAACGCCCGTTTGCAGGGGTGTTCCCAGCTGTTTGTTCGGCTGCAAATCGCGTTTGATACGGCCAGGGTCCAGCCAGAGTGTGAGCAGCGTTCGGTCGGCATTCCAGAGTTCGGGTTGTAAGTCGAGCAAAACGCCGGGTAGCGTATCGGTCCGGTTTTTCAGAATGGCTACGTACTTTGGTGACTGCCCTTCCCGCATGGGTCTCGAAAAATGCAGGTATATTTTCAGCAGATTTTCCGGCAATGAATCCGGCGTGGGATAGATGGCCAGTACCGCCGGCTTATCGTCGGGGTTCAGGCGGGGAATAGCGATTTCCCCCAGGCGTTTATCGCGTAACCAGATGGTGTAGTGTAAACCACGCGTGAGGGGAATCAGGGGTTCAAAGAGGATGTCGTTATCAACCCGTTGAAACCGCCCTAACATAGCGGTTTCGTTACCCGCCAGCCGTACAACCAGGCGTTGATTCAATGATTCGGGCGGAACGGACGGAGCAAGTTGTCGGGGTATGAGCAGACCGGTGGCCCGTTTATCGGCCCATCTGATTCGGATACCCGTATCCTCGGCTGACTGTTGGCAGGAAACAAAAAAAATCAGGTTATACGCGATGTATAACCTGACCAAAACATACCAATAGTGTTTATAAGTACCGCTCATTTGACGTCCAAAGGTCAAGGCTACCGTTTGAGCGACGCTGGAGCAACACCATGTGGGTATCGTCCAGTTTATCGAGCTGAACCACATTTGTGAGGGGTAACGAGACAAAATCGACCCCGGCGGTAGCGAAGTTCTCCACTACGGGCGTAGTCAGCGAACCCTGATACTCCGTCAGGTTTTTGTAGTTAACCTTAAATACCGGCCGGCTTGAGTTGGCCATCATCAGGAAGGACTCATCGCCTTTTTTCATTATCACCATATCCAGGGGCGAGTTACCGCTTCCCATTTCGGCCACCGTCCGGCCTTTCACGTGGCTTCCGGCCTTCAGTTCGTCCAGTGGGAACAGCACCAGTGGCGTACAGGTGTAGCTGGCCAGCAGGTATTTTTTGCCTTTTATTTCGGTTGTTGTAAAGGTTTTGATGGGTGCCATTGTTTCGTACTTGCCGTGGGCCGCGTGGTAAATTTCGAGCGATGCCTGATCCTGTATGTTGGTAAACGGAAACGGGATACGACGGAACGTAGAGCCAAATTCCTGATTGGACAACCCACTCACCATTACGTTTCCATCGGCATAACCCATGTCGGAAATAGACGCCACGCGCAGGGATTCACCCCGACGGTCTTTGGCATCTTCGGCGGGTGCGTTGGTCAGTGCCAGCATCGAAAATGGAACCTCTTTCAGCGATACGGCCGATAGTTTATCGCCTTCCACTTTCAGTAAAACCGGTGTACCATCGCTATGCTGCACCGCGCAGTACACATTCTTCGAGACCGGATTGACGGCAATATCCTGAATGGTAATATTGGCAACTTCGGTACCCAGCAGGGCGGCAATTTTCTGGTCGATATGCTTGATGTCGGCTCCGGCAGACTGCCCGACCGGAACGGCGTCTTTGGTATCGACGGCAAAGACGGTGGCACTCTTCCCATCACCAATGAACAGTACTCCATCGGGGCCAAATGTCAGTGCATTGATGGACTTGATAGCGGGCGTTCCCGTCACCATTCCATACTGATTCTGAATGGGGCGTGTGGTGGTAGCCAGGAACAAAAGTCCGGCAACACCAAGGGCCAGTAAAGCATACGTTTTTTTCATATGAATTGGGGTTACTTGTTCGTAAATACGTTGATTATAAGGCCTAATGTACGCAGCATTAATCTGATTATCAAGGCGTACCAACTGACTGCCAGTAAGTTTTAGTACTGCTACGGAAACCGTTCGTAATCTATTTCCAGAAAATCCTCGACGTTCTTCGCCCAGTATACCGTCACAAAGTGAACATGGTCGGGATGCTGGTTGTACTGGTCGTAAAGCGTAGCATTGTCGAACTCCATAGACAGGCCAAAATCGAAGTTATTTTTTGCGCTTATCTGCTTCAGGCATTCAAACTTCTGCACGCCCGGAATGGAGGCCAATTCGTTCGCGGCCGCAAAAAACGCACTCGTTTCCGGCGACGTCGGCGGATTCTTCAGTTTAAAAACAACGGTATGTCGTATCATAAGGTTGAGGTTCTTTCCAATCTATTCCGTTTATATCCTTTATACCGGACTCCTTCATTCCGTAAGCGGGCGATTTAAATCGCCCGCTTACAGAATGAAGGAGTCACTGTTATTTGCCAATCGTGAAGGAATAACTACCCGAACCCAACGGAATTATGACCTGACCATTAGCCTGATTTACGCCTTTCATGGTCGCAATCGATTTGCCATTTTCCTGAATCTGATTCACGCTCGCAGCGGGTAAGTACAGGGTAGCCGTCGTGTTGGCCGGAATGGTCGTTTTATACAGCCACTTATCGCCTTCCCATCGCCATTCACTGCTGATCCGGCCGTAAGGCGAGTCATAGTACCCTTTGGCGAACGTCATTTTTTTGTTGGGATCGGGGGTTGGCTTCAGAACGATTTCTTTAAAACCAGCACGCTCCGGTGCCCGCTGAATACCCAGCGAATAGTTGTACATCCAGGCAGCTACGGCTCCAAACGAATAGTGATTGAAGGAGTTCATGCTGTTATTCCCGCCAAACCCATTCTCGACGGTGTACGAGTTCAGGCGCTCCCAGATGGAGGTCGCGCCATTGACCACGGAATAAAGCCAGGACGGATAGTCCTGTTGCTGCAACAGCCGGTAAGCCGTTGCCGAATGACCATTTTCGGAGAGCGCATCGGTTACCGTCGATGTGCCGATAAAGCCCGTCATCAGTGAGTATGCCGGTCGTTCGACACCGCCATCGTCTTTGTTTTTCCGTTCGATAGCGTCGTTCAGGTACTTCACGGCAAACGGTTTATTTTCCTCATTGACTATCCCCAGTGCCAGCGGAATGGCATATGACGCCTGGGTATCAATAACCTGCCCCTTATCCGATGTCTGAGCTTGCGCCTGCTGATTGGGCGGTCCGAAAGACGCCGTTTTTACGCCCGACTTTATCGTTTTGTGGGTCGATTTATCCACGTAGATAGCATTCCAGGCCGTTTTTATTTCGTTGTGCCGTTGCCTGAATTGCGCCCCATCGTCAGCCTTTCCCAGGATAGTGGCTACTTTGCCCATAATCTCCAGATCGTAGGCGTAGTAGGCCATCCAGAACAGTGTATTATCGTTTTTGTTGCCTTCGGGACTCAGCCAGTCGCCCAGCGGACCTTCGTTGAGGATACCCGTTTCCTTCTCGACTTTCGTTTCCAGAAACTGAGTGTATCGCTTCATGGCTTCATAATGCTCTTTCAGCAGGGCCACGTCTCCATACTGCCGGTAGGCTTCCCAGGCCACCACAATACCGGCACTGCCCCAAAGCGTACCGCCGAAGCCGCCCCCCATTGGGGCCACATCGGTAAACCGACCGTTGGCATCCTGTACATCCCGCATGGCCAGCAGGTGTCGGCGCAGAAACAAATCGGCGTTGGTCAGGTAGGTGGCACTGCGGGAAAATACCGAAATATCCCCGCTCCAGCCCATCCGCTCATTCCGGGCGGGGGTATCGGTAGGAATGGACAGGAAGTTACTGCGGAGCGACCAGGTAATGTTCTGCCACAGCTTGTTGACCAGCGCATTCGAGGTTTCGTACTGCGACGACAGGGCGGATATTGAACTGATAACAAGTCCTTTAACAGCGGCAACCGGAATAGGCTGATCCAGGCCGGTCAGTTCCAGATACCGGTATCCATGAAACGTGAAGCGGGGCTGGATGGTCTCGTCACCTCCTTTCAGAACGTACAGGTCCTGCGTCAGGGCGGCCCGGATGTTTTCCATCATCACCATGCCCGTGTTGTCTTTGTATTCGGCCAGATTCGGGTATTTCACTTCGGCATACCGCATGGTAATGACCTGTCCCTTTTTGCCGTTTTTGATCAGAATCTGCGGAAAACCAACCATGTTCTGCCCCATGTCGTACACAAATACGCCCGGACGAACCTGCTCTACGTTGAGGGCCGGCATGGTTTTTACCAGACTCGCGTTATCCCCCATCTGGCCGACGAGTTTAAACTCATTGTAATCCAGTGTTGATGTGCGGCCCAGTGGATCCGTGAAGCTCCCTTTGTAGGCTGTTCCTTCCAGCGGCACGGCAACGGTAGCTTTCCAGTTCGTATCGTTGTAGCCGGGCGTCGACCAGTTTTTTACCAGCGCTTCTTTCGTGGCATCGTATACTTCGCCCTGAAAGAATGAACCGTAGCGAACCGGCCCATTCGTGAATAGTTTCCAGTCTGGCAGGAGTTAGAGGTTACAATCTGTTCCGAACCGTCGGCATAGGTAATGACCAGTTTGCTCAGCAGCGACTGCCGGTCGCCGAAGTAATTCCAGTTCTCTCCGCTGTAGGTAATATTGCCACTCCACCATCCTTCGCTCAACCAGGCCCCAACCGCATTTTTTTGCCCTGACTTTACCACAGGGGTAATGTCATAGGTCTGGTACATATGGTGTTTGTTGTACTGGGTCAACCCCGGATTGAAGTAGTCGTTACTCACCCGGTTTCCGTTCAGGTACATTTCATAAACGCCCCTTGCGGTTACGTACAGCCGGGCTTTGGTAATGGGTTTATTCTGGGTAGTGAATGTGTTCCGGAGCATGGGAGCCGCGTTTCGGCTCGGATCTGCCGTGATTAAGGCACCCCCTCTAACCGTGTACTGCCCATTACCAACGGTCAGATTAGCCGATTTAAAAATACCGGTATACGGCTGCTGATTCAAATTCTCGGTGAACAACGGGTTAGACGGATACCGGAAATTGCGGATTTCTACCCCCGAAAAATGGGCCGTCTGATTTGCCGGAACCCGGAAACCGATGTCGGCTACCATCGGAAAGCTGATAAAGTTATTACCGACACCAACCGGATTGAGGTTGAAGCCCCGTGGACCAAAGCGGGAGGGCGGCTGGTTCGTTTTTTCTTTCAGCTTATTGGCCTCTTCCCGACCATCCACAAACAGTTCGAACAGGCCAAAATTACAATCGGCGAATACCGTATGTTTATCGTACTTATTGCCTTCATTAATCAGACTCTGGGGAATATCGAGGCTTTTGACCGGTACGTCCGGCTTGTCCATTTTGTCATAGCCTACCCGATACACATTGAGTTTGGCCAGGCCGGTGGGGGTACTGGTTACCCCTGAAATATCCAGTTCAAAAGCGATGTAGCTTTGGTCCTTTCCATTCTGCACCCCCATTAAATTGAGGTCTTTGTCCATGAGCCGACGGTCATTGGCGCCTAGCACGAAAGCGGCTTTGGTTGAGTTGCCTGCTTTATCCAGTTGAAGGCCGAACTGACACTTAAAGACCGATACATAGTGTGAATAAAGCACCAGGTCATTGTCCCCTCCCCCAATCCAGGTTGCACCCGACCAGGCTGAGATGTCCGGGCTCATCAGACCCGTTTCAAACCAGGACGTGCTGGTCGACAGTTGGCCGGTATTGTCCCAAACCAGTACCTTCCAGGTGTAGCGGGTAGTGGGTTTTAGGGGCTGCCCCGCGTACTCGATGCCCAGCGAAATACCTGAATCTACTTTTTTCGAATCCCAGACAGTCTGGTTTTTAGCATCCGTCACCACCAACTGCCAAGCTTTTTGTACGTAGCCCTGTTTATTATCCAGCGCTTTCATCTGCCACGAAAAATGGGGCGTTGGCTGATCAATTCCCAACGGCGTTTTCTGGTAATCGACGGTCAGGTTATCAATGGAAACGTTGGCCAGAGAACGGCCAGATACGGTGAGCAGGAAGACAAAAAGTATGGGTAGGATTTTCATTCTCAAGAGTCAATTTAAACACACTAGTCAGGGGTATATCCCTAACCAATAAGGCATTCTGCTTATCACTACCATGATGCTCTGTAAGGCACGCTGGACAATTCCACAGTCAGCTCATGGGTCATTTACCTATTTTTACTGAATAGGGTAACTGGTTTCTGGTTGGCACAGGTAACGCATGGGATTTCTACATAAACCCATCGTAATAAGCGATAGCCGCAACCAGTTCATAAACGGTCAGTTTTTTGGGGATAGGATAGTTAGGCAGTTTCCCTGACGCATCCAAAACGGTTGATAGTGATTTTCGGGATAGCCTGACACGCTGCATTGAATCATTATTCCGCTGGATATAATAGTTCTTTTGCCATTGGTACATACCGTCGAACGACTGATCCAGCGTGTAGGGTTCTCTGGCTGTGGGCCGTAAGGTGCATTTATACTGCGCCAGCAAACGGGTTTTCCCGGCGTATAGTACCCGGTAATAGATTCGATCTGCTTTCCCGTTTGTCCGACTAATAAAACGGGTACCATTGATAGTGAATACCTCAGGCGAAACGGAACGGATGGCAGAGTCCCCGGAGAATCGGCAGATTACCTGGTTGGTCATCAAATTGAAGGCAATCCGGCAGGGTATAGCCGTTTTCGATCCGCTCATTGTCAGCTCACCATCCTGCCACACCGGATACGTCAGGTATTCGCTGCCCAGATAAACCGTCTGTGCAATACCCTGTTGCCGATCTGTACGATTGATGAGCAGCCCGTTGGGTTCCGCATATGTTTGACAGATTGTGATAACTCTTTTCTGGTCGTCCATTGAAACCGTGCACTGCCCATAACAGGCAACCTGTACTAAAGGCAGTAAGCAGAGAAGTAGCCGTATAAGACGCATCGTAAGCACCAAAAGTCTGGAGGTTAAAACTGGGTCATACGGCCCTTATGCGGAATACAGTCGGACACACACTAAAAAAAGAGGCAGGATGAATACAACAGCTACATTGATTCACCCTGCCGTATGGTTTAACTCAACGCGTTCCGGCAATAGTCCAGGCATTTCTTCACTTCAGCCACGGAGGTCGAACCAGCGGGAATCTTGTACTCCAGTTCCACCGTAGCGGGGAAGGTATACTTCTGATCGCGCATCAGCTTCAACACCTGGAGCAATGGCGTATCCCCCTGTCCCCAGGGCAGATTCCCTTTCTGGTGCTCGGGCGTCTGCCGGTCTTTGATGTGCATACTGGCAATCCGGTCATGCTTCAGTTTCACAAACCCCAGCGGGTCAGTGTTGCCAGCCGCTACGAAATGGCCTAAATCCAGGTTCAGCCTATTGGCTGGTGACTGGGCGAGAGCGGTATCCCAGAAGGTGGGCGTCTGTTGCTCATGGCCGTGGTACGCCACGTTCATCCCCTGTTTCTGCGCCAGGGTACCTAGCCGTAGCGTATGGTCATCATTACTTGGGTGCTCCAACGTAACCTGACTGGCCCCCAACAGTTTACCCGCTTTCAGGCCATATTCAATCTCGGCGTCAGTACTCTGCATGCCAAAGGTGTCGGGCTTAAACGCATAAATCTGAACACCCGCCTGGTTGTACATTTTCCGCATCTGCTCGAACTTGCTCATGGGGGCCGATAGTCGCCATTTGGCTATCTCCTGCCGGTACGCTTTCATCTGAACCTCGGCTTCATCCAGCATTTTGGTTTCATCCGCCGTTAATTCCTGTTTCTCCCGGCGTTTGCGCATCAGCGGAAATACCGTTTGCATGTTCACCGTATTTTTCGGTGCCCCGGCAAACGACTCAGCCGGACCACCCATCAACTCAACGGCACTGATACCACTGTCCAATATGTATTTCAGCGTGGCTTCGGCACTCTGGTCAGGCATATCCCGGAACGAGTACGTAATGGTACCAATCTGTACGCCATTTATCAGTGAATTCGGTTTACCCAGATTGCGGATATAAGCGGGTGCGCCGAACAAGTTGTTGCTGCTGAGCACGGCTCCCGAAACAAGGGCTGCCGTGGCACCCAGGAACTGACGGCGTGATGGTTGATTTTCCATTGGTCTAAGATTAGTAGTATTAATTGGTTTAGTCGGTTTTCGTCACCCCTGACCCCGTTGCGGATCGGTAGCTTTAAAAGCATAAAAGACAGGCTATTATACCTGTCTTTTACTAACGATGGGGATAGAAAAAGATCGTTATACCATCATTGATGTATTTGTCGGTATACCATACCCTTTTGGGGTTATTACTTCTTGTCGGCTACGGCTGCTTCCTGCTTCACAAATTCACCAGCCGCTTTGATCTCAACCTCCTCACTCACTACAGCGGTTGACGAAGATCCTACGCCGAAGTCGGAACGCTTGATGGTGCCGCTAATTTTCAGACCCGCTTTCTCCTGCTTACCGCGCGGATTTTCCATCGTTACAGGGCCTGTCAGTACGGCGTCGAGGGTTACGGGCTTCGTAACGCCGTGCATGGTGAGATTGCCCGCCAGAGCGTACTTCTTACCGTCCACTTTTTTGAAGGAGGTACTTTTGAACGTCAGCGTCGGGAACTTGGCCGTATCGAACCAATCGGGGCTTTTCAGGTGGCCGTCACGCCGTTCGTTATCGGTGTCGATGCTGTTTATATCGGCGGTCAGTTCGATCATCGCATCGGACAGGTCGGGCTTAGCCGATGTAATTTTGGCATCGAACGTTTTGAAATTACCGTCTACTTCCGATAGCATCAGGTGGGTAACCGAAAAACCTACTTTGGAATGGGCTTTGTCTACGGCCCAGGTTTGTGCGTTGGCAACCGAAAAAGTAAGGAACGCAGCAACGGTGAATACGAATGATTTCATGTGTAAAATTTGATTGGTAATGGTTAAACTATACTTAAACGAACGGGAGGGTCAAACTGGGCAAACAGTGTTCAGGTTTGAGGAAAAGGACGCGGTGTAAGGAGCAGAAAACTACGGTGCTCTTTCATTCATATCGGGAGAGTAATAAGGCAAAGCAACAACACCTTCCTGAATTCCGAAAACGCAATAGACAGAGAAGCGGAAAACGTCGGCCAATTCCCCGTTTTAACCGACAGAAGCCCTTTGGGTCAGGTAAGAACGTTCATCGGCTGAAACGCCCCTCCTATCGGTAAATCCGGGCCCTAGACCGATTTATCAAACCAGGCATTATTTTTTAGGCTAAACTTGTAGCTTTACCAACCCTGATGGCTGCTACTCTTTTTTCCCGTCGTTACGTTTCCTGGCTGAGTCATTTGCTGGGCTGGGGACTGCTGGGCTACCTACTCTTCTTTTCCCAGTCGTTCAATACTGAAATCCGGCTCCCCAGTTTGTTCTGGGTCAGGCAGGGTATTTTCCTCTGCCTGATGGTCGGGACCTTTTATCTGAATTCGCAGGTGCTGGTACCGCGGCTATTGTTACAAAACCAAACGGGTCGTTATGCAGCCGCCCTGCTGGGTATTGTAGTATTTATTCTCGTGCTTTTATTTACGGTCGAAACGTGGTTTAACCTACCGGTTCTTATGCACCGGGCCTTCCACCCCGACGGCAAAGGGCAACCTAAAGTATACGGCTGGATTCAACCGGCCCTGTTCACCATTCTGCTGGTGCTGGGTATCAGTACCAGCCTGGCCATGCTGCAAAAGTGGCAGACCGAAACAACGCTCCGGCTGGCGCTGGAACAGGCAAAGACCGCATCTGAACTCTCCTTTTTGAAGGCTCAGATCAACCCTCACTTCTTTTTCAATACGCTCAACAACATCTACGCCCTAACGCTGATTGACACCGAAACGGCCCGCGAAGCCATACACCGGCTCTCACGTATGATGCGCTACATTCTCTACGATACCCAAACGGGCACCACGATGCTGAGTAAGGAACTTGCCTTCGTTGGCGATTATATCCAGCTGATGCAACTGCGATTGACCGATAAGGTGACGGTGACGTTCAGTACGCCCAACCCACTGCATGACCAGCCCGTGGCCCCCATGATTCTGTTACCTTTTGTCGAGAATGCCTTTAAGCACGGCGTTAGCGCCACGCAGCCGAGCCGGATTCACATTGGCGTTCAGCAACAGCAGAACAAGTTGGTTCTGGCTGTTGAAAACACGGTATTTATCGAAAAAACGCCCTCCCTGGAAGCGGGAAACGGCATCGGCCTGACCAACACCCGCCGACGACTGGATTTATTGTATCCTGAGCAATACGCCCTGCGAATCAATGAACATACCGCATCGGGCGAATACCACGTCCATCTTGACCTCGACCTATCATGAAGCTTTCCTGTATTGCGGTAGATGATGAGCCTCTAGCCCTGGGGCTGGTTTGTGCGTTTATCGAGAAAACACCGTTTCTGGACTTAAGAGGGCAGTATAGCAGTGCCGTGGAAGCGTTACAGGGATTAATGGCCGGGCCGGTAGACGTTATTTTCCTGGATATTCAGATGCCTGACCTGACTGGGCTGGAACTGGCCCGCGTACTGGAACGCAGCAACCGGGGGGCCCATACCACCCGAATCATTTTCACCACTGCCTTCGACCAGTTTGCCCTCGACGGCTTTCGGGTCGATGCGCTGGATTATTTGCTCAAACCCTTCAACTACGAAGAGTTTCTGGGGGCAGCCAGCAAAGCCCGCGCTTATTTCGAACTGATTCATCGAACAGAACCCGCGCCGGTAGCCCTTCCGGCGGCTACTTCCGTTGAGACGGCAGCCGACTACCTGTTTCTTAAAGTAGAATACCAGCTGGTGCGCATTGCGTACAAAGACATTCTATACATTGAGGGATTGAAAGATTACGTGAAAGTGTATCGACAAACCGAACTGGAAAAGCCGCTCCTATCCCTGACGAGTTTAAAGTCCCTTGAAGATAAACTCCCCCCCAACCAGTTCATGCGCGTGCATCGGTCATTCATCGTGGCACTGGATCGGATTAACGCCGTTACCCGCAACTCTGTACAAATAGGGTCGGCCATGATTCCGGTTGGGGATCAGTACAAGGACGTTTTCAGTCAGTTCATCAGCCGCTGGCTGTAGCTACAAAACCGCCATGTCATTTTTATGCCGTAATCCTAACCCAATCAGCGGGGAAGTCTGAGCAACACCAGGTAACCTATTACGCAAGTCGATAATCGCCTTCAGAAGTGTTTTACCTGGAACTGGCTGATATGGCAGTTCCCAGCCATAAAGCAAAGCCTCCGATGCCTGTTCGATGATACGGCACGTTTCCGTCGGCTGGTTGAGTTAAATGTGCAGGAGCAATGTCCGAACATCATGAAGCTGTCACTTGTGCAGCAGGCCCGGTCTGAAGGAGAGTACCCACATATTCACGGCTGGGTTAAGTTATTGCCGAGGGCAGTGTCCGTTATTTGCCTATTGATATGGCTACTTTTAAAGACGAGTTAGCCTTGTATCCGTTGGATTAGTTTTTTCAGCGCACTGTCAGACTCGCCACTTTGAGCGTGTAGCCGTACACTTCTTACCAAAGAAAAATGGCCTGTTTCGGGTGTGTATCCCAAAACAGGCCATTTTATGTATCACATCGGCGGTACTTCTAATATTCCCAAAGGCCGTGTTCGGTTTCCATCAGTTCGTATTCCGTTTGATACGACTTCAACAAACCTTCCCGGTCTCCGTACATACCAACTAGATCCGTGTCGCCGGGGTTAGCTACTTTAGTAATCCGGCCATAGAATAGGCGTAGATCGAAGGCATCAGCCAGGTTTTTATGCTGGGCCTGGTTTTGCGGATTATACCAGATAAACTTCTTTGGGTCACTACGGAACAGCTTGTCCAGATCTTTATACTTAAACGAAGCAATGGGCTTTTCGTACCCGGCTGCATTTTTATCGGCTGGCAACAGAAGTGTTACTGACTGAATATCGTAATACAAACGCGAACGTTTCCGGTCAAAAATCCAGTCTTCTTTCACCTCCAGAATATTCAACTCTTTTGCGAAGTACTCGTCGCCCGAGAAAGTAGGCCCCTGGGCAACTGCTACCGAATCTTTCTTTTCCTCAACAATTGGCTGGGCTATCTTGGCCCTTTTTTACCCTTCGTTGTTTTAGCTACGGCTGTTTTCTTTTTTGGTGCACCCCAGCCATCATCGACCGGCTCTGCTTTGGCAGTTGCTTTCTTGGGCGCTCCCCAGCCATCGTCGGCGGCTTTTTTATCGTCCTTTTTAGGCTTGTCCCAACCATCGCCACCGGCACCCGCATCTTCCTTAAAACCAGCCGCTATTTCTTCGGCCGATAAGCCACCACCCGTGTTTGGGATGAGCAGGTTTTCGTGAAATTTCTGTGGGTCTATTTTTGTCGTTAACGAGTCATTCGCATACGCATCAATCAAGCCAGCTTTCACAGCCTCCATCAGGTACTTCGAAATCTCATTATTCTTCGAGAACATCGACTGATTCTGCTTTTCCTTCAGGTCAATCCGACGCCAAAGGGTTTTCTTCATCATAATGTCGTTCTCATTGATAGGGCGAGTCGAGTTGGCGTTCATGCCGGTATTCCCTTTCCTGGGCCACTACCTGCCCACCTGCCAGAGCCAGCGCAGCTATAGCAAGCACACTGGTGTACCCTATCTTTTTGTAATGTGTCATGGCTCTTTTTTTGTTGTTCAATTCCCTATAGTAACGGCTGGAAAACCACTTTAGTACACTAGTATAACGAAACCTGTACGAGCGGATTACCCATGGGCACATCGCTGATTTCACCCCGGAAATTTCGACGCTGTACACCCTCAATCTGAATAACCAAACGGTCACCCGACTGTGCTTCAGCCGCCAGTCCAGAAATAGACCCGCCACCAGCACCCAGGGTTACAAACTGAACACGGCGGTTTCCACGAACCAATGACACGGTGGCACCGGTAGTACGAAAATTAGCATCGTCTGGCGAGAAGGCAGCAAAACTTGGGTCAGAAACAGCCTGAATCTTCACGCTGCGGGCCGATGAAACAGGAACGCCCCTGGGGTCATTGGCACGAGTGCCACCCACAAATACATCGATGGTTGGGCGGGGTACCTTACTAACCTTGAATGACTCAGTTCCCAACAGACTCCCCCCATTGCTGATGTTCAGCGCTACACGGGCTGAACTTGGCACCACGGTTATCTTACCTTTCTCGCCTGACTGGATGACAGCAGCTCCGTCAGCTGAAAAATTAGGACTCCATAGGGCTCCTAGCTGTGGGCTTTGAATACTTAGTTTGTTGGCACAACCCAGGTATAAAGGAGGTAGAGTTCCGGTTTCAATCTGGTATGAAGGCTTAGCGACAAAGTACTCGGCTGTTAAAGGAACGGTCTTAGGACCACTTGGCGAATCGTAACTAATATTTCCGGTCAATGTCCGCTTGGCCAGTCCATTTTTGTCATACGATCCACCCTGAGCGGTAAACTCAATCATACCCGTTCCGTCCACTATACGAACGGGGCCACCATTTAAGCTCATGCGAGGCTGTATACCCGACGAGGAAGCCGATAGAAACATCTCCCCTTTAAATTTGGTGCCAGCCACCACTACCTTCGAGTCCATGCTCAATTTGGCAATGATTTTATCGAACTTAACATCCTGGGCACCTACTTTACTGGCCAGTACACCCAGCACTTCCCCTTCAATCCGTCGAACGTCGGTCTGCCGCTGGCTCAATACCGCTAAAGCAGCCGGTACGGGCGTTTGGGCAAAGTTAAGTTCTCCAAAATCCTTGTTACGCTGCTCCGGCGACCGGCTGGAGATCGGGTCATCTTTAGCGTTCATAGCCAGCGATGAATACTTAGCGGGGCTATATTTCGACAGGCCAGCAACATAATCGTCCAGCTTCTTCTTCAACGTATAAGCCTCTCCGTTATGGTTGCCACCAACCATAATCTGAGCTACTTTTTCTTCTTCACTTAGATTTTTGACGGTTCCCGTTTCGTCAAGACCACCGCCCGCTTCCGTGATAATACGTTGCTTGAGCCCGTCTATCTGCGCAATGATATCCGCTGTTTCTTTTCGGACCTGATCAGCCTGCTTTACGATTGCCATATCGGCAGCCCGATTACCTGACTTTTCGACGGTAGCTTTGATACTATTAACTACCTGCTGGTTCACCTTGCTTGCTTCAGCGGTGGTTTGTTCCAGGCTATTATTTAACAAAACAAATTTGTCCAGAATAGCGGAAGTAACCTGCAAAGCCAGCAATGCGGTCAATACCAGATACATCATCCCGATCATTTTCTGACGGGGTGTCTCTTTTGTGCCTGCCATTTAATTAGTGAAGAATTTTAATTATGAAAAAAGTCATAAGTTGAAAAAGTCGAAGAGTCGCAATTAGTGCCGCCGAAGCCTTCCCAGGGCAGCACTTACGACCTATGACTTACCACTTCTGTGACTTAGTTTCCGCGCATAGCGGTCAGCATGCTACCGTATACACCGTTGAGCGATGCAAGGTTACCCGTTAGTTTGGCCAGTTCATTCTTGAACTGTTGCGTATCACGGCTGGCATCACTCATATTTTCCATGGCTGCGGTCAGGCTACCATAGAAAGCATTCATTGCTTTCAGGTGCTTGTTTGTATCCTGCAGTTCCAGTTCGTAAACAGCATTCAAGGCACCCATGTTCTTGGTTACCTTCTGGAACTGGTCGCGGTAGTCTTTAGCTTCGGAGG
Source organism: uncultured Cytophagales bacterium (assembly GCA_963784335.1). Lineage (GTDB taxonomy): Bacteria > Bacteroidota > Bacteroidia > Cytophagales > Spirosomataceae > Spirosoma. Next base: position 105,563 of record CAWARB010000044.1, on the reverse strand, counting down.
TAGCATCCGCCATTGAGTTCATGGCCGTAATTGCCGTACCGTATGACTTGTTCATTTCAGTGATCGAACCGGCGGCTGTTTTCACATTACGGGCGTAATCGTTGGTTGCCACGGTTGCGTCGGTCAGATCCGTCAGTTTTGATACGGTATCGTTCAGGTTGCGGAAACCGGATCCAAGGCGTTCAAACACATCGGGCGTTACTTTAGCCTGGGCCAGCATCTGATCCATGTTACCCGTGAGTCCGTTGGCTTGTGGTGTAGGTTTACGGGCTTCTCCTTTATAATCATCGGCCAACTCAGGATACACGCGTTCCCAGGAGTAACCATCATCACCAGTGACCGGCATTGTAAAACTCTGTATAGCATACAAAGCAAATATTACTACTTCCGTCAACAGACCAACCGTTAACATAAAGCCAAACTGCTCATTGTGGGTTATTTTAGCCCAGGCTCCAAAAATAACGACGGCGGCTCCTGCACTATAAAGGGTTGGAACCAGGCGATCCCAAAAGAAATTCGTTGATTTATCTGCTGCCATGATAAGCGTGTTAATTGATATAGGGTGTTGAATTTTTAGATTTTACTGGCTTTCGTTTTTTTACTGCTTTTGCTGCTTCCACCAGCTTTGCTGGCTCTGCCGCCCCGTGCCGATGCTGCGCGTCCTTCCAGGTTATCCATTACACAGCGGAAACCAATATACGAGTGTTTCTGATCTTCGTATTCGAAGGAACGGGTGCCCGTTTCGAGGTAATAGGCAATATCCTTCCAGGAACCACCCCGAACTATTTTTCTCGGCTCATCGGCGTTCTGATTGTCCGGGTTCATGTCCCATACAACAGCATTTGTATTGTCAGCATAAGCATCGCGGCACCATTCTGCTACGTTGCCAGCCATGTTATAGAGATTGTAGTCATTAGGGCTATAGGCCGTTGCGGGCGCGGTATACGGGTACCCATCAGCGTCGTAGTTACCCCGTTGTGGTTTGAAGTTAGCCAAATAACATCCTTTCCCATTGGCTACGTACGGATTTCCCCAGGGGTATTTAGCTCCCTGTTTGCCGCCACGGGCAGCCCATTCCCACTCTGCTTCTGAGGGAAGCCGGTAACCGAAAGAACGATAATTACCATCTTTTGTACGGAAATCATCCAGGGTGTTGGTACGCCACTTACAAAAGTGATTAGCCGCAATCCAGCTTACGCCTACTACCGGATAGGTATCAAAGGCGGGATGGCCATAGTAATGCTCCAGCATGGGATCGCCATTGTGGTACGTGAAATCATTTTTCCATACGGCTGTATCTGGGTAGTACTTGGCCATGATGTCTTCTTCACCCAGCACCGAAACCGAATCGGCCAGCAGAGCATTGATGTACTGTCGGTACTCATGGTTGGAAATTTCAGCATCGTCCATATAGAACGAACTGATGGTTACCTGACGATTCATGTTAATTTGGGTAGCCGCCACATCCTCGTCGGCCTGTCCCATTATAAATGAACCGGATGGTACCAGCACCATTCCGTATGGAGTAGGTTGCTTCCAGCCTTTACGCCCGGTAGCAGTAACTTCCCCGTTTGTTACACCGACTTCCCCCCCCTTGCCACTATTGCCGCCAAATTTTGACTTTAAAAAGCCGCAACCCTGCATCAGTAACACCACTATGGCGACCATCATTACTCGGGTTGCGTTGCCTGTTAACCGGTTATACTTCATCATCGTTAAACTTTTCTTCTTCTTGTGCTAGACCAGACTAAAAACGAAAATCTATTTAGTTATTGTATGTTCTGTCAGGTTCTGAATTATTTTCCGTCAATATCCTGATTGACCGTTTATTTTTGGGTTGACCGAATAGGTTCAACTTCAAGTCCATCTATTGCCCTAACGGTGATATTCCTGCTGCAAACTGCGTAACAAGAATATTGCCAATACTGCTCAAATGAGCAAAATAGTGGCTTCCCCCTGGCAATTTCAATAGCGGAAGCGGGGTGTACGTACAATTGGTTTCTTACGGGCATCGGGAGCAGGCAGGGCGTAGCCCACTAAAATTTCGTACGATGCAGGACTTTTTATTTGTGTTCCTCCCGTGGTAATATCTAGCGCTGCGCCAATACGCAGCGCATTGTTTCGCATCAGGTTAATACCAGCAGTGGCCATTACGGCATCTTTTAACCGATACCCCAGACCCGCCCAGATACGGTTATCGTATGTTCCCACCAGGTTAACCGAAGCCACCGACCCGGGAATACCCTGTTTTGTACTGTATTGTACCAGTATAGATGGCTGTATATCGATGTTATACCCTAACCCCAGGCGGTAACCAGCCGACAGATAGGCTTTTGGTTCGGAGGGGTCGAGTGACCGGCCAACAACATAGCTATAAGTTGCCTTATTCAGGTGCGTCATACTTAAGCCAACCCAATAGTCGGTAGTATTATAATATACACCAGCTCCGATATCCGGTTTGAACTGATTAATGCGTCCGGTTGGAATAAGCGGGTCGCCAGGGTCGGTAGCGCGAAACTGACCAAAATCGAACCCACGGTTAAACATGCCTGCCTGTACTCCCAGCGCCAGTGTTCCATTCTTCAAGGCTATCCGGTAAGCATAGGACAGTTGAACCGCCTGATTGATAGATGGACCGTACTTATCATTCAGGGCATAAATACCGATACCACTTTTAATTTTAGCCAACGGCATGTTGAACGATATCATCTGCGTATTCTGAGCCGCACTACCATCCCCATTACCAATTGTCTGATAACCCAGGTACTGCGTTCGCTGCGTCAGTTGTAGACGAGATACCCCCTCCGAACCAGCCGCTGCCGGGTTGTAATAAAGCGGGTTGTACATGTATAAGCTAAACTGCGGGTCCTGTTGAGCCAGCGCCGTTGGCGCAGCAAGCACAACCAGTAAAAAGGCGTAAACGTATAGTATGCGAATCATACGGCCTGGACAATATTCAAAAAGACTTTTATGTACATATACGACAGAAAAGAGCGAAAGGAATTATCACTAATTCATTGATTGTCAATAAAGAGCGACTCGCCTTTTCTGTTTGTTCCTGTTAGCTTCTGTATCAGTGATAACGGGGTTGGACTAATATTCAGCACAGTTTACAGTTAAACGCATGCAAGAGCAAATTATTGGCCCTAAAAATAAAGCAGAATGCCGGAAATGAGCATTATTACCCGGTTCCGGCACAAAGGGTCAACACCACCTATCTGACTACATGTTGGTCTTCTTAAGATACAAATCCAAAGCCCCCGTCATAGATGGCGCGTTGGGAAGCGGGGCTTCAATATCCAGTGTCAGGCCCGCTTCGATAACCGCCTTGGCAGTAGTTGGCCCAAAAGCAGCAATACGGGTTCCGTTCTGATCGAAGTCAGGAAAATTGACGAGCAATGAGTTTACACCCGATGGACTAAAAAAGGCAATGATATCATAACTACTAATTTCCAGGTCTGACAAGTTAGTGGAAACAGTTGCGTACATCTCAGCCTCCGTAAAGTGAAGACTACTTGTATCCATAAACTCAGGAATATCATTTCGACGGATGTTTGAACAGGGAAACAGGAACTTTTCGCTCTTATGTTTCTTGATCAAATCAAACAGTTCAGTAGCAGTCTTCGTACCATTGAAAATCTTGCGCTTCCGAATGACGATGTATTTCTGTAGATAGTTAGCTGTCTGTTCCGAAATACAGAAATACTTCATATCCGCAGGTACGTCGACGCGTCCTTCCTGGCAAATACGAAAAAAGTGATCTATTGCATTTCGGCTGGTAAAAATAATAGCGGTATGAGCCAGAATATTGATTTTCTGACGACGAAAATCCTTAAACGACTCACCCTGAATCTGGATAAACGGGCGAAACTCAATCTGAATATTATACTTGCTAACTAAATCAAAATAAGGAGATTTTTCGTCGGCTGGTCGAGATTGGGACACTAACAGCCGGTTTACTTTCGTGATCCGGGCTTCGGCGGGTTGCATGCTTGTCTCGTTCATTGAATCGTTACTCGGGGTCATTAGGAATCGGTGCTACGAACTAGCTAACAAAAGAAGCAGCCACCAACTATACTGTACTAACTGAAAACTCACCCGTCATAGCGCAAAACGCAAACCAATGATTAGTGGAATCAATTCGACGATGCAAAGGTACGAAAATAAATAAAGATTTTTGATAGGCTCAAGGCTACGTATGACGAAGTATAGTAGGGTTAAGCGGGCAGCGTAAAAGGCAACTATTGATATCAATACGACTTCCTGCGACCATGATGTAACCCAGGTGTTGTACGCCAGTACAGACAAAAGAAGAGTCAGAAACGTAAAAAACAACAGGGACGACTGTAGTATCTTGAAATAGTGAATGTTGACCACCTCCTGTAGCTTATACAACCCCCCCATTACCTCCAGGGAGATATACTTACCCAGAAGACTTAGAAAGGTAACACCGCTCAATAGAAAAAACTCACCCAATAACCCGCCTATGTTCTGCCCCGTCATCAACAGTGCTCCCGATGTGAATACGGCTAAATTCAGGCTTTGCAAAAAGACTATGAGATAAGCAATGACAAAACTCAGATTGAGGGCAAACAGGGTATTGGCACCACTCAATGGACGGTTGATGAGAAAGGATTCGTCCTGTGACCGGACAGATAACAGATCACGCAGATTATAAAATCGTAGAAAAGCGCGCCGATAAAATGTAAACAGAAAACTGTGCGTGGTCAATAAAAATAGTAGTCCTAACCCCAGAAAATCAGTGTATTTAGTGCTGGGGCGGGGCCGTACGCTCAAATTATCATCCCGTAACAGAACGGGTGCCTGCGTTGCGGATTTTGGATAACCAATAAATAATTGTTTGCTGTCCAGGCCAGGACTGCCGTAGATGGTAAGGAATAGTTCTGGCTGACGATAGACCTTGTACAGGCTATCGATATTCAGTACTTGCCAGCGTTCAGCACGGAGTTTTCGCTTGAGAGCAGCGTTGATAAACAGGTAACCGTCCTGTCGGGTTGCAATGAGCAGGCTATAGTGCCGATTACTCTCCAGGTCTACATACACGCTCAGGGCCGTTTGGTCGGCATGTTTCTCAACAATGTAGGGAACGTAGGCTTTTGCCCCTTCGTCGTATACCTGGAAGTCGTCGTGGAAATTGTGAACGGGATAGTATGTTTCGCCCGGTCCAATACCGGTCTGACGAGGTTGGGCAGTAGCAACAGCGTGAACGAGCGAAAGAACAGAAAAGAGCAGAAAAGAGCAAAAGAGGGAAAGAGCGTTACTGACATGTTCACTAATTATTCTGGTTATCGTTGCCCGCTCTTTCGCTCGTTCATTCATCCGCTCTTTCGCTCTTTAGAATTTATTTCCCCAGCGCCTTCAGCATTGTATCGCCAATAAGTGCGGGTGATTCAACTACGTGAATACCACACTCCCGCATAATAGCCATTTTGGCGGCTGCTGTATCATCTGCACCACCAACAATAGCACCGGCATGACCCATCCGACGCCCCTTGGGGGCCGTTTGTCCGGCAATGAACCCAACAACGGGTTTACGATTGCCATCCGCCTTGATCCAGTTGGCAGCCTCTGCTTCCATACCGCCACCTATTTCGCCAATCATAACGATAGCATCGGTTTCCGGATCATTCATAAGAAGTTCAACTGCCTGCTTGGTAGTAGTACCAATGATTGGGTCGCCACCGATACCAATAGCTGTGGACTGTCCGAGGCCGGCTTTGGTGAGCTGGTCAACAGCTTCGTAGGTTAACGTACCCGACTTGGAAACGATTCCGATACGACCTTTCTTGAAAATAAAGCCGGGCATGATGCCTACTTTACATTCTTCAGCAGTCATGACACCAGGGCAGTTAGGCCCGATAAGCGTCACATCTTTGTTGTTCAGGTAGTTTTTCACCGCTACCATATCGCCCGTTGGAATACCTTCCGTAATGCATATAATCACGCCTATACCTGCCTCGGCGGCTTCCATAATAGCATCGGCAGCAAAAGCGGGTGGTACAAAAATGATGGACACATTGGCACCAGCCTGATCAACAGCCTGCTGGACCGTATTGAACACAGGGCGGTCGAGGTGCGTTTGCCCTCCTTTTCCCGGCGTTACCCCACCAACAACGTTAGTGCCGTATTCAATCATCTGCTGAGCATGAAAACTGCCTTCTGAGCCGGTGAAGCCCTGGACGATAATTTTTGAATCTTTGTTAACTAGAACAGACATAACAGGAATTTGGAAATCGTTGGCAACACGGACATACGGAAGGAAGCCGAAAAAAAAAATAGCATTTAACCAGCTATCTTTAGTCGTTTATCGGTCCTCCCTGCTTCTGGTAGAAAGTTGGGCAAAAGTAGCCGAAACTTCCTAAATTACGTGATGATTTTTTCGCATATCCTTTCCGGCTCTGTTCTGGCCGGAGTGGGCGTCGGAGTGTTCTGGCACTTTTTCGGACGCATTCCCCTATTTAACCGACTTCTGTGGGGGTTCTTTTTCTTAACCATTTCCCTGGCCGCATTGATGGGCGTAATCCGTTTTGCGGGAAACGAATCACTGGAACCACTGCATCGTTCTATGGTTATCCTATCCCATACGCTGGGTATTGTGTGCGTCGTATCGGCGGTATATGCCTTGCTTAACCAGCGTACCCTTTCCCTGTTTTCGTTCGTTGCTACCGTAGCGTTTGGTTTATTCTTATTCATTACGTTACTCCTACCCCGTGCACGTGTTTTCACCCCAATTGTGCCATCATTGGGTATCCTGATCCTGGTACTGCTAGCTGTATTTTCGTTGCTTCAACGCAACAAACGAGGGCTTTGGGTCGTGTTGGCCGCCATGATGATGGGATTAGCGACCAAAGCAGAAGCCTTTTACTCACTTGTTCACCCAACGGACTTTTATCAGTACGCTACGGCATTGGCTCTCTGGTTTTTTGGGAAAGCCTGCGACTGGCGCGTTCGGTTGCGGTGAAGCCTTTTTTTGTTGTGCGCAGGCAGGCCGATCTGATAACTATTTAGCTGATACAGCAGTTACTCAATGACGCATTTTTTACCTACTCAACAATCGTGAATGCATCCGAATTACTCCACGACCCCGTCGAAACGGCGCGAGCAGCCCGACTGATTTATGTGTCAGATACGATGCCGGGTATTCAACGTCAGCGCGACAAAAGTCTGTTCCTGTATGTTGATACCGAAGGCAACGAGTTGACTGACTCCGATACGCTGGCCCGCATCCACAGCATGGCTCTGCCCCCCGCCTGGGAAAATGTCTGGATCAGCCCGAAAACCAATAGCCATTTGCAGGCGACAGGCATCGATACGAAAAACCGAAAACAGTACCGCTACCACCCGAAATGGAACGCCATCCGGAGTCAGACGAAGTTTTTCCGAATGGTAGCCTTTGGTCAGACCCTACCCCTGCTCCGTACCCGATTAGCTAAAGACCTGCGAGTCGAAGCCCTCACGCGCGAAAAAGTAATCGCTATTGCCCTGAGTGTTATGGAGCAGACGCTCATCCGGGTCGGCAATGCGGCTTACGAAAAAGAATATGGTTCCTACGGCCTTACCACGCTCAAAGACCGCCATGTGAAAATGGATGGGCGCGAAGTCCGATTTAGTTTTAAAGGTAAAAAAGGTATTTATCACGACATAGCCCTGAGCGACCAGCGATTATCGCGTCTGGTAAAGGCCTGCCGGGATATTCCGGGCAAGGAGCTATTTCAATACTTCGATGCGGAGGGTAAGCGCCACCCAATTGACTCTGGTATGGTGAACGATTACCTGCACGAGACGATGGGCGACGATTTCTCGGCGAAGGATTTCCGGACTTGGGCGGGTACCGTAAACGCATTTCGACTGCTGGTCGAACTGAATCCCTGCGAAACTGAAAAGGAACGAAAGAAGAACGTAAACACAATACTGGACGAAGTATCCCATCAATTGGGAAACACGCGCACTGTTTGCCGAAAACACTACGTACATCCCCAACTGCTGGAAGCCTACGAATGCCAGGATTTGATGCCTTATATCAAACAGAAAGCTCGTTTCAAGCAAACGGATGCGCAGGGGCTGGACGGCACCGAAAAATTATTGCTGAAGTTTTTAAAAGACCAAATGAAGAAGCGATAAGTCCTCATGACGGACGATTTTGCCCAAGTAATAGGATGACCCAGGGGAAAACACGACTGAGCGTCAAAAAAAAATCAACAATAGTATTTCAGCGGCACCGAGCTAATGTTTAGCAGTCCGCATACCTGTAAGACAATCAACAATAGTGGGGAAATTGCTCCACAACCCAAAAAGAAAGCGTCGGCTGAAGTAAATCAGCCGACGCTTTCCAACTAGATATGTACCGGTAAAAACGTTTAGTTTCTACCGTCAATTTTATCACCTGCTCTTTCAATCTTGTCACCCGCTTTGTCGAAGGCGTCACCGATGTTACGACCAGCCCGCTTAAAGCCACTTTTCACATCCTGCCAAGCTTCGGCAGTGGCATTCTTTGCTTTGTCCATATCACCTTCCAGCTCTTTCCGCTCCTCTTCCAACTTAGCTTTCTGACGCTCTGTTTCTGCTTTTGCTTTATCGCTTTGCTTTTCAGCTTTAGCCTGTAATTCGTCTATCTCAGCGTCCAGCTTATCTTTTTGTACTTTCATTTTCTCCACGGCTTCATCACGCTCCCGCTTGAAATCGTCAGCCATTTCATCCGTTTTTGCGTCAGCTTTATCAGCTGCGTCATTCGCATCGGCAGACATTGCATCCCCTGTATTCTCGACGGCATCTTCCGTGCGTGATTCTTTCTTTCCGTCGGAACTACAGGCCTGCAACAAACCTAATGATGCTACGAGAAGCAGAGTACCTGCAACGTGCTTGATACGAGTCATTAGCAATAGGGACTTTTTCATAATAAGTATTGTGTAGTTTGATTTACAGAACCAGGTTTGCAAAGGCCATGCCAGAAAAACAGGCGTACACACGCCTACATAAATACGCCTACATGATTACCAACTTAATTGGTTCTGGTACAGAATGTCAGAAAATGCAGTGATAACTGAGCAACGGAGTAGTCACTCAGTGCATTTTAGCAGCCGTTGGGTTACTTTCCGAATTGCACACAAACTCGCCGTGTGTCACATCGGTGCTAAGTAACTATGGACGCGCAAACAGAGAGGACATAGGACTGGCAAATTACATGTATAAATATTAAACACCTCAACAAACAACTAATTTTGGTTTTATACGGTTGACTATTAGTAGGACAGGTGATTTGTATTAAACTGATAACAGTTTAATACAAAGACAATCCTCTCAAAAAACCATAACCTGTTCATATAAACAGGTTATTCGTACGTAAACCAATAAAGAATGGAGACATTTAGTAAAAAAGAAAAAGAAAAAGCAAGACAAAAAAAGCGAAAAGACAAAGAAGAAAAACGGGAAGAACGAAAAGCGAACACGCAGAAAGGGCAGGCACTCGATCTGATGATGGCTTACGTGGATGAAAATGGAAATATCACCTCCACCCCCCCCGATCCCCGGAAGAAGCGGGTTATTGATCAGGAAGACATTCAGATTGGCGTATCAAGGCAAGAAGCAATCGAAGCGCAGGATGTAGTTCGCCAGGGAATCGTGACATTTTTCAATGCCTCCAAGGGCTACGGCTTCATTCGGGATCTTCAGACGCAGGAAAGTATATTTGTACACATGAACGGTTTAATTGATGCAGTAGGCGAACAGGATAAAGTAACCTTCGAAGTCACGAGAACCCCAAAGGGGCTAAACGCCGTTGATGTAAAAAAGGTCGTTTAGCGTTAGCGAATCAGCGGCAACATGTATCCTGCCAGTTAGTGCCGGAAATTAACAGTACCAACGACGGTCACCCTCGTTGTCTAGTAAAGTCAGGTGCCAATGCGGACACCGGCTCCATCAATACCATCTATATTATGAGTAAGCCGATTTACACCTCCATCCCCCCCACCACCGACAACGTTTACTGGATGCTCAAATTCTCGGACGGGAAAACCAGTATTTATGTCCCCCGGGATAGAGAGCTTGATCGTAAACTCAAGATTAAATTTCAGGCTGAAGTAGCTGCCCGCACATCGCCGAAACGCAAAAAGTAACGGCGAACATTCTCGACTGCTTTTAAAAGGCGACTGAAACGACAAACCCCGGCAATGGGGATTGCTCACGAAGTGTTGCCTTTTCGTCTGTACAACGCGTTATTTTTTTGCTTCCTCTCCATAGTATAGCATCGAAATAATGACGTACCTACTACCCTAACGTAACGTTCCTTTCTATCAGTAGCGCATTACTCCACAGCCTGTCTGCCAACCGATTAAATGGCGGACCAGGCTGTCTATTTTTTTTACCCCTCCTGTCCGGGCATTACATGGGCTTGGCATCTACCGGGGCTTCTCTGCCCAAATCAACCCGTAATCCATTTGAGTGGCTACTGTATCTGGATTATTCAACAACCCCACTTGTGCAAACCAGTTTCGGTACTCCGATCGGCTGTAAGCGCGTCCTTTTGTCACACAGAAAAGCTGAGCCGAATAATCTGTAACGGCCAATGGTCCATCGAGCGTATCGTTCAGGAACGAATCGTGGACCCATAGTTCACCACCCGGACGAAGGGCGTCGGCAAACCGACTGGCTAACTCCAGGCAGGTTGGCGTGGGCCAGTCGTGGAAGAGGCTCGCGGCCAGAAGTATGTCTGTTTTTGGCAGGTCATCCGTCAGCATATCACCGGGCAAAAAAGTAACCCGTCCCTTCACTGATTCGGCGCCCTCTCTTCCACTTTCACTAAATTCATCCAGTAATTCAGCGGATACGGCAAGAACGGCCGGGCGGTCAAACACAGTGGCCGTGGCAGCAGGGTTTCGGAGCAACCACTCATAGGTGTAGTACCCGGTTCCCCCGGCAACATCGAGCAGATGACCGTTACTCTCCGGTAGTGCAGCCGCCACCAGAGGTGCCAAATGCCGGGCGCGACCCGCCAGACCCAGGGTCAGCGTACGAGCCAGTTCTGGGTCATCCATCGGCGAAGGCGCACTGCCTTCTTTGACGAACGAAATTCCCTGATGTACATCGAGAGGACCATCATTTAGGAGTAAGGTGGCCATGTCGATTACCCCCCTGTCTTCGCTCTCCAAACCCGTGTATCCAGTCAAATTGGGACTATTCCCTTTAGTGACGCACCGACCAAGTTCCGTACTATACAGTTGGCCGGCTTCGTCGTAAGCCAGCAGCCCCATAGCGCACAGCGCTGGAAAGAGTACCATAGCTGGCCGCTCACTCAGGTGGAGTCGATGCCGAAGCGCAGATAATGAGAGAGGGGCTGCACTCAACTCCTCAAAAACGGGAATATGATGAATGGCAGCCAGTAGCAATCGGGAACCAAACATGGCACGCAGGTGGCGGGTAATGGGAGCTGGATCGGGTAATACAGACGAGGACATGACAAGAAAGCGATAAACAGGTTTAGGAGAGCAAAGGTAATGATTGCCAATACTCCCCACGCGTACGTATGGCTTTGCAGGAGACGGGCAGGTGGTTTTGGGAAAATAAACATTGAGTAGTCGGGATAGTGTTTGTGGCTTTTTGCTTTACTAAACCCGATTCAGCTCCAATGACTGGTTCCGCAATTACGGCCCTCTTTCAACGTTTTGCCTCCCTGAAGGCAGGCGTTATTGGCGATTTTGCCCTTGATTTATACTTCGATATACAGACTCGCACCGGTGAGCACTCGCTCGAAACAGGCCGGGAAGTTTTCTGGGGTAGCCAGCCCCGTGCCTCACTGGGAGCTGCCGGTAATGTCGTACAAAACCTGCACGCGCTGGGCGTGAAACACTGCTGGGCCATAGGTTGCGTTGGGGATGACCTGTTTGGGCGTGAAATGGTACACCAGTTTGATTCGCTGGGGGTAAATACCCAACACATGCTACTCGCTGATGAATGGACTACCTGTCTGTATACTAAACCAAACCGGCAACATCAGGAATTGAACCGGATTGATTTTGGCACGGCTAATGTTCTCACCGATCACCTTTTCAACAAACTCATGGCAGGTATGGAGCAATCCCTGCCTACCCTTGATGTGCTGATCATCAACCAGCAATTTACAAATCCTTTGCTCACGGCCAATCGGGTAGCTGCACTGAATGCGTTGATAGCCCGTTTCCCCCAGGTTCAGGTCGTAGCGGACATGCGCAATGTTGGGATGCATATTCGGGGCGCCACGCTAAAAGTAAACACCGCCGAGCTAGCTCATTTTTTGAGTACCGACTTACCCGAACATCCTGACCTGAACTGGTGTGTGGAGCAGGGAAGTGCTTTCCGAAAACAGACGAACGTTCCCTTACTGATTACGCGTGGGCCGGCCGGTATTTTATACATGGATGATACCGGAACGGAGTCAATCGATGGGCTGACTCTACGGGGCGAACTGGACACCGTTGGGGCTGGGGATACCGTTGTGGCCACTTGGGCTGCCTGCATGGGCGCGGGGGCCACACCCAAACAGGGGCTGGAAATGGCCAATCTGGCCGCTGGCGTTACCGTGCAGAAACTTGGCCAAACCGGTACGGCTACCTTACCAGAAATTCTTAGCCTTCATGACGAATACCAATTCCATGCGTAACGAACTGCTTACCCGCTGGCGACAGGAGTGGCACCAGCACCTGACCCACGAGCTATTACCCTTCTGGACTTCCCGCACCGCCGACTATGCCCACGGCGGCTTTATTACCCACTTCGACCAGTTTGGTAAGGATTCGGGCGAGGATGAAAAATCGCTCATTGCCCAGACCCGTTCCATTTATACCTATGCGTCGGCACACCGGGCAGGCTATGGCAACGGTGAACTGGCCAAACTGGCACAGCATGGAGTCGACTACCTGCTGACCCGTATGTGGGACCACGAAAGCGGGGGGTTTTACTGGATGACTAACCGGAAAGGCGACGTGACGAATGACCAGAAGATTGTGTACGGCCAGAGTTTCGCTATCTACTGCCTGAGTGAATACACGCTGGCTACGGGCGATACACGCGGTGTTGAGTATGCGCAGAAAGTATTCGATCTGTTGCAGAAATACGCATCGGATGCCTGCTATGGCGGGTATTTTGAAATGTTTTACCGGGATTGGACACTAAAAGAACCGGGTTCGGGTGGGGGCGACCGCAAAACGCTCGACGCGCACATGCACCTGATGGAAGCCTATACCACCCTGTACGAATGCACCCGGCAACCTATCCACCGCCGAAAACTGCTGGAGATAATTAACCTGCTGGTCCATAAAATTATGCACCCGGTTTATGGCACCGGGATTCCGCAATTTTGGGCAAACTGGGAGGTGGCTCCGCAAATCAAGTTCGACACCATCTGGGGCTGGGATCGGTTCACCGAAGACGGCAGCAAACAGTCGGCGGAGGATAACACGAGCTATGGCCATAATGCCGAGTTTGCCTGGCTACTGCTACACGCACTCGATGTGCTGGACGTACCCTACGAAACTTACGAAGACCAGCTTCTCAAATCCCTTTCGCACGCGGTCGACTATGGCGTTGACTGGACCTTTGGGGGTGTTTTTGTGGAAGGCTCGCACAGTGGCGAGGTGTATGACCGCGAAAAGGAATTTTGGCAGCAGGCCGAAGCATTGATTGGTTTCCTGGATGCCTGGCGAATTTTTGGGGATGAGAAGTATGAGAAAGCGTACGAAAATGTTCATCGGTTTGTGCTGGACAATATGATCAATCACTCGGCAGGAGAATGGTGGCCATTGGCAACCCGGCAGGGTATACCTATCTGGAGACATATGAGCCATTCCTGGAAAATAAACTACCACACCGTACGATCGGTTATTCAGTCGATTAAACGGATTGATCAACTATTGGCCATTGAGTAGGGCATGCAGTACGTTTTATTGATCGAAAAAACAGCCTGCAATAGCCATGTTTACCGGCTGTATTTAAACCACGCTTAGTACCTCGTATGTCATTTTGTTGAACGTAGCAACCTCTCCTGCTTTCCGCCCTGCTAAGGCTAGGGCAACGGGTGATCCGGCTGATACGCTAAAATAAATAGCGTCACCAAGCACCAGTTTACCAGCACCAATGCTCATAAAATACGTCCCCCGACTGGTTGTGACGATACTCCCCGGCTGAACGGATTCGTAGGTTTTATCAATTATAATCTGTTGAAGGTCCCGTTCCAATTGCAAAGCACCAGCCAGGAGTTGAGCATTGCGGTCGCGTTCGAGTTGAGCCATAGCACGGCCTGTTTCGTATTTGTCGCCCGCACTGCTTTTCGATTCGGAGTTAGCCGCTTCCTGGGCGGCTTCCATGGCCTGCCGTGCCGTATCAATCCGTTGTTGTACGTAGTGCTGGCAAAGGCTGAGAAGGGCAGCTTTGGTATTCTGAGTTAGTTCGTGCACGTTATAGGTTTCCTTTTTTCATCTCTTTAACCGCAAAATCAGCCGCCCGGGCGGTAAGGGCCATAAAGGTAATGGATGGATTTTGTGAACCAGTAGATGTCATGGCGGCCCCATCGGTGATAAACACATTTTTCACACCATGAAGCTGGTTGTGCGCGTTGAGCAGTGATGTTTTCGGATCTCGGCCCATGCGTACTCCCCCCATTTCGTGGATATCGAGACCGGGGTTTCGATGGTCATCGTAGGGATTGATGTTTTTACAGCCCGCTTTGTCCAGCATATCAGCCCCCTGCTCCAGAAAATCGGTCATCATTTTCAGGTCGTTATCCGTATAGTCAATATCCGTAACCAGTTGCGGAATACCCCAGGGATCTTTCTTATCAGTACTCAGCCGCACGTGATTTTCGTACCGCGGAACGGTTTCAGCCTGCATCATCATGAACACATGCCAGGAACCGGGGTCACTCAGTTTATCCTTGAAGTCTGCCCCGAAACCAGCCTGTGCATTGACCTCGTTGCCAGCCTCCACGGGCCGCGCTAAAAGCTACCATGTAACCCCGCTGAAACCGGGACGCCGGACCGCTCGTCTCCTGCTTCCGAACGTTTCTAAAATTAGGCATAAACGCCGTGGTGGGCCGCCGACCGTAGTAGTATCCATCTTCATACCCTTCATAATCGGCCACAATGTTACCCCGGTAGTTGTGGAAGGCTACGTAGCGGCCCAGCAGTTCGTTGTCATTACCCAGTCCGTTTGGGAATCGTTTTGACGTAGAATTGAGTAGAACAAGGTTGGTATTCAGGCAGGCGGCATTCACAAAAATAATGCGGGCGTAGTATTCCGTCATCTGCTTCGTATGCGTATCAATCACCCGAACACCCGTCGCCCGTTTCTTTCCTTCATCATAGATAATCGAATGCACCACGGAGTCGGGGCGCAGGGTTAGCTTACCCGTTTTGGCAGCCCAGGGAATAGTGGATGAGTTACTGCTGAAATACCCCCCGTACGGGCACCCCCGGTAGCACAAATGCCGGGCCTGACACTGGGCCCGTCCCTGATCGTAGTGAATCTGTTTGGGTTCGGTCAGGTGGGCGCATCGGCCTATAATCACGTTTCGGTCTTTGTAATTTTCAGCTACCCGCTTCTGGATGTGCTTCTCCACGCAGTTCAACTCCCAGGGTTTCAGGAACTCGCCGTCGGGGAGGGTTTCCAGGCCATCTTTATTACCGCTGATACCCACGAATTTTTCGACGTAGCTGTACCAGGGCGCAACATCTTCGTAACGAATGGGCCAGTCAACAGCCGCCCCATCACGGGCGTTGGCTTCGAAATCAAATTTACTCCACCGCTGCGTTTGCCGCGCCCAAATCAACGACTTCCCTCCCACCTGGTAGCCCCGAATCCAGTCGAATGGTTTTTCCTGCACGTAGGGATGTTCAGCATCTTTCACGAAAAACTGCTGGGTTGCTTCGTCCAGGGCGTAGCACTTGGTCGCAATCGGATTGGCCTGGTCGAAGGCTTCGGGCATCCGGTTACGGTGCGGAATCTCCCACGGATTCTGCGTGGCGGTTGGGTAATCGACAATGTGCCGGACATCACGTCCACGCTCCAGCACAAGCGTACGTAGGCCTTTGCTGCACAATTCCTTAGCCGCCCAACCTCCACTAATACCAGAGCCAATAACAATGGCATCATACGTTCGGGCTGCTGTAGCGTCGCCTGTGATGTTCATGATCGTTTGTCCGTTTACTATAAAAATAACCAATGATTTATATCGCTCAAAATTCCAGTTTGACACAATGGTAGAGAAGCCATCAGTTCATATTGATTTTTAACAGCCAACCGTACCTTTATACCTGTTCCGAAACCCATTTCGGAGCGGCTTTTTATGGAATCAACGGTTAACTCTTCCCTTCCTGTCCCCCTGTACCCGGGATTACCCGTGGTGGGTAATACTTTTGGATTTCTGCGCGATTCACTGGGCACGTTACTAACAGCACAACGTCAGGGGGAACGCCTGGTCCATTTTCGCATTGGCGGCAGGCATCAGTATCTCGTTTTTCGACCGGAAGATGCGAAATATATCTTGCAGGAAAACAATCGAAACTATGGCCGGTCGCCCGCTTTCGAGGTGTTGAAGATTTTTCTGGGAAATGGTCTGCTCACCAGTGAGGGTAATTTCTGGCGACGCCAACGACGGCTGGCCCAACCAGCCTTTCACCGGCAAAAGCTAGTCGCTTTGGCACAGACGATGATTGACGAAACTACCGCCTGGATTGATGAACTGAAACACCTTGACCGACAACAACCTGTCAATATCTCGCAGGCCTTCATGGATGTGACTATGCGAATTGTGTGCAAAACCCTGTTTGGTGCCGACGTTATGGGTAAACTGGACGGCCTATCCCTGGCACTGGACACGCTCAATTACATGGCAAATGATCGGCTACTGTCTATTGTTCGCTTTCCTTTACACTGGCCTACCCCAGCCAATCTACGCTTTCGACAGGCAGGAGCGCAGGTCGATTCCTTCATTTATGGTGTTATTAACCAGCGTCGGCAACAGGCAGATGATAGGGATGATTTGCTAGGTATGCTGCTGGCGGCTGAAGAGGAAGAAACGGGCGAGCGGATGTCGGATCAGCAACTCCGCGACGAATGCGTAACGCTGTTTGCCGCCGGTCATGAAACAACATCGGTATCTATGGCCTGGACTCTGTATCTATTAAGTCAGCATCCAATGGTACTGGCCAAAATAAAGGCTGAAAGCAAGGCAGTTTTGGGGGATGAGACCAGCCCAACGCCTGGTGCCTTTCGGTCACTTACCTACACGATGCAGGTCATTCAGGAGTCCATGCGCTTATACCCACCAGCCTGGATCATGAGTCGTTTGGCGTTGACGGATGACCACCTTGGACCTTACACCATTCCGGTGGGTAGTACGGCACTCATTGCCCCTTACCTACTCCACCGCGACCCCGTTAACTGGCCTGACCCCGAACGGTTTGACCCGGACCGATTTGCGCCGAATGGCCCAAGAGACCAGCTTCACCCCTACGCCTATCTGCCCTTTGGCGGTGGCCCCCGTTTGTGCATCGGCAACCAGTTTGCCCTGATGGAAATGCAGATTTTATTGGGAATGGTAGTCCGCGAATTCGATATCCAACCACTGGATAATCAGCGCATTACTGTGCAACCGTTGATTACGTTACGGCCCAAACAACCAGTTCTGGTAACATTGTCTTAGCCTTGAAATTAGATTATAAAAGGAATTTTCTCGATTACCTAACCCTACTCCGTTTAGAAAGATAACGTTATCAGCATCTTACCTAATCTACTCCCACAATCAGTGTTATACAGACTTGCACCTTTCGTAGAGTGCCTTGACTTTGTGGTTCTTAACGCCAAACTTAGGCAGTCCATTGATGTTCTTCGTATCAATTCACTTAAAACGCGACACAATGAGACTACAAATGCACGCCGTTAAGTTTACGGCAGATCAGAGCCTGTTAGATTTTATCCAGGCTAAGCTTGACAAGTTAGACACATTCCACGACCGAATTATTAGTGGAGAGGTGTTTCTAAAATTAGAAGGCGCCGACTCCAACAAAGTCAAGGACAAAGTAGTGGAGGTTAGACTACTGTTGCCTGGCAAAGAGTTATTCGTCAAAGAACAAGACAAAAGCTTCGAATGCGCAACGGATCGAATAATGGATGTCCTGAAAGACAAACTCGTTCGGTTCAAACAGAAGCGCAACAATATATCCAGTCCAGCCATTACAGAAGCCAAATCACAGGTAGAAGTAGAGGATGAGATTTACGAATCAGACGAGTTGTAGGAAATTTAACGAAGTATATAAAACCAAAAGCCACTCCCAATGGGGTGGCTTTTGGTTTTTTGGTGTAACACACCCTAGTCACGGTCTTTTACAGGCCAAAAGTAGTCTTTATCGTATCAACAAAATCCAGTTTCTCCCAGGTAAACAGTTCAACTTCCAATTCAATCGTCTGACCGTTGGAACCGAATGTTTTTTTCACTACTTCGTTTTTGCGCCCCATGTGGCCATAAGCGGCTGTTTCCGAGTAGATCGGGTTACGAAGTTTGAGACGCTGCTCGATGGCGTAGGGACGCATATCGAAAATTTCGCTCACCTTCTCTGCAATAACACCATCGTGCATATCCACTTTGGAAGTGCCGTACGTGTTCACGTACAAACCACAGGGTTTGGCAACACCAATGGCGTAGGATACCTGTACCAACACTTGATCGCACAGACCGGCAGCTACCAGATTTTTGGCAATGTGCCGCGTTGCATAAGCCGCCGACCGGTCTACTTTGGATGGGTCTTTACCCGAAAAAGCACCACCACCGTGGGCACCTTTACCGCCGTAGGTATCCACAATAATTTTACGACCTGTTAGCCCCGTATCGCCGTGCGGACCACCGATAACAAACTTCCCGGTTGGGTTGATATAGTAGGTGATTCCATCGGTAAACAAACCATGTAACTCCGCTTTAAGAGCCGCTTTAACACGAGGAATGACGATGTTAATGATGTCTTCTTTGATTTTGGCCAGCATCGTTTCATCATCGGCAAAATCATCGTGCTGAGTCGATACAACAATCGTATCGATCCGGATAGGCTGGTCATCGTCCGAATATTCAATCGTCACCTGCGATTTGGCATCAGGCCGCAAATACGGCATCAGGTCAATTTCGTTATTACGGATATTCGACATTTCCCGCAGGATGGCATGAGCCAAATCAAGCGGTAGGGGCATGTAATTGTCGGTTTCATTGGTGGCGTATCCAAACATCATCCCCTGATCCCCCGCGCCCTGGGCATTGGCTTTCGACTCAAAATCATCCTTGACAGACTCCCGGTCAACACCTTGGTTGATATCGGCCGACTGGTCATGCAGTGCCGAGAAAATACCGCACGAGTTAGCCTCGAACATGTACTCGCTTTTGGTATAGCCTATTTTTCGGATTACCTCACGCGTGATTTTTTGAACGTCCAGGTACGTATCGGTTTTAATCTCGCCAGCCAGCACAACCTGACCCGTAGTAACGAGCGTTTCGCAGGCCACCTTGCTGGAAGGATCAAACGCCAGAAAGTTATCAATTAATGCGTCGGAGATTTGATCAGCGACTTTGTCGGGATGTCCCTCAGAAACAGACTCGGAAGTGAAAAGATAAGGCATTTCGCTTTGCGTATAGCTTGATTTTAAACCGCAAAGCTACGAGTTTATGAACAAGGGTCAAGTAATGAATGGACAGCTTATTCGCTAGCCAAATACTTTACGACGCATAACATCAAAAAACGCGACGATAAATGGCCATGTAGGCATGGTGGAAAACAGCCGTAATTCCTCAATAAAACGCGTGTCTTCGTCCAAAAAAGCAAAAACACGACCTGGGTTTCTCGTGTATACCCGGGTAAAGATATCATCGGCAGGATGGCGATGATTTTCCAGTACGTTCAGAAAAATGCTATCGTATAGCAAAAACCGACTTTTGAACCAGGGTACGGACCGATGCGGTTTACCGGTAGCAACTAAGTTCTGGACAATACGCTGCAAGTACCGTTGGGTACGCTGGAACGTGTACCCCGAAGACGGTTTGGTGAAGCCACCCGACGTGCCAATCCGAATGATGTGCGGGGAGGGATTCTCCTGCGTCGGCTCGTCCGACATCGGAATAACCCCATATTCAGTATCATAAATACGATAGGTACCCGCATCCAGAAATCGGTCGATATACTGGCGCAATTGAGTTTCGTATTCGGCATCGGTCAGGAGTTTGTCGTTAAAGAGCGTGAACTCAACCAAGGCCGTTTTCTCATCAAAAGGCAGCACGTACAGAAAACGGCAGTCGCCGTGCTGCTCGATCCGGAAGTCCATAATTTCGGGTTGAGCCGGGTTGAAACAGGGCTTTTCTGTGGTAATAAACCAGCCTTTAAAATGTTGGAGTAAATTATGATTTTCGGGCTTGTTCAGTTGGAGCGAGAATGTACTATCAAACACATAGTCGGCTATATATGGCTCCTCCGCAGCGATTACAAAAGCACCCTGTGGTGTGTCTTTAATTCGTTCGATAGTCGCTTGTTTTTGCTCAATATTCGGGTACTTGGCCAGCTCTGCTTTCACAAATTCATAAAAGTCGATACCGCGCAGCATTTTATACTGATACGGCCCCATACCCAACTGGCCGGCATACGTGGTGCCGTGAAAAGTAACATCATTCCAGGTTTTAAACAGAATGGACTCAAACGGACTGGGCGTACGCTCCCAAAAACACCAGGTCCGGTCGTTACGGTCCTTCAACGCCCGGTCCAGGATAAGAATACTGCGGTCACGCAATGGTGACTGACTTATATGATAAGCCAGACTCAATCCTGCCATGCCCCCTCCGGCAATGATGAAGTCGTATTTTTTCATTCAGTAAAGAAAAAGTCCGAACTCCCGGCCCGGACTCTCTTTTTCGAGTAACAGAATTGCTTACTTGTTTTAATGACTTCAGCCGGGGTTATACGTTCACGTGCTTCTCAGCGTGGTAGCTCGACCTAACCAGGGGCCCTGATTCCACGTACTTCAACCCACGTTTTAGCCCTTCCTCTTTATAAAGGGCAAACGTTTCGGGGTGAATCCATTCGATGACTTCGTGGTGCATTTTCGTTGGCTGTAAGTACTGACCCAGGGTAAGAATATCGAGTCCGTTACTGACCAAATCGTCCATTGCCTTAAAGACTTCCTCCGCTGTTTCTCCCAGGCCAAGCATAATCCCCGACTTGGTGCGCTGACCATACTCCTTCGTTCGGCGAATTTGCTCCAGGCTCCGTTCGTAGCGGGCTTGTGGACGTACACGACGATATAGCCGCTCCACGGTTTCCATGTTGTGCGAAACAACCTCCTGCCCGGCCGATATCATTCGCTCCAGGGCTTCCCAGTTTCCCTTTGTATCGGGAATAAGGGTTTCGATGGTAGTAGTGGGTGATGCTTCCTTGATAAGCCGAACGGTTTGGAACCAGATTTCGGCGCCCCGGTCCTTTAATTCATCCCGATTAACCGACGTGATAACAGCATGTTTGACCTTCATTAGTACGATGGCCTCAGCTACGCGCCGGGGTTCGTCGGTGTCATATTCGTTTGGCCGCCCAGTTGCCACCGCACAGAACGTGCAGCTCCGGGTACACACATTGCCCAGAATCATGAATGTAGCGGTACCAGCTCCCCAGCATTCGCCCATATTGGGGCAGTTGCCGCTTTCGCAAATCGTATGCAGTTTGTGCTCATCAACCAATTTGCGAACTTTGGCGTATTCCGGTCCAATTGGCAATTTCACGCGTAACCAGTCAGGGCGTTTTCTTCGTACAGGAGCGGCATCAGTGGAGATGTGGCTTTCCAGGGTGCCACTCCCCGGGATGCGACTTTCCGACCGGCTCGTTTGTACCTGAGAGGGTATTATAGGTAATTCAATCATGGCTCCGCAATCCTTTCCAACAAAATTCGTTTTTCGCCCGTAAAGTTCAGGAAACAGTCAAAGAGTTGATCAGCTTATTCGTCGGTTATACAGCCAACCGGCCTGAACCATACGTTGGCTACTGACTAACTCACCGATACCTAACTGATTCATTTTTTACTTCCAAAAAACAGGGTGATGTAAGCGGAGGTGAAGAAACTTCGATTCCCGTCAGAACGGTTACCGTTGGGGCTATTGTTGGGAATGATAGTGATTTTGTTTGGAAATGCTTCGGCCAGGAATCCTACTTCTACCCCCGTTGTATTGGCTCTAAAAGCGCTGAGCTCAAAACTAACGGCCGCCTTTACGTTTAGTCCAACGGTTAATTTGGACTCGCTCAGGCCCTGGAAAAATCCGCCCGCTCCGGTAATTACCTCGCCAGTGGCAGTCGTTGACCCATTCAACTGTGAAACCGGTACATTCCGGGTGGTATTGCCAGAGGTTACTTCTACGTAATAGGGCTTAATGACCCCCAGTGATGGACCAGCGGCTATAATACCGCTGACAGCAATGCCTTCATCACTGTTTCGCTGGAACAACCGTACCTCCCGACCATACTGCGGACGGAGAACAAACAAATAATTTTCTTTGCCGTCGATATAGCGCGACCCAATATTATTGAGGGATGATTGAATTTCTTTAGGGTGCTTTACATTCACCAGTTCAACGCTGAGGTAACTATACTGGGGCATTCCCAAAAGCGTACCTGATAAGAGTTTCACTTTTCGAAAAGAGAAGCCCCCAACAATACCCGAATTTGTATTCGTGGTCAGGCCGAATGTGGTTACCGTTGGGTAATTTTCATCCTCGCCATCATTGTTTTGTGCATTGGAAATTTGCCCTGACAATAACAGGTAACCAATCGAAAGTCCAAGAAATCTGTATAGTGTTCGCATTGCCGTAAAATCCTGAATTAAAGCTACTAAATTTTACTACTATTCACAAAATCAACTCCCGCAATTAGTGTAACTACCCCATTATTCATATGTTTGAACCCAGTCAACACGTTGATGAGTGAGTTAGTTTGATAGTTTTTACATCAACTACTGACTCGCTGATCAACCGCCTGTTCAACTGATTAACGTCTTACTTTTCTATGGCAACGATTCATATTGATTACGTGGGTGGGCTACGCACCGATTGTGTACACATACAGTCAGGCACACACATAAACACAGATGCCCCCACTGACAATCAGGGACTGGGCGAAGCCTTTTCGCCCACTGATCTGGTAGCCAATGCGCTTGGCACCTGCATTATAACTACCATGGCTATTGTTGCCCAACGGGAAGACATCGATTTAAAAGGCAGTCAGTTGGCCGTAACGAAAGTTATGACTAGTCAGCCACCCCGGCGCGTTGCCCGTATTGACATAGACCTGGTTCTACGTGCCAGTCACAATGGTACACCTTTTGTTCCTGAACAAGCCATTCGAACCCGGCTGGAGACTATCACCCACACCTGCCCTGTTGCTATTAGTCTCCACCCCGATATCGAACAAAAAGTGAGTCTTCGCTGGGAATAGACGTACTGGTCTGACCACTCTCCTCAACAGGGCAGCCCATCAGGGAGTATCAGGCGACTTCTTTTTCCGTTTCTGACGCCAGTGCTTAACATCTGCCACCAGGTTTTCGAGGAAGAATGAGGGCCCAACCGATATGTACAAGCCTGTGTAGTTAATCTGACTATCGGGAATATCCTTTTTAAGAATAAATCGGTAGCCTGACAACACGTTTACCCCAAACCAGTGTATGGGTTTGAACCAGCGAATGGGTGGAAACTGATAACTGGCAGAGAATCCTATCCCCAAAGGAAGAAATATGCCTCGTGCCACTTCATACTTTTTGGCCTGATCATCATTGCGTTCGTAGCGTGAATGGCCATAACCAAACTCAACTGGCAGGCTGATCTCGAAGGCATTCCGGCGCAACAGGTAGCGTTCATAATAAACGGTAGCAATGCGTAAATGGCGCGTAACTGATTCTGCGGTACCCGGTAGTAATCCTGGTATGTCGAGACGCTGATTTACAAAATAAAATCCTGCCCCCGCCTTAAAACTCGCTACCCGACTACTCCCGAGAGCCGGGCGTTCACGCTGAGCGGGAAACAGGAAACCAGCGCGCAAACCGTAAACACTCACCGGAACCCGTCGATTATCTTCCGTACGGGTATCATTGAAGAAAAAAAAACGTTGGTCTGTCGAAGCCGTAAAGGTTAGTGAATTGGGACTACTGCTCCGGGTGGTTTCATTGGCCGGAGTAGTGGGGGTTTCAATAGCCGTAGCGGACTGAGCAGTAGCACCTGTACCAGAACCCAAACAAAGCCAGCTTATACAGAGTCCGCCTAAAATCCACTTTAATTGCATGAGTTGTGTATCATTTACACCACTGTTAACAATAGACAGGTTAAATGGTTGGACTGAGCCACTTCACCGCCGATTGCCTGCTATCGAGCAACTAGCCTGATCTCCTTCTTTACCGGATGCCCTATCCCAGATAAATACAATTTCGCCCGGCTGTATTACACGCCTTGTTGTGCACCAATAGATGTACGGCGACTATTTTATTAACTCCTTCATGCAATTAATTCTTGTAGTTCTTCTACCCGGGAACGTTCCCGGGAACGCGTGCATAAAAAAAACCAGATAAAATATTCGTTATATCTAATTTTTTACCCAATATTATAAGTAAATTGTATTCCAATAGTGTCCCATAACTTCGGTAAAGGACATATCAACGAATTATCCATAATTAACATCGCTTTATTAATGACAATTTTAGAGGAAGGATAAAGTTTATAGTGAGTAGAAACCCTTAGAATAGTGGCTTTGGTTTACACGAACCAGTCATACGCCGTGTCAAATAAGCCATACTCTGCCTACAGCGTCGAGGAGCTTGCCCTCGATGACCTCTTTGTTCGTTGGGTACAATATCCCGACGACGACGAGGTGGAGGCTTACTGGCTAAATTGGCTGGACCAAAACCCAAGCTGTGCTGAAACGGCCGAAACGGCTCGCAGGGTAATTAGTGAAGGGAGCCAGTCCGATATCAACGGCCCTATCAACCGATGAGGTTTCGTCACTTTGGGGCCGAATTCGGGGCTCGCTACAAACGCTGGAAGATTTACGCCCTTTACAAGCCGATGTAAGAGCAGTAATCGGCTGGTGGTACTTCATCAGAACAGTGGCGGCCTTATTGGGCGTATTGTTATTGGTTGGCTGGGCTCTTTGGATGCAGTATGGCCCCGACCAAAACGTCTGGACGATTACCACACCAGCCAATCAGACCAAAGAAATACGATTACCCGATAATTCACTCATGACCCTGCATCCGAACAGTACGGTGCGGTACGCACGCCGGTGGGCCGATGAAATTCCCAGGGCAGTATGGCTGAAAGGAGAAGCTGACTTTTCGATTGCACACCGAAATGACACCTCCTCCTCCCGATTGTTTCGGGTGCATCTGCCCGATTTTACCATAGAAGCAATGGGTACAGCCTTTCGGGTACGGCAGAATCCAACGGGCACCTGTGTAGCACTGGCCTCCGGGCAAGTGAACGTGCTACTTAAAAAACAGCAATCCATTCAACTCAAACCCGGGGATTCGATTGAAGTAGCCAGTGATTTACCCTAATCTTTACCTTAACAATCAACTCTTACTTATACCTACAATGCAAACAACAATTACTCACTTTTCACGGCGGTCGTGGCTACCTCTGCTTGGTCTGACGGCCCTCACGCTCGTTGGCCAGCCAGCCTTTAGCGCGCCCCCTACCAACCGGCCTATGGTCGATAATCCGGCACAGGAACGCTCCGTGTCCGGCAAAGTTTTATCTGCCGATGACAACAGTGCACTGCCAGGCGTTAACGTAGCCGTAAAAGGCACCACACGCGGTACGACCACAGATGCCAATGGCGATTATCGCATCAGCATTCCAAACGCACAGGCAGTCCTGGTGTTCTCGTCTGTAGGTTCTGTTACTCAGGAAGTCACCGTGGGTAACCGTTCATCAATTGACGTTAAGATTGAAACAGATACCCGCGCCTTAAATGAAGTTGTAGTTGTTGGTTATGGTACTCAGAAGAAGAGCCAGCTGACCGGTGCTATTACGTCAGGTGACATCTAAGGAAATTCAGGAGATGCCAATTACTAACCTTGGACAGGCCCTTCAGGGTCGGCGCAGCCGGGGTTGACGTGACGCAAACGGGTTCCAAGCCGGGCACCGTGCCCACTATTCGTATTCGGGGACGTCGTTCGTTCAGTGCCAGCAATGATCCACTCTACGTAGTTGATGGAATTCCTTTCTCGGCGGGTTATGAAGACCTGAACCCCAGCGATGTAGCTTCTATGGAAGTCTTGAAAGATGCTACCGCTACTGCAATCTATGGTGCACGGGGTGCTAATGGGGTTGTACTTATAACGACTAAACGAGGAGGTCAGAAGGGCAAAACAACCGTATCCTATGATTCATATGTAGGCGTATCAAAAGCATTGGATAAAGTTAACTTATTCAATGGTCCGGAATTTGCCGAGTATGTTCGGGAGGCTTACCGGGCGACGAATGGGTATAAAGATGCCACTGGTAATGCCGTTCCAACAGGTGTAGCCGACCGGCCGCTGATGCTAAATTGCTGTATTTGGTGGTGACCCGGCTGTAGCCAAGGGGCTTGCCAATGGTACCAACACCAATTGGCAGGATATGATCCTGAAAAGTGGGTTCATGCAAAATCACTCCATTGGCATTCAGGGTGGAAACGACAAAACCCAATTTTATATATCGGCTGGGTTACTTTAAGGACAAAGGCATTTCAGAGGGTCTGGATTTCACCCGGTATTCCTTACGGGCGAATATTGACCATCAGATCAATAAAGCGGTGAAAGTAGGCCTTTCATCGTATTTGATGTATAGCGAACGGAACGGCGAAAACCTGAATCCCTATCGGTCTGACCATTCAGCAGAATCCACTGGCGGCTCCCTTCGATGACAATGGCAACCTGATCTTCTCGCCCAACTAACGATGCACTAGTTGTACAACCCATTGGCTGATATTGTACCGGGGGCACAAATGGACCAAACAAAAAGATACCGGATCTTTAACAGCCTTTTTGCGGAGGTTAAGATTCTGGAGGGTCTGAAATACCGGGTTAACTTCGGACCTGACTTCACACTGGCTCGCTCAGGACGATTTGTTGGCGCACTGACCAACGCCCGTAAAGGGGGTGATGCACTGGCCACCAATGAAAACCGCTTTGGTTTCAACTGTACACTAGAAAACATTCTCAGCTACACAAAAACATTTGACGGATAAACACAATCTGAATGTAACTCTGCTCCACTCTATTCAGCGGGACAATTTCGAGCGTTATCGGACCGACGTTCAAGGCATTCCGGCCCAACGCAACAGTTCTATAACTTAGGTGCAGCCAGTTCGGTACAGGCCACTGCCAGTGAATTGATTCAATGGACAATTAATTCGTACATGGCCCGGGTCAACTACGATTTCAATGATAAGTATCTGCTTACGGCAACTATCCGTCGTGATGGCTCAAGCCGGTTTGGAGAAAATACGAAGTATGGTAACTTCCCGGGTATAGCCCTGGGCTGGAACATAAACAATGAGCCATTCATGAAAAAGTATCCTGGGTTGATCTGCTGAAGTTGCGCGCTGGTTATGGTTCAGTTGGTAACCAGGCGGTGAACCCGTATCAAACCCAGGGTCTTTTGGGCCGAACGGCTTATGCCTGGGGAAATACTGCAGCATTTGGTTACCGTCCCAACACCATTGGTAACCCAGACCTTCGCTGGGAAACATCAGCAACGGCTAACTTCGGTCTTGATTTCAGCTTCTGGAGAGGACGTTTGCAGGGTTCGCTTGAGTTGTATCAGACCAACACAACAGCGCTACTCCTGGCCGACCAGCTTCCGGGCTCTGTTGGTTTTAGC
The DNA here is from genome assembly GCA_963784335.1 of uncultured Cytophagales bacterium. Classification (GTDB taxonomy): domain Bacteria; phylum Bacteroidota; class Bacteroidia; order Cytophagales; family Spirosomataceae; genus Spirosoma. The sequence goes on along the minus strand of CAWARB010000044.1, from coordinate 77,656 downwards.
TCCGTTACCCGTAACGTAGGAGAGACCCGCAATCGGGGTATAGAGTTGGGCTTGACTACGATACAATATTAACTCGCCTGCTGGCTTCAAATGGACAACTGATTTCACCTTCATGAAGAATACCGAGGCCATTGTTTCACTCTACAATGGTACGGTTGATGATGTTGGTAACGGCTGGTTTATTGGTCGTCCCCTGAGTACCGTATCTCGATTATAAGAAGATCGGTATCTGGCAGACTGCATGAGGCTGACAAAGCCAAATCCTTTGCCAGTGAAGTTGGCCAGATCAAAATTCAGGATACTAACAACGATGGTAAAATCAATGCTGACGACCGGGTTATTATCGGTTCAGATGTACCTAACTTCAGCGGTGGTATCACCAACCGCTTTTCAACTTCAAAGGGTTCGACCTGTCGTTCTTCTTCTTCGGGCGCTTCGGCAACTTGATTCGGAGTGAATTCCACCGGAATAACAACGCACTGGCCGGTCGTTACCAGCAAATTAAGGTAGATTACTGGACGCCGAACAACCCAACCAACGAATTCCCCCGGCCAAAGAGCACGCAGGAGTTCCCAGTTTACAACACAACTATGATCGTATTTCGATGGAACATTTGTTAAAGCTTCGGAACATCAACTTTGGCTATACGTTTAGCCCAACCTTTGCCAGGAAGTTGAAAATGGAGTCGCTGCGGTTGTATACCAGTATTCAGCAGCCTTTCATCTGGTCAAAATACCGGAGCAAATATAATGGCGTCGATCCGGAAACAACCGGTCTGAATGCTGGTGGAACCGGGGTTACGCCTGCCACAGTCGTTACCACCTTTGGTCTGAATGTCCGATTTTAATCAGAAATGAAGTTGATAAACACGTTTTAAGCTATTAAATCAATGAAAATCAATATAATAAAAAACTCAATACAAATTGCTGGGGTAGCGGCGCTGCTGCTGATAAGCCAATCGTGTCAGGATGTCCTGGATGAAAAGGTAATTTCTGGTATTGGCAACGATTACATAAATACGACCAAGGGTTTCGATGATGCCCTAAAGGCAGCCTACTCCACGCTCCGGTATTATTATGGCACCCAGCAGGGGTTGACCCTCACCGAGTACGGTACAGACATTTATGCAACCGGGGCCGACGGTGGCTATAAAGGCTTCCACTTCTACGATGGACAGTTAAACCCAACGGTTGACTATCTGATCAATACCTGGGATGAATTGTATCGGGGTATCAACACCTGCAACGCTGTTATTGACCGTGCACCGAATGTTACGGGTATCACCGATGCAGTGAAGAAAACCCGGGTGGCCGAAGCGAAATTTTTGCGGGCACATTACTACTACCTCCTGTTCATGCAATGGGGACCTGTAGATTTACGGCTTACTGAAACGCTGGCTCCAACTAAAGACACGAAGAAGTCCACGGATGCTGAAATGTATGCTGCGATTATCAAGGATCTAAACGATGCCATTGCTGATCTGGATGCTAAGGCACAATCAGCGGACTATGGCCGTGCCACAAAACCAGCCGCAGAAACACTATTAGCAAAAGTATATCTGACCAAAGCGTATTCAAGCGTTAAGGCGGCTGATGACTTCACTAAAGCGGCTGCCCTTTGCAAAAACGTGACGACCGCTTACGGCTTCAAGCTGCTCGATGACTTTGCCAGTGTGTTCGATGAGAACAACCAGGTGAATAGCGAGATAGTGTTTGCCGTTCAGTATACGTCTGATCCACTCACGAACCTGACGAATACTATAGCTGCTGCTAATGGTGGAAACAATCTCCATTTGTTCTTCGGGATGCAATATGACGTGCAGCCGGGTTTGAAACGGGATGTTTTTTATGGTCGTCCATTTAAGCGGTTACGGCCAACATCCTATCTACTGAATACTGTCTTTGCTGATCGCACCAACGACTCGCGTTACAAGAAGTCGTTCCGCGATACCTGGCTTAGCAATAACCCTGGCACGTTCAACGCGGCATCATTCGACGATTCAAAGGCTAAAGTTACGTTCGCAGCTGGCGATACCGCTATCTACATTCCGGGTGTTGAGTGGACTAAGGCAGAACGGGCAGCTAAGAAATACCAGGTGCTGGTGCCGAGTCAGTACAGCGAAGCTTTGTTCCCAACACTGACGAAGTTTTTTGATACGAAACGCCCTGATTTGACTTACGAACCGGGTAGCCGTGACTATTTTGTCTTCCGTTTAGCCGATGTTTATCTGATGCTGGCCGAAGCCTCCCTGCAGTCGGGCAATGTTGCCGATGCTGTAACCGCTATCAATGCCGTGCGCTTTCGGGCGGGCTGGCCGGGTAAGAAGGATAATATGCTCATTGCCGCTAAAGACATGACCTTCAACCTGATTGTTGAAGAACGCGCCCGCGAGCTGGCTGGTGAGCAAACACGCTGGCTGGACTTGAAGCGGTGGGGTATTCTTATAGAACGTGTCAAAAAGTATAACCCACAAGCGGCTGTCAATATCAAAGATTTCCACCTTGTAAGGCCAATTCCTCAAACGCAGATTGACCGCAGTGCCAAAGCGGATGGTAAGTCTATATTCCCGCAAAACCCAGGGTACTAATTAGTATAGGCAAACGAGCGAAAGAGCGATTGAGTAAGGTAGTTCCTATTTGCTCTTTCGCTCTTTCACTCGTTTAAACCAGTAGAACCCAGGCATCCTGTGCTTCTTTTGGTTGCATTTACTTTATCTCATAATCAATAATCACACGCGTAGCCTTGATCGATTACGCTTCCCTTTTACGCATATGAATGAGTCTGTTAACAGGCGACAATTTCTAACCACGGCCGGTTTGTCTACCCTTGGCCTTGCTATTGCGGCTGATTCCGTGTTTGCCGGTTCAGGTATAGCCCCAGGGTTAAAAATAGCCTATTCTTCCATTACATGGGGAGGGAATGACGCTCAGGCCATGGCTGATCTGGCAGCACTGGGTTACCGGGGCATACAAATCCGGGCCAATACCTTTGGCCCCTACCGGGCAAAACCTTCGGAACTAAAAGCCCTGCTCAAGCAGCACAATCTGACGCTGGCAATGTTCTCCAGTGGTAACGTGGAAATTGACCCGGCTAAAGAGCAGAGCACTATCGATACGCACGTGGCCCACGCTAGTTTTGTGAAAGCGTTGGGCGGTTCGGCCATCCAGCTGACTAACTCAGCCCGGCCTAAAGACCGGCTCCCGACTACGGAAGAATTAAAACGGCTGGCTATGGTCATGAATGAAATTGGCAAACAAACCGCTGATCTGGGCGTTCAGGCTACCTATCATAATCACATGCACCAACTAGGAGAAACTCCCGAAGAAGTGGATGTGATTGTGCAGGCGATGAACCCCAAGTATGTAAAACTGGAGTTGGATATTGCTCATTATAAGCAGGGCGGTGGCCAACCTGAAAAAGCGGTAAAGCAGTACAAGGACATCATTTATGCGCTCCACCTGAAGGATACAATGTCTCCCCTGCCCAATGCTCAGGACAACGCAAAAGCGTACAAATTCGTGGAGCTGGGTCGGGGCAACGTAGACGTCCCGGCGGTATTTAAAGCACTGGACGATATCAAATTTAAAGGGTGGGGAATCGTTGAACTGGATGGCGTTCCCGAAAAGGATAAAACACCAAAACAGTGCGCTGAAATCAATAAAGAGTACATCACTAAAACATTGAATCATCCTTTGTGAGTTTTTGCGACTTATTACTATGAAAAAACTACTTGTTTTCGGTCTTCTGTTGTCGGTTCTAACTGGCTGCGAAAGAACCACAAACACCTAATACCCTGACAACCAAAGAAAAAAAAGAGGGCTGGAAACTGCTCTTCGACGGTAAGACCACCAATGGCTGGCGGGGTGCTTACAAAGATAAGTTTCCGGAGAAAGGGTGGGATGTTCAAAATGGAATGCTCACCATTCAGCAATCGGACGGCTCCGAATCGGAGAACTTTGGTGATATTGTAACTAGTGGCGAGTACAGTGATTTCGACCTGATGTTTGACTTTAAACTAACGGACGGCGCGAACAGTGGCCTGAAGTATTTCGTGGTGGAGCAAAAACCCAAACCAAAGGGGTCCGCTTACGGCCTGGAATACCAGGTGTTGGATGATGATAAACACCCTGACGCTAAAATGGGACGAGATGGTAACCGCACGGTTGGTTCACTATATGATCTGATTCCGGCCAGTGGTAAAAAAGCCAATCCAATCGGTGAGTGGAATACCGGGCGCGTCGTGTCGAAAGGCAACCACGTAGAACACTGGCTGAATGGCAACAAAGTCGTTGAGTACGAACGGGGTAGCGCAACCTTTCGGGATGCCGTAGCTTTGAGCAAATACAAAGCACCCTCCTACAATGCGGATGGTCGATTTGGCGAAGCGCCCAAAGGACATATTCTGCTTCAGGACCATGGTAACCGGGTTTATTTCCGAAACATCAAAATCAAAACAATGTAGAGGTACCCTTGACTTTGTTTTGCCTTTGTGCATATACTAACATCTTTCTACCAAGCTTGAATAATATGGAAAATCGTCGTGAGTTTATAAAAAAATCGGCAGTGGCCGGTTTGGGGCTGGCCCTGCCAACAGTAGGGGTCTCGGCCAGTAGTTATAACCGGATTATCGGGTCGAATGAACGGGTCCGGGTGGGTATCATCGGTTTCTCGGACCGGTTCCGGCAATCGCTGGCACCGGCTTTTGCGGAACATGCCAAAGCTCAGAACTTTGCTTTTGTCGGCGTTTCCGACATCTGGAGCCGCCGTCGCGATGAAGCGGATCAATACCTGAAAGGAAAAGGCCTGAACGACAGCTCTTTTTTCAAAGCCCGCAACAACGACGAACTTCTGGAACGGAAGGATGTCGATGCCGTCATTATCTCGACCGCCGACTTTCAGCACGCCCTGCATTGCGTAGCCGCCGTTGAATCGGGCCGGGATGCTTACTGCGAAAAGCCCTTTGCCGAAGCACTGGACGACGCCCGAAAAGCCGTTAAAGCGGTAGAAAGTTCAAAGAAAATTGTACAGGTTGGTTCGCAACGCCGGTCTGCCCCCAATTACCACCAGGCCAATGACTTTATCAGATCCGGCAAATTTGGCGACATAACCATGGTTGAAATGACCTGGAATGTGAACCAGCCCGGCCGGTGGCGTCGCCCCAAATTAGTTTCTGAAATCCGCAAGGAAGACACGGACTGGGATCGGTACCAGCTTAACCGCCCAAAAACAGCCTGGGACCCCCGCAAGTACCTCGAATTCCGGTTATTCTACCCCTACTCATCGGGTATTCCCGGCCAGTGGATGTCGCACCAGATTGATACCGTACACTGGTTCAGCGGGCTGGATCATCCCCGCTCGGTAGTGGCCAACGGGGGTATTTATAGCTGGAAAGATGGCCGGGTAAATGCTGACACCTTCACGGCGGTATTTGATTACGGTCCGGACAATGATAAAACCAAAGGTTTCCAGGTGCTTTATTCCTCCCGCATGAACAACGAAGCCGGTGGGGTGAAGGAATATTACTACTCGAACGGGGGTATGATTAACCTCGACACGAACAAAATCTCGCCAGAGGGTGGACTGGAAGCCAAATACGCCAAAGACATGAACATGCAGGCTAACCTGTTACCAACCATGTCACTCGGCGAAGCGGCCAAAATGGAAACATCGGCCAATACCGGTGGTGATCCGATGACCTCCCTGCACATGCTCAACTGGATGGAGTGTGTACGCAGCCGCAAAGAGCCCAATGCACCTGCCCGCGTCGGCTTTAACCACTCAGTAGCCAACATCATGGCGACCACTGCCCTTCACACGGGCAAGCGCGTTACCTGGGATGCCACAAAGCAGGATATGATTATTAGTTAAGTGAATGATGAGTGATGAATGATGTTTCTTCTGAGCACATTCATCACTCATTACTTTTTCAGCAGTTCCGCACCGACCTGACAGCTCAGGCATTTTTTAACGGCGCAAAATTCATTATGCAGCTCAATAGCAGCCTGCGAATCGAAAGCCGTTCGGATACCCAGCCCCAGGGTGTTCCATTTATCAATCAGGTGATTTTTTTCGGCTGGCAGTTCCTCCAGCAGGCTGATAGCCCGGTCAATGTAAGCCGGTTCTCCCCGGTGGTGTGCGTAAGCCGCCAGTAACGGCACTACGGTATTCACCACAATGTTCTCTGCCGAAGTCGGTCCAAGTGCTGGCGCAGGCTTCTCCGTCGTTTTTCCAAACCGGTAATGGGATTGCCAGTAAGCCGATGGCTGTACCTGTAAGGCCGCTAAAAGGGCTTCGGTATTCGTCGTACCGGCAAAAAGCGAGAACAGACTACCCTGATTAGTCAACAAGCGGGCTAGCTGAGCCAAACGCATCGTTGGAAAATTGGCGGGCCGCAGCCGTCCCCATTTCCAGGCATGGGCTTCTACCTGCCTGTCGGCAAGGGAATATTTAACAGCCAGAAACCGATACTCCCGCTGCATCATGGCGATGTACTCATCGGACTCCTCCAGAGCCAGCAAGCCAGCCGTACCAAACAGCAGGGCCTCCACCTGATGCAATGCATCCCGGTGTTTCAGGATAGCCTTTAGCGGTACCGCCCGACTGAGTTGTTCCATAGGGTCGGCATTGATCTTAAACCCCATATTTATGGCCAGCATTCGGTAAGCGGTTTCTTCCCAATCACCGTTTGTTTGCTCGAACACGCGCCGAACAGCCATTGCTTTTCGCTCCAGCCGTTGCAACATAGCTTTATCCAGCATGGATGTGAGCCGTAAAGGTGATACAGATCTGAACTGCCCGGCACATGGGATTGCATCCACCGAATCGTTCAGCGTATGGTACCGCTCCAGCAATGCTGCGTCTGTAAGGGGGCTTAGTTCAAGTGTTGGCAGCGGTGTTCCATTGGTGCGATCTACCCGACGGCCATTGGTGGCCCGGTCATCCTGCCATACAACATGCAGAATCACATTATCGTAAGCCCGATCGTACTGATGGCGGTGTGATAGCCAATCCGATGTGCGGCCGTGCATTTCTACCGTGCCTACCCACTCCACTCCGTTGACGAGCAAACGGGCATGGGTAAAATCGGGACCGGCATCGTAGTTTCTGAAACCCGTGTGCAATACCTGTATAGCTTCACCATCCGTAGTGGTGAGGCTGCTCTTATTGAAGTACTGGTACTGCCAGATAAAATACAGGAAAGATTCAGGCACGGGGCAGATAATGTATAATTAATCACACGGGCTACTCCGAATGAATAATGTACAATTATCTGCAATAACCACCATAAAACCAATTAATTAGCGTAGTGCATCACATTATCCGTTTTTCATTTTCTACGCTCCATTCTTTTCAACTGGTCTGCCATTTCTGCCTGTAAACGCCGGGCTTCTGCGCGGGCCTGTTCAGCAAAATCGGTCCCGCTGGATGCATACAAAATACTTCTCGAAGCGTTCACCAGCAATCCTCCGCTGGGGGTGAGCCCATAACGGGATACATCGGCCAGCGATCCTCCCTGCGCTCCTACGCCTGGCACAAGCAGAAAGTTTTTGGGCGCTAGTTCCCGAATTCGCTTCAGTTCCTTCGCCTGCGTAGCGCCGACCACAAACATTAGTTTTTCGGGATCGGCCCAGGTTTGAGCCCGTTCGATAACCAGTTCGAAAAGCTCCTGGTCGTCTACCAATTGCCGTTGAAAATCAGCACTGCCGGGGTTTGACGTTAGGGCCAGTAAGATTACCCACTTACCTGGGTAATTTAGAAAAGGCAGTACAGAGTCATGCCCCATATACGGAGCTACCGTCACAGAATCGAAGGTCAAACCCGCTGCGGTGGGATCGAAAAACGTACGGGCGTACAAATCCGATGTATTACCAATGTCGCCCCGTTTGGCATCGGCAATAGTGAAGATGTTTTGGGGAATGTAGTCTATCGTTTTCTGAAGGCTTTCCCAACCACGAGGCCCCTGCGCTTCGTAAAAGGCAATATTGGGTTTATAGGCCACAGCAACATCAGCAGTGCTGTCAATTATCGCTTTGTTGAAAGCAAAAACGGGGTCGGGTTCCGTAAGCAAATGCGGAGGAATTTTACGGATGTCAGTATCCAGACCGACGCAGAGGTACGACTGCTTTTGAAAAATCTGATGGCTCAGTTCCTGATAGGTCATGCGAAATCGTGTAATCAAAAACCTAAAAATGATTAGGCCAAAAGTACAACTTACGGTATTGGTTTCATAAATTTGCTGAAAGACACATAATTAAGTTCTATGCAAGTCCGGCAAACGTCCATTGAGGGCCTTATTGAATTGATTCCACGCGTATTTGAGGATGAACGCGGCCATTTTTTCGAATCGTACAACAAGCCTCTGTTCATCTCTTTAGGCTTGCCGATGGATTTCGTGCAGGATAATCAGTCCTTTTCGGTTAAAGGTGTTCTGCGGGGCTTACACATGCAGAACGAACCGTTTGCTCAGGGGAAACTGGTACGGGTTATCAGCGGTCAGGTCCTGGATATTGCCGTTGATCTGCGGCCTGATTCACCTACCTTCGGTCAGTACGAAACCTTTTTGCTGGATGCCAAGCTGGCTAACATGGCGTATGTTCCGGAAGGGTTTGCGCACGGATTTGTGGCTCTGGAAGATAGCGTGTTCAGCTACAAATGCACGAACATATACAACAAAGCGGCCGAATCGGGCATTATATGGAATGATAGCGACCTGAATATTGACTGGGGCGTTAAAGACCCGATTGTTTCGGAGAAAGATCAGGAATTATTGACCCTGCGGGAAGTAATGGCTCAATCGGTCGTTTAACCTGCTGCTCTGTCTTATTTCACTTCTCATACATCTCTTCCAATACTTTACGCCCTACTTTCCGGGCTGACAACGGATTCTGTCCGGTTACCAACCGTTCATCAACTTCGATGTAGGGTAGAAACGGAATAAGACTTTTGCTGTACAGCGCATTTTTCTGCCGTAAGGCATCCTCCAGCAAAAAAGGCACCTCCCCATCCAGGCGCACGAGTTTCTCTTCCGTATTGGAGAAACCGGTTACCTGGCGATTTTTCACCAGTAAGCTCCCGTCAGACAGTGTAACGTTGAGTAAGGCACTTACGCCGTGACCAACGGCGGCTATCATACCTCCGTTCTCGTACATATACTGCGTAATTCGCTGGATCGACGGATTATTGGGAAAGTCCCACATAGTACCGTGCCCACCGGTAAAGTAGATGATTTGATAATCAGCGGGATCGATATCATCCAGCTTTAGTGAGTTCTCCAGTTTTGACCTAAATACCGGGTTATTGTACCATTTCTCGTCTGTTGTATCGCGCCTGCCCACGCTTTTCTCGTCGATGGATATAGGCCCCCCGTTTTGACTGGCCATGTCATAAGGCAGATTCCGGTCGGCCAGTTCGTCGTAAAAGTGAGTCGCTTCACTCAGCCATAACCCTGTTTTATGGGTCTTGGTCGGATAGTCCGTGTGGTTTGTACAAACGATCAGGGCACGGTAGATAGGATCCATAAAAAAGGCAGTTTGAGGGAAACCCCACATTCAGGGCGAATATAGAAAGTTTAGCGTAAAACCTCCCTCCTCCCAATCAGCAGATAAAGCAGGTTGACAAACTGATGGTAACCATCGGCTATGCCCATGTTCATCCTATGATGATTGGGTAAACAAGCAAATCTTCCCTATGACAGTTTAAGAAACGTCCGTTTTGCCGATACCTATTTGCCAGATAAGCGGGTATACCAGGTAAATAGCCTATATTTCGTTCTATATCGTACTGTGCTAATCGACATGAAAAGGATTTCGTATGAATTACTTCAGGCCGAACATGCCTGGATGATCGTATCCGATCAACTTCAACAACGTAACAATGTGTTAGCTAAAGGTATTTCGCACCTGGAGTGTAATCCGACAGGACTCCCGATGGCCAGCAGGCTAACTACATTACGGTATCACCTGAAAATGAGTTTACGCCAGCTTACGCAAGCGGTTCATCAGCAACCGATGATGATCGGTATCGATCCTGTAGCCATTCAATGGCAACACATCCATCAACTGCTTTTCCTGCTTCGGCAAATTGACAGCGAACTTGGCCGGGCCACTACAGAAAATGAGGTATTGCGTGCGTGGATGCAGTCACTGGACGGACGCGTCTACCGTTCAGCCCTGGTCCATCTTAATTAACGGGATAGTACGCTATTGCTCAAACCTCCCGATTTGGCAAGCAACGTTTTTTTGAAAAGAGAAAAGCCGGTCAGCCTGATGAAACAGTGCTGACCGGCTTTTCTCTTTTCCAGCGCTTATCGCTTAGGACGATTGTACTGAAGTTTCTGCACGGTAAATGTAGAACAGCTAGGGTCGCAGGGAATCGTAACAACAGGAGGGGGCTGGGGAGTAGGTGCAGGGGTATCCGTGCCGGTAGAAATCGAGGCAAATTCTGCCCATACGTCATTCCCGTTTGTCGTAGCGGTCGTTCCAAACAGCACTTGCCCAATGTTGTTGTCGAGCCAATTTTGCTGTTTACTCAGGTCGATGACATACGTGTGAAACTGGCCATCGTTGATGATGGGGAAATCAATGGATTTACCGCCATAGGTGGTCGTTTCATCACTCAGTCGCCATTTCATTCGAAACGTATCGCTGAGTGTTTTGAAAGCCGCCCGCAGATAAATCTTCGGATTATCGCGCCCCTTCCAGAAAACAAACGGTGAGCTGATTTGTGACCGCGCCCCATCGGTCAAATTAACGTGTAATTTACCCGAAACGGGGAATCCAGTATCTTTCGCTGATTCATAAAACCAGCCATGGCGTGAATTATCGAACACGTAGTTAGGTCCGGGAGCTGACCGGGGCTTATTGTACACGTGAGAGCGAATCGTATTCAGGTTTCCCATAATCAATTCGTAATCCCACTCATAAACCAGGTTGTGATCAAGGACAAGGTAGTTCGTAGCCGCAATGTAAGAGGATTCATAACTGAACTCATTACCACTCAGGTCAGATCCGAAATAGCCTCGTTTCCAGGAGAAGTTATTCGGCACATACAACCCCACCCCGTAGCCATTGGCGTTGGTCGTTGCCATCCAGGGTTCGGTAGGAAACACGTCACCAAACATGGCAGTCGCGGGAGGTTGTATGCGGGAAAGTGTCAAATCGCCATTCGTATAGGGTGAACCGTGGCTGTAATACCACATATTATGGTATTCGCCGGTCAAATAAATACAGGGCAATTCCTGCTGACGAGTATCATACTGGGTTTTATCGCTCCGGAACATGACCACTTTAGCATGCACCTTTACCACATTCCCCTCCAGGCGAACCCAGTGTTCAATGGTCGCTTCGCCAGGTTCATTTGGTACACCCCACTGGTTAGGAATTGTTTTAACGTACAACGAATTATCACCCCGCTCGAAGGCAACCACTCTGGACGGATAACCGAAAGCATCACCAGCCTGGATAGGGTCCCACCCCAGGTTAGTCCAGCCGGTGGCGTCTGAATAGTTGGTGGGCCCACTGTATAGCGCTATCTGAATCTGACGACCCAAATCGTGGTTGCTAATCATATTTTGGGTTGTCACATTACCACCCTGATTATTGACGAAAGCAAGGTACGTGATGGCTCCACCAGCACTCGTGTTGACGCCCACCCTGATCTGATCATTTTCAATCGTTTGCAGTCCGTCAGATGCCGGCGGCCGTAATGACTTTGTCGCTGGTGTAACGGTTGCAGGTGTAGGTCTAATGCGAGGCTGCGCATGGAGTTGAGGAACCGTTAGCGTAGCGACAGTAGTAAGCAGATAAATCCAACCTAGAAAATGCCTGGAAGAAATACGGGCCATAATAACCTACACAATTTGATGTACTGTTTAGCCCAACTTACAAATAAGGTGCCAAAAAACTCATCTGTTGATATTTGCCAACGGGGTGTTATTTACTACTTCGTCAATTGACTCAGCGCAGAATCAGTCAGTTCGCCCGATTGAATCACCAGCCGGTGCCGAAACGTAACGGCCTTACCTGCCGGCAGGGTATAATTCATGGCAGCATCTTTGCCACTACTCATGACGGATGGTGCCAGCGGATTGGCCGCAAACAAGCCGTATCCACGGGCGTGCCAATAAGTTGGATAGCCTATATTCTGTGGGTTATCGATCAGCGCCACCGACAGGGTTTCAGTATTGATCTTACCGGTTAGTTTCACCCACTTGGCCCGGGTTCCCCACACCGCATCGCCTTCTACGCCTTCGCTACCGTGGTATAAACCCGTAACGCCTTCATTGTTTAACATCGGCACTTTCGTGGCAATACCCTGGGCATCCGTAAACACTTCGGGTTTAGTGGAGGGTTGTTCCAGTTGGCGGGCCACTCGCAAGGCAATCATGCCTTCTTTATTGTCTTTAAACTCGACATCTTTGCCCATAGCCTTCAGGGTAGAGACACGCTCAATCGTCCGGTTATCAGCACTGGCCATAAAATTGTAGGTAGTCGTTTCCTGTAGCATGGCTTTCCCGTCTTTATCGAGCCAGTCGGATGTAACGATTAGTACTCCCTTGCCCTTGCCGCCTTTCATTGATTTCACCCCGGTGTGGACAATGGTACCGAAGGGTCCTTTGAAACTAGGGCTGATTTCATTCGAATTGTTCCAGAAATCATGGCCATTCACGTCACCGTAATTGAACCACATACCTACATGGTGGGGGTGGTCAGTTCGTTCATTGGGGCGGGGATCGAGGGGCCACCCCCGGGTAATGAAGTTCCCACCAGCGGACATAATGGGATACAAAACCGGCTTTTTCAGCACCGCCGGGCCGGGGTAAATGTAGGCCGTAAAGGGCTTGCCATCTACCGTAACGGTAACCTGTTTCTTCGCTTCGTTATGGGTAATCTGAATGGTATTTGACTGGGCTCTGACTGAGGTAATCAGGCTGAATAATAGCAGGGTAGTAAAGAAATAACGCATTAGAAAGTACTGGATTAAGGATGGAAGACGTGTTGCTTAATCGGAAGCAAGCTAAAAAAGTCGCCCCGGAAAAAAAAGCCGGGGCGAGTCAAAAAATACTGGATACAACATAAAAGGGATAGAGAGGGGCAGCATACCCTTAATTACCCGTTATAATTTTGTTGTTTATTTCCTGCTCAATAGTGATGTACCCCGGATAATCGACCGCTTTGTTGCCCAAAGCCAGAGTTGGCTTCAGCTTAACGGTCAGTTTGGATGGTTGGGTGCCAGCCGCCCCGCCTAAGTTTTGCACCAGTTGAACAAACGCGTCGCGGGTAGCTCCATCGGTTATCAACTGATAGGCGTTCGTGCTCAACCGAATCGGTATGGTGGTTGTGCCACCGGGTTGCACCTCAATACGCTGGTCAAGAAACCCATTGAATAACTCCTGCCCGGCCAGCAGAATTTTGTACTCCATCTGATTAATGCCCGCCAGTTTGGCCGTAGGATTCCGGATGCCGAGATTAATACGGGCGCTCAACGGTACATTGCGTAATAGCAGGCCGGCCGCCAGTCTGGGATAACGGGTCAGGTCTTCGAGTTTACTAAACTGAAACTGCCGCACATCCGTGCCCGCCAGTAATACGCTGTCAGCCGAAACAATGGTGTATTTACAATCTCCCAGGGTTTTGGCCTGCGAAATCTGCTGGTTCACGCTGCACTGACTAAAAAACAGGGGCAGCACGAGTAAAACTAAAACGAGGGATTTTTTCATCATTGTTTTTTTTAAGTAAACGTTCGACAGGGAGAAAAGGATTTGGTTTAATTGCCGACACACTTCCCTTTGACTGATTTACTCCCAGGAAAGTTTCAACAGCGATACGCCCTGACGCGGCAACTCCATATTGAGTAATAGGGTACCATCCTTTACCGTTACCCACTCGGGCGAGGTGAGTAGCTGGAGTTGGCCGGCTTTTTCCAGTTCGGCTATTTGTTCGGACGTTGGCGTTTTGGGCGAACCCATTTTCTTCCAGACTTCGTACGAATTGCTGAACTGCTTGTCAATGCGGTAATGCTGAATAAAAACCCGTTGAACGGGTACGCCCCCAATCCGGACGGAAACGGGGGCATCGGGAGCAGGCAGGTTATCATCGTGGTAATGCCAGACCATAACGGCGGCCGTCTTCGCATCTTTCGTCGCCAGGGCGTTGATATCGGCTTCGGCCCGCACACTCTGGTCCCGTATACGGGCGTAATCGTACGCCAGTTTGCTTGTCACCCCCACCCGATTGCCAGTCATCATACCAAACATCCGAAACACGTTCAGTACCGGCTTGTCGACGCCGTTGGTGGCTAAATCGCGAAAACCCCGAAACCAGGCCTGGTCTTCAAATTCAAACGCCCAGGTTACCGCCCCGGCCAAATTAACGCCACGGGCCTTTGCCATATCATACTTTCGGGCAAAGGAAGCCGCCGTATAGCTGGAATACATGGTGCCATTCCGATAGGCGTTTTGCGGACTCATATCTTCCGAACAGGCTGCGCACCCCTCCGGGTCCGACTCCCCAATGATAATCGGTAGGTTTTTCAGCGTTGGGTACGAGGCTACGATTTCGAAGCCTTTGTCGATGTCGCGGAGTTGTGTGCCCATGTTCATCTGCACGTGCCCCTCGCCAGATACGGCCTGTACCAGCTTGGGTGCTCCTTTGGCGTGGAACGTGATGAAATCGATGGGCGAACCCGTTTTGCCCGTTACGTAATTTTTCCCGGAAACAACGTGGTCCATGAAGGCCCGAAAAAATTTGGCCGACACATCCCAGTTGGGTCCGGTTACTTCGGGGCCACCCATTTTTGCCGTTGGTAACGCCCGCTTTACGGCATCGGCGGTGTAGTCATACAGTTTAATGTATTCCTCGGTAGTGCCTTTCCAGTAGCTGATGTTCGGCTCATTCCATAGCTCCCAGTACCAGCTTTCTACCTCTTTCTGCCCGTACCGGGCCACGGAGTGTTTCACCCACTGAAAAACCAGTTCACCCCATTTCGTATAGTCCTTTGGCGGATAGGCCCAGCCCAGGTAAATGTCATTGTAATTGTCACCGGGTTTCCAGTGGTGGCGGTACGGCTGGGGTTTTGTGGAGAGCGCTTCGGGCATAAACCCGATTTGGGCAATGGGCTTCATGCCCCGCTCGATGTACGTATCGAAAATTTTGTCGACAATTGTCCAGTCATAAATCGGGTTTCCCTGCTTATCCTCCGTATAGGCATTGGTAGAGCCCCATTTTAGGGCGGCTACCCCATCGCCGGTTACGAGCAGGCTATGCGCCCGTACATTGACAGGCACCCGGCTCAACTGCGAAATTTCAGTAAGCAGTTTCTTCCCGTCTTTCATGTAGGTGTAGTTGGGTTCGTCGTACCCAAACCACGCCCATATGGGATCGAGCGGCCCTTTGTCCAGTTTTAAATCTACGTCAATCGTAACCGGTTGTGGAGGGGTGGTCTGCGCAAAGCAACCTGGGCCAATCAGAAAAATGGCACATCCCAAAAAAATTAAACGAACCAGAGATAAAAGGATAAATTTCCGTCGCATTGCGAAATGATATTCAGCGTGATAAACACTTGGGTAAAGGCAGTGTTATGGTGCCCGTTTTCTTTCAAAATCGAACAGATGGGCTATAAACCTGCCTAACCAGCTAGTCAATACTACATAGACGTATTCAAACGCCAATTTAAAAGCCGCCCATGCCTCTATTTTTACCTACACCCCGTCATTCTTTCAGGAGCCAGGTTACCCGGTTAGCTTTTCCGATAAGCGGGCTGTTATGTCTAATCGGTATTGCCACGAGTAGTTGTACATCCATTTACCACAGCCGTCGGAGTATACTGGAGTTAGACCAGACGTTTGTTGTGAATAAAAACCAGACTCTTTATTACGCCCCCAGAGCAAAGTCGGAGTTAAAGCGGAGTAAACAACTAATCAGGCCGATAAAGGCAGCGCTTTATTTACAGGACGACACCCTGTTTGTCGAACCAATTAAAGCGGCTCTCCCCCCTAACGACGGCAACCCAGCCACCATGGATGTTTCTGATTCATCCATTGTCTTTTTTGTCAATCCGAGGCCCAGACAGTTGCCCGTTAACGAAACGAGCCCCTGGTTTCGGTACCACTTTACATCGTTTGATGCCGATGTGGTCACTATTCCATTCAAATACCGGCCCCGCTTACCGGGCGGCTTACCTCCTCAGTTGGTGACGAACGCCAATGCCGCCGGGTACGTTGGCCTCCGGTACGACCAGGGGTACCAGCGCAACGTATTTTACCACCATCAGCAGCGGTCAGAGACCCGTTCCTTCAGCTTAGGGGCGGGTGGGCTTATTGGTCTTTCGGCCAATACGATTGGTCCTTTCTCGACGGATAATCAGGTCTCGGCCGAGTATGATGGCGCGTGCCTGAGTTATGGACTGGCCGTTATTTTTGGCTACCGGTCCATCACCCTGGGGCTGGCAACAGGGCAGGACTACCTGATGGATAAAAACGGCCCGCTTTGGGTTTACCAAAACAAACCCTGGCTTGGCGTTACCGTTGGTCTGAATTTAAACTAGACCCGAAAGTGCCATCTACCCGAACGTGGTCTTACTGTTTCTGGTAAACCCGAACGTAATCTACCTCAAACCGACTGGGAAACGTTGTTCCAGATGGGTCTCCCCCATTATCGCCACCGATAGCCAGATTCAGTAGTATGTACTGAGGGTACCGGAATGGGTTAACACCCGTACCGTCTTTATTGATGGTCTCGGCTAACGAAACACTATTCAGCAGTTCATCATCTACGTACAGCCGGATAGCCGTTTCGTCCCAATCCATTCGCCAGGTATGAAACTTCTTCGACCAGTCGGGGTCCGGAAACGAGGTGACTGGCTTTTTGGTGGTGCGCCATTCAGCCTTGTATTGTTTGTCGGTTCCCCAGGCTACATTGGCCAGAAGCATGTTCCGGTAATACTCCATAATGTCGATTTCACCGTTGGCAGGCCACTCTCCTTTCGTGCCCAGCGTCCAGAAAGCAGGCCACATGCCGGAGCTTGTATCGATCCGCCCCCGCATCTCAAACCGGCCATACTGCCAGCTATGCAACCCGTTGGTGTGTAAACTGGACGACGTGTAGTCGATAGCCGGGCGATTTGTTTTCCAACTGGTGCTGGACGGCTGGTAATTTGGATTGGGTTTACGTTCACGACGGCCCTCAATAATGAGAAAACCATTTTCGCAGCGAGCGTTATCCGGCTGGTACCACTGAAACTCGGTATTTCGGACAAAGCCTCGTTCAAACTTCCAATTTTTAGGGTCTGGAGGTCCATCAATAGCAAACTCATCAGACCACACCAGTTTCCAGTCGGTCAGTTTTGCCGCTGCTGGCAAACTGGCCGACTGGCTAAACCCGTACAGACTACCCAGTAGTAGAATGAGAATAAGAAACGGGTATCTACTCATGAAAATGGCTTAAAATTACCTGACTACCAACCGACTAGCTAGTCCACTTCCCGTCAACCAACCGCTGGATATGCAACGGATTGGTCGTCTTGAGTTCGTCGGGCAGGAGGGCGTCTGGAAAGTTCTGGTAACACACGGGACGGGCAAACCGCAGAATGGCGTTGGTCCCTACTGAGGTAGAGCGCGAATCGGTGGTGGCCGGATAAGGGCCGCCGTGCTGCATAGCGTGGCTAACTTCTACCCCCGTCGGGAAGCCATTAATCAATAGGCGGCCTACTTTCTGCTCCAGAATTTCGAGCAGGTCAGCGTAGTCGGGTAGTTCCTCGTTTGTGCCCCATACTGTAGCGGTCAGGTGGCCCTCCAGACTCCGCGCCACAGCCAGTAGCTGTTCGCGTCCGCTGGCCTCGACCAAAACGCTTCCCGGCCCAAACACTTCCTCGGCCAGTGCCTGATTAGCCAACAAAGCTTCGGCCGTTGTTTTTAGCAATATAGGTGTACCATGAGCAAAGCTGTCGGCGGCCGTGGCCTGCCCCAGCGTCTGAACCCCTTCAGCAGTGGTCAATTTCTGGATCCCCTCCGTAAAGGCCCGCTGAATACCTTGCGTAAGCATAGGAGCGGGTTGGCTGGCCGTTACGGCCGTGGCGGCTTCCTGCATGAACGTATCGGCATCAGCAGACTGCTGCAAAACGGCAACGCCGGGATTGGTACAGAACTGCCCAACGCCCAGCGTAACGGAACTAACGAAATTCTGCGCCAGCGCACTTCCCTTGTCCTTAAGGATCTGGGGTAAAAAGAAAACTGGGTTTGTACTCCCCATCTCGGCATAAACCGGAATCGGTTCCGGCCGACGGGCAGCGGCATCGAACAGGGCTTTGCCACCCCGCAACGAACCCGTAAACCCAACGGCTTTGATGGCCGGATGTTCCACAATAGCCATGCCCACCGCCGTGGTGCGTCCCTGCACCATGGCAAACGTACCATCGGGCATGCCGCAAGCCGCAACAGCCCGCAGGATGGCATCACCCACCAACTGCGACGTGCCCGGATGCGCCGGGTGACCCTTCACCACAATGGGACAGCCAGCCGCCAGCGCCGAGGCCGTATCGCCACCGGCCACCGAAAAAGCGAGCGGGAAATTGCTGGCTCCAAACACGCCCACCGGTCCCAGCGGACGCAACATCTGGCGCAAATCGGGGCGGGGTAACGGCTGACGGTCGGGCAGGGCGGTGTCAATGCGGGCGTTTACCCAGGAGCCTTCGCGCAGGTAGGTAGCAAATAGCCGAAGCTGGCCCGTGGTACGACCGCGTTCGCCCGTCAGGCGGGGCAGCGGCAAGCCCGATTCGGCCTGGGCACGCTGTAATAGTTCATCGCCAATGGCGTCAATTTCATCCGCTATTTTTTCCAGGAAATCCGCTTTTTCGGCCCCTGATTTTTTCCGGTATTCCAGGAAAGCGACGGCTGCCTTTTCGCAGGCCTGCGCTACTTCTTGGGTGGTTGCTTCGTTAAACTGGCCGGGTAAGGATTGGCCGGTGGCGGGGTTGATGCCCTGAAATGAATCGGTATTCATGGTTGTTTCGGGAGTGTTCGTCATAACGATTGGAACGTAGGTTTGTCTCAGTGCGAAGCCGCACCGAGGGGATAAAATCGCCAGTTGGTTTTGAAATCTTTGGGCAGTGTCTGATTGGTAAGAATAGCCCGGACCATTTCTACTGGCATGGCATTCTGGTGCATTACGGCATCGTGAAACTGTTTGTAGGTCATTTTACCGCTATCGACCAGCTCTTTTTTGAGGGCCAGAAACTGAAAGCCCCCCGTCATGTAGGCCAGTTGATACAACGGTGGATAGCCCCCTACAAACGACCGCCTGACTTCACCCTCGGCATTGGCACGCTCGTGCCCTACCCGATCCACCAGAAAATCAATGCACTGCTGGGGCGACCAGTTCCCAAGGTGGTAATTGAGCGAAAAAATAATGCGGGCGCAGCGGTGCATCCGCCAGAACAGCATTCCAATCCGGTCCTCCGGCGATTGGGGAAAGCCCTGGTCCCAGAGCAGCATCTCCCAGTATAACGACCATCCTTCGGTCCAGAAAGGGGTACCAAAATTTCGGTACGTTTTATAGCGGTTGTTCATAAAGCCCTGCAAATGATGGCCCGCAATGAGTTCGTGATGAACCGTAGCGCGGGAGAAATGGGGATTATTCCCCCGCATACTCATCAGTTTATCGGGGTGGCTCATGTCGTCGGTAGGGTACGAAATGAGGAGTTGCTCACCACCCAGAAAAAACGGGGCTACCCGCTGCCGTTCGGGGGTCATCATGTTCATCCGCCAGGTTTCTTCCGCTATCGGTGGAATGGTGATGAGGTCTTTGGCTTTCAGAAAGGCAATGGATTCGTTATAGAGCCGCAGAATCATTTCGGGCTGTTCGCCAGCGGGAACGTAGGTGTTTTTTACCTTTTCCTGAGCGGCTTTCCAGTTGTCGCCAAACCCCATTTCGCGGGAGGCTTTCAGTAGTTCGCGGTCGCACCAGGCAAATTCCTTGTTGGCAATCTCGACCAGTTCCTCCGGCGAATACGGAATCATGGCAACCTGCAACTGACGCAGCAGTTCGGCCCGGCCCACGGCAATGCCAGCAATGCCACTACCGTCGTCCTTAACTGGCGCAGCCGCTTCGGCTTTCTTCTTTAGAAATTTACCATAGGCCGCTAGCAGACTGTCTGCCTGGGGATAGGGTTTCTGGAGCCACCACGTAAAATTGGGGTCGTAGGTGTTGTAAAAGGTGTAAATACTTTTCAGGGCTTTCTGGAGCCCCCGATTGGTTTCTTCGGCCCGGCGCAGCAGTGCGGGGTCGGGTTTTTCCATTTTTTCAACGTCCTTCCGAGCGGCTGTTAGCTGAGGGCCCAGCCCATTGAGCATCCCGGCTAATGCCTGCACATTCAGTTTATGACCCCGCCGGCGTAGTTTTTCGATGGCGTACAATGAATCGGCAAAGGGGAACCACGCCTTTACTTGATTGCGTTCGGTGGCTTCCTGCGCTAACTTTTGAGCGTTTTCCTGCAAGTCACGTCTGAACAGCAGATAATCGACCCGACTGTCGGTCGTCATCCGGTCGAAATTTAGGGCCTGAAGCTGGCTCAAATAATCGGCGTTCAGCTTTTGAAACCGTTCCCGACGCTCCGGCGAGCCATCGACGATATAAAACCGGCTCAGACTTCCATAATCGGCTTCGTACTGCGTGAGCAGATTATGTACGTCACTGGTTTGTTGGTTTAGCGCCGTGGACGGGCCGGGCTGGGCCAGGGCACCTGACAGCACACTAATGAACAGGAGAAAAAGCAGACGTAGTGATGCTTGCATAGAAGACTGGGCCAGAAGTGATTAACCAAAGAGAATCATAACCAAAATACGGACTTTACTGAATTGCGTTGCTGCGTTCAGGCAAATCGCTCCGGGCTGAAGGCAGCAATATCCATACTTTTCGACGGACCGTCTACCAATTCACTCACTAATTTACCGGTAGCCGGGCCCAGACTCAACCCCATCATGCCATGCCCCGTGGCCAGAATCACATTCTCGTATTTCTGCGTGCGGCCAATGTACGGTAATCCGTCCGGCGAACACGGGCGTAGGCCCCGCCATACCCGCTCCACGGTAGGCATAGCAACGGGAATTTCAGGATAATACTGATTGATGGCCTCCGCAATACCCCGCACCCGGTTCATGTTCACCTGCATATCCGTACCGGCTACTTCGAGCGTTCCGGCAAAGCGAAGGTTGCTGCCCATTGGGGTAGCGGTGGCACGCGCTTCGAGCATAATGGCCGGTATCCGAACGTTGTTGGTTACGTTATTTAACACGAAACTATAGCCTTTTCCGCCCTGCAACGATAATTTCAGCCCTAATTGCTCGGCCATTTCCGGCGACCAGGCACCGCAGGCTACCACCACCTCATCTACTTCGTGTGAGCCACGTGCGTGGATAGCCGTTAGGCGGGAACCCGTAGTACCGAAACCCGTTACGGGGTGTTTTTCAAGAATCACTACCCCTTCTTTATTAAGGTAAGTAACCAGTGCCTGAATTAACTGGCCGGGGTTCAGGTGGGCATCGCCAGGGTAATAGACGGCACCCCGCACATCAACGCGGGCATGGGGCTCAAAGTCCTGTACCTGTTGCCCGTTCAGCACGTTGGCCTCAATACCAGCGTGGTTAGCCACTACGGCTTCTTCAGCCATTTCGCGTTCCGAAGCCGCTGTTTTGTAGAGCATAAATAACCCCCTTTCCTGCCAGTCAAAATCCAGGTCACCATTGGCAGCCAAATCCTGATACAGCGTTTTGCTGAGCAGACTCAAATCGCGCAGCAGCGGGATAGACCGCTCCACGTGTTCAGGAGTCGAGTGCCGGTAAAACAACCAGCCCCAGCGCAGCAAATCCGCATTCAGGCGGGGTTTTACGTAAAAGGGGCTGGTCGATTTCAGCATCCAGCGCATTCCCTTGGCCATCATACCCGGCTGGGCAAGCGGAATTATGTGGCTGGGCACAATCATTCCCGCGTTGCCAAGGGAACACCCATCGGCAATGGCTCCCTGGTCAAATACCGTTACGCGGTGGCCCGCTTTGTGCAGGTAGTAGGCAGAGGAAAGCCCAATGATACCACCACCTATAATTCCTATGTGCATTTTATAAAGAGTGAATGAGCGAAAGAATGAAAGAGCTATATCCAGAGCAATCGCTCTTTCACATATTCACTCTTTAAATTACCTGAAAGCCGTGAACGTAGGGGTCGTCATCGTCCAGAATGAGGTGATTATACCCGTGTATTCTGGCCCATCCTTCAATGCTGGGTACAATGGCGGGTTGATTTGCCAGTTCCGTTTCCGCTTCGATACGGCCGTTAAATATAGACCCGATAATGCTTTCGTGAACAAATATATCACCCGGCTTCAGCCGCCCCTGTGCGTACCACTGCGCCATCCGGGCCGATGTACCCGTACCGCACGGCGACCGGTCGATGGCTTTATCACCATAAAAAACGGCGTTGCGGGCGGTGGATGTCTCCTGGAGTGGTTTCCCCGTCCAGAGAATATGGCTCAGGCCGTTGATGGTCGGGTTTTCGGGGTGAACGAACGTATACTGCTCGTTCATTCGCTGGCGCATTACCCGCGCCCAGCCAATAAGCTGTTCGCCTTTATAGTGTTCCAGGCCGGGGAAGTTGGGCTGCGGGTCGACGATGGCGTAGAAATTACCCCCGTAAGCCACATCAACCGTCAGTTCGCCCAGGTCCGGACACTCGACGGGTAGTTTTTCGGCCGCCAGGTATGACTTGATATTGGTAATCTTTACCGAGGTTACTTTCTTTCCTTCCTGCACGTACTCCGCCCGAACCAGTCCGGCGGGTACTTCCAGGTTCAGCACGCCCGGCGTTTTGGGCGTAATCAGATTCTGCTCGATGGCCACGGTTACAGTACCAATAGTGCCATGCCCGCACATGGGCAAACAGCCCGATGTTTCGATGAACAACACGCCCGCATCATTGGCCGGGTTGGTGGGCGGATACAGGATACTACCCGACATCATATCGTGGCCGCGGGGCTCAAACATCAGCCCCTGCCGAATCCAGTCGTATTCGCGCAGGAAGTGCTGCCGCTTCTCGCTCATGCTTTCGCCGGACAAAAACGGAATACTGCCCCCCGTTACCACCCGCACCGGATTACCGCAGGTGTGCGCGTCGATGCAGAAAAAATGAAATTCAGCCATTATTTTAGTGAAGAGTGAAAAGTTAAGAATGAAAAATAATCAATTCATCTAAACCCTGTATTCTACATTTTTCACTCTTCACTCTACACTGATAAATGGTCGTTTGGCCATTGCTTTCTCGATGATAGCCAGCACCTGTTCACGCTCGGCACCAATAAGTGGTAAGCGGGGTGCCCGTACGTGTTCAGAGCCGATGCCCGTTGCCTGAGCGGCCAGTTTGATGTACTGCACCAGTTTGGGGTGAATATCCAGTTCCAGCAAGGGCATGAACCAGCGGTATATTTCCAGCGCTTCGGCCACCTGACCGGCTTTTGCCAGGTCGTAAATAGCTACGGTTTCCTGCGGAAAGGCATCTACCAGTCCGCCTACCCAGCCATCGCAACCCAGCAGCAGCGCTTCCAGGGCCAGCGTATCCACACCGCCCATCAGCTTGAACCGGTCGCCAAAGGCATTCCGCATCCGGGTAATGTTCGTCAAATCGCGGGTGGATTCTTTCACCGCCTGAATGTTGGGCAGCTCGGCCAGCTCCTCGAACATGGCTACGGTGGTCATGATTTTGTAATCGTAGGGATTGTTATAAATCATGACCGGAAGTGACGTTTCCTGCGCTACGGCCTTAAAAAACGCTACTGTCTCGCGGGCATCGGCCGGGTAGCGCATGGGCGGCAACACCATCAGACCGTCGGCCCCGTTGAATTCGGCATCCTTTGCTATTCCGATGGCGACTTTGGTACCCTGTTCGGCAATGTTGACCAGTACCGGTACGTTACCTTCGCACACCGACAGCGCAGATTTCAGCAACGCCATCTTCTCCTCGTGCAGCAGGGTACTGGCTTCGCCGAGTGAGCCACCGATAATAAATCCGTGAACACCCGCATCGAGCTGAGCGTGGAGATTTTTCTCAAAAAGCGGCAGATCGACTTGGTCATCAGCCGTGAAGGGAGTCAGTAGCGCGGGGTAAACGCCCTCCCATTGTACAGAAACGTTCATGTAGTAAAACGAGTTAAAATCAGATAGTCAAAGTTCCGAATTATGCCGGACACTATGCCTCCGCCATTAACGGGTTCTGGCATTATTTTAACCATGTTTCCCAAATTCGGGGCATCTATTCGTAAACGCAGTGCCTTTCTACCCGTTTTTTTTATCTTTGTTGATACGACTGCGACCCTGGTTTTATGAACAGACTGACCGCCGACGACCTGATATACGGGTACATCAACGGTATTTTTCCGATGGCCGATGCCGACGGTACGCTGTACTGGTACGCACCCGACCCGCGGGCCATTATCCCCATCCATACCTACAAGCCCGCTAAATCGCTCCGCCCCGTTCTGAACCGTAACCAATTTGAGATTCGTATCGACACGGCGTTCACCGATGTTATGCGGGCCTGCTCCGTACCCCGTTCGGAGGACGACAGCGTCTGGATTTCTAATGAGATCGTTGATGCCTACACGGAACTGCACGAAATGGGGCTGGCGCACAGCGTTGAAACGTATATAGACAATCGGCTGGTGGGGGGCTTATACGGGGTAGCAATGGGGTCCGTTTTTTTCGGGGAATCCATGTTCTCTCAGGTTAGCAATGCCTCCAAAGTAGCCTTCCATCACCTCATTCTGATTCTGCGCCAGCAGCAATACACCCTGCTCGACACCCAGTTTATCAATGACAACGTCCGGCGGTACGGAGCCATTGAAATTCCCAAGGCAGATTACCTCAGGCAGCTCAAAAAAGGCCTTCGCCAGAAAGCCCGGTTTACCGCCGAAGTTTCAGAACGGGTATGAAACGGTTTTAGGTTTTTAGTATTCGGTTTATCGTGGATGGCTTTACTGGTAGAATAACTCTGTTGGCCCGGAAACGCATACCAAAACCGAAACCTCTATCTTTGCCCGCATGTCAAAGCCTGTTCTTGTGCTGAAGTTTGGTACGGCTTCCATCACCAAACCTACCGGCGAACCCAATGAACCCGTCATGGTGGATATTGCCCGGCAAGTGGCGGCCCTGCATCCCCATTACCGCATTGTGCTGGTATCCTCCGGGGCCGTGGGGGCCGGAAAATCCCTCATTCGGGACTATCGGGGTGATATTACCCAGCGAAAAGCCGCTGCGGCTGTGGGCAATCTGCTATTGCTCAACCAGTATTCCCGCTTTTTCTCCATCTACGGCATTTCCATTGCCCAAAGCCTGTGTGAACGCCACCACTTTGCCAACCGCGACCAGTTTCTGCAACTCAAACAGACGTACGAAGAACTCTGGGCCAATGGCCTGATTCCGATTGCCAATGAGAACGATGTGGTCAGCAACCGGGAACTGAAATTTTCGGACAACGACGAACTGGCTACCCTGATTGCCGTTGGCTTTGGTGCCCAGGCGCTGATGCTGTGTACCTCAGTAGGTGGGTTGCTGGATGCCAGTGGGCAGGTTATCCGGCAGGTAACCGACTTCGACGAGCGTATTTTTGGCGTGGTACGAACCGATAAGTCGGCGATGGGCCTGGGCGGTATGGCCTCCAAACTGACCTTTGCCAAACTGGCTACGCGCATGGGCATTCGGGTGGTTATTTTCGGACTAAGCGAACCCGATGGCCTCTCGCGGGCGTTGCTGGGCGAAATCGGCACCGAGTTTGTTCCGCATCCGGTTGCCCTCTCGGCCCGCAACCGGTGGCTGGCCAGTGGCAGTTTAGCCGTCGGGCGCGTGCAGATAGACGCGGGTGCCGTGCGGGCCTTGCAGCAGCGACGCAGCCTGCTGGCGGTAGGTGTTCGGGCCGTACTAGGCGAATTTACTACGGGTGAGATGATTGAAATTCTGGACGAAACCCAGACAACTATTGCTGTAGCCCGAACCCGGATATCCTCGGAAACGTTAGTTCAACAGCCTAATCAGCAAAACGTTGAAGTAGCCAACGCCAACGACATCGTTCTTTTGTAGGCCATTTTTTTTAGCCAACTTTGTTCCTTAACCGCGTTCGATATGGTACAGGTAACCAAACAAACCGTGCAGCAATGGGTCATGATCGACTATCTGGCGAAGAAACATCGCTATCAGGCCAATGTTTCTGCATTTGAGCGTAAGTACAATATGTCACTCGATGAATTTGAAAAGCATTTCGAAACGTCAGAAAAAGAAGTCTTCGAGGAATGGGATGACTATATCGACTGGAAAGCAGATTACGAATTTCTTCAAACTGTCAACAAAAAGATTGAAGACATAAAAAGTGGCAATATCGAATATATCGGGTGACCAGCTAAAAGAGCTCAACTACCGAATGTACCGTATTAAAGAATGAGCAACATATTCTGGCTGGAGAACCATCCCCTCATTAGTAGCTACGAAATAACTCGCCGGGATAATGAAGATGATGGTGTTCTGCTAAAGATGAAGATGGTATTAGTCGATGGTTCAGTCCTTCATACCAAAGAGTATACAGATCTTTACGTCAGGAATTACTCATTCCATTGGCAAACTGCCGACGACGCCTGGCTCGTTCGATGGGACAATGTTCCTCATTTTCCCAGGCTAGCTTCCTTCCCACATCATAAACACGATTACCTGAAGGGCCAGGAATTAGTAACGGACAGCTTCGACATTTCGCTGGCGGAAGTACTCATCTACATCGACGACCAATTACAAAAAGCCTAACATGAATACCATTACTCCCCTCCTTCAGGCTACGCAACAGGCCGCTGCCGTTATTCGGCGGTTAACGCCAGCCCAAAAAACCGATCTGCTCAATCGGCTGGCCGATGTAGTGTCCGATCACACGGTCAACATTCTGGCCGAGAACCAGAAAGACCTAGACCGGATGCCGGAAACGGACCCTAAATACGACCGGCTGAAACTCTCGGAAGCCCGCATTGCTGACCTCTCGAAGAGTCTGCGCGAGGTAGCCGTCCTGCCCGACCCGGCGGGCGAAGTGATGCTGGAACGGACCATCGAGCAGGGGTTAACCCTGAAAAAAATAGCGGTACCACTGGGGGTTGTGGGGGTCATTTATGAAGCTCGCCCGAACGTAACCGTCGATGTAGCGTCGTTATGCCTGCGGTCGGGAAATGGCTGCGTGTTGAAAGGAGGCAAAGAAGCCGATTTCTCAAACCGATACCTGATTAGCCTGATTCAGGGTGTACTGGCTGAGTTCGATGTGCCCAAAGCGGCTGTTACGCTGCTCCCCCCCGATAGAGCGGTGGTCAATGAACTCCTTACCGCTACCCGTTACGTGGATATCATCATCCCGCGTGGGTCGGAATCATTGATTCAGTTTGTCCGCAAAAACTCGCTGGTTCCCACCATCGAAACGGGTGCCGGTGTATGCCATACATACGTCGAAGCATCGGCGGATTTGGCGAAGGCTGCGGCCATCGTCGTGAACGCCAAAGTCTCGCGCCCGTCGGTTTGTAATTCCCTGGATTGCGTACTGGTCGACGAATCCATTGCCGACCGTTTTCTGCCCCTGCTAACGGACGATTTCAATAGGTGGAACGTGGAGGTATTTGCCGACGAAATCGCTTATCCCATTTTTGAGAAAGCTGGTTATACCGACTCTGCAACACGCCCAGCCCGACGATTTTGGCCGTGAGTTTCTGGATTATAAATGCGCGGTGAAAGTGGTGAACGGTTTGGACGAAGCCCTGTCACACATCCAAAACTACTCCTCCCGGCATTCCGAAGCGATTCTGTCGCAGAATCAATCCCTTATCGACCAGTTTCTGCGCGAAGTGGATGCGGCTGCTGTGTACGCCAATGCCTCCACCCGCTTTACGGACGGGGGTATGTTTGGCCTGGGTGCCGAAATTGGCATTTCGACCCAGAAACTCCACGCTCGCGGGCCCTTTGCCCTCGAAAAATTAGTCACCGAAAAGTGGCTGGTTGTGGGCGACGGACAGGTGCGGTGGTAAGCCATTTGCAAACCAGTTTGGCTCGTCGTATAAACCAGGCTAACCGCAAAAACTCCGGATTGGCAGGCATTTGTCCAGCGTCAACTTCTTACCCGATTGTTACCAACTACCGACCACTAACCCGCTAATGCCGCTAGCGCATCGTAACTCAGGTTTTTATCTACTTTGTTTACGCATAGTCACACCAACGGGCAGACGCGCTGGTGTAACTATACCTAACTCGAACTAAAAAAGAGGAATGTTCTCTGCAAAGGTGGGCGAATGGCGGCAGTTCAGAATCAGCAGAACTACGGAATTAAAAAAACAGGTATTTGTACGGATAGCCCTTCTGAAGAAATAGCCATTCTGCCTTTACTCCCGGTCCAAAGCCAGCACTGTTTGCAACAACACCGTAGCGCCGTTGGCAATGTCCACTCCTTTTGAGAATTCTTTAGGCGAATGACTGATGCCGCCCACACTGGGAATAAAAATCATACCCACCGGTGCAATGTGGGACACTTCCTGCGAATCGTGCCCGGCACCGCTTTGCATAGTCCGATACGAAAAGCCCAGTAATTTTGCAGCAAGGATGATTTTATCCTGAATCGGTTTGGCCGTCAGGGCAGGGGTCACCGGCGTTAATGGCTGGCGGAATGTAATGGTTGTACCGGAGGCTTTGGCAATCTCCTTCGCCCTGTTTTCTACCTCGCGAAACAGACTCCAGATTTTATCGTACGACAAGTCCCGGATTTCCATGCCCAGCGTCACTTTACCCGGAATGACGTTGTACGCACCCGGTTCAACCGCAATTTTGCCCACCGTACCCACCTGTCGGCCTTCGTGACTCGTAATCACTTCGTTGACAGCAATGATCAGTTTGGCGGCTGCCAGCATGGCGTCGTGCCGGTTGTTCATGGGTGTCGTACCGGCGTGGTTGGGAGTCCCCTGAATCGTTACCTCCCAGTCTTCAATACCCACAATGCCTTCTACTACGCCAATTTGCAGGTTTTCTTTCTCCAGAATCCCTCCCTGCTCAATATGCAACTCAACGAAAGCGGCTAAGTCACCTTTTTTGCGGACCATTTTACTCAGGCTATCAGGATTGCCACCGATGGCCCGGATACCGTCGGCCATGGTCAGGCCACTTTGGGTCACCGCTTTCAACGCGGCTGGGGTGACTTTGCCGATCATAGCCCCGCTGCCGATAGTGCCACCCTCTTCATTGGCAAAAATCAGCAGTTCGAGCGGGTGTTCGGTCACGATGTTCTTTTCGTTCAGGACTTCGATTAACTCCAGCCCGCTTACGGAGCCCACAGTACCGTCGTAATTACCCCCGTTTGGCACCGTGTCGATATGCGACCCGAAACCGATGGGTTTCAGGGCCGGGTTTTTCCCTTTTCGTCGGCCAACAATATTACCCGCGAAGTCGATGCTTACGGCGAGGCCGGCCTTTTTCATCAATCCGATAAAGTAGGTGCGGCCTTCCTGATCGGCTTTGCTGTACCCCACGCGGGATGCCCCGCCGGGCTGCGCTCCAATTTTTGCCAGTGCCAGCAGTCGGTCATCAATCCGCTGCTGGTTGACCCTCAGGCTATTTGGCGGGGTTTGAGCACTGGCTGCGTACGAACTCAGCACCAGCAAAGCGAGTAGTGTTTTTTTCATTGTTGTCGGTTGTGACCAGGCGCAATTTACAACCTGTTTTACAGTCCCTTGTCGTCTTCTGCGGGATTTTGCCGGAAAATCTCTTCCAGCCGGGCAAACAGTTTGGGGTGCCCTTGCTGCAACAAATCCGGCCGTTTGAAGAAGTACTCCGACACTACGGCGAAGAACTCCGCTTCGTTGGTGATGCCGTACGGGTTGATATCTGACTGGTTGGCCTTGATTTCGTTGATTTTCTGATGAATCAGGTGCAGCCAGGGTTTAATATGTTCCTGTACCAGCAAGTGTTCCGGTAAGCCATCCGTGGCTCCGTCGGCTTTGTCGAGCAGGTGGACAAATTCGTGAATACCGGTATTCCCCTTGCTGGTATCGTTGGCGAAGCCTTCGCGCAGGGCCGGTTTGGACAGCACCATCGTACTCTGCAATGCTCCACCCTCACCCACCATGCCCAGTATGTTACGGCCTTCGCCCGTGGTCTGGTAGTCCTTGTTAAAGCTACCTTCATAAAGCAGTACGTTAGTGAGCGGATAATACCAGTTGTCGAAACCAAAAATCGGGATAATGGCACTGCTCGCAACCAGTACCTTGTCTACATCGTCTACGGTGGTCTCCACCCCTTCGATACGGACATCGTGCAGAAAACGGTTCACCCGTTCCTCAAACACTCGTTTTTTATCATCGCTCAATGACTGGTAATAGGGAACGTGTTCCTGCAGGAGCCCGGGATACGAAGGGGGCAGCGGCTGGGCCTCCCGTTGTTTCCGCTGCCAGTACCGCCAGCCAAGCCAGCCGGCTATCAGGGTAAGTATACCCGCTAAAAAAATCATTGGCTAGTTGTTTTTCGGTTTGGCTGCGCTTTGCTTTGAATCAATTCAGGATTCGTCCTCACAACTTATCAATCCGCAGGGCGATAGTCGATTTTACGTGGATGAGAGCCTGAATGCCGTCGGGCCGGATGGCAATTTTCTGGGGTACAAACCGGAAGGTACTGATGCCCATATCCGTTTTTTTGCCGGGTCCTTTTTCAAACGCTTCGTTTATTTTCTGGGGCAGTTTGGCGATATCGTCGCCCAGTTTGATGGTTATCAATCCCTCCAGCAACTTGCGGAGACTATCGTGCCAGAGAGCACCCGCTTTTTTTGATAAAATACTACCGCTCTCGCCATCGAAGTCCAGGCTATCAACCTTCAGCGTATTGGTCAACGTATCGAATACGGGACGGCCTTTCAGGTATACCGTACCGTCGAAGAGCCCTTCCACATCAGCCTTCACAATCAGCGCACGCTGCCCACCGTATACCGACGCACTTTTGAGCGTCAGGCTGCCCATTGCCATTTTTTTATTCTGTTTATTAACCGTTATGGCCAGCATCCGGTTAATGTCGGCATACGGAATAAAGCTCATCAGGCGCAGGTCGGATACCAGCGGCACCCGTTCCCGTTTCTGTAATGAGGGCAGGGGTGTTTTGGTGTACTCCGGTGTTTCAGGCTTCAGCTTTGTGGATGTCTCAAACGCAATGCGCAAGGGTACTGTTAGCTCCTTCTCATCGCCCCCGACCCTGCCGGCTGCCACACTGACCGGATTGGGCAATAACCAGAGACCATATTTTTTATCGATAAGCATAGGCTTCTGCAAGTCGCGCCAGATGGGTTCTACCATCTTATCCAGCCGTAGTTTTTCGTACACAGCGGAATCTATAGCCTGCTCAATATCCGCTTTGTGTTTATCCAGAATCCGCTGAACCATGTTGGTCATCGAAATATTGGCACCCAACAAACGCATTTCGGGTTTACGAATCCACGTATAATCCGAAAATGTGGTGTGGCTGGCGATCCGCCAGTTGGATGTCACGTTAATTGGCGTCTTGAAATTGACCTCCATCTCAATAAATGGCTTATCGGGCGGGGTCGTGTCTTTACTGAACGGTTTCGTTAGCCACATCTGCAGAGGTGCCGATAGGAACACTTGCTGGTTGAGGTACTGAACCCGAACCGACCCCAGGCGTTTGACCCGAAGCGAAACGATCCCTTTCACTTTACCATCCTCCGTTTCTTTACCAATCAGTACGGGGTCGAGTGCCTGATTGATTTTATCTTTTAATACCTGAAGTGGAAACACAATTGGCCCGGCCACGTAGGAGAGCGTTGGAGGAATGGGCGGATCGAATCCCTCCGCTTCAGGTGCCTGTGGTTTTGATTGCTGGCACTGTGCCAGTAGCAGTACTACTGCCAGGGCTGTCAAAAATCGAATCATCGTCAGTAAACTGTGGTGGTAGGTAAGGAATACCGCAACTGGTTGCGTTGCCCTACCAACATCCTTCAGGAACGGAATGTTTATGCGTCCTGTCCCGGCGTATCAGCGGGTTCACGCGGTCCCGTATACGACCATCCATTTCTGTGCATCAAACAGTCATTATTGGCAGATAGACCATGAACCGGGCTCCCTGTCCGGGCTGGCTGCTAACGGCTATACCTCCCCCGTGATTAGTGGCTACTTTCTCGCAGATAGCCAGGCCAATGCCTGTTCCGGGATACTGGCTTCTACTGTGTAGACGCTGAAAAACACCGAAAATGTGGTCTGCGTATTTGGCGTCGAAACCGATTCCATTGTCGTTGATTTCAATGCAGTAGTACCGCTCACTCATGCTCACAGGCTTAACCGACACGGGGAGGTCCGCGGCTGTAATCCGTTGGCAACTGACCCGGATGAGGGGGGTTACCCCGACCTGCCTGAACTTCAGGGCGTTACTCAACAGGTTCTGAAACAACTGACCTAGTTGACTGTTATCGCCCTGAACGGTGGGTAGCGGTTCCACTGTTATCCGGGCTGAGGTTTCCTCGATGGACACCTCCAGATTGTTAAGCACCACGTCTATCACTTTACCCAGGTGTACCGGCACGGTGGCATTCTGCCGGATCGAAATCCGGGAGTAACTCAGCAAATCAGTAATGAGTGTAGACATCCGGCTGGCCGCTGACTGCATCCGATTCAGGTAATCGACACCGTCGCCCAGTGAATCGGCATATTGCTTTTTGAGTATGTCGCCAAAAGACTGGATCTTGCGCAACGGCTCCTGTAAATCATGGCTGGCTACGTAGGCAAATTGCTCAAGGTTTCTGTTAGACCGTTCAAGTTCCTGAACGGATGCCTGCAACTGTTGGGTGCGCTCGGCTACAAGTTGTTCCAGCCGGTCGGCTGTCATCTTCTGCTCATCGATGTCAGTATTGGTACCCACCCACCGGATTACCTGATCCTGCTCATCTCTGATGGGGTAGGCCCGGGTCAGAAACCACCGGTAATTGCCCGCCTTATCGCGCAGGGGAAAGGTCAGCTCAAAGGGCTGGGCCCGTTCCCAGGCTTCCCGGATGAATCTGACGACTCTATCCTGATGGTCTGGGTGATGCACTAACTGCCAGCCCCAACCCTGCATTTGTTCCAGCGTGGTACCCGTGTACTCGTACCAGCGTTCATTGTACCAGTTAATCCACCCATCGGCATTGGCAATCCAGGCCAGTTGGTCAATCGAGTTGGCCAGGGTACGGAACTGGTTTTCGCTTTCTTCAATCTGTTGCTTGACCAGTGCCAGATCAGTAATGTCGGCTGCGGTATTCATCACTCCGTACACCTGCCCCTGCGCATCAACCAGCGGGGTAAAACTATAGTTGAAGTAGTACAGGCGTGTTTTTCCATCCACTACTAACTCTACACGCTGACTATGGGCATGGAAAGGTGTACCGGTTGTATAAACACGATCTAACTGAGCGAAGATTTGCTGATTTTCCAGTTCCGGCAAAATGTCCGAAAACCGTTTACCAATCACGTCGTTGCCCTTCTCCCAAATATCTATGATAGACTGGTTGGCAAGCAGGATGCGCATTTCCCGGCCAGCGTACACGCCAATGGGAAAGGGGGCACTTTCTACTAAACTACGTAGTTGCTGCTCACTGGCTTTAATCTGTTGCCGGGCTGTACGCTCAGCGGTAATATCCCGAAACGTGAATACTACTCCGTCATTATACCGGACGGTTACGGTGGCGTACCAGTTGTCGAGTCCCTCGCCTGTATAGTGCCGCTCGCACTCAATAGGTTGTCCCGTTTCTACCACCTGCACAAAATCGTCGAAAATACCAGCCTGCCGGTATGCCGGGTGAATAGCCGAATAAGGCTGCCCAGCCAGTTCAAGGGGAGTAGTAAGCTGTTTCGTAACGCGGTTAGCCAACTGATAGGCAAAATCAGTTATCGTACCCTGTTCATTCCGAACACTGGTCAGAACACTGATACCCACCGACGTACCGTCGAACACTGCCTCAAGCAAGTCAGCTTTATCCTGCGCCAGCGTTTCCTTCGTTACGTCCTGCGCTATACCCGCAAAGCGGTACACAACACCGGATTCGGTAAAATAACTTTTACCCGTGGACCGGACCCAGCGTAGTTCCCGACCGTCGGCCCCCACAATTCGGAACGTGACGTCGAACGCACCACCCCACTGGGGGTCCATGGCCTTCTGCACGGCTGCTTTGACCCGGCTCATATCATCGGGATGAACGTATTTGACAGCCTGTTGGTAAGGTAGCTGGTTTTCGTTGGTCAGTCCGAAGAGTTCGCAGCAGCGGTCGTCCCAGCTAACCTGTTTGGCCGTGGGGTCCAGGTGCCAGATTCCGATTCCGGCAGCCTGGAGGGCGAAATCAGTGTCGAGTCGCTGGTCAGGCAGATTTGCAGCCAGTGGCTTTGGCTCATCCGTCATAGAGGTGTGTAGCACAGTTCAGCTTGTCATACGGCTCGGCTATGACAAATCGTACGGTGAAAGTACAAACCAGGGAAAAAAATAACGGACAGGGAGTACATTTTTTTCGTCGAAACTTATTGTACGCACCTTTGCCTGGTCTGTATCCCGCCCCGTTTTGCCGATACATTCCCGGACCGGATGGGGGCAGGCAAGGGAGAATGAATTGCTCCGTGCCGTAGATACGGTAAAAAGTGGGATCGGGCAGACGGGTGGGCATACCCGACGGGAAGCCGAAAAACTTCCGCTACTTTTGGGCAGACGTTGATACCTAAACCCACATGGCCATCGAACCAGCTTTTGGCGATCCCGAATTATTGAAGGAATTGCTAACCTACAAAATGCCCTTTGGCAAGTACAAGGATAAACTTATCCGGGCATTACCCATATCCTATCTGGAATGGTTCGTGCAGAAGGGCTTTCCGGCGGGGAAACTGGGAATGCTCCTGCAGACTATGTACGAAATACGGCTGAACGGACTGGATTATCTGCTGGATGAACTAACCCGGATTCAGCGCGGCCAACGCCCCCGCTGAATCCGGGATCCATTAATGCTGTCTGTACCGTTGACGCTCTGCTGGTCTCTTTCCAGCAACGCGAACTGTAATCTACTCCCTTTACGACTAGGCGATAAACTCAATATACCCGCTCGCCACCAATCCAGGTTTGCAGCACCTTCGTTTGGCGAAGCTGGTTGTTGGGCACGAACATAATATCGCGGTCAAGAATCACAAAGTCAGCCTGTTTGCCGGGGGCAATACTACCCCGCAACTGGTCCTCAAAACAGGCATAAGCGGCCCAGCGTGTCATGGCCAGCAGGGCCGATTTCCGGTCGACGGCATTCTCCATCTGGAATCCGCCCGCTGGAAAGTTTTTAGCATCCTGACGGGCTACGGCTGAGTGAAAGCCAAACATGGGATTGACCGCTTCCACCGGAAAATCGCTACCAAAAGCAATCATCCCGTTTTGATTCATCAAATCCTTAAACGCATACGCACCCTTCACCCGAATTGGCCCCAGCCGTTCGGTAGCCCAGTACATGTCTGATGTAGCATGGGTAGGTTGCACGGACGGGATAATCGAGTACCGCCCAAACGACCAGATATCCTCCGGCGATACGACCTGCGCGTGTTCAATCCGCCACCGCCGGTCGTTTTTCCCCTTGAGCAGTTTACCGTACAAGTCAAGCATCAGGTGGTTGGCCGAGTCGCCGATGCAGTGCGTATTGGCCTGAAAGTTCGAGGCATACAGGAGTTTCGTTACGCGTTCCAGTTCGGCCGGGCTAAGGAGCAAAAAGCCGGTTGTTTCGGGCCGGTCGCTGTAGGGTCGGCGCAGGCAGGCACCCCGCGAACCGAGGGCTCCATCGGCATACAATTTAAACGAACGCACGGTTAGCCGCTCGGTTTGAAACGGTCCCCGTTTTAGAAAATAGTTCATGTTGTACTCGCCCAGACTAACCATGGCGTAATCGCGAATTTTAAGCGTACGGGCTTTGTGCAGGCTATCGATCAGCTTGATTTCGTCCGGGCTGATTCCCGCGTCAGAAACCGTTGTCAACCCCAGTGCTACACAGGCCTTTTGCGCGTTCAGCAACATCCGGGCTTTATCGGCTACGGTGGGCTGGGGAATTACCCGCTTGATAAGCTGCATGGCATTGTCGACCAGGACGCCCGTTGGCTGATCATTATCAAGCACCACCTCACCACCCGCCAGCCTCGACCCCGCGGTTACCTGCGCCAGGCGTAATGCCTTTGAATTGACCAACAAAGCATGGCCATCTACCCGCATCAGTGCGACAGGAACATTCGGGAAAGCCTCGTCTAGTTTTTCTTTTGTTGGGAATACCTGTTCGGGCCAGTCGTTTTGGTCCCAGCCCCGCCCCGTGAGCCACATCACATCGGGATGAGCTGTGTGAAATGTTTTGAGCCGCTCAATTACTTCGTCGTAGGAGGCAGCCCCTACCAGATCAGCCTGGTCAAGTACCTGACCCAGCCCCAGGAAGTGGGAATGGGGGTCATAAAAGCCGGGGTAAACCGGTTTCCCGGCCAGATCAACGGTGCTGACAGGGTCGTATTTCTCAGCCAGCGCGCTGGCCGTGCCTACTGCCAGGAATTTCCCCTCTTTAATGACGAAAGCAGTAGCCGTAGAGAAGCTTGAATCGGCGGTATAAACACGCGTGTTAGTAACCAGTAAATCTGCTTTTTCTTTGGAAGAACAGCCCGCCAGGAGCGTTGATACGGTAAAAAGCAGCAGAGAAAGACGTTTCATACAGATTGACAGAGAAAGCGTGCAAGATAAGTGAAAGTTGATTAGACACCAGCGAATAGCAGTTTCTCGTATTTTTGTGCTAATTGTCCTTAATAATCTCAATTCGATGAAACGTAACCGTTGGGTTCTCCTTGTCTTTTTATCACTCCCCGCCTTATCCCAACAACTCCCTAACGCTATTCAACGCGCTCAACAGCGAACGTATACGGTAGCCACCCTGCCTCAGGCGGGAGAGTTGCTGACGTTAGAGCAGGCGGTTAGCCAGTCGGTCGAGAAAAACTATCAGGTCCAGATCAATCGCTCGCAGGAGGATATTGCGCGGAACAATTATTCGAAAGGGAACGCGGGCTATTTGCCCGTAGTAACCGGCAACTTGAATTCGAATGGTAGTCTGCAAAGTCTGCGGCAAACGTACCTGGACGTAAATCGTCCTCCGTTGCAGGTGAATGGGGCCTTTAACCGCACCAGCAATGTGGGCCTCAATGTAACGTACACCGTTTTCAATGGATACGCCCGCCGGTCGCTTTATACCCAGTTGCAGCAGTTCCTTCAGCTAAGTACGGTAAATACCCGTGCCAATGTGGAGGCTACAATGGCGCAGGTAGCGACCAGTTACTACGACGTTGTTCGGCAGGTACAGCGGTTCATTGCCTTTAGCCAGGCAATCGACATTTCGCGGGAACGGCTCGAACTGGCGCGGGCTAACTACGAAGTGGGGACGCGCTCGAAAGTAGATTTCCTGAGTGCTCAGGTCGATTACAATACAGACAGTGCTGCTTTACTCTCGCAGGAGCAGGCCCTGCGTAATGCCAAGACTATTTTGAACACATTACTGGTACGCGACCCCCAAACCGATTTTTCTGTCCGCGATACCATCATTGCCCAGCCTGATCTCCAACTGGAGCCGCTTAAGCAATCGCTGAATTCAAATAACCCGCAACTGGCTGCGGCTGTCCTGAACCGTACCGTTGCCAACCTGAACGTGGAACTGGCCAATGCGCAGCTTCTGCCGCTTGTTACGGCTCAAACGGGATATAACTACCAGTTTATTGACAACCAGGGTGGTTTTGGCATAAAAACGGGTCGGGCAAGTGGCCCTACGTACCAGATTCAGGCTACTATTCCAATTTTCAACGGCTATAACCTCAAGCGTCAGGTTCAGAATGCCCGGGTCAACACGATTATTGCCCAAAGCCAGGAAAATGATCAGCGGTTACAGCTTCAATCGGCCATGGCGCAAACGTATCAGGTTTACCAGAACAGTTTAAAACTGCTGAATTTAGAGGTCCAGAATAACCTGCTGGCCAACCAGAACGTCGACATTGCGTATGACCGATACCGCATTGGCAACTCTACTTTTGTTGAGTTTCGTATTGTACAGCGTAACGCTATTGATGCCCAAACCCGCCTGATTGAGGCCGAGTATAATGCGAAGGCGGCTGAAATTGAACTCCTGCGTTTGAGCAGCACAATCACCCAGGATCTTACTCAATAAACACCGGGCTACTGCTGGTTTGTACGCTTCTTAGGTAGAGCAGCCACTACGTTGGTGCGAAAACTACCTGATTCGAATGCACTTTGTAAGCCCATACTCCCACTAACACCCGTTACGAAATCGATTTCCTCTTGTATTGCACGGAGGAAAATTGTTATTTTGCGGGCTAAATTGACTGTTAAAAGCGAAATGTCTGTCATTAATAAGATTAGAGAACGTTCAGGGTTGGCTGTCGGCGTCATTGCAGTCAGTTTACTACTGTTCATTGTAGGGGGTGATTTGCTCGATGGCCGTAGCCAGCTGTTTGGTGGAAGCCAGCAGGAAGTTGGTGTAATTGACGGTCAGTCCATCGATTACCAGGATTTCAATGCGAAAGTAGACGAAATCCGGGCGCAGTATGAGCAGCAAACCGGCCGTGCTCCAGCCGAGCAGGAAATGGGTCAGATTCGGGAGCAAGCCTGGAATCAGATGCTGTTCGATATTGCTTACCAGAAACAGTTCGACAAACTGGGCCTGAAAGTATCGCCCGAAGAACTGGTCGATATGGTACAGGGAAACAACATAAGCCCCACCGTTCGGCAGGCGTTTACCAATCCTCAAACGGGTGTTTTCGATAAGAGCTCCATCATCAGTTACCTCAAAGGGCTGAAAAACCTGCCGATTCAGCAGCAGGCAGCCTGGGCCAGCTTCGAAGACAATTTAAAATCAAACCGCCTGCGTGAAAAGTACGAAGGGCTAATGACGATGTCGGTGTTTGCGACCACGGCTGAAGCTCAGAAAGAGTATCAAGCGCAAAATGCCAAAGCGAATGTGAAGTTTTTGTTCGTCCCCTTTTATGCGATCAACGACACGACCGTAAAAGTGACGGATTCACAGTTGCAGACCTACCTGGACAAGCACAAAGATGAGTACCCCGGCACCGATAGCCGGTCTGTTCAGTACGTGACGTTTTCGGTAGCTCCATCCAAAGAAGATAGTGCGACGCTGTACACCGAAATCAAATCGCTGGCCCGTGGGTTGGGTGCTGCCCAGAACGACTCCGTTTTTGCCCAGCAAAACAGTGATGTTCGGGTTCCTCTTTACCTGACTGCCGGCGAAATGCCCCAGCAACTTCAGGACGCCATTCCAAGCTTCACCCAGGGGGGCATTTACGGTCCCTTCCGCGAAGCCAATACGTATTTCATTTATAAATACGGCGGTACCAAGAGAGATACCAACTTTACCGCCCGTGCCAGCCACATTCTGATTCAAACAAAAGGGCTGGCCGATTCGGCCAAGGCAGATGCCCGTCGGCGGGCTGAAGGTATCCTGAGACAGATTCAGGGCGGTGCCAGTTTTGAGGCACTGGCGCAAACGAACAGTGATGATGGTTCCCGGTCCGCTGGTGGCGATCTGGGGTACTTCAAGAACAATGGTCAAATGGTGAAACCGTTTGAGTCGGCCATATTTGGCGCAACGTCAGAAGGATTGATTCCCCGGCTGGTCGAAACCGAATTTGGCTACCATATCATCAAAGTGACGGAACCCAAAACAAACGTATTGTATCGTATTGCCGCTATCGGTAAAACGATTTCCCCTAGTCAGATTACGCGGGATGAAGCCCTGCGGAAAGCGGATCAGTTCGCTTCCGATGTAAAGACAAAAGCTGAGTTCGATGCGAAAGTGAAGGAAGACAAGGGGCTGGTTATGGCTACCGCCGAGCGTATTCCGGAGGGAGCGGCTCAAATCAACGCCTTAACGGGTACCGAAGTGCGGCAGATTGTGCGCTGGGCCTTTAACGACAAAACGGATGTGGGCGATGTATCGGAGCCGTTTGAAGTGGGTGACCAATACGTGATTGCCGTGCTGACCAACAAAACCAACAAGGATAAGATAACCGTAGAAGATTATCGTAATGAACTGACGGCTAAAGTTCGTAACGAACTGAAAGGTGAGC
The DNA here is from genome assembly GCA_963784335.1 of uncultured Cytophagales bacterium. Lineage (GTDB taxonomy): Bacteria > Bacteroidota > Bacteroidia > Cytophagales > Spirosomataceae > Spirosoma. The sequence goes on along the minus strand of CAWARB010000044.1, from coordinate 37,462 downwards.
AGATCATCAGTAAATTAGGCAATGCCACTGGTACGCTGGAAAGTATAGCTCAAAAGTACGGTTCCGGTGCGCTGGTAGAAACCGCCGAAGACGTTAATCTGGCAACGGGTTTCCTGCGTAGTGCCGGTGTCGATCCGGTTGCGCTGGGCAAAGCCTTTGGGCTTAAGTCAGGTAAACGCTCGAAACCATTTGTTGGCGAAGGCGGTGTTTTGATGATGGAAACAACGTCAATAACGCCCGCCCCGACTGTTGCCGACTATTCGATGTATAAAACGCAGATCCTACAAAACAACACGTCCCGGATTAGCTTGTACATTAACGAAGCAATCAAGGATGCCGCTAAAGTGGTAGACAAACGCGCTAAGTTCTATTAGTAATTCGTTGTCTGTGTGGTAGCACAAAAAATCCTTCCTCCAAACAGGGGAAGGATTTTTTGTGCTACCACAAGACTGTCACTCTACCAGGTTCGCTTACTCATTACTTTGTCTAACTCCGTTTTAGTCATGGCACCAGCTTCGGGGTGTTTCCCCAGCCAGGCAAGGAACTCGAGCTTAATTTCCTCCGTCCACTGACTGTCGATTTGCCCGGTTGTGTAGCGGCCTGACTTGACCATCTCAAAACCAAACAGGTCCTTTCGGGTAACGAACTCGGCAGTGCTGATGACCTGTTCGGCCAGGTGGGCGGGTACAAATAGCACTCCTTCCCGCTGGGCAATAACCAAATCGCCCGGCAGTACCATAACGCGGCCAATGCGGATGGGCGAGTTGAGCCCCATCAATACCATCTCTTCCAGGAACGACGGGTGAAAATCACGGACGAATGCGTTGAATCCGTTGATGTTCTGTAGCTCCTGCAAATCGCGGGCGGCTCCGTCAAAAATAACACCGTTTCCCGTTTTGCTGAAAATGGCATTCCCCAGGGTAGACCCCATCAGCGTACCCCCGCCAATTTTGCCAAACGCGTCGGCTACATACACGTCCCCTTTCGTTAGCGTTTCGATGGGCCAGGTGTTGGTATTACCTTTTCTGCCCTGCTTAGCGATGCCCCGCTCTTTAATATTTTTCTCTACATCGGGCCGGCTGGGCATGAACATCGCCGTCACGGCCCGCCCGGTCACCGGTACATCGTTGTGAATCAATTTCCAGCCCCCTTCAAACTGATTGGTGTAGCCTTCATTCTTCAAAACCGTCCAAGCATCATCAATCCCAATGTGTTTAGCCCGCTCTACCAGAGCATCGGAAAGCTTGGGGCGACCATCTGGGAAACGGTCTCCCTTCCACTCGGACGTTAGAAAAACCAGTTCGTCTTTTGGCATTGTCTGCGCCAACGAGGGAACTTCAACGGAAAGTGCAATCCAGAAAGGGAGCAAAAAAGCAGCACTGAATCTCATTGGGGTAGTGAATTAATGGCCTTCCTTTGCCAGGTACGTTTCTATTTCTTTAGTCGAGATGGCCAATTTTTTGGGGTATTTAGCCACCCACGCCCTGAATTCTCCCTTTATCTTATCGGACCAGTCGCCATGAATCTCGCCGGACAGGTATTTCCCCTGCTGCAACAGCACCCGCTCGAATTCGTCGCGCAGGGCCGTCATTTCCGAAGCGGCTACCAGGCCTTCTACCAGGTGAGCCGGGATGAAAACTACCCCGTATTCATTGGCAAACACCACATCGCCGGGTAACACCGTAACCTCGCCAATACGAATCGGGGCATTGATGGAGGTTGGCGTCATATCTTTGATATACGATGGGTCCTGACCTTTTACCCACGCATTAAACCCTTTGGTATCTTTCAGTTCCTGCATATCCCGAACCGACCCGTAGAAAATGACTCCCTTGCCCGTTTTTCCGTAAATGGCATTACCCAGGCTTGACCCAATCAGGGTTCCATCTTTAATTTTGCCATAGCCATCGGCCACGTAAATATCACCCTTCGTCAGGATATCGATGGGCCAGATATTGATTCCTCCCTTCTGCGAGCGGCCTTCCGCTTTACCCCCCGCTCGTACCATGCTGTCGAGGTCGGGGCGGGTGGGCATAAATTGAGCCGTTACCACCCGTCCCGTCATGGTCTCGCCGGGCTTGAGGATAATCCAGTTTTTCTCCACCTGATTGCGGTACCCTTTATTACTCAGATAGCCCCATATCTGTTCCAGTGTGCAGTTTTGCAGGCGGTCCAGTACCAGGTCAGAAACGTTCGGGCGTCCATCGGGTAGCCGCTCCCCTTTCCAGTTGGCGGTCAGGGCAGTGACGTAGTCGGGTGCAGACCCTACCCGCTGGGCGTGAGTTGTCAGGCTCCCCGCCAGGGCAAGGACGGTCAATAAAAATCGTGTTTGCGTTTTCATCATCTGGTTTAAAAGGTCAATACGTGTGCTTAGGGTGGAAGAACAGGCTATAGGTCTGATTATGAACTTTTCATCCGTCAGTTGCCAGCCATTCCGATGTATCGAATCAAAAAGAACAGAGCATGAGTAAAATACTGGCATTCGTTTATTTATATACCAGCATGGCGTTGCACAAAATAAAGACGCTCCCCACTAGTCCTTGTAACCATAACCCCAAATCCCTTTGCTATGAAAAACCTGTTATCCCGATTAGCCGCTTCCGGCTCTCCCGCTCCTGATCGCCGTGACTTTTTGCGCAACGCCGGTCTGGGTGGGCTGTCTCTTGGTTTTATGTTTGATAACAAGCCGGGCCCACATGCCGTGGACCAGGAACTGGAATTTATTACCCAGAAAGTTCCCCGCGACTCCAAACCGGCAGACCTAAAAATTACCGATTTGCGCGTGGCCATTTTAAGTGGGGTTCCCTTCAGTAGCCCCATTATTCGGATTGATACCAACCAGGGCCTGGTAGGCTGGGGCGAAGTGCGTGATGGAGCCAGTGCCAACTACGCGCTAATGCTTAAAAGCCGGTTACTAGGCAAGAATCCCTGTAATGTTGAGCAGATTTTCAAACAGATCAAGCAGTTTGGTGGGCAAAGCCGGGCGGCTGGTGGCGTTTGTGGCGTAGAAATGGCCCTGTGGGATCTGGCCGGAAAAGCCTACAACGTGCCCGCGTACCAGTTGCTGGGCGGAAAATACCGCGATAACGTCCGGCTCTATGCCGATACGCCGGAAGCCGATACGTATGAGGGATTTGCAGAAAATATGAAGAAACGGAAAGATCAGGGCTATACGTTTTTGAAAATGGATTTCGGAATCGGTATGCTCGCCGATCAGCCGGGGTTACTGGTCAATGGGAATAGCTGGAGCGTGAAGCGGCAGTGGAGCGATTCTGAACCGGGAAAAGTAGGAAATTATGCCAACACAAAACACCCTTTCACCCGTATTCAGGTTACCAAAAAAGGGCTGGATAAATTAACGGACCATGTAGGACGGATACGCGACATTGTGGGCTACGATACCCCGCTGGCTGCTGACCATTTCGGACACTTCGATGTTAATACCGCCATCCAGATTGGGAAGGCCATGGAACCCTTCCGGCTGGCCTGGCTGGAAGATCTGGTCCCCTGGTTTTATACCGATCAATGGAAACAGATTTCGGACGCCATTGACACCCCAACCCTGACCGGAGAGGATATTTATCTGAAAGAAAACTTCATAAAACTCATCGACGCACGAGCCGTCGATATGATTCATCCCGACCTGGCCTCATCGGGCGGGCTGCTGGAGACCAAGAAAATTGGCGACTATGCCGAAGAAGCCGGCATTCCGATGGCGATGCACTTTGCCGGGTCGCCCATTTCCATGATGGCCAATGTTCACTGCGCGGCTGCTACGGAGAACTTTGTAGCTCTCGAACACCACGGCGTCGACGTTGAGGGATGGGAGAACATTGTAACGGGTATCAAACCCATCGTTGAAAAAGGGTTCGTTAAGGTTCCCGACCGGCCTGGTTTGGGTGTTGAGTTGAACGAGGAGGCCGCCAAGAAATTCCTCAAAAAAGGAGCTACCTGGTTTGCCCCTACCGACTACTGGAATACGAAAGACTCCGCCGACCGGGAATGGAGTTAATACCGACGGAGTGAACGCCAAACTGAGTGAATGGATCAACAGCGGACTTATGTCTGTCGTTATTCATTCACTCAGTTTGGCATTCACTCAGCCAATAGCAGATTCTCCAGGGCTTTTGTCAGGTCGGGGTAGTCAAAGGCGAAACTGGTTTCTTCGGCAATTCGCTTGTTTAATACGTAGTTACCGCCCGTTACCACGATAGCCATTTCACCATAGAGCAGCTTGATAACGAAGGCAGGAATGTTGGGCAGAATCATTGGCCGGTTCAGTACATCGGCAATGGCACGGGTCAGGGTTTCGTTGGTGACCGGACCGGGCGCTACGGCGTTATACACCCCCTGCCACGATTCATCGGTTAAGGCTTGTATGTACATCCGGCACAAGTCATCGAGATGAATCCAGGATATGTACTGCTGCCCTGACCCAATGGGTGCCCCCGCTCCCAGTTTAACGGGCTGTGCCAGTTTGGGCAACGCTCCGCCCGTCATGGTCAGCACTACGCCTGTTCGCAGTTTTACGGTTCGGATGCCGAGTGCCGCTACCTGCTCTTCGGAGCGTTCCCAGGCCCGCACAACCTGCGCCATAAAATCAGTACCGCCAACGCTGGTTTCCGTCATGGGCCTGTCGCCGGTGTCAGCCCCGTAGTAGCCAATGGCCGAGGAGCCAATAAATGATTTCACATGGTGCTTATTGCTGGTCAACGCCTGTGTCAGCAGTTCCGTAGATTGGGTACGGCTTTTTAGAATCTCCTCTTTGCGCTGGTCGGTCCAGCGTTCATCGGCAATGCCAGCCCCCGCCAAATGAATGATATGGTCGGCGGTAGCAATGGCCTGCGGGTCAACGTGTCCCTTTTTTATATCCCATTGATAGACTGTTACATCAGGAATGGATTTGTTACTTCGGCTTAGGTAAGCAACCCGATAACCCTGCTGGAGCAGCAACTGCGTCAGCCGACGGCCAATGGAGCCGGTGCCCCCAGTTATTAAAACGGTTTGATTTGTACTCATACTGCATACGTACATTTATAGAAACATAACCGGCAGGTACGAGTCAGAGTTTATTTATTGCTTAAGTAGACTGACGAAGTCGACTTACGTACGCCATAAAAATCACACCTGCCACTCGGTGGGCAAACCAAGTTGGCGGGCGTAGTGGGCGGGGGCTGTGTGGTGAATCCACCCGAGGAGTTTATTGATACCCCCGGCAAATTCGATGTAATAATCGGGGTCAAGCTTAACGACTTTCTTCAGAACCATATCCGTCCGTTTGGCAATGTATTCGGCCGCCGAATCGGAGCGGGAGTTGTATTTCTGCAACAGATGCGCGTTGTGGTCATAGAAGGTGTTAAGGGTGTACAGCATCAGGTCCACCTCGCCATACTTATCCTTCGTAACTTTCATGTGTCGGGTGATGTAACCCGCCACGGTTCGCATATCCATCATGAGCCAGCCGGGCGTATCGGCATGAATCCGGGCGGTTCGGTCGATGAAGTCCCGAATCAGTTTACGCCGTTCGTCGATGGTCCTGCCTTCCTCGACTAACTCGAACTGGAGCCGTTCGGTCAGGACGGCATCTTTGGCTACCAGGCGCAGCAGCAACTTGTCTTTTTCCACGCCCGGCATTCGGACGATGGCTTTTTTGAGGTCGGGTTCGATAGCGGGCATACAGTGATGACGAATAGGCGAGGGCAACTATATCAACGGTTATCCGTTGGTCTCACCCCAAATTGAACGGAGAATCCGACCATAAGTTTACGATTTATTCTTTATCCACCCAGTGTACCAGAACCACTTTTCCGATGACGGCTTAAAAGCCCGCGCGTTACGGGCATCATCGCGTACCCTTCTCCAACGCCCGATACTACCCATCCTGTTGCTAATTAGTCGATAGTGGAGCGGCACCCTCCCGGTTTTTTAGTAGCTTCGCTGATTCAATCATCAACTGCATGAACCGACAACTCCTTTCCATTGCCTTTCTGCTGGGTACATTGCCCGCTTTCTCCCAAACTGTCATTATCAACCGTGATCCGCAGATTGCCGACCTCGTGGCCCAGGTATCGTCAGATAGCCTGCGGGCGCACGTAACGGGGCTGGTTAGTTTCGGAACCCGCCACACGCTGAGTGTTCCTGCCGATGCGAACGCGGCCGTTGCAAAAAAAGGACTGGGAGCCGCCCGGCAGTGGATTCTGGGTAAGTTTCAGCAGTACGCCAAACAGTCGGACGGGCGCATGACGGCCATGCTGGATACCTGGACACTACAGCCCGACGGACGGCGCGTGGACAAGCCCGCTAACATGGGTAACGTGATGGCTACCCTCAAAGGCACCGATCCCAACGATAACCGTATTTTTATCGTGCAGGGCCACATGGATAGCCGGGTCACCAACGTCATGAACCGGGAATCTGACGCACCGGGTGCCAACGACGATGGATCCGGTACGGCCGCGGTCATTGAGCTCTGCCGGGTCATGAGCAAATCGTCCTTTCCGGCCACGGTTATCTTCGTTACCCTCACTGGTGAGGAGCAGGGATTACTGGGTGCCGAGCATTTATCGCAGCGGGCCGTGACGGAAAAGTGGAACCTGGAAGCCGTCCTGAACAACGATATCATGGGCAGCAATAACAGTTCCGACACCCGCATCATCGACAATACCCGCTTGCGTGTTTTCAGCGAAGGGTTACCAAGCGTACTGCTCAAAGACACCACCGGGCGTATTGGGCAGATACAGCGGTTTGGCAACGAGAACGACGGCAAAGCCCGTACCCTGGCCCGGTATCTGAAAGAAGTGGGCGAACGCTACGTTGAAAACCTGGAAGTGGTCATGGTATACCGCAATGACCGCTACCTGCGTGGGGGTGACCATACGCCGTACGTACAACGCGGTTTTGCGGCCGTTCGGATGACCGAAATGAATGAGAACTACGAACACCAGCACCAGGATCTGCGGACGCAGGATGGTATTGAATACGGCGATTTAATCAAGTTCATGGACTTCGATTACCTCCGTAAAAATACCGCACTCAACCTCGCCACGCTGGCTAATCTGGCCAAATCGCCCGCCATGCCCCAGCAGGTAACCATCGACGTTCGGACCCTGGCCAACTCAACCACGTTGTACTGGCAGGCACCCAAGGCCGGTAAAGTAAAAGGCTACTACGTGCTGATGCGCGAAACCTACTGGCCCTTCTGGCAGAAGAAATTCTTCACCTCCAAACTCGGCATGACCCTCCCCTACTCCAAAGACAATTACTACTTCGCCGTGCAGGCCGTGAGTGAGGATGGCAACGAAGGATTACCCGTATTGCCCGTACCGAACCTGCGGTAGCCAGGACAGGGAATCATAATGGCAACCCCTAGTTCTGTACGCCCGCCAGGTAATCGGCAATGGCCAGAGAAATGCGCTGCCCGGTGTGCTCCTCAAAATAACTGAATCCGGGGCTGGGGTTCACCTCAAAGCAATGATAGTCGCCGGTTTCCGTTTCGAACAGGTCAATACCGGCCAGGGGTAGGTGCAGGAGTTGGCTCAGGTGAATACACTGCCGGGCAATAGAGTCGGGGAGTTGCCAGGGAATCATTTTTGTAGTAGACCCATTGCGGCTGGCGTAACGGTAATCAACGTACCCCGACTCTATGCGGTGGGCAAACACCCGCTTACCCACAACGTGTACCCTGATATTGGTACCCACCAGTTTTTGCTGAAACAGGGCCGGGCAGGCCGTCAGGTGATCCAGTCGCTCCAGATACTCGTTTTCCAGTTCCCGCACAATGGAGCGCACACCACTAGCGGATTTAAAGATAAGAGCACCCCGACTTTGCTGATAAAGAGGCACATCGGATGGCTGATTCGTAATTAGCGAAGGCGGAACGCCAAAGCCCGCTTTCCTGATTTGCAGCATCTGATAGGGTTTGGAGCTATTGGAACTCATGGCGTAACTCCGGTTTAGCACGCGGCAGGTAGCCATATCAATCCAGCCCAAAATCCCTTCGGTAAATCGGGCAGCGGTTAATCGCATCGGATCATTCGGGGGCAGGCACTGGTATTCGGGCAGGGTATCATGATTCATTGCCCGGTTATAAATACCCGTTATACCCTGTAGTGGGTAAAGCTGCCGGTCAATTTGTAGCTCACCCACCAGTTCGCCACCAATCCACTCATAGCGGATGGCCAGTTGGGAAAATTGCCGCTGGTTGAGCAATATGTAGTCATAGCCTGCTTCTTCCAGGGCATCAGCAAGCAATAGAAGGGGCGAATCGTTCGGAATCCCGCAGAGCAGTATCATCGTGTAAATCGGTTAAAACAGCCTGAACAAAATCAGCCTCACCCAGCCGCAAATCGGGATGAGTGGTAGCCCCTACAAACACAACCCCAGTTGCCGTAAGGCCCAGCGTAATACCCAAAATAGCTTCGCCACTCTGTGCCTGTAGGCGGCAGGCCATTTCCTGAACGCCCAGGGGCAGCGTGGCAGCGTGGCCATAGCAACGACCCCGATACACCAGTAATTCGGCCTCAACTAAGTACCCAGAATCATCCTGAGGACCTAACTCAGCCTGACTATCATAAAACAGGGACTTTGTATCGAACCCGGCGGTATTGGCAAGCTGGAGCCACTCGCCCAGGCTGCGGTTCCGTCCACTGAGCCCCATGGGGGTGGGTCGGTTAAACAGCATGGGCATTAACTCAATCCAGGCCACAAAAATGGCCTGCCATTCCTGAGCAACGTAGTCTTTTTCGGTATTGGCAAAGAGTTGCCACGCCACGTCGGGCATCGCACAAACGCGGGCCAAAACGGCCCGCGTTTGTGTCGATTCCCACCACCGCCCATCCTGGAGTTGCAGGGATGTAGCGGTGATTTCGTCTATGGTCAGGGAGAACCGGCGGTTGCAAAACCATTCGTCAATAGTAACCAGTTCAATGGCCAGGCCTCGTTGCCGTAGCTGACGGTAGAGCCAGATTCCTGACTCATCGCCTGCATGAAGGAGCATCCAGTACATAGGCTTACCGGTCTCGGGTTTTCTCAATGTCCTTGCTATCTTTCATCTGCTTGGCATCGGACGCATTTTTCATCAGTTCACCCTGTAGTTGCTGCGAAGCAGCCTCCTCGTCACTAGCATACATAGCCCCCTGCACATCGGGCCGATTCTGGGGCGCTATAAAGTGAACCAGTTCGCCCACAATCTGCTCCAGTCGTCCAATTCGGTCATCGGCGCTATCTGTTTCACTGGGCTGGAAAAGAACTTGCTGCTGGAGTTACTCACCCGGCCGAATCACATCAATGCCCCCTTCCCGGATTTCTTTTATGTCCTTGAGTTTGTCCAACTGACCTTTCTCAATTTCCTTGAAGTCTTTCTCCTTGATCAGTTCTTTTCCCTCTTTGAGGTCCTTATCCTTGAATTCCTTGACCTCAATTTTATCTTTTCCGCCATCTTTTATCACTTCTTTTCCGTCCTTAATAGTATCCTTGAGGACTGCTTTTCCTACCCCCAGGTTTCGCAGTGCCTGCCGGAGGTCGGGGCGGTTGCCGATGCGCTGGCTAACGGGGGCGGCCGGACTTGCCTGTTGGGGTGAACCCGTAGTACGCAACAGATTGACAGCCGTGACCGGAGTGAGCAACGGACGGCTTCGCGCCCGCAAACGCCCCTGAATACACCCCAAGGCACCCACAACGAAGGGTGAGCACTCGAAGTACCACTAAACGGTCTGTGTACCATATGTCCTGATTATACCCGGTAGTCCCTGCAAATCGCCGTAGCCCGCAGTGGTTACCTCGCGGCCCCAGCCCTGCACATCGACCCGCGCTCCGTCGTTGGAAAAATCCAGCCGCGAGCGATCTGGCCCGTGATTCTGGCCGTGCGTGCCTGGAGGGGGTGCACCCGCTCCTACAATAACCGCCCCTGACTGCAGATTAGCCAGCCGGAATGGATTGCGCCAGGATGCCGGGAAACCAGGCCCAGGGGTGTTATATAGAACATCGTCTAAATTCTGCGCTCCATTACCGGCTGCTTCTACTACAATAACCCCGCGTGAGACAGCATAGCGGATAGCAGCAAAATCGTCAGGCCACCACTCGATAGCGATATACCCGCCCTGGTCGGCCCGGTTAGCGAAGTTGAAGCGTGGGCCAGGCCGGTGCAGTTCAATCAGGATAATATCGCCCGGCCCCAGGGCATCGGCGGCTTGCCGGATGGCTACCGAGGATCCCATGCCCGGCCCAAAAATAGAGACAGCGCGGGTGTTGGCGTTGGGACAGATACCGATAATACCAATGGCATTTTCGTCGCCCCCGAACACGCCCACCACCGCCGTTCCGTGATTGATCCAGCCCAGGTCGGCCGAAGGCGTTCCGCCAATAATACCACCCTGATTGGCGGTCAGGTCTTCGTGCGTAAACCGCCAGGCACCCTCTATGTCAATAATCCGAACGCCGTTGCCCTTGCCACCTGACAGAGTCCAGGCATAGCGGGCATCAATACCCCCCGGAGCAGCGTCCAGATATGTTTGCCGGGCCGTAAAATTAGGCGTTGCCGGGGGCGTTTCCTGCCCATCGGGTGGCGTGGTCATCACGTCGTTCAGTACAGGAGGCTCGGCGGGGGGCTTTACGTAAGCCGCCGTTACCAGGCCTTCGTTCAGCAAAGCCGCGGCTACGTCCTCCAGTTTGGCAGCCGTATCTACTTTGTAAAACGTAGCCATATCAACATTGGCAGCGGTCATTGCGTCCATAGTGGGAGCCGATAGCTGATTAACACGATTCTCACTCCCAAAAATGGGGTACATACTGGCTCCGTACTGATCGAGTACGGCGTTTAGCGAAGAAACGCTGGTACCCGTTGCGGAGGCAACCGAATCGCCCAGGGAGCGGATTCCGGCATCGGAACTGACAACTACAATCAATTCACCCGGTGCCGAGGGAGCGGCCGGTGCTGGTTTTTTTTTGGTGGATTTGCCCATTGGTTTAAAAGGATTTGTATGAAAAATTACCTATCCTCACGGCAGTCCGGGCAAGGCATCGTCCGGCTTACTGTAAGCCCCCTCTACGCCCGGCAGCTTCTGCAGCTGCTGCAGGGCAGTATCGGATATGGGCTTAGTCGCAATAAGACTAAAAAATGGTAACAGCCCTTGGTCTGTGCTAGCAGGAAAAGTTGGGGCTAAGCTACAGTGACTGTCTTTCAGCCAGTTAAACAATTGAGCGAACGGCACATACTTTATTGTAGGTACTTGCTGGCTACTACCAAATTGATGGATCAAACGGGCCAGTTCGGGCATCAGCGTTACCTGAATCATCGGATTTGTTGGTTTTACGGGTGATAAGACAATGGAAATATCAGCAATGTACCGAAAAATTGCCCTTCACAAATGGGAAAGGCAGGGCCAGCCAAGGATACTGATCCCTGAACAGAAGGGGCATTTCAGAATAAAAACTCTCTGCAATCCAGCCTACTTATCCGGCTAATAATGTTATTTGTATAGTTGTTCACTATGTACCAGTCTGTTCATGTTCCTCCTGTCGCCCAAATTGCCCTTTTCTACCTTGTTGCCTGGTTTTGAGGGTGACCTGTATTTTGATGAATCCCCGGCGCATACGGCCCAGCGGATGCTGTACGCAACGGATGCATCGGTGTATCAGGAAATACCCATAGCGGTAGCCCTGCCCAAATCCGTGGCCGACATCAAGAGACTGCTACGGTTTACGCAACAGCACAAAGTTGCCGGAGTGCCAGTTGGACTTATTCCGCGCGCTGCCGGTACGTCACTGGCCGGGCAAGTGGTGGGAAATGGCATCGTGGTGGACATTTCCAAGTACTTCGGACAAATTCTGGAAGTCAACGAACAGGAGCGGTGGGTACGCGTGCAGCCGGGCGTGATCCGCGATGACCTGAACGCTTTCCTCAAGCCCTATGGCTTGCTGTTTGGCCCGGAGACCAGCACCGCCAGCCGGGCCATGATTGGCGGTATGATTGGCAACAACTCCTGCGGCCTGCACTCCATCATCTGGGGCACCACCCGCAACCATCTGCTGGAGGTGCGTACCATCCTGAGCGACGGAGCCGATGTTACGTTCGGGCCACTCACGCAGGATCAGTTCGATGCCAAATGCCGGGGGGAGAACGTAGTGAGTCCGCTCGAACAACGGCTGTACGTTCAGTTCCGCGACTGGCTGTCGCAGCCGGCCACGCAGCAGCAAATTCGCGATGGCTACCCCAAACCAACCGTTACGCGCCGGAACACGGGCTACGCCCTGGATGCGCTGGTCAACTTTTTCGACCTGTCAGAATCAATCCCGTCTGTTACGATTCCGTTGGTTCCGTCAGGGGGTGAATTAATTCGCCCCCTGACGGAACCAAGAGAAATGGCGAAACCCCTGTTCAACTTTGCCTCCCTGATTGCCGGTTCGGAAGGGACGTTGTGCTTCATTACCGAAGCCAAACTGAATCTGCTGCCATTACCTCCTAAAGAAATTGCACTGGTATGCGCCCATTTCCCCACCATCCGGCAATCACTGGAAGCGAATCTGGTGGCGCTGGCGCATAACTGTTCAGCTTCTGAACTGGTGGACGATTACATTCTGGAACAGACCAAAACAAATATTGAGCAAAGTAAAAACCGCACCTTTGTGGAGGGCGACCCCAGGGCGATTCTGATGGTCGAGTTTTTCGATGACACGGTAGAAGCCGTCACCCGGCGGGCCAACGCCTTCGTGGCGGAACTGACCGAAAAAGGATTGGGCTACACGTTACCCCATTCTATTCGATGAAGAAACTAAAAAGCCCTGGGCACTGCGTAAGGCCGGACTTGGTGTGTTGTATAATATTCCCGGTGACAAAAAACCGGTGAACGTCATTGAAGATACGGCGGTGGATGTGCTCGACTTACCAGACTTCATCGACGACCTCGACCGGCTGGCGCGGGAGCAGTATGGTCTCCGACTCCAGTTTTCATCACACGCAGGAGCGGGCGAAATTCACGCGCTACCCCTGATGAACCTGAAAACATCGGCGGGGCGTGCCGATTTCCGGGCCTTGCTGATGGATACGGCGCAGTTGGTCAAGCGATACGGTGGCTCTCTGTCCGGTGAACATGGTGATGGCCGGCTGCGGGGTGAGTGCATCGCGTTTATGCTCGGCCCCGAGAATTACCAGTTATGCAAAGACGTAAAAGCCCTCTGGGACCCGCATAATGTATTCAATCCGGGTAAGGTAGTGGATACCCCGCCCATGAACGAATCCCTGCGTTACGTAGCGGATGTAGTTCTTCCTCAACCTAAAACTACCTTCGACTTTTCGACCGAAGGCGGCCTACTGGAACTGGCCGAGAAATGCTCCGGTTCCGGCGATTGCCGCAAAACCGAAATTTCGGGCGGGACGATGTGCCCCAGTTACATGGCTACCCGCCGGGAAAGTGATACGACCCGTGCCAGAGCCAATATGCTGCGGCATTTTTACAGTAACCAGGACACCCCCACCGACCACGACTACGAAGCCGTGAAAGACGTGCTGGACCTGTGTTTATCCTGCAAAGCCTGCAAAGCCGAATGCCCGTCGAGCGTGGACATGGCGAAGATGAAGGCTGAGTTTTTGCAGCAGCAGTATGAGCGAAACGGTATTCCGCTCCGGGCCCGGCTGGTGGGCAATTTCACTAAACTAATGTCGCTGGCCAGTTTGGCTCCCTGGGCTTACAACGGTATTTACGGCTCTTCTGCACTGCGTGGCATGGCCAACCGGGCCGTTGGTTTCCACCCCAACCGGAGTATGCCAGAATTAGGGAAGATAACGTTAAGGAAATGGTTTTCATCGAGGAGTGCGGAGCCATCCGGCGTAACCGATACTTTACCGCCGGACGGCTCCGCACTCCTCGCTCCTGACTCCCGCCCGGCGGGCCGTTCACTCCTTCTTTTCTGCGATGAATTCACCAACTATAACGATGTAGCGGTTGGCCAGAAAGCCACGCAGTTGCTGGAACGTTTAGGCTACACAGTTACTATTCCCAGCCACGTTGAAAGTGGCCGGACGTATTTATCAAAAGGCCTGGTGAAAGACGCTCAGCGACTCGCCATCAGAAATGTGACACTACTCAAAGACATCGTATCGGAGGATTCACCCCTCATTGGCCTGGAGCCATCGGCCATCCTGACTTTCCGCGACGAATACCCTGATCTGGTTCCGGCAGCATTGAAAGAGGATGCACTTCGTTTGGCCAAAAACGTTTTTCTGTTTGAAGAATGGTTGGCCCGTGAAGCCGACGCCGGACGCATCGACCGGACCGTATTCACCACCGATGCCCAGGTCGTGAAAGTACACGGTCACTGCCACCAGAAAGCGTTGTCCAGTATGGTACCGGTCAAAAAAGTCCTGTCGCTGCCCCGGAACTATACTGTCCAGTTGATTCCATCGGGCTGTTGTGGTATGGCTGGCTCGTTTGGCTACGAAACAGAACACTACGACCTGTCGATGCAAATTGGCGAACTGGTGTTGTTTCCCGCGGTTCGTCAGGCCGAAGAGGCCATTATCTCAGCCGCCGGTACCAGCTGCCGCCACCAGATAAAAGATGGAACGGGCCGTCAGGCAAAGCACCCAGCCGAAATTCTGTTCGATGCCCTGAAGTAAGGCAGACTTCCGTCTGCGTTAGCCGCCAAAAACCTTTTCGGTTCCCGGTTGTTTTCCCTATACCTAAAGAATAGACACTACAATTATGGAAGATTCAACCCTTAGCGATGGCGCACAACAGGCTAACCTCGTTTCGAACGAAAATGCGGAAGCTAAGTTCGGAACCGACCAGGCCGAAACAAATATGGTTAAACTCGTTGATGGAAAATTAACCCCCATTGGTGATACGGAAGACGATGTTGTGGATGGCCAGCTCAGAAACCGGTATAGTTCTGACGAAGAACGGAGCCTTCAGGGCGACGAACGGCGTGGGAAAACGTACGAGAACTCCGAAGCAGCCCTGCAGGCTGGCGTAGGCCTTGGAAATGAGACGATGGACGAAACAAATGCTGAATCCGCCATTGCCGTAGCCGAAATTACGGGCAATCCGGATGCTGGCGCAACGGTTAATACGGGCCTGCCCTCAGAAAACGAGCCGGAGGAATCGTCAAAAAAAAACGATAACTCAACGCCAACCAACTCGTTTGGCAATTGGAACGTGATTGGTGGTGGTCAGCCAATGGGAGATATGATTCCAGCGACTCCGGGTAGCCCTGACCCAATGCAGCCCGTTCCGGGTATTCCTGAAACGCCCCCGAGTCCCCCCGTACCGGGACCGGAAATCCCGGACCTGCCGGGTTCACCCAATCCGGTAACTCCCGAGATTCAGGAGCCCGACCAGCCCGACCGCTCACACGAGATTAACGCGCAAACGTTTACCTCGGGTACTCCCGGTGTGGTACCAACCAACGGCCCAAAACCGGATGGGGCTATACCCGAAACGAAGTACGAAGGGCTGAACGAAGGAGCCGCTGCTGAACCCGGTTCGGAAGAGGGGATGCAGGTGAAACCAAACACCGGTGACTCCGCCCGTCCGTACAACGTAGACGCGAAAGACAACGCCGAGCACAAACCCGGTGAGCGTCCGGAAGAAGCGAAGGAAACCCGGGATATGCCCCGCGAAATGGCCGACGAGAGCGGCATAATGGCGCAGGACATGGTATCTGGCCCGGACCGCTCCGACCAGAAATCGACGGAAGGACTAGACCGGAAATACAATGACCCGGAAGCCGCCCGCGATATGGCCACCTAAAAACTTGATTCATCTTGATGCAACGCGGTCAGCAGGAGACAATACGCTCTTTTCTGACCGCGTTATGTTTTTATATACCTTTAACGCAAAAATCTGAACTCGATGAAACGATTACTTCCCTTAGGAGTGCTATGCTGCCTGATAGCATTCTCCTTCACATTCCCCCCCAAGTGGACTTCTCTTTTTGATGGAAAAACGATAAAAGGCTGGCACAGCTACCACAAGGAAGGCGTTGTTGGCTGGGCTGTTGAAGATGGTACCCTGACCCCCGACGGTACGGGTGGCGACCTGGTAACCGACAAGGAATACGAGAATTTTGAGCTGGAGTTTGAATTTAAAATCCCCAAAGGCAGCAATAGTGGTGTCGTATATAAAATCATTGATAGCCCCGATATCAAGTCCACTTACATGTCGGGTCCTGAATACCAGGTGATTGACGACAAAGGGTATCTGGATGGTGAAGGAAAACTGTACAAGCTGAAAGATACCCAGATGACGGGTGCCAACTACGACGTAATCCCCCCCTCAGACTTCTCCTTGGCGAAAGCTCCCGGTGAGTGGAACAAAGGCCGGATTGTGGTGAACAACAACCACGTCGAGCACTTCCTGAACGGCAAAAAGGTAGTGGATTACATGTATGGTACCGACGAGTGGAAAGCGATGGTTGCTAAAAGTAAGTTTGCCGACTGGCCTTATGCAACTCCGCATGCGAAAGGGAAAATAGCCCTTCAGAACCATAGTCCCAAAGAGCGCGTCTGGTACCGGGATATCAAAATTCGGGAGTTGTAGTACCGGATTGCTTGATGTGAACGTCGTTTCTCCGTTTTTTCGTTTATAGATCGTAACCAGTTAGTTGTAAACAGCATGAGCCAGGTATCAGTGGATGAGTATGTCGATCAGATCATAGCGCTCCCGTTGCAAAAGCAACGGGCGATTATGGACGGAGTCGAAAAAGCAATACAAAAGCCCACGGGTCTACGAATCAGGCGCCCGAAGGGAAGTAAACCCGTGTTCTGGCATGACATGCTGATTTACCTATTGCCGAACGAATACTTGGACAAACCGCATGATATATGGTATCTGGACTCTCTCCTGGGTTCGAATAGAGTTAGCCGTGCGGTGAAACGGACCAGACTTCTGGACGATAATACAGTTAAAAAACTGTTTGCCAGAGCGCCATTTTCATTTTACACTAATTCCAGCGGAACATATCTTGTTTCTACCAGGAATGAATTGACGGAAGCCGATTTTGGGCCGTTGCAACCAATCAGGGCAATTGATGCATTAAAGCGATTTAGCCTGGAGATCCTCGAAAAGGCTAAAGAGAAAGGCTGGCCGGCAACAGAGTGAATGAGTTAACCGAAGAGTGGAAAATCCGCTTGGGTCCCGCGGTTTCGCCCTTTGAAAGAACTCAGTTTACCCGGCGAGTACTCGATGGTGAAGACATCATCTTTATCGACTACATCATCGACCTTGGTCGGAAGGGTAACCCTGCCAGTATTATACAGGTTGATCCTGCTCTTGTTACGAATGGCGACCCACCCATGGATGGAAAATACCTGTGGATTATTGACGAATCAGGACTGAAATTATTGGCGGAGTCGACATCCAATCCGTTCGCGGCTCGAAAAGTAGTTTGCCACACCAATATTACCGGGGGAGAAAAGGCGTATCAGGGTGGTGAGTGTTGGTTTGGTACTGACAGTCAAGTGTACATCAATAACCGAGTCCGGTCGGTATGGAGCGCAAACGCTAACGCAACGCAGGGCGATCCTGGACTACTTTCGAGCGATGGGATACACGCCAGTTCAACTGTTCTTATAATCCACTCCGGGTTGCTTTTCGGCGGCCCGCTTTTGTATCGCCCTTCTTTTTTTTACTGGTAATACGTTCCTCTACCGATGCTTTTGAGGGCCTAGTTGCCCGGCGGGGTTTGGGTACGTCAAACGCTTTTTCAATCAGCCGGTAAAATTTCTTCGTTACCTTTTCTTTGTTGGCCAGTTGCGTGCGCTCCGTTTGATGCGTCAGCACCAGTTCGCCCTCGGTCGTTAGCTTACTGGCTAGCTTTTCTTCCAGAATTAGCCGTTCATCGTCGGTTAATAACGAAGAATTGCGGACATTGAAACGCAGTTCGGCTTTTGTGGCCACTTTGTTGACGTTCTGCCCACCGGCACCACCACTCCGGGCAAATTGATACTGTAGGTCGGGTTGTAAGCGGGTAACATCCATCTGAGGTTGGCGAACTGGTTTAGCTGTATGGTTGCGCAAAGGCGAAGCTGACAAAAGGTGATTTACTCAAATCTACGCTTACAAACCAAACAAACGGACAGGCGGCACGTTTATTCTGACAATCACTAAAACCATTGACTATAGTATGGAAGATACCGAAGCAACCCTGGAACAGCGAATGCTCACTGACACGCTGGGAGCATTTGGCGATGGAACACAAGCAGACATTCCGGCCGAGCGGGGGCTTTTGCTACTGGAAGGATGGCTGAATGCGCTACCTGGTTCTATTGGTATCGGACGGATTCTGTCGGAAATTGAAACCCTGCGCGATCACCTCAAAACCGGCGAATACGACAATGAACTGATTCGTACGCTGATGCTCAATATGGCCAGCCATACCCTGACCATTTCGCACGAACCAATGGTTAGCGAAGCGACCGCTCACCAGCTTGAGCAACTGGCCAACGCGTTGCGCAATTTCACCAATCAGATAGATTGAGGGGTTGATGAGTATCGTTTGACGTTCGCAGTTGGTTAACTTAGTTCGTATTACCCATGTCAGCCAACCACGAACGTCAACCCTATTTCCGCTGGTTCCAGTAAATCAGGACGTTGTGCGTTGAGCGGCCGGATGCAATCACGTCCAGGTCGCCGTCGCCATCCAGATCGGCAGCCTGCATATCTTCGCAGGCCATGCCCACGCTATCATCCAGCGGGTACCCTTCCATGTTTCCCGGTTCTTTTTGTTTGAAGAGCCGAACGCCTACTCTCCCTTCGGCATTGGGGTTTCGCCAGCCAGCCACCAGCTGGTCGCTGCCCAGGCCCAGAAAATCCCCACATACCAACCCATGCCCCTGATTGAATATGTCGGTGATGAGCGTGATTTCCTTTTCATCAACGGGTTTTCGGGGTTCACGGAAGGAGTAAAATCCACTTTCAATCTGAAGCAGATTACCGTGCATGGGCTGAATGGTAGCAATACGCTGGCCGTTGTCCATGCGCCGGATTTCGCCGATACCGCTAACGCCTTTGCTGAGTATATCCAGCGTATTACTGGCCGATTCATCATCAACAGGTTGCCACTTATTTTTCTGCCACCGAAAAATCTGACCGCCTTCCTTACTGGCCACAATCATCCCGGTCGTGTTGCCATCTTCCCACACCTCAAAGTTATGGGTGAGGTGCAGGGTTGAGTCGACCAGGTGCTGTTTCCAGACTCCTCTGGGATTCTTTGGAAACGCGTATCCCAAAATTCGCACGCCTTTCCCCTCACCGTTTTTGTTACCCAGTCCATGCAGGGGTACCACCACCAGCTGGTAGCTGTCCAAACCAACTTTGGCCCAGCGCATCCGGTGGGTCGTCACTTCGTGGGGTAAGCGCACGGGTTCCCACCGCTGGGTTGGGTCTTGCGGCCGAATCAGGTAAAACACGGCGCCCGATTTAGTACTGTCACTGGTTTCAGACGGGTTCCAGCCTGCGCCAACGGCTACCTCTACCCGACCGTCCCCGTTCAGGTCGCGGGCGGCAATGCACACGTTGTCCTGCGGGGTGAGGTTTGCGGCCATCACGTGTCGTTTCCAGGGTGATGTTTTGTTGCCGGCTAGCCCGGCCCCCGGGATTTTTGTACCAAACAATTTCTTTCTGGTCGGCCAGTAAAATATCGGCATTCCGGTCGCCATCCACATCGCCCACAACCAGCCCATACCCAATACTAATCTGGCTATCGACCACCTGAACGGTAAACTGAGGATTTGTTTGTGCCAGTGCTGACGAGGTTACGAGTATAGAGAGGAACAGGAAGTTTTTCATCGTTTTGGGGTTATTGCTGATAAAAGTAATGATACACCCAATGTCTACCGACTCAGGCTTAGTCGCTCCCCCAACTGCATCACCTGATGGGGTGTTCCGTACTGCTGGCAGGCCAGTATAAACTCGTTGGGGTCAGCGGTGTTGAATTCAAACAGATCGTAATGATGGGGTATGACCAGTTTTGCGTCTATAGCCCGTCCCAGTCGGGCAGCTTCATCGGGGTTGAGGTTACCGGCTACCCGCCGTTCGGGTTTGTTGCCGTTGATGGGCAGGAAAGCAACATCGACCGCGAAGGGCCGGAGTATATCCACCATACCATCGTACCAGAGCGTATCGCCGGAGTGGTACACGCGGAAAGGCTTCCCGGTCTCTCCGCCTAGTTCGACCACAAACCCCATGAATTTACAGTGCCCCGCATCGTCACGCTCCAAGTCGTTGTGCGCAGCCGGAACGCCGTGAAACGTGAACGGACCTACCGTAGCTGACTGACCATCGTTCATCCCGATTGGCCAATCCAGGCCGCGCCAATCCAGGCCCGGCCAGCCGGAGTCACACGCCAGCCGGTTGGCAATGAAGGTCCGGTTGGCTTCGGGTATAACGAATTGCAGCGTGGGATTGGCCGCCATGAGAGGCCGTAGCGTGTCGGCATCCAGATGGTCGGTATGGTTGTGACTTGAAGTAACTACATCAATCATCGTTAACCGGGCGGGGTCGATGACCTGTTCCGACAAACGCACGTGCGGCTTGTCGGTATCAGCGTATTTTCGACTCAGCGCGTCGGACAGGTACGGGTCGAACAGCAGGTGGCTACCCGCAAATTGCAGCAAAAAACCACTCTGACCCAGCCACCAGATGTGCAGCCTGTCCGGTTGGTCACGGCACCGGGCAATGTCGGTGAGTAATGCATCGTCTTTTTGAAAAGCGGGTTTTAGCATCGTCAGGATTTTGGTGATTTTAGTCCGCTTATTCGCCCCAGAACCCAGTCCAGGGCGCGGGCGGGCAACAGCCGGGGCACTATCCAGCCTATCAGTTTATTGGGCACAATAGCATACCGGATACGGGGCCGGGGAGCTTCGTGAATGGCTACCAGCCGTTTGCCGACAAAATCGACCGAGAGGCCCCGTGCTTCGGCAGCGGCTACCTGTTTTAAAAACCAGTTCATGGCCGGGTAATAAGGCGTTTCCTGATACAGACTAATATCCGTTCCTTTTCCCCAGATAGGTGTTTTTACGGCACCCGGTCCCACAATAATCACTTTGATACCAAACAGGGCCAGCTCCCGGCGCAGGCTGTGCGATAGCCCTTCGACGGCGTGTTTGGAGCCAACGTAAGCACCCATAAAGGGAATGGCTACCTGCCCGTTTACGGAGCTGATGTTCAGGATTCGACCTGGCCGTACAGGATGATTGGGCCGGGCACCCAACAGGGGCAAAAACGCCTGCGTAACCTGCACCAATCCCATTACGTTGACCTCAAAATGCTGCCGGAATACAGCCATGGGCTGGTCCTGAACGGGGCCACCAATGGCCACGCCCGCATTATTGATTAAGGCACCCAGACCACTACCAGCCAGGTGATCTGTGAGGAACTGAGCGGCCCGGGCAATGGCTTCGGCATCGGTCACGTCGAATACAAGGGGCGTGAATAAATCGCCCAGTTCGGCCTGTAGCCGGCTAGCATCGGCCGGTGTCCGTACACTACCGAAAACAGTGTATCCACTGGCGATAAACTGTTTGGCGGCCCCGTAGCCGATACCCGTGGACACGCCGGTAATCAGGATATTCTTACTCGCTGGCTTCATCCTATAAACTTACAGATAATCCTTCTCAACAAGTACACATTCGTAGCCTTCGTCGTGTGGTTTGCCCGGTAGTCCAGGTTGAGGCTGCCGGGGGTTTACCCTGATTCAGTCCAGGGATAGGCGGTAATCCGTTTCATCGCGTTGACGGGTAGCGTACCTTTACTCGGCGAATTGGTTAAGTAAAGAAGGACCCCATTAACCTTACTACACAATGAAATTAAACACGTATATGAATTACTACAGCAAAGCAGGATTAACGATACTAGGAATGATGGCTATTATACCGACTATACAGGCTCAGCCTGGCAGACTTGATTCGATATCGGTGGTTGCCCCGAATGCGGAGCTTAAGCAGGTATCCAGTCAGTTTACTTTTACCGAGGGCCCTGCCGTCAACAGGAAAGGGGATATTTATTTCACCGACCAGCCCAACGACAAAATCTGGCGGTACGACACGAAGGGTAACTTGTCCCTGTACATGGATAAAACGGGCCGCTCAAACGGACTGTACTTCGACAAAAAGGGAAATCTTGTTTCCTGCGCCGATGCCAAAAACGAACTGTGGTCCATCAACCCGGACAAGAAAATCACGGTTCTGCTCACCGACTTCGAGGGGAAGAAACTGAATGGCCCGAACGATTTGTGGATTGACCCCAAAGGCAGTATTTATTTCACCGACCCCTATTATCAGCGCGATTACTGGGAACGAAAAAAGCCGGATATCGACGGGCAGAAAGTATACTACTTACCGAAAGGCAGCCAGAAGCCCATCATCGTTGATGCCGATTTACAGCAGCCCAACGGTATTGTCGGAACGCCCGACGGGAAGCACCTGTACGTGGCCGACATCCGGGCTGGCAAGACGTATAAGTACGACATTGCCGCCGATGGGGCATTAACGAACCGGCAACTGTTTGTTTCGCAGGGTTCCGATGGTATGACGCTCGATAACCAGGGTAATCTTTACCTGTCCGGCAAAGGCGTGACCGTCTATTCGCCAGCCGGAGAAAAACTGGGTACTATTCCCGTTCCGTCCCGCTGGGTAGGCAATCTCTGTTTTGGCGGCAAGGCGCGTGACGTGCTGTTCATTACCGCCACAGAGTCGGTATACACGCTGCCAATGCGGGTGAAAGGCGTGAACTAGCTATCTTTTTGCTTAGTCGTTATTGTCTGCACAACTTTGCCGTTCTCGATAAGCCGGGTTTTCAGAACAGTTTGCTTCGGAATGGACAGCAGCAACATGGGCTGAATGGCAGCGGGCAGCGGATGATTAATTACGGTCGTGTCTTTCAGGCGAATGTAGCGAATCGTTAGAACGGAATCCTGCACAAACACCCGGCTGACCGATAATTTGGGGGGCTTGGTGGTGGGTGGGATGACGATACCAATTGCCGTTTCTTTGGTGAAATTCACGGGAGTGGGCCGTTTGCCGGTGTCATCTGGTTTAAACACGTCTCTAAACTCATCGGCCTGCTCAAGCAAAAGTAATGTGGGTTTACTCTTGCCAACGGCAGCATCGTCACTGACCGTGTAGTTGGCTAACAACCGGTATTTGAGGGTAACCTGGGCAAGCGCAACGAGGCTGAAGAAGAGGCCGATGACTACGAAAAAGGGTACACGAAGACGGGAGACAGTACGGGCAAAAAAAAGCATAAATAGCACTAACTTGATAGAGTTACTCTCTTTCTAACGTATGATTTGGGCGTTCGGTGTATAGATGAACAGAAAAAAATGGGTTGTATTTGTGGGTATTGAGTACAGTTCACCGGAGAGTCTGGTGTAAACAAGAGCGTGTCCTGAGCCTGCTGGTAGCTACAGGCCAAGCTGTTTTCTCCTTGGTCCGTTCGTGCTGCACCGGGAAAAGTGAGGGTCCTGGCCTTTTTTGCAAACCCGATCAAAAAGCCAGTCAATCCGTATTCAGTATGGTTTCCTGGATTTCGGGCGTCTGGCGCAGGCTCCCGGACGGGGTTCTAGTTGGAACCGGCCGAGCGGTCTGGATTCCGAACGGTCATACCGGCCACGTTGAAGCAGGAGTTTTCGTTATCGCTCTTGCACTCAAACAAATCGAAGGATTCAACGCCGGGGTCCAGCCGCTCGAAATAGAGCACAAAGGGTATCCGCTGGTCATTTTTGATATCGAGCGTTTCGGGCGACATCGGAATACCTTCCGTTTTAAGCAGTGCGTACGTCTTCCGGCCGTCTGCCGATGCCAGCACTGCTTTCGGATTGAACGAAATAGCACTCGAACCGTAGAGATTATTATTCCGCCCGTCCGGGTCTTTGCCATACCGCATGTACAATACCGTATAAGTGGCCGTTAGCCGGATATCCGTCACTTTTATATCAGCATCCTGCGAATGACCCAAACCACCTTCCGGGTCGGGGTAAAGGCGTTGTTGAGAACCCGCCATCGGCTGGCTGCGCTGATAGTACTCAGCGCCATCGGCCGGAGCATTCACGGTCGGGGTACGTGATACGCAGGCGGAAACCAATAATAGCAGAATGACAAGGGCTTTCATATAGGTAAATTACATGCTTTCAACGTAATAACCAAGAACTTATAGAATCTGTTTTTGTGCGATGTCGAGGGCTAACGTGTTCCAGATTTGATCGTACACATCCGTTGCTTTCATTGAATTGCCAACGTCTCGGCTGCTCACAAACACCGGATGGTGTTCGGGAGCCGTATCCACCCGCCCGTGCGACCCTTTGATGAGGGTCGCATCCAGTGAGATGACGTTCATCAGATACCGGAAGCCGAGTAATTTACGCCCTAACTTATACCCTGCTTTCAGTTTGATGAGTGGATTGGTCTGGTCCATAAACATCTCCACGGGATCGTAGCCCGGTTTCTGGTGAATAGCTACCAGACGGGCATAGTCCGGGGCGCGGGCATCATCGAGCCAGTAATAATAGGTAAACCAGCTATCCGCATCGGCCACCACAACCAAATCACCCGATCGTTCGTGGTCAATGTGATACTTCTTTTGTTGTTCTTTATCCAGCACAGACTCGATACCCGGTGTATTTTCCAGCAATGTCCTCACCTTATCAGCAACTGACGGGTCGTTGATGTAGACGTGGGCAATCTGATGATCTGGTGTAGCGAAGGCGGGAGAAGCTCCGGCGTCGAACAGTTCCAGCCCGCGCTCTTCCCGGTAGCGAATCATCCCCGCTTCGCGCAGAATCCGGTTAATATGAATGGGCTTACTCACATTCGTAATCCCGTATTCCGACAGCACAATCACTTCGGCACCCTGGTTCTCGTAGTACTGAATCAGGTCCCGGCACACGTCGTCAATCTCGCGCAGGTCTTTCGCAATTACCGAAAAGTCAATCCCAAATTTTTGCAGGCAGTAATCCAGATGCGGCAGGTAAATCAGGGTAAGCGTCGGGTTGTGCCATTTGTCAACCAGCAGGGAGGCATCGGCAATCCAGCGGCTGCATTTGATGGTGGTGGCAGGCCCCCAGAACTGAAACAGCGGAAACGTGCCGAGTTCTTTTTGCAGTTTATCGCGGAGATCGGCGGGGTGGGTATAGCAGTCCGGCAGCTTCATACCATCCGACGGGTATTGCGGCCGGGGCGTGGCCGAAAAATCGGCGGAGGAGTACATGTTGTACCACCAGAACATTTTGGAAACGGTGAAATTGGGGTCAACCTTTTTGGCCGCATCCCAGATTTTCTCCCCCGCCACCAGCTTGTTCGACTGCTTCCAGAATTTCACCTCGGAATCGGTCCGGTCATACCAGCCATTGCCCACAATCCCCGTTTCGCTGGGCCATTTGCCCGTTACGTACGTGGACTGTACGGACGTGGTAACGGCTGGCAGCATGGGGTCGATAGTGGCCTGGTGTTTAGTGGCAAACCACTGTTTCAGAAAAGGCGTGTGCTCGCCAATCAGCGAATAAGATAAGCCCACTACGTCGAGTACTACGGTCTTTTTCATAATGATGAGTCATGAATTATAAATGATGAATTACCATCCGGTGCGCGTTTGCGTCAGCCCATTCATCATTCATCATCGCACGGGCGACCCCGTCATAATTTGGTTACTTACCCAGTTCAATTCCCGCTCAATGGAGTCGATCAAATCCTTTTTCAATTCACCGGGCAATACGCCCCAGGTATAGGTCTCTACTTCCATCTGGCTGGTAAATACCCGTTCGGCCTGTAGGCGAAGTACCTCCCGAATATCGTCCTGGGTCGACTTTAATACCCCATAATCATCCACAAAAAGGGGAACGTGGAAATGCGCCCGCCATTCGGTATGCTCGTCGGTGAAAGCAGCCAGTGCTTCGGGTAAATCCGGAAAGCGCAGTAACTCACCGGATTGTGTTCTTGAAACAACCTGATGCAGGTAGGTTGGTTCGTTGAATTGGGCAAACGCGTTCCGAACGGCTTCCCGCTTTGCAATCTCAGTCGAACGCGCCCCCGGTGAAAACTCCGCTTTCAGAGCCGCGCTGATCTGGATTTTTCCGACGCGCAGGCCATAGTTCTTAAGCTTGTCCAGTACGTCGGCCGGGCGTTCGTACCCAACGGCGAAATGGCACACATCATAACACAGACGGACGTACTCGCAGATGGTGGCTTCCGCTTCTTCGTCGGTCAGGCCAAACCGCTCGCTCAATTGCTCAATACCCATGGGCAATAAGTAATCCGTAAACCAGGCAATAAATTCATCGGCGGTTTCAATCACGCCATCGGGTTCCGGCTCTAAATCGAGGTGCATGAGCCGGTCGGTTTGCTGCCGCAACTGGACTAATTCGGCCACAACCTCAAGAACGTTCTGCGTAGTCTGCGAAAAGATATGATCGCGGGCTGCGGGCTGCTCCCACTCAAACCAGCGCCGGTACGAGAGTGGCGAGGTAGAAACGCCCCCTTGTATGGGATTGCCCAGCTCGTCGACGGGTAGCAGCACGGACAAAATCCGAAACAGCCGTTTGGTGTACTCCACCCGCGCTTCCGTAGTCCAGTCGGGGGTGTGTACCTGATCCTTCACCCGAACATTGTGAAAGCCGCCGAATGGGAAGCCGTTCATCGTGAAAACGTAGCAATCGTTTTCGGCCAGCCAGTGCTGAAAAGCCACCAGATTGTCTGATTGTTCCAGTTCTTCACTCGCAATATTGGACAGCCGCAGTCCGATGCCAAACGGCGCATCGGGCGAAAGTCGCTGTTTCAGCGTAGGAATGGCTTCCCGCAGGGCGGCAAAATGGTCGGTCCAGGTTTCGCCCGGATGGATGTTGGTGCAGTAGCCGAGGTGGCCGAGGAGGGTTTTCATGCGGGTAGCGCCTGTTGTTCCTGTTCTTTCAGGGTGGCAATGGCCCGCCGAATCTGGTCGGCATCCATTTCGTGTACTTCTACGCCCTGGCCTAAGCTCTTTAATAGCATGATGGTCAATTGCCCGCCCAGGTGCTCCCGGAACTCGGCTAACCCTTTCAGTACGCCTTCGCTGTTATTGGCGTCCAGCATCGGTTGGTACAGCGAAAAGCCAAGGGTACGCAGCGTGGTCAGAATTCGGTTGGTATCGGCTTCGGTAAGCCAGCCGATTTGCTGAGAATACAAACTGTCCAGCGCAATCCCAATAGCGACCGCTTCGCCATGACGCAGGTCAAAATTGGTGAGCTGTTCGAGTTTATGGGCACTCCAGTGCCCAAAATCCAGTGGCCGGGAAGAGCCCATCTCGAACGGGTCCCCCCCTGAAATATGGGCCAGGTGCATGTCCGCGCAGCGGTGAATCAGGTAAGCCATCGCTGATTTATCCCGGGCGGCCAGTGCTTCGGCATTGGCTTCGATCCACTCAAAAAAGTCAGCATCCTTGATGAGTGCTACTTTCACCGCTTCGGCAATACCCGCCCGCCAGTCGCGGTCATCGAGCGTGGTTAGAAACTGGCTGTCATTGAACACCGCTACGGGGGGTACGAAGGTGCCGAGGAAGTTTTTCTTACCCCGGTAGTTCACGCCGTTTTTAACGCCAACGCCGGAGTCATTCTGGGATAGTACCGTGGTTGGAATGCGGATGTGCCGGATGCCCCGGTGCGAAATACCGGCTGCGTAGCCCACCAAGTCCAGCACCGAACCACCCCCGATACCGACTACGTACGAATGCCGGTCGACACCATACCGATCAACGGCATCAACGATCTGCTCAACGTAAGCGGGTTCATTTTTGGCCGTTTCCCCACCGGGAATAACGATTATATCGGAGACAAGCTCAACAATACCAGTTAGTTGAGCGAAGTAAGCAGTTACGTCAGCTTTTAGAGCAGGGTGGGAATCAAGCACTCCCGAGTCGATAACGAATAGTAGCTTTTTGCGGATTTCGCCACTTCTTTGCTGGGTAAAGAAATCGGCAAGTACGGAATTGGTGGTATCAAAAAGCCGCTCGGTAAAAAAAACGGTGTACGTAAACCGAACGCTAAACGCCTGATGCAAATGATTCATGAACAGACAAAGCCAGTTGAGTAATACGGGCTTTGTCTGTCAAAAATACAATCAAATCGTTATTGGTTCCTTAAAATACCATTTGTATTCGGGTGTTTGGCTTAAAAACAGGCTTTTTGGGTTACTAATCCACTTTTGCGAGTGCTCCCACGCGTTACATGGCACAACGAATCGGGTATTGTTCAGCCCACAACTGCCGAATTGCTACAGATACAATACTTTGTACTTGAAGGCGCCGTGCAGGCGCCAGTAAACCGATAGGAACGGGGTGGCCAGAGCCGTAATAATAGCATGCTTAACGATGGGCCAGGAAAGTGGGTAACTGGGCAAATAGCGCATGACCAGGTCCAACGAGAGGGCTGCCCAAACACCCAGGGCGGTCAGAGAAATAGAAGCCTGACCCATGGGCAGGCAAATAAGGCTGATGGCCATACTCAATACGGCTGCATAATAATGCAATGCCTGCCGCCGGTGGGTTGGAATCCGTTCCCGAAATAAGCGGGGATGTCGTTTATACAGTAGTGCATCATAGCTATTGTTCCGCTCATCGTGCAAAAGACCATACCAGTGATAAGGGCGGATGTGGTAAACGACAACGGCTTCGGGGCATTTCCCGATAGGGATACCCGCCTGAATAAGTTTAAACTGTAGGTCACTGTCTTCATGCCAGGCCGTGTTGAAGGCTTCTTCAAAACCGCCAACCCGCTCCAGCGTGGCTTTCCGGCAGAGGCAGTTGGCGGACAAAAAATCGGTTCGTTTCAGTAACGTAGCCGTACGGTCGAGGGGGGTTGGCCGGTTGGGCAAATGAACCCGCAACTGACCCGTCATGACCTGAGCACCGCGCTGAAAACCGGGAAGTGCTGACGATAGCCATTCCGGTTCGGGTAAGCAATCTTCGTCGGTAAATGCAATAATACCGCCCCGTGCGGCCCGCCAGCCCCGGTTTCGGGCAGCGGCTGGCCCTTTTCGAGCGGGCTGACTGAGGTAACGAACTTCCAGATGGCCACCATTTCGGGCAACCTGTTTGGCAAAAAGCTGAACGGCCGTTTCAGTTTCGGGCAAATCGCCTTCACCCACAATAATAATCTCAAACTGGCTGCGCGGCAGTCGTTGACGACTTAGGGCATCAAGACACTTAAGCAACACGGCCGGTTGTTTGTAGGTGGGAATCACAATTGAGAATTCGGGTAACATAGAGGACCGTTGAGAGTAGTTATAAAAAAGCCTGTAAAGGAATAATGTGGTAGTAGGTCAGTAGTTTTCAGATGATACGATAACCCGTTTTTGTCCAAACCACACCCTGAAAAGGACATTGCAAAAACTTAACCAAAAACTGATGGCCTTTTTTGTAATGGTGTCCATTAATCGGGTAGTGCCCTATGTAACAACCTATTGACTTACACAGGAAGAATTTACCGGAAACCCAATTTCCTGATTAAACGGTCGTTTCCCTCAATCCTCCGATTGCGCGTTTATATTTGCCCGATCATTTTCTTACTATCATTTATATGGCTCGTATTGCACTTATTACCGGCGCAACCTCCGGCATTGGCCGCGCCACCGCCGAAGCCTTTGCCGACCTTGATTTTAACCTGATTCTCTGTGGTCGCCGGCAGGAACGACTGGATGAACTACAGGAATATTTAGGCTCGAAAACAACCGTTACAACGCTCAACTTCGATGTGCGCAATTGGGTGGAGGTGTACGAATCCATTCATACACTGCCCGACGAATGGCAGGCGGTCGACATTCTGGTCAACAGTGCGGGCAATGCCCATGGTATGTCGGCCATTCAGGACGGCGACCCTGCTGACTGGGATCTGATGATTGATGGCAATGTGCAGGGATTGCTGTACGTGTCGAAGGCCATTATGCCCGGCATGGTGACCCGCCAAAAGGGGCATATCGTGAATATAAGTTCGGTGGCGGGCAAAGAAACGTATCCGAACGGAGCGGTGTACTGCGCCAGTAAAGCCGCCGTAGAAGCACTCAGCAACGGTATGCGGCTGGATTTGACCCAGCACGGCATTAAAGTGACCAACATTGCACCCGGTGCGGTAGAAACGGAATTTTCGATGGTTCGTTTTAAGGGCGACACCGAGCGGGCCGACAAGATTTATCAGGGATTCACGCCCCTCACGGCCGAGGATATTGCCGATTCCATCGTGTTTGCCGTTACGGCCCCCGCCCACGTAACCATTGCCGACATGACCATTCTGGCTGGTGCCCAGGCGGGTGCCATGACTATACACCGGAAGGTGTGATATAGATTTAATACAATTAAATGATACTTAAAGAACATAGTAACGGAATTGTGGTTTCTTTGCTGTATATCAATATACCGCTTAGAAACCACTACCATGACTCGTGTTCTTCCTGCGCTCATTTTGTTGCTCGCTCTAGGCCTTTTCAACGCCTGTAAAAAAGAAGAGGCCCAGCCACAGACCATTGCCACCGTGCTGGTAAATGGCGACATGGAAGCATCGCCCTATAACGACTGGGGCTCCTACCTGGGCAAAAATTCAACGACTAATCCGAACAAATACGTTGCCGACTACTCGACCGAGGCTGCTTCTTCGCCTGCCCACTCCATAAAGGTTAGCAGCGACGCGGTGAAGAATGATACGACCTACCAGTACTTCCAGCAGTTTTTCAAACTAACAGACAGGCCCATTCCTGCCGGTGCCAAGCTGACGCTTAAAGCTAAAATTAAAACCAGCAACATTCAGGGAACGGGCATCTCAATCGCTATGGGTGGTAATCAGGCAATCGCCAACTCGCTCGGTCAGTTTACGAAAGTCAACTCCACTTTCTACACCTCCACAGAAGGGGTGACGCCAATTAAAGGAACTGCCGATTTCAAGGAATACACGCTAACCTGGCCTTCCCTACCCGCAGCTACTACGCACGTATATATATTGCTGGCCTACCTGCCAAAAACGACCGGCATCGTTTATTTTGATGACGTAGCATTGTCCGTCAACTGATCGAAAGCACAACAAATGCGTTGCTAGTAGAAACTATCCTTCTTGCCTGATGCTATGGCTACGTTCAGAATAAACCCGATTTATCTATCTGTTCTGCTATTCATTTATTGCCTCATTGCCTGTCAGAAAGGACAGGACCCGGCGGCTACATCAACCACGGCGCAGACCTATGTAGATAAGATTGTTGACCAGATGGAGCTGTATTCAATTAACCGGAAAGCCATCGACTGGACTTACTTCCGGCAACAGGTTAATGCCAAACTTCAGGGTGCCCAAACCATTGCAGATACGTACCCCGCCATTCGGTTAGCCTTGACGTTGCTGGGTGACAATCATAGTTCGCTCATAACTCCTGGGGGTTCCTATGTCCAGGGGGACAGAACCATTGTCTGTTCGGACGGCCCCCCGGCCTCCGTTCCGGCCAATGCGCAAATAGGGTACGTGAAGGTGAGTGGTTTTTCAGGAAGTGGAACTGAGGCTACTAATTTTGCCCAGGCTATTCAGGCGAGTATAAAGCAGGCCGATACTGATTCAATTCGCGGCTGGATTGTTGATATACGGGGTAACACCGGGGGAAATATTTGGCCCATGCTGGCGGGCATAGGACCTATTTTAGGCGAAGGAATAGGGGGTTATTTCATTTTTCCTAGTGGGGATGCCTCCCCATGGTCTTACGAAAAAGGCGTTGCCAAAATAGGTCAAACTGAGCTGGTTAAGCTAACAACACCCTATACGCTTCGCAAGGCAAATCCTAAGGTAGCCGTGCTGATCAACGTTGTCACCGCTAGTGCCGGTGAGGCTATTGCTATTTCGTTCAGAGGCCGGGCTAATACCCGCAGTTTCGGAGCGCCCACCTGCGGAATCTCGAGCGTTAATTCAGGCATGATTTTGAGTGACGGAGCCATATTAAATTTAACTCAGGGTACGATGGCGGATCGAAGCAAGACGCTGTACGGAAAACAAGTGCAACCGGACGAAACCGCTTATTCGTCAGTAGCCGTCGATAAAGCCGTTGCCTGGCTACTTCAGTAGTTTATTTTATACCAGTCAATTTCATCTGACACGTGTATGGGTACCAAAACAATACGGCTCACCATTCCGACACCCTGCCAGCAGCGTTGGCAGGATATGACCACCGACGATACGGGGCGATTTTGTGCGAGTTGTCAGAAAACAGTAGTGGATTTTTCACATCTGACTGATCAGCAGCTAATCGTCTTATTGGCGCAACATAATGGGTCGGGTTGTGGTCGCTTTCGGGCGGACCAACTCAATAGGGCGGTATCGGTTGCTGCACCTGTTTCGCATTCACCGGTTCGTCTTTTGAGTTGGTTACTAGCCGGGATGATAGGCTACCAAACGGTGAATGCGAATCCGCTATCAGGAGAAACGAAGGCAACTTCCACCCACCCGTCTGATACTACCCTTGTACCATCTATGCTACCGGCAATTGATACAGCTCCACCGACAGATTCGGTACGGGTCGTTACGGGCCGGGTGATTGAACAGACGACAAGCTCCCCTGTTCCGGGGGTTGGTATCCTCATCAAAGGAACAACAGAAGGGACTAATACAGATGCCGAAGGATATTTTCAGGTACGCATCCCGGCTGAACTTACCAGTGATCAGCTTACCCTGAAAATCGCCGGTATCGGCTACCTGACGCAGGAACTACAGTTGAAGTCCGGCCAGCTAAATGCACCGTTGATTAGCTTACAGGAAGACTCAGCGGCTTTGGCCGAGGTAATTATGGTTGGCGGTTACAAACGAGCGTCATTTTTTCAGCGGCTATGGCACCGGCTACGGGGTAACCACTAATCGTTTCAACACGTCAGGCTCCACCCGGTGCCCACCATCGAACGCCGTAATGGTTAGGGTTGGCATGTGCGTTTGTAACCGATTCAGGTAGCTGTCGAGGTCGGGTATTTCCCGGATGTATTCATCCTCGCTGCCGTACACGTAATGCGTTTCTGTATGGGTCAATGTCTCCGGCTGAATCATATCCGATACGCCCTGCGGGAAGTACCCCGCCCATAGTATGAGCCGGTGAGCCCGGACGTGACCGGCATTCAGCCATCGACAGGCCGTAGCCGCCCCCTGCGAAAAACCGAGTACGGTGATGTAGACTTTTTTGGGGTCGAAGCCATTCAGGATACGGTCATACAGCGCGTTCAGGTAAGCGACAAAATCGCTGATTTCGTGATCGCGGTCTTCGCGGGTGAGCCAGGAGGCTCCCACCCGCTTATAGTCGTTGTTGAGGTACAGGCGGGATAGCCCCTCCGGCACCACAACGACCGTCTCGCCATCGTCCAGATCGGTAAATTTCCGCCCGAAGTACTGCGCCAGTTGCCCAAACCCGTGCAGGCAGAACCAGATGCTTTTCGTCTGATCTGTTAACGCGCCAATGGTGTAGTACCGGGCCGTGCGCTGAACCGGCAGGTGATTTTCCTGTAGCATACATAGTTACCGATAAAGCCGTGATTGCTGCCGATCGTTTTTGCGCTGTTCATAATACTGTTTCGTCCGCAATATAGCGGAGCCGTTCAATTTGCGCGTGAACGACATTGCAGCATCTACCCATTGCAGCGTGTTTGCCATTGGCCGCTACTTCCCGACGGATGATGTCGATCTGCACTTCGGTGAATTCAAAATAGTCATAGAGCGTGTGCAGTGGTATGAGTCCCACCGAAGCCGTTGCGGATGTCAGGCGGTTGCGTTAGTTATAGAGTGTCATTTTGCGGATAGAGCCTTGCGCGGCACGCTGGTTCGCCAACCAGATTTGAGATAAGTGATTGGTCGTCATGGGGCGTTAGTTGGCAGAATTTTATCAGAAAAGGCCGACAGGCCCGCTACCGTATCGGGGCCAATCTCTTCCCATACCTGCTTGTTTAAGGCTTCCCAGATTTTGTGGCATCGTTTGGCCAGCAGGGTACTTTCTTCGGTCAGGAAAAGGCCACTACGGCGGGTATCGGTCAGCCAGCCATTCGTTTGCATGAGTTGTACGCCCCGGCTCATCGCCGACTTCTCGATCTGTAACTGTTTCGACAACGTAGCCTGACGAATGTCCGGTTGGGCGAAAATGCGCATCAGTAAACCTGCCTGCACGAAGGTAACGCCCTCCTGCGCAAATGCATCGTTGTAGCGCCCCGTCATTACCCGAGCCAGCATCCGCAACCGACCCGCGATGCAGTAATTCTCGGTACTCATAATCCAAAGATTCACAAGCAAAGTTGTATATGCAACTTTATGAATAAAAAGTGTCAGTCTGCCATTGGGTTATACGTCTTTTTGTCAAATTGAACCTCCATCTGGCAGTCTATCACTGCAATAGTGTTTCATAAAAAAGCCTGTTTGTCGCAGCTGAATGGGACAACTGATTAAACTCGTATCTTGTCGCTGTACTGTCAAAAACTCATCTACATACATGGAAAACCAAGACCGCCCGAATCTATTTCAATATGCTACGAGTGAGTTATCGCAAGACGCTTTCATCTGCTGGTTAGCCGCCTGGGCAAACCCACTATTTAAAGCTGCGGATGCTGATTTGCATGAAATTGGTCAGCAGTTTGTTCTTTCAATGATTCGCAAGGAAAAAGCGGACTATCATCAATCAACACTCAAGACCGTTAAAGTCAGTCGGCAGGTGGGAAAGCTGGACGTACTCATTGAAGTCAACAAAAAACTACCTGACCAACTTGCGATTTTGGTGGAGGACAAAACCCACACCAGCAATCACTCAGACCAACTCAACCGTTATTATGGGCAAGTCAAGGAGTTAGGATACACTGAAAATCAAATGATTCCATTGTATTTTAAAACCGGTTACCAATCCAGATTTGACACATTGGGTGTTTTCAAGCCGTACTTACGGAAGGATTTTCTCAGCGTTTTACGAGAAAATAAGAGAAAAACTGGCAATGCTGTTTTCCATGATTTTCTGGATCACCTGGAAAGTTTGGAATCAGCTATTCAGCAGTTCTCGGCAAAGGAATTGGACCAGTGGTATGGCAATGATTGGCCTGGTTTTTATATGCAACTATATAAATCACTTGAACCCATTGGCGCAAATTGGGGACACATCCATAACAAGTCAGGAGGATTTATTGGATTTTGGTGGTATGTTCTGAAAATTTTGCTTCTACTCATCTTTACAAACCTTATCTGCAAATTGAAACCCTTTATAATTACGAAACCGATAGTTTTAATACTGCTGGCTGAATTAAAGACTAGTGTAGAAGACAAATCAACCGCGAAAACGGCATGGTATGATGCCCGTGAAAGATTAAAAGCCAGTCAATCACCAGTGATGCCAATAAATATTGCTAAACTTTCAACGGGCTTCTGGATGACCGTAGCCCGCTGGCAAGGTGAATACCGCGTAATGACTGATGGTAAATTAGACATGGCCGCTACGCTCGAAAACCTTAAAAAAGCACAACAACTTTTAGATAAAGCCTTCCCCTAATGAATGCTTCACTGAACCTGTCCCGCACCGCCTTTTGGGACGTAGATATGAAATCGCTCGACTACGAAACCAATGCCCGGTTTGTTATTGAAAAAGTAATGAACTACGGCTTGTGGGATGACATCGTAGAGGTACTACGCTATTATGGTCACGAACGCGTAAAAGCAGAAGTTACACAGGCTGTCTACCTTAAAAAGAAAACCCTCTCCTTTTGCTGCACTATCTTTGATCTCACTCCTGATCAGTTTCGATGCTACAGACGGCAACAATCGAACCCGCTACCTTGGAACTCCTGAAAAGGCTTATGCAACAGCCTATACTTGACCAGTTCGCTTTGGCGGGCGGTACAAATCTTTCATTACGGTATGGGCATCGATTGTCGATTGATATCGATCTATTCACGAATGAGGCATTTTCAGAAACAGACGTCTTTGACGAACTGGTAAGCTGTTTCCCTGGAGTTGTTAAAACCGACGAGGGCAAGAATACGCTCAGTCTGATGATTAAAGAGGTTAAAGTTGATCTACTGACTCATCGCTATCCATTATTAGCCAATTTTACTAAAGAAACAGATGTCCGACTTTGGTCAATTGACGATGTGATTGCCATGAAATTAGGAGCCATTAGCGGGCGGGGAGCTAAGAAAGATTTCTGGGACATTGCCGAATTACTTAATCACTTCACCCTGGAGCAAATGCTTCGGTTGTTTAGAGTAAAATACGCAAATAGTGATCCAGGATATGTTGTTCGTTCTTTAACCTACTTTGATGACGCCGAGGAGCAGACAGACCCCATAGTCCTAAACAGTATTACGTGGACTGAAGTAAAACGGCGGATTGCACAGGCAGTAAAAGGCTTAGTATAAGTCAGGTATTTCACCATCAGCGGGTTACCCAAAATCTTTCAAAATATCTCCCGACAACCTTCGTGTTCCCCGCCGAAAGTGGCTATTTTTAAGCTGTAATCTGCGGAAACCATGCAATTCTCACACCTCCATTGCCACACCCAATACTCCTTACTCGATGGTCAGGCCAACATTAAAAAGCTGATCAGCAAGGCTAAAGCCGACAATATGCCCGCCGTGGCCATCACCGACCACGGTAACATGTTCGGGGTGTTTGAGTTTGTGGCCGAAGCCAGCAAGCAGGGCATCAAGCCCATTGTGGGGTGTGAGTTCTATGTGGTGGAGGATCACCACAAAAAGCAGTTTACTAAAGAGCAGAAGGACATTCGGTACCACCAGTTGCTGTTGGCCAAAAACGCGCAGGGCTACAAAAATCTGGCAAAGCTGTGCTCGCTGGGCTACATGGAAGGGCTATATGGCAAATACCCCCGCGTGACCAAAGCCCTGATCGAACAATACAAGGAGGGCCTTATTGCCTCCACCTGCTGCATTGGTGCATCCGTGCCCAAAACGATTCTGAAAAAGGGCGAGGAAGCGGGCGAGATTGAATTCAAGTGGTGGCTCGACCGGTTTGGTGAGGATTATTATGTTGAACTGCAACGCCACGAGATACCCGACCAGATCAAGGCAAACGAGGTCCTCATCAAGTTTGCCCGTAAGTACAACGTCAAGATTATTGCCTCCAATGATTCGCACTATGTAGATCAGGACGACTGGGTGGCGCACGACATTCTGCTGTGCGTGAACACCAACGAAAAGCAAAGCACGCCGTCGATGAAGGATTTCAGCGACGACGATGTGATGCCCAAGAATACCCGCTTCGCATTCTTCTCCGACCAGTTCTATTTCAAGAACACGCAGGAGATGAGCACGCTCTTCAAAGACCTGCCCGAAGCCATCGACAATACCAATGAGATTGTGGGGAAAGTAGACGTGCTGAAGCTGAAGCGCGATATCATGCTGCCCAACTTCCCCATTCCGAAGGAGTTCCAGCAACATACGGACGATGTCCTGAACCAGTGGGAATACCTGCGTCACCTGACCTACACAGGGGCCAAAGATCGGTATGTCGACATCCTGCC
>CAWARB010000043.1:80000-118439 GCA_963784335.1 uncultured Cytophagales bacterium | reverse complement strand
ACGGGCCTTCCAGTGTTAACCGGGAGGCAATCAGGCCGATGCCGCCTTCGCCGTGGAGTTTGTCCCGGTTACCATCCTTCATGTTCAACTCGATAACGGACGAAAGCCGCCCCCCGTACCGCGCAGGAAAACCACCTTTAGTGAGTTCAACGCTTTTCAGCGCATCGCCATTGAAGACCGAGAAAAAGCCGAACAGGTGGTTGGCATTGTACACCACGGCATCATCCAGAATAATCAGATTCTGGTCGGGGCCGCCACCGCGTACGTAAATCCCCGTTTGCCCTTCGGAGCCTTTCTGCACACCCGGCATCAGTTGAAGCACTTTCAGGACGTCTTTCTCCCCCAGAAAAGCGGGTATTTTCTTAATCTGGCTAACCGGAATATCAATGGTACTCATCCGGGCACTCTCGCTGACTTTCTCCTGCGTGAGGCTTCCGCGTACATTTACTTCCGTCAGCACAGTTCCAGGCGTAAGCAGGATGTTTAGCGTGGTATTGGTCCGTAAGGTGACTGTTCGTTTTCTGGCTTCGTAGCCCACGAACGAGAAGGCAAGTTCAACACTATCCTGAGCGGGGAGCGTGATTGAATAAAATCCGTAGGTATTGGTTGTAGTACCAATTTGGGTTGACCCCGGCAGATAAACGTTTACCCCAATGAGTGCTTCCTGGCTATCCGTTTCCCGAACATAACCGCTAATAGTGAACCTACTGGATAATTTTGAGCATTTACCAGCGCAAAAAACAGCAGGAAACATAGAGACAAAAGATACACGTGAAACCATGAGATAGAACAGTAGTCTATTAAGTAGATTCCCACAGTCAACGAATGGTTGCAAAAGAAGTACATTAAGTTTAATCTGTCTATAACCTACTCATTTCAGCGCCTTGGTCAGCGTGGCATTGTTATACCCAGCAAAGCAGCCCAAGCCGCCCCTTATGTTGCTGGGAATCAGGACTGGCTCGGCAAAGGGGTTATTGCGGGACCTGCGTTGCCGGATGATGGCTTCCTGAAATCGATAATAAGCCTGATCAATGCTCATTAGATTGACCGCTACAATAGCGGTTTTATATTGATTGTAAAAACTTGATTGCTGGCTGCTGGTAGACGAGGTTGCCACGAACGCACGACCTGAAACAAATGTAGTCGCCATTAAGGCCAGCATCCGTGAAGAGCCCCGGTTGTCATCATCAAACGTAAGACTGTTGTATTTTTCTTCTGTAGCGACCGTAGGGGTGGTGTAGCGAAAAATACCGACAACCTGATAATAGTTGGCCTGATTTGCCGGGTCCTGCCATTGAGCTCTTCACGAATACCGGCGCACTTTCGTGCGGTTCTGCGTATCATCAAGTGAGTCAAATGTGATTGCCGCTGGAAAAACGGGGGCAGGTATCGTACAGGTACTGCTGGCGCGCTGGCCATTGGGCGTTACTACCGTAAGTGTATACGTTTGACCTGCAACGATGGGCAATAATCGGGCATTGATGCTGTAGTAAGGCTGTAGTCTCAGTACTGTCAACAGGGCGGATTGTCATATTGTAACGTAACAGACCGGTCGCCCTGAGCAAGTGTCACTGTAGCATTTGTCACGTTGTTGCCTGTTTGCAACAGACTGATACTATCACCTACTACGGTACTCGAACGGGTCACTTTAACGGCCAGTATAGTATCCTGCGGGGAAAGAAAACAGGTAACAACCAGTTTGGGCAGCTCGACGCCCAGCAAGCCGGGGGAAATCTCGTTTCGCAGATTTGTGCATCCCCCTAATAGCAGTACTCCCATCAGGGCAAAAAACGGATAGTTAATTCGTACGGGGATACGCATCAGAACTTAAAATTATAGCTGAACGCTGGTACAATCGGAAATACGGAATAGCGGAACAGAGCCGTACGAGTTGGCTCGGTTGCTGTAGCGGCTATGGATTCAAGCCGGTAAAAAAATGGATTACGGCGGTTGTAGAGGTTATAAAAACTAATCTCCCAGGTTCGTTCGTGGTGCTTTTTCTGCTTATGAAACTGAATGCCGACATCGAAGCGGTGGTAGGCTTCGGCCCGGAAACTGTTTTTCTGCGTTCCATAATCATCCGTCGTTCGGGGATTCTGGAAAAAAGTCTGCATAATGCCGGGACTTCCGCCGTACACCAGCGTATTGCTGGCCCGGTAGGTATCGTAACGCCCGGATGGAATGGTTAGGGCGTTGCCCGTACCATATACCCAAACGGCCGATAGTGTAATACGCTTGTTTAATTCATAAATACCTACCAATGACATATCGTGCCGGCGGTCGTAGCGGGGGTAATAGGGCTGGCCACCGTTCAACTCGGCAAACTGCCATTGGGTCCAGGATAGCGTGTAACCCGCCCAGCCCGAAAAACGCCCGACTTTCTTTTGCAGGAAAAACTCCGCCCCGTAGCTCCAGCCCCGGCCCGCCGTTACGTTGTCTTCCCAGCGTACACTATTGGCTGATGTTGGGTCATTAATGAGTAGAAAGCTGGCTCCTTC
This sequence comes from uncultured Cytophagales bacterium, assembly GCA_963784335.1. Lineage (GTDB taxonomy): Bacteria > Bacteroidota > Bacteroidia > Cytophagales > Spirosomataceae > Spirosoma. The sequence continues at coordinate 115,941 of CAWARB010000043.1, read as the reverse complement.
CTTGTAGTTGATGATGTTATTCATCGTTTTGTAGTAGCCTTCTACCGTCAGGGTCAACCCTTTGTCAGTGTAGTCTTTGGCAATACCCACGGCTACCTGCTGCGATTGCTGCGGCTTTACCCGGTCGGTGGTAGGTACCCACAGGTCGGTGGGGAGGCCAATACCCGTGTTGGAGAGCAAATGAACGTACTGGTTCATCAGGGCGTACGACGCTTTGACAGATAGGTCAGGCTTGAGGGTGAAGGCGGCAGAAATCCGGGGTTCGGGCCGAACGTAACTCACTGCTTTGTGTTGAAAATAGCTCAGTCTCAACCCCGTATTGACGCGCAGGCGGCTGGATGGTCGCCAGGTATCTTCGGCGTAAATGCCGGACTCCAGCACATCGATGTTATCGACGTTGTTTATCGACTGGTTGATACCCGCATTTTGCAGCACCACGGCACTCGGCGTGAACCGGTGGTAGATGCTCTGAACGCCTGCCCGAACGGAGTGCTGGGGTGACGGATAATAATCCACGTCGTATTTCAACGAGAAATCCCGAATGCCGGAGTTGTACTGAAGCGAATAGGTATCAATGCCCTGCGTACTCTTCTCAACGGCCGAAATCTGAAATTTATAATCACTGAAAATCAGGGACAGGTTCGCAAATAGCTTCTGATTGAATAGATGGTTCCAGCGGAGCGTTCCGGTAGCGTTGCCCCAGCGTAATCCCGTTTCCGTATTCTGACTTTTATCACTGGCATAGAACCGGTCCCGCCCAAAGTAGCCACTGAGGTACAGTTTGTCTTTAGGGCTGAAATCGTAATTTGCTTTGGCATTCAGGTCGTAGAAATAATACCCGGCGGTTGTCGTTCCGCCCGACTGTGCCCGTATCAAAGGAGCGGCCAGAACATCTAAATAGGTTCGTCGACCACTAACCAGGAAAGACGCTTTTTTATTTTTGGTTAGTGGCCCCTCCAGCATTAGCCGGGAAGCAATCAGGCCAATGCCCCCTTCGCCGTGGAGCTTTTCCCGGTTACCGTCCTTCATATTCAGGTCAATAACGGACGAAAGCCGACCGCCGTACCGCGCCGGGAAACCACCTTTAATCAATTCCACGCTTTTGATGCGCATCGCCGTTGAAGACCGAGAAAAAGCCAAACAGGTGGTTGGCATTGTACACCACGGCATCATCCAGAATAATCAGATTCTGGTCGGGGCCGCCACCGCGTACGTAAATCCCCGTTTGCCCTTCGGAGCCTTTCTGCACACCCGGCATCAGTTGAAGCACTTTCAGGACGTCTTTTTCGCCCAGAAAAGCGGGTATTTTCTTAATCTGGCTAACCGGAATATCGATGGTACTCATCCGGGCACTCTCACTGACTTTCTCAACACTGGGTCCGGCTTTCACATCCACTTCTGTCAGCAGTCGACCGGGTGTGAGCAACACATTCCGGGTTTGATCAGTCCGGAGTGAACTGGTTCGGGCCGTTGTTTCGTAGCCGACAAACGAATAAGCCAGTTTAATACTGTCCTGGGCCGGTAAGGTCAGGGAATAAAAGCCATACGTATTGGTCGTTGTACCAGTTGTTGTACCCGGCAGATAGACGTTTACCCCGATCAACGCTTCCTGACTACCCGCTTCCCGAACGTAGCCACTGATGGTAACTTTGGCCGGTGTGCCCTGCCCCCTGACCAGACTAATTGAAAAAAGGAATGAAAGCAGTAACGGTACAAGTTTCAACATGGAGTAAGCAATGAGCAGCCGGATAAAGTACGGAGAAGGGGGAAACAGTTACTAAGAGAGAAAGCTTATAACGAAACGATGAAATCGCTAAACCATTGCCTGTTCCCCGCGCTGAAATTTGAACAAAACGACTGATTAGTAGGTACTATAGTTGAGAATTAACGGTGCCTATAATGCATTCTTAGCTATGCTTCAATTCGATAAACTTTCGCTTAATATACCCGATACAACCAAGCCCCGCGTTGTCATCATCGGGGGTGGATTTGGTGGCATGAACCTGGTAAAAGCATTGCGCAATGTGGATGTGCAGGTAGTGCTTTTCGATAAACAGAACTACAACGGTTTCTGGCCATTGCTGTACCAGGTTGGCACGGCGGGGCTGGAACCCGATGCCATTGCTGAGCCCTTCCGGAAGATGTTCGATGGGTACAAAGATTTTTATTACCGCATGGTTCGGGTTAACAAAATCAACCCGGAGACCCAGATAATTTCCTCCGTTATCGGCGAGTTGCATTATGATTATCTGGTCATTGCTACGGGGTCAAAAACCAACTTCTTCGGGAACGAGCAGATTCGAAAATACGCTTTCCCGCTCAAAACCATTCCGGAAGCGCTCAACGTACGCAGTCAGTTTTTACAGTGTTTCGAGCAGGCCAGTATTACCACCGACCCTGAAGAGCGGCAGAGCTTGCTCAACTTCGTCATTGCCGGTGCTGGCCCAACTGGCGTTGAGATGGCGGGGTCGCTAGCCGAAATGCGTAAGTACGTGCTGCCCAATGATTATCCCGGTATGGATTTCAGCCGGATGAATATCTACGTTGTGGAAGGATTGGGCAAAGTGTTACCGCCCATGTCGGACGAGTCCGGGCAGCGGGCGCAACGCTACCTCGAAGATCTGGGTGTTATCGTAAAGCTTAACACGATGGTTGAATCGTATGATGGTGAAACGGTAACGTTTAAGGGGGGTGAACAAATAAAAGCACAAACACTGGTTTGGGGTGCCGGGGTGACCGGGGCCATGATTGATGGCATTCCGGCAGACGCCGTACTGAGAAAGGCCGCATCCTGGTTGATCCTACGAATCAAATTCAGGGCTTAACCAACGTTTTTGCCATTGGCGACATTGCCTTTATGAAACTGCCGGATTACCCGAAAGGGCACCCCGGCGTAGCCCAGCCCGCTATTCAGCAGGGGAAACACCTGGCCAAAAACATCAGCCGGATGCTGAAAAACGAGCCGACCAAACCGTTTGAGTATTTCGACAAAGGTTCACTGGCCATTGTGGGGCGAAGTCGGGCCGTTGCCGATTTGCCCGGAAATTTTCACCTCGGCGGATTTATTGCCTGGATGACCTGGCTATTCGTTCACATCTCGTTTCTGGTAGGCTTCCGCAGCAAACTGTCAGTATTTACAAACTGGATGTATCGTTTATTTACCTATCAGCGCAGTACCCGACTTATAATACGTCCCTTCGTGCGGGTAGATGACAAAGTGGGTAAAGAAATTGCCGCACAAAACGAAATAGCGTAGCGGTGAAGACCAGGCAAGGCATCGAAACAATCCAGACAACCCAAAAAAAGTCTCCTATTCGTGTAGGGTACGTACGGATTAGCACTGACAGGTCGGCAGGCACCGAGTAAAAGATCTGTATTTCTGTTGATGCATTCCTGCTTATCGGCGCCTGGGTGAAAGGTTTGCCGTATTTTCACGTTTCAGATTCGTCCATTCTAATTCTGTCTAGTTCATGCGTTCTACTACAATCCGAGCTTTCCTGTTGACAGGGGCTTTTCTGGTACTACAAGTTGGGGTATCTCCCGCTCAATCTATATCCGATACCACAAAAGGAGGACCGCTCGATTTGGGCAAGATGTGGACGTTCGACAATCCACCGAAAGACTACTTCCAGAAAACATACAATTTCAATGCCGACGAAAAGTGGTTTGACGAAGCCCGGCTGGCTTCCCTGCGTTTTGCCGATTATTGCTCGGCTTCGTTTGTGTCGGCCAGTGGGCTTGTGATGACGAACCATCATTGCGCCCGCGAATCAGGAACGGGCGTAACCCGAAAAGGCGAAGACCTGAACGCGACGGGCTTTTTCGCCAAAACCCCCGCCGAAGAGCGGAAAGTTGATGGGTTGTTTGTCGACCAGTTGGTAAAGATTGAGGACATCACCAAACGGGTGCAGGACGCCATGAACAGCAGCACATCCGAACAGGCCCAGACGGACGCGTCCCGACTACAGGCCCGTGAGCAAACTTTTGCTGCTGTAAAGCAGGAATATGGCCTGAAAGACGACTGGAAAGGGCTGGAGCTACAAACCATCGTTTTCTACAACGGAGGTCGCTATTCGCTGTACGGGTTCAAACGCTATAATGACGTGCGGCTGGTGTTTATGCCCGAACTACAACTTGGGTTTTTCGGCGGTGACTATGACAACTTTACCTACCCCCGCTACGCCCTCGACTACTCATTTTTCCGGGTTTATGACAATGGGAAGCCATTGCAGACGACGCACTTTTTCAAATTCAACCCCGACGGTATTCGCGACGGCGAACCCATTTTCGTCATTGGAAACCCCGGCCATACCGAACGACTCAAAACCGTTGCTGAACTGGAGTTCGACCGCGATTTGCAGACTCCGGCCACTATTCAGTTGCTAAAGAATCGCTCTGCTGCCTTACAGGCATACAATGTTACGGCTAAGAGTGACAGCGTGATGAATGAAATTTTCAGCTACGAGAATAGCCTGAAAGCCTACGGTGGTCAATTGGAAGGTTTGCGCGATGCCAGCCTGATAGCCCGTAAGGCAGTTTTCGAGAATCAGTTCAAGGCAGCCGCTAAGGCCAAAAACCTCCCTGCCGACCAACTTAAGGCCTGGGATGATATTGCGGCCAACACGGCGCAACTACGAACCATCTTCAAGGATGCCAATTACCTTGCCCCCAGCGAGCGAACAATGGGCGAGTTGATGACCTTTGCCAACATTGCCACGCAGTTCAGCGAACTGCTGGCTAGCCGTCCCGAAGATGCCGAGCGTGCCAAGTCGCTCATGGTACCGCCAACGGTAAAAAACATGGCGTTAGAGGAAGCTTATTTGGCCGCTCACCTAACTGAGGCCCAGGCGGCTCTTGGGCATGATGACCCCTACGTGAAAGCAGCCCTGACGGGTCCAAATGGTAAGACCCGGACGCCCAAAGAAGCGGCCACTTATCTGGTCAAGAATACAAAATTGAATGATCCTGCTTTTATCAGCGAATTAACCACTCGCCCTAATGTTGCCAGTGCATCGAATGATCCTATGCTGGCACTGGCCAAAATTGGTTTCCCCGGTACCTGACCGCTGCCCGCCAGGCCCGGCAACTGAGCCAGACACAGGAAGTTTTGCGCGGGCAACTGGGCCGGATGCTGTATGAGGTGTACGGAACGGCCGTTCCCCCTGACGCTACGTTCTCGCTCCGAATCAATGATGGCGTGGTGAAATCGTACGCCTATAATGGCACGGTAGCCCCCATTAAGACGACCTTCGCCGGTTTGTACGACCGGAATTATTCGTTCAACGATAAATTCCCCTGGAACCTGCCCGCCCGCTGGAAAAATCCACCCATGGCTTTGCTGAAAGAACCCATGTGTTTCATCTCGTCCAATGATATCATTGGCGGTAATTCGGGCAGTCCGATGATCAATAAAAAGCTGGAGGCAGTTGGTTTAGCGTTCGATGGCAACATGGAAAGCCTGCCCGGAGAGTTCATTTTTGTGCCCGAGAAGAATCGGACCATCTCCGTTCACGCTGGCGGAATCATTGCCGCCATGCGGTATATTTACAAAGCCGACCGACTGGTTAATGAGTTGGTAGGGGCAAAGAAATAGGTTTGTGATTTGAGATTTGTCATTTGTGCGGGTCAGGCCAACCGGAAGACTGCTTTATGCAACACAAACCACAAACGTCGAACATCAATCCATTCAGCCATGACCAAATCCGAAATTCCGGTAATGCCGCAGTTTTTCGACCGCTATATCAACCAGGTCGATAACGTAGTTCCTCATGGATGCGTTGCGGCAAACGCCCACCTTCGACCAGTACATTCCCGCGTCAACTCTCGAAGCCATTGGTGACCTTCGGTACGCACCCAACAAGTGGATGGTGAAGGATATTTTACAGCACGTAATTGATAACGAGCGCATTATGGGGTATCGAGCATTACGCTTTGCCCGGAATGATAAAACAGAACTGCCCGGCTATGATGAAGAGATGTTTGGTCAAACGGCCCACGCCACCCGCCGGACAATAGCTGAATTATACGCTGAGTTTGCCGCCGTACGCGCAGTCAAGCATTCTGCTCTTTAATAGCTTCGATAATGAGATGCTACTGCGGACGGGCGTTTGTTATCATCAGAATATTTCCGTGCTGGCACTTGGTTTCGTGCTGGTTGGCCATGCCCGCCACCACGCCAAAATTATTCGTGAACGTTACCTGCCGCTGCTTTCGTAACAGCCTATCCCGGACCACATTACTACATCACCAGACTACTTCATGCTGAAACAACACGTTACTCTTCATCGCCCTAACGGCGCAGACGGTTTGCGCCCAGACCAAGTCAAAAGTTACGGTTACCGACATGACCCGGATTAAACAGGTCGGCGGTATTGAACTGGCACCCGACGGACAACGCGCCCTGTACACACTCACAACGATTGAGACTACTACCCCCGACAAAAAACCGGATAGTCAGCCCGATGATTACGAGTATAAAACCCACATTTACCTGACCGGCCTGAAAACGGGTGATACCAGAGCATTAACGCACGGCGCGGAGTCGGCCCGGCAGCCGACGTGGTCGCCCGATGGAAAGCGGATCGCGTTTGTCAGAACGGTGAAAGGGAAAAGTCAAGTATTTATTATGCCCCTGGCTGGGGGCGAAGCCTGGCAGTTGACTAAAAGTGAATACGGGGCTTCCAGCCCGATCTGGTCACCGGATGGGAAGAGACTCGCGTTTTCGAGTACTGTAACGATGGCGCAGATGATGGTCGATTCATTGCTGAATCCGGCAAAAGGTGGACCATCCTGGTCGCTGGAAAAACCGGGTTTTACCAGCAACGACTTCATTAAACCCGACAAAAAAACAAAACCGAATCCAGATGGCTCAATAGCTGAAATTCGGGCGTATCTGGCGAAAGACGTTGCTGACAAAAAGGCCAAAGTTATTAATCGACTCAACTTACAGGGTGAAGCCACCACCGAACCAGACCCGTCATTCACCCACCTGTACAGTATCGATGTACCGGAGGGTGCAGCAATCCCGGCGACTCCGAAACCCCTCACCCGGGGTTATGAGTCTTTTGCAGCGGCTACCTGGCTTCCCAATGGACAGGGTTTGCTGGCCGTTACGGATCGCGACTCCCTTATTCACCCGGATCGGGATCAGGATAATGCTATCGTACTTATCTCATCCGATGGTTCCGGGAAACGAACAACGGTGCTGGGGGAAGCGGGTAAAAGTTATGGATCACCGGAAGTTTCTCCTGATGGCAGTCAGCTCATTTTTTTCGTCAGCCCCTCATCCGGGGTTAACTATCCGCAGATTACGATAGCATTCCTGAACGGCTCAACTCTTTCGAACCCCACCCCTGTTACGTTTGACCGGGCGGCTGGTAATTTCACCTGGGCAACTGCTCCGGCAGCCTCAAAAGGTAAAAAAGCGGCAACGAAGTACGCCGTGTATTTTACCGCTTCGTCAAACGGCGGCATTCCGCTCTATCGACTTGACCCGGCTACCCGTCAGGTTACTCAATTGACCGATACGGAAAGCGGTGTCACCTATTTTGACGTACAGAGTGATCAACTTGTTTTTGCCAAAACGGAAGTAGCCAACCCATCGGAATTGTACCGGGCCGATGTTTCGGGAGCCAATGATGCGGTTAAAAACCAGACCAAACTGAGTGGTCATAACGATTGGGTGGCGCAGCGCCAGCTAAGTTTTCCGACAAAACGTACGTACAAGAACTCCATTGGCCAGACAATTGACTACTGGATTATGAAACCCGCCTTTTTCGACGCGACCAAAAAATACCCGCTACTCCTTAACATGCACGGCGGCCCAACTGCCATGTGGGGACCGGGGGAACCATCCATGTGGCACGAATTTCAGTACATGTGCAGTCAGGGTTACGGTGTGGTTTATGCCAATCCGCGGGGATCGGGTGGGTACGGTGTCAATTTTCAGCGGGCCAACATGAAGGACTGGGGTACCGGACCAACGGAAGACGTGCTGGCCGCCACAACCGATGCCGCCCGGGAAGCCTGGGTCGACACGAGTCGGCAGGTGATTACGGGTGGGTCGTATGCGGGATATCTTACGGCCTGGATTGTGGGGCACGATAACCGCTTTAAAGCCGCTTTTGCCCAGCGGGGCGTGTATGACCTGACTACGTTTATGGGCGAAGCCAACGCCTGGCGGTTGGTACCGAACTACTTTGGTGGTTACCCCTGGCAACCCGAAACCAGAAAGGTACTGGACAGCAACTCACCCTATACGTTCGTAGAAAATATTCATACGCCCCTGCTCATAAAACACGGCGAAAATGACCTCCGGACGGGCGTATCGCAGAGCGAAATGCTCTACAAAAGCCTGAAAATTCTGGGTCGCCCGGTCGAGTATGTACGCATGCCCGGGGCCACGCACGAACTGAGCCGGTCGGGTGATGTTCGGCAGCGGATAGACCGGATGCTACGTATTTATGAGTTCTTTGAGCGCTACATTGGGCCCGACGCCCAGGGCTTGACCCAGAAGTAACGGGGTTGGTTTGGGATGTTTACCGGATACTCAATTTAGCAGGGTATCGAACGGGTAAATTGGGTTTATTTGTCTGGAACACAAACCCACTGACCGCTCATGAACAAGCACCATTTATTACTCATGCTGTTCCTGGTTGCCACCAGCGCCTTTGGGCAGATTGCGAACGACAACACATTAAAAGCACAAATTGACGGGAAGGAATTTACAACCCAACCCCGCCGGGTGCGTATTGGCCAATTCTGGTGGATAACGGCCAATACCGTTAAGCCCGACAAATCGCTCCGTATATGGCTGGGCAATTATGCCAATCGGGACATCGTTGAACCTGGCACCTACCTGATTGTGGATGCCGACAAACCCGATTCCAAAGAAAACAGAAAACGGTACGAGGATATGGCGGGTAACTATAAAGGTGTTGCCGCAATCAAGTACGTTGAAGAAATCCGCGAACCCCGGATGGAATACCACGTTGGCAAATCGACGAATGCCAGCGAAACGGTAGAGGTTAAGCTGGGAGCGGATGGCTTCCTGGAAGCCACCTTCAGTACAACCCTAACCGGGAGCTATTGGAAAGAGAAAGCGTCGGCCACTGTGTTTGGCGGTGTGGGGCGACTCATGAACAAAATGGAAGATAAAGTCATCACCAAAGCTTCGGGCTACGATTCTGATATAGACCCGGAAGGCAACGGCTATAAAAAGCAGGCTAAAGAAGATACGATTGTTATTTCTGATGGAATGGTGAGACTGAAAATGAAGTAAGCTGGTTTCTAAACCTCCCTGCGAATTACCTTTACGTCATCAGACAGGTTTTTAACCATCTGATGACGTTTTTATGTCCACGCAATTGACCGTATGAGCAAGCAGCAGGAATCACTTCAGGACGCCCATAAGTTTCAGTACTGGAAAAGTCAGGCAGAAGCCAATGGATTGAAAATTAACGGCATCAAGGACTTTTACATTCGGCGCAGGCACAACGGCGAAGTGCTGTTTGCCATGCTGGAAGTCGATGCCGATACGCCTGAAGGGGACAAAATACCACCCGCACTGTTTCTGAAAGGCCACGCAGCCAGCATGCTGGTTTGCCTGATTGATAAAGCTACCCGCGAGAAATTTGTGGTGCTGGTCAAGCAACGCCGTATTGCCGATGGCTCTCAAACGTACGAACACCCGGCCGGGATGGTCGATGCCAGTGATGCACCCGACGATGTAGCCGCCCGCGAGATTGGTGAAGAAATTGGCCTGACCGTTACGGCGGACGAACTGACGAAGCTAAACCCGCACGTCTGGTTTCCAAGTACCGGTACCAGTGATGAGGGCATGCACTTTTTCTTCATCGAGCGCGAAATGACTCGCAACGAGATTATGGCATTTCACCTCAAGAACATGGGCAACCAATCTGAATATGAGCGTATAACCAGTGTGGTAGCTACCCTACCGGAAGCGCACAAGCTGGTCACGAACGTAAACGGACTACTGCTCCACTTCCTGTACCTGAAACACATCGGCGATTACGAAACAATAAAATTGTTATAACAGCGGACTCACGTTCAATTTACAACAAACTGTTACTATGGATGAATTTATGCAGGAGGCCATTGATCAGGCCCGCAAAAGTTTAAGCGAGGGAGGCATTCCCATTGGCTCTGCCCTGATTAAAAATGGCAAATTGGTGGCTTCCGGCCACAATAAGCGGGTGCAGGAAGACAACCCGATTCTACATGGTGAAATGGACTGCCTGAATAATGCAGGGCGCGTTGGCTCGTTTCGGGACACCGTTATTTACTCCACACTAATGCCCTGCTATATGTGCGCCGGAACCATTGTACAGTTCAAAATACCGAAAGTGATTGTCGGAGAATCCCGAACGTTTGCCGGGGCGCGGGCTTTCATGGAGGAACATGGTGTAGAAGTAATCGATCTCGATTTGCCGGAGTGTGTCGAGATGATGAATCAGTTCATCGCCGAGAAGCCAGCCATCTGGAACGAAGACATTGGCGAGTTGTAATTGAGGCACTTACGTTACTATTCGGGTATACTACCGTCATAGGGGCACCATCCTATCCGGTAGTCCTTTGTCTGTTTTCCGCTTCTTCCTGCTTAGCCTGACCGGTCTTGTTGTTCCTTTTTTGGGGGTAGCGCAACGGGCTGAGATTTGGCGTGAAAAGCCCGGAACCTGGCTCCTAAGCGGAGGAATCGGGCTAACTCATTACACCGGCGACTTAAGCGAGTTGGGTAATCTTGGGCATCTGCAATTGGGCGCAGCCATTAACCTGGCCGCAGCTTACCGGGTTTCGTACCAGCTCACGTACCGGTTAGAAACGCAGCTTTATTACATCCACGGGCATCAGCAATACACCCGGAACTACTACAATAACCTATCGTTCAAAAGCCTGAACCCTGATGTGTGGGCGGGTGTACAGGTAGATTTCTGGCGGGTCGATGATCGTTACCGGGCTACTATTCCCTATGCACTGGCGGGTGTTGGCCTCACGTACATTACTCCTGAAGCCCTGTATAAGGGGCAAACGTATAGCCTGGCTCCGCTTCAGACCGAAGGCATCTCCTACAATCGTCTGGCTGGTATTATCCGGTATGGTCTGGGAGTACCGGTGCTCGCTTCCGAACGGTTCAACTTTCATCTGGAGGGGGCTTATACGCATGTATTGAGTGATTATCTGGACGATGTTAGCGCGGTATATCCTGATCGGAGCAACTTTAGTTCGCTGGCGGCATCGTTGTCTGACCGGCGGGCAGAACTGGGAACAACACCCAATCAACCCGGAGAACAGCGCGGCAATACGGGTAAGAACGATGGGTACTTTACCCTGACAGGACGCCTTATTTTCATCGTCACAACCCCCGGGCAGCGCCGTTACCGCCGTCAGATTGGGCGTTAGGCTTTTGGGGGCTTTTGCCGTATTTTTGGCCTAAAACCAGGCAGTAATGCTTAGCCGAATGAGTCCAGCTATTTTTGTTGATGCCCTCCAAAACGAACTTCAAGTCTATTCACTATGGGCAGTCACCTGCCGAACTCTATGATCCAATCCGGTACATTATGAGTCTTGGTGGTAAGCGCATGCGTCCGTTAATGACCCTGATGGCTACGTACCTGTTCACGGATGACTGGCAGAAAGCGGTTCGCCCGGCTTTGGCCGTTGAAGTGTTCCACAACTTCACACTCATGCACGACGATATCATGGACCAGGCTCCATTGCGTCGTAATCAACCGACGGTTCACGAAAAATGGAATGGCAACGTGGCGATCCTGTCCGGCGATGTGATGCTGGTTAATGCGTACCAGCTGTTTTTAACCCTTGACGCCGACAAACTAAAGCCAGCCCTGGAACGGTTTAGCCGGACAGCCGCCGAGGTGTGCGAAGGCCAGCAGATGGACATGAATTTCGAGACCCGCTGGGATGTTACCGAGGGCGAATACATCGATATGATTCGGCTGAAAACATCCGTTCTGCTGGGCTATGCCCTTGAGCTGGGGGGCTTGATTGCCGGTGCAGATGAAAGCACCCGCCAGCATCTGTACGAAGGAGGGATGAACATTGGTATTGGCTTTCAACTGAAAGATGATTTGCTGGATGTGTATGGCGACCCTGCCAAGTTTGGCAAGCAGGTTGGGGGCGATATTATTGCGAACAAAAAAACGTTTCTGCTCATCGAGGCACTCCAGCAAGCGCAGGGTTCAATCAGAGATGAACTGAACGATTGGTTAACAAAAACGACCTTCGACAAAGCCGAGAAAGTACAGGCCATAACGGAAATTTACAACCAACTAGGCATTCGTCAGCTTACCGAATCCCGCATTAACCATTACTTTGCCCGGGGATTTGCCAATTTTGACCAGGTTGATGCCGAACCGGACCGGAAAAAATTATTGATTCAATTTGCCCGTCAATTAGTTGAACGGGAGAGCTGATAAAAGACGTACAGCGTAAAACGCACAGTTACCTGTTTCGTACGTCCCAGACATTTTATATCACAGATTAAATGAGCATTACCCTTATCATTATCGTTGTTACGGCTATCATCAGTATCATGGCCTGGAATAATTACAGCCTGATGAACCGCTGGATTATGAATCCCTATCAGGTGGCCAACCGGGGGCAGTACTACCGGCTGATAACATCAGGGTTTCTACACGCTGACTGGGGGCATCTGATTTTCAATATGCTCAGCCTGTACTTCTTCGGAGGATTTATCGAGCAGATTTTTGGCTTATTGTTTGGTCCAATGGCCCCGCTGTACGTGGTTGGTTTTTATCTGGCAGCAATTCTGGTTTCGGACATTCCAACGTTTCTGAAACACCGCAATAACCCCGGATATAACTCGTTAGGTGCTTCGGGGGGGGTATCAGCCATTATTTTTGCCGGTATACTGTTCCGTCCGCTGACACCTATAATGCTGTTTTTATATCCCGATTCCAATTCCGGGGTTTATTTTCGGAGGTCTATATCTGGCTTATTCATACTACGAGTCCCGACGGGGCGCGGGTAATATTAACCACGATGCTCACTTTTACGGAGCACTGTTTGGCATTCTGTTCATGATTGTGGTATACCCCCCTATTCTGCCCAGCTTCTTCGAGCAAATTTCAACCTGGCGGTTATTCTAGCCATATGCATCTACCCGAGCTATTCAGGCAGCCCTATCCCTCAACTGAATCGCCCGGTCGGGAACTGCGTCAGGCGGCTGTAATCGGGTTATTCGTAGGCTTGTTCCTGCTGGTCTTTCAACCCTTTGGTCTGAACCTGTGGCAAACGCCAGACAAGCCTCTGAAAATACTGGGTTTTGGGCTGGTTACGTTCATCATTACCGCTTTCAACTTCACCGTTTGGTCGAGCCTGTTCCCCCGGCCATTTTCTAATGATTGTTGGACCGTTGGTCGACAGATTATGCTCATAACGGGCAATATTCTGCTGATTGCCGTTGGCAACCGACTGTATCTGGAGTGGATACTCAAGCAGGACGGGTACACTGCCTATATCGGTTGGTTAGAAATGGTCCTGATTACGTTTCTTCTGGGGGTATTCCCCACTACGGGGGCCGTCGTGTTTAATTACATCCGTAAACTCAGGCAGTACAGTCAGTCGGCGGCTGGTTTCTCCGTGCACCCGCCAACCCCGGCGGAGCCAACGAATAGTTCTGAAACAATACCCGCACCCCAGCCCGGGCAGGTAGACGCGCCGTTAACGCTGCTTGCAGATAATGAAAAAGATGTTTTAACACTGAATGCTACCCAGCTACTTTGTATTGAGTCGAGTGATAACTACTGCACGGTCATTTATCAGAAAGATAGCCAGTTGGCGAAACCACTGCTTCGTAGCAGTCTGAGTCGGCTGGAGGGCCAGATCAACCGGCCCCGTATTGTGCGCTGCCACCGGTCCTACGTGGTCAACCTCGACCGGGTTGAGCGGGTTACGGGCAATGCGCAGGGCTACCGACTGCATCTGGCCAATGGTTTGTTGCAGGTGCCCGTTGCGCGGCAATACAATGATACGCTGGTGGCAGAGTTAAGGGCATTGTAAAACAGCCCACCAATCGTCCCTGCCCGCCTTTCCCCTTACCAACCGTCCCTAAACTTGTCGTTTACCCCTTAATCGGGTAAGAAGCGAAGGCGCTGCTGTAGGTTTGCATCATCGAAAGAAAAACGCAACACCAGCCATGAAAACGCTTATTTTATCCCTCCTCATCATGCACATTGCTACGGGCTTTACGGCCCTGGTAGTTGGTCTGATTCCTATGTTTTTTGAAAAGGGAAGCCGATTACACAAACGTGCCGGACTACTTTATGTGTATTGCATGATTATCGTAGCGGCCACCGCTCTGCTGTTATGCACCTTACAACCGTTCAAAATGATGCGGCTGTTTCTGGCGGGTATTGCCGTATTCAGTTTCTACCTGTGTATAACCGGCTGGCGGGCTACAAAGCAAAAGAAGTCGGGACCAACAATAGCGGACAAGACACTAACATTCGTAACGCTGTTTGTTAGTCTGGCCATGATTGGGTTTGGTGTTTATCTGTTAGCCATACAGGGCGTATCCTTCCTGCCCATCGTGTTTTCCTTTTTCGGCGTATTAACGCTAGTGTTTGCCGGGCGGGATATTCAGTTCATGACCCGGCCTGCGGAGAAGATGCATTGGTTCTTCCAGCACTTCACCCGTATGGGCGGTTCTTACATTGCTACGTTTACGGCCGCACTGGTAACCAATGTGGATCGGATTCTGCCCGTTACCGCTCCTGGATGGACGTATACGATGAGTTGGATACTCCCGAGCATTGTTGGCGGAATGTTAATAGGCCGAACCGTACGGTATTACCGGCAGAAGTTTGGCAGTCATGGCACCTCTGCTGCGTAGACTGGTATTACTGCAGAATTGCCTTTACGGTTGGAACGGCTGTTTCAGCCCACTGTTTCATCTGCTTACCCGAGTAATGAAGCCCATCGCTGGCAAACTGAGAATCATCGCCAGCGGCTGTTCGGGTGGCAGGTGTAATGTCGACAAAAGCAACTCCGGCTTTCTGGCATTCATCCTTCGCGATGGCGTTGAACTGATCTATCTGCAGCCCAATCTGCGTTTTATCCTGTGTAGATGCGAAGGGTGAACGCCCCCAATCAGGCGTAGATAATACAAAAACGTGGTCGGCTTTACCATTGGCAAAGTTAACCGCCGTTTGGAGCAATGACCTGAACTCGGTTCGATAGCGGTCCTGACTCTGGCCCCGATACTGATTATTAACCCCAATCATTAACGAAACCAGGGAATATTTTTTTTGATTACCGCTGCGGCTAATCGCGTCCTGTAGCTCGGCGGTAGTCCATCCCGTACGGGCAATGATGTCCGGGTCGGCCACATCCAGACCCTGGTTGCGAAGTATACCAGCCAGCTGAACGCTCCAGCGGTCAGCTGCCGACACACTTTCGCCAATGGTGTAGGAGTCACCCAGCGACAGGAAGGAATACGTAGACGCACTGGCGCTGGGATTGACAACCATGTTCTGTTCGGTTGTGGACTTTGTACAGGAAAATAGAAACGTAACGATGAAAAGAATAAGTCTCATACTAGTTTGAGTAGCTACACGGTTATGTACGTCCGGATTTTTTTCCTGGATTGCATCTAACTTCATAGCTACTCAAACTGGACTCTACTCCTGTTCCAGCAAAAATGCTTTAATGAATGGGTCAATATCGCCATCCAGCACAGCATCGGTATTGGACGTCTGGTAGCCGGTGCGGTGGTCTTTTACGCGCCGATCATCCAACACGTAGGAACGAATCTGGGAACCCCATTCATTTTTCTGCTTACCCGCTTCTACTTCATCGCGGGCGGCATTGCGTTTTTGCACCTCAATTTCGTAGAGTTTGGACTTCAGCAGTCGCATGGCTACTTCCTTATTCATCAACTGACTCCGCTCCTGCTGACACTCAATGACTAACCCCGATGGTTCGTGATGCAGCCGGACGGCTGTTTCTACTTTGTTTACGTTCTGGCCACCCGCTCCCCCCGAACGAAACGTATCCCACCGAATATCAGCCGGATTTACTTCGATAGTGATCGTATCGTCAACCAGCGGATAAGCGAAGACGGACGCGAAAGACGTATGCCGACGGGCGTTGGAATCGAAAGGTGAAATACGAACCAGGCGATGAACGCCATTCTCTGATTTCAGAAATCCATAGGCCAGGGCACCATCTACTTCTATAGTAGCCGATTTGATACCGGCGGTGTCACCCTCCTGATAATCAACTTGCTTGAGCTTATAACCATGCTTTTCGGCCCAGCGCATATACATCCGGTAGAGCATATCGGCCCAGTCCTGGCTTTCAGTACCACCGGCTCCGGCGTTTATCTCCAGCACGGCACTGAGTTGATCTTCCTCATTGCCGAGCATTTTCTTGAGTTCGAGGTCGTCGAGGGTTTCCGAAACCTTCAGGCCCTCTTCATCAACCTCTTCTTCGGTTACCTCCCCCCCTTCGTAAAACTCAAAGAGTGTTTCGAGGTCGCCGAACTGGCCGTCCAGTTTCTCGTAGCCGGAAGTCCAGCCTTTCAGGACGCGAATCTGCTTCATTACGCCTTCGGCGCGGGCGGCATCGGTCCAGAACTCGGGCTGGAACGTTTGCTGTTCCAGTTCGGCTAACTGTTCTTTTTTAGTATCGTAGTCAAAGATACCTCCTCAGGGCCTCTACTCTGGCTCTCAAGTCGGTCAACTGGTCGGTTGTCATGAACTTGTCGTACTGGATGAAAAAAATGAAGGAGCAAAAGACTAACGTCCATCGGCTCATTTTAAGGTACAAAGATAGAACAAAAGGCCCGAAGGGATTTGTTTCGGAGGATTACAAGGGTCTTCCTCATTGTTGGTGGGTGTATGCTGATTGAATCCTGGCCAGGGGGCAGCCTTTATCGTTGCACTTCACCCATTTCAATACCAATGGCCTGCATCAACTGGCTGGCGTTGAAACTTTCGCAAATACCGGTGCGGAGTTTGTAGTCGAACACGAGTTCCCCGTTGTTGAGGTCGGACTGGAAATGAAAATTCCGCACGAAGCTGTCCGCGTCGGTCAGTTGGCCCAGTTCCAAATCATGGGTCGATACAAAGCCGGAAGCAGTGGTCTGGTGCATTTGTCGAATCAGGGCTTCGGCACCCCGGTGACGGTCGGCGGAGTTGGTTCCTTTTAGAATTTCGTCCAGGAAGTACAGGACCGGGATTGCCTCTGGCTGTTTCGTCAGGCCAATAAGGGTTTGCAGACGCTTCAGTTCCGCGTAAAACGACGAAGTGCTTTCTTCCAGCGAATCCTGCGTGCGCATACTGGTAAACACACGCACCGGCGAACACCAGAACCGGTCGGCGCTTACAACCGCCCCGGCCAGGGCCAGCACAACATTGGCCCCAACAGTCCGCAGAAAGGTACTCTTTCCCGACATATTGGAACCGGTTATCAGAACCGTTTGCCCGTTCCCCGCGAACGTCAGCGAATTCCCGATGGAGCGGTCTGGCGCCAGTAACGGGTGCGAGGCCTGCGTAAAGTCCAGCGTCAACGCATCGTCGACAATGTCGGGCGTGGTGTAGGCTGGGTGGGCGTAGGAAAAACCGGCCAGGCTGTTAAGTGCTTCCAACTCGCCCAGTGCCTCAAACCAACCGCTGAGGTCAGCCCCGTATTTATTGCGCCAGGCTTCGAGCCGCAATAGGTAGTGGATGTCCCACAGGGTAGCAATCCCAAATAACAGATAGAAATATGGGTTTCGACGATAATTTAAGCCTTCTGTCAATCGGGAAAGGTGACCGATGAGGGTTGATACCTGACCGGAACCCGAAGTTAACCCCTGACGAATCGCCTGTACCCGAACACTATCACCGGATACTTTCTCAGCCTGTTGAAACAAGTTCTGAAAGGCTTTTAGGGCGGTTGATATATCTACCGTTTGTTCGCTAACCTCCCCGGCACGCGCCGATAGTTGACGAAGTACCAATCCGTGGATGGCCAACCCGAACAATACACCCGAACCGGGCAGATAACCCAGCAGCCAGGCCACGAACAAGCTCAGCGTAACGGCAGGGAACAAAAATCGGATAAGATTCAGGTAGCCGGGTAGTGGGACCGTTTCGGCCGTTGCCCACTTGACCAGTGCATCCGGCGAGCGATTGACCGTCTCTTCCAGATAAGCCTGTGCTTCAAACTCCTGCCGCCAGTTGAGTTCAGGTTTCAGTTCGGCTACTGCTTTCTGACGAAGGCGGATAACATCCGGACTTGCCGGGGCCTTGAGCCACGCGGCCAGTTGACTCTGACCCAGGTACGTGTGTGTTCGGTTCAGGAGCCGGAAGAGCGAGTGTTTACCAAATACGTCCAAATCACCCGTGTAACTGTGCGTCGAGCTGGCGAACGGCTCCCCCGTTTCGGGTCGCAGGTACTGCCGTTTTAGTCGGGATGCTTCGTCCTGATTAATAAACGCCAGATGGCGATTTAAGTCCCGCTCACGCTTAACCTTCTGGTGCTTCTTTAACAGTATCAGGAACCCCACGATACCCACTAACACAGCAATAACGGCTGCCAGTTGCTGGTCCAGCCGGATGAGCAACCATATAGCCAGTACGCTACCAATAAACCATACGAGCCGCCAGAAGGCCAGTCGATTATGTTTTTGCTGGGCAATTTGTTCAGCGTGACTAAATTGCTGTTGACGCTGGAAAAATATGGTTTCGGGCATACGGTACAGCCGGTTACCATAGTAGTACCCGGATATTACAATCTATAAATGTCAGAATTTTCTTCCGCTACTGATTACACCCCTGGCAAACGCCCTGAATCAGCAGGTTCGTTTCCTTCCGGTTGTATCCTTCGGGAAGCGTAATAGCCGGGATAACAACATCGTCCAGGCAGGTGGTTTGACCACAGGTTTCGCACTTGAAATGAATGTGGTCATGGTGATGGTTACCATCCGTGCAGGTTTCCCGGCAAAGGGCATATTTCGTCCCTCCCTCATCGTCCAGTACTTTGTGCAGTAAACCCTTGTCCAGAAACGTTCGCAGCGTGCGGTAAATGGTTACCCGGTCGTGGTCGGGGCCGAGCCCATTTTCAACATCGTTATGCGCCAGGGCGCGACCCGCGTTCAAAAACAGATCAAGCACTTCCTCACGCCCGTTTGTGTGGCGCAGGTTGAATTCTTTCAGTGTTTTAGACGCAGAGGCCATGGCGGTTTATCGTTTGTTTCTACAACGAATTACAATGTATTTTCGGTCGTTTCGAACTGTAACTTAACCAGATTGGCGTAAATACCATCTTCCTGCAAGGCAAGTTCGTCGTGGGTGCCGGATTCGGCAATCTGCCCTTCGTTAATGACATAAATCCGGTCTACCTTCCGGATGGTTGCCAGACGGTGGGCAATAATGATCGTTGTACGATTCTGCATCAGTTTATCCAATGCTTCCTGTACCAACCGTTCTGACTCGGCATCGAGCGAACTTGTTGCCTCATCAAGAATAAGAATAGCCGGGTCTTTCAGGATAGCCCGGGCAATGGCGATTCGCTGCCGCTGCCCACCCGATAATTTAACGCCCCGCTCGCCTACGATAGTTTGCAGACCCTCGGGAAACGAGTCGATAAACTGGAGCGCGTTTGCTTTCCGGGCTGCTTCCCGAATCTCGATTTCCGAAGCTCCGGCTTTACCATACTGAATGTTTTCCATAATGGTACCGCCAAAAAGCATCACCTCCTGCGGTACCACGGCGATGTTCTTCCGTAGCTCCGTCACGTTAAAACCGGCCAAATCGCGGCCATCCACAGTGACCTTTCCGCCACCTACTGCGTAGTACCGCATCAGTAGCTGAACAATCGTTGACTTACCGGCTCCACTCTGCCCAACCAGCGCAATTTTACGGCCTGCGTCTACGGAGAGCGAAATACCTTTAAGCACGGTTATATCAGGACGGGATGGGTAGGAGAACTGAACGTTCGTAAACTCAACATTGCCCTGAACAGGTACGAACAGGGGAACTTCTTCAGTAGCGTTCACTTCCGAAGGCTCTTCCAGAATTTCCAGGATGCGCTCCGATGAGCCAATCGTTTTCTGCAACTGAGCGTATAAATCACCCATCCCGGCCACGGAGCCGCCAATGAACGTGGTGTATACGATAAACGTCAGCAAATCGGCAAATGGCATTTCATTCGATAGTACCAATGAGCCGCCATACCAGACAACACCGATGATACCGCCGAAAAGCGCGAAAATGATGAATGAAACGAACACGCCCCGGAACTTGGCGGCATGGAGCGCCGTGTTGACAACCAGTTGCAAAGCCGAGCCATAACGGTTTATTTCGAGCTTCTCGTTGGTAAAGGCCTTTACAACGTTGACCGATTGTAGGGTCTCCTCAACAATAACGTTTGCCTGAGCTAATAAATCCTGCGCCTTTTTCGACAGACTGCGGATGAACTTCCCAAAGATCATGGCAGCTACAATGATAACCGGAAAGGTGGCCAGCATAAACAGCGTCAACTTCCAGGAAACATAGAAAATGATGGCCGTACCAATCGTGAGCGTTCCTATCTGCCGAAACAGTTCGGCTACCGTTAGGGTCAGCACATCCTGTAGTTGTGAAATGTCAGACGAAATACGGCTGGTTAACTCCCCAACGCGCCGTTGCTCGAAAAACGGGATGGGCAGGGTGATGATTTTACTGTAGGTTGCCCGGCGCACATCGGCCATGGCCCGCTCACTTACCTGCGAAAAGAAATAAATACGGAAGAATGAGAAAATGGCCTGTGCTACCAGGACGCCCACAAAAAAAAGCGTTACCTGATTAAGCGTAAACTCTGATTTCCCCTGAATAACACTGGTGATCTGCCCAATGAGTAAACCAAAACTCATGGTTGTAGCCGTCGACAGCATCAGGAACAGAAACCCGATAATGTACTGGGTCCGGTACGGTCTTACGAACTGAAATATGCTCAGGGCTTTCTTTACTCCCTCGCTGCTTAGTTTCTTCTTATCCTCCGGTTTGGGCTCTTCACCAAAACCTCCTCCTCGTTTTGCCATAGTTACTGGTTGTTAATAAACGGACTGTAGTCGGGGCATTTATCACACGTATGCTTTTAATTGTCCCCACTCCCTTATAAGCCGATTATTCTTTTTGTCCTTTGTAGCCCGACCGTTCAAAAATCTGCCGGGGGTCATCGTTGCGCATCAGTTCAGCAATGCCAACATTGGGGTGTTCATCGTGGTATTTACCGACAATTCGCCATCCCAGCCAGCGGCCAATAGCGCCGGGAGCGGCCTGTCCAATTTCGGCCGTGAACGGTCTTTCGGTCAAATATCGCTGTTTTATGGCCGGATTCGTTTGATATAGCAACTGGTTATCAATAAAATGTCCCCAAACAGCGTCCTGAGCATTAAACGTTTGCGTAAGTTGCCTGTCTGAATAACCGATGATTAAACTATCCGGTACCTCGGGCAACATGCTTTTAGTAAATACGTATCCTTTACCGTAATAAACCATATCGGCAAGCATCGTTTGGTCGGTACGGTTAGTGGCGTTGTACTTATCCGAAATAGCAAAAACAATGGCTGGAACAATGTATTCTTTGGCGTAACGGCGTAAGATGTATTCAGGGAACTCCTGACCCGGTGGGCGATATTTCGCTTTGGGTCCGGCGAAGTAATCCAACCCAATAACAATAAGACTATCCGTAATAACTAAATCAGGCCCCAGGAAGCCGGTTACAACCGTAACAACCTTGGGGGGATTGAAGTCAGGAAAGTCTTTTTTGATGCTGGAAAAGGCACCGGCCAGTTCTGTACGCAGGTCGGCCATATCACCAAATTGGTTCTGGATCTGCTGATTAAAAGCTATAAGGTCTGGATTGGAAGTCCGATTAGTCAATTCGTGGACCAGCGCTGTATCATTTCCGGCATCGTTCGCGTTAAAGTACAATTGAGCAACAGCGGGATACTGGTTCAGCATAGCCTGAATACTATCCTGTGACTTACTGGAGAAGAGTTGCTTATCGAGCCGAACAAACGACATATCTTCGTTCTTCTGACACGAAGCGAACAGAAATAGACAAAAAATCCCCGTCAGGGCTGCGCGTAGGTGCATGAAATGGGGTTGTTTTCACTATAGAAAACGTGCAAAATTATGAAAAAAGTTGCAGGGTTAGGCCTGATTTTGGCTCTCTGGGCCGGTAGCCCCGGTTGGGCACAAACGGCTTCGAACGCGTTGTACAAGTTACGGACCAAAGAATCCAGTGTAACCGAGAAGCGATTCCGCAAAATTCTGGGTGATAACTACGATGGTCAGGACCAGAACAAGCGGGACTACGAAGATGACAGAAAGGGCCGTAAACGTAAAAAGGCTCAAAAAGCCAATGATCAGGCCGAGAATAATGGCTACGGTTCGGGCCCGGATTACGCCTGGCCAACGCACCTCATTGAGATGAGTATCCGCTTCGCTCCCTCGTTAAACATGAATACCGCCGAAGGAAAAGGGGCTTATGCCGGTTTCCAGGATAATGGGCCCGGCGTTCGGATGAGCGTTGGTCCTACGATGGATTATTTCTTCTTCAAAAACCGCTATGCGTTTAGCAGCGGACTTTGGTATACGATAAAACGTTCTGGTTTTCAGATGCCCGGCACATTTGGTCAGGCCCGCTGGAATCCTGGTGTTCCGGAAAAAGAATCGGTGTATAACCTGCAATACCTGCAAATTCCGGCCACGGTGAAACTATTCGCCAATAACATCGCGCCTAACGTTCGCCTGTACGTGCAAACTGGTGGCCTGTTCAGCGTGAAACTGGCAGAAAAAGCGATTGATCAAGCCCGAAATGGTCTATATACGGCGGAGAACGGCACGAGTAGGCAATATGGATTTGGTGATATTGAGCTACTGCTGGGAACGGGCATTCAGTACAAAATCAACCAGAACAACGCGGTTAACATCGGCATAAGCTACCAGCGAGGATTGATAAACGTATCTCGCAACAGCGAGTTGATCTCCAGAAGCCGCATCGTTGCAATGGAATTGGGGTTTCGGTTTTGATAGGTTCCCGTGCTTTATATCATAACCGCATTTCTACTCCCTGCTCCTTTAGGTAGCGCTTTAAAACAGGAATGTCGATTTCTTTGAAGTGAAAAATGCTGGCGGCTAGTCCCGCATCAGCCTTGCCCGTCGTGAATACGTCCACAAAGTGTTCCATTGACCCGGCTCCACCTGAGGCAATAACGGGAATATTGGCCGCGCCTGAAATCTGAGCGGTCAGTTCAAGCGCAAAACCGGCCTTGGTACCGTCCGTATCCATCGACGTTAGCAGCAATCTCGCCAGCTCCCCGTTCCTCCACTTCCTTCGCCCAGGTAATAGTTCGTAGTTCCGTTGGCCGACGCCCGCCATGTGTATGAACAATGTGCTCGCCGTTTATATACCGCGTATCAATAGCAACTACAATGCACTGACTGCCAAATTCCAATGCCAGTTCATTCACCAAATCGGGGTTGCGAACAGCGGAGGAGTTAATCGAAATTTTGTCGGCTCCCGCGTTCAACAGTGCCGATACGTCTGCAACGGATGAGATTCCACCACCCACCGTAAATGGAATATTGATAGTGTGGGCCACATTCCGCACCAGTTCAATGAGCGTTTTTCGTTCATCGACGGTCGCCGTAATATCCAGAAAAACCAATTCGTCGGCACCCTGCTCGGCATAGATAGCCGCCAGGGCAACGGGATCACCGGCATCGCGAAGGTTAACGAAATTGGTCCCTTTTACCGTCCGACCGTCTTTTATGTCTAAGCAGGGAATGATGCGTTTTGTGAGCATTAGCAGGTTGTAAATGATTTTTTAATTGGTGGGGTTGAGAATACTTTTCCGTTTCTTGGAAACCATGTTGTATCCCCATTCCGTCAGCGGGCGAATTAATTCGCCCGCTGACGGAATGGGGATACAGAAAGCGGGTATACATACTATTTTGTTCTGGAACTTCCTACCGTTGAATAGCTACTCGGGTCGCATTTTCTTTAGCGCTCGTTTTATATCCCACTAATTTTCTGTAACTCACTTAGCGTCACCCGCCCTTCATAAATCGCTTTACCCACAATGACACCAAATAGGTTCATATCCGCCAAAACCTCAATATCAGCCATATTGCTTACCCCACCACTGGCGATAATCTGCAAATCGGGGAAACGGTCCTGCATATTTCGGTAGAGGTCAAAGGAAGGTCCTTCCAGCAACCCGTCTTTGGCTACGTCGGTGCTGATAACGTACTTGATTCCCTTATCGACCCATTGTTCCAGAAAGTCATAAATCCAAACATCGGTACCTTCCTCCCAACCACTGACCGCGATTTTCTCGTTTTTCGCGTCAGCCCCCAGAATTATCTTCTCCGGGCCAAGCCGTGATAACCATCGCTCCAGCGCGTCGGGCTGTTTTACGGCAATACTACCACCGGTAACCTGTTTGGCACCACATTCAAATACAACCCGCAAATCCTCATCCGATTGCACTCCCCCACCGAAATCGATGTGCAGGCTTGTTTGGGAGGCTATCAGTTCCAGCACTTTCCAGTTAATCACCCGCTTCTCTTTGGCCCCATCGAGGTCAACGAGGTGCAGTCGTTTCAACCCGGCCCCTTCAAATTGTTTGGCTACTTCGAGCGGTCGGGCGTTGTATTCTTTCTTCTGGTTATAATCACCCTGAGTCAGCCGAACGGCTTTACCGTCAATAAGGTCAATTGCGGGAATAATATACATGAGTAAGGCGGACGTTTTGTCCGGCTGTTATGATGTTTGTCCGTGTTATAGTTTCAGGAAATTCTCCAGGATACGCTGCCCAACATCCCCGCTGATTTCCGTATGGAATTGAGCTGCGTAAAAATTATCGCGATGCAACATGGCACTAAACGGACGAACGTAGTCGCAGACAGCCGTTGTATTGGAGCAGACATCAGCCGCGTAACTATGAACGAAGTAAACGTACTCATTTGGTTTCACCCCTTCCGTCAATGGTCCCTGCAACGAGTGGATGTTGTTCCAACCCGTGTGGGGTACTTTGAATCCTGGCGTAGTAGGGAAACGCCGAACGTCGATGTCGAAAATACCCATACACGTTGTATCGTTCTCTTCCGAATACCGGCACATGAGCTGCATGCCCACACAAGTACCCAGCACAGGTTGTTTCAAAGACGGTATTAGTTTGTCCAGCCCGCGTTCCCGCAGGTACGCCATGGCCGTACTCGCTTCGCCCACGCCCGGAAAGATAACCTTATCGGCCGATCGGATTTCGGCTTCGTCATCCGTTAGCAGGTAACCTGTTCCCAGCCTTTCCAGGGCGTACATAACCGACTGAACGTTACCGGCATTGTATTTTATAATGACCGTTTTCATAAAGTAAAAGCCCGGCTCCTTGGCAGAACCGGGCTTTGTATATTGTGGAAATCAGAATCGTCTATCCGAACTCACAAACACGCGCATCTCGTTCTGCTGCGTTACCGCCCAGAATGGTGATGCCAGTGTGTTGTTTGTTGTAAAATCATGGAGCAAATGTAAACGCTGATGGCTGTAATTCAAAACAAACTACCCTGTACTACTTTGGGCTGCAGGACTGGTTCGCGCAGATTCAGGCCACAGTGCTTGTTTAATTCACGAACCCAGTACAGGATCAACTCGGGGGCAGTATCATTGTCGCCACCACCGTGAATGAACAGGTAAGCCGTTTGTAAGCCCCTATCAAACCAGATTTTAAGCCGCTGTATCCAGGCGTCGGTACGGGTATGATCGGTCGGATGTCCGGCGTTGGCATTAAACCGCAGGGTCAGTACCGGGCTACTAAGACCCATGTGCAACACATCGCGCCTGCTCGACACATCGGTGATAACCACGTGCCGACGCATTTGATAGAGCCGTTCGAGCGTCTGCTGCCAGACCGGTCCGCCGGTGCGGGTCTCCTTACTGAACCAATCCTCGTGCCGAAACTCGACAGCCACATCCAGTTCATCAGGTAGACTTTTAAGGTACGATTCCAGCACAGGCCATTTATCCGGACCGAATGTAGGTGGTAGTTGAAGAAACGTCATTCCCAGAAACTCTTCCAGATTCAGAACGGCATTGACAAACTCTTCGGTCAGTCCTTCCGTTGCGACTAACTGGCGTTCGTGACTGATTATCTGCGGAAATTTAGGGCAATAGGTAAAGTTTTCGGTGGCTTCTGCCTTCCACTTTTCAATCATACCCGCTGTAGGAATCTGGTAGTGGGTCAGGTTCAGCTCAATGGTGTTAAACTGCCGGGTATAATAGTGCAGGAAATCGCGTTCTTTCGCGTTTGACGGATACACTTTACCCACATAGTCTTTATTTGCCCATATCGGTCCACCAATATACACCGTCGGCTGGGCATTCGTGTTGCCGCTCGTGTGTTCAACGGCATTCCATATTTTAGCATTGAACGGTGAACCGGGCGGCAACGCAAAATTCACGGTGTCAGGATTGTGTATTTTCCCAAATTCCATAGCGGTATTGACGAAGAGTAGCAGTAAAACGGGCAAACACCGGCTTTCGTTTTTTCGCCCTATCCAATTTAGTTAATTTTGCTCATTATTCGCAGTCCAAACGCCGGATTTTACGGAATGAATGTTCCAGCAAATCCGGTCTGGTTGAGCATCAATAGCTATATGATTTCAAAGACATACGCCCCCCAGGAAATAGAGGAAAAATGGTATCAGTACTGGCTTGACAATCAGTTTTTCAAGTCCACTCCTGACACCCGCGAACCCTACACGGTTGTTATCCCGCCCCCTAACGTGACGGGCGTGTTGCACATGGGCCACATGCTGAACAATACCATTCAGGATGTACTGATCCGGAAAGCGCGTATGGAAGGCAAAAATGCCTGCTGGGTACCGGGCACCGACCATGCCAGCATTGCTACCGAAGCAAAAGTAGTTGCCATGCTGAAAGAGCGCGGCATTAATAAACACGATTTAACCCGCGACGAATTTCTGGAATACGCCTGGGAGTGGACGCATAAATATGGCGGTATCATTCTCCAGCAACTTCGTAAACTGGGCGCTTCCTGCGACTGGGACCGGACCCGCTTTACGATGGAACCCGATCTGCATGATTCCGTCATCGACGTATTTGTTGACCTCTACAACAAGGGGCAGATTTACCGGGGCGTTCGCATGGTAAACTGGGACCCGCAGGGAGGAACGGCGGTTTCGGACGAAGAGGTCATTACCAAAGAAATTCAGCAAAAACTGGTTTACATCCGGTACGATATAGCCGGTAGTAACGGTGCAGATTCTATCACGATTGCGACCGTTCGCCCGGAGACGATTATGGCCGATGCGGCCATTGCCGTAAACCCGAACGATGAACGGTATAAACACCTGCATGGAAAAAAAGCCATTATTCCGCTCATTAACCGCGAAATTCCCATCATTACGGATGAGTACGTAACGATGGACTTTGGTACGGGTGGGCTGAAGGTAACCCCCGCCCACGACCCGAATGACTATGCATTGGGCATTACGCACAACCTGCCCGTTCTGGATATTCTGAATGATGATGGTACCCTGAATGAAAAAGCCCAGATTCTGGTTGGGCAGGATCGTTTTGCAGCCCGTAAAGCAATCGTCAAACTGCTGGAAGAATCGGGTAATCTGGTCAAAACGGAAGACTATAAATCCAATGTTGGCACATCCGAACGCACAGGGGCGGTGATTGAGCCAAAACTCTCGTTGCAGTGGTTCCTGAAAATGGATGAGCTATCCAAACCAGCCCTCCGGAACGTGATGGATGATACTATTCAACTCGTTCCGGCCAAGTTCAAGAACATGTACCGGGCCTGGATGGAAAACGTCCATGACTGGTGCATCAGCCGACAGCTCTGGTGGGGGCAGCGCATCCCGGCGTTTTACATGCAGGATGGGACCATCATCGTGGCAAAAAATAAGCACGAGGCTTTGGAGAAAGTCCAGCACGAAAAACTGCTGTTTGCCATGACCGAAGCCGACCTGACGCAGGATGACGATGTACTGGATACCTGGTTCTCTTCCTGGCTTTGGCCCATGTCAGTTTTCAATGGCTTGAAAGATCCTAACAATGCCGACATCAATTATTATTACCCAACCAATGATTTGGTTACTGCCCCCGAAATCCTGTTTTTTTGGGTAGCCCGGATGATTATTGCCGGTTATGAATATCGTGGTGAAGCCCCGTTCAAGAACGTATACCTGACTGGTATTGTACGGGATAAACTCGGCCGAAAAATGTCGAAATCCCTCGGCAATTCGCCCGACCCGCTTGATTTGATCGATAAATACGGTGCCGACGGTGTGCGAACCGGTATGCTGTTCAGTTCAGCGGCTGGTAATGACCTGATGTTTGATGAAAAACTGGTAGAGCAGGGCCGGAATTTTAGTAACAAAGTGTGGAATGCGTTCCGATTAGTGAAAGGCTGGACGGTTGATTCATCATTACCACGGGTTACTCAAAATGACTTGTCTATAGCCTGGTTCGAAACCAAATTCAACCAAACACTCAATGAGGTTGACGATCTTTTTAGCAAGTTTAGAATTTCGGAAGCACTGCAAACTGTTTATAAGCTTATCTGGGACGACTTCTGCTCGCAGTATCTTGAGCTGATCAAGCCAGCTTTCGAGCAACCAATTGACCCCATTACGTTTGAGGCTACCATTGATTTCTTCGAGAAACTCATGGCTCTGGCGCACCCGTTCATGCCATTTATTACGGAGGAAATCTGGCAGGACATTCGCAGAAGAGCGGCTGGTGACAGTATCTGTATTGCTTCTTTCCCGAAACCGGGAGTCATCGACCCGCATTTATTGACTGCCTTCGATGAATTTTTCGACATAATTTCTAATGTAAGAAACGTCCGCAACGCCAAACAGATATCCCCAAAAACGGCTTTGCCACTTACCATTAAAACCACATCGCCCGACCGATTCCAACCGTTTGAATCGCTGATACGTAAGATGGCTAATGTTTCCGCGATCAGTTACGTAAGCGATTTACCGGATACGGAATCTTCATCCAGTATCTCCTTCCTGATAAAGAGTGATGAGTTTTTTCTGAACATTGCCGGACAAATCGACTTAGCGCAGGAAGTTACCAACACCCGCAAGGATTTGGACTACAACATCGGCTTTCGCGATTCAGTACTAAAAAAATTGTCGAATGATAAATTTGTAGCCAACGCAAAGCCTGACGTTATTGAACGGGAACGACAGAAATTGGCTGATGCAGAAGCTAAAATTCAGTCGCTGAAACAACGTATCACCGATTTAGGAGCTTAGTGGATAGTGTGATGTAGATTAGTTTACTAGCTGATTTATAAGGCAATCATACGGTGTTGAAAATTTGTTTTCTATTTACCCCATTCAATAATACAATTATTTAATCAAATAATTGTATTATTGTTTCTTATACTTTGACTATCTAACCATGAATAAGTGCATCTTTCTTGACCGGGATGGTGTGTTAAATGAGGACCGGACTGATTACGTCTATCGGGTCGAAGACTTTATCATTCCAGAAGGTGTGCCTGAGGCTCTGCGTCTATTAAAGGATGCGGGTTATCTGCTCATTGTTATCACGAACCAGGCAGGAATTGCAAAGGGACTTTACACCCGAAACGACGTAATGACTTGCTACCATTATTTGCAGGATCAGTGTGGTCAGCTTATTGATGCCATTTATTACAGTCCTCACCACCCAACCTACAACTCGGAGTCACTCACCCGAAAGCCCGGATCATTACTGCTGGAAAAAGCCATGGCAAAGTACAATATCAACCCAGATGATTCCTGGATGATTGGTGATGCTTTGCGTGATATGCAGGCGGGGAGGAGAGTCGGTGTACAAACAGTACTTATTGCGCCAGGGGCAGAACAATCCCCGGAATACGATGGCTGTGCAACTAGTCTGCTGGAAGCCTCCCGCTTTGTGTTAGCCACCTCATAAAAAAGCACGATTCAGTTTTTGTAAACTGAATCGTGCTTCACAAAATTAGCTGTCACAATCTACACGCGAGCCTGCGTGGAAATTGGCTTTTGCACACTGCCATAAGCCGGGCAATTTGCCTTACGGGCGCAGGATCCAAGAGAGATCGTTGCTAAAACGATACCCAAAATCATTAACTTTTTCATATAGCTATCATCCGTTTGCACCGTTAGTATCCAGACTATTAAACGAAAATTGTGCCAAAATTTATACGAAAAACGTATTGACTGGTCTTAATTTTCCTCCCGCACCAGTTCAACTTCCTCTTCGCGTTCTTCTGCAGCTTCAGTAGCTTCAAGTTCTGTCATACCTGGTTCGGCTCCACCGTAGCCCAGAATCTTGAGCATTACTTCACTATTTTGCTCCGGTGCAAACAAGCGGGATCGCAGGTTTCCCTCTTCATCTCTGTCTACAATCACGTGTTGCGGAGCTGGAATTAAACAATGCTGGATGCCACCATAACCGCCTAATGACTCCTGATAAGCTCCTGTATGGAATAAACCAATATATTGATCTTCGGCTTCCTGATCAAAAATTGGCAGATACAAGTCAGCACTGTGGGCTTCAGTATTGTAAAAATCGTGCGAATCGCAGGTCAATCCGCCAAGATTAACTTTCTGATAAGGGTTCTCCCAATTATTAACCGAGAGCATAATATATTTTTGGCCCAGTCCCCACGAGTCAGGAAGCTGTGTAATAAATGATCCATCAATCATATACCACAACTCTTTGTCGTTCTGTAGTTTCTGATCGATTACTTTATAAATCACCGCCCCGCTTTCGCCAACTGTAAACGAGCCAAACTCGGTAAAAATATGAGGTACCGGAACATTGTTCTTGTTACAAATCCACTGAATACTTTCCACGATTTGATCAATCATGGCCTGGTAATCATACGTAAACTGGAAAGAGGTTTGAATGGGCATTCCTCCTCCAATATCAATTGAGTCCAAATCCGGGCACATTTTGGCCAATTCGCAGTACTTGTACATGAACCGGCTCAGTTCACTCCAGTAGTAAGCACTGTCTTTAATACCCGTATTGATGAAAAAATGAAGCATTTTAAGCTTAAACTTTTCATTCGGCTGGATTTTGCTCCGATACAACTCATTTACATCACTATACCGAATACCCAGACGTGACGTGTAGAAGGCAAAGTTCGGCTCCTCATCAGTAGCAATACGAAAACCGAAATTGACTGTCTCGGCGGTTATTGAGTTTTCGTACGCTTCAATTTCTTTCAGGTTGTCAAGAACCGGTATACAGTTCGTAAATCCTTCATTAATCAATTCACTGATATATTGGGTGTAGAGTGGCCGCTTGTAGCCATTACAAATAATGTATGTCCCCTTGTTAATCTTATCCGATTTATAGAGCTCTCTAAGGATTTGAATGTCGTAGGCTGACGACGTTTCCAAATGCACGTTATTCCTAAGTACCTCATCGAGTACAAATTTGAAGTGAGATGACTTCGTGCAATAGCAGTAGGTGTAGTTCCCTTTATAATTGTACCGCTTCATAGCATTCCTGAACAGCAGTTTAGCATGCTCTATATGCTCTGTTATCTTGGGCAAATAAGTCAGTTTCAGCGGGGTACCATATTGCTTGACAATGTCCATCAGCGGAACATTGTTAAACATCAATTCATTGTTCTCAACATTGAACTCCCGGGTTGGAAACTCAAACGTTTGGTCAATCAAGTCATAGTATGTCTTCATCCCTTCGTTAAACGTATAAAGTGAGGTAGTTCTATACCAGCATCAACAACTGCTATTTTAATGAAATAGATGCGAAGTTGGTCTTGAAAACCGGGCTTTCCAAGTGAAGTATATTCGTACGATAATTAACCAAATAACGATGGGTTTGATTCGATGAGATGTAAAAATTAACACTTCCGAAACATCCCGGGTTAATGTGTCTGCCTGATTAATCAGGCAAACCAAAAAGAAGCCGTACTTTTGTTTCTTTACACTGATTTATTATCGAATGCCAAAGTCCATCCACTTCATTTCTATCGGCGGCAGTGCTATGCATAATCTGGCACTGGCACTTCAGCAACAAGGTCATATAGTTACTGGATCCGATGAAACAATATACGAACCGTCAAAGACACGCTTGCAACAAAACGGCCTGCTACCTCTTGAAACAGGCTGGTTTCCTGATAAGATTACCGTAGCTATCGATGCCATTATTGTAGGAATGCACGCCCGAAGTGATAATCCCGAATTAGAGAAAGCGTTAGAACTGGGGTTACCGGTTTATTCCTATCCTGAATTCATTTATCATCAAAGCCAACAGAAGCAACGAGTAGTGATAGCTGGTAGCCATGGCAAAACAACAATTACTGCCATAATTCTCCATGTTTTAAAGTACCACAACCGGGTTTTTGATTACTGGATCGGAGAACCTATTCATGGTTTCGATACCACTGTTCGTTTATCATCCCAAGCACCATTGGTTATCGTTGAGGGAGATGAATATGCATCCTCTCCAATCGATTCTCGCCCTAAGTTCCTGCACTATCAACCGCACATTGCGCTCATTAGTGGCATTGCCTGGGACCATATTAATTTATACCCAACCTGGGAGGAGTATGTGGATCAGTTTGAATCATTGGCTGAAGCAATGCCAAAAGCGGGCATCCTTATTTTTGATGAGTCCGACGACATGCTCGATGTGATTGGACAGAAAGAGCGGGCTGATATTACAAAAATCCCTTACTTTCCCCACCCGAGTGAAACAACTAATGGTCAGACCTATCTGATTACAAAGCAAAAGAACCGTATCGCTATAAATCTATTTGGCCAACATAACTTAAAAAATATTGCTGGTGCATTAACTGTGTGCGACCATATAGGTGTTACAGAGGAGCAATTTTACCAGGCTATTCCAACCTTCACAAACGTCAGTAAACGGCTGGAAAAAATTGCAGAAAACAACGGCAGAGTCATTTACCGCGATTTTGCTCATTCGCCCGCTAAAGTAGAAGCAACAACGGAAGCTACGAAACAAAAGTATCCGGATAAAAAGTTATTGGCTGCCTTCGAATTACACTCTGTTGATAATTTGAACAACTCATTTCTGACGCAATACAGAGATACAATGGATGCTGCTGATGCAGCCGTTGTACTCATGGTTGCACACACATCAAGCACTGATAACTTTGTTGATTCAACTGATGTGTCGAAAGCTTTTGATCGGCCTGATATGCATGTTTTCACCAATGCATCTGCTTTTCGGGATTACTTACTTCAGCAACGAGATTCGTTTCAAGTCTTCTTACTCATGAGCTCAAGCTCATTTGGCGGTATAGATGTTGACGGGCTGGCGCATCAATTAGCCTAGTATCAATATTTTTCATCATTCGATTAGTTAGAATACCCTTCCAAGCAAATCATGAATAGCCTTGTAGTTTACTGCGGATCAAGTGTGGGTAAGAACCCAATTTACAACGAAGTTGCTATTGAGCTTGGCGAAAAAATGGCTGTCCATAATATTCGTCTTATTTATGGTGGTGGAGGTTTTGGATTAATGGGTAATGTGGCCAATGCCGTGTTAGAGAATGGGGGCGAGGTGACGGGTGTTATTCCGAACTTTCTGGCTGACCTTGAAGTGGCTCATAAAACGCTTACCGAACTACATTTTGTTGAAACCATGCATGAACGAAAATTCAAAATGGTTCAACTGTCGAAAGGCGTAATTGCATTACCCGGTGGTTATGGAACGCTGGACGAATTATTTGAGATTCTGGCATGGCGCCAATTAAAGCTCTATGATGGCCCTATAGGTATCATTAACACAAATGGTTACTATGATCTCATGATTCAGCAGCTTGACCGGATGGTGGCGGATGGATTCCTACGAATTGAAAATCGGGCTTTATTACTAATTGCGAATTCTGTAGACGAGATGCTAAAAATGATAAACGATTTTTGGGAAATGGTTTGACCATTTTTCACCCAAGTAAATTAATCATTATTTATCCGGCGCCACTTTTTGAAGGGGCTATAAGACGAAAAAAGGCCATTTCTTGTGAAAGAAATGGCCTTTTAAATTTCAGTTAGGTGGCACCTTCCTACTCTCCCACCTGTGACAGCAGTACCATCGGCAGTACGGGGCTTAACGGCTCTGTTCGAAAAGGAAGAGGTGTTCACCCGCCTAAAAAGCACCAACCTAATTGATTCTTCTGACCGTTTGACCGATCAATTTTTTTTATTCTTTTTCACCACAGAGAGAGACTCTGACAATTATCACTAGCAACTTATTAAGCAATACGTATCTATTCGTTGTAAGACATACTATATCACGCTTCCGGGGTCATTAGTACGGCTCAGCTCAACACATCTCTGCGCTTCCACCTGCCGCCTATCAACGTCGTCGTCTACAACACCCCTTTATACCGGAACACTCATCTTCAGGCCAGTTTCGCACTTAGATGCTTTCAGCGCTTATCTGATCCCCACGTAGCTACCCGGCCGTGCCTGCGGCCAAACAACCGGTGCGCCAGCGGTGAGTCCATCCCGGTCCTCTCGTACTAAGGACAGATCCCGTCAGTATTCCCACGCCCACCACAGATAGGGACCGAACTGTCTCACGACGTTCTGAACCCAGCTCGCGTGCCACTTTAATCGGCGAACAGCCGAACCCTTGGAACCTTCTCCAGCCCCAGGATGTGACGAGCCGACATCGAGGTGCCAAACCTCCCCGTCGATGTGAGCTCTTGGGGGAGATCAGCCTGTTATCCCCGGCGTACCTTTTATCCTTTGAGCGATGGCCCTTCCATGCGGAACCACCGGATCACTATACCCTGCTTTCGCACCAGATCGGCTTGTGGGCCTCACTGTCAAGCTTGCTTCTGCTATTGCACTCCCCTGCCGATTACCGTCCGGCATGAGCAAACCTTGGGAAACCTCCGTTACCCTTTCGGAGGTGACCACCCCAGTCAAACTACCCACCAAACGCGGTCCTGTCTCCAGTTAGAACGCCAGTCAGAAAAGGGCGGTATTTCAAGGTTGGCTCCACGATGCCTGGCGACACCGCTTCACTGCCTCCCGCCTATCCTACACATGCCTGACCGGCATTCAGCGTTAAGCTGTAGTAAAGGTGCACGGGGTCTTTCCGTCCCGTGGCGGGTAAGCGGCATCTTCACCGCTACTACAATTTCACCGAACTCATGGTTGAGACAGTGCCCAGATCGTTACACCATTCGTGCAGGTCGGAACTTACCCGACAAGGAATTTCGCTACCTTAGGACCGTTATAGTTACGGCCGCCGTTTACTGGGGCTTCAGTTCAAACCTTCGAGTTACCCCTAAGCTCCCCCCTTAACCTTCCAGCACCGGGCAGGTGTCAGACCCTATGCGTCAACTTTCATTTTGGCAGAGTCCTGTGTTTTTGGTAAACAGTCGCCTGGGCCTCTTCTCTGCAGCCTCTGTTGCCAGTAGGCCCCCCTTATCCCGAAGTTACAGGGTCATCTTGCCGAGTTCCTTAACCATGATTCTTTCGCGCACCTTAGAATATTCTTCCCAGCTACCTGTGTCGGTTTACGGTACGGGTATCCATACGCTTAACGGACTACACACTTTTCTTGGAAGCCCCGTCAACACTTCGACTCATCCGAAGACTCATCTCAACGCCCTATTCCGTCAGGACGTAGTATCTCTGGCACTCCGTCATGGCACTCCCTGCATAGATAGTTCGGGAATATTAACCCGATCCCCCTCAAAGCCCGCCAGTCGGCTGCTCCTTAGACCCCGACTAACCCTCCGATGACTGCCATCGCGGAGGAAACCTTAGCTTTTCGGTGTGGGGAGTTCTCATCCCCATTCTCGTTACTTATGCCTACATTTGCTTTTCTAACCTCTCCACCATCCCTCACGGAACAACTTCACTGATGTCAGAAT
>CAWARB010000043.1:0-75000 GCA_963784335.1 uncultured Cytophagales bacterium | reverse complement strand
TCATACGACTGGTTTTCCGAACTTTGTATCATCATATTACTTCTGCTTATGCGCTTTTACAGTACAAATAATCCACAGAAGACCGTTACTTCTGAACAGGCATTGTTTCAGAGTATGCCTTTTGATAAGGGCTTATACATGCCTTCTCCTTTGCCGAATCTAACGCCCGATTTCTTTTCAACACAATTGCGTCACAGTCTCTGGCTGATATTGGATTTGAGCTTAGCAAGGCACTTTTCGGTGATGAAATAAGTAAGTCTGAATTGGAAGAATTGACCCATCAGGCATTTCCGTTCGATACACCACTGGTTGATTTACAACCGGGTCAAACTGGCGTTTTGGAATTATTCCATGGCCCTTCTTTAGCTTTCAAAGATGTAGGCGCACGATACATGGCTGCGTTGATGTCCTATTATCTGAAACTCAGCAATAAAGAAGTTCACATTTTGGTTGCCACGTCAGGTGATACGGGTGGCGCTGTTGCCATGGGCTTTCACAATGTGCCGGGTATAAGAGTTTCCATTCTTTATCCCAGCGGACGAATAAGTGATTTGCAGGAGAAACAACTAACTACTTTAGGGGGCAACGTTCAGGCCTTCGAGGTAAATGGTTCGTTTGATGATTGCCAGGCTATTGTTAAAGAGGCCTTCATTGATGACGAGCTCAATGCCCAAATCCCGCTTTCTTCGGCTAATTCCATCAATATATTCAGACTAATACCTCAGGGATTCTACTATGTTCGGGCATATGGGCAAGCTCGTAAATTTGGTAAGCCGATTGTTTTTTCAACGCCCAGTGGAAACTTTGGAAATTTGACGGCAGGTGTTATGGTTCAGAAGATGGGTTTACCGGTGGAGCATTTCATTGCCTGTACAAACCTTAATGATATTGTTCCCAAGTACTTGGAAACGGGTAATTATCTTCCACGGCCTTCTGTAGCAACTATTTCTAACGCCATGGATGTTGGAAGCCCAAGTAATTTCACCAGGCTTTCGTACTTATACGAAAATGATTATGAGCATTTTAGGGAACATATTACTGGCTATTTTTTTAGCGATGATGAAACCCGAATCGGTATAAAACAGATTTATAATCAATTCGACTATGTGGCTTGTCCACATACCGCTATTGGCATCATGGGATTGGAAGCGTATCTGAAAAATTCAAATAAAGATTATTTTGGTATTGCCTTAGCAACTGCCCATCCATCTAAGTTCAAGCCACTGGTTGAAGATGTTATCGGTTATCCAGTTCATGTTCCAGATCGGCTGGCTATCCTCTCTGATAAAGAAAAATACAGTATCAAAATACCCGCCAATTACGAAGCGTTCAGAGATTCACTTGTACAAACCGTTGTATAACAAAGAGGCTCCGTAATCACTTTAGATGATTACGGAGCCTCTTTTGAGCAGAGTAAATTTAATTGATAGTGTCTCCACGAAGTGCCCGAAATCGCTTACGGGCTTCAGCACCATGAATACTACCTGGATACTGTGTTAAAACTTTTTGGTAAGCATCCATAGCTGCCTGTTTGTCTTTTAGTCTCTCTTCTTGTATTTTCCCCTGAGTAAACTGGGCATCATCCCCTAGTATATCGTTGGGATAAGCGCTAATTATTTTCTTCAGGTCATCTAATGCTTCGGCGTTTTTGCCCTGTTTCAAGTAGGTATTCGCTCTTAGCCACAGTACTTCGTCCAGAATTGTATGGTCTGTATACGTTTTCATCATTCTATTCAGTGAGTCGACTGCTTCATCTGTCTTGTTCTGCAAGAGCAACAAATCAATTGACGCGTATTCCCGCATGGCGGCTTCGGTGCTATCCAATCCCGTGTTATCAACAATGAGTAAACTAAGCTGTTCGGCGTCATTGGCAATTTCCCGTGATGTTGCCAACTTCAGGACGTCCAACAGATCTTTTGCTACCGTGAATTCTCCTTTGTAATAATGGAGTTTGGCGTTTTTCAACTTAGCTTCATATCCCAATAGTTCTTCTTTCTGCGACTTTTCTACCTGCGAGTAAAGCAACGTGGATTCCCATGGCTCCCCTTTCAGTAGGTATATATCACCTTTATCAAGTTTACAGCGGTCAACAAAGTTTTTATCGGTCTTGCCCAAATCAATGGCTAAATCCAGTACAGTTAGCGCTGTATCTTTACTATCCAGGTAACTCCCGTACAAATTAGCCGTGCTCCTTAGTGCTTCCAGGGTTTTATTGTTCGTACCGATTTCCTGGAGCATGCGTTGGTAATCGCCAATCAGTTTTCTAATTTCAGCTTTATCTATTGGATATGTGTTTTTGACCTCTTCTTCTCTTGCGCTGATAACTAATCTACGGGCAAATGGGTAAAGTTGCCCTTGTGGATATGTAGTACTAATATAGTCAAATGCTTCAGCAGCAGTCTTGTATTCCTTGTTATTCATGGCCAGCATACCAAGATCATATAGCCTGCTCCCGTTCAGCTTTAAACGTCTATCTGTCGCTTTTTCCTGCAATAAAGCTCTACTGAACTTTTGCTTTTGTACAAAATACCAGATTAATAACTCGTTGTATGCCAGTTCATTTGGCTCCTGTTGAATCTTAGCATACAAAGCTTTTTCTAGTAGTGGTTCATCTTTGGTGTTCAGGAACCCTTGCAGTGTAGCGAGTACAGTTTCTTTTTTATCCGCCTGCTTGCTGGTCATTATTATTTCATCAATCGCTTTTTCTGTTTGACCGACAGCCCGATACAACGTCATTAAATCCTCACTGTACGACGTTTGGTCTTTACTGAGGTCTCTAGCCATTTCCAATGACTTAATAGCCCAGCGTGTCTCTCCTGCTTCCTTAAAGGCTATTGCCAGCTTTTCCAGCTTAGCAACTGAAGATTTTCCTGATTTAATAGCTGCTGCATACTGGTTGTTCGCTAGTGTCGTATCACCCTGTTGCGTGGCTATCTGGCCAGTCAACACTTCATAGTAATATTGATTTGACTGGTCGGTCCGAATTTGCTTTCGGAGATATTTGAGTGCCTCCTCTGTCTTGTTACTTTTTTCCAAGACTCGTTACATAACGAACCAGTCTTGTCCAAGTCACTTCAGTTTTCAACAAATTTATATATTCATTAGCTGCCTTCTCGAATTCTCCTGCCTTGTAGTATTCATCGGCAATTGATGTTCCGGCTTGCCCCCATGCCATACCAATGGATAGCACCCATACTACAGCAATAATATTTTTTATCCTTATTAACATTATATATAAAGTTTTATTAAAAGAAACATTACTATAACTATTGTTCGTGTGGATATGTGAACAACTAAGTTGTACACTTTCAACACCAGTATTTGTGGATAAGATAGGCTCAAAAGTTAAGAACAGCAGACTTGTTATCCACTTATAAATCACTCACTGTCAAGTAAATAACATGTTATCCACACTTGCTATTGCAAGCCTGTGTGGATTTGTGCGTAATAGTTGTTAACATCTTCTGCTGGGGAAAATTTGTTGAACAGGTTGTGGTATGTATGTATTTCTCCACATTCATCTGCTCCCACAATTGGTATGTGGATTACTGCCTCGTTCATCCACATACTAGTTTGCTCTTGTGAACAACTTTTCCACCAAAGTAATCAACTTATGCACAGAGTTATAAACACAAAAATTTTACTTTTTTAATATTGAATTGACCTTTACCGAAACGACCAGCTAAATTGAAACCATAGTGTATTCGGGAGGTATCAAAATGAGCTCACGATCTATATTGGGAATATCTAAGACAGGTATTCTGACTATCCAATTTCAATATGAGTCATGTGTGCATTGCATGTACTGACAGACGACAACTTCAGCTATTCGGCCTTAAGGACCAACAAACTGCTAAAACTTCTTGAGTATATAAATAAGACTGGATGAGTCACCTGTTTTACGCGCTTCGGCATTTGATCGAACTCCTACCTCAAGGCTCTTCACGTAATTCGTTTTGCCCATCTGATAACGTGTGCTCAGCATTGCTATGTAGAAAGCATCAAATACCATTGGCTTCGTTTCAATCAGTTTAAGCTTGTACTTACTGAACAGTTTTTCGATTGTGGAAGGTGTAAAATGGTACAAGTGACGGGGAACATCGAACGCTGCCCAATACTCTTTGAAATAGTTGGCATCAAATGAATTGGAATTTGGAACAGCTATCAACAGTGTACCTTTTGGGGCAAGTAGCGTTGATGAGCCTGCTGACAGCATCGTTTAGATTGGGAATATGTTCCAGTACATGCCAAAGAGTAATGACATCAAATGACTCACTGTTTGGTACTTCACTTAAATCTGAATAGACTTGAATTTTTAATTTTTCCTGAACTGAAGTTCGAACAGCTTCATCT
Source organism: uncultured Cytophagales bacterium (assembly GCA_963784335.1). GTDB lineage: Bacteria > Bacteroidota > Bacteroidia > Cytophagales > Spirosomataceae > Spirosoma. The sequence continues at coordinate 70,647 of CAWARB010000043.1, read as the reverse complement.
GTCTCTACACCAGTTATCTGCCAGCCATTACTCTTACAGCTCTCAAGAAAGGATCCTGTACCGCAACCAACATCCAGTAATTTACCCTCTTGCCCATTCAGCTTCTTTATCAAGCGCAGTTTAGAGGCAAGCGTGTAGTTGCGTACTGTGCGGTATATAGAATTTATAATTCCACCACTTCTATCGTTGTGTGAAATATAGTTTTCGGACTTGTAATAACTACCAATCGATTTTTCATCAGGACGAGGATTTGTTAGCCTAAATCCACAACTGGTACACTCTTGAATAACAAATGTCTCGTTACTTACCAGGTAATCTCGACAGGTTAAATAAGGTTTGAATTCCCTGTTATCACAAATTGGGCATTCAGTTACAGCTTCCAAATCAGAAAAATAAATTGAGTGAACATAAAAATACTCATTCCCAAACTTCGATGTATCTATCATCAACGACCCATATAGACCAGTAGAATAGAAACGTCTGATGGGCTAACTCCGCTTATTCTTGACGCTTGGCCAATCGTTTCAGGTCGTGATTTTTTTAGTTTTTCCTTTCCCTCGAATGAAAGTGCTTTTAATAAGTCGTAATCAAAAGTTGGGTTGATAGACAGGTTTTCCCATTTGTCTAACTTTTCTGCGTTCTGTTTCTCACGATTAAGATAATCTTCGTACTTTATCTCAATGACGCTTTGCTCTATGATTTCATCGTCTATCACGGGTATATCGACAACATTTTGAAGGAGAGACTTTACTTCTTCAAAACCAATCTCAGGACGCTTTATCAATGTATAAAAACTACTTTTCTCACGCAATGGGGATGAACCTTTTTCACTAAGCCAGCCGTTGATTTCATCTGGTTGAACTTTAGCCAGGCGTATTGCTTCGATCAACTGTTCTACTCCCTTGCGTTTAGCAATCAGTGTATCATACCGTTCCTGTGATGCTAAGCCGATAGCGTACCCTTTCTCGGTTAACCTTAGATCTGCATTGTCCTGTCTTAATAGAGTTCTGTATTCCGCTCTGGATGTGAACATACGATATGGCTCTTCAGTACCCTTCGTGGTTAAATCATCTATCAGTACACCAATGTAAGCCTCTGACCGCTTCAAGGTAAATTCACTTTCGTCATTAATTCTCCTGTATGCATTTATACCGGCAATTAACCCTTGGCAAGCAGCCTCTTCATAACCAGTTGTCCCATTTATCTGACCAGCAAAAAATAGATTACCGACCAGATTCGTTTCTAGGCTTTGTTTCAATTGTGTGGGCGGGAAAAAATCGTATTCTACTGCGTAGCCTGGACGAAACATACGAACGTTTTCAAAGCCTGGTATTTTACGCAATGCATCGTATTGTACAGATTCTGGTAAAGAAGTGGAAAAGCCATTAACATACACTTCTACAGTGTCCCACCCTTCAGGCTCTACAAAGATTTGGTGCCGATCCTTATCAGCGAACCTATTTATTTTGTCTTCTATAGACGGACAATAGCGAGGTCCCAGCCCTTTTATCCGGCCAGTAAACATCGGTGATTTCTCGAACCCAACCTTAAGTTCATCATGTACCGATTGGTTGGTATACGTTATCCAGCAGCTTCGCTGCTTGGTCAATGCCTGCGTGTCAGAAAAAGAAAATTTGCCGGGGTTTTCGTCCCCTTTCTGTTCTTCCATTAAATCGTAATTGAGCGATCGTCCGTCAACGCGGGGTGGTGTTCCCGTTTTCATTCGGCCAGATTCAAAGCCCAATGCTACAAGTTGTTCTGTTAAACCAGTTGCTGCGCGTTCTGCTGTTCTACCTCCTCCGAAAACTTTTTCCCCAATAAACATTTTTCCGTTAAGAAATGTACCGTTTGTTAATACGACTGCTTTAGCAGAAAATGTAATGCCTAAGTTAGTTCGCACGCCCACGGCCCTCCCCTCTTTTACCACCACTTCATTAATTGTGTCTTGCCAGAAATCAATGTTCAGATTTGCTTCCAATGCTTTCCGCCATTCCCAGGCAAACAAATTTCTATCAGTTTGGCAACGGGGGCTCCACATGGCCGGACCCTTTGAGCGATTGAGCATACGAAATTGTATCATGCTTTTATCACTGAGGATACCTGACATTCCACCCAACGCGTCAATCTCCCGTACAATTTGTCCTTTTGCAACACCACCCATTGCCGGATTACATGACATCTGGGCAATGGTTTGCATGTTCATTGTCACCAATAAAACTTTTGCGCCCATAGTTGCCGCTGCGTTCGCAGCTTCACATCCGGCATGGCCTGCCCCAACAACAATTACATCGTAGTTTAGATACATTTTACTTTTTTTCTAAAATGTTTCACGTGGAAACTATTTAAAATGCTTTACTATTTTTAAAGTGTAAAACTTCACGGTTTTAATTGAAACAAAAAAGACACTGACTTTAGTGCTAAGTCAGCGTCTTTTTGCAAATATGCGATATTATTTACTCACCTTCTGCAAATACTGGTTTGCTTCCTTCTTATAGAAAAGATTATAACTAGGATTGATTGAACGCAGCACCTCAACTTGCTTGTTCTTAAGTTGTGCATCAGTTGAGTCGAAGAAGCTTGGGGTACTTATCTTTGTTGACTTAGCGGTTTCGGCCTGACGTTTTGGGTCTTCTTCCTGCTGTTTTAATGCTTTCTCTGACTCAAGCAAGCGGGTCAGTATTTCATTCTGGCGATTAATGGTTGTTGGGTTGATACGTTTATTAACAAGATCGGTTTCTGTTTCATCCATTTTTTCCATCAACTCCTTAACCTGTTTTTCTTGTTGCTTGCCAGCTTCTGTTCCCTTTGCATTTTCCTCGAGTTTTTTGAGCAGCTGACGGATCATTGCCTGCTGAGCAGCCATTTGTGATAACTCTTCAGATAGTCCCCTACCTGACTTACCACCCTTTTGAAGTTGCTGCATTTTTCCATTCAATTGTTTTTGCATTTCACCCATTCCATCCGGGTTCTCTCCTTTTTTGCCAGATTTGCCTTTTCCGGGCATAGCCATAGCATTCATCTGCTGCTGCATGTTCTTGAGTACGTCACTCAACATCAAAGCCAGATTGTTTATGGAAGTCATAGCGAATTGTTGCTTAGAGGATGCCATGCTAAGTCGACGATCACGCAGTTGCTGGACACTTTCATCCATGTAAGATTTCATGTTCGTTAACTCTCTTGTAACAAATGACTCTATCTGGACAACCCGGCTAGCCAACGCATTTAAGCTATCCTCAATTATTTTGGCATCGTCCTGGAGCTTTAGTTGTTCTTGAGAAAGTTTAGTGACGCGCGGATCCTGCAGACTCATACCACGGAAATCCTTCATAACTCTTTCCTGACCAAAAGATAGGGTTATCAGATTGTCGAGAATGTTTCGGAGATCATCCATGTTCTCTTTCATCTCTTCCATTTCACTGGATTGCATAGACTCCTTCATCGATTTGCTCATCGCTTTCATGGACTTTGCTGATTTCTTTTGTTTAGAAGCTGCCTGTTTACCTTTATTACTTTTCATGCTTTTTGTGGCTTCTTCCAAACTCTTCTCGATCTCCTTCTGCTCATTTTCCGCCGAATCTGGCTTATTCAGTTCGTCTTTCTCCGCCTGTTTGTTTAACTCGTCCAGCTGTTCCTGAGTATTTTTGAAATCCTCCTGCGACTTTTCCTGCTGCTGTTGTTGCTCTTGCGAAGTTTCATCTTTCTTCTCATTCTCTTCCGCTTGTTGTTCCAACTTCTCCGCCTGCTTTTCAAGACTCTCTGCAACATTATTTACCTTCTGCTCTAATTGCATCTGCTTAAAGAGTTTTAGGGCACGATCTAAATCTCGCTCCATATTACGCTCTTTACGGCTTAGCTTATCCAATAAGTCTGATGCTTTTTCATCTTGTTTTCGTTCCAGAAGCTGTTTTAACTGTTCGTAAAGCTGTTTCGATTCTGGATCAAGCAGGTCTTTAAATAGCTTTTGGAGTTGATCCAGCTTTTCCTGTATTGCCTGGTCTTTCTCTGCAAACCGTTGCTGTGTATCATTTGTCTTTTGAAATTGTTCCTGAAGTTTTTGAACTTCCCGCATCAACTCCTCTCTCTTCTGCAGTATATCCTGAAGTTGTTTTTTGTCCTGAAAATCGGATGACTTTTTAGTCCGCATTCGATCTTCCATTTGGTTCAATTCCTTTTTAATCGCCTGGGTTTTGCTCAACGCATTGTCTATCTGTTCTTCTGTCTTTTCAGCCGATTTATCTATTTGCTTCTGAACTTCAACGGAGGAAGGAATGGTGAAATTCAACTGTTCTGAACGACTTGACTTTGGACCATTAACCCCATCGTTATCCCAAACCTGAACAAAGTACTCCAGCTTATCTTCCTTGTTCAGCTTTAAGACTGTCCAGATACCAGTTATAATTAAAATTCTGAGAGGTTGTAGATTGATTGACAGGAATAGCTTTACTAAATGTCGGAGAGTCCTTTCCATTTCTGGTTATCTTATAATTGAGCCTTAGTTTGGACAGACCATAGTCATCAGACACCAATCCTGACAAGGCTATATAATTGTACGTTGTCGTGTCCTGAATTCGATTAACCGAAATTTGGGGATAACGGTCAGGAATAATTTGAACATTATACTTAATCAATGAAGGAGCAGAAATCTGACTATTCTTCAAAGAGACAGTATAAATAGAATTTTGCATAAGTCGTCTGTTCAACACAAACTTGTTGCTTTCCATTAACCGAGCCACTAGTGGTCTCGTTTCGGTATTGAAACGAAGTAACAGAGAATCGGTGTGGTCTGCATCAAACTCCCAGTTTACCACCGTACCCTGAGGTACAAGCAGGTTACCTACATTTGATAGCTGTTCATCTGATTTATTCAAATACGCAGGGTAATTGAGCTTAACATTAAATGAAAGCACAGAAGGACGATCTAGCAACGTAACTGTGTACTTAGGAGAATTGAATCCAGATGCCTCCAGTTGAAAATTTAGATCCCGCTGAATATTATCGAAATTGTAAGTGTATTTGTCACCGGACTGATTGAGCTTGAAACGTGTTCCGTTTGCTACTATATAGACTGCTTGGGGCAGTACGTCACCCGTGAGTTTTACATTGAGCAAAAAATCCTCGTTTCTAAACGCTTTCAGTGATTTGTTTTGAATGTTGAATCTGAAGGGTGCTTCCTCAACAAACTCCTTGTCATAATTGACAAGGCGAGTTGATGACTTGGTAAAGAAAGTTGGGTTCAAAATCAACACTACCAGAATAATTGCGAGGGGTGGAATCGCATATTTTAGAAACTCCCGGTTACGGTTAATCTGAATTGCATTGGCGAATCTATTGATAAGTAATTGATTTGAGCGTTGATTTAAGCTGGCCTGTAGCAAATCGTTCTGATCTGATGTAATGCGCTGTAATTGCAGTGTATTCAGCAATTTGTCCCCTATCTCAGGAAAAAACTGCCCTATTTGTTGTGCTGCCTCGTCATTGGATAGAGGTCTATTTAACCCGTAAAGCCGCAATAATGGACGTACTATCAGTAAGTATAAGCCAGTAACAACTGTGAGTAAAAACCCGAAAAGTAAAATTCCTCTACCGAAAGAATCGAATCGTCCAACAAACTCAGCTGTATTAATAAACAGGTAAGCACTGCCAAGTAGGGCCGTGAAAAATAAACCACCTTTTATCAACTGATTCTGAAAGTATCGTTTTTTATATTCTTCTATGCGTAGTAATAGAGCTGAGTAAGCAGTTGATGATTGCATAGTAACTCAAGTTGAATAGTTAAACTTTAAGATTATCAAAGTAGGTTATCACATGCTCTTTTAAGAAGTTTTCCTGCGCTGCTAAATCGTGAGCTGGAATAGGTTTCTCTAAAATCCAGTGTGGCCATCCATCCTTGTCGTACCCTTCAAAAGTGTAGTACCCTGACTGACTCAGTATGCTACATACGCCAATGTGCATTAAGTCCTGTTTCGCTTCTTTAGAGAAGCGTTTTGGCCCTCTACCTAGTTCATGCACCCCAATCAAGAAAAGCACTGAATTAAGATCAGTAGGGCGTTTCCCAACAAGTGACTGAATCGTGTTAAGTAGCTCAGCCCAAAGCTCATCTATATTTTTTATGTTCATCTTACCAATAGAAAATTCTTCTTCCTAATTTACGATACAAACGAATAAAAATCATGTTCCGGTTTATACATTTATTAATATCAAGCTTTAGCGATCAGCTTTTCCCCGCCGTATGTTTGGGTTGTAGCCAATCGTTAGGAGATAAAGAGGCTATTTTGTGTATTTCATGTAGAATGAACCTGCCAGAAACAGGGCAACATCGAGAGCCCTACGATCATGACCTTATCAATAAGTTTGCTGGAAAAGTACCCATCAAGTTTTTAGCTTCATATTTATACTTCAAGAAGGGTGGTATTGTCCAGAAGTTGATTCATCATATCAAGTACAAAGGACAGAAGGAAGCCGCGAAACAGGTAGCGAATTGGTATGGGAACCAACTGATGATAGAATGTGGTCACATTAGCTGTATAGACCTGATAATAGCAGTACCCTTACATAGTAACAGATTCAAGCAACGAGGGTATAATCAGTCAGAATGGATTGCAATGGGAATAGCCGACGCGCTAAATGTCCCCACGTATAATAATGTGCTATACCGCACCCGTTTTGAAGCGTCGCAAACCCATAAGAACAGACTGGAACGTTGGGAAAATGTCATGTCTGTTTTCTCCGTTAAAAACCCAGAACTTATTCGAGGTAAAAATGTGATGCTTGTCGACGATGTGTTAACAACAGGTGCCACGCTTGAATCCTGTGCTACTGAATTGCTGAAATTTGGTTGTTTGTCAATCAGTATTTTAACGCTTGCTGTTGCTGGCAGGTGAAATCACTCAGATACAAGTAATAATCTGGTTGGGATATGTATTGTTCGAAGTAGCAGCATTCAAAACAAAAGAGAGCGGTTATCCATTTCTGGATAACCGCTCTCTTTTGTTTTGAAAACAATTATTTATTCCGTCCTACGCCAATCATAGCACACCGGAAACCAACCATAGCGGTAGCTGAATCCTGGTCCAGAAAACGGCGAGTGCCGGGAGAAAGCCAATAAGCTACGTCGTTCCACGACCCTCCTTTATATACCCGCAAACGGTCATCAATTAAGGATTGCTTACTTTTAGAATCATAGTTTTTAGCTTCATCAAGATAACCATTCCGACGAATAGGGTTCAGATCGTTTACATCCTGGTACGATAAGGGACGATAAACGTCATACACCCACTCGTTTACGTTGCCAGCCATGTTATATAATCCAAAATCGTTTGCTGGATACGCATATATTTCTGCAGTTATAATGGCCCCATCATTAGAGCGACCTGCAATACCAGCATAGTCTCCACGTCCACGTTTAAAGTTAGCCAGCATTTGACCCTGCTTTCTTCCTTTTTTTGGATTACGAACGGATGAACCATCCCACGGATAAATCCGCTGGTTGATTTGATTCTCATCCATATATTGAGTTCCAATTAAGGCTTTTGCCGCGTATTCCCATTCTGCTTCTGTTGGAAGCCTGTAATCCGGTAATATCATACCGCTTTCCAGGCTTGGTTTAGCTGCTGTTTCAGTTGTTGCTTCAGCCAGGGCGGGTTCTTCCTGCTTCTTAGATTTACGCTTTAGTGAAAAACCGCCTTTTTTCTTTTCGCCCCCGCCTTTTGCCAACTCATTGTTTACCGCATTTGACCGCCACACTGCATAATCACTCGCTTGAACCCACGATACTCCCACTACAGGATAATATCGGAAGGCTGGATATCGAAGATACTGCGTAACGTATGAGTCATTAAAGGAAAGGGGATTGGCCCAAACAGTAGTATCTGGTAGCGCTGCTTTGACTACTTCTTCCGAAGAATCACGCGTGATTGCATTGAGATATTCGAGATAGTGGACATTAGCCATCTCTGTTTCATCCATGTAGAAAGACTGAATAGACACTGTGCGCTCGCGGTTATCACGACTATTCATCACATCCTCCTCAAGCGCTCCCATAGTGAAGCGACCACCTTCAATGAAAACCAAGTTTGGACCAGCTTTTTGACCGGCAAACTTTTTTACCTGAAAACCATCTTTCTCGTTATAAGCAATGCCCGTTGCTGTACTCTTCTTACCCGGTTGTACGCTTGTTGGGTGCTTAGATTTACAAGACGCCAGTGCTACTGTTGCCAGAAACACGTATGCTACTCGTTGCAGGTGATACTTTTGAATCATTGGTTTATTCAATAAAAAATACAGGTGCAAAAATCTCTTTAGTTTATCATTTTACCCAAGTAGTCATCCAATTCGTCGACAGATAACACGTCAGAATGGGTAAAAATTGGTCTTCCTTTCGACTCTTTAAGTGAACATCTTGTCGGGTTACGCTGAACGTATTCAATTACCTTGCCAAAAAGGTCGGACTTAAAGAAGTCATCATTCCCGTTAGAAACGAAGTATCCTTTAAGGATATTATTTTTGAGGGTTAGTTTTTCAAGATATAACAGCTCTGCTTTCCAGCGAACTCCAACCATTTTAATCAAGTTCTTTACTTCTGCTGGCATAGGCCCGAAACGGTCTGTCATTTCCTGCTCGAATGCGCTCAATTGCTCCGTGTTCTGAAGACTATCTAATCGAGTATACAACGCCAGGCGTTCCGATATATTGGAGACGTACCGTTCCGGAATCACTACCTGTAAATCTGTTTCGATAACTGTGTCTGGAAGGGACAATTTTAGATCTCCCGGTTTGGTCTCAAAAAGATTCTTGAATTCACTTTCCCGTAGCTCCTGGACTGCTTCATCCAGCACCTTATGGTACATTTCAAAACCAAGATCATTCACGAAACCACTTTGCTCTGCTCCCAGTAAGTTCCCTGCTCCCCGTATATCCAGATCACGCATTGCTATTTTGAATCCCTCTCCTAGATCAGAAAAATCCTCAAGCGTTTGCAATCTTTTGCGGGCATCCGCCGTCAACACAGATAAGGGGGGGGTAAGTAAATAACAGTATGCTTTTATATTTGACCTACCTACCCTACCGCGCATTTGGTGCAAATCAGATAAGCCAAAATAGTGCGCGTTGTTTATCAATATCGTGTTGGCATTGGGTATATCAAGTCCTGATTCGATGATGTTTGTGGATACCAGCACATCGAAATCTCCCTCAATGAATCGAGTCATAACCCGTTCCAGTTTCTCACCCTCCATCTGGCCATGAGCTACTGCAACCCGGGCTTCAGGGACTAACCTCATTATTAAATTACCGATTGATTCAATATCGCTCACCCGGTTGTGAACGAAGAAAACCTGCCCCCCCCGGCGAACCTCCAAACTGACTGCATCACGAATTTTTGCTTCATCGTAAGGATGTACTTCCGTGGTTACTGGTTGACGATTTGGTGGAGGTGTTGCAATGACTGATAAGTCTCTTGCTCCCATTAATGAAAAGTGAAGTGTCCTTGGTATTGGTGTAGCAGTCAATGTAAGCACGTCAACCTCTACCCGCATTTCCTTCAACCTGTCCTTTGTTTTTACGCCAAACTTCTGCTCTTCGTCAATAATTAGTAAGCCCAGTTCTTTAAATTTTATGTCCTTGTTCACAATCCGGTGGGTACCAATCAGAATACCAATATTGCCGGCAGTCACATCTTTTAGTATCTCCTTTATTTTTGTCGGCGACCTGAATCTGTTTATATATTCAACTTTTACTGGAAAGTCAGCCATTCTCTCTGTAAAAGTTTTGTAGTGTTGCATGGCAAGTATAGTTGTTGGTACCAGCACCGCTACCTGCTTGTTGTCTGTTACGGCTTTAAATGCAGCTCTAATCGCTATCTCAGTTTTGCCAAACCCTACATCACCGCATACAAGCCTGTCCATAGGGTGTGGTTTCTCCATATCATCCTTCACATCATTTGTTGCTTTGGCCTGATCGGGGGTGTCTTCGTACATGAACGAGGACTCAAGTTCAACCTGCAGAAAGCTGTCACGACTGTAAGCATAGCCTGGGGCAGAGCGACGCTTGGCATACAGCGTTATAAGTTCTCGGGCAATATCCTTGACCTGTTTGCGAATCCGGGATTTCTTGTTTTCCCATTCCTGAGAACCAAGCTTGCTCATTGTGGGTGGGCCACCCTCCCTACCGCTGTACTTTGCTATTTTGTGAAGACTGTGAATACTGACTAACAGTATGTCATTATCACGATAAATCAGCCGTATGGCTTCCTGTTCGTTTCCTGCATTGTCGACCTTTTCCAGACCTGCGAACCGACCAATCCCGTGGTCTATATGCGTCACATAGTCGCCTGGTTGCAGCGTTTTCAGCTCACGTAATGTTAATGCTTTGGACTTCGAAAACTTATCCTGAACCCGGTATTTGTAGTAGCGGTCGAAAATCTGGTGATCCGTGAAACAGGCAATCTTCAATGTTTCATCCAGGAATCCTTCCTTTAGACCAGTGTTGATTGCCTGAAACTTTACGTAGGGATCGAGTTCCTCGAATATGGTACGAAGCCGTTCAATCTGTTTGAATGATTCGGCCGCAATAATGTTCGTATACCCTTTAGCCTGATTTTCACCTAATGTTTCGATTAACCGCTTGAAATCCTTGTTAAAGGATGGCTGTGGTTTTGAGTTATACTGTAGTCGGTTGTCCGTTTTAAAGTAGAATTTCCGACCGAACTCTACAGTTCTGAATTTCTTTATTTCATTTAGAAACGCTCTGCGCGTTTCAAACAAATGGCCCGGATTTGACACCACCTGAATACCACCACTACCTTGCACTACCGACTCAAAACTTTGTTCTGCTTTTTCGAAGCTCCTTTCAATGATCTCTAATGTGAACTCTATGTCCTTAGCCCATATGGTTATATCCTGCGGCAGAAAGTTGAAGAACGACTCTCTACTCTCCTCAGTTAGTTTGGTTTGAATATTCGGGATAATCTTTACGAACTCAACAGCATCATTAGACAGTTGCGTTTCCGGATTAAAGAGTCGGATTCCCTCTACCTCATCATCGAACAACTCAATTCTGTACGGGAATTCACTGGCGAAAGAAAACACATCGACAATGCCACCCCTAATTGAAAATTGTCCAGCTTCATATACAAAATCTGTTTTTTCGAATTCATACGTTTGGAGCAACTCCGATACGAAATTTGTATCGACCTTCTCTCCTACCCGTATTGTAAGAGTGTTAGCAGTCAGTGATCGTTTGTTGATAACCTTTTCCGATAGTGCTTCCGGATAGGTTATAATTAGAAGGCCTTCTTTAGGAGCTGGATTCAATTTATTCAGCACTTCTGCCCGCATCAGGACATTTGCATTATCAACATCTTCGTAGAGATATGGCTTCTTATAGGACATTGGGAAAAGCAATATTTCCCTACTAATCAGATTTTGTAAATCATTAAAGAAGTAAGCTGCTTCCTCACGGTCAGTGGCAATACAGATGTGACTGCCTTCTGTGAGTTTATACACCGCAGCCATAATCACCGCATCTAAACTTCCTGTAATTCCTTTGATCTGTAATCGTTGCGGGTCTGCCGATAGCTTTTCGCCTATTGGTGTTGCCAGCAATTTTATGAAACTATCGCTGGTATACAAGCTAAGTAATTCCTCTGATCTCAAGTTGATTCAGGTTATTTGTAACACACAAAAAGCCGCCCGGAGTACGCTCCAGCGGCTCATTAATTAACAGCAAGAATGCGAAATTCGTTGCTATCACTCATTGATTTTAGGGAGTCATAATCTTATAATTAATCCCTTCTCCTTCCAAAAGATTTATTATTCTGTCACTGTGCTCAAACAGTACAACGATTTCTTTTTCATCGTTTAACCCGTCTTCTACCCATTTCCAGTCTTCGGCAACAGCATCCAGTGTATTTATAACGCCAAGCACTTTTGCTGGGTCTCGCTCCTTGCTCATTAGAGTATCAGTGTTGGTAAAGTAAAGTACAATTCTGGTCTCATCCAGCCATTGTAAATCACTAAGTGAATCGCTCAACTCGTCCAGTGTGAATCCGAAATTTGGAATCTCCAATAGGTACGCTGCTTCCTCATAAAACTGCCGGAGCGTCAATGTTTTTTTACCATCAATGTTAACGATAAAGTCATTGGAAAACTGAGCTTCCAGCCCTCTCTCAGACTGACAAATCAAGATGTTTGGACTCATATTTGTACGGTAGTATCCGGTTAGAAGTGATTTTGGTTATGTTTCACGTGGAACTGATAATCAATCGATTATACGCGTATGTAACCAGTTTTACCCTGGTTACTTAATGATTCTTAGGGTGTGTGAGCCATAAAGAAGGTGGCTATTTCGTGAAGTTAGAACGTTAGGTTAATCTGATTTCAAAAGCTTGAACATGGATGAATTACTAGTCTTGAAAACTAGTATAGAAAACAGCATACCTATGCGTAATCATCCAGAAGACGTAGACAATGAGTCAGGATAACTCTTGTTCAACTGCCGTAAAATTCAAGTAATGCAGTAGCAACCCCTACCAGAAAAACGGGTTAACTAAATCAAAAGATGCAATCCCCAGGATTGCATCTTTTGATTTAGTTTAACGAAAAAAGAGGAATTCGAGCTGCCACCATATTATGAAACATCAGTTCAGTTATCATGGGGGTCATGTATTTAATTAATGGGAATTCGGCGATTGATTCCATGACTTCCAATTCCGATTCGGCTTTGAAAATACACCACAGTTTCTGGCGGTCGACAGATAGTGAGTAAGAAAGCAAGAACCCTTTTTCCATCAATTCTTCCACTTTAAGTCGTTGGGCTGGAATTCTATTTTCGAATTCTTCATCCAGAATAGTTGGAAGATCAAATTCAACCATATATTGGCTCATGTACGTTGGTATTAATTGACAGCCGTATGTGGTTGTTCGCCGGCTATCAGCAAATTAACGATGTTTAACTCGTCTTCGTTAATTGTATGTGGAAAGTTTGGATATAGTTTCGTTACAACTCGCGCGTTCATGCGTTTAAAAACTTGTTCCGATTCTAAAACACGATATTCAGGAATGTGCGGATCTTTGTTACTACAGCCCAAGAAAACAGGCGTATCAGAAAATGTCCCTTCATAATTTCTTATTGTTTCTGATGGACCAATCAAGCCACCGCTCAACCCGAATACGCCACCATATTGCGTAGCATTCCTCGCTACGAATTCAAGTGCCAGGCACGCGCCCTGTGAAAAACCCAGCCAGTAAATTTGCGGTAATTTGAAGTTGAAATCAGCCTGTAGCCGGGCACGGGTAGCGGCCAGCGTTTCCAGAGCCGATGATAAATGGGGTTCATTATCAGCCATCGGCTGGAGAAAAGAATGAGGGTACCAGGTATTGCCCTGAGCTTCGGGAGCAATGAAAGCAAAGTCTTTATCCAGAATATAGTTTGAGAGCGATAATATATCCCGCGCGGATCCGCCCCGGCCATGAACCATAATCATTACTTTCGTCGCTTCTTCAAGAGGTAGGCCGGCTGTATGAAAATTGCCTGAATCGTGTATCATATAAATTTCGTTTGGCAAGTTGCTCGTATTCCGGGATGGTTAATCCATCCCGGAACGCAAATGATGGCAAAATCTAAGTCAAAATTATCTCGGGTAATTCTGTTTCAATCTTAGCACGACGAGATTCATATTGTGCTGGTAATTTGAGGCTACTACCTAAGTCCGAAACAGATTCATCAACTGTGAATCCAGGTGGGTTTGTGGCAATCTCAAACAAAATCCCGCCCGGCTCCCGGAAGTAAATACTATTAAAATAATTACGATCCTGCACCGGCGTAACCTGATATCCCGACTCCGTCAATTGTTGTTGGATAATTAACTGCGTTTCATCTGAATCCGTCGAGAACGCTACGTGATGAACTGAACCTGCTCCTTGTAGCGAACGAACATCATTCGGTGAATGCAGAACGTCAACGTAATTGCCAGATCCGCCAATGCCTGCTTTGAAACGGAAACGACCTTCCTCCTCCCCTACCAATGTATGTTGCAGACTTTCTGTCAGAAGTTTGATGGTACGGTCTGGATTCTGTTGGTTGAGCGTCACCGTATGAAAACCACGTAGGGCAAATTCAACCGGAATATGTCCGTTGCTCCATCCCGTTCTTGAATCATCATTCGTAAAAACGAGCTCAATGCCCATGCCATCAAAATCGTCAAATCGCAGATAGGATTCGTCGAAACGTTTGTGTGGCCCGGCAAAAGGAATGGTTCGCTCGTGGAGTCTATCCATCCAAAAACGTAGCGAATTGACCGGAGCAGAAAAGGCCGTGTACGTCAACTGCCCAATTCCCTTCCGACCGCGCGGTATATCGCCATAGGGGAAAAAGGTCAGTATCGTACCAGGTGATCCTGTCTCATTCCCGTAATAGAGGTGGTATACATCGGGCGCATCAAAATTAACCGTCTTTTTAACAAGGCGGAGGCCAAGTATATCTGTGTAGTAATCAACATTTCGTTGCGTGTCCCCCGCTAATGTTGTAACATGGTGAAGACCATTAATTAAAGTTTCCATATGCTCTGACAGAGAAAAAGTGAAAAAAGTAATTCTAGAATCGTTTAATGTCGATACATTTAATGTATATACAGTTATTGCTGATTTATTGTTCCATAAAAAATGTCCCAACTATTGATAGGGACATTTTTTATGGAACCAGTTTGTCTGGGTACAAGCTATCATTTCTATACTTACTCCATCAGGAATGGGTAATCCTGCTGCATGTAAACATCTTTGTAAGCTTCTTCGGCAGGAGGGTAAGGTGAGTCTTCCGCAAATTGCACGGCTTCGTCAACCCTGGCTTTTATCTTCTGGTCAATAGCAGCCAAGTCTTCTTCTGTTGCAATGCCCTTCTCCAGAATAGTGGCTTTCACTTGTTCGATAGGATCACGCAACTTGTATTCTTCCAATTCCTCCTTCTTCCGATACTTCTGCGGATCAGACATGGAGTGACCACGATAACGATACGTACGAAATTCCAGAAACGTTGGTCCTTCGCCCGCTCTGGCCCGCTCGGCAGCACGGCTCACGGCTTCATGAACGGCTTCAACACTCATCGCATCGACGGGTTCGGATGGCATATCGTAGGCTTCGGCGATGGTGTACAGATCCGTAACGTTTGAGGTGCGGGCAACCGAAGTACCCATAGCGTAGCCATTATTTTCAACAACGAAGATGACCGGAATCTTCCACAGCATTGCCATATTGAATGCTTCGTGTAAAGCACCCTGGCGAACAGCTCCGTCCCCCATGAACGTGATGCAAAGGTTACCTGTCTTGTTATATTTTTCGGTGAGGCCTATGCCAGCACCCATCGGTATCTGCGCGCCAACAATGCCATGACCCCCGATAAAATTGACCGATTTATCGAAGATGTGCATGGAGCCACCTTTCCCTTTAGACGAGCCAGTTTGCTTGGCGAATAACTCCGCCATTATTGCTTTAGGGTCGGAGCCAAGAGCGAGTGGAATACCGTGATCCCGGTAAGCGGTTATCCATTTGTCATCTTTAGTCAGGGCAGAATAAGATCCCGAAGAGCAAGCTTCCTGACCTATATATAAATGGCAGAATCCACGGATTTTCTGTTGACCGTAAAGCTGCCCCGCTTTCTCTTCGAATTTGCGTTGCAGCTGCATTGATTCGTACCAGTACATATACCGCTCTTTCGGATGCTGGGTTTTAGCCGCTTCCGGCGCTTTACCATTCTGCTTGGATTTCCCTGAAGGAGTGTTCTCTTTGACGCTTGCCATGAGGAATGTGTTCAAATAATCAACAAGTATTACCGGAAATAAACGCCCGGCTTAGGTGCAACCCCTTTACGATTGAGTCTATTTCTACTAACAAACCGCCCGTATCTTTGTTGCCAATATCAATTACTTCCGAAACTCTTGATTTCGCTGAGTGATTGACTGCTGCGAAATTACGCATTATCGCGTTACACGCTATACATATGTACCTTGAAAAACTCAGCCTGACCAATTTTAAGAATTACGAAGATGGCCGGTACGTATTTGGGCAAGAGGTAAATGTACTGGTAGGACCGAACGGGAGCGGAAAAACGAATCTGCTCGATGCCATTTATTTTCTGGCCTTGAGCAAAAGTGCTTTTCAAAGTCAGGATGCGTTAAGTATTTTACATGATGCCAGTTATTTTATAATCGATGGGACGTTTGCTGAGGACGCACGCATGGTACAAATTACCATTAGTTTGCAGCGGGGTCAGCGAAAGGTACTGATGGCCGACAAAAAGCCGTATGAACGCATTAGTGAACACATCGGTCGTTTCCCAGTAGTCCTCATTGCCCCTAATGACACGGATCTGGTCCGTGAGCATAGCGAAGAAAGGCGGCATTTTTTCGATGGTGTATTCTCCCAACTTGACCCCAATTACCTGCGCGATTACCTGACATATCAACAGGTGTTGAAACAGCGTAACAGCCTGCTGAAACTTTTTGCAGACCAGGATCGAAGAAACGGGAACCAGGTTGATAATGACTTACTCGACACGTATGATGAGCCCTTGCTGGACCTAGGGCAAAAAATTCATGACCGACGACAGCAGTTCGTTCGGGAGTTCATGCCCGGATTTAAAGAACACTACGCGTACCTGAGTGATGGGCGGGAAACCGTCGATATTCAATACGAATCGGAAGTGAGTAATCCGGATTTTGCCAGTGAGTTCCGGCATTTTCGTCGGCGCGATACCATATTGCAGCGTACTACGATGGGCATCCACAAAGATGACTACTCCTTTCTTATTGGTGACAATAGCGGGCAAACTGTGCCCTTAAAGAAGTTTGGTTCGCAGGGGCAACAAAAAACGTTTGTAATTGCCCTGAAACTGGCGCAGTTCGATCAGCTGCGGGGTGGAAAGGGTGTAAAGCCCATTCTATTGCTGGACGATATCTTCGATAAACTTGACGATCGGCGCATCGGCAAACTCATCCAGCAAATGGACGAAGGCACCTTCGGACAACTTTTTATAACCGATGCCCGACCTGAACGCACTCGTGAACTACTCACTAACGTAAAGGCCGATGTTCGCTTCTTCGATATAGCTCAACACGACTGAAAATGGAGAAGCCAGCAATCCGTTAATGTCCCAAACAGCATTCCAAAACAGTATAGGTAAACGCCCGGCGAAGCTAGATTTCGTCGGGCGTTTGAGTTCCTTCACTCCGCTTTTCAGGCCGTTCATCATATTCTCTGAAAATTCTTAGGAAACTGAGAACTATATTTGAGTTTCCAGAGTTCATCCAGCAAAAGTTCTATTTGTAAATGAAGGAAAGGATTCTGGCTGAGGCTGAACGGTTATTCTGGAAGTTCGGCGTTCGCTCTGTTACTATGGAGGAGATTGCCAAGCAACTGGGTATTTCAAAGAAGACAATTTATCAGCATTTTTCTGATAAAGAGCAGATTTTGTACCAGGTTATCCAGCACAAAACAAGTCGAAATCAATCAGAAATGGAATGTATGGTCATTGATACAGCCAATCCGATCGAAGAGATATTGAGTGTGCTGAACATGATGCAAAAAAATGCGGACCAGGTCAGTCCAAATCTGCTCATGGACATAAAACGATATTACCCGCAGGCGTTTTCGTTGTTCCGCCAATATAAGGAAGACCACATTATGGGGTCTATTCTTGGAAATATTCAAAAAGGTATTGCAGACGGACTATACCGAAAAGATATAAACCCAGCTATTTTAGCCCGCCTTCGGGTAGAACAAATCGAACTCGCGTTCAATCATGACCTTTTTCCATCCGACCAGTATTCCATGCATGACGTTCAGGCTGAACTGATACATCATTTTGTGCGGGGAATGCTGACCGAGAGGGGGTTTGAGGTCTATAATCAATACGTTAATAAAGAAGAAGAAATACAACCTATTATCTATGAAAACAAGTAGTATACTTTGTTTAACGGCCCTTTGGATTCCGGTTATCTGGTTTGGGACCGGAGTTGTAGCCCAGGTACCGACGCAACCATCTGTCGGGCAGCAACCTACTGGCGCAGCACCCAGTGGTCAGCGACCGGGTGCCCAGCAACCAGCCGCAACCGGTGCCATTGTGGTGCAGCCCGGCACAACCCCAGGTACGGGAATAAACGTGCCATCGCAGCCTAATACTGTTGGAACGACTGGCATTCCGTCCCTGAACACGCCCGAAGGACCCGTAAATCTCCAGCCAGGCGTTATCTCAACCTTTAATTCGGGCTTGGGTTCTGCCCCGAACGGCCTGTCCCCAACCGGTGGTTCGACCAATGGGCAAACCTATACGCTCCAGCAGGCAATTGATTTTGCGATACGGCAGAATGTTACCATCCGCAATAGTCAGCTGGACGCGGTGAGTGCCGATGCCCGTATTCGGGAAACGAAAGCATCGGCATTACCGCAGATTTCTGCCAGTGCCTCGCTGACGGATAACCTGATTATTCAGCGAGCCTTTTTGCCTGCCGTCTTTTTCGATCCAAATGCATCACCTGATGCCCCAGCTATACCCGTACAATTTGGGGTTAAGTACTCGGCCAATGCTGCCGCCAGTGTAAACCAGGTACTCTACAGTGCTGCTTTGAACGTTGGCTTGCGCGCTGCGGCTACCTATCGTGAACTGGCCCAGCGAAACCTGGAAAGTTCCAAAGTAGTAGTAGCGGAACAAGTTGCCAAAGCATATTATGGCGTACTGGTTGCGCTGGAACGGGCTAAACTGCTTGATTTTAACATTGCCCGGTTGGATACAGCCTTGTATGAAACCCAGGCGATGAACAAGCAGGGATTTGTGGAGAAACTGGATGTACAGCGGCTCGAAGTGCAGGCCAACAACCTGAAAGCCGAGCGGCAGAACGTACAGAACCTAATCGAATTGAGTTACACCCTGCTGAAGTTTCAGATGGGCTTAACGATAAACGACGAAATTACACTGGCAGAGCAATTACAGGATCGTGCTGTGGATGATCTGCGCCCCCTGATTTCGCCCGACCCAACGTTTCAATACCGCAGCCGCATTGAATACTCGACCCTGGAGACACAAATTAAACTGGCCGAACAGGATATTGAAGTGACGCAGAAGGCTTATTTTCCAACAGCGTCTGCTTTTGCTAATTTTGGCTATAACTCCGGGCGCAATAAAATAGCTCAACTAATTACATCTCCCTGGTTCAATTTCGCGTCACTGGGCCTAAGCTTACAGGTTCCTATTTTCGATGGTTTTCTGAAACGCAGCCAGATTGAGCAAAAGCGGGCTACGCTGCAAAAAGCGCAAAACAGTGGCGAACTATTGCGCAATTCCATCGACCTGCAAATCCGGCAGTCAAGCATTACGCTTAAAAATGGTCTGCAAACGTTGCAGACACAGCAGCGCAACCGCGACCTGGCCGAAGAAATAGTGCGGGTGACTCGTATTAAATATAAGGAAGGCGTTGGGTCGAGTATTGAGGTACTGAATGCCGAAGCTTCCCTCCGTGAAGCCCAGACCAACTACTTCGGGTCGCTGTACGATTTTTTGATTGCCAAAGTTGACCAGGATAAATCACTTGGCCGATTATACACCGGAAACTAAACATACACTGAAAAGAGCAATGAAACCATATTACGCTATTGTCCTGACAAGCCTATTGATGGCCTGCGGGGGAGAAAAAAGTACCGATTTACAAGGAAAGCGTGAGGAGCTGGCGGAGTTAAAATCGCAGCAGACCGAACTGACCACCAAAATCAAGACGCTGGAATCGGAAGTGACTAAACTCGATCCGAAAAAAGTGGAAACAGTTCGGGTTAAAGATGTTACGGTTTCCCCCGTATCGGCCAGCACGTTCCGGCACTACGTTGAACTACAGGGAACCATTGACGCGAAAAATAACGTGCAGGTATCACCCAAATCGGGTGGCGTGGTTACGGCGGTTTACGTAAAAGAAGGGGACCGGGTACGGGCCGGCCAAGCCATTGCCAAGGTCGATGACCAGATTATGCGGGAGTCGATGGCCGAAGTTAGAACGCAGTTGTCACTGGCTAACACGATTTTTGAAAAACAGGCATCCTTATGGAAACAGCAGATCGGTACCGAAATACAGTATTTGCAGGCGAAGAATAACAAGGAAGCGCTGGAACGTAAAATTTCTACCCTCAACGTGCAGTTGGCACAATCGACCGTGACGGCGCCCATTTCGGGTGTTGTTGATCAGGTTTCGGTAAAAGTTGGGCAGTCGGCCGCTCCGGGGGTTGGATTGGTTCGGATTGTCAATCTATCCCAGCTCAAGGTGATTGCCAAGGTATCGGATACCTATTCAGGCAGTGTACGGAAGGGCGATCCGGTTATGATCCGGTTTCCTGATTTAAACCGCGAGATGAAATCACAGATCAGTTTTGTTTCCACATCCGTAGATCCCCTGAGCCGTACGTTTACGATTGAAGCTCCGCTACCGTCCGACAATAGTCTGAAACCGAATATGCTGGTTCAGGTTAAAGTCAACGATCAAAACATGACGAATGCCATTGTGATTGACCAGAACCTGATTCAAAATACCGAACAGGGGCAGTTAGTGTATGTAGCGGTGAACGAAGGCGGGAAGAAGGTAGCCAAGGCGAAGCAGATAAAAACGGGGCAGTCTTACGATGGCCGAATTGCCGTTACACAGGGCCTGGCTTCTGGTGATCAACTAGTGACCAACGGATATCAGGATTTAGTTGATGGACAACCTATCAGTTTTTAGTCATTGCTTGTCTTCGGTAGTCATTCATCCTGAAATTTTCGACGGGTGGCTACCAACGACAATCAGTAATAATCAATGACCACAAATTATGAAATTTGAACAGTACAAAACCCTCGGATTTACCAACTGGTGCGTTGAGAACCGAACGGCCATTTACATTTTCACCCTCCTGATTACTCTGGGCGGGCTGTTTGTGTACAATAACCTGCCGAAAGAACAGTTTCCCGATATCAAGATACCACAGGTATACATCAATACGGTGTATGTGGGTACGGCTCCTGCTGATATTGAAAATACAATCAATAAGCAGATAGAGAAGCAGTTGAAGTCCATTTCGGGCGTGAAGCGTATTAAATCAAATGCGTTACAGGATGTATCGGTCATTCTGGTGGAATTCAATCCGGATGTTAAAACGGAGGAAGCACTGCAACGGGTTCGCGATGCTATTGACAAAGCAAAGCCCGATTTGCCCCAGAAACTGGATGCAGGACCAACGGCACAGGACGTAAACTTCTCGGAGTTTCCAATCATGAATATCAATATGGCTGGTAATTTTTCGCTGAAGCAATTAAAGGAATATGCGGAGGATTTGCAGGATGTGATTGAAGGAATGCCCGAAATCCGTCGGGTAGATATTGTAGGAGCATTGGATCGTGAAATTCAAATCAACGTGGATTTACCCCGGATGCAGTCCGCAGGGTTGGCTTTTACGGATATTCAACAGGCCGTGCAGGGCGAAAATATCAATATATCGGGTGGTGATCTGAATGTTGATGGCGTTCGACGGACGGTACGGGTAAAAGGAGAGTTTACGGATGTTACGCAACTTCAAAACCTACAGATTCGTACGGCAACGGGAGCAACTGTCCGGCTCGGCGACATTGCTAATGTGCAGGATAGCTTTGAAGAACAGCAAAGCTTCGCCCGCCTGAATAATAAATCGGTTGTTACACTGAACGTTATCAAGCGGTCGGGGGCTAATCTACTGTCTGCCGCTGACAGGATTGAGAAAACGATTGATGAGTACAAAGAGTCCCGGTTTCCGCAGGGACTGGACGTGAAGATTACCGCCGACCAGTCGGAACGTACCCGTGAGAACGTGAACGACCTGATTAACACGGTAGTATTGGGCTTTATATTCGTAGTACTGGTCCTGATGTTTTTCATGGGTGTTCGGGATGCCATATTTATTGGCCTGTCGGTACCCTTATCAGCACTGGTTGCGTTTGTGATGATGCCTGTGCTTGGCCCCGTAGTGGGAACGGCCTTTACCCTGAACACAATTGTTCTGTTTGCTTTCCTGCTGGGATTGGGTTTAGTGGTGGATGATGCCATTGTGGTTATCGAAAACTCCCACCGGCTCTTTAATGAAAACAAGGACTGGGATATCAAACAGGCGGTAAAAGCGGCAGCGGGCGAAGTATTTGTACCCGTGTTTTCGGGTACGTTAACGACCATTGCCCCTTTCTTCCCACTCTTGTTCTGGCCGGGTATCGTTGGGGAGTTCATGAAGTTCTTACCCCTCACGCTTATCCTGACACTATTTGCTTCCTTGTTCGTGGCTTACGTAATCAACCCCGTCTTTGCCGTAACGTTTATGAAACGGCATGAGGACGATAACCATGAAGGCAAACAAAATTTTGATGAAATCAAACGGCCGTTAATCATCCTGACCGTACTGGCCGGTATCGGCTACGTGATTGACCGGGGTATTGGAAATTTGTTCGTATTCTTCCTGATTCTGTACGTATTCAACCATTACGTGCTAACGCCAAAGTTGATTGTTCCCTTTCAGAACCGACTGTTGCCAGCACTCAAAAATGGCTACCGTGGCCTCATTTCCTGGGTACTGACAGGCTGGAGACCTGTATTGGCCGTTGTAAGCGCGTTTGTGCTGTTGATTGTAACGTTCATCATTACGGGTATCGCCAAACCCAAAGTTATCTTCTTCCCAAGCGGAGAACCGGACTACATCTACGTATACAACGTTATGCCGGTAGGTACCGATGCTACGGTAACCGACTCCGTGTCGAAGATAATCGAGAAGCGAATATTTAAGGTGCTACAGGAGAATGACGCTACCGAAGTTGTTAACTCGGTTATATCGAATGTGGGCAAAAACGCCGGTGATCCACAAAATCCTGACCGGGCTGCTACCCCACAGAAATCGAAGGTGACAGTGGCGTTCAAAGGAAATGAAGAGCGGGATGGCATCTCAACCGATTCCCTGTTAGCTAAGGTTCGGGTTGCTATGCGTGGCTTGCCAGGCAGTGAAATCTCGGTGGAACGTGAATCAACGGGGCCGCCAACCGGTAAACCGATTTCTATCGAAATTGCCGGCGACGATTTTACAGAACTACAAGCGATTGAGAAGCAGGTTGGGCAAAAAATTAGTCAGGCAGGCATTCAGGGTATTGACCAGTTGAAGTCAGATTTGATTACCAACAAGCCTGAAATTGTCATCAATATTAATCGTGAGAAAGCTGAACGGGAAGGTATTTCATCCGCACAGATAGCCGGCACCATCAGAACGGCTTTGTTTGGGCTGGAAGTGTCCAGGTTCCGTGATGCAAAAGATGAATATCCCATCATGGTACGGCTCAAACCCGATGACCGGAGCCAGATAAATCGGCTCCTGAGCCTGAACATTGTGTATCGGGACATGGTAGCGGGTGGACAACTACGGCAGGTACCGATCACCTCTGTAGCTGATATCACCTATTCGACGACGTTCAGCCAGATAAATCGCAAAAATCAGGAGCGACTGGTAACCTTGAGTTCAGACGTGGTGCCGGGCTACAACGCCAACCAGATTGTTGCGCAGATACAACAGGTAATTGACCAGATGGATGTGCCAAATGGGTATACCATTAAAATGGGGGGCGAACAGGAAGACCAGCAGGAGTCGATGAGTTTCCTGATTTCAGCCTTCGGGGTTGCTATTCTATTGATTTATCTGATTCTGGCCACGCAGTTCAACTCCGTTGTTAAGCCGCTAATTATATTCGTGACCATACTCTTATCCTTGATTGGAGTACTCCTGGGATTCATCATTGCCGGAAAATCGTTCTCGGTCATCATGTCCGGGGTGGGTATTATTGCCTTAGCGGGTATTGTCGTGAAGAACGGAATTTTGCTGATTGAATTCATCGAGGAGTTACGGGGCCGGGGCGTTCCCCTGCGCGAGGCAATCATTGATGCGGGTGGTATTCGTTTGACGCCGGTACTATTGACTGCCACCGCTGCCGTACTAGGCCTGGTGCCGCTGGCCTTCGGCTTAACGGTTGATTTCGTCGGTCTATTCCGCGATTTTGATCCGCACGTAGTCATTGGGGGCGATAGTTCAATATTCTGGAATATTCTAGCCTGGACAATTATCTTTGGATTAACCTTCTCTACCGTTTTAACGCTGGTTATCGTACCCTGTTTGTACTGGATCAATGAGCGGATTCGGATGAAGTGGTTTGGTAAGAAGGACCCTGCTCTGGAAATGAGGAAAGAAAAGTTACAGCCAGAGGAAGAATTAGTGTAAACATATAGAGAGCTAAGGAGCGGAAGAGTGAATGTGCACTGCCTGCAAATTTACTCTTCCGCTCCTTAGCTCTTTCATCGCACCGGCGACCCGGCCTTTAGTTATGAACCGTACCGCTCTTTTTTTTATTCTAC
Source organism: uncultured Cytophagales bacterium (assembly GCA_963784335.1). Taxonomy (GTDB): domain Bacteria; phylum Bacteroidota; class Bacteroidia; order Cytophagales; family Spirosomataceae; genus Spirosoma. The sequence continues at coordinate 46,238 of CAWARB010000043.1, read as the reverse complement.
CCGCCATTCTTCTGTTAATTGACTGGTATGTTTTTCAGGCCATCAAAACCGTTAGTCGCTCAACAACAGAAAGTACGCAGCGACTAATTGCTATTGCGTTCTGGGGGTTTACGGCGGTGTCGCTGTTGCTGTACATAATCATGCAATTAGTACCCCCCGACTCTATTAGTCGGAATATGCGGACTTTCATGTGGGCCGTTATTGCCATTCCTTACTTCTCGAAAATATTCGCCGTACTCATTATATTAATTGATGATATTGGTCGGTTCTTTCGCTGGATTGTATCCCTGTTTTACAAGCCCGAAGTGCGTGAAGCCGTGGAGGATTCAACCCGGCAGACTATGCCCACTACCGATACCATCTCACGCTCCGACTTCCTGATGAAGACGGCGCTGGTAGTAGGAGCCATCCCACTGGCAGGCTTTACCTGGGGTATAGTGTCGGGTGCCCACGACTACCGTATCCGGCGCATCAAGTTACCCATGAAAAACCTGCCCTCGGGATTTCATGGTTTGACAATCGCGCAGATTTCAGACATTCACTCGGGTAGTTTCTTTAATAAAACGGCGGTACGTGGAGGGGTGGAAATGTTGCTTGGTCAGAAACCGGACCTCGTGTTTTTCACCGGTGACCTGGTAAATAGCCACGCCGAAGAGGTAAATAGCTATATCGACGTATTCAGTAAAGTGAAAGCGCCACTGGGCGTATACTCAACGCTGGGTAACCATGACTACGGCAAGTATGTGCAGTGGCCAAGTGCTCAGGCCGAACGGCAGAACGTGCTGAATGTAGTGGCGGCTCACAAGCAAATGGGCTGGAACATCATGATGGACGAGCATAAAATACTGGAGCAGAACGGAGATAAAATCGCGCTTATTGGCGTACAGAATCTTGGTTTTGGTCCGGCGGCTCTACGCGTTGGGAATCTGGCTAAAGCCTACAAGGGCACGGAAGAGTACCCGGTCAAATTGTTGCTGTCGCATGACCCCACTCACTGGGATGCCGAGGTGCGACCAAATTATGGCGATATTGACGTTCAGTTCAGTGGCCATACGCACGGTGCTCAGTTTGGCGTTGACCTGGGCGATGTCAGGTGGAGTCCGGCGCAGTATTTTTACAAACAGTGGGCGGGCTTGTACGAGCAGGGTAATCAGCGATTGTATATCAATCGGGGTTACGGGTATATCGGTTATCCCGGTCGGGTTGGTATTCTGCCGGAGATTACAATTTTTGAATTGGTGAAGGCATAGTTTCTAACTAAATCATTGCTCTTTCCGTTACCACTAGTCATCTAACCGTCAAATACGCATGAAAATCATTTTTATAACCGGGCTATCCTTCTTTATGTCGTTACTAGCTTACGTAACGCCTGTTAAAGAAACCCGGGAAACGGCCATCCCCGTTTGCCACACTCCCGGAAACGATATGTCACTACTGGCAGCAAACCCGGCGTTTCAGCAGTTACACGTCAGCCCATTGCCATTTACTTACAAAGGCGCGGGGGAAATGGTCACCTTTCCAACTCCCGACGGCCAATCGGCCAGCGGATTTATGATAAAAGCGCAAAAGCCATCTAATAAATGGTTACTGGTTTATCAGGAATGGTGGGGGTTGAACGACAACATTAAAAAAGAGGCCGAGAAGTACTATAGTGACTTAAAGGACGTAAACGTATTGGCTCTGGATATGTATGACGGTAAAGTAGCGACCGAACCATCCGAAGCAGGTAAGTTGATGAGTGCCGCCAGTAAAGATCGGCTCGCCAGCATCATGAAAGGAGGTATTGCCTATGCAGGGCCAAAAGCTGAGTTTGCCAGCGTTGGCTGGTGCTTTGGTGGTATGTTGTCACTCCAGTCTGCAATACTGGAAGGCAAGCAGGCGAAAGGCTGTGTAATGTACTATGGCCGACCTGAGCAGGATGTCGAAAAATTGAAAACACTTAATACCGACGTGATCGGTTTTTTCGGTACGCAGGACAAGGGTATTACGCCAGAATCGGTAAAGCTGTTCGAAGAGAATATGCAGAAAGCCGGTGAGAAACTGACTGTAAAAATGTATGATGCCGGACATGGGTTTGCCAATCCAAGTAATCCGGTCTATAACAAAGAGGCCGCAGCTAATTCTTATAAACTTGCTTTAGCCTATTTGAAAAGCAAACTGAAAGCATAAATTCACTGCTTCATTTTCTCTTTTGAAAGCCTGACTGTGTTCTCACGGTCAGGCTTTTAGTTAAACTTTACCTACTTTTTTGTCGTTTTCATTAAACGCAGGGGTTTTTGATTTGTCTAACTACCAAACAGGAACGAAAACGCCTACACGTAGAGAAGTCGGTTTGGCAGTGGACAAGGTTACTAAGGCAAACATCAGTTTAGGGAATCGGGCGTAACGGCTATTCACTGGCTCTCTGAAAATAAATTATTTAACAGGCAAACCAATGAACAATACTATGAAAACGATTAAAATAATTCCCTTGTTCGTGGCTGGATTGTTAGTTGCGCTAATGACAAGTTGCGGCCCTAGTTACGTAAGTACAGGCGTTGGTTATGGCGGATACGGAGCTCGTCCATACTATGGTAATGGTTATAGTCCCTATGGCTATTATCGGCCACCCGTTGTGGTACGTCGTCCACCGGTTGTAGTCCGTCAGCGATACTATGCGCCCGCCCCCCGTTATAATTATAATCGTGGGAGCAGCCCCAATGCCCGTAGCGGGAGTAGAGGAAGTTACAACGGTAGTGGTCGTTCACGCGGACCAAGGTAAGATTTGAGTAGTTGAAAAGTATACAAAAACACCGGCTCATTGAATGAGCCGGTGTTTTTGTGGCATAACGTGTATTCTAGTAGTGTGAACTGCTGATATGCAGTGCAAAATCACCCGATTCTATCAGGGGTTTATCGGCAGTGGGCAAATCATACAGGTAAACCCAGCAATCAGCTACCTGTTCATTGAATTGCACCGGGATGATAGCCCGAACAAATTCGGTTGGGTGCTCAAAGTCGTCACCAACACCTTCGTAGTAATCCAGGTAAGTCAGCGTCGTTTCTTTCTGATTGCCAATGTCATAAACGGTGCCGCATACGTGGGTATCAGCATCTTCCTGATAAATGGCACCTGGGTAACCTCCCATGTTAAATACCTGGCCAGCAAACGCACCTTCTCCCATCAGGCGGCCCCGATTACGCAGGTACAGAGCGAATTGATTATCAAAAGGGGGCCGAAGTGTGCCGTAAACGATCAGGAAGTCGGGATTCGGACTCATTCAGAAAATATAGCTTGCTGGATGACGAAAGTAGTTATTTTGACGTTAATTACAGAAAGCAGGTTGCATTATGAGAAAGATAAATATACTTCTGTTGGTTATTGCATCATTGATGGTCGTCGAATTACCCGTGGAAACAATGGCCACCCCTGCTACTGCTTCGTCAGAAAAAGCAATCTTTAAACGCAAGAAAAAAGGCTATAAAGTGAAGCGTGGCGGGCTGTTCAATACCGGTCTTTTCCGTAAGAAAAATGCCTGTGGATGTCCAAAGCATTAAGCAACTGTTAAGAAATTGTATTTATACAAGAACAATGCTCCCGAAAGGGCTTTTTTCGTTTTATTACTTGTAAAAATCTGTGTTTCAGCGTATAATTTCGTACCTTTGCGCTAAAATTAGCTGGATCGGGATCTATTTGATTTCCATGATTATTTATACCTCGTTCCAGAAGGATACTATAAATCATGAAAACCAATTGGATCAGCCAGAAACTGGTTCATACAGTGTATGCAATCAATTCGTAATATAGCAATCATCGCCCACGTTGACCACGGCAAAACTACGCTGGTCGACAAGATTATTCACGCATCCAAACTTTTTCGGGACAATCAGGAATTCGGCGACCTGATTCTGGACAACAACGACCTTGAGCGGGAACGGGGTATTACCATCGTTTCCAAGAACGTATCGGTTCGTTACAACGATGTCAAAATCAACATTATCGACACACCAGGCCACAGTGACTTCGGCGGTGAGGTTGAACGTGTGCTGAAAATGGCCGATGGCGTTTGTCTGCTGGTCGACGCTTTTGAGGGAGCCATGCCACAAACGCGCTTTGTATTAAGCAAAGCGTTACAATTGGGTTTGAAGCCAATTGTAATCATTAACAAAGTCGATAAGGAAAACTGCCGTCCAGAGGAAGTTCACGAACAAGTGTTCGATCTGATGTTCAACCTGGGCGCTACGGAAGACCAACTTGATTTTCCGACGGTTTATGGTTCGTCTAAACAGGGCTGGATGGGTCCAGACTGGAAGAATCCTACGGATAACATTACGTACCTGCTCGATACCATTGTAGCAACCATCCCGGCACCCCCTATGAACGAGGGTTTGCCACAGATGCAGATCACATCGCTCGATTACTCGGCTTTCGTTGGTCGGATTGCTATCGGACGGGTGCATCGGGGAACGCTGAAAGAAGGTGCCAATATGGGTCTCGTAAAGGCGGATGGCTCGGTGAGACGGGTAAAGGTGAAAGAACTTCAGTCTTTTGAGGGACTTGGTAAAGTTAAAGTGACAGAAGTTGCCTGTGGAGATATCTGTGCCGTAACCGGCCTGGAAGATTTCGAAATTGGCGATACACTGACGGACTTTGACACCCCGGAAGCCATCACCCGAATTTCGGTGGACGAGCCAACCATGAACATGTTGTTCACGATTAACAACTCGCCCTTCTTCGGTAAGGAAGGTAAGTTTGTTACCTCTCGTCACCTGCGTGAGCGTCTTTATAAGGAAATTGAGAAAAACCTGGCGCTGCGCGTCGAAAATACGGATAGTGAAGATCGCTTCCTGGTGTATGGCCGGGGTATTCTTCACTTGTCGGTGTTGATCGAAACGATGCGTCGGGAAGGCTACGAGTTGCAGGTAGGCCAACCTCAGGTGTTGTATAAAGAAGACGAGAATGGCCATAAGTTAGAGCCAATCGAGACGCTTGTTGTCGATGTTCCCGAAGAAACGGCTGGTAAAGTAATCGAACTGGCAACGCAGCGGAAAGGTGAATTGCTGATTATGGAGCCAAAAGGCGACTTGCAGCACCTTGAGTTTAATATTCCATCGCGTGGTCTGATTGGCCTGCGTTCCAACGTTCTGACGGCTACATTCGGTGAAGCCGTTATGAGTCACCGGTTCAAAGAGTATCAGGAATACAAAGGACCAATTGCCGAGCGTATCAACGGGTCGCTTATTTCAATGACCAGTGGTATGGCTACTGCTTACTCAATTGATAAACTTCAGGATCGGGGTTCATTCTTTGTTGAGCCGGGCGACGAGATTTATACGGGTCAGGTAATTGGCGAACACAACCGTCAGAACGATATTGTTGTTAACGTGCAAACCGCAAAACAGTTGACTAACATGCGGGCCTCGGGTTCGGACAACAACGTTAAGATTGCCCCGAAAATATCGTTCTCACTGGAAGAGTGTATGGAATACATCCAGAAGGACGAGTACCTTGAAGTAACGCCAAAAGCGCTGCGGATTCGCAAAGTTTTCCTGGACGAGAATGAGCGGAAACGTAATCAGAACAAATTCGCTATGGCGTAAATAGTTTGATAGCACAAAAAAAATCCACTGATTAATCAGTGGATTTTTTTTGTGCTACTAAGATAAGTTAGCTAGTTCTTTGCAAATGATCTGCTCAAATAAAATGCAAGGGTCGGCGTATTTACGACGGGAACAATAACCGGTTTCTCAGCATAAGCCGGGCTTTCAACGGCAACTCTGGATTTGGCGTATTGTACCTGTTTTTGTGCCTGTTGGTATCCGGCAACGAAAAGTAGACTACCAACAAAAAGTGAAACGTGTTTTTTCATAACTATTTTTTGTGATGGCGAGGACCAATTCGTACCGTATCATTCAGTTAATAATGAGTACCAAACCAGTTGCTTAATAATCGATTCGGGTTATATTTTTCGGATCGATGTATCAATCAAACTATATAGCGTTCCTGACCAATCTTTAGACGCTGAAATCAACAAATAGATACAGATTGTTGGCCTATAATTCGTAAAAATGTTGAAATCAACGGATGTTAATACAAATTACCTGATTTTGAATCCTACCCCCTATTGTGTCTTGCTTGTAAAACTCAGAATAGCCTTAATTGTTAGCTACTTCATACAAAATGAATTTTAACTTTTTTGCATTTCCTTAAAAACTAACTCCCATTCTGACCGCCATGCGGTTGTAAACCCGGGTTTCGTGCTTCGCCAGTTCGTTGTAAAATAAGGGCTTATCGGCTTCCGCAGCCTGACGTTTATAACTCAGCGACATAACGAAATTGGCATTGGACGGCTTGCCAACCCGGAAGCCAACACCCGGCGAGATAGTCCATCCACCAGTAGTTTTGTAACCCGTTGCATCTTCGTTAAGCCAGGCAAATCCCCAGCCCGTATCCAAACTGCTGAAAATTCTAAGATTTTTGCCGTTGGGCCGAGCCAAATCGTAGCGTAGTCCCGCGCATATGGGCATTATCAGTGCCGCATTATACCAGTCTACCCCAACGGTAGCCCCAATTGCCAAACGAGGATGCACTAAAACGCCGTTGAAGGTTTGACCCGTTAGGTTGACCCGCTTCGCTACCGACTCCGAAAAATTAGCGCCGTTGCTATAGCGAACCTGACCAAACATAGCTCCCAATTCGGTCATGTTCGTGAATATGGGCTTGAAAGGGGTTGTTTGCCCCCAAACCAACAAGGGCAGGAAGCCCATCAGCAGAAAAGAGATTACTTTCATGACGAATCGGTAATTAGAACGGACGATTGACTGACAGTTTACTTACCTGATGCAGTTGTGCCGGATTGCTGTAATCGAATTGATACAACCCATCTTTCCCAATCATCAGCAACGTCTTGTTGAGCGGAATTACATCATACGCATCCTGACCTGTTACCTGGCTCAACTGTTTTATATTTAGAGGGGAACTCACGTCGAAACTCTTCAGCCCAAACGCACCTTCGCAGATGAATAGATTCGGGAAGTCGACACCAAGGCCATGCGGGTTTTGCATGGGGTAACTTTTGAGTAGTGTAGGGTTGGAAAGGTTACTAATGTCCACTACATCCAATTGATTAGTATATCCGCTACACGCAGTTCCGTTTCGTAAGGTAACGTAGGCAATATCGCCATCCACTACCACGGGGTCGCACACGCGGGCATGCTGGAAAACCGATAGTCGAACAGGGTTGGCCGGGTTGCTATTGTCGTAAATAAACATGCCCGTTTGAGAGCCAATGAAGAGTTTATCCTTGTAGGGGAAAATGGTTTCAATACCACTGCCCAGGTTGATGCGGTTTTTGGCTCTGGGTTTGGCCGCATTTTCAATGTCGAACAGTTGCATATCCGACTGGCCAACCGTGTAAAGAAAGTTATTGTATAAGGCAAAACGGGCCATCGAACCTGCAGTACCGTTATTGTTAGGCTGACTCGCCAACGGCGATGAACTGAAATTCAGGAGGGCTCTGTCGCAGCCTGGACAATTGACCCAACTGCCGGGGCTGGCATCGTCGCAATCGGTTCTGATGGTTTCTGTCACGTACTCAACGCGCTGGTCGCTGAGGGTGAGTGTTTGAGCGTTAACGTTCCACCAGCCCCCTTCAAATTGCCCATTTGAAAATACGGATTCTACGCGGCTTACCTCATGAGGCTGAGCGGGGTTACTGATGTCAAACGCTACCAGATCCATATAGCTGTCAGCGTATAGGATGTTGTTCCGAACGGCCATGTCGCCATTGCCCGGAATCCTGAGAAACGCAATTGGCTGCGGTAACGCGGGATTGCGGTTGTCAATTATATGAATACCCTCTTTCAGTTCATTGATGAACAGAAAGCCATCTTTTGTGTAAATTTTGCCCGGTTTATGAAGCGTCTGAACTGCTTCTACACGCACGCCTGCCCGTACCTGCTGAACCGTCAGCGTAACGGGCGTATAGCGTCGGAAGGTACGTGTCTGTTCGCATTTATCGGTGCATCCGGTAAGCCAGGTAACTACCAGCAGAAAAAGTAAAGGTGTAGTTTTCATGGGGTTTGTGCGTCAAGGTTTTACGCAGAGACCCCGTACCAAGAGGAACCGTTGGAATGAAGAGCAAAAAATTACCCGGCTGTCCTGATTACGGCCGGGTAATGTTGGTTCTTACACAAAAAGACAACTATTATCGTTGTTGAAAAGATCGGTGGACCACAAAGAGACAGCCTGCCTATGCTTTAATTTTTTTGAAGACGCTTTCTAAAAAACTCCTAATCAATTTGTTCGTTCGTACATCATGACATAAGGGGACTCACCACCATGCTGTAAACGGAGTTTGTCTGGCGCTATCAGGTCATAGCGTACAACGGCCCTTAGATTTGTGAAATAGCGCTGCTCGAACTCAGTAGCCTTGAGGGTACCCGCTTTTTTTGTGCTACTCAGATTGCCCGCAGACATCATACCATCAATAGTCGCGAACAGGCGTACGGTATAGTCATTTACCGATGATTGTCCATTGGCCAGGAATGGGGTTATGTCAAGCGGTGGGTTATCAGTATCCAGGGCTAAAATTAAGGTTACTGTATGGGAGGAATCTGGCTGAATAAGCCGCCATGTACCCACTAAACCGGCAATCTTAGGGGCCAGAACAACGTCTTTACTCGTGCATCCATTTAACACGACGAGTAAAGTAAGGAATAGAAAAACGTTCGTTAAAAATCTCATGAATTTGTTTTAGTTGGATCGGCAATCTTGCCAGTGAACAGGATCGTTCCGGTTGTTTTTTCGTGAATAATAAACACAAAGGGGCGGTCGATAAGGGTTGGTAGTTGTACCGATGTTGTGACAACACCTACCGATGTAACAGCAGCCGCTTCTGTTCCTTTTTCATCGACAGCAACAAATGTGTTTTGCTTAACAAAGCTAAGTGTCAGCCCTCCTTTATTATTTATTTTAGTAAAGTCTGCCCGATCCGTAAAAGCAGTAGGCATACCCATATCACTCAACACTTTATTGAGCAGTATGTCATAATTCAGCGTAAACTTTGGTAAACCAATATCTATTTTACCCAGTAGCATACCTTTCTGAATTTTCGCCCATTCGGCACTGGTCAAGCTACTTATCAGGGCATCAGCCGTTGTACTTTCTGAAGGCAATAAAACGGTCATGGCAAACTTTCCGGTACCGTAGGGAAACTCAATGGCCTGGTAATTAGCCTGGAAGAAACGCTTCAGGTTGGCTTCAAGGCGCATCATGCGGACAGTTGTCGATTGGCCCGAGGCTAATTTAAAAGGGGCATTCATGGTATTATCAACACTGAAAGGATACTGCCAGTCGCCTTTGAAATAGAGCGCATTCAGAAGAAACATGATGTTATCGGGCTGAATCTGCTCAATGACTTTAGGAATTCGACCCTTTGTTTGCTCACTGGCCCAGTTATTGATTTTGCTTACCGTGGCTGGATCGTTAAAATCCTGTGCAGATACCTGCGCCTTAAAAGTCTGTTTAAGGAGGTCCTGGAAGGTATTTTCTACCTGATAGGTATTCCGGTACCAAACCGAGTTGGCAACAGTTAATGTTACAGCAGGGTCTACTCCCGGCAGGTTTTCGAGTAAATTCTGGTACGTTGTATTGGCTTCGGTTAATGTCTGGGCATCCAATTTTAATGCTTTCTGAATTTCCTGCGCCGTTTGGCCATTAGCCCCGTTTAGAACCATGCCCAGCGCAATGTGCAAACTAAGCGGAGAAATGAACACATTCTTGGCCTGTCCTTCCTGGGCAACTACCCGTTTGGTAGCATCGAAAGCAAATTGCGTTGTCTGATCGGCAAAAGGGGCCGATACGCGCAACTCACTGGCGGTGCCTGAACCAGGATTAGGATTCACCGAAGTGCTTTTACAGCTTATAGCTGCCAGTAGAATGCTGGTAAAACAAATGACTGTATTGGAGAATAGGGTCGTTTTCATAGCACAATGGATGAGGTTAAAAACGCACTGCTATCGAACTGATTTTGGTGATACCAGGGTCATGGACAGGTTTTGAATGTATTTCGTTGCGTACGTAAGATATCAACCAGCGTCTCAAATCCGGGAATTGTTTTACCGTACGGAAAAGTAACCCGGTGTTTCTGGTTGTCCACCTGTATCTCAATGTATTCAGCGCCCCCGTCAGTGCAGTCGGGACAGCCCAATACAGTCGCTGTTTTACTAAATGCGTCCAGATTAGCCAGTACTTTAATGTCATTCCACTGAGTCTGGCTAATCGTTGACTGACAGCTTCGGGGCGTCACCTGAGTCTGAGTGAATACCCCACCCTGTGCCAGCGTAACACTGGTACCGTTGAAAACATAATCGTTTCTGCAATAACCGGTACACATATTGAACGAAGTACCGGTTCGAATAGTGAGTTTATCCGTGGCCGTATTCTGTGGCGTTTGTGGCGTAAGATTACTCATGCAACGAACGAAAACGACAACAAGCAATACTGCTACAGTAAGCTTCATGCTAAAGTGGGTTAAAAATGATAGTCGACCCCCAGTGTCATACCCGCTGTAGTTGGCTGGCTTTGCACCTGCGAATTTGCCAGTGTAACCAACCCTATCGATGGCTGATAGACACCCGCCAATGAAGCTGACCATTGGGCCGAAGGCTGGTAGCGGAAGCGGGCTCCCACAATAGCGGCAAACGAAACGGGCCGGTAGATTTCGTCCTTCGTCGTAACAATAATCTCATTATCAACCGTATTACGGATGAAAATGTTGGAAATGAAACCACCCAGTACGGCAAGACTCAGGCGTTTCCGGGGTCTTAGCTGGTAACCTACCTGAACCGGAACCTGAACAAACTGATAATCATTTGTAAGTATCTGGCGGGTTTTGCCGCTATAAGTGGGCTGTACGTATGCATTGTTAGCAAAATTAGCCTGATCCAGACTCGTAGTCTTGCGTCCGTTGGTACTACTGTTGCGCAGGGCATCTACGTAAAAATTCCCAGTGGCTGTTCTAAGGTCATTGGTAGCGACGATACCATTGGCAGATAGCTGAGCGGGAGTATCGACCGTTGAGCGACCTGTTAGAAACCCAACGCCTGTTTCTATCGACCAGCGTTTGTTGAGCAACGCACCGGCAGTGACTTGGTAGGCCATTGAGAAATTGGCCCGGCTGGTAACCGACTGAGCCTGATAAGCACTGTTAGCAACAGACATATTTTTAAGTACACCCGCATTTGCCAATGAGGCCATCTGTACGGAAACTACTGGGTTAAAGGCCCCGGGCATAATAGACGCTGAAGCCCAAAGTTTCCGACTTTTTTGCTTTGACGCAGAGACCTCCGGTTGCGCCGTTACTTCTGAGCGCTGGAACCATACAATTCTATAAATATGACCGAACTCATGCAGGCGAATTGGCTTTCCCCTAAGCGTCTTTAGCTGCTCGGAACTCGGTGTGATCAATGAAGACTGATCTTCCCGAACAAACGAAGCGGTTGCTATGGGACTAACCGCCGGATTATTTGTCAGGCTGCTCATCGTTTTGATGAGCAGCTCAGCACCACCGGACCGTAAGTTCAGGGGCTCAACCGAAACCGGCAGTTCGGCTGATGATTTCATAGCAAGTTGTGGTGATGAACCGTCGGGCTGGCTTTCCAGCGGAGGTACAGCCAAATCATACGACGGGCTAGCGCCTTTTTCTGCCGATGATGTGCTGGGCTTAGCCGCCTGTTTAACAGGTCGCACAGGCGGCTCTTGTGACTCGTACGCTAATGAGTTTTCCGGGACAGTGGTTTTAGGAACCGCAGGTGTCACGCCCGTTTGCCGTTGGTCCGACAACCTGGGTTGCTCACTACCAGTTGGTATAGGCATAACCCACCAGCCTACCAGCAGTAACGCCATAGCAGCAGCCAGACCCGTACCCCAAAGCAGTGGGCGGTATGAGGCCAAGCCTGCCCCCCAAAGAGGAATTATTTTTGTATTACCTGACTCATCGAGTTGCCGTTCTATAGCATCCCAAACACGGGACGGAGGGGTTTCGGCCGCTTCGTCAAATGTCTTGCGCCACATATCGGCCGGTATTTTCTTCGCTAATTCATCCATTTTATAATCAATGATAGGGGTCAGACAAGTGGTTTACGACCTTCTGCGGGGTGCTCATCCGTAAATCGACTATCGGCTTTTATTTTTCGTTGTAATAAATCCCGGGCGCGGGCATATTGTGATTTAGAGGTTCCTTCGGCAATGTCGAGCATCTTCGCAATTTCGGGATGGTTATACCCTTCGATTGCGTACAGGTTGAACACCATTCGGCAACCGGGAGGCAACTCCTGAACGAGTTGTAGCAGGTATTGATAATTCAGAGCGGGCAAGCTTTCATCGGCCTGTGGCAGCACTGAAGCCATTTCCTGAACATCAATACTATCATTACTCATTGTTTCCCAGGGCTTCTGTTTTCTCAAAAACTTCAACGCGGTATTGATAACAATTCGTTTTAGCCAGGCTTCCAGAGGGCACTCAAATCGAAAGGTGTCAATGTGTCGAAATATTTTTACGAAGGCATCCTGCAAGGCATCTTCAGCTTCATCAGCATCCTTAACGTATCGTTTACAAACGACAAAGAGCTTCCCGGCAAACCGCTCATAGAGCAGTCGCTGTACAACCCGGTCCTGCCGTCGGCATCCTTCTACTAATGCGTATTCATCCTGCATATCATCGCTAACAAGTATAAGACTCCTGACGGAGTCAAACAGTTGGAAGCGGTCTTGATAAAATTTTTTGTTGCCTTCGTTTAAGCCTGTTTGATCTACGATGGTTACTGTTAAATAGGGTATCGATGCTTATCTTTGATAATCCCTTACCAACTAAAAACGGATGAATCGTCGTCATTTACTGCGGTATTCGCTGAGTGCCGGACTAGCTGCCCTCTTGCAGCCCGCCTTTGCCCGCGTTCATACGCCTGAGGTTCGCTTTCAGGATTGGTGCCTGCGACTGGTCTATCGGTCCGGCCGGGGACAGTAACGCATTTAAGATAGCAAAACAAATTGGTCTGGATGGTGTGCAGGTTAGTTTGAATACAAAAGCGGACTACGAGCATCTGCGCCAGCCTGCTATGCAACGTGCCTACAGGGAGACTGCCCGACAGACTGGCGTTGCCATTGGTGGTTTAGCCATCGGCCTCTTAAATGAAATTCCGTACAAATCGGACGCACGTACCGAACATGGGTGCAGGATAGTGTCGATGTCGCGAAAGCATTGGGCGTGAAAAATGTTCTGCTGGCATTTTTTAATAACAATGACCTGCGGAATGACAAAGAGGGCACTCAGGTAGTCATTGAGCGGTTGAAAGCCGTAGCCCCCAAAGCCGAGAAAGCGGGCATCGTGCTGGGAATCGAATCCTGGCTGTCGGCATCCGAACATCTGGCCATTCTGGATGCGGTCGGGTCACCGGCTATTAAGGTGTACTACGATGTCTGTAATTCGTCGGTGATGGGATACGATATTTTTCAGGAAATCAGAGACCTTGGTAAAGAACGAATCTGCGAAGTTTCATCTGAAAGAGAACGGCCATTTGCTTGGCCAGGGGCAGGTCGATTTGGCCAAGGTCCGGCAGGCCATCGACGGCTATTGGGTATGAAGGATGGCTCCAGATTGAAGGGGCCGTTCCGGCGGGGAAACCCATGCTGGAAAGTTATCAACACAATAATAGGACCGTTCGGTCGCTGTTTAGTTAACGAGTAGAGTGACTTGTAAAGTAGCCGGGGCGCAGTAGGAATAATACCAAACTGCGCTGACCAGCCTGTAAAACAACTAATGAAAACAATCTTTTCTCTTAGTCCTATCCCGCTGGCAGCCATTGGGTTTTTGTATCTGGCCGGGCAAACGTTCCAGTCTGGACCCGAAACGGCTTCAACGAATAGGGATCAAACGTACCAGAACGTAGTGGCTGCCGATTCTGGCCAGCTTTATCTTCCCGACGATTTGGAAGCTACCCTCTGGGCCGAGTCACCCATGTTCAACAATCCAACAAACATGGATATTGATGCCAAAGGGCGGGTATGGGTTACGGAAGCGGTCAACTACCGGAAATTCAATAACAAGGCAGAAACCCGTCTCGACCATCCGGAAGGGGAGCGCATCATGATTCTGGAAGATACCGATGGCGATGGCAAAGCCGACAATAGCAAGGTATTCGTGCAGGACCCAGACCTGGTATCTCCGCTTGGTATTGCCGTCATTGGAAACAAGGTTATTGTATCCTGTGCACCCAATCTGGTTGTGTATACCGACGAAAATGGCGACGATAAACCCGACCGGAAAGAAATTATGCTGACTGGATTCGGGGGCCTGGATCATGACCATTCACTTCATGCGCTAGTAGCAGGTCCGGATGGAAAGTATTATTTTAACACGGGCAACGCTGGGCCACATATCGTGACTGATATTGATGGCTGGACACTACGGTCAGGGAGTTTATACGTCGGAGGAACACCATACAATAAACTCAATCAGGGAAATCAGGTAAGCGACGATGGCCGGGTCTGGACGGGGGGTATGGCGCTGCGCATGAATCCGGATGGTTCGCATCTGAAAGTGATGGCGCATAATTTCCGGAACAACTACGAAACGGCGCTGGACTCCTACGGCAATATGTGGCAGAACGATAATGACGATCAGGTGGTGGCCTGCCGTACCAGCTGGCTGATGGAAGGTGCCAACGCGGGGTATTTTAGTAGTGATGGGACCCGTTACTGGCAGGGGGACCAACGCCCCGGTCAATCGATTCCAACGGCACACTGGCACCAGGAGGACCCCGGCGTTATGCCGGTCGGCGACATTACGGGGGCTGGGTCACCAACGGGTATGGTCATGTATGAAGGGGATGAACTTGGTCCGCAGTATCGGGGAATGCTGCTCAGTGCGGATGCTGGCCGGAACGTTATTTTCAGTTATAAACCCGAGCCCTCCGGTGCGGGCTACCGACTTCAGCGAACGGATTTCGTCAGTACATTTCCCGAAGTGGATGCCAACTACAAATGGGATGCTGCTACCAATGATACCCGTAAATGGTTTCGCCCCAGCGACGTAACGGTAGGGGCAGACGGAGCGCTTTACATTGCCGACTGGTACGATCCCGTTGTGGGAGGGCATCAGATGAACGATCAAAAAGGGTATGGCCGTATCTACCGAATTACGCCCAAAGGAAAAAAGCTAAAAACGCCTAAAATTGACTTACGAACAACGCAGGGGCAAATTGCTGCCCTCTGTAGTCCGGCAGTCAATGTCCGGATACTGGGATTTGAGGCACTGGTTAAGCAGGGTGAGGACGTCATTGAGCCCGTAATGGGCCTTTTGACCTCGCCGAATCCTTATTTCCGGGCACGCGCTATTTTTCTGTTGGCCCAACTTGGAGCCGAGGGTCAGTTTGAGGTTGAACGGCTTTTGAAAGCCGTTGATGCCCCAGTTCGACTGGTAGCGCTACGTGCATTACGTAGCATAACCCCCGTAAATTCTAAATCAATTCCCACCCTTACAGCCTCTCAAAAAGCTTTATTACCTCTACTAGGCAACCTCTCTATCGATCGAAACGCGGCTGTTCGGCGGGAGGTGGCCGTGGCTATCCGGGATATTCCGTTTGCTGAGTGCCGGTTTATCCTGAACAACCTGGTCAAAGGATATGATGGGAAAGACCCCTGGTATTTGAACGCATTGGGGGAAGCCGCTGACGGGAAAGAGGAAGCATTATTCTTCGACTTGCGTCAAACAATGCCCGAAAACCCTGTCGACTGGGACCAGCGAACGGCTGACCTTATTTGGGAGTTCCATCCGCCATCTGCCGTTCCGATGCTGAAAAAACGGGCCGATAACGCGTCTTTAACCGCAACGGCCCGGCAGCAGGCTATCGTCACGATTGGGTTCATCAAGAGCGAACCAGCCGCAAGAGCCATGCTGGAACTATCGAAATCGACGGATAAAGACGTAGCGGACCAGGCTCAGTACTGGTTAGGATTCAGACGGGGTAACGACTGGGCTAAATTCCTGAACTGGAATGAAGTGATGCCTGCCAACACATCAGTGGAGGAGCAAAAAATGCTGACCAACCGCCAGGTTCTCCTGGATGAAAACACTACCGCCGATGAAAAACGAAAAATGGCCGTAACCATGTCAAAAGATGCTGAAGGGGCAAAGTTGTTGATCGGCCTTGCCGCTGATGGAAAGCTCTCAGATGATTTAATCAAAGCGGCTGGCCCCGGTATTCGAACCAACAAAGACCAGACGGTCAAAACAATGGGCAAAGAGTATTTTCCCTGGAAATCCCCAACGCAGACAGTTACGGAGAAACCCCAGCCAGCAGTCGAGAAGCCCTCTATGACCAGTTTGCCGGCTCAACCAGTGGCCAATGCAGAGAGCACTGCAAAGACGGTGATGGAAAAAGAACCGGTCAAAACGGTTCCCGTATCTACGGTGCCGGTACAGGCGGTGTCGGTAGACCGAAAAGAGGAAAGTGTGCCTACGCCTGAAAAAGTCGAAAAAACGAGCAACGACGACCCGGCTATCGCGCAGATTGCGATGCTTGCGGGTAATAGCCAGAAAGGTCAAACGGTTTTTAAAACGTACTGTATTACCTGCCATCGGCACGGTCAGCAGGGGGCCGACGTTGGGCCGGAATTAACGCAGATTAACCAGAAATTCGATAAGAATGCTCTACTGGACAATATCGTTCATCCAAATGCAGGGATTGCCTTTGGCTACGAACCCTGGCTGGTAACGACCAAAAAAGGGCAGACGTATTATGGTTTTCTGGTAAGCGATGGAGCCGAATCGCTGGTGGTGAAGGGCATAAAAGGGCAGAAGCACACGATACCCACCAGTGAGGTTTTCTCCCGTCGGCAATATAAAACCAGTCTGATGCCTGACCCCACGGCGTTAGGTATGTCGAACCAGCAACTGGCCGATTTAACCGCGTTTTTGCTGAAGAAGTAGCTACAAAAGCTGGGTTATTTCACTGCATAACCCAGCTTTTGTAATTCTTTAGCCGTTAGGTTGAGTACATTAATATCCAGCTTGATGGGTGTAATGGGGGTGTTGGTCGAATCGGTTTTAACGGCAACGATGGCATCTATTAACTCCATTCCTTTGAAAACCTGTCCAAAAACGGTGTAATTATTGTCGAGACGAGGAAGCCCTTTTTTGCTCTGCACAATGTAAAACTGGCAACCCGCAGAAAGCTTATCTGGATTATTGTCGCGACCGGCTCCCACGGCTCCGTACGTGTGCCGTATCGTTGGGTTGAATTCAGGCTTTAACAAGTAAGGGGAATCAGAAAAACCGGCTGGTGTGTCGGGGCACCCGCCCTGCGCCACAAAATTGTTGATTACCCGATTGAAGGTAAGCGTATCCCAGTAGCCTTCGTTGGCGAGCTTGATGAAACTGGCTTTGTGAATAGGCGTTTCGTCATGTAACCAGAAAAGAACTTCCCCGGAAGCCACCTTGATCTGACCAATCGGGTACGTTTTGTCGACCTCAGGCTGTACGAGGAACGGAAGGAGATAAGCGAACAACACGAGTAGTGCAGGCATAGCAGAAAGGCGTATAAGCTAAATAAGGCTAAATATACTTACGGCAACCAATTAAACCCTTTCACACGCACCGGGGTCTTAGTAGAGCACGTTGTGGAAAACCGCTTTTTTTGCATCCATTCTAACAACCTGCCATCGCTATGCACACTTACCTGACTCTTTTTTTTGCCCTGTTTTCCTTAGCCGCTTCTGCCCAAAATAAACCCATGCCCGATTACGCCCGCGACTGGAAACGTGCTGACTCACTGGCTGCCAAGGGTTTGCCAAAATCTGCTCTGGAGATTGCCAATAGAATTTATAAGGAAGCCAAAGCCCGGAAAAACTATCCGCAGGTGGCCAAAGCTGCCATATCGCGAATGATTTTTCGGAGCTATTCAGATGAGGATGCGTATAAGGAACTGGTCCGTTCGCTGCAAACGGACATTACCGACACGCCCGAACCGGCAAAATCTGTTCTGCAGTCGGTATTAGCAGATGCGTATTGGCAGTACTTTCAGCAAAACCGCTACAAATTCTATAACCGCGCCACGATAGGCCGGGCCACGATAGGCCGCGCCACGACAGCAGGAAAGACCAGTGCTGGAACCAACCAGTCCCCTGCATCAACCGACTCAACCGCTGATTTTACCACCTGGGATGCCCGTCAACTAGTCGATGCCGTAACATCCGCCTATCTGGCATCTGTCGAGCAAAAGGCACTGTTGCAGAAAACGCCCATTTCGGTCTACGATGCCCTGCTGGAAAAAGGCGACCCGGATGCGCGCCCGCTTCGGCCTACACTCTATGATTTACTCGCTCACCGGGCTATCGACTTCTTCCAGAATACCGAGCCGGATTTACTGAAGCCTGTTTTTCGGTTTGAACTGGATCAGCCGGTCTATTTCTCTGCACCGGAAACGTTTACCAAACTCACCATCCAGAGCCGCGATTCACTGTCGGGGCGTTATCAGGCGTTGTTGCTGTACCAGCAACTACTGGCTTTTCACCTGAATGATGCCTCGCCCGATGCGTTAGCGGATACGGATGTGCAACGGCTGGAATTTGTTCACCGAAACAGTACACTGCCGAAGCGCGATTCGCTGTATAAAAACACGCTGAATGAACTGATTAACCGGTACAAAAATCAGCCAACCGAAGCGGTTTACGCGTTTCAGCTAGCGCAGTTTCTGGCAAATACGGGCGGTCTGGTTCGTCCATTGGATGAATATGATGACCCTCAAGCCCTTACCCAAGCGGACTCGTCCCGCTGGAATCGGAAAATGGCTGCCGATATTTGCCGCGATATTATAAAGCGATTCCCCAAAACGCTTGTCAGCCAAACAGGCTGCGCAACGGCTAACTCGCCTGACTGCCTCTGCGCTTTCCGTGCAGATGGAGGAGCTGAATGCACCTGACAAACCCTTTCGGGCACTGATTAGCTATCAGAACGTCAACAAACTATTGTACCGGGTATTCCGGGTGACGGCCGCTGAGATGCAGACGTTCAGGAATACTAATGGGGATGATGAGCAGCGAAAGAAGGTGTACGCAGCGTGGCTCAAGCGCCCTGCTGTGGTTGAATCCTCCGTCTCGCTGCCCGATGATGGCGACCTAAATCCGCATTCGGTAGAGATGCCGGTCAACGGGTTGCCCATCGGGCACTATGTCCTGTTAGCTACATCGGATGACAAGTTTCTGGCCAGAACGGAATCGGTTCAGTACGCGTCCTTTACGATATCGGAGCTTAGTTATCTGCTGACGTCGGTAACGAATGGAACAACCCAGGCGATTGTCGTACTGAATCGTCTGACGGGGGAGCCCATCCGAAATGCAACGATAAAGACTATCGGTATCAAATCATTGATGCCTATAAAAACGTACAAAGCTGATAACAATGGCTGGGTGAAAATTACGGATGGAGACCTTCCGTTACAGACGGCCTTTCAATACCTGATTACGCTGGGGAAAGACACGATTTTTTCGGACCAGCAGTACAACTACCGCACTAGCCCGGAAGTAAACCTGGAGCAGCCACAAACGCACGTCAACCTCTTTACTGACCGGGCCATCTATCGTCCCGGTCAGTTGATTTACGTGAAAGGGTTGCTGTACGGGGGCAAAACGAACCAGTTTTCGGTAAACCCGAATCAGGACGTTACCCTCGACTTCCTCGACCAGAATGGCGAGAGCATTGCGAAACAAACCCTAAAAACCAACGAATTCGGTACGTTCAATACCAGTTTCACTGCCCCCGTTGGGCGGGTAACCGGTCAGATGACTCTGCAAACGCCTTTTGGCAGCACCAGTATTCAGGTGGAAGAGTACAAACGCCCCACGTTCGAAGTAAAGGTCAACCCCATTACGCAGTCATTTAAACTGGGTCAGGCAATTACGGTATCGGCCAACGCTAAAACATTTTCGGGCGCGGTTGTCGATGGGGCTGATGTCCGCTACCGGGTCATGCGACAACTCCGACCCCGCTGGGACTGGTGGTCGGGTGGATACGGCGGTTTCAGGGAGCCACGAAACGCAAACCAGACCGAGATTACGAACGGCGTAGCGCAAACGGATGCCCAGGGGAACGTCAGCATTACGTTTACGGCTGAACCCGACCTTGGGCAGGCCCGCACGAGCAATCCGGTTTTTGATTTTGTCATCACCTTCGACGCAACGGATAAGGCGGGCGAAACCCGTTCGGCCACCAAAACACTTGGCATTGGCTACTCCGCTCTGCAAATCAGTTTGACCATTCCACCACAAGTGGAAACAAGTATACCCACTACGGTTCCGGTAACGATTGCCAATCAGTCAGGGGAGCGGGTAGCGGCAAAAGGCCAGCTAATAATCTATCGGTTGCAGCCTCCGGTGCGCCCATTGCGGGAACGACTGTGGCAGCGACCCGACCGATACATGTTGAGCAGGGCCGAGTTTTCAACGTTATTCCCGAACGATGTGTATGCCAATGAGAACGACCCACGTTCCTGGCCGAAAGGAGAAGTTGTACAGCAGCAAACCATCAGTTCGCCCGCCGATTCACTCGTTAAGCTTACGCCGGGCCGGTACACGCCCGGCGAATACGTAGCCGAACTGACCGTAACCGATTCGACGGGCTCCAACGTTACGGAGCGCGCGTTCTTTGCCGCGGTAAATGATAAACAACCCACGGCTTCTGCCCGCCTGGATAACTGGGTACAGGTGCGTAAGGCAACTGCCGAACCGGGTGAGGAAGCTGTTTTTTGGGTAGGCAACAGTCAGGGGAGCCAATCCACGCCGGGGTGGATACTGATGACCGTTGAGGAAGACCGGAATGTTGTGCGGCAGGAGTGGCTAAAAATAGACGGGGCTCCCCGGCGCATAGCTCTTCCCGTTACGGAAAAGCAGCGGGGTGGCTTTGCCGTGCATTTCGCGATGGTGCAGAACGGGCGGCTTTACCAGAAATCGCAGACGATAACGGTACCATTCACAAACAAACAACTGAGTATTGAGACCGAGACCTTCCGCACAAAACTCAAGCCGGGCGAGCGTGAGGAATGGACATTGCGGGTGAAGGGACTGGGCGACATGCCCGCCGAGGTGGTTGCGACACTCTATGATGCATCACTGGATACGTTTGTACCCCTCAACTGGCTTACGTCAATTTATCAACCCTATACCCCCATATTCTATAACTGGCGTTCCGGTAGCTTTAATGTTCAGGCCACCAATTCGTTAGTTTACCACTACCGTCCTGAACCAGGGGTGCCAATTCGGAAATATGACCAGTTAATAGTTGGAAGGAGGGGACAAATGGGTTACGGCGGTGCTGGACTCAGGCTTAAAGGGGAGCTTGCCAACATGAGTGTTGCTCGGGCTGCTCCGATGTCGGCGGCAGATGGGCTTGCCGCTACTCCAGCTGTCGAGCAACTAAAAGAATCCGTTACCGCCGAACCTTCAGCAACCGGTAATTCTAAATCAACTGAATCCCCCGTCGTCAATCCGCGCCGTAACTTCAACGAAACGGCTTTTTTTCTGCCGAATCTGACTACGGATAAGCAGGGGAGGTTGGTCCTGACGTTTACAATGCCAGAAGCTCTCACTCGCTGGCGGCTCCTGGCCTTCGCCCACACTAAAGATCTGAAAACGGGTACGCTGGAACGGGAAATCATTACCCAGAAAGAACTGATGATTACGGCCAATGCGCCCCGCTTCCTGCGCGAAGGCGACACTATCCGTGTGAAGGCCCGCGTCAATAATCTGAGCGATAAAACGCTGGAGGTAACGGCGAACCTTAGTTTGAAGAATGCCCTGACCGGCGAACCCTTGATCAGAAACTGGTAAAAAGTACCCTGCAAACGACCGCTACGGTTGCAGCCGGTCAGGGGCAGGCTGTTGGCTGGACGCTGGTGATTCCATCGGGTCTCGATGCCGTAACCTGTCGCTTTACGGCAAAATCAGGTTCGTTTACGGATGGCGAAGAGTTTACCGTACCCATCCTGCCGAACCGAATGCTGGTAACGGATACTAAGCCATTCTGGGTAAATGGTCCGGCAACGAAGTCGTTTACGCTGAAAGAGCTAACGGGGCTGAATCCGGAATTTCCCGTTCAGCACGAACGGCTGACGGTGGAGGTGACGAGTAACCCCGCCTGGTACGCCCTCCAGTCATTGCCTTATCTGATGGAATACCGCTACGAATGCGCCGAGCAATTGTTTAGCCGGATGTACGCCAATAGTTTGGCCGCTCACATTGTAAACAGTAAACCCGAGTTTCGACAGGTGATTGACACCTGGCAGAAAAACCCGCCCAAATCGCCACTCGAAACGAATGAAGAATTAAAAGCTGTTACGCTCGAAAACTCACCCTGGCTGGCCAGTGCCCGCTCCGAAACCGAGCGTCAGGCCAAACTGGGCCAACTGCTGGATGCTAATCGCATGGAGAGCGAACAGCTGCTGGCTTTCGAGAAACTGCAACAGTTACAAACGCCGGAAGGGGGCTTCCGTTGGTTTGGCGGCATGGCGCCAGATCTATCCATGACACTGCACATTCTGAGTGGATTTGGCCATCTGGCACAGTTGAGCCGGGCTGCCGGTGCGGCTCAATTCCCCAACGATTTACAGCCGAAACTGCTCGAGATGCAAACCAATGCCATCCAGTATGTCGATGACTAAATGAAGCGGTGGATGGATGAGCAGCAAAAAATCAACGCCCAAAAGAAAGGCAAAGTAACTGTCGGTTCCTGGTACTTCTCTGCGACGCAATACCTCTACGCTCGTAGCTTCTATCTGGATAAACCGGTCGAAAAAACGCTACTTTCCTTCGTGAAAAGTCAGGTGGCCGCTGATTGGACGAAGCAAGTCATTGCAGGGGCAGGCACTGTCGGCCATGGGACTCCATCGATTTGGCGATACAAAAACGGCCCAGGGTATTATCAAATCCATGCGGGAACGGTCGCGGCAATCAGAAGAATTGGGCATGTACTGGCCAGATAACGAGAGCGGTTTGTAGTGGTATCAAACCCCCATTGAAACGCAAGCGTATCTGATCGAAGCATTTGGTGAAATCAAGCCGGTTTCGGCAGAAATCGACGATATGAAACGGTGGCTGCTGCGCCAGAAACAAACGCAATCGTGGGCATCCACCAAGGCCACGACAGAAGCCGTTTATGCCCTGTTGTTACGGGGTAGCGAGTTGGCTCAGGTACGGGCGTAACTACACAGGTGAGTTTGGGGGGCCAGCCCATTGAAAGCCGGGTTACGAAAGCCGATGCTATTACGGGGTACGAGAAAGTAACTTACGCGGCTTCTGAAATCAAGCCGGAAATGGGTGATATCAGATCACAAAAAAGCACGATGGTCCGGCCTGGGGCGCGTTATACTGGCAGCATTTTGAACCACTAGATAAGGTAATGCCCGGCAGCGCGGGGTTATCCGTTCAGAAAACGCTGTACGTGCAACGGGATTCGCCCAGCGGCCCCATCATTACACCCGTTTCGGAAAAAACATCGCTCAAGCCTGGCGACCTCATTAAAGTCCGTCTTGATTCTCAAAACTGACCGGTTAATGGAATATGTACACCTGAAAGACAGCCGGGCGTCGGGTTTTGAGCCGATAGCGGCTTTGTCGGGATATAAATACCAGAACGGTTTGGGATATTACGAGTCCCCTCGTGATGCCAGTACCGATTTCTTCATGAGCTATCTGCCCGTGGGCACGCACGTTTTCGAATATGACCTGCGCGTTGCCCAAACCGGCGATTTTTCGGCGGGCGTGGCTACCGTTCAGTGTTTTTATGCCCCGGAATTCTCCGCGCATTCGGCCGGTGAGCGGGTAAGGGTTAAGCAAGCAGTAAGCGGTGGTACTGAACTATAGTCGCCGCGATTGCCTCCAGTTCGATACCAAAACCATAATGTAGCGGAGAGCAGGGAACAACCGAACGGGCGGGACGGTGGTCGCCAAAAAACTGAGCATACGACTGATTCACCGCGCCCCAGGCCTCAATGTCGGCGATATAAATAGTCATCTTCAGTACGTTTTCTCGGGTGCATCCGGCTGCCTGTAGAATAGCATCGAGGTTAGCGAGAACCTGTTTTGTCTGCTCGGATATGGTGGCTTGTGAAAGTTTTTCTCCGGTTGGAGTGATAGGTAAAATTCCCGATAAGAATACGAACCCATTATGGACAACCGCCTGCGAATAGTGTCCTCCCGGCGCGGGAGCATTTGGAGTCTGGATGAAAGTCATGCTTATTAAGTGGTTTTATTCCTGATTTGATTGCTGTCACCAATGTTTCTAAAAAGGCTGGAAATGGATGTATGATTTACAAAAAATGCTCTGACTAAAAGTAGTCAGAGCATTTTTTGTAAACAGTTATCGGTTGCTTACACAATCGCGTCAATCAAGGCAGTCACGATGGACACCACAATACTGAACAACAAAGCAGCTATGAGGCCACTGACCTGGAAATTAGGTATCAGGTAGGCGGTCAGGTAGACCATTAGTACGTTGATAACCAGCAGAAAAAGGCCAAGGGTTATAATCGTAATGGGAATGGTCAGAACAGTCAGTATAGGTTTGATAAAGGCGTTCAGGAAGCCCAGTACGATGGCAACGATCAGGTAGGTTCCTGCCCCCCCTGTTACGGAAACGCCCGGAATAAAATAAGCAGCCACCCAAACGGCTACGGCACTAATGAGAATTCGAATAATAAGGCCCATTGACTTTGTTATAGTTTGGTGAGAAACGACTCGAAGGCACCACCGAGGCACTTGCCATTATCGAAAAGACAAACTGTGAACCGGAACCTATTGTTTAACGTGCCGACGCTGCAATACCGCCGACTATGTCGTCTAAATTCATATTTTTCTGCTCCAGCAACATCAGAAAATGAAAGAGAAGATCGGCCGCTTCTCCTTTAAATAAGTCATCGTTGTTGTCCTTTGCTTCAATAACCAGCTCAACGGCTTCCTCGCCCACCTTCTGCGCAATCTTATTGACTCCCCGATTGAACAGGCGTGGTTGTGTAAGACTTGTCGGACGGATTTACTTTCCGGTCGTGGATGATGCTCTGTAAGTAATTCAAGAACTGGCCCTTTTCCCTGATTCACTTCCTTGAAACATGTATCGGCCCCGGTGTGGCAAATTGGCCCGGCGGGTGCGGATTTAATCAGCATTGTATCACCGTCGCAATCCACCAAGATTTCCCGAACGTGCAGAAAATTGCTGGATGTTTCGCCCTTTGTCCAGAGCCGTTGTTTGCTCCGGCTAAAAAAGGTTACAATGTTTTCGGCAAGGGTTTTGTCGTATGCTTCGCGGTTCATGTAGCCCAGCATCAGCACTTTGCCCGTTTCCGCATCCTGAATAACGGCTGGAAGCAGACCGTCGGGTGACTTATCAAAATTAATATCGGAATTCATGACGCAAAGGTAAGCCGCTAGGACCGAATCGTCTGCACAAAGGCCCGAATGCTCTCAGGCGATATGCCTTGTTCATCCAGATGCCGAATAAAAGCACTGCCCACTATGGCTCCATTGGCGTGTTGGCTGGCCATGTCGAAGGTTTCGTGGTTATTGATGCCGAACCCAATCAGGCGTGGGATTGCGCAGGTTCATTGCCTGAATACGCTTGAAGTACGTTTTCCATGGTATCGCTAACGCCCTTTACCGAACCCGTGATGCTGGCCGATGAAACCATGTAAATAAACCCTTCCGACTCTTCATCGATCAGCCGATTCGGCTTTCGGATGTTTGGGGGTAATAAGGTGAACGTTCAGGATGCCGTATTCGCGGAACGTGTCCGCGTATTCAGCCAAGAAATAAATCAAGGGGCAAATCGGGCAGGATAACCCCATCAACGCCGACTTCCTGGCACTTCTGGCAAAAGTTTTCTACGCCGAATTGCAGTACCGGATTGATATAGCCCATCAACAGAATCGGCACCGTAATGGCCTTCAGCGTCGCCGGCAATCGGCCAATTGAGTGAACAGTGTCTTTAACGACATGCCGTTGTCCAGTGCCTTTCCGTTGCTTTGCTGAATGGTTTCGCCATCAGCAACAGGGTCAGAATAGGGCATGCCGATCTCAACGAGGTCTACACCCGCTGCCTGCAAACCCGTGAAGAATGGAAATTGTATCGTTCAGGTTCGGGAAGCCGGCGGTAAAATAAACGTTCAGCAACCGTTCACTTTTTTGCGAGAACAGGTCGGTGATGCGGTTCTGGGTAGTTGAAAGGGTCATTGGTCATAAGATGACTTGATCAGCCATTCCGAATGCCTGATTACTGCCTGGCACTGACAATGACTGACTATAAATGCTTCGAATACGTACTTAAATCTTTGTCGCCCCGGCCCGACAGACAAACCACGACCACATCTTCCGATTTGAGATTCATTTTGGGTAAAGCAGCCAGCGCGTGCGCTGTTTCCAGCGCGGGAATGATGCCTTCCAGTTTACTGAGTTCAAAACCAGCCTGTAAAGCTTCATCATCGGTGATGGCGTAAAAATCGCCCCGGCCCGATTCGAACAGGTGCGCGTGCAAGGGGCCAATGCCCGGATAATCCAGACCAGCCGAAATCGAATAAGGTTCCGTTACCTGCCCGTCTTCGGTTTGCATCAGAATCGTCCGGCTTCCGTGCAGTACACCCGGCTTGCCCAGCGCGGTTGTGGCTGCCGAATGGCCTGAGGAAACGCCCTGACCGGCAGCCTCAGCGGCTACCAAACGCACGGAGGGTTCGTTCAGGTAATGATAAAACGCCCCGGCAGCATTACTGCCTCCACCCACACAGGCCACCACGTAGTCAGGATTTTCGCGGCCAATTTTGGCGAAAAGCTGCTTTCTTGTACTTCTTCCGAAATAACCGACTGAAACCGGGCCACCATGTCCGGGTAGGGGTGTGGGCCCACTACCGAACCAATGATATAATGCGTATCGACGGGATTGTTGATCCAGTGGCGCATGGCTTCGTTGGTAGCATCTTTCAGGGTTTGGCTACCCGACGTGGCCGGAACAACCGTGGCACCCAGCATCCGCATCCGGTCGACATTAGGCTTTTGCCGCTCCATGTCGATGCTGCCCATGTACACAATGCATTCCAGGCCCATCAGGGCGCAAACCGTAGCCGTTGCCACGCCGTGCTGACCGGCACCCGTTTCGGCAACGATGCGTTTTTTGCCGAGCCGTTGCGCGACCAGAATCTGACCAATGGTGTTATTGATTTTATGCGCTCCGGTATGGCACAGGTCTTCCCGCTTCAGGTAGATAGTTGCCCCAATCTGCGCCGATAACCGTTTTGCCAGAAACAAAGGTGTTGGCCGGCCAACGTAATCTTCCAGCAACTGCCAGAACTCAGCCTGGAAATGCTGGGTCGGCTGTTATACTGAGGTAGTTCTGCCGAAGTTCCTCTACATTCGGGTAAAGCATTTCGGGAATAAAAGCCCCACCGAAATGCCCATAAAATCCTTTATTGGTGACCTCAAATGAGGTTTGTGGTTCGAGTGTGGTTTGCATACGAGTACTTAATCTAAGCCTGATCCTGAGAGACCGCCAAAGGCTTCTCAGGCGATGACATGATTACCTTGCTTCTTCCTCAATCGGCCTAAGCCGGTCTATCAATTCCTTTACTTTCGCTACATCTTTCACGCCGGGTTCCGTTTCAACCTGGCTGTTTATATCGACACCGTAGAGCTTAATACCCTTGAGGGCCATCAACTCGTCGAGATTGTCCAGACCAATGCCACCGCTGATGAAAAAAGGTTTTTCGTTATCGTATCGGCTCAAGATTTCCAGTCGAACGTAATGCCGTTTCCACCAAGTTGTTCCCCTTTTGCATCGAACAGGAAAAAGTCGCACTGGGCTTTGTAGTTGTTCAACATCGAGAAGTTGAACGACTCATTTACCCGAAACGCTTTAATGATATTGATACCCCGGTTCCGCAGGCTACGGCAGTAATCGGGGGTTTCGGTACCGTGCAACTGTACGTACTGAAAATCGTATTTCTTAACGCCTCTATGAATGAAATCCGGGCTGGCGTTTACAAATACACCCACTTTTCGAATCGATTTAGGGAGTGCCTTTACCACCGCTTCAGTCTAACTCATCACCAACAAAGCGAGGGGACTGGTCATAAAAAATAAAGCCAACAAAGTCGGGCTGTAAGGGCCGCAATTTCCTTTCAGGTTGTCGGCGTCGCGTAGACCGCACACTTTTATTTTCATGAGCTGAACGAGTTGGTGAAGTTGGGCATTCGGGATTGAAAGTCTGTTACTAATGCTTGCAGTGCTGCGGCTGGGTCAGTCGTTTTCATGAACGCTTCGCCAATCAGGAAACCATCGAAACCGGCTTTAAAAAGAGTTATCATGGTGGCCGCATCGGTGCAGGCCACTTTCGGTGATTTTGGCAAATGTGTCTGGAATCTGCTCGATCAGCCGAAGCGATGTGTCGATGTCGGTTTTGAATGTTTTCAGATTCCTGTTGTTCACTCCTACCAAGTCAACGTTGTGTGTAAGGCAACGGTTTAATTCATCTTCGTCATGCACTTCAAGTAACACTTGCAAACTCAGGTCGTGGGCCTGCATGCTAAGTTCGTTCACTTCCTCCGGCGTCAGGCAGGCGGCAATCAGTAGAACAACATCGGCACCCCAGGCCTTTGCTTCCAAAAGCTGGTAACGATCAATGACAAAGTCTTTGCGCAAAATCGGCGTTTCGGGATTCGCCAGCCGGGCAGCCTGTAAATCGGCGGGTGTTCCACCAAAAAATGGCTCATCAGTCAATATGGACAGGACAGCGGCCCCCGCCCGACATAGCCCTGCGTGGTTTCCGTTACGTCGGCCTGCGCGTTGATGATGCCTTTGGAGGGAGATTTGCGTTTAAACTCCGCAATGATACCCGTTGAGCGAAATTCCTGAACGGCATCCCGTGTTGACAGGCACATCCGTTTGAAACTCGGGCATTTGTTCCAGTGCTGATACGGGGGTATTTTCTTTACGCTGGGCTACTTCGATTCGCTTTTGCGCGATAATCTCGTCAAGAATTGTCATTCGGTGTCATTACTTGTGCAGTAGTAATCATTGACGGTCATTCATCGCAGAACAAAAAAAATGACTAAAAATGACGACTAATGGCTGATTTTATGCGATCAACTTCTTAAAACAGATCAATGCCTTGCCGCTTTCCAATGATTCCCGCGCCATGGCCACCGCATCTTCCCGGCTGTTAACTTTACCGGCAGCCAGTAATGCCATGGCTGAATTAGCCAGTACGACCTGCTTCTGGGATGAGGTTGCTTTGTCGTTCAGTACGTTCATGAATATCTGCGCCGACTCGTCCAGTGTTTGCCCCCCGGCCAGTGATTCAGGTGTTAGCACATCCATGCCTAACTGCCTCGGTTCCAGCACCTGTTCGGTCTGACTGGTAATGACTTTAAACGCGCCGGTCAGCGAAATTTCGTCATAGCCATCCAGGGCGTGCAGAATCATAAATTGCTTGTCTGTCTGCTGATAAAGGTAAGCATATAATCGCGCCAATTCAAGGCTAAACACCCCAACGAGCTGTTTGGCGGGCCTTGCCGGATTTATCATTGGGCCTAGTACATTGAAAAAAGTTTTTACGCCCAGGTCTTTCCGAATGGGAGCTACATTTTTCATGGCAGGGTGGAAGAGGGGGGCGTGGAGAAAACAAATGCCCGCCGTTTCCATTTTACGCTGTAGTTCACCTACGTCATTGGTGAATCGATAGCCTAAGTGTTCCATAACCGTCGATGAACCAACCAGTGACGAGACTCCGTGATTTCCGTGCTTGGCGACCCGCTGCCCCGCTCCGGCAACCACAAAGGAGGACAGCGTCGAGATGTTGAAGGTGTCTTTTCCATCGCCCCCGGTACCGCACAGGTCCATTGGGTCATAATCGGCCAAATCGACGGGCAGACAAAGTTCAAGCATTGCATCGCGGAAGCCTTCCAGTTCTTCGAGCCGGAGGCTGCGCATCATATAAACGGTTAGGAAGGAGGCTATCTGCGCTGGATTGTACTCGCCCCGGCCAATACCCAACAGCACTTCACGCGCCTGGTCTTTGGTGAGGTGTTTGTATTCAAATAAGTGATTGAGAATCGCTTTCATATTGTTGTGCGAAAGAGGAAATGAGCGAAAGGGTTAATAGTCTAATAATTTAGCCAGTTTTGAATCATCCGCACACCGTTCTCGGTCAAAATCGACTCCGGGTGAAATTGTAATCCCCGCACATCATACCGTGAATGCATCAGGCCCATAACTCGTCCCTGCTCATCCAGTGCCGTTACGCGGAGTTCTGCCGGTAATGAGTCAGGCACAACCGTCCAGGAATGATACCGCCCCACCGTCAATTCGTTGGGAACATCCTTGAAGAGGTATTCGGAGCGGTCGGTGATGGTGGTTCGGTGCGCCACCCCATGTAGTACGTCACCCAGGTTCTCGAGGGTAGCGCCGTATACTTCGCCGATACCCTGATGGCCGAGGCAGATACCTAAAATGCTTTTGGTAGGGCCATACGCACGAACCAAATCCTGCATAATACCCGCTTCTGAAGGGATTCCTGGCCCCGGCGAAAGCATAATCTTATCATATTGCCCAACGGCGTCCAGCCCGATTTTGTCGTTCCTGATCACATCGGGCTTCTCTCCTAACTCCCGCAGAATATACACGAGGTTGTAGGTGAAGGAATCGTAATTATCTAAAACAAGGAGTTTCATATATCTATGCTGCTATCCGCTTCCCGCCGGTCCCGTATTAATGCGGAACCGGCGGGAAGCGATTTAAATC
The DNA here is from genome assembly GCA_963784335.1 of uncultured Cytophagales bacterium. GTDB lineage: Bacteria > Bacteroidota > Bacteroidia > Cytophagales > Spirosomataceae > Spirosoma. The sequence goes on along the minus strand of CAWARB010000043.1, from coordinate 15,432 downwards.
GTTTTTGCCTGCTCAATGGCCACTCGTAGAGCAGCCAGTTTGTTATGTACTTCCTGTAGTTCACTTTCAACGACCGATTTTGCTACCACGCCCGCACCTGCCTGATAATACAGGTTGTTGTCCTTGCTCATAAAGGTTCGAATCATGATGGCATGATTGAACTCGCCGTCAAAACCCATATAACCGATGCTTCCAGCATAGAAACTACGGCTCAGATTTTCATACCGGTCGATTAATGTCATCGCCATATGCTTAGGCGCGCCTGAGAGTGTACCCGCCGGGAAGGTTTCGGCCACAATCTGCAAGGGAACGGCGGTTTCGGTCAGGTTCCCCACCACTTTAGAGACCAGGTGGATAACGTGCGAGTAATATTGCACCTCTTTGAACGTCTCTACGCTAACAACATCGCAGTTACGGCTCAGGTCATTACGGGCGAGGTCTACCAGCATAACATGTTCGGCCGACTCTTTGGGGTCATCATACAGCTTTTGTGCAAGCTCGGCATCCCGGATATCGTCGCCCGTGCGCCGAAAAGTACCCGCAATGGGATAAATAGTGGCTTTTCGGTCCTTAACTACGATTTGCGATTCGGGCGAGGAACCGAATAGTTTGTAGCTGCCGTAATCGAAATAAAACAGGTACGGGGAAGGGTTCAGCGACCGAAGTGTCCGGTAGACATTGAATTCGTCGCCCACAAACGGGGTAGAAAACCGGCGCGACAGCACAATCTGGAATACATCGCCCCGGTGGCAATGGTCAATACCGTGTTGAATGACACCCCGAAATTCATCGTCCGTGAAGTTCGACTGTTCGGGTCCGGCCGTGCTGAAGGTGTAGGTAGGGTAATTTCGACCGGTAATCAATTCACTAATATAGTCGAGTCGGTCCTGCTCTGGTGCTTCGAGTGGTACCGGGGTTTCAGCTTCTCCTTCTACAAGGTAGCTGTGTTCAAACAGATGCAACTCATCTTTAAAGTGATTGATAGCCAGTACGTAGCGATACACCATAAAAACGGCAGCCGGAATCTGATTTTCGGTCGGTACGGGGGCGTGGAGGGTAATATCCTCGAAGCTTTGCACGGCCGGATAACCAAAATACCCGAACAGCCCATTTGTAATGAAAGAGAACGGAGATTTTTCGTGCTGAAAGCTGTCTTTAAACTGCTGGAGAGCCCCTTTCATTTCCTGGATAGGTAATTCGCGGGTTTGCTCCGGTGCTTCCGGCATTTTAACCGTCAACTTGCCAGCCTCATACGAAAAACGGGCAACGGGATCGAAGGCGATATACGAAAATGAGTTTTCGTTGCCATGATAGTCTGAGCTCTCGAGCAGAATACTGTTCAGGAAGCGGTCGCGGATGCGGAGGTAGATGCTAACCGGCGTAATAATATCGGCCAGCATCCGCTTGTGGCGGCTGATAACGCGGTAGGTGGTGGGTTTCTGTAGTGGTCATTTCCTGTTAATTTTTGCTGAAAAGGGAAAAAAATAAGGCTCACCGGGATGACGGTGAGCCTTTATATCGTTTGCTGATAAACAACAATAGGGGCAACCCTCATCTCGGTTGAGAAGAGTGCCACCACCAAATCATGCTTACTGAGTTATTCATATGTCAAATTTATTTCGAGGATTACTAACCGCTTTATCCTCCGTTTTCATCGCGAGGTGCCGTTACAGTCAATTGAGTGCACAAAGATAAAACGTTTGTTTTGTTATAGTCAATACGAAAAGGTTTTTTGTTTTGGCACACTGGTTTTCGCTACATACTTATCAGTGAAACCTCGATATTTTTGTTCTCCGATACCTCGAACGAAGCCTGGTCGAAGGTTGGTGGTGCCGTAAGTACGGTTAAATTAGAAAATCCGAACGGTTCAGTGGGCATCTGTCCCGCAAAGTCTATTTTACCATTAGCGTTCAAATCCTGAAACATCCGAACGGCGTAGCGGCCTGCTGGCAAACCATCAAAAAGTACGGTAATTGACCCTGTAGCAGGCACATCTACTACTTTAGTCTGAATGGACTGTCCACCAAAACTGGCGCGGTCATTGGCCAGCCCAATGTACATTTTTCCGCTTCGGGTTCCTATATCGGGTATAGTAACGGTTAGCCTGTAAGTAGCCGTTGTAGTAGTGGGTTCCGTTACCTGCTGGCTAAATCCTGGTTTAGCCAGCAGAAACAGTAGGGTTAAAGCGACAAAGAGGGGAGTGGCGAATGGTGCTTTCATTGCGTTTGGTTATTGATAGTGAATTGCTTAACAGCACAAACATAGCCGTACCATGCGATTGCCTGTCGCTGAAAGGGACCAATCACACCTGTTTGGGACAAACGGTAAGATACGCTGACTTTCATCCTACATTCAGTGTCAGGTTTCCACTCTTTGTGTACCGAATTTCCTCTTCGGCCAGCATCTGTTTCAGGGTCTGGGTGAGAGAGTCTGCATCAGTTTGGGCGAAATAATGGGCGATTTGCTTGGGGGATACCCCCGGCCCGTTTGCTAGAGCAACGTATTCACGAACCTGCTCCCGTACGGCTGACTGGCTTTGTTCGGCTTTCTTCTTATTCTTAAGGCAGTTATCACAGATGCCGCAACGGTCTCCCGGCTTCTCTCCGAAATAAGCCTGCAGTAGCCGGGTCCGGCATTGGGTTGGGTGTTCGGTATACAGGGTGGCGGCCTGTACCTTTCGCATCGCCAATTCCTTGCGCCGGTTTAGCTCCTGCATGTTGACCGGCAACGATGGAGCGTCGTAGCGGGGTGTTAGAAATGTTAACTGGGGTTTGTCTTTCTGTTTTTCGTAAATGACCACGTTCCGCTGATGCAACTGCGTGAGCAACTGCTCAATTTCTGACTGGTTGATCAAATAAGTTCGGGCCAGGGTGGATTCCGAGATGGTAATGAAGTCGGTGAATAGTTCGCCCCCGTACAACCGGAGTAGTAGTTTAAGAAATGGGTCCAGACGGGGATTCAGCACCTGAAACTCGTAAAGCTGTCGGTTGTCAAGCACGAAGGTTAGCCGGGACGGGTGAAAATAGTTTTCACTTAATTGAATCAAGCCTTCCAGCTGTAGCTGTTTCAGGGCGTAGTGGGTTTCCTGCTGGGGCAGGGTAAATGTAGCGGTGAAAGCGCCCATGTCGAAGTCATAACTACTGAACTCGCCCCCACCAAGCGGTACCGCGGTATAATTAGCCAGTGCCTGGTAAACCCGGCGCAGCATAGCTACGGGCTGGTACAGCTGCTCCGTTCGGAAACGCAGGTTTTCCAAATCGCCGGGCGTGTAGAGCATCACAGCGTAGGCTTTATGTCCATCACGACCGGCCCGGCCCGCTTCCTGATAATAAGCTTCGAGCGAATCCGGCACGTCCAGGTGAACCACCGTGCGCACATCGGGCTTGTCGATACCCATACCAAACGCGTTCGTGGCTACCATAACCCTCGTTTGTCCGGTCATCCAGCTATCCTGCTTATCGGACCGTTGCTGGGTGGTCAGGCCGGCGTGGTAGAAATCGGCGGAAATTTCCCGTTTTGAAAGCCACTGGGCAATCTGCTGCGTTTGCCGTCGGCTCCGGACGTAAACGATTCCACAGCCCGGCACATTTTGCAACACCCGCAACAGCCGATTTTCCTTGTCCTCTTCCAATACGGCGGAGTACGAGAGATTGGGCCGGGCAAAGGTTTGCCGGAAGATGACAGGCTCCCGCAACGTCAGTTTATCAACAATGTCAGTCTGAACATCGGGCGTAGCCGAAGCCGTCAGGGCAATAATGGGGGTATCGGGAATGAGTTGGCGAAACTCGGCAATTTGCAGATAGGGAGGGCGAAAGTCATACCCCCAACCCGAAATGCAGTGGGCTTCGTCGACCGCCAGGAGGCAAACGGTCATTTGCTTTACCCGTTCAATGACAAGCTCGGTTCGTAATCGCTCAGGAGAAACGTACAGAAACTTCAGATTGCCGTAAATGCAGTTGTCCAGCGTGGTGTCAATTTCCCGGTAGTGCATGCCGGAGTAGATGGCCGCAGCCGGAATACCCCGCTTTCGTAACTGCTCGACCTGGTCCTTCATCAACGCAATGAGGGGCGTCACGACAATACAAACGCCTTTCATGGCTAGGGTTGGCACCTGAAAACAAATGGATTTTCCGCCCCCCGTTGGCATCAGCACAAGAACATCCTGGCGGTCCAGCACTTTATTGACCACATCTTCCTGCATGGGGCGGAAGTGGTCATATCCCCAAAATTGTTGTAACAGTTGCCGGATGGTCAATTTTAGTTGGGTGTTTGGTGATCGACGTTGCGGGGTGCCGACTTGATGGCCGACAGAACGACAAACAAAAATACGGCATCAAAACCCAAATCGTTCTCAGAGCGTTGTTTGATTGGGATGAAATATTCGCGCCTTTACAACAAACATCAAACGAAACCAGCATGATTCAGAAAGTTATCAAATCCGAGGAGGAGTGGAAGCAACTACTAACGCCGGAACAATACCGGGTGGCGCGTGGTAAAGGAACCGAGCGGGCTTTCTCGGGAGCGTATTGCGAAGCTCACGACCCCGGGGTGTATGCCTGTGTGTGTTGTGGGACGGAATTATTCGAGTCAACAGCCAAGTTTGAATCGGGTACGGGTTGGCCTAGTTTTACTGAACCTATCGAGAAAGAGCATATTCGTCTGGAAAAAGACGATAGTCATGGCATGCGCCGGGTAGAGGTACTTTGCAACGTGTGTGATGCTCACCTCGGTCACGTCTTTAATGATGGACCAAAACCAACCGGCATGCGGTATTGTCTAAACTCTGTGTCGCTCGTATTGAAAAGACCCGCCTAGTCGGCCTGAAAACCGCTGGTGACCAATGGGCCTGCCTGTTTCATGGATTACAGCATAAAACAGGCAGGCCCATTGGTCACCAGCGGTTTTCCATTTATTTTCAGCAATAGAACATTCTTAGCAAATGAACCATTGTTAATGGTTATTTAGACACGAAATTTACATTGTCTGAAAGATGAATGTCGATATGATGTACGGTAGAATTGTAGGGGCTTTATGCAGTATGTTCATGCTGGCAAATCCAGTGATTGCCCAAAAAAATGGGTCTTCCCTATCTTCACCTCCATTAAGCTTATCGGCGTCAGAGTCCAACACGTACTATTACAGCGACAACCAGGATGCGTTTACGCAGGTACCCCCGCCCGCCGTTTTTCTTCAGCGGCAAAGTGGGTCGGGTCGTCTGGCTGCTCCAAAATCACAGTTTGTTGTTACCTACACCAACTTCACCCCCGAAGCGAAACGGGCTTTTCAGTACGCAGTCGATATCTGGTCAACACTAGTTACATCTTCCGTGCCGATCCAGATACAGGCTAACTGGATTTCCGATACGCCGGGCTTATTGGGGTCGGCGGGGCCAACGTCGTATCGGTATAGGGTTGATGGGGCACAAAAAGCAACGGCCTTTTACCCCATCGCGCTGGCTGAGAAAATTGCCCATCGTGCGTTAAACTCCCCTGGTGAAGCTGACATTGTAGCCAACTTCAACCGAAATAATGAATGGTACTTCGGTACGGATGGCCTCACGCCTAAGGGGCAGACCGACATGGTGACGGCAGTACTACATGAACTAACGCATGGACTGGGCTTCATTGGGTTCTTTAATACAACCCCCATTCCCAGCGGCCAGATTGTTGGGCAATATCTGGCGACGCTGCCATCGGTGTACGATTGCTTTATCGAAACGGGCGGGGGGGGCGGTCCGATAAGGCGGTTGGTAACGTCCCAAAAAGAATTTCCGAATAACTCTCCCGAGTTAAACCAGCAATTGACGGGTAATGATTTGTTTCTTAACGGGGTGATACTACGGCAGACCACGGTCCAGAAGCTTCGCCTTCATGCTAAATCGCACTTTTCCCGGTCAACCAGTATCTATCACCTGGATGAAGACACGTATCCCACCGGAGACGCAAATTCCCTAATGACACCCACATTAAAACAGGCCGAATCCATTCACTCCCCCGGCCCGCTGGTAACGACCTTCCTTTCTGATATGGAATGGAAGACAACATCCGTTCTGCATACGCCTTTAGCCAACAGCGAGGAGGCTAAGGACTTGGTATTCAGTGCTAAAATTGTTAGTGATACCACGATTATTCCGGCCTCCGGTCAGTTTTTTTACCGGAAAACTGCGCCCACAGCCGGCGATACTGCCTTTACGGCAATCCCTCTTGTGCGGATCGATACAACCAATGAATACCGGTATACGCTGCCCGCTGCCCAGGCCAAAGGTGATGTATGGTATTATTTTCAGGCGCAGGATGTAACGGGGAAATCATTCGTAAATCCTGGCAGGCAGTTGAACGGAGCAAAAACCTGGTATCATATCCAGGTAGGGCCAGACACAACGCCACCTACCATTCAGTTTAGCCCTGCCAAACAGGCTTTGTTCTCAACGGCTAAACTTGATAGCCTGTCAATCTACGCCCGCATTTCCGACGACAGAAGCGGGGTCGCTTCGGCTTATGTTGACTACCAGATTAATGGGGTAACGCAACCAAACCTGCCCTTAACCTATAACCGCCTGACCATTGGAAACTTCAGTTATGACTCCGTCTATACCAATCGGGTTGTTTTTCCCGCTAATTCGCTCAAAATTGGCGATAAAGTCACCTACCGGATTGTAGCGCAGGACAACGCACGAACAAAAAACCAGCGCGCCAATCCAGTCAACGGATTCTACCAATTGACAGTGGTGGGGCTTCGGGCAGTACGCGATCAATACACAACGACATTCAACGAGGCTGGTGTGGCCAGCGACTTTGTGGGAAAAGGGCTTTCTATCACGACCCCCGCTAGTTTCGGTGATGCGGCCATTCATTCAGAGCATCCGTACCGCAATGGAGATGACTTTACGTCGCAGGCGAACACCGACATGGTATTGTTGACCCCCATTCGGATTAAAGCAAACCCAGACAGTGCCTACATTCGTTTTGATGAAGTGGTCTTGGTGGAGTCGGGTGATGTCAGCAGCCGACCCGGCGAGGTGAACTTCTATGATTATGTTATTGTGGAAGGGTCCAGTGATAGCGGTCGTACCTGGAAGCCACTGATTGATGCCTACACGTCCAATGATAGAGCAGAGTGGTCAACGGCTTACAACAGTGACCTTGTACCTGGCCTGTATGGCGAGCGAAATTCAAAAGCGGGCGGCTTTCCGGCCATGTACCGAAAACGGGAAATACCCCTTCTGAAACCAGGAGCACCTTTTAAAGCTGGTGATCAGGTGCTGATTCGGTTTCGGTTGTTTGCCGACCAGTTGTCGTACGGCTGGGGTTGGGCTATCGATAACCTTCGGATTCAGGCAGGTCCGCCACCACTGGTGCTGGCCGCTGATCCCGTTCCTGCCGGGATGTTCAGGGTATATCCTAATCCAGTTAGCCGAGGGTTAATGAAAATAGAGGTTGAGTTGCCCAGGCCACAGGATGGGATCACAGTGACTGTTACTCAGCCAACCGGCCAACTCATGCAGCAGTATACGCTGAAAGGTAGTGGCCCGAAAATCAATGAACAACTCGATTTGAGTCAATTACCGGAAGGATTGTATTTTGTGCAGTTAAGAGCCGATGACCTACTCCTGACGCAGAAGGTTATCATTGTGAAATAATCCAGTTCTGGCGGTTCCTGTATGAAAATCGGTTATAGCTTTCTCCTGCTTCTTTCGCTGAGTTTTGCCTGCTCCCCAGCCCGGCACATTAGTCGTGAACTGAAGACCAAACCAGCCTATACGGATCATTTTACCGGTGTCGCCCTGTATGACCCGGCTCGGCAACGGGCATTGATACAATACAATGCCGACAAACCCTTTGTGCCAGCTTCAAACACGAAGTTGTTTAGTTTTTATGCCGGACTGTTGTATTTGCCGGATTCGCTCCCGGCCTTACGCTACACGATTCGTGCTGATTCGCTCATTTTCTGGGGCACGGGAGATCCACTGCTGCTCCACCCCGATCTGCCTGATACCACCGTGCTGGCTTTTCTGAGAAGTCGTCCGGAACGCCTGTTCTTCTCTGCTGCCAACTACGCGGGGCCGCGTTTTGGACCGGGCTGGGCCTGGGACGATTACAGTGATGAGTACTCACCCGAATTAGCTCCGTTGCCCATATACGGTAATGTTGTTCGTTTTCGGAATGGAACAATAAGCCCCCGGTCAATGGCCGACAGTGTTCACCTAGCCGCCGGGGTTATGACTGGCGGGATACGCAGGAGTGAGCATGCCAATCAATTTATCCGCCCCGTCAACAGCCCATCTATTCGGCAGGATGTTCCGTTTCGGTGGTCGCCTGAACTGGTTGCTAAACTCCTGGCCGATACACTGCATCGGCAGGTGAATGTGGTTACAATTCCCGTACCTGCAACGACACTGGTAGTACGCGGAGCACCTGTCGACTCGCTTTACAAGCGAATGCTTCACGTAAGTGATAACCAGTTTGCCGAACAGACACTGTTCATGATATCCGCTGAACAGAATAAAGAAAGACTTGACCCGGTAGCCGAGTTGCGTCGACTGACCGATTCTGTTCTACCCGTGTCGGTAGGTTCGGCCAGGTGGGTAGATGGGTCTGGCTTATCGCGTTACAACGCCTTCACGCCCAATGTATTGATCGACTTACTCCGGAAAATAGCGGCAAAAGTACCCCAACAGCGGCTGTTTGCCTTGCTCCCTACCGTTGGGCAGTCGGGTCCATTGCGCCGTGTTGGTATAGATGGAAAGCCCTACGTATTTGCCAAATCTGGTTCAATGACGGGCGTTTATAATCTGAGTGGTTATATCGTAACCAAACGGGGTAAGTTGCTTTATTTCAGCATTATGCATAACAATTTTATCCAGCCGGTAAGTGAAATGCGTCGACGAACGGGTGAGTTATTGAAGGAGATACACACCCGATTTTGACACATAGTGCTTTTACGGTTACGTGATTAGAGGTAGCTGTACGCCAAAAGTATCGGGTACGTTCAGCGTTGAATGGGTCATTTTTGTTTATATTTACCTACTCCCTATTGCTCAGTTAAACGCATTGTTCTTATGGTTTTGGATACACCAGCCATCAGCACCCCGCTCGGGCGAGGTATAAAACATATTGGCATTGGTAAGTACGGCAGCAAACCACTTACCCCCGAACTGCTGACCGAATGCCGGGCCGCCCTGACTGACCCATCCTCCCATCCGCTGCAACGTGGTGCCTTTTTGGGCGCGTTGCTGGCCAAAGGCATGACGCCCGAGGAGAAAATGCTGGAAGGGGTAATTGGTAAAGGGGCTTTTGAACACCCCACCTATTTTATCAACAAAATTTGCCCCGATTTACCCGAAGGACTGCATCCGATAGCCATTAAACTCGTTCGTGGGGCCAATCTGCAGGTAAGTGAAGCGGAACAACTAGGTGATTACCTGTTCGGCGATGGTGTATGCGAAACATTCCGGGGGCTGGCTGCCAGTATTATGCGGGTACGGCACGAAACCAACGAAGAATACCATGGCCTGATGCGAGCCGCAGAGCGAACCTATTCGCCTGGTTTTGGGCCGATGAGCTGTGCCGACCGGCCATTGATTCAGCTGGCCGAGCCGTTTGATGGGGTCGAGCATAGTTACCTGATTACTCCGCTCCTGGGTCAGTTTTTTCAGAAACGGGGCTACGGAGCAATATCTATGGTTGGCCGCTCAGGGGGACCCAAGTTTACGCTCAATGCCCTCGATCTGTACATGAACCTGGGCTGCCAGTTTCTGCAAAGCAACCATGAACTCGATACGCCCTTACATTCATTCGGTTGGGTACTGGATCAGAAAGCATTGTCGCCCGCGCTCAACAGGTGGGTAGACCGGCGTACAGTTATCATCAAGCGGCCATTTCTGGCTACCCTGGAGAAAGTACTCAACCCATGCCACGCCCAATTATTAGTGACGTCCGTATTTCACATTACATACCAGATGAAAATGGCAGAATTGGCTATGCTGGCTGGTTTTGACGGCGTCATTGTTCTGAAACGGGGCCTGGAGGGAAGTCTTGCACCGTCGACGAGTCGGTCGAGTGGCATTTTGTGTGCCGTCCGTACGCCCAAAGGGCATTTGTTTTTTCAGCATTTTGAGGGTGAGGCTCCGGCGTTTTCGGCATTCCGTACAGAAACAGAATCGGAAATCGAACAGCCTCAGGCAGCTGATAATGCCCGACTTGTGCGGAAATTTATGACCAGTGGCCACACCGAGAATGCTGAATTTGATACCAGAGTACGCTTTGCACACGCGCTCTACGGTCGGGGCCTGGACTGGATTGAAAGTCAGCTGCGTTAATGGATACCGGGAAAGCCCTACCTTTGTAATTTGCATGTAGCCAAGTTGGCATGATAGACGTCGTAATCATCGGGGGGGGTATTGTTGGCCTGGCCACCGCCTTACAGCTAAAGCAACAGAAACCAGGACTAAAGGTCGTTTTGTTGGAGAAAGAACCGGCTGTAGCCCAACATCAAACCGGGCATAATAGTGGGGTCATTCACTCCGGATTATACTACAAACCGGGTAGCCTGAAAGCCACAAACTGTATCCGGGGTTACCAGCTGTTACTTGATTTCTGTGATGCCGAAGCGATACCGTACGACTTGTGCGGCAAGATTGTGGTAGCTACCAAACAGGAAGAAGTATCCCAGTTGGAAACCCTCTATCAACGCGGGTTACAGAATGGCCTCAGTGGACTAAAAAAACTGTCAGCGGCCGAAATGCGTGACATCGAGCCGCATGTCAATGGGGTGGCGGGGATGTTCGTACCACAAACGGGGATAATCGATTACAAACAGGTTGCTGACAAATACGCGGAGAAATTCAAGGAACTTGGGGGCGACATCAAGCTTGGTGAGCGAGTTGAGCAGCTAACAACCGGGACAAGCCTCAGCATTGTCGTGACCGACAAAAATCGCTACGAAACAAGGCTGGTTATTAATTGCGCCGGTTTGTACTCCGACAAAATTGCGCAACTGACACAGCGGGAACCTATCGATGTTCGAATCATTCCCTTTCGGGGTGAATATTTCAAGCTTAAACCCCAGAAAGAATACCTGGTTAATAACCTGATTTATCCCGTTCCAGATCCAAATTTCCCCTTTCTTGGTGTTCACTTCACCCGTATGGTTCACGGCGGTGTGGAGGCAGGTCCTAACGCAGTACTCGCTTTTCAGCGGGAGGGCTACAAAAAATCAGACATTAATCTGAAAGAACTGGCGCAGACACTTGCCTGGCCCGGCTTTCAGAAAGTAGCGGCTAAATACTGGGAAACAGGCCTCGGCGAAATGTACAGGTCATTTTCTAAGTCAGCTTTTACCAAAGCATTACAGGCACTGATTCCTGAAATACAGGAAGACGATTTGGAGCCGGGGGGAGCAGGGGTTCGCGCGCAGGCCTGTGACCGGACCGGTGGCCTGCTCGACGACTTCGCTATCGTGGAGACCGACAAAGCTATTAATGTACTCAACGCACCATCTCCAGCCGCTACATCATCACTATCCATTGGTAAAACGGTGTCGGAAATAGCCTTGACTCGCTTCTAAGGGAGTTTTAGACCAATTCAATGGGGGCTGTGTACTTGTGCTCAGTTAAAACGGAGGATAGGAGGGTAGTGACGAGGATTTTGTAACGGCAAAAGGCACGTTGACGGATTCCCTTTTTACAACGTTTCTGGTTGAAGCTACACTAGGCCCTTGAATTGAGGCCAGTCGGGATTGAAATTTTGCCAGCGCACGAGTTTTTCAAGCAATAGGTTGGGAAAGCAACCGCGCTGTTGTATGTTTCCGGTATGAAAGTTCGTCCGTCCGCCCTCATCTGGCGAAAGAATAATGACCAGATAGAAATTTTACTCATGCGCTACTCCTACGGGGGACAGGACGTGTTTGCTTTACCCGGTGGCAGCGCCGAACGGGGAGAAATTTTACCCGAAACTATCATCCGCGAAGTCCGCGAAGAGTTGGGCATTTCAATTGAAGTGGGCGAAATGGTCCTGGCGGGTGAAATGCTACTCAGTCAGCGTAATGAAGACGTGTTGCACGTTGTCTTTGCGGTCCGGGCATTTACCGGTACGCCGGTCCTTAACTCCAATGAGACAACTGCCCTTGATGTGGTGTGGAAGCCAATCCGCGGACTGGAAAAATTTAATCTGTATCCAAATATCGGGGCTAAGCTTCAGCCCTGGTTCGATAGTGCTAGTTATCTGGGCTACATTGGTCGAATTGAGCAGCAGTATTTTGGGTAGTCCTGCAATGTAATTTTTGCTGAATCGGTCACTCATCACCGACGGCGACTTGCTGCCTGAAAATCAGGCTACCTGTTACCATGCCCATTGTGCTGGCCAGCAGTCCCCATAACATCGGCGAAACGTCGGTTTTTTGCCATAAGCAAAATAGCCATACCGTAAACCCCGCGAGCATAGAAAAGAGGCAACCGGTAAGGCTAGCCCGTTTCCAGTAAATGCCAGCCGCCAGAGGAATAAACAAAGAAACCAGACTAAAGGCCGATGATTCACCTACCAGATCGAAGATGTTCGTATCACGGGTAGTACTCATCAGTACACAGATGAGGGTGATGATAACTACTGCCCAGCGAATTGATTTTAGTAACATCCTGTCAGAAATACCAGGCCGAAAAAATTTTACCACATTTTCCCCAAAGACGGTGGCCGGAGCTAGAATTGCTCCACTCGATACGCTCAGAATGGCCGATGTTACTGCACCAAAAAATAACACTTGCAATGCAAGACTACCATGTTGCATTACCATGTTAGGAATAATTAGCTGATTATCGTTCGGTAAATCGGGGTGAAGCAGTTTAGCACTGAGTGCAATGAACAAAGGCAACATTGCAATCGTGACGTATAGGGCCGATGCCAGGAACGAAGCCCGAACCGCTGTGTTCTCTGTTTTTGCGGCCATTACGCGCTGAAAAACATCCTGCTGTGGGATAGATCCCAGCCCAATCGTAATCCAGGCGGCACCATAAGCCAGCCAGTCTTTTCCCGTCGATTTGGGCAGAAAGCGAAAAAAGCCCGGCGGGGTCTGTTTCTCAATTGCTTCCCAGCCGCCCACCTCACTCCACAAAAGCCCACCCAAAACGGCCAGCGCCAGAATGATGATGAGGTTATGAAAGAAATCAGTAATAGAAATGGACCACATACCCCCCAGCAACGTGTAAACCATAACAACGCCCGCGCTGCCAATAATGCAATACGCACGGGGAATATCTGTTACTACACTCAACACAATACCAATGGCTATCAGCTGGGCTGCAATCCAGCTAAAATAAGAGGGTATAACCATCAGCGCGGAGAGTAACTCCGCCGACCGGCCGTACCGGATGCGGAAGTAATCACAGAAGGTTATGATATTGAGTCGATACAAGGGGCGGGCGAAAAAAGCACCGACTAAGAACAAGCACAAAGCTGATCCAAAAGGTTCTTCGATAACTGCCAGAAATCCACCTTCCACAAACATAGCCGGAGCACCCATGATGGTTTCCGACCCAAACCAGGTCGCGAACGTTACGGAAACCGCCAGTAACAGGGGCAACCGCCGACCCGCCAGCACGAAATCCTGCGAAGTCGTTACGCGCCGGGCTGCCCAAATACCAACAGCGACGTTGGAAAGTAGATAAAGTGAAATGAAGAAAAGAAGCATGTTAACGCCAATAATAAGTTATCCGGTAACACAAATTCCGTCAGCGGGTGAATTAATTCAACCACTGACGGAATTTGTATTAGTGATGTACGGGTTCGTTACAGCTTCAGGGTAGCCGGTAAATATTTAGCGATTAACTCCTGGTAGTAAGGCTTTAACTCACTTACGACGGGTGGTTTTGGGCTTTTCGAGTACAAGTCATAAGGATTGAATTTATTCACCCATTTGAACATCTCGTGGTCATGATCATCCATCAGGTGATTGTAAGCCTCCTCGCGGTGCTGCGAGTAAAACGAGTGATACCGCATCATATACAAAGCCGGTTCGGGCATGTAATCCTTCATGATCTGGTACAGGTACTCATCGTGGCCCCACGACATGTGCACATTGCGCAAGCCGCAGTTAGGCGTATACACACCATATTTGGTATTATACCGCTCATCCTGACTGTCGGGATTGTTGACAAAGAATTCAGAGTAAACAATCTTATCTGAATGCTGACAGCCAACCGGGAATGTATCCCCCACAACGGCCCACTGTGGCTCGCCGAATAGGCACAACACTTTACCCATGTCGTGCAGAAAACCAGTTAGTACAAACCAATCCGGATGACCGTCGGCGCGGATGGCTTCGGCGGTCTGGAGCAGGTGTTGAAGCTGGTCCAGGTCCGTATCCGGATCAGAATCATCAACGAGGGTATTCAGAAATTCCATGGCTCCCCACACAGGTAGTTCCTTTTTGTTGAAAGCCAGAAACTCGCGCTCTTTTTCGCGTACAAAATCATACGTTTGGTAGGTATGATTAAGCCGGTAAAATTCACGGACTGTATCGCGTTCCGGTGTATCGTAGTTCCGGTAATCTTCTTTCGACTTGTGTTCGGGTTCGGGATAACGACTCAGCAAGTCGTCTTCCCACTGGTCCAGGCTGGTAAGGGGAGCTATTTCGCTAATCATGACGGCTGAAAAATTAGAAGACAAATCTAGACTTTTTTCCTGTTAATCAGTAGAGTAACGTATGCTGACGCGGAAAAGTTATGACCGTAATTACCAGAATACGGTGTACAACACGGCCAGAATACCAAAAATACTAACTGACCCAATTACAAACGAAGGGGTTACCCGGAACATCTGTTTATCAACAATGATTTCTTTGTTATTCGCATACCCGGCCGGATCAGTCAGCGAGATAACCACCATCAGTAGGATGTCGATGCAAAATACCCAGGTGGTACGATGCAGAAAGGGAATGGAATCGGACTGAACGCCAAACAGATCCGTTACCTCCGGCCAGAATTTGAGTAATGTAGACAGAGGAAGCGTTATAATAGCCACGGTTAGAGCAGCCCGATTGGTGGCTCGCTTCCAGAAGAACCCCAGCAGAAATATGGCGAAGATACCCGGCGTAACGAAGTTGGTGTACTCCTGAATGTACTGGTACACCTGATCGAGTGACCGCAGCATGGGGGCTACGGCAATGGCTACCAGGAAGGAAACCACCACAGCCCAACGGCCCACTTTAACCAGCTTCTGGTCCGACGCGTTTTTGTCCACATATTTCTTGTAGAGATCGAGGGTGAAAATGGTTGAAATGGAATTGCATTTGCTGGCAAGGGAAGCAACAATAGCCGCTGTCAGGGCTGCAAAGGCAAGCCCTTTCATGCCTACAGGTAATAGGTTCATCAATACGGGATAAGCCTGGTCTGGCTTCACCACGCCCGAAGCATCAGTCATTGCTTCGCGGAAAGGCCCACTC
>CAWARB010000042.1:0-27448 GCA_963784335.1 uncultured Cytophagales bacterium | reverse complement strand
AGTGCCGTTAAGGCTAATCCGTTTTAGTGCGAAAGTGCTGATAATTGACGGATTAGCCTTTTTTCTTTATCTGACCTGGCGAGTGATAACACGATTAAGGAAGGTTTACCCTATTTAGTATTGACAAAATCAGTTAGTACACTGCGAACGAATATCCTTAAGCCGCGAAATGCCTGTAAAAAAATCCACGCTACCACGCTCACGTTGACTTTTCGCGCCAGTATGCTCTATCAACGTAAGTCCTGAGCAAAATATCCTGTTGCTGTTAAACTACCACATCTTTGGGGAATGCGTTCAGCCACTTCGGTTACGCCGTTACAAAAAGTAGCCTGAATGATCTAATGGAAAACCGATTACCGGATTGTGAAAGAGCCCGCATTGACGATACCAAATTATACGATTACCTGCTCAACCTTAACCACCCCGACGGAAAGAGTAAGGCCCGTTTTTTTGAACTCATTGGCTATACAACTAACAACCGGTATGCCGGAGTGGGCGAACAGCTGCGGGCTGACCTGCTACAGCTGGCCTGTTCCGGTACGGTAGTTAGTGAGTTTCCTAACCGGGTGGGGTGTAAATACGTTGTTGTTGGCCCAATCAATGCACCAAACAACAGAACATACCAATTACTGACCGTCTGGATAATCGAATCCCGGCAAGGAAACGTGCCCAGCAATGAACCTAGATTGATAACCGCGTATCCTAACGATTAAGACAATGATTCAGGAACTCGATTTAGTAGCCTTACTGACTGACCGACCGGCAATTGGATTGCGCCGGGGCGACGTGGGCACTGTCGTTCACATCTACGGCCGGTCCGC
Organism: uncultured Cytophagales bacterium; assembly: GCA_963784335.1. Taxonomy (GTDB): domain Bacteria; phylum Bacteroidota; class Bacteroidia; order Cytophagales; family Spirosomataceae; genus Spirosoma. Next base: position 26,627 of record CAWARB010000042.1, on the reverse strand, counting down.
CGATGCGGGTAACGATCTGTACGAAGTGGAATTTATTAACGCCAAAGGAGATACGGTAGGCGTTGAAACCCTGAATGCTGACGAAGTACGAGCCGTTGATTTAGGCCAGGTTATGCTGCATTATAACGGACTGGAGAATGCAGCCTGATTACCCGTGCGGGAAGTTCAAAGCCCGGTCTGATGGCCGGACTTTTTGTATGGTAAGCCTGAGTCATCGTACTGTTAGTTACAACGGCTCAGGCTCCTATCAGCTCGTAATATGATTCAACAGCCTAGTTTCATCCTACAGCCAGCCAACCCCTTATTTCTTCAGACGAATCGTTTCTGCCTGCTTTTGCGCTTTCAGGGCCAGTTCGGTTGCCAGGAAGCAATGTTCCTGGGTCATAGCCGTTTCGGTGCGGTTCAGTACGTCGTTCACCAGTTGTTCGCCGTAGGGCAACGGTTCTTTGCTGCAATCCATATAGCGGGTTTCTTTCTTGTCGGTGATGTAGAGGTGATTGCCGCCTTCGTGCACGGCGGGGTCAATGTTCTTACGGATTTCGATAAAGCCCTCAGTACCCAGAATGGTAAGCCGACCATCGCCCCAGCTTTTCAGTCCGTCGGGTGTAAACCAGTCCACCCGTACGTAACCCATGCCACCGTCTCCGCGCAGCATCACATCACCGAAATCTTCAAAATTCGGATACTGGGGGAAGTGAACGTTACCCACTTGTGAAGCCACTACATCCGCCTTTTTAGAACCGGTGAAAAACAGAAACTGGTCGAACTGGTGCGAACCGATGTCGCAGATGATGCCGCCAAACTTCTTCTTGTCGAAGAACCATTCGGGGCGGGATGCGGGCGTCATGCGGTGTGGCCCGAGCCCGATGGTTTGGATCACATTGCCAATGGCCCCGGCTTTTACCAGTTCCCCAGCTTTTACGGTTGCCCTGTTCTCAAACCGCTCGCTGTACATAATCGAGTAGATGCGTTTGGTCTCCTTTTGCACCTTGCGTACGTCGGCCAGTTGGTCGAGGGTGGTGATGCCGGGCTTATCGGACATATAGTCTTTACCCGCTTTCATGACCCGGATTCCCAGCGGAGCACGGTCGACGGGAATGCCTGCGCTCAACACCAGGTGAATGGATTTATCGTCCAGAATTTCGGCCTCGCTTTTCGCCTGCTTCGCCTGTGGGTACCGTTTGGCAAAGTCAGCCATAAGCTCAGGTTCTTTGGCGTAGTAGGAAACGAACTCGCCCCCACCCCGGGTCACGGCCCCAACCTGACTGTTGATGTGCCCGTGATTCATCCCGATCACCGAAAAGCGAATTCGGGATGCCAACGGTTTCCCATCGCTCCCTAGTACCTCGGATTTGATAATAGTCGGGGTTCCGGGCATGGAGTGCCCGGTATTGAGTTTGCGATTGCGGGCAAGGCCACCAAACCAGCGGCTGTTGTGATGGCGTCCTTAAGAAATGTACGTCTGTTATCCATGAGTGATTTTGGATGAGTGAATGATGGAATGGCGAAAACGCACCCTACCAGTCACTCAGTGAAAATTATTTTTTTCTGGCCAGTTCCAGTGCCTGGGTGGTTGTGTAGTATTTGGCAAGCATGTTCGGCACTTCCCAGGCGGGTAGTTTCCCAGCTTTCAGGTATTCCAGGTATTTTTCGGCTACGCGGCCAAAGTGTGATTCGTGTCCCTCTTTGTATTTATCGGGGATGATTACCTCCCACCCGGCGGCATTTTTCTTGATATCTACCCCCGGAAAGGCCTGTTGAATGGCGGGGAGTGCGGATTTCAGCGATGCTTCCAGGTCCTTGTTGCCATTGGCCGATTCGATGTACAGCGAGGGTTTGTACTGTTGCTCCGCCCCCTGACGGATAATCAGGTTAGCCTTAGTACCGCGCATAATGGAATAGTGCGTATCGCCCGCGCCTTCGGGGGCTTTGTAGGCCCAGGTTACGGATACTTTGGCGTGCACGCCCCGAAGCTGGTAGTTTATTTCGCCGTTGCTGTAAACACGCAGGATGCTGTCTTTTACCACGTCTTTTTTGAGGTAATCCGGAAACGCATCCTGTTTGGTGATGGCCTTGAACTGGCTCAGGCTCATGTCGGTGGTCCAGCGTCGGGCCGATGTCAGGCTGATCTCTTTCTGGTAATCAATAACCTGCTCCGGAAAGCAGGCCCACTGCACCAGATCGACCAGGTGCGTTGTTACGTCAACAATGCCTTCCCCCTGCTGCGCTACGTCCATAAACCAGGACGGACGGGTGAGGATGCTACCCGATACGTTCTTGTAAAAATGGTGAACACTTTCTTTGGTAACGGCGGGATTCCCGGGCGTACCTTTCTCCAGCGTACCGAACAAAGCCGGCTGCTGCGAGAAGGCCCGCTGGAGCATCGTCGTGATTTCATACCGCTCGGTCATGATATCGTAGAGCAGCACATTGTTCTTCCCGGCGGTAGCGAACGCTTCTTTTAGTTCGTCGAATTTAGCGGCATCGATCACCATTGGTTTGTCGGCCAGTACATTAAAGCCAGCACCAACCGTTTTCAGGATATAGTCGGTTTTCAGTCGGTTGTTACCCGCCATCACCACTACATTCCCCGGCTTTTCGGCAATCATCTTGTCCAGAAAATCGGAGCCTTTGTACACAACCTCTTTCCAGTGGGTCGGATTTTCGGGACGTGTATTGTAGCCCTCAATTTTGTCGAGATGAAGTTGCAGGTCAGCCGTCTGGCCGTCGGGTGCGTAGACATGCACGACAGAGTCGACATCCGGGTACATGGTTTTCTGCACCAGGGCGGCATGAAAATGGCCGGGATCCAGGGTAATCAGCCGGAAGGCGGCTTTTGTTGTGTCGGTTTTTTCGGCCGACTGGCAGGCCGTCAGTAGTGTAGCCATAAGAAGGCTGCTGGCAAGGGTAATTTTCATCAAAAAGCGTTAGTTAGTTGGGTTTTTGGCGGGCAAAAACGACTCCTGTCCTACCGTAAGCGGATATCCTGCGGTTTTTACTAGTCGCCGGTTGGGTATTCCGGTTTTGTAGCAACGGTATTTTAAACCTTTCCCCCCGTAGAGGGTCTTATGAGTCAGGCTATTAACGGCCCTTCGATTAACCCTTTTCTCCGCTTCTCCCTATGTGGCACCGTCCTTTAGTTTCTCTTTTTCTGACTGGTCTTCTGGCTTCCTGCATGAGCGGCTCTTACCCGTCCGGTTCGCCATCAGGCGGGGCGCAGTCACCACCCGATGATGCGTATCCCAGCACGGGCAGTACGCTATCCAAACTCCCGGAGGCAATACCCTGATTCCCGAAGTCAGTCTCCAAACTCCCGAGATCAATACCCTGACTCCCGAAGTCAGTCCCACTCCGAATCAATCCCTGACTCCCGAAGCCAATACCCAACCCCCCGAAGTCAGTCCCCGAATTCTCAGAGACAATATCCGAACACGAACAACTCGTATCCTGGGGCTGGCAATCAGACGGGTAGTGGTCGTTCTGCCGACCCCGGCGTAACGGTGAACAGCATCCGGCTAACGCGGGAGTACACTATTCTGGATTTGACCTACGTGGACAAAAGCAAGCCAAGAAGAGACCAGAACGGCCGTCCTGAGTCAACCAACACCATTGGCTTTGACCCGAACGCGTATCTGGTCTCGGCCAATGGAGCCAGAACGTTCGGGTTTGTCAAAGTGGAAGGCATTCCGGTAAGGCGTGAACAGGTAGACCGCAACACGGGCAGAACAGTGCTGGTGGGCATGAACACCTTTCCAGGCGACCGGGTCGATTTCTCCCTGTACTTTCAGCGGCTGGACAAGGGGCTGGAGAATTTCGACCTGTTCGAATGCGTCAGTGACCAGTACACCTGCTGGAACATATACAACCTATACGTCAACAACCCCGCCGACGAGGTCGTTTACTCGCCCCCGACTACCCCAACACCCGTACCCGATCTGCCCAGAAAACCGACCTCCAGGCTTCCTCCTGCACCTTCCGGTAATTCGGGAGGGGAAATGGAGACCTCAAAACCGACTGTACCCGCTCCGGTTCCCGTAGCAACCATCGTGACGGTGTCGGGCATTGTGAGCGATGCGAAAAACAAGCGACCCGTTACGGCTACCATCGACTACCAGCTTTCGGCCAGCAACCAGGCGGTTGACTCCGTACAGAGTTTTGCCTCCACGGGCGCCTATCGAATGAGCCTTAATAAAGGACAGGTGTACACCTACGTGGTATCAGCGCGGGGATACCAGTCAACCAGTGGGGTGCTGGACTTGAGTAAAACCGCCGGAGGGCAGAAACTAACCCGCAACATTGCCCTGACGCCGTTGGCCGTGGGCGATAAAGTGACCTTGAAAAATGTTTATTTCGAAATGTCGAAGTCCGATTTACTATCGGCTTCGTTTGCCGAACTGGATAAACTGGTGGGCATGATGCAGGATAACCCCAACATGGCAATCCGGTTAGAGGGCCACACCGACGTCATCGGCGACCACGGCAAGAACCTTCAGCTTTCGCAGGATCGGGTTATCGCTTGTCAGCGTTACCTGGTTCAGAAAGGCATCAGTATTGACCGTATTCAAACCATTGGCTATGGGGATACGCGCCCCATCCTGACCAAGGGTACGGACGAGGAGCGCAAAATTAACCGCCGGGTCGAATTTGCGATTCTGACTCTTTAATGGTTGTGGAATCCTTCTGAAGTAGTAGCGGGATTGCGTTCTGTCATTTCTCCAAAACCGGTCTTCTGGTGTGGAGGAATGACAGAACGCATCCACGCGCTTCGGTATGGGTTCTGGCAATGCCTGCGCTACACTTTTTGCAAAAACATCGTTTTCAGTACCAGCATTGTTTTCTCGATCCGCCCCTCAATTTCTTCCGCATCGAGTGTAAGCCGGATATTTTTCACGACTGTGCCTCTCTTCAAAATCGTGGATGCCCCTTTCACCTTCAAGTCTTTCGTCAGTTTAACGGAGTCGCCCTCAGCAAGGGCCGCTCCGTTCGTGTCTCTCACATCCATATTCGTCCTTTTTAATACCTTGCAAAGGTAGGTAAAAGCACGAACCTTACGGGAAACAGCCAGGCAACCGGCATCGCTGCTGTCCTGTTGGCCTACATTACCCGACATGACGAGTAGGCTACCGGAACGAAACGAGACATTCACGTCTTGCAAAGCAACATTAATCCAGCCAACTTTAGCGTTCAAACCTACTGACCAGTTGGCCTTTATGCTAAAATTATTCACCATTGGCGATAGCATCAGCCAGGGATTTATGTCGGGGGCGGCTGCCCGTACGGACCTGTGCTACTCAACACTACTGGCTACGTTGTTCGGGATAACGGACTACAAGTATCCCGACTGGCCGGAAGGTGGCTTGCCGGTCAATATAGAAGCGCTATTCCGGCTACTGGAGAACGAGTATGGCACGGATATCAACACCCTTGAGTGGACGCTGGCTTTTGCGGCTGCCATACCCCGGTTTCTGGATAAGGTAGAAGCGTTTTATGAACGGGATGCCTACGCAGCCGACAAACCCTACCCGAATAAGGCGATTCAGTATTTTCATAACGTAGCCGTGCGGGGCTTCAATGTATCAGATGCCTGGCTCATCGACGGGGCTTACTGTCAGCGCAAAATCAAGGAGAGTGGCACGAAGGATAATTTCTACGCAGCCCCGAATGAATCGCTGGTGCGGACAGCCCTGAAGGTGCTGAACCCGTCCCTCAAAAAAGAACACAACAACAAGTCGCAGCTGGACTGGCTGGATTACCACGTTCAAAACGGCGGTGTTGAAAATGTAATTATCTGGTTGGGCGCGAATAACGCGCTGGGTACTATTGTTGATTTAAGTATCCGGTACACACCTGGCCAGGGCAAAACGGCGACTCTGGGCCGCGACGAAATTCTTACAGCTGGCTGGAACCTGTGGCACCCGACCGACTTTGCGGCTGATTACAGTATCCTCCTCGACAAAATTGATGCAGCACTGGCGGGTACCAGCACGAAGGTTTTTCTGGCTACCGTTCCGCTGGTGACCATTGCGCCTTTGGCGAAGGGTGTTGGCGAAACAGTTGAGGTGAACGTCCCGAATGATGACGGGAAAGACGATATTGTAACGTATTTCAAATTTTACACTTACTTTCCGTTCAATGAAGCCTACGCCTTCAAGACGGGTATCAACCTCAGTTTCACGCAGGTCCTGCATATCGACAACTGCATACGGGCCTACAATAAAACCATCAGAAACTTACTGACGGAACGGAACAACCGGCAGCCGGGGCGTTACCACCTGGTAGACATGGCCGATGTACTCGACAACTTAGCCTTCAAGCGTAACAATGGCGTTCCCTGTTATGAATTTCCGCCTTATTTCTCGTTCAAATACCCAATCCCAAACACTAAGTATTACCACGCAGACACGCAGGGAAATTTAAAACAGGGCGGCATTTTCTCGCTCGACGGAGTCCATCCAACCGCCATTGCGCATGGCCTCATCGCCTGGGAGTTTTTAAAGGTAATGAAACAGGCTAACGTACCCGGAGCCGACCCCGACGGTTTGGACTGGGAGGCTATTTTTGCCTCCGACCAGCTGTATCAGAAGCCCATTAAAATCATGCATGAGGTATATGACAATACGCATCTTGCCGAGTGGGTACTGCGCTTTGCAAAGGGATTCCACCGGGAAGAAATCAAACGCGAAAGGGAGGACTAACGTTACGGAGAACGTAGAGTTGGGATTGTTTTTCATTAGGTTATCGGCAAAAAAACTGGCACGTTTGTACGATACAGTCCTTTAACCAACATCTGCTTCTGGTATGCACCTCCGTATCAACGGCCGCATCTGGCTCGAATCAACAGCTGCCGATATCAATCAGCGATTTATGGGCATTGGCCGGCTTGAACTGCTTGACCATATCCAGCGTACCGGCTCCATCAATCAGGCCGCCAAGGCCATGAAGATGTCTTACAAGCGAGCCTGGGAACTGGTACATTCCATGAATACGCAGGCTGGTACACCCCTGGTAACGACCCAGACCGGGGGCGAAAAAGGAGGAGGTGCCATCGTGACCGAAACCGGCCAAACGTACCTTACCTACTACCGCGCCCTTCACGAACGATTCCAGCAGTTCCTTGCCGACGAGCTGATGAACGTACCCCAACAGTAACTTCGTTATCAACGGGTTTCCCTGTTTTACCGGTACTGCCGATACATTTGTGGTGCAGGCAGGCGTCCTGAAACACGGCCTTTACGCAAAATCACCCGTTGGCAGGGACTGGCTCTGGCCGGTAATCGTGCTAATGGCTGACGCTGGTGGTCCTGGTGGCGGGCAACACCCCCCTTTCATCGTCTCTGAAAATGAATCATCCTGCGTACATTTATGGAAACTAGTGGTTATTTAGCGTTGATAGAGGAAAACATCGTACACTGGTTTTCGTCAATAATTAATCCTTACTGAACAGATACATGAATCGCAGAAATTTTGTCCACTGCTCCGCGCTGGCCGTAGGAGGTGTCTCACTGATTAACCACCCTCTTCTTGCTCAACTGGCTGCCGACGATCCATACAGAATGAAAATGGTTCGCGACACGGTGGGTGTGTTTAGCGAAAAGGGCGGGACCATTGCTTACCTCCGTACCAAAGAAGGCTGGGTTGTGGTGGACACGGAGTTTCCGGAACAGGCGCAACACTTGATTGATGCCCTGAAAAAAACGGCTGATATACCCATCCATTTACTGATAAATACGCACCACCACGGCGACCATACGGGTGGTAATATTGCCTTCAAAGGTATGGTGGAGCATGTGGTGGCCCACGAGAATTCGCTAAAAAACCAGAAGGCGGTAGCCGAAAAGGCGAAGACGGAAGACAAACAGCTTTACCCTGATACCACCTTCAGTAAAGGCTGGAAAAAGAAGGTGGGCGACGAGCGTATCCGGGCTTACTACTACGGACCGGGCCACACCGATGGCGACGGCCTGATTCACTTCGAGAACGCTAACGTGCTGCACATGGGCGACCTGATGTCCAATCGCCGGTACCCCTTTATTGACCGAAGTGCCGGGGCCAGCATCAAGAACTGGATTACGATTCTGGACAAAACGCTGACGACGTTCGATGATAAAACGCTGTTCGTTTTCGGCCACGCCTTCGACCCCGAAAAAATAACAGGCGGTAAAGAGGATATCAAGGCTTCCAGGGATTACTTCGAGAAGCTACTCGTTTTCGTTGGTCAGGAACTAAAAGCGGGGAAATCGAAGGAAGAGGTGTTGAAAGCCACGGCAATTCCGGGCGTTACCGACTGGCAGGGCGACGGTATCGTGCGGAGTTTGCAGGCAGCCTACGAAGAACTGACTGCCGGAAAATAAGCCCATGTACTGTCCAGTCCCTTCCTTATCTCATACGGATAGGTCGTCACCGATTCGCACCGACTTTCTTTTTTTGTTTTCACCTATGCGCTTGTTTTATTTATTGACCCTATTGCTGTTTACCACAACTCTGTCACTGGCTCAGCCCAGGGCAAAGGCAGGGAAATGGGTTGAGCTTTTCAATGGGAAAGACCTCAAAAACTGGGCGGTAAAAATAACCGGCCATCCGCTCAACGATAACTACGGCAATACCTTCAGGGTGGAAGATGGTAACCTGGTGGTGCGCTACGATCAATACAACGCCTTCGACGAGCAGTACGGCCATATTTTCTACAACAAACCTTTTTCGGCTTACCTGCTGGTGATGGAGTATCGATTCGTTGGGGAACAGGTAAAAGGCGGACCCGGCTGGGCCACGCGCAATAGCGGGGCTATGCTGCACGGGCAGGCACCCCAAACGATGGGCCTGAAACAGGATTTCCCTATTTCGCTGGAAATGCAGTTACTAGGAGGAGATGGTCAGCACGAGCGGCATACGGGGAACCTGTGTACGCCCGGCACCAATGTGGTACGGGATGGCAAACTCTTTACGCCCCACTGCATCGACTCCAACTCGAAAACTTACGCCGGGGATCAATGGGTGCATGCCGAAGCCCTGGTGCTGGGCGACTCGCTAATCAAACACATGGTTGAAGGCGACACCGTCATGGTCTATTCAAAACCGCAGATTGGGGGTGGCAATGTCATTCACCACGACCCGGCCGTCAAAAAAGACGGGCAACTAATCAGCAAAGGCTATATTTCCCTGCAAAGCGAGAGCCACCCCGTCGAATTTCGTACCGTTTCCCTCTTCGACCTCTCGCCTTACCTGCGGAAACCCAGAGCACTGAGCGCTGTTCTGAGCCAGTTACAAACCCGGAAAGACCATGTGGGGCGGTGAATAGGTTCTGGAAGCTTAGTTTGGCTCATATCCGCAAAGCGGGTTCGCTTTCAGCAGTATATCTGCTAATAACTCTCTGGCCATGGTACGTTCCCGAACCCGACTACTTTCTAAACGTAAGGTATCAACCAACGCTAAAACTCCGTGGAGTTGCTCATCCTGTATTACGGCCTGGGGAACACTCCGGCTAAGCGGCAGCACCCCTACACCCATCATCTCACCAGACTTATCAGGCCAGACGAAGTTATCATCTGACAGTATTTTGTCTGCCAATGGCTTAGCAGACAAGGCAGTTGGAATACCTCGGGTGATAGCAGTCAAATTTGCCGGAAATACATACCCGACACCATATTGAAGTAACTCGACCAATCGCTGCCTTTTCACCAGTCGTTTGCTGTCATCAAGCAAACCTGCCTGCATCGAACGGTCCAGGGAATTGCATATTTCACTTTTCGATAGGCCCAGTGATAACCCCAATTCTTTAGCCGACCATTCTCGGTTACTAAGGGCAAGTTTAATCAGGATAACAATATCCTGTGGCCTCATTCCTTTGTGCTGCTTGCTCATGATCCAATCTCGTCCACGATTTGTGGACGGAAAGTACGAAAGATAGTTGAGTGTAATAGTCCTTCATGAGAAGGTAAATCGGTAGGACCTCACTAACCATTTCGTTTGGCTTAACTCTGGTACAGAGAATGGGGTACACTATAAGCTGGACTATTGAAAAAATAAAAGAGAGGTCTAAATTTCTTGCGAACGCTTCAGTTCGTACTTGGCGTGTTGATTATTGAACACTTAGTAAGTTCACTTCTTCTTTCCCCCTTTCATCCCCTCACTCGATAAATTAGTCGTAAAAAAGGGCAGCATTTTCTGCTCGATGCGCTCGGCGATTCGGTTAATGTGGTCGCCCTCGTATTCCTCGTAGGTGTGCGGAATCTGGTAATTGGTCAGAATGCCGTCCAGCGTTTTGTTGGTGGCGGCAATGCTGGCATCTTTCGACCCGGCATCGAATGCCAGCGCACGGAGCTGCCTGATGTTGCCCATGTATTGATCCAGCGTAGCCAAAGGGGCGTTGGCCGCCCATTTGGCCGTGACCAGTGGCTGCGGCTGTCCGTCCTTCACCGGTAAGTCCAGAAAGAAGGGTGCATTTGTCGGATTAGGCGACCAGGATGCTGCCGACGCAAACGCGGCTTTCACACCAAAATCAGCTTTCTCCAGTTCATCCTGCGTTTTGATACCTTCCAGTTTAGCAGCCCGTTCGGGGGTGAACGACGCGTTCATGTTCGGCACCATGCAACAGGGACTGAGCAGGTACAGACTGGAGAAGATTTCGGGGTGTTTCTGCCCAATGCGTATCGCGCCGTATCCACCCATCGAGTGGCCCGCCAGTCCACGGCTGCTGGCCTGTGGGATTGTGCGGTAATTTTTATCCATGTAGGCCACCAGTTCGTTGGCCACAAAATCCTCCCAGTTACCAATCGTCACCGAGTTGGAGTACATGCTGCCAAAGTACCGGTTGTAGGCGTTGGGCGTTACGATGATAAACTCCTTTGTTTTCCCTTCGGCCAGCGTCTTATCCATTACGGCGGGCAGATTTATCCAGTGCTTGGTGAAGCCATACCATTTATCGTCGCTGTCGGTAAAGCCGTGCAAAAAATAGATAACGGGGTAATGCTGTTTTTTGTCGGTCTGGTAGCTGGGCGGCAGGTACACCGACACGTCCCTATCGGGTGAATCGCCGGCCAGATTGCCTTCCAGTCCCTTTCCGTGGATTTTTATGCGCTCCACCTTTCCGGTTTTTGTGGGAGCAGTCTGGCTGTGTGCCTGCATGGAAACTGTCAGCACGCTCAGTAAGAGCAGCGAGGAAACGAAATGACGAAAGCGGCTACATGGATCAGGCATACGAGTTCAGTTTATACCGGCAGAAGTACGGTGAGGGCTCTTTTTACTACACCCCGGTGAGGAGTTTACTTCCAGCACCAGCGGGGCCCGTTCGGCGGAAAGCATATCCACACCGGCTACCCTAAGATCAGGCTTACTCATTGGCCTTGTGGGTAGTCGGATTCAATCGTCTCTGCATCGGGGGCATCAACGCCTGAACAGGTATAAAGTCAGCTGCGAATCAGCCGACTGAATGTAAGCGACATATCCAGCAGAATCATTTTGGCGCGGGCGTTGCGTTCGAGGTGATAAGCGGCTTCATTAAGATCAGCCACAATCTGTTCGATGTGCTGTACCGTCAGGTGTTTCGCAAAGTTTTTGACGAAGGTCAGTTCGTCATCGGGCAGTCGCAGCAGGGCACTGGCTCCCTGTTGCCACAGGAATAAATCGCGGTACAGGCGAATGCTGTAGTTTATCAGCCCTTTTTGTTTTTCCTTACTGAAGCCGTCAAACTGGTCGGCCTGCTTCACGAGGGTAATCAAATCCTGCCGGTAGCAGGTCCGCATCCAGTCGGCAAACCACGCATGGTTATCGGGACCACTGCCCCGGGCGGGGGTATCGCTCTGTTTGGCTAGTTTGAGGGCTTCGGCCAGATTGCCATCGGCCAGATAGGCCATGCGCCGGGCCGTTGTTTCGTCGAGGTTCAGGTGCTGGCGCAGGTGTGTCGTTACTTCCTCGTCGGTAAAGGCCCGCACGGCAATCCGCTGCGTCCGGGATAAAATTGTAATCAGCAGTTTGTCGGGCTGGTTGGTCACCAGCAGAAACAGGGTTTGCGCGGGCGGCTCTTCCAGTACTTTCAGCAGTGCATTGGCCGATGGCACGTTCATCAGTTCGGGCAACCAGATGAGCATGATCTTATACGCCCCCTCATACGCTTTCAGGGATAATTTTTGCAGGATGTTCCGGGCTTCTTCGGCCGAAATATTACCCTGCTTATTATCCGCCCCCATGGTTTCGAGCCAGTCGGGCAAGGTACGGTACGGGGTATCGAGCAGAAATTTACGCCAGTCAGACAGGTACGCTTCGGACGTTTTCCCCTTGGCCAGATTAGCCACCGGGAATACCATGTGCAGGTCGGGGTGTACGAACTTCTGAATTTTTACGCAGGATGCGCACCGCCCACAGGCATCATCGGCCGGAACGCCGGACCGCGTCGCGACCGCCGGACTGCTGCCGTTCCTCGCAGTTCACGTACTGCGCCAGGGCCAGCGCCAGGGTTAGGTTAGCACTCCCACTGGGACCGTCGAACAACAGGGCGTGGGCCAGGTGGTTGGTTTTCACCGACCGCAGCAGCAGCTGTTTCGTTTCGTCCTGGCCAATAATTTCGTTGAATAACACGCTTGATAACGGGAAGAATTAGATGGATGCCTGTTACAACGCGCGTTAAAATCCGCTGACCATCGAAAAGAAAACGGCCCGCAGAATGCCTTCCTCCACCTTATCGAATGCCTTACTGCGCCGGACAAATGCTTCGCGGGCAACCTGCACGGCTTTTTCGATGCGATAGGGCGTGAAACTGGAATCGGCCCCGCCCCACGAAAACGACGGAATGAACTTAGGCTGGTAGCCTGCTCCGAATACATTGGCACTCACGCCCACCACCGTGCCCGTGTTGAACATGGTGCTGATACCGGCTTTGGTGAAATCGCCCATCGTCAATCCGCAGAAAATACGGCCGGTATCTTCGAGGTGACCGGTGGCGTAGGAATGCAGCTTGACGTTGCTATAGTCGTTTTTCAGGTTCGAGTTGTTGACATTGGCCCCCAGGTTACACCACTCACCAATGACTGAGTTACCCAGAAATCCATCGTGACTTTTGTTGCTATAGCCGAAGAAGACCGAGTTGCCTACCTCGCCCCCCACTTTGCAATAAGGCCCGATGGTGGTGTTGTTCCGCATTTTGCTGTTCCAGCTAATCGTGGAATCGTGACCCAGCGCAAAAGGCCCGATAACAACGGCCCCTTCGTTGATGGTGGCATTACGGCCAATGTAGATAGGACCGTTTTCGGCATTGAGGATAGCGGCCCGGATGTTGGCACCCTCCTCCACAAAAATATTTTCGGGCGCGTAGCACCGGGTAAACGGGTCGGTAATGGGGGCAGACATTCGTCCGGCCGTTATCCGGGCAAAGTCAGCCCGGATCTGACTACCGTTCTGTTCGAAAATATCCCACAGATTAAGAATCAGGGTAAGTGGCCCCGAAAAGACCGCAAAGGTGTATTCATCCGTAACAGTGGGAGCCGTTCGCAGGGCATCCTCCGTCCGAACGGCCAATACGTGGCCGTCGGGCGTAAGCAAACCGGCACCTATTTCCAGGGCCATAATTGCTTCCTTTAAGGCATCTGTGGGGCATACTGCTCCGTTCACGTACCAGTTGTCGGGGCCGGGTGTGTACGGGAATTTAGCGCGTAAATAGGATAGGGTTAAGTAAAAGGCGGATTGCCCCATCACGCCTTCCCACTTCTCAACCAGCGTCTGAATCCCGACGCGGATACCCGACACCGGGCGTGTGAAGGTAAGCGGCAACAGATCCGTTCTTATGTATTGATCGTCAAATAAGATCAGGTTTGGCATTGATGCGTGCAATGGATTGAGGGGTAAATATCCAACCTTAATCTGGAAAAAGAGAACGTATCAACCAGTACTTTTACAAAACGATGTTACCGTTAACACCCGAAACGATTATTCAGCACATTGCCGCTTTGCAGGAGTCGAACCGGTTTATTTCCTTCTGTTCGGCGGAATGACAGCATTGGGTACCAGCGAGCCGATACCAACGTTTTTTTTACGGCCTGCACCGTTTTTACCCTGCACCATCTTCGACACGCCGTTTCTGCCGAAGCCCAAAAGCAGCTTGATCTGCTCACCGAACGGGCTGTGGCAGCCTACCCGGCTTTTCAGAACAAAGATGGGTTGGCGACGTATAACTTCTGGCCGACAAAGCCCTCCCGGCACTTTCCCAACGGGTACGTGTTTCGTCATTTCGAGCATTTTCGCATTCCCGATGACATTGACGATACGGCCATGGTGTACCTGACCACCGGGCCACCGCTAGCCGACCAGCAGTGGCTGAAAAATAAACTGAGCCAGCACGCTAACGGCAGCAGCCGCTATCCGATTCGCAATACGTACCCTGATTACCAGTTACTCCGGGCGTATTCGACCTGGTTTGGCAAGAACATGGGCATCGACTTTGATGCCTGCGCCCTGAGTAATATCCTCTACTGCATTTATCAGTATGACCTGCCCCGGAACCAGCATGATATTGATTCGCTCACGTACCTGCGCTCGGTAGTCGCGTCGGGCCGGTACGTGTCGGAGCCATTCCGGTGCGCCCCCCACTACGCCCGCACCTCATTGATTATTTACCACCTGGCGCGGCTTATTGCCGCTTTCGACATTCCCGAACTGGAATCCGTTCGCCCGCGCCTGATTGAGGATGCGTACCGGGAGATGGCGAATGCGCCCAACCGGGTAGAAAAACTACTGCTGGCCACGGCACTCATACGCCTGGGCGAAGCCCCGCCTGCTGTCCCAATCGGTAGTATTGAGCAGGACGTCGCTACGTTTCATTTCTTCATTGCGGGGCTGCTAACGGCGTACGAACAACCCTTCCTGCGCCGTTTTGCCGACCGCCCGCTGGTGCAGATGCGCTGGCAGTGCGAGGCCCATAGCTGGGCACTGGTGGCGGAGTATCTGGCACTGGGTGGTGGTGAGTAATCAAGACCAGGCAAAGCCCGGGCTAAAAAAGCGAATGTCCCGCGGGAATGGCAGCAGGAACTGATGGCCATTGATATGGTTGTGACTTAACCCAGTACCGGCCAAGCCAACCAAACTATTAACCGAGTTAAAGCCAGGAGAAATTCAGTGCATCAACTGCCTAAATCAAGGTATATCCGATGACTAAGACACTAGGAACTCCGGACCTGTTTACTCCCGGCTTCTCTGGGAGGGAGATGTATCGTATAAATATTTTTCCGGGCGACGCCAATTTCATGCACCATATCGACCCATTTCTTTCCCTCTAACTTATCGCTGTCTTCGTTACCCAATACCCAGATTACATCTTTGCCGACCAGTGTATTTCGGTTCGTTGGGGTAGCATCCAGTAGTGCCAGAAAACGTTCTGGTGTGATCAGGTCATCAATCTGGCCACCCGGATTTATATCATCAATCACCAGCAACGACGCCTGACGCCAGGTCCACAAATTTTTGATATTCGTAAATGGTCTGGCCGTTCGCTCCGGGAACATGCTGTACAGTTTCATGCCTGTTACATAAAAACAGGTTTTATGGTGAATCGAATACTCGGTACCAATACCGACACCGAGGCCCGTTTTCCCGTTTCCCATCTCCCCAAAAATCAATAGATGCTGTCTGGCGGGTAAAGGAGTCAGGAACGTCTCCACGACTTGTTTGTCCTCGTCAGTAATATCAAACGTCCACTGGCTTATTCGGCACTGAAAGGGGTATCCACCGGCCTGTAAGTACATCTTGGTAACGTACCAATAACGGCAGGGGAACACCAAAATCAACAATAGCCCCAAGATGAGAAACCACTTTCCGGAAGCGGGATCGGCGTATTGCCACGCCCAACTGATACCAAACCAGAAAAAACCGACATCAGTCGCTGTATCATAACCGATGTTCCACCAGTCAGGCTGAAAAACGTACTTCTTCTTGCTGGGAATAAACACGCGCTTGGACCGTGATACCCGATTCGATAACAGCGGCCCCAGAAAATTATACAGTTCAAAAAGAAACCAGAATGCAGCAGTTCCCCCGGCAGCCCAATTCGCGGGCTGATGTAGGCAGTTAAACCCTCGAAGGATGGCGTGAAAAATTAGTGTGACGATAAAGCCAAGCGAAAGATGACCGAACTGGTTAGCAAGCCAACTATACGTAAACGTAACCCCACGGTGCGAATCTTTGCCAATAAGGTCCTCCTTCAGTTGTCGTAAAACGTCCCTCCCGGTAATATTTTTAGGCATAGCGAATACAGGTGTGGCCGGATAAAAACTAGTTGACTAAACTAAGTAATTCTAGCACAACTTCGTTGGACTACCGGTTATTTTCCTCGTGCAACGGCTGTCATATGCACACCGATATGCTATTCACGCCCGTTTTCCGGTAAGAACGCCGTGTCGTTGGTCAGCAAGTATGTACTCAATTTACTACCTTTGCATGGCATAGGTGCCCTTGGGCATGGGCGGTCCTGCCAGGTTTTCGAATAATTTTCAATCATCTATAACTCAGTCCAATGAATAAAATTAAGGTAGCAAATCCGGTTGTCGAACTGGATGGGGACGAAATGACCCGTATCATCTGGAGTCGGTTGGAATAAAATTAAAAACAGTATATACTAAACAGTGCCCGTAACCGGATTGGTCCAACTACGGGCACTGTTAGTATATACTGTTTAGGCGCGGGGACCAACGGTCGATCTAGTGATGCCATGCCCGACCCGGTGCCGGAATATGTCCTCGGCAATAGTTAATCCGAGCGGGACACCCCCTATACGCTGGGCGGGGTTGTTGCCAAAAACCGGCGTATAGGGATCATTGGCGTTGATATCGAACGCATCGAATACCCAGTGAACGCCCAGAAAAACCCGGCTAAGCCCATTTTCCAGAATCATATCCCAGAGACTGTTAAACCGCCGACGGTGCAGTGGCCGTATATCACCCTCGTTGTTTTGGGTTTCGTCTGTCTATCTCATCCGAGATGAAGAAAATAGGCGTGGCTGGGTTAGCTCCAGGCTCATTCAGTCCCTGAAGCAATGTATCCTGTGTGGTCGTGTTGCCCGCTCCGGCAGCTGCCGGCAGGGCAACCCCACCATCGGCCGGGCCGTAAAAAAGGCGGGTTATATGAAAGGCAGCGGCTCCAAAGGTGGCGTGACCAGACGGATATGCCGGGAAATTAGGGCTAAAGTTTTTCTGACGGGCGGTTTGCGTAACCGCATAGGGAAAGGTTGTTTGTGGAACCAGTACCGTTTTATTGGCCTAATTAGAGGCAGGAGCACCCAGGGGTGACCAGAACGGATCGGCCTGAACGCTGATGGGATTGGTGGGAACAGCCGGACTAGGATCACTGGAATGATCGTAGTTGCGGATTCCTACAATCGGGCGGCAGTACTCATGTACATACTTCTGATCCCATGCCAGAATACCCGCATCAGCCATAGCCACGTTTACCAAGGTAAACAACTGAACATTTTCTGCTTCGGTATTATCGCGGGCCGCAGTAATCTTCCGAATTATCTGGTTATACAATCGGGGTGGTGTGCCCAGTTCAGCGGCCCCGTCATAACCCCAGAAAATACCCATCGTCGTCTCGTCCGGTGTCCGTTTAGCCATGTTCAGGCCCATCGGGGTAGTGTGGCCGTATCAGGTAGTGTGCCGCTCATTTCCGGTTTTATCCCTTTGAAACGTACCTGTTTCAGGGAAGCCTGATAGACCGCAGTGGCATCGGCCGGGGGGGGGCCAGTTGGTGACGCTGGGTAATGGCAAACCCTTTGGAAGCCGCTCCTGTAGATAGGCCCGTGGAATCCCTGGGTAGGGTTATCTGGGTCGGGCCGGTGGGAATTACGGACGTTGCGGGGTACGTAACCCCCTGCATTGGCACCAGGATCAAACTTTCGATCCTCCAGTATAGCCTTTGCTACTCCTTCGCCGTACTTATGCGCCGTATTCATTCTTGTCGCCACCCAGTAGATGCAGTTGTTCGGTGAAGTAATCTTTCTGCGATGGAAACAGGGCATTCAATGCAGTAAAGGCGGCTCCGCCCAGAGCCAGCCGTCGGTTTGCAATAGTATTGGCAGGCTCATTGGCAATTGTTGGTAAATAAGTTGGCCAATTGGCAGCATTCTGCATAGCAGCGTAGGTATCATACATAGCCAGATGCACGATGGCCAGTGCGCGCGAACTGAGCGTAGGTCCTGTCTGCTCATTTTTACCGTTTGTGTGGCTAACGCGGTTCGCTTCAAGCGCCACTGCATTCCAGTTTAAGATATTCATGGTATTTATTGTTAATCGGTATGTTTGGAAAATTATTACGACAATGTCTCCAGCTAATAAGCTGATTTTCAAAGGTATATTTCCCGTATTTAGCACGTACAAATACTTGAACTTGTTAGGATAGATGCTCTAAAACCAGACGCATTTTTTGGGATAGATTGCTCATTGATTTATGATACCTGATCTTTTCGGAAATGATCTGCTTCAATTAAGGAGCAAAACACCCAGAATGGGCATAGTGGGCGGTAATGTTATTTCGGTAGATTCACTATTCTTTGCATCGCACAGGCTCCCTGCGCACAGGTAATCCTGCACACCGGTAGCCCTGCCAAGTTTGGTATCGTTTTCAATCGTTTATTAACTCAGTCCAATGAATAAAATTAAGGTAGCAAATCCGGTTGTCGAACTGGATGGGGACGAAATGACCCGTATCATCTGGAAATTCATCAAAGACAAACTGATCCTTCCCTACGTTGACGTTGACATCAAGTACTACGACCTGGGCATCGAATACCGTGATGAAACCAATGATCAGGTAACGATTGATGCGGCCAACGCCATCAAGCAATACGGTGTCGGTATCAAATGTGCCACCATCACCCCCGACGAAGACAGGGTTAAAGAGTTCAACCTGAAGCAGATGTGGAAGTCGCCCAACGGCACTATCCGCAATATTCTGGACGGTACCGTGTTCCGGGAGCCTATCGTGATGAACAATGTTCCGCGGCTGGTTACCAACTGGAAATACCCCATCATCGTTGGGCGGCACGCCTTTGGTGATCAATACCGGGCAACGGATTTTCTGGTGCCGGGCAAGGGGAAGCTGACCATGAAGTTTGAAGGCGAAGACGGAACGGTACTGGAATTCAATGTTTTTGATTTCCCCAGCGCCGGTGTTGCCATGGGTATGTATAACCTGGATGAGTCGATTCGCGGCTTCGCCAGAGCCTGTTTCAACATGGCGATACAGAAAAACTGGCCGCTGTACCTCTCGACCAAAAATACCATCCTGAAAAAATACGACGGTCGGTTCAAGGACATTTTCCAGGAGATCTACGACGCCGAATTTGCCGGTAAAGTACAGTACGAGCACCGGCTCATCGACGACATGGTAGCCTCGGCCCTGAAGTGGGACGGTAACTTTGTCTGGGCCTGCAAAAACTACGATGGCGACGTACAGTCGGATACCGTAGCCCAGGGCTTTGGCTCACTGGGTCTGATGACTTCCGTACTGGTTACGCCCGATGGCGAAACGATGGAAGCCGAAGCCGCTCACGGTACCGTTACGCGCCACTACCGCGAGTACCAGAAAGGCAACAAAACCTCCACCAACCCAATTGCTTCGATTTACGCCTGGACGCGGGGTCTGGCTTTCCGGGGCAAACTGGATGGTAACCAGGAGTTGATCGACTTCGCCAATGCGCTGGAAGCGGTTTGCGTAGAAACCGTTGAAAGTGGCAAAATGACGAAGGATCTGGCCCTGTCGGCCTATCCGGTTGGTACGAAACTAACGGCCGATGAGCATTACCTCAACACCGAAGATTTCCTCGAAGCACTGGATACGAACCTCAAAGCAAAGCTGACAACCGCTTAGTTTTTTTAGGTCTTTTCCCGGCTGGACCGGTACGGTTTTTGAAAACGGTACCGGTCTTTTTCTTTTCTTTGTCTAAAAAAAGACAAGATCATGAAACAAACCCTCACGTTGCTAACGGTTGCATTTTTGCTTTCCGTCAGTGCATTTGCCAAACCACCCGTAAAAAAGATGAAGTCAACTTCCGTTCAGCACATCGTGCTTTTCAAGTTTAAAGCCGATGCAACCCCCGAAAAGATAAAAGAGATTATAGCTGCTTTTGAGGCTCTACCGTCCAAAATCAGCCAGATCAAGGACCTGAAATGGGGAACGAACAATAGTCCGGAGAACCACGCTCACGGCCTGACCCATGCGTTTATCCTGACATTCGATTCTGAAAAAGACCGGGACGCTTACCTGCCCCATCCCGCCCATGCAGAATTCGGGAAGATAGTAGGCCCCTGGATTGATGAGATTAACTGTTGTGGATTTCACGAATCAGGGCGGCCCACGTTAGGGGAAGTGAAGAATGCTTCTTTTGCCGTTCCGACGACAGATAAAAAAAACCGACCTAAGGTCGGTTTTTTTGTTAAAAAGTTAGTACATCGGCCACGTTCATGGTGAAACCAACGAGTACATCTTCACCAGAGAGTGTTTCGGAGAACGGTTTTGTTTCCGGCTCCCGTTCGGGTTGGTAGATGGTTGTTGTTTTTGTATGCGGGTCAACGAGCCAACCCAATCGAACACCGTTCTCAATCCACTTCCCCATCTTATTCTCCAACTCCTTTCGACTGTCGGATTCCGAGCGCACTTCAATCACAAAATCAGGGCATACGTGGGCAAACTTTTTCAGTTCTGCCGGTACCACGCTCATCAGCCGCTCCTTACTAACCCAGCCCACATCGGGCGCCCGCATGGAGGTATCGGGCAGTGTGTAACCACCGTTGGATTCCGATGTGCGGCCTGCCTTAGTTTGACGATTCCAGTTGCGAACTTCGCCGAAAAGCTCGCCGTTAGTAAAACTGCTTTCTAATCCAGTTGGTGGCATAATAATGATGTGGCCGTTTTCGTCGCGTTCGATGTGCAATTCAGGATTTGCCAGACAAAACGCGTACAACTCATCGTCAGAGAAGACGTTGATATTAGGCGGGATGGTGAGCGTAATGGAGGACTGCATACACGATTGCCGTTTTTACCCAATATACAAAAAATAACACTTCCCCGGAGAGTTGCTGCGGGTGTTCCTTACCCTTATCACTTCACCGTTTCAACCGGTAACGGAGCACCGGGCAGTAAGCCCTTACGCCGAAGGAGTGCTTCTGTAAAACGCAGGTCATTGTCGCTGTTGAAAATGCTGTAGGGCAGGTATAAAAACTGCGCTTTAGCCAGGCCTTTGGTCACGGTTTTAGCCAGCCAGTTTGCTTTTACGTTCGCCATGGCTTCGGCATTATCCAGAAAAAGAATATAGGCGTTCTTGTCTTTAATGACACTGTCTATTTGCGCCCATTTCAGAATACCGCCCTCTTTGGCGTTGATGCGCATCAGAATCTGCCGACTGTCTATTTCGTAGATATACTTCTGAAACAGGGCTTTGCTCTGCTCCATCTGGGCGATGCCCGTGATCTGAACCGCCCAGAAAAGCACGTACAGAATAGCGAGTACTAGAATAACAATGGCAGGCCAGTAGTGATCGAACACCCCGGTTGCGTACAAAACTATGTTAATCACGATCAGGCCCAATGGTACAAATGCCCATTTCCAGTTGTCTTTCACCCATTGGCGCAGGGCGATATTGATGTACGTTTTTTGATCTAGTGCGTACTTTTTTGTCTTAACAATCATGGTACTTTACAGGAAAGTACAAAGATAGGGGGAAATTGGATGTATGAGGCAGGGTATATGATGTATTGATTCGCGCCGGTCCTATCATACCTCGCTACGCTTCTTTCCTGACGTGTAGCGCATTGATAACGTAGTGCTGATTACTTATTTGGCGCATGAGTACGTAAACAGAGAACTGCCTTCCGTTCGATTCATACAGGCCGGTGCTATAACGGAGTCGGTCAGATGATCCCTCATAGGTCAATTGAAAACTGTGCGGGGGGTATTTCCGAAAAAAGGACCGCAGAATCAGTTGGGCATGACTGGCCTGAACGGCGGGAAAAGCGACCTTCTCCGAATCAATCACCAGGTCAATAGTTCGGGCGAAACCGGTCGATAATCGACTGGCATCGCCACTTCGCATAGAAACGACTACGGTTTGGGAGATGTCGTTCCCGACTGTGTTTTTGACGGGTGTTACCCCGACCAAAAGGCTCAGAACAAAAAGTATGAGTGTATGCATAATTGGTTAAGCGAGACCACGTTGCAACACCATTCGCCAAAAGTATGCCAACTAGTTAACCCGCACCGTTATTTCATCGGTTACCCGCTTTTTCCCCATCTTTGCGGGATACATTTGTTTGCCCTGTTTACCTATGGATACGGTTCAACCAACGCTTATTCTGACCAGCGAGCAGATTCGCCAGAAAATCAGACGGATAGCGTTTCAGATTTACGAAAATAATTTTGATGAAACAGCCCTGCTGATCGCCGGTATTTCGGGTGAGGGCTATAAGCTGGCTGAAGCACTAGCCAATGAATTGCAAACGATTGCCCCGTTTAGTGTTCATTTAATCCAGCTCGAGGTGGACAAAACGCAGGTGTCACAACCCACCGTTCAATCCACCATTGACTTTACGGATAAGGTGGTTGTGGTGGTTGATGATGTGCTGTATACGGGCAGGACGCTGGCGTTTAGTCTGCAGCCTTTCCTGCAGGTGCCAATTCGGAAGCTACAGGTGGCCGTATTGATTGACCGCAACCATCCGCGCTATCCGGTTGCGGCCGATTACAAAGGCTATGAACTTAGCACAACCCTAAGTGAACACGTGGAGGTGATATTGAGTGATGAGTACAAAAGAGGAGGGGTATATCTGCGATAAGGCAGAGGCCGGAAAAACGGGTGTCCGCTTTTCCGGCTTGGATTCAGGCTCTGGTGCTCCGAATCAGGCCAATACCGGCGAAGAAGAAGATTCCGCCCAGAATGAGGTATACGAAGGATCCCTGCGCCACGCCCCCTTTGGCAAAATCCATACCGCCATAAATCAGGCCAACCAGACCCACCAGTGTAAGTATAATACCGAATATGCTCTTTGCATTCATAAACCGAGTTATTTATAGTGAACGATAAACTATTTACCAGACAACCATAAACAACCGATATTGTCTGCTAAAACCGAAATATTCTTTCTTTTTCATTCCAGTAACGCCAGGATATCTTCCTTTGTGAGCGATTTCATGAAGGTATCTTCGGTCGAAATCAGGCTGCCAGCCAGTTGTTGCTTAGCTCGTTGCAACGACAGGATTTTTTCTTCTACCGTATTTTTGGCAATGAATTTATAGGAGAACACCGTTTTCTGCTGTCCAATGCGGTGTGCCCGGTCAACGGCCTGGGCTTCAATGGCCGGATTCCACCAGGGGTCGAGGATAAATACGTAGTCGGCAGCCGTCAGGTTATGACCAAGCCCCCCGGCTTTCAGCGAAATAAGGAACAGTTTAACCGAGTCATCCGTCTGAAACAGGTTTACCTGGCTTTGCCGGTCGGTGGTGGAGCCGTCCAGGTAGGCATATTTGATTTTCTTTTCTTTCAGGTATTGCTGCACTACGTTCAGGTGCTTGATAAACTGGCTGAATATCAAAATCTTGTGATTTTCGATCATGGCACTCTCCAGGCGCATCAGCATATCATCCAGCTTGCCGGAATCCCCTTCGTAATCGGCATCGACCATACGGGGGTGGTTGGCAATTTGCCGGAGTTTGGTAAGCCCCTGTAGTACGATCATCTGCGATTTTGCCATGCCCGATTCTTCAATATGGTCCAGAATCAGGTTTCGGTAGTAGGATTTAGCTTCCTCATATTGGGCTTCCTGATCGGGCGTCATCTCGCAATAGAGTACACTTTCTACCTTTTCGGGCAAATCGGTAGCTACCTGCGCTTTGTTGCGCCGGAGCATAAAGGGCTTGATAAGATTATACAACCGCTCCGTTTTAGCCTCATCGTGCCGCTTCTCGATGGGTACCTGAAACTCATTCCGAAAAAACGACTGGCTGCCCAGCAAACCAGGATTGATAAATGACATTTGCGACCACAAATCCAGCGTACTGTTCTCCAGCGGGGTACCGGTCAGAATGAGCCGGTGCTCGGTATTAAGCTGCATCACCGCTTTGGTAATGTGCGAAGACGGGTTCTTTATGGCCTGCGATTCATCCAGAATAGCGTAGTTGAAGCGGTAATCGCTCAGGATATCGATATCGATTCTGACAATGCCGTACGAGGTCAAAATCAGGTCGTAGTCATCGAACTGAGCCGTATTTTTGTCGCGGTAGGTGCCGGTGTATACCATCACCCGCAGGCCGGGCGTAAATTTTCGGGCTTCGAGTTCCCAGTTGTACAGCAGTGATGTGGGCATCACCAGCAGGCTTGGGTTCGTAACGCCTGCTTCTTTCTGCCCCTGGAGCATAGCCAGGGTCATGACCGTTTTCCCCAGTCCCATATCGTCGGCCAGGCAACCGCCAAACTTATACTGGCGCAGGAAATTCATCCAGTCATAGCCCGCTTTCTGGTAGGGTCTCAGGGCACCATGAAACCCATCAGGCAGCGGGGAGCTATCAATTTTCTCGAAGTCGCGCAGGCGTTCGAGTTTGCGGCTGATAACCGTGGTGGCGAGGCTGTCCTGTTCCAGTTCCTGCACCAATGCCAGGTGGTGTTTTTGCAGCACCAGCCGTCCTTCAGCATTGTCAGGTTCATCCAGGTACTCCATAAAGCCAAACAGCTCGGAATACTTTGTAAACCAGGCATCCGGAATAACGGCTACTTCGCCATTGGGCAGCGTAAACTCGTGTTTTTTGTGCAGGATTAGCTTTCTTATTTTCAGGAAGGGAATCTCGAACTCCCCAAACCGCACGTTTGCGTATATATCGAACCAATCGCGCCCTTCCTGAATGGATACGTTGATGCTCGAATAGCCCAGAAAGTACCGCTTGGTGTTGTGTACATCCTGCCGAATAAGAAACCCAGCTTCCTGTAATTGACTATTATGGTCCGACAGCCAGGTGAACACGTCTTTCTTTGGCAACTCCAGCCGACCGCCCTGCAGGTCAATACCCATGTCATACAGGAAGGCCAGCTTTTTCCGTTCCAATTCCTTGTCCCGGCGAATTTTATGAAAAAGATATGAGTCCTGGCACTTTTCCATGCTCACATTGCAGGAGGGCCCTGCGCTATCGAAGCGAAAGGTGAAATCGCCGTACTGAAAGCCCAAATCAAGCATAATGGGCTGGTCGGGGCTATCGTTACCGACTATCGCATGGGTTCCGGCCAACTCCTCATCAAACACGGATGCCGGAACCTTTTGGCTGGCCCGCTGCGGTTCCGAAATGGTTAGCACGGGAACGGGAACCAACGATTCATCCCGAATCTCGAAGCCTTTGGCCCGTACATCATAGGTCGCAATGAGCGGGGTTACAAATCGCTCATAATACTGCTGCTCAATATTCCGGGGAATTACGATGTGATTTTTGGAAAAGAAGGGACGTATTTTTTTGCCATCTACCTGTTTACTGAAATGATAGAGCCGGTTGCCTACCATCATGTAGGCAGGCTCATCGCATATCATCAGCGCATCCTTGAATTGAAAGTCGACCCGCTCTGTTTCAGCTCCTTTTCCATTCATTTCTCCACTCGTGCATGCCTTTATGGGATAACGAATGATGGGGAAATAGTGCGTTGAAGTCGGATTACGGACGAAGTGAAAGTGAACCCTTGCCTTTTCGGGCATCCAGTTGATGGGTTCCCAGGCCGGATTACCATCATTACCCATGATATAAAACGGCTTACCGGGCAGGAGCGCCATAATTCGCGCCTTCATGGTTTCGAGGTAGGTCCCAATCGTATCCTGCACCACTTTATCGCCCTTTTGCGGATCGTATATTTTCAGAAAAAAATCGACAGTGGGTAGCTTTCGGGGGTTAAATTTTTTGACGATGGTATCCTGCTGAATACTGTCGATTAATTTGACCAGGTCAAAATCCCGTTCATCCAGCCCTTTGGCAAATTCACTAACATTTTGGGTAGAAAGCGTCTGGTTCTGAAGCGTTAACTCCCCCCGGCTATTACGCTGCACAACAAAAGCCTCGATGAGGTAGCCCAGAAACTCGTGATTCAGCAATGAATACACGATTTGAAATGGTTGCAACGGCGAAACTTTCATGCAGGCTGTTATTCCTCGTCAATCCTCGCGGACCGATCAGAACGACCGTAAAAGGTGAATATGTATGGCAAAATTTGACCGGACGACGATGTTGACAAGTGACACAAAATACAGATAAAAGCACTCATAATGAGCGCATTGTACCTAATTCGCATTTATCAACGGTTTCAAATATACGAATCAAAGCAAAACGAACAAGGGAGAATTCTGCAAATCCAATAAACGGTAGAAATAGACCACCGGGAATCAGTATCCGGCATGGATGCGTTAATTGGCTCCCGGTTTGGCGGGGAAAACAGCGGGGAAATGATAAACGGGCTGTTACCCGTTATAACCTGGTCAGTTGGGCAAGGTTCCGTTCAACAATTTCAAAAACCACCACGTCGGGTCTCTCGGCACGAATCAGGTCTGTACGAATTCAATTGCTTTGGGTTACGTAAGCTGTCGAGAAGTAACCGGGCATGGTTTCGGCCAGTGTCAGCGTGAACGAATCTCCCA
>CAWARB010000041.1:0-117770 GCA_963784335.1 uncultured Cytophagales bacterium | reverse complement strand
CGACGCGCAACTGTTCCAGACGCTCAATATCCAGCCCCGCAAAGCCTTTAAAGACCAGCGTCAACCGGCCGTGAAGTTCGAGCAGATACCGATGGCGGTGTAACGCCGGACTTGTACCCATCTTTTACATAAAGCAAAAGCCAGACTCCGGGAGTCTGGCTTTTGTATGCCTGTCAATCGCTTATTGTTATAACGCTTTTGTGTATTCGTTCTCGGCAATTTTTTCCATCAGCACTTCGGCCAGGTTCAGGGCGTGTTCCTTTCTGGCTTCGGCCCCTCCTTTTGTTTTAACCGTTACGTTGATGATGTGGTTGTTGTAAAGAACGTGCATGGTGCTTTTTGGGGCATCCCAAACGGCTTTGTCGCCCGCATTGCGTACCGCTTCAAAATTACCAAGGCTAATGGATGGTGCGGTAAGGGGTGGGGTAGCTGCCGTTACACCACCACGGCCTGCCATGGCATCTTCCATCGGTCCCGTTTTGGTGGAGTCTTCCGCTTTATCATTGGCGGTCGTCTCTTCCAGCGCATCGGCCTGGTTTCCGCCTTCCGAACTAGTAGCCGTTTGAATGGCATTCGGATCCGGCATTTCGGAAACGGCCGCTACCGGCTCCGCTTTCTTTCCCTGGTACATTTTGTCGAATATGTACTCGGCCGTGTAGACCGATGCATAGGGTTTGCTACCGCCAAAGGAAACAGTAACTGTATTGCCCTCCCAGCCAAATGCGCAGCCGTCCTGCCCAAGGGTCTCTGCCAGTTCGGTGGTTTCTGCTACCTTGAACAGACCGCGGATATATTCTTCTCCCAGCAGGTTACAGGGCTGATCGTAGTTGTAATCGGTGGTGAGCATCTTGAGCCCCGATACCTGTCTGGCCACAATAGGACTGGCATCCACCTGGCTGGCGGGGTCCTGCGGGGTACTGGGGTTATTACAGGCTAAACACAGCACGGGAAAAGCCAATATCAGTGATTTGATTTTCATAGTATGATTGAAGAAAAGCCAAAATTAACGTTTTCTTACATACCAGCTATGCAGCCCGAATGTTTTTGTATTGCTTCCGACCGGGTAACCGTTTCTGGTCTGCATTACCCGCTTAGTGCCAGGGACCTGTATCAAAAAGAATACGCCGACCCCGGCCATAAGGGGTTCTGCTGGTACACCGTGGCGGCTAATTCGTAGCCTGCCCTCTTGTATCGGCTGTAAAGCCGCTCAAATTCCCCGGTGGAAAAAGAATGTCATTGTCCGTTTCTACAGGCACGTTCGTTATGTCTGGCTGGTCGTTTTCAATGCCTGTTTTGTGATCGGTCGTCATTATACACATGGAAAAGAATGAGTAGTAAAACCCTCCCGCTCCAATTGGAGCGGGAGGGTCGGTTTGCTTTCTGGCATACGAGCGTTGACTTACTCCGCCTTGAGCACTTTAATTGTTTTCGACTCGGTGGGGGTGCTGACCGTCAGTAGTAGCAGCCCCGCCCGCTGGCCGTTCACCTGGAAACGGTGCCGCTCCTGCGCTTGAGCTTCCGGCACCTGATGCGTACCAATTACCCGGCCTTGCAGGTCAGTTAACGTCAGCGTCAACGGCTGACCCGGCACTCCGCTTATCCTAACCGATACCTGACCATCGACGATGGGATTGCCCGACAGACGAACTTCCAGCCCGCTGCCCGGTTCGGCACCGGGTCGCGCCCGGTTGTTATCACACGCGGCCAGCCAGTTATAGGTATAGGTTGCTTTGTTGGCCGTGCCGGTCTGAGTGGCCCTGAGCTGGATGGTCGGATTGTCGATGTACACCCCCAGGGTGTATGGGCCCGGTGCGGTGGTGGGCAGCATCTCGTTAACGACCGAAAAACTGATGGGTTGCCCGTTAGTACCGCCGTACTGAGGGGTGAAACTCAGCGAGCGTCGGTTGGGGTCACCCGCTACGGGCGTGCAGGTCACGGTTGTTACGGCTGTGATGGCAAAGGGGCCATCTGGTTGCGGAGTGGGTGTTGTAGCCTCACACGCGGCCAGCCAGTTGTAGGCCAAAGTAGCCTCGTTGGCCGTGCCGGTCTGAGAGGCCCTGAGCTGGATGGTCGGATTGTCGATGTACACCCCCAGGGTGTATGGGCCCGGTGCGGTGGTGGGCAGCATCTCGTTAACGACCGAAAAACTGATGGGTTGCCCGTTAGTACCGCCGTACTGAGGGGTGAAACTCAGCGAGCGTTGGTTTGGGTTGCCCGCTACGGGCGTGCAGGCCACGGTTGTTACGGCCGTGATGGCAAAAGGTGCCGAAACGTCCTTGTCTTTGATGGTCAGTGTTGTTGCCTTTTCTGCAGGGTCGGGGTCGTAGTCGTCGCTGTCGAGGAGCGTTATAATAACCGTTTCATCCCCTTCAACCAGATCATCATCGAGCGGGTCCATTTCTTCCAGTACGACCGACTGCCCGTCTGTGAAAGTGACTGACGTTGGCAGGGCTTCGTAGTCCACGCCATTGGTAGCCGACCCCCCAATCTGGTAATTGACAACCAGCGTACCGACGGAGTTGGTGCGCTCAAAACGGATAACACCCGGGTCATAGTCGCCATTGGCCGCTACCCGCCCCCCGGCCACCCGGCCGCTGGCGGGTTTAGTGCCTTCGGTCGCATCGGGGTCGCTGCTGTCTACTTTCACGATGGGTGTTTCCGGAGCAAGACCCGTGGCGAATACCGAAAATTCCTGCGGCCCCTGCTGGAGCGTTCCTTTGTGCGTTACCCGAACGTAATAGAGACCGGCGGGTACGTTGTCGATAACGATCTGCTCTACATTATCCACCAGGTTATCGCCCCGGGTGGCTCCCGTTGCGGGATTGTTGGGGTCTAGTTTCCAGGGTAATTCCGTGATTTCCTGATTGGTAGTAGCATTGATAAGGCGCAGGTCAAGGTCGTTGATTAACAGAGCCGTCCGATTATCGCGGCCCCCGTTCACCAAAGGCGTACCCGGCACATCGGTCCAGCAGATGGTCACTTTCAGCAGCCCACCTTTGGCATTGATGCGTTTTTGATAGGTTGCTCCGTTGGCCAGGGTAGCTTCGTCCATCGTAGAGAGGCCACTGGTCTGATTTATAACCCCGATGGCCTTTTCCAGATTCAGTAATCCCCAGCCAAAACGGTAATCGGGACCAGGGGTGGTACCGGCTTCTTCGGCGGTGTGAATGGCCAGCCCTTTGAGTGTAGCGGCCCGCATAAACCCGTTTTTGGTAGTACGGTAGTGTTGCTGAAGCAGGAAAAGGGACCCCGCCGATCCGGGCGATGCCATGCTTGTTCCATTTTCTTCGGCATAATCCGTATTACTGCCCGAATAGGCGGAGTAAATGGCTGCGCCGGGTGCCACAAAGTCGGGTTTTATACGACCATCGTCGGTGGGGCCATAGCTGCTGAAATCAGCTATTTCCACGCTGGCCGGGCCACTGTACCCGCCAGTCAGAATTTTCACGGCTCCTACCGTCGCTACGTTTTTGCCAATAGCTCCGCCAATGAGAATGTCGTAGGTTTTCCCGTTTGCGTCGTCGCGGTCATTACCAGCCGCATGAAACTGAAGGTAGTTTTTGTTCTGGGAGGTTATCCTGTCGTAGTCCTGACAGGAGGCATCGTACACACCCAGATTAACCCGGGTAGCATCGAAAGAGGGACCGTAGGAGTGGTTAGAGACCAGCATTCCTTCAGAAGCCGCCGTCTGCATCTCAACGAGTTCGTCGGTAGCGATTTCGTAGCAGTCCAGCCGCGCCTGATTGGCCATTCCCCGTGCCTGGGCCTGAATGCCCCTGGCCACCATAGTACCGGCAACGTGGGTAGCATGGTCGGTCGCTTCTTTTGGTTTACTGCCCGCCACCTGATCCGTAAATACCGGCAGGTCGCGGGTGATGGCCCGGCCGCCAAATTCCTGATGGGTAGTACGGGTAGGACCGGGTTCGAACATACCCAGCCGCGAACGCGCCGGACTTACTTCCATCCCCTGTCCCTGCAAGTTAAGCCCCAGGCTTCCCCCATCCCAGAGTTTGCTGGTGTTGATAGACGTAGCCAGAGCCTGATTACTGCGCGTCTGGTAATACACGGGCCGTCCGGTTGGGTCGATGTGGTGGAGGAAAAGGTAAGCCCCTTTTTTATCAACGAATGATTGCCGGAGCCGTGGATTCTGCCGGAGAAACTGCGTAACGGCCCGCTGGCGGACTGTTTCCTGCTGAATAAGCGCCTGCCGGAAGGCGGGTGCGTTGGGGGGCTGCGTCAGGCTGGGGAGTCTGGATTGTCCGTTGGTTAGCAAATAGCTACCCAGCAGCAGCATAAAGAGTACCGTTTTTTTCATGTGATAAACGAGAAAAAGTGTCTGGTTAATAACCCTTGCTTTATCCGGCTGACCCTGAGTCAGCCGGATAAAGCAAGGGTACAAACGTATTGACCCTTAAGTGTTTATCAACTGTCCCTGCGGGTAGTTTCTGCGTGAACATCCCCTATCCCTGGGGGTAGTTTCGGCCTTGAACGGGGATTTTGCTGCGGTAGCCCGGTTTTTAATGGTATACTTCCTGTTAATAGTATGGCTCAAAGCAAAAAAAGAATGCATGTTACATTTTTCATTTTGTAAGCATGCGTACGTACATCTGGTTATTTTTGCTTTGCCAATCCTGTCGTATATGATCCGTTATTACTATGCTGTTATCTTCCTCTCTTGTTGGTTTACCCTGCCGGGGGCACTGCCGGGTTATAGCCAATCGGTACCGCTGCGGCAACTGGAGGATACGGTATACCGCCTGAACAATGAACTGAAGTACAATGAATCGCAGGCCCGGCTGCTGCCCTTACTAACGGACGCTTCCTTGTCGGCCGATTACAAGTACCACGTGACCAGGCTCCTTTCCTATACCTACAAACGGGTCTTCGACTACCAGTCTGCCCTGAAGTTTCTGGCCGCTGCCCGCACATTTGCCGAGCAGACCCCAAAACAGGCTGTGTACCGGGCCGCTATCCGGTCCGAAGAAGCCTTTATCTATTTTGATACGCACGACTACGCCCGGTCTGACAGCCTGATGACCCTGCTGGCGAAAAATAACTTTGCCGGTGTCGATGCCGAAAATACGTCGAAATTAATGATGCAACAAGGGTATCTGCAGTTCCTGAACAAGCAGTATACAGGGGCAGAAACTACCTACGACCGGGCTATTGCGCTGATGCGGGTAGCGGACCCCTGCGACCTGCCCATGATTTTTGTTAAGAAAATGCAGCTCTATAATGCTATGAACCGGCTGGATTTGCTCCAGGATGCCCTGAACAAATCGGCACGCTCGGCCGACTCGTGCCGCATTATAAAGTATCATTTATACGCCAATGAAGAACTGCTGGCTATCTATGAAAGCAGGCATGATTTGCCGGCTATTGCCGAAACCCAGCACAAACTGGATAGCCTGAACATACTCTATAATACGGAGAAAAACATATCGGCCCTTCACAATCAGAAAGAAACCATGCTGCTGGCCGAAAAGGATACTGAAATCCAGCGTGAACAGACCGACAAAAGCTACCTTGCCATGATACTGTGGGCATTGGCCGTTGTATCGGTGGGGTTACTGGTCTGGCTGTTGATGGACAACCAGAAGAAACGTCGGTTAGCGGCTGAATCGGGGCGGATGAAGGCCGAACTCGAAAATTACCTGTTGCTGAGCCGGGCCGCAGCTACGAATGAAACGCCCACCGTGTTCGAACCGCTGAAAGGCCTTTCTGGCCGCCAGCGGGAGGTTTGGGATTGTATGGCAGCAGGCCTGTCGAATAAAGAGATAGCCGATACGCTTTTCATATCCGAAAACACGGTCAAATACCACATCCGAAATATCTACCACATCCTGGAGGTGAAAGACCGAAAGGGATTTCTGGTGCAACTCAAAAAGTGATACAGCTTTGCCACTCATCCAACGGAAATACGGCAACCAACACCTGTTCATTGACCCGGTGTCAGTTCCGGTAATCATCTGACTTAAACCGGCGGGCAGGCGAATGCGCGGGGTTTTGTACCTTTACGCCTGAATTTTTCAAGCATGTCCCGTATCGAAACCATTCCGCTTGCTCCCGGCCAAAAGGCTTATTTCGCATCCGATTTTCATTTGGGCACTCCCACGCCCGACCAAAGCCGCGAACGGGAGCGGGCCGTGGTCGCCTGGCTCGATGCGATACGGCCCGATGCCGGGGTGATTTTTCTGGTAGGCGATGTCTTTGATTTCTGGTTCGAATACAAAAAAGCCGTGCCCAAAGGCTTCATCCGGTTGCAGGGAAAACTGGCCGAACTGACCGATGCCGGTACGCGGATCATCCTCTTTACGGGTAACCACGACATGTGGATGAATGACTACTTTACGCAGGAAATGGGTATTCCGGTTTACCGCGAGCCCCGCCGGTACGAGATAGGGGGCAAGCACTTCCTGATTGGGCACGGCGACGGCCTCGGCCCCGGCGACTTTGTGTACAAACGCCTGAAAACGGTTTTTGAAAGCAGGCTGGCCCACCGGCTGTTTCGGCTCGTTCACCCCGATATGGGCATTGGGCTGGCGCATGCCTGGTCCCGGCGGAGCCGAATCAGCAATAACAAAAAAGGGGAGGAGCACTTCCTGGGCGAAGACCGGGAGTGGCTCATGCAGTACTGCCGCGAAGTAGAAACGCACATGCACCACGACTACTACGTTTTTGGCCATCGGCACCTACCCCTCGATTTAGCCGTATCAGCTACCAGTCAGTACATAAACCTGGGTGAGTGGGTGAGTGCCAGAACGTACGGCGTTTTCGATGGTGAACGGCTACGACTGGAAACGTGGTCGTGAAGCGCGCCCGGGTAACCAACGTGCATAAAAAAGACCGTTACCTGCCAGGCAGGTAACGGTCTTTTTTATGCACGTACTGAGAAACGCTACTGCTTGATTATTTTTTTGTTGACGGGTTTGCCCTGCATCATCATCCGCACAAAGTAAACACCGCCCGGCAAATCACCCACTTTGAGTTGAGCCGTGTTCAGGCCCGCTTTGGCGGGTTGTACGCTAGTGCGCCGGGCCATGCTGTTGGCATCCAGTACATCGAGCGATACGGCCGCCTGATCGTCGGGGCTGAAATACGTAACCTGCACCACATCGGTGGTAGGGTTGGGGTATACAATTACCGAGAACTGAGCCAGATCATCTTCCGCACTGACGGCTAAACCCATCTGTTCCTGT
Organism: uncultured Cytophagales bacterium; assembly: GCA_963784335.1. GTDB lineage: Bacteria > Bacteroidota > Bacteroidia > Cytophagales > Spirosomataceae > Spirosoma. The sequence goes on along the minus strand of CAWARB010000041.1, from coordinate 110,571 downwards.
TTGTCCTTTAATACCTTCTTCAGGCTGATTACCCCACTCATCTGCTCCAGTGGTTTGGCCGTCATGCTGGACCGCTGACCGGAGCGGGTATAGAAGCTGCTGCGTACATTGAGCGCCATCTTCTGATCGGCAAACTGAGCAAATGAATCGTCTGGCGACAGAATAGCTACCTGGGTGGGGTCGCCCCCGTTGCCCCGGAAGGTGAACAACGCTACCGGATTACCCGCCGTGAAGGACCCGTAATTCGTTTCGCGTGGGGCTTTGCCAATTACGTAGTAAGCCCAGTTAGCATCGGCACCGGTTTGGGCAAAAGCATCCGGCGTGGTCAGCTTGTAGGCGGCTTTGTCCCAGGTCTCCCCGAATGTCCTGTAGGTTGGTCAGCACGAACTCTTTGGGTACTTTCAGGGAGAACTGCGCCGTGGCGCCAAAATCCTCCGATTCAGGATTGTTGGCATTGGGGGTGGAGTAATTGGGCACAACCCAGGCTGTGAATACGCCCGTTGCCGGTTCCCGGGTTATCATGTACCGTACTTCGTTCGACGAAAGCATGGCCATATCCTGAGCCTGAACGACTACATACCCTAACCAGACTAGTAAACTGATGGTGAATTTTTTCATGGAATTTTGCGATTAGAAACGAAAGTTTGCTTGTGGTTAGATACGGGATTTTGTTTTCTTAATAACGAATGGAACACAGTTGTCGGGAGGGCAGCAGGCACCCTGCTGTACAACGATGGGGCAGCAGCCGGCAATGGGGCAACTGCCATTCGATGCCGAAACCGTGTAACTTCCCGACAGGTCGAGGGTTACGGTGTTGCCGGTAAATACGGGGGTCGAACCACCATTGCGGTACCACTGCACATTCAGGTACTGCCGGGGTACGCTCACCGTTAGCGACTCGCCCGAACAGAGTACATACGGTACGCTGGTACAGGCCGAGGCTAGGTTATTGGCTTCGTTAGGGTCCTGACTGCCGGTAGCAGTCACACTGGCTACGTTCACGAGAACTCCTTCGGAAAGAATGCGGACGGATAGCACAAACGTAACCGTTTCGCTGGCGGTCAAATCACCTATAGTCCACAAGCCGGTTGCGGAGTTAAACGACCCTTTCGATGGAGCAGGCGTTCCCTGAAGCTGTACGGTACTGTTCCGTAGCAGGGTGTCAAGTACGGTTACTCCTGCTGCACTACCTGGCCCCATGTTCTGCACGGTAATCGTGAAACTAACCACATCACCCACCACTGACGTGGATTGGCTCACCTTTTTCGTAATCAGCAGGTCAGCCGATTGATTTGGGATTGCCTGTACCGTCAAACTGACGATGGCCGAGGTACAAACCGTTGTCTGGGCGATATCGCAGATGGTGTAGGTGAAGGAGACGGGCCCGGTGAAACCCGCTGCGGGGATGAATCCGATGGTGCCGTTGGCATTCACCGTAGCCGTGCCCGTTGCCGGTGGGGTGGCACAGGGTCACCGTTACGTTGGTGGTGCTGGCGGGTTGTCCGTTGTTGAAGTCGTTACCTAGCACAGAAATGCTCGTGGTCACCCCGGCGGTGAGGGTCAGGGCGTCGGGGTTAGCCGTGAGCACTGCCGGAACCGGGTTGACCGTCAGGCTGACGATGGCTGAGCTACAAACCGTTGTCTGGGCGATATCGCAGATGGTGTAAGTGAACGAGACGGGCCCGGTGAAACCCGCTGCGGGGATGAAGCCGATGGTGCCGTTGGCGTTTACCGTAGCCGTACCCGTTGCGGGTGGGGTGGCTACGGTCACCGTTACGTTGGTGGTGCTGGCGGGTTGTCCGTTGTTGAAGTCGTTGCCTAGTACAGAAATGGTCGTGGTCACCCCGGCGGTGAGGGTCAGGGCGTCGGGGTTAGCCGTGAGCACTGCCGGAACCGGGTTGACCGTCAGACTGACGGTAGCCGAAGTACAAACCGTTGTCTGGGTGATATCGCAGATGGTGTAGGTGAACGAGACGGGCCCGGTGAAACCCGCTGCGGGGATGAATCCGATGGTGCCGTTGGCGTTTACCGTTGCGATTCCCGTTGCGGGTGGGGTACACGGTCACCGTTACGTTGGTAGTGCTGGCGGGTTGTCCGTTGTTGAAGTCATTGGTCAGTACGGGAATGGTCGTGGTCACACCGGCGGTAAGAGTTTGACTATCGGGGTTAGCCGTCAGCACTGCCGGAACCGGGTTGACCGTCAGGCTGACGATGGCTGAGCTACAAACCGTTGTCTGGGCGATATCGCAGATGGTGTAGGTGAAGGAGACGGGCCCGGTGAAACCCGCTGCTGGGATGAATCCGATGGTGCCGTTGGCATTCACCGTAGCCGTGCCCGTTGCCGGTGGGGTGGACAGGGTCACCGTTACATTGGTAGTGCTGGCGGGCTGTCCGTTGTTGAAGTCGTTGGTCAGTACGGGAATGCTTGTGGTCACCCCGGCGGTGAGGGTCAGGGCGTCGGGGTTAGCCGTCAGACTAGCGCACTGAGCCGAATTGCCCGTTGCCGTTCTAAATTGCTCAGATGGTGTTTGATTACCCCCTGCCGGTGTACCGGAGAGGGAATAAAAGCTGTTCGCTACATTGAGGGAATACCGTTGATCAGCATCTGCAATAAAAGGGTTTCCCGCTTCCAGTACCGCCAGAGGCCCCACGCAGCCGTTACCCCGGAAGGTAAACACGCGAACAGGGGTGCCTGATGAAAAGCTGCCGTAGTTGGATTCAGCGGGCGATTTTCCGATGACGTAATAGTTCAGGGCCGGGTCAAGTCCCGACCCTGACCAGTCCTGACCAGGGTTTCCGGGTCCCAGCCGAAGCGGAGTTTTTTCCCATGTCCCAACGACATCCGTGATACCCGATATGGTAAATGTAGCGGGTACTTTGATGGTAAACTGGGCGGTGCCACCTTTCTCCCCTGTCCCCGAATTGTTCGAGTTGGGTACGTTGTAACGCGGCACTACCCAGGCTGTGTAGAGAGTAGTATTTGCATCATACGTAAGTAGGAAATCCACCGCATTTGTCGACTGCTGGGCAAAACCGGCCCATCCCGTCAGCAACAGACACCCCCATATCGTTACTCGTAAAAATCGTTTCATTGCTTTACGTTGTTTTGTCTGAAATCCAATTGATAAAGTGGGCCGGGCAAGCAATGCCCGGCCCACCGGCGCTAAGGCAGTTGTTCGCGAATAATGAAGAAGGGCGCTTTCAGGCCATTCCCGGGATGGTTGTTGATTATGTTCTGATAAATAAACTCCACATCATTTCCCGTTCCCTGGAAGATGGTATCCCCGTTCATGTTCACATCGCCCGTCCAGTAGCCTCTCAGTTTGTAGATGGGGCTCGCCAGTGCGTTAAAGCCAGGGTTGATAATCTGATTATAAAGGGTATTTATATCATTGTTCGTGCCCTGGAAAATTATCGAGTTGTGGGGCGTGGTGTTGGCATTGTCAACGAGACTGTTACCCGCCCACATGGCCACACCCTGTTGCACGATCACCTGCGCCTGGTTGGTAACCGTCTGCGTGTAGCTGGTGGTACCGGTGTAGGTGAAGGTTGGGGTGTTGGGGTTGCGGAAATCCACGGTGGTAGTCGTTGAAGACAATGGCAAAGCCGTTCGGCTCATTATCCCCAGGTGGTTGCGGTGCCGTACTGCCACGTAATAGCTTCCGGGTAGTGCCAGGCTGAATACCACGGGGGATACTCCATCAACATCCACAACATCGCCATCACGCTGAAGCAGGGCAGCCCGGCTATCCACGATAGTTGTGCCATTGGTGGCGTTGCGCAGTTCGAGGAATACCCAGTCTACAATGGCATTGTTGCCGGTAACGGCCGTCACGCTGGGGGCCATTGCCATTATGGCCGTAAGGGGGTTCAGGGAAGTGTAAGGATGCGCCAGTGGGATGAAGCCTTTCGACCGCAAATCATCGCGCATCAACCCGTTTGCCCCATTGACGCCAAACAGCGCACCCTGCAAAAATACCTGGGGCAACAGGGAGATCAACGGTGCCGGAGAAACCGCTGGAGTGGTCAGGGTCGTAGTGTTATTGGCCGGGGTGCCATCACCCACCGGAACAACCGTGACCGCCGTGAACGTGAGCGGCTGGTTAGCCGTCGGGGCATTCGGAATAATCGATACCGCCAGGGTTTCGCTTGTAGCCGTGGCCAGCGATACTGACTTGACACAGGTAACAAGCTGACCACTTACCGAGCAGGTGAAACCATTGGACGTGGTAAACCCTGACGCAACGGATACGTTGGCGGGCAACGTAAGCGTAACCGATACCGGACCCGCGTAATTACCCGTACCGACGTTGCTGACCGTGATAGGCAGGGTGCTGCCCAGTGTTGCCGTCAGGCTCAGCGTTGGCTGGCTAATGGCAATACTTAGATCGATAGCACCATTCGGTGGGAATACGGTGATGTAGGCCGTTGCCGTCGTACAGGCCGGACCGGCACCGTTGTCGCACACCCGGTACACATACGAGTCGGTGCCGGTGAAACTGTTGACGGGTGTGTACGTGAAACTACCGGTCGATGTCAATGTCAGTGAACCATTGCTGGGGCCGGCAATAGGCGTCGTCGTAACCGTTTGAGTATTTCCTTCCAGGTCCTGATCGTTGGTCGATACATTGCCACTAACCGGAACGTTAACGAACGTGCTGTAGGCGTCATCGTACGCCAGGGTTTGATTGACGGCTGGGTTAGCCCGCACCGTTATCGTTACCGTTGCCTGATCGCATAAGATTGGACTACCATTATCACATACCTGATACACGAACGAATCGACACCCGTAAAACTGCTGACCGGGGTATAGGTAATCGTACCATTCGGATTCAGGGTCAGGTTACCATTTGTGGGCGGGCTGACAATGATCGGCTGACCCAGCGGCTGACCATCCGGGTCGCTATCGTTCGCTTTAACCGCAATAGTAACCGGCGTATTCGGTGTAGTAGCGGCCATGTCGTTCTGAGCGATAGGCGCATCGTTGGCGTTTGGTGCGTTGTCGCGGATTCGAATGGTAGCCAGGGCCGTAGTACACTGAGCAGCCGTGTTACAAATCTGATACACAAACGAATCGGTACCCACAAAATTAGCGGCCGGCGTGTAGGTATAGATGCCATTCGCCTGGATCACTACGGTACCATTCGTGGGCCCGGTAATGGGGGTAGTTACTATCGTTAGTGCCAGTCCGGCAGGCTCCGAGTCATTGGTGCGCACACTGCCGGATACAGCAATGTTCTTCGCCGTCTGATTCAGATCGTTCACCGCAACCGGGCGACTTGGTGCTACCGTGATGGAGACTGGTACCGTCGAACAAACGCCGGATTGGGAGATATCACAAATGGTGTAATTGAACGAGTTGACGCCGGAAAAGCCTATGGCCGGGGTGTAGGTTACTGTTCCGTTCGCATTCAGCACGGCCGTACCATTGGCAGGCTGACTGGCCAGGGCAATACTAACGTTGGCGGTACTGGCAGGCAGGCCGTTACGGGTATCATTCGCCAGAATGGTGGTTGTAACGGGGGTGCCCGATGCGGTTGTGTTCTGGTCGGGATTGGCGATGATCACCGAAATAACCGTCAGGCTGACCGGTGCTATCGAGCAGATACCCGGCTGACTGATGTCGCAGATGGTGTAGGTAAAAGAAACCGGTCCCGAAAAGCCCGCTGCGGGGGTGAATCCGATGGTGCCGTTGGCATTCACTGTAGCGGTACCCGTTGCCGGTGGGGTGGTCACGGTTACCGTTACGTTGGTGGCGCTGGCGGGTTGGCCATTGCGGAGGTCGTTGGTCAACACCGGAACCGTTGTGGCTATGCCCGCCGTCAGGGTCTGGCTGTCGGGATTGGCCACAACGGTACTGATGACGGTAATGGACGTGGTCGTGGTTGAGCAGATGCCGGGTTGGGCAATGTCGCAGATGGTGTAGCTGAACGAGTTGACGCCCGAAAAGCCTATGGCCGGGGTGTAGGTTACTGTTCCGTTTGCATTCAACACGGCCGTACCATTGGCAGGCTGACTGGCCAGGGCAATACTAACGTTGGCGGTACTGGCGGGTTGACCGTTACGGGTATCATTCGCCAGAATGGTGGTTGTAACGGGGGCACCCGATGTGGTTGTGTTCTGGTCGGGGCTGGCTACCACTACGGCATTCACCGTCAGGCTAACCGGTGCTATCGAGCAGATACCCGGCTGACTGATGTCGCAGATGGTGTAGGTAAAGGAAACCGGTCCCGAAAAGCCCGCTGCGGGGGTGAAGCCGATGGTGCCGTTGGCATTCACCGTAGCCGTACCCGTTGCCGGTGGGGTGGTCACGGTTACCGTTACGTTTGTAGCACTGGCGGGTTGGCCATTGCGGAGGTCGTTGGTCAACACCGGAACCGTTGTGGCTATGCCCGCCGTCAGGGTCTGGCTGTCGGGATTGGCCACAACGGTACTGATGACCGTAATGGACGTGGTCGTGGTTGAGCAGATGCCGGGTTGGGCAATGTCGCAGATGGTATAGCTGAACGAGTTGACGCCCGAAAAGCCTGTGGCCGGGGTGTAGGTTACTGTTCCGTTGACATTCAGTACGGCCGCACCATTGGCAGGCTGGCTAACCAGGGAAATGGTGACGTTAGTGGTACTGGCGGGTTGACCGTTACGGGTATCATTCGCCAGAATGGTGGTTGTAACGGGGGCACCCGATGTGGTTGTGTTCTGGTCGGGGCTGGCTACCACTACGGCATTCACCGTCAGGTTTACCGGTGCCGACGAGCAAATGGTTGTCTGACTGGGTGCGCAGATGGTGTAGGTAAAGGAAACCGGTCCCGAAAAGCCCGCTGCGGGGGTGAAGCCGATGGTGCCGTTGGCATTCACCGTAGCTGTACCCGTTGCCGGTGGGGTGGTCACGGTTACCGTTACGTTGGTGGCGCTGGCGGGTTGGCCGTTGTAGGTATCGTTGGCCAGAACACTTACACTGGCAGGGATATTGGCAGTAAGGGTTTGCGTATCGCCCAAAGCCAGCAAGGTGGCGCACTGAGCGGCTGGACCGGTAACGGCATTAAACTGTTCGAGGGGGGTCTGGTTACCGCCCGGAGGAGTACCCGAACGGGAGTAAAAGTTGTTGGCCACGTTCAGATTCTGATCCGTATCGGCAGCCTCAATAAACGGATCTCCCGGAGGAAGTACCGTGACTTCACCGAAACAGCCATTTCCCGCAAACGAGAAGAGGGGAACGGGTACACCGGTGGTAAAGGTGCCATAGTCTACTTCGTTGGGCGTTTTGCCAATGGCGAAGTAATTGTAGGCGGGGTCCAGTTGAGCGGTATACGTTTGGGGAGGGTTACCCGGGCCCAGCCGTATTGGTGTTTTTTCCCAGCTACCCGTGATGTCCTGCACACTGGTAATCGAGAACGAAGCCGGTACTTTAACGGTGAACTGGGCGGTGCTCCCCTTCTCGGTAGAACTGGTGTTTAGCGCGTTCGGTGTGTTGTAATTCGGAACAACCCAGGCAATGTACCGGCCCGTGTTTACGTCGTAGGTGAGTTGGTAGTTCACCGTGAGCGTTGCCTGCTGCGCAAAACTGTAGTGACTTCCCAGGAGCAGGATAATCCAGCATAAGTGCGGTAATACGTGTTTCATAATTAATCAGATAGAGGTGACTTACTAGGTTGTTAGAGGTGGTCAATTAGCCTGGGAGCCGTAGGTACGGCTCCCAGGTACTGGTAAAGAAATTAAGGTAGTTGTTCGCGAATGGTGAAGAAGGGGAGTTTCAGCACGTTGCCAGGATGATTGTTAATTACATTCTGATAAATAAACTCTATATCGTTGCCCGTACCCTGGAAAATGACTTCCCCGTTCAGGTTTACATCCCCCGTCCAGTAGCCTCTCAGTTTGTAGATGGGGCTGCCCAGGGTGTTGAAGGCAGGGTCGATAATCTGACCATATATGGCGTTCACGTCGTTATTTGTACCCTGGAAAAATATCGAGTTGCGGGGGGTGCTGCTGGCATTGTCGATGTTAGCGTTACCCGCCCACATGGCCACACCCTGCTGCACGATCACCTGCGACTGATTGATGGCCGCCTGTGTATAGCTGGTGACCCCGGTGTAGGTGAAGGTTGGGGTGTTGGGGTTACGGAAATCAACCGTCGTTGTCGTTGCTGACAGCGGCAGCGCGTTCATGCTCATTACCCCCAGGTGGTTACGATGCCGCACCGCTACGTAATAACTACCCGGATTGACCTGCCCGAACAGCACCGGCGAAACACCGTCCACATCCACAATGTCGCCATCGCGCTGGAGTAAAGCCGCCCGGCTGTCGACAATAATCGACGGATTGAACGAGTCCCGCAGTTCAACGAATACCCAGTCTACAATGGCATCAGTGCCGGTAACGGCCGTTACGCTGGGGGCCATTGGCGCTATGGCCGTGATGGGGGTCAGGTAGGCATAAGGATGCGCTGGTGGGATGAGGCCTTTTAACCGTAGCTCATCGCGCATCACCCCATTCGACCCACTGACGCCAAACAGCGCACCCTGCAAAAACACCTGGGGTAACAGGGATATGAGCGGTGCCGGTGCCTGTACCAGTATCGTTGTTGTTGCCAGCGCACATTTGCCATCAGTGTTACACGCCGAATACGTGAAGTTGGTTGGGCCACTGAAACCCGCAGCCGGCGTGTAGGTATAGCTACCCGCTGGCGACATCACGACGGTGCCGCTGCCGGGCTGACCGGTTGCGTAGGTCAATGCCAGGCCCTGGGGATCACTGTCATTGAACGAAACGTTCCCCGTTTTGAGCGTGTTTCGTCTGGTGACCAGACCATCGTCTACGGCGGTGGGTGGCTGGGTTACACCCGCCGGTGGAGTAGGCTGTACGTTCACGCTCACGGTTGCTGTGGTACACAGGGCTGGCGTCGCTTTGTCACACACCTGGTACGGGAAACTGACTACACCGGTGAAGCTGGCTGGTGGGGTATACGTTACGGTACCAGTTGCGTTGACAACTGCCGTACCCTGGGCAGGCTGGCTCAGGATAACCGGGTTCGTCAACTGTCCGGCCAGACCCGTTGCCGAATCGGGATCGCTGTCATTAGCCAGTACGACAATGTTGATGGGGGTATCCTGCGTCGTTTTTGTGTTGTCGTTGTTGGCTATTGGCGCGTTGTTGCCCAGGATAGCGTCCGGTGCTACGGTTACATCGACGCAGGCAGAGCTACTCAGCCCTCCCACATTAGAAATACTGTAGCAGAAACTAACCGTACCGGTGAAATTAGCGGGCGGGGTATACGTGTAACTGCCATCGGGGTTGACTACTACCGTTCCCCTGGCGGGTGGTGTGAGCAGCGAGGCCGTTAGGGGTAGTCCCTGTGGATCGGTGTCATTCGTAAGCACATTGCCGGAAACAGGGGTGTTGATGCGGGTGTCGGCAATATCAGCCGTTGCTACGGGTGGATTGCCGGTAACCGTGATGTCGATCAGTCCGGTGGTACAAGTCGGGGTAGTGAGCTTATCGCACAACTGGTAAGCCAGCGTGTAACTGCCGGGGGTGGTACCGATGGCTACACTCACACTACCCGTGGTGGTGTTCAGGGTAATGCCATTGGGGTAGGTGCCCACGCTGGCCAGGGTAGCGTTGCCGCCCGCACCTGGTGTAGCAGCGAGACCATTGACTAGATCGTTATTGGCTACGTTGGGTACGGCGTTGCCGCCCGTGCCGGCGCTGACGGTACCCGCGTCGGGGCTGGCCGTCGCAACGGGCGTGACGGTAACATTGACCAGACCCGTGGTACAGGTGGTGCTGCCCAGGGTGCTGCACAACTCATACACGAGCGTGTAATTGCCGGGTGCCGTGCCGATGGGTACGTTTACACCACCCGTTGTGGTGTTCAGCATGATACCGGCATTCTGGCTGCCGACCAGATTGAGTAACGAGTTGGCGGGGATAGCGGCCTGACCGTTCACGACATCATTGATTCTGACGTTGGCTACGGCAAGGCCACCGGTACCCGAACTGGCCGTTCCGGCATCGGGGGAGGCCAGGATGCTTGGCGTAACCGTGATGTCGATCAGTGCCGTGGTGCAGGTGGGGGTAGTGAGCTTATCGCACAACTGGTAAGCCAGCGTGTAACTGCCGGGGGTGGTACCGATGGCTACACTCACACTACCCGTGGTGGTGTTCAGGGTAATGCCGTCGGGGTAGGTGCCCACGCTGGCCAGGGTAGCGTTGCCGCCCCCACCTAATGTGGCAGCAAGCCCATTGACTAGATCGTTGGTGGCTACATTGGGCACGGCGGTACCGCCCGTGCCGGCGCTGACGGTACCCGCATCGGGGCTGGCTGTTACGCTGGGGGTGACGGTGACACTGGCGAAACTGGTAGTACAGGTGGTACTGCCCAGGGTGCTGCACAACTGGTAGGTCAGCGTGTAGTTGCCCGGCGCGGTGCCCTGCGCCACACTGACCGAACCGGTGGTGGTGTTGAGGGTAATGCCCGCCGACGTGCTGACCAGACTCAGGCTTGAGTTGGCCGTTATCGGCAACGCTCCATTGACCAGGTCGTTGGTACGCACGTCTGTTACCGCTACTCCGCCGGTGCCTGCGCTGGCCGTTCCGGTATCGGGGGAAGCCGAAATGCTTGGCGTGACGGTGACGGTGACCAGTGCCGTGGTGCAGGTGGGGGTGGCAAGGTTATCGCACAGCTGGTAGACCAGTGTATAGCTGCCGGGGGTAGTGCCAATGGCTACACTTACGCTACCCGTGGTGGTATTGAGGCTAATGTCTGGGTCCTGGCTATTAACCAGGTATAGAATGGAGTTGCCCGACGTTGGCACTACTCCATTAACCAGATCATTAATGCGCACATCGGCCACGGCGTTACCACCGGTGCCTGCGCTGGCAGTGCCCGAGTCAGGACCGGCCGTAACGCTGGCCGTTACGGTGATGGTGGCCAGAGCCGTGCTACAGGTCGTTGGGGTAAGCTTATCGCAGAGCTGGTAGGCCAGGGTGTAACTGCCCGGTGCCGTACCCTGGGCCACGCTCACACTACCCGTGGTGGTGTTCAGGGTGATGCCGGGGTTCTGGCTGCTGACCAGGCTTAGTGTCGCGTTGCCCAATGTGGCAGGCAGACCATTGACTAAGTCATTGGTGCGCACATCGGCCACGGCGTTACCACCGGTGCCTGCACTGGCAGTGCCCGAATCAGGACCGGCTGTAACACTGGCCGTTACGGTGATGGTGGCCAGAGCCGTGCTACAGGTCGTTGGGGTAAGCTTATCGCAGAGCTGGTAAGTCAGGGTGTAACTGCCCGGTGCCGTACCCTGGGCCACGCTCACACTACCGGTAGTGGTGTTCAGGGTGATGCCGGGGTTCTGGCTGCTGACCAGGCTCAGTGTCGCGTTGGCCGGGGTGGCGGGTTGCCCGTTCACCACATCGTTGATTCTGACATCGGCCACGGCGGTGCCGCCCGTGCCTGCGCTGGCGGTACCGCTGTCGGCTGTTGCCACAACGCTCGCACTGATTGTTACCGAAGTGGTGGCCGTGTTGTTGTTACCGTTGCTCTCATTCACCGTCGCTACCGTAGCCGATACAATCTGGGTGGTACTGGCCAGGGCCGTTAGGGGCGTGATGGGTACCAGTACCGTAGTGCTGGCTCCGTTGGTGATGGTGGCCGACGAACTACAGCTGACCAGCGTGCCTGACGTAGTGCAGCTATAACCATTGTTCGTAAATGTAGTCGGCACCGTCATACTCGCCGGCAGGCTGAGCGTGAAGCTGACCGGTCCCGACGTAGGGGCCGTTCCAATATTGCTCAGGCTAACCGGCAGGCTGCTGGTTTGACCAACTACCAGACTCGGACTGGGCTGGCCAATGGCAATGATCAGGTCGGGGGCCACCACCGGTACCGTTACCGTTGTGGTAGTCGTGTTATTGTTCGGGTTGCTCTCGTTACCCGTTGCTACGGTTGCCGACAGAACCGGGCTGGTCCCCGTCGACGCGGCTAGTGGCGTGATGGGTACCAATACCGTGGTGCTGGTGCCATTCGTGACAACGGTTGGGTTACTGCAGGATACCAGCGTACCCGAGGTAGCGCAGGTAAAGCCGTTGCTGGTGAACATAGCCGCTGCGGTTACATTGGCCGGGATACTCAGGGTAAAGCTCACCGGCCCTGCCGTGGGAGCGGTGCCAATGTTGCTAACCACTACCGGTACCTGCTCACCTGACCAACCACCAGATTCGGACTGGGTTGACCAATGGCGATGATCAGGTCGGGCTGACCGGCAACGGGTGTATTTACGGTGGTTACCGCTGTGTTGTTGTTAACATCGCTTTCTCCGGTGGTGGCTACCGTGCCCGATAGTACCGGACTGGTGCCCACGGCTGCGTCCAGTGGCGTGATAGGGATGGCCAGCGTAGTGCTGGCTCCGTTGGCAATGGTGGCCGGGGAACTACAGCTTACCAGCGTACCCGAGGTAGCGCAGGTAAAGCCATTACTGGTAAAGTTCGCCGTCGCCGTAAGCGTCGAGGGAATGCTCAGCGTGAAGCTGACCGGTGTTTGCGTGTTGTCAGTGCCAGTATTGACGATCGTTATCCGCACTGCACTGGGCTGACCCGCTACCAATAACGGTGAAGGCTGGCTGATGGAAACCGTCAGATCCGGCGCAACAACGGCACTCGCTGTAATAGTGGCGGTATTATTATTTGGATTGCTTTCGTTGGCCGTGATTACCGTCGCCGAGAAGACCGGACTATTCGAAGTCGCCGTCGTCGTAACGGGCACCGACACCGTCACGTTCCCGCCATTAATAATTGTACTGGACGAACTACAGCTCACCAGCGTGCCCGTAGTCACGCAGCCAAAGCCGTTGCTGCTGAAGGAGGCCGGTGCCATAGTACTGGTGGGAATACTCAGGGTAAAGCTCACGGGTCCCGAGGTGGGAGCGGTGCCAATGTTATTCACGATAACCGGCACCGTACTGTTCTGGCCAAGCGTCAGAACCGGCGAGGGCTGGCCAATGAATATGGTCAGGTCCGGGGCTACTACGGCTGGCGTTACTATGGTGGAGGCTACGTTATTGTTCGTATTGCCCTCATTGCCCACGGCTACCGTAGCCGAGAGCAGTGGACTGGTGCCGGTAGCGGCTGGCAGGGGCGTAACCGGTACCTGAACCGTGGTGCTGGCACCATTGGTAAGAGTAGCCGGGGAACTACAGCTTACCAGCGTACCCGAGGTAACGCAACCGAAACCATTGCTGCTAAACGAAGCAGGAACGGTAACGCTGGCGGGAACACTGAGCGTGAAACTCACCAGCCCTGCGGTGGAAGCGGTGCCAACGTTACTAACCACAACTGGTATCGTACTGGTTTGCCCCACCGAAAGTGCCGGTGATGCCTGACCAATCAGAATCGTTAAGTCGGGAGCCGATACCGGTCCTATCGTCGTGGTGGCCGTGTTGTTGGTCAGGTTGCTTTCATTGACCGTTGCAACGGTTGCCGATACCGTTGGGCTGGTACCGGTCGAAGCTGGCAGGGGCGTAATAGGCACCTGAACTGTGGTACTGGCCCCATTGGTAAGGGTAGCCGGGGAACTACAGGATACGAGTGTGCCCGAGGTGGTACAGGTAAAGCCGTTGCTGGTAAAGCTGGCCGAAGCCGTCACACTAGCGGGAATACTCAGGGTAAAGCTCACCGGACCCTGTGTTGAAACAGCACCCGTATTGCTCACGATCACGGGCAGGTTGCTGGCCTGACCAACCAGCAGGCCGGGGGTAGGCTGGCCAATGGCAATGGTCAGATCGGGCCCCAGCACCGTTACCGCAGCGGTTGTGGTGGTACAAACGACCGGCGTAGCGATGGTACAAATCTGGTAAACAAGCGTGTAGCTACCCGGTGACGTTCCGGCGGCCACACTCACCGAACCGGTCGTGTTGTTCAGCGTGATGCCGGGCGCGGTACTTACCGTGGTCAGGGTGGCATTGGCACCCCCACCGCTCAGGATTGGCGTTACCCCGTTCACGACATCATTCGTTGTCACGTTGGCAATGGCCGTGCCACCCGATGCCAGGGCTGTACCCGCATCGGGAGAGGCCGTTACACTGGGCGTGACGGTAATAGTAGCCAGACCCGTGGTACAGGTGGTGCTGCCCAGGGTGCTGCAAAGCTGGTAGGTCAGCGTGTAACTGCCCGGTGCCGTACCCTGCGCTACACTCACACTGCCCGTGGTGGTGTTCAGCGTGATGCCGGGGTTCTGACTGCTAACCAGACTCAGACTGGAGTTGGCCGAGGTGGCGGGTTGACTATTAACCACATCATTGGCTCTGACGTTGGCCACAGCGGTGCCCCCCGTACCCGAACTGGCCGTTCCTGAATCCGGGTTGGCGGTCAAACTGGCTGTTACGGTGATGGTGGCCAGAGCCGTACTACAAGTGGTGGGGGTTAGCTTGTCGCAAAGCTGATAACTCAGGGTGTAACTGCCTGGGGTGGTACCCGCGACTGCACTCACTGAACCGGTGACCGTATTGAGGGTTATACCGGGGTTCTGACTGCTGATCAGGGTCAGCGTAGCGTTTGCCGTTGTAGGCAGGGCTCCGTTCACCAGGTCATTGGCCCGCACATCGGCCACGGCCGTTCCGCCCGTGGCCGAACTGATGGTACCGGCGTCGGGGCTGGCTGTTACGCTGGGGGTGACGGTAACACTGGCGAAGCTGGTGGTACAGGTTGTACTGCCCAGGGTGCTGCAAAGCTGGTAGGTTAGTGTGTAATTGCCCGGCTCGGTGCCCTGCGCCACACTGATTGAACCGGTGGTGGTGTTGAGGGTAATGCCCGCCGACGTGCTAACCAGGCTCAGGCTTGAGTTGGCCGAGGTAGCGGGTTGCCCGTTCACCACATCATTGGTTCTGACGTTGGCCACGGCGGTGCCGCCCGTGCCGGCGCTGGCCGCTCCCGCATCGGAAGAAGCCGAAATGCTTGGCGTGACCGTGATGTTAACCAGTCCGGTGGTACAAGTCGGGGTGGTGAGCCTATCACACAACTGGTAAGCCAGCGTGTAACTGCCGGGCGTAGTGCCGATAGCGACACTCACACTGCCCGTCGTGGTGTTGAGGGTGATACCCGGTGACGTACTGACCACGCTCAGGGTCGAGTTGGCCGAAGTAGAGGCTACCCCATTGACCACATCGTTGGCACGCACGTCTGTTACCGCTACTCCGCCGGTACCGGCGCTAACCGTACCCGCATCAGGGCCGGCCGTAACAAGGGCGGTGACGGTTACCGATGGGGGGCAGCTACCCGTTCCCTGTGGGGAGGATATCGACAGAGAGCGGGCACCCGTTGGACCTGAACCGTCGTAGGAAATGGGAATGGAAAGCGATGTTTGGTTCGCTATAAGGTTGGTTGTGTAGGAGGCTGGAATCGAAGCGAAACCGGCTCCCGTTACCGAGGCTATAACGACTTGCCCGTCGCGGGTGGTGGTAATCGGAATGGTTAAGGTACCGGTTGATGCCGTACCCAGGGTAAAGGTACCGTTCAGGGTAGCCGTGGCGCAGTCGCCGTAGGTAAAGGCCCCTTCTTTTATGCGCCAGTTAACCTGGGTGCCGTTGTTTGGGTACGACGTTAGGGGCGGGTTCTTATTCGCATTGACAGGGCCAAACGCTGCGTTGTTGGCATCGGCACCGTTATCAAGCCCATCGCCGTCCGTATCCGTTCCCGTCAGGGTAAGGCCTGCTTCGGCCGTATCCAGTTTTGTATCATTGTCACTGTCCAGATCCAGGTAATCCGGGTTGTCCGCTCTGTCGGTGTTGACGGGTGTCAGGCCGTTGGTGGCGGAATAGGCCAGCGGTAACCCTACCGCATTAACTGCCGTAATAGCGCCCGGAGGTACATAACCAGCCGTCGTTTGGGCTTCAATGTTGTCGGGGATGCCGTCGCCATCCGCGTCCAGGTCGAGGGAGTTAGGAATGCCATCGCTATCCGCGTCGGCCAGATCGCCCCCTTCTGTCGTGTCTGTAATGCCGTCATTATCGTCGTCGATGTCGATGGCGTTGGCAATGCCATCACCATCGGTGTCCAGTACCGCCACGCAGGTAATCGGATCGACGAATACAATTCCGCCTTCCCCATCCAGCGGAAAGTTTGCCGTATTCGCATTGCCAGTGGTTTTATTCATCGAGTAGGTTACCTGGAACGATGAAACGCCTACGTAGGCAAGGCCTACGGCATACCTTGGATCCGTTCCTGCGAAGCCGGCCTGTGCCTGCGTTCCCTGAAAACGAATAGCATTGGCTGTATTGGTAACCGAAATGCTGGTGGGGGTGGTTGAGTTTGGGCCGCTGAGCTTATAGGAGTATAAATCGGCCTTATTGGCCGAAACCGTTTCCGTTATACCGGTAGCCGCATCAAAATCAATGTCCCCAACGGTGAACGAACCCTGAATAACAAACGGGGTATTGGTGCCCGTTCTTACGACGGACCATTTCACCGTGGCGGTCACTGATGTAGCGCCCGTGGCGGATGCAACGCCAAACCGGGCTAAATTCGTCGTAACCCCCCCCGTCGTATTAACAAAATTGTCGAATCTTGGATACACTGTCGTATTAACAGTCAGGTATTGACCAGTAGAGTAGGTAAGCACCTCACCGATTACGTCCACCACCTGACCATTAATCGTCGCTACGTTAGGGTAACGGGCTTTGAGGCCAACCGGATTCGTAGCCGACGTGGTTGTGGAGGTGGGCGCGGTGGCAAAGGAAAATTTTGCGAACCCATTTTGGCCTGGTATCGGGCAGTCAGCCGTCCGTACGCCCACCGTAGCACTAATGGGTGCGGTACACCCATTGGCATCCGTTACGGTTGCGGAGTAAGTGCCCGTTGTTACGTTAGAAAGACTTTGGGTCGTGTTGGCAATGGGTGCCCCATTTTTTGTCCATACGTAGGTGTACGCCGGGCGGCCTCCGCCAACGGTGAGGTTCACGGCTCCATCGGTGGTGGTTAAGCCACTGGCGTTGGTCACTGCAGCCGATACGGCCAGGTCAGGATATTGAACAAAGGGGTAATAGACCTGGGTAGTCGTTATGGCACTAACCAGGGTTGCAATGGAAATCTGTACTTCATCAAAGTTCTTCGTCGTTACAAAGCCTAGGGTGGTCTGGCCCGTTCCTGACAGTACTACGAGGTTCAGTAAAGACGATGTTGTGGACGATTCCTGGAGAGTACCGTTGAGGTAAGTACTGATCGTGGTTGATCCCATTAAATTGGCTGCCAGCGTACTATTGCTCCCCACTACGTAACCGGCTATAGATCCGGCTGGGATTACCGTACTACCTCCATTCTGGTTGACGTTAACCGAGATTCGCCCCCCGTTACCAACACCGAGTACGGTGTTAATGGTGGCAAAATTGGTCAGGGGGGCATCCACTACATTGCCAGGGTTGTTCACCGTTCCGGCACCAGCGCTTACAATTCCCCCCGTTCGGCCGCTAACTACCCCCGCAGTGGCGTAATTGTTAACCGTGAGGGTGCGATAACCACAAGGTAACGTCTGTGCTGCTGAGTCAAACGCTAACCCGGTCAGTAACAGCATCAATACACTATAGGACAGCCACGTGGACAGGAGTCGGAGTGTCCTTCCGCCTGTACACCCACTTTCTGGCTGTTTTACGGTTAATTCCCTGCCTAACAGCGAATAACCACTACCAACACAATTAGAGTAAACAGGTACGTTCATAGATTGATGTTATAATTACGGAAAAACCTTCTTGGCTGACTGGTAAGCACAATACGCACCCGGTTGCCTTGAGCGACTAGTACCGGATCACTGCCATAAAAATGTTGAGGAGGGCTAATCAATAGCCTGATATTGTCGTGCTTCATGGTGTGTGTTACCGTTACCAGTAAGGCAACAACCTTGCGACAACACTGAAGTCAGCTCGAATTAGGGGACGAACGAAGAATAATGGGGGACGAAATTCGGAACCACCCTGCTACCAGGGGAAATCAAGGAGAGGGGGAACCCTTTACAATATTGATGCCATTCTGTTATTAATGTATATAAAAACATTATATATAGACACTATAGACTACTCAGAGTTAAAAAAAAGAACAAATAGCCTACTTCATATGTCACTATAAGGTGAATTGGTAATTATATTTTTTATGCCAGAAAAGGGTATCTGCAACCGGAAGTGCGTTGAAATTGGCTATTATTGGGTAGCCAATTTTCATGCGTTTACCCACTTACGGATGAAATAGCGTCAGGCGCAGACGTACACGGTTGGAAAAGAACGTATGCAGATACTATTAATTGAGAATGATCCTGAATGGGCAGCTGCCCTTGCAACGATGATTGAGTCTGTGGGTTATACACTGACGGGCACTGCCCACTCGCTGAACCTGGCCGAAGAGATGCTGAGTAAGCAGCGGCCTGATCTGATTATCGGCGATGTACTGGTGAATGACGGTAGCGTTATCGAATTGCTGCAACGTATCCCTACGGTGCATTGCCCGGTAATTTTTGCTACCAGTTGCACGGATCTGGTTCAATATGAACTGGCCGGTCAACGGAAAGATACCCGCTACCTGATAAAACCGTTTCACGCGCTGACTCTCCGCTCGGCCATCGATTCGGTATTACCTAAATCCGCCCCGCCTGTAGCCAAGAAAGGGGTAGTCGTTCGTGGTCCCAACAACCAGCGGGTGGTGGTAGCCTTCAGCACGATCCATTATATACGCGTCGAAAGAAACTACTGCTTTCTATTGGCTCACAACAAGAAGTACGCGCTGAAAATATCGCTGGCCAAACTCATTCAGCAGTTGGATGAGCGGTTCGTGCAGATCCACAAAGGATTTTGTATCAATGGGGATCACATAACCCGTACCGACCTGTCGGGTAGCCAGCTGTTCATCAAAGAAGCGGCCCTCCCGATTGGGCACAGTTATCGAAAAAGGATAGTTGATTTTCTGGCAGAAAAGCGGAATTGAGCAGGGGCTAGTTCCCGTCCTGCAAAATATCTTTTCGGGATACGTTTTCGCGGGGGGCTTTGTTGTACTCGCTCCGCCACTCTTTGTTCTTCAAATCACCCCGCTTCACCGAGCGAATGAAGTTGGCCCAGGCAAAGGGATTGGTAAAGGCAAACGTTGGGGTAGCACTACGCCCGACAACGGATTCACGCCCGAAAAACTGCTGATTGACGAAGTTCTGGTGGTTGGCCAGAGCACTCATGGGCATGGTTGCGGCCTGCCGCATAATGGCCTCCGGGCTGGTGTTTCGGGCTAGGTTTTCCCGCTCTTTTTCATCGGGGAGTTTCAGATTAACGAACGCTTCTTTGAACAACTCCTCCGTGGCATACGGATACACCTTTACTTCGGCCAGTGTTTTTACATCCTCCTGCAACGCTACCACCGCCGAATACGTAAGTTCGGTTAACCGCCGGGGAATAATATGGTACTGCGTGCGGAAACCGACGTAACTGAAAATAATACTGTCGCCCGGAAAAACAGGCAGGGCAAAATAGCCGTTCGGAGCGGACAAAACCCCTTTTCCCGCTTTAGGAATGTAGATATAAGCACCCGGCAGGGCCTCGTTGGTTTTACCGCCCGTAATAAAGCCCGTAAACGTTACCTGCCGATCCTGTCCCTGTGCCTGTGCGGTTGAGAACAGCCCCGCCAGAGCAGTAAGCACCAGGACAAAGACCACTAACGTTAACAACTTCTTCATAGACCCTATGCGCTAAACTACAAAGTAAACGAGTAAAAGGCAGTATATGGTTTCGGCTACCCGAATTTTAAGAAAGATTAGGAATTGGTTCGGCGGGCATTTATCCGTTTTTTATTGCCGGGATACGGCCGGTAGAACCACACTCACCAGGCAAATAACTTCAGAAAAGTAATGATGAACGGGGCGGCCAGCAAAAGCCCATCGAACCGGTCCAGAAAACCGCCATGCCCCGGAATGCTGGTGCCCGAATCCTTGATGGCAATACTGCGCTTGAATAACGACTCGACCAGATCGCCGTAGGTGCCCGTTACCACAATGATACCGCCCACGCAATACCACTGCCAGGGCTTAATTCGGGTGCCCAGAAGGTTAATCCCAGGGCAACCATCCCCGCTGCGGCTGCCCCGCCCAGACTGCCTTCCCACGACTTTTTGGGCGATACCCGCTCAAACAGTTTTCGGCGGCCAAACTTGGTACCGGCAAAATAAGCCCCGATGTCGCTGGCCCAGAGCAGCAGCAGACAGCCCGTAATAAGCATGGGGTGAAAGGTGCCGCCCTGCAGGGCCATAATAATCAGCAGGGCAAAGGGCATGGCGACGTAGATGATGCCCAGAAACGTAAACCCAATGTTGGTAAACGGTTTCATGTCCCTCTTTTTGTACAGCTTGATGAGGAAAATCATGGACGATGCCGGACAAATCAGAAAATAGGCACCCATGCTGATCTGGTCTGTCTCGACAAAATAAGCCAGCACGCAGATCATCGTGCCCACCAGGGTGCCGTAGGCGGTGAGCGGTTCGAACCCGTCCAGACCGAGCAGCCGGTAAAACTCCCGTTGGGTAAGGGCACTGACTACGCAGAACAGCAGCGCCAGCGTCCAGTCGGCGTACCAAATCATAAACAGAATAAATGGGACCCCCACAATGGCGGCAATAACCCGCTGCTGTAGATTGGTCAGTCTAGCTAAACGTTGCTTCATTTTCCAGGATAACTTTAGCTAAAATAGCATCTTTGACTAACACATGTACCTCGTTTTTTCCCCAGCCGATGGTAGGATAACTACTGCTTTGGCTGGTAGTCACTACGGCGGGTATATCGTGTTCGAGCAGGAGGGCTTTGGCCAGTTCAGCCCGGTGAGGAAGGGGAGTGGAATAAATAGATTCCCAGTTTTCAGTCATAGTTTAAGAAGCGAAAAATGAGGAGTGAGGAGCCATCCGGCGGCACAAAACTGACGGGTTGATTTAGTCATGCACACCGGATGGCTCCTCACTCCTCACGCCTGATACTGTCTCATTACTTTTTTTGAAATAATACAATAACCCGGTGGTAATGATACCCGCCGTCAATGCCCCTGCCAGGGGTACAGACTGCGTACTTTCAATATCCAGGGTAGTTACCTTTTGCTGATGCAGATAAACCATGAATACCGTAAACCCGTTGTTGACGAAGTGGGCCAGAATAGGCACCCATATATTTCCCGACCACAGGTAGAGGTAGCCGAACAAAGCACCGAGCAGCATGCGCGGGAAGAAACCAAGAAACTGCACGTGAATGGCACTGAAAAGCGCGGCTGACACCCAGATGCCGACATGAGCATTACCCGTCCAGAAACCGACATTGCGTTGCAGAACACCCCGAAAGAGCGTCTCTTCGCCAATGGCCGGAATGAGGGCAATCACCACCATGGCTACCAGCAGCTGGCCAACGGTATTGAACGTGGTCAGGAACCGGGTGATGCCTTCAAGCCCCTTTTCTTTGGCACGAATCCATTGTTCAATAGGCTCCAGGGTTTCGGGCAAGTGCAGGTTCTGGTTCCATTCGATAATAAGTCCATCAAACGGCATGAACGCAATGACGATAAAAGCAACCAGACCCAAACCGGCAACGGCTGACACGGGCCGGGCATTGAACTGGCTCCACGTGCGTCGTTCAATGATGTACCAATAGCCCAGGACGGGCAGAAAGAACGTGCCCAGATGATTAACCGCCTGGAGCAGCATCAGCTCATACCAGCTCCCCGCTGCCGCGGACGGATTGGTGGCCAGATTGCTCAGGTAGGTCTGGGCTTCGGTTAAACCCATTCCTTTGCCAACAGCCAGTATCACAAATAATACAAGCGTGCTGATAACCCCGCCAATCAGGATAAAACCAATCAGCATGGTCAATCCACCGAGCGTGGGTGGGCGGGATTCAGCACCTCCGGGTGTATATATGGATTGCATATTATCGGTAAATATAGATACATACGCCTAATAATGGGCAATTGAGCGGCTTTACCCCGAACACCAGTGGAACCAAAGTAGGGTGTAAAGCGTAATTTGTGCAGTTGTGTTTCGTAAAAAGAAGAAAAGCGTGGTAACAATTGGGGACATACAACTGCCGGATTTTCCGCTGCTTCTGGCTCCGATGGAGGATGTCAGCGATCCGCCGTTTCGGGCCGTTTGCAAAGCGAATGGGGCCGATCTGATGTATACAGAATTCATCTCGTCCGAAGGGCTTATTCGGGATGCGGCCAAGAGTGTACAAAAACTGGATATCTTCGAGTACGAACGCCCCATTGGCATTCAGCTCTTCGGCTCCGACGTGGAAACCATGGGCGAGTGCGCCCGCATTGCCACCCGCGCCCAACCCGACCTGATTGATATTAACTACGGTTGCCCGGTTAAGCAAGTGGCTTGCCGGGGTGCCGGGGCGGCCTTGTTGCAGGACATTCCCAAAATGGTGCGCATGACCGAAGCCGTCGTGAAAGCGACGCACCTGCCCGTAACGGTCAAAACCCGGCTGGGCTGGGACGAGAGTACCAAAAACGTGGGCGAGGTAGCCGAGCGACTCCAGGATATTGGCATCAAAGCGCTGACCATTCACGGCCGCACGCGCGTGCAGATGTACAAAGGCGATGCCGACTGGACCCTCATCGGGCGTATAAAAGACAACCCCCGCGTACAAATCCCCATTTTTGGTAACGGCGATATCGACTCGCCCGAAAAGGCGCTGGAATACAAAAACCGGTACGGAGTGGATGGGGTTATGATTGGCCGGGCTAGTATCGGATATCCCTGGATTTTTAACGAAATCAAACACTTTGTGCAAACGGGGCAGCACCTGCCCCCGCCAACCGTGGCCGACCGGGTAGCGGTTTGTCGTCAGCACCTCGATTTTTCCATTCGCTGGAAAGGGGAAATCGTGGGTCTCTTTGAGATGCGCCGTCATTACGCCAACTACTTTAAAGGGCTACCCGATTTCAAACCTTACCGGATGCAGCTTGTCACGACTGATTCGTACGCCGGGGTTTCTGCCCTGCTGGATGAGGTAGCGGAAACGTACGACCTGGCCCTGATTTCCTGACGCTGTCATAAAAGCCATGACTGTAAGCGAACCCGTTGTTGTTCCCCAAAAGCGACCTCTGTTGGCGTGGGTATTACTAATCCTGCTGGCGTTAGTGTGGGGTAGCTCGTTTATTCTCATCAAACGGAGTCTGGTTGCTTTCCCGCCCGAGCAGGTGGGCGCGGGGCGGCTGGTATTTGCGCTGCTTTTTTTTACCCCTTTTCTGGCGCAGCAAAGCCGTCAGGATTCCGTTCGATTAGCGGTTCGGCACCGGTGGGTAGCCCTGCTGGCATCCGGTATAATCGGGTTCGTCATTCCCGCCTTTTTGTTTGCCGAAGCCGGAGCGCATCTAAGCAGTTCGCTGGCCGGGGCACTTAATTCATTGAGTCCCCTGTTCACCCTGATTCTGGGGGGCTTATTTTTTGGTCAGTCGCTCAAACTAAAGCAGGCAACGGGTATTCTACTGGGGCTGACCGGTTCACTGCTGTTGGTGTTTTTTAGCAACACGGGTTCCTTTGAACTAAATGGGTATGCCCTGCTGGTGGTGGTAGCCACAATCTGTTACGGTCTGAACACGAACCTGATTGGTCGGTACCTGAGTCATTTGCCCGCTCTGGTTTCCACCGCCTGGCTGTTTGCCTTTGCCGGGCCTATCGCGCTGCTCTCGCTCATGCCCACCGATTTTCTGGAGCGGGTGATGGCTGTTCAGAACAACTGGCCGCTGGCGGCACTGGCTACGCTGGGGGTGTTGGGTTCGGGGATGATGTCCATCTTTTTCAATCGCGTCATGCAATTGTCATCGCCCCTGTTTGCCGCTTCGGTCACTTACCTCATTCCTATTGTAGCCCTGATGTGGGGGGTGTTGGATGGCGAAACCATTTATCCTGTGCAGTTTGCCGGCATGGCCGTATGTTTGTTGGGAATCTGGCTGGTAAACCGGTCTTAACGTCGGAATAAAAGTGCATTTTTGTCGTTCCGCGATCTCTACTATGACACCCCTATGTACCAGACAACCCTCAACCAGCAACCCGCCACGATTGACTTTACCGCCAATGGACCGGTACTCAACGGAGAACCCGTCAACTGGGACCTCGTCCGGATTACCGATCGTACGTTTCATATCATTCACCAGCATAAGTCATACACCGCCGAAGTGCTGGAGATGAACCCGGCCGAGAAAACGGTGAGTCTGAACATTAACGGCCATATCCATCAGGTACAGCTAAAAGACCGCTTCGACCTGCTGCTCGAAACGATGGGCATGAGCAATGCGGACAGCAAAAAAATCAATGAACTGAAAGCACCCATGCCGGGCATGATTGTCGGCATCAGTGTACAGCCGGGCGACGTGGTCAAAAAAGGCGATAGCCTGCTTATTCTGGAGGCCATGAAGATGGAAAACGTGCTGAAAGCGCCCAGCGATGCCACCATCAAAACGATACGACCCAGTAAAGGAGACCGGGTTGAGAAAGGGCAGTTATTGGTAGAATTTGACTGAACAGGCATTTATAGGGGTATGGATACCGTACCTTCCCGTCGCCGTTTTCTGACTCAGGCAGCTTTGGCTGCCGGGGCTCTGCCACTCTGGGCCCCCGCTCTCGCTACACAACCCACCACGGGCGCGGCCGCCGATGTGCCCGATATTCATATTTTCTCGAAACACCTGCAATTCCTGAACTATACCGACATGGCCGATGCTGCGGCCGAAATGGGGTTCGATGGGGTTGATTTGAGCGTTCGTCCCCAGGGGCACGTGCTGCCCGAACGGGTGGAAGACGACTTGCCAAAAGCAGCTGAGGCCCTTAAAAAAGTGGGATTACCACCTAAACTGATGACCACCGCCGTTGGTGATGTGAGCAGCCAAACCGACGTTCGGGTGCTGGAAACGGCCGCCCGGCTTGGGTTTCAGTTGTACCGGATGGTTTGGTATCCATACGACGACAACCGGTCTATTCCCGATTCTATTCAGCATTTTCAGCGGCAGATACGGGCATTGGGCGAGTTGAATAAGCGCCTGAAACTGACGGGGTGCTACCAGAATCACGCCGGTCTGCTGGCCGGAGCAACGGTCTGGGAAGTCTGGGAGATGCTCAAAACCGCCGACCCGCAGCACATGGGCGCTCAGTTCGACATCCGGCACGCCATGGTAGAAGGGGGCTTGTCGTGGCCCAATGGCCTGCGGCTACTGATGCCCCAGATAAAGTGCATTACGGTAAAGGACTTTTACTGGATAAACAACAAAGCCGGAGCGGGCACCAATAAGTGGGGCGTGCAGGATGTACCCCTTGGCGAGGGCATGGTAGCCTTTAAAACCTACTTTCAGCTACTCAAACAGGCCAATCCAACCGTTCCGGTTACCCTGCATATCGAATACCCAATGGGCGGGGCCGAACACGGGACAACAAAACTGTCAATTCCTAGACGTGAGTTGTTTACGGCCATGAAACGGGATCTGGCGATGGTGAAGGCCCTTTGGAAATCGGCATGAACTTCACTTTTCTGTCGTTTCATTCCTCCCTTTTTTCCTATCTTTACCCGCAAAATTTCCCCTCATGACATCGCAAACAACGTATAAACGCATTCTGCTCAAGCTGAGTGGAGAGGCACTGGCTGGGCCGAATGGGCATAATATTGACCCGATTGTGCTGGAAAAATACAGCCAGGAAATCAGGGAGGTAGCTGATCTGGGTGTGCAGGTTGCCATCGTAATTGGCGGAGGAAATATTTTCAGGGGAGTATCCGGGCAGCGTTCCGGTATCGACCGGGTGCAGGGCGACTATATGGGGATGCTTGCCACCGTGATCAACGCCATGGCTATTCAAAGCTCGCTGGAAGAACACGGTATGTACACGCGGGTGATGTCGGCTATCCGGATGGAGCAGGTCTGCGAACCGTACGTACGTCGGCGGGCTGTACGCCACCTCGAAAAAGGACGCGTAGTGATTTTTGCGGCCGGTACCGGCAATCCGTATTTCACGACGGACTCGACAGCCGCCCTGCGGGCCATCGAAATAGAAGCCGACGTAGTACTCAAAGGGACTAAAGTTGACGGTGTCTACACCGCCGATCCGATGAAAGATAAAACGGCCACCCGCTATACCACCATCAGTTTTGATGACGTTTACGAAAAGAAACTGAACGTGATGGACCTGACGGCCTTTACACTCTGCCAGGAAAACAACCTGCCCATCATCGTTTTCAACATGAACGAAGAAGGAAGCCTGCTAAGACTGATCAAGGGGGACGATATTGGTACACTTATCACCGCAAAATAGAGAATGCTTACGGTTTTGGTTTAAGGTATACGCCGGAGCGATGGCGCGGTGACGCTCTAAGCCGTTGCTGGAACCTTTTACAACCGCGCTGAGCCACTGAAAACCGTAAACAGAGAACCGAAAACCGAAAGAAACATGGAAGAAATCGAGCTATTCCTCGACGATGCAAAAGATACGATGGAGAAGGCACTTAAGCACTTAGCTATCGAATTAACCAAAATCCGCGCTGGTAAAGCCAATACGGGTATGCTGGATGGGATTCAGGTAGAATATTACGGCATGTTGTCGCCCCTGCACACGGTGGCTTCCGTCAACACGCCCGATGCCCGAACCATCGTAATCAAACCGTTTGAGAAAAAACTCATCAGCGAGGTAGAGAAAGCTATCCGTAACTCAAACCTTGGCCTGAACCCGAACAACGACGGCGAGCAGATTCGACTCAGTATTCCCCCCCTTACCGAAGAGCGCCGGCGCGACCTGGTCAAAAAGGTAAAACAGGAAGTAGAAACGGCGAAAGTAAACGTGCGCAATATCCGCAAAGATACCAACGATGACATCCGCAAACTCACCAAAGACGGCGTGTCGGAAGATGCGGTGAAAGTGGGCGAGGAGCGCGTTCAGAAACTGACCGACGCCTTCATTGCCCGAATCGAGGAAACATTCCTCGCCAAAGAGAAAGATATTCTGGTCGTATAGAACTCACACCAGCGTGGTATCTAACAGGAACCGCCGGTTACGTGTTGCACGTAACCGGCGGTTCCTGTTAGGGGGCAACACAACTGGCCCCACCGGCCACCTGTACCCTTCTTTCTGGCGAAGCCGTTGCCGTTATGTCATTTGCCGAATGGCCGCTTTCAGGTAGTCTCTGGCCGTTCGGCTGATTGTTTCCTCATCTACTTCCGCTACCGGCTCCCCCCGGTGTTCGTAGGGGTATACCTCACCCGTCAACGCATCGAAGATACCATATGGTATCAAATCGTATTCTTCGTAGCCCCAGAACAAGAAATCAACAGCGTCGGTGGGGTTATCGAACCCCACGGCGTAGCCAATTTCCTGCTGAGCGAAAACAACGATGTAGCGCATACGTGTATATACGCACAGAATGAGAGTTGGGTTGCGCCGGAGGAGAAGACAATTGCGGGTATCGGCAGCGTCACGGCGCGAAAAATTCGGCTGCGGGGTAGAAACGACCTATATTCATAGGAAATTTATCAGGCGGTAGGTGATTTAGCCGTTTTGCCGGAAAACCGAGAAACTTACCCGGAAGCGCACTCGTTTTATCGATTATTGCTTACGGGACCTGTTTTCCTGGCCGAGCAAGGAAATTTCTGGTAGTAACGCTAATGTATGATGCTATTTATTTACGTTGCCTTCTTGAGTGCCATTGCATTAAATGTTCTTTACTGGGCCGTGTTTTCGATAGCGGGCCGATTGGGAAAAGCGGATGATACCGACCCGTCGCGGCCACCGCTTCGGGTACGGAAAATAGGCGTTCTGATCCCTGCCTACAAAGAAGATGCGGTTATCGTCGATTCCGTGACGGAAAACCTGAAGCAAACCTACCCGGCTAACCTGTTTGACCTGATTGTTATTGCCGACTCGTTTCAGCCGCAAACACTGCTCAAACTGGCTGCTATGCCCGTACACGTGCTGGAAGTATCATTTGACACATCTACCGTTGCTAAAGCCATCAACACAGCCCTGTCCCGACTGCCCCTGGAGCAGTACGAAATACTGGTCGTATCAGACGCGGACAACCACATGGCCCCCGATTTTTTAAGCCGCATAAATAACGCCTTCGATCAGGGGTGGCGGGCCGTTCAGGGCCACCGGGTAGCCAAAAATATCAATACCAGCGTGGCCATTCTGGACGCCATCAGCGAAGAAATAAATAATCATATTTTCAGGAAGGCGACCAGGGTGCTGGGCCTGTCGTCCGCTACGATTGGGTCGGGCATGGCGTTTGAACCGGCGTTGATGAAAGCCGCCATGTCTACGCAGCATACAATGGGTGGGTATGATAAAGAGTTGGAGACCAACGTAGTGCTGAGCGGACATACCATTGCCTACCTGGAGGACGCGTTTATCTATGATGAGAAAGTAGCCCAGCGTGCCGTATTTGAAAACCAGCGTACCCGGTGGATAGCTGCCCAGTGGCAGTTTCTTACGTTTTACTTCTGGCGGGGCATCCGGGAACTGCTGTCCGGGCAGTTTGCCAGTGGGTTTAAAGTGCTCCAGGCTGTTGTGCTCCCAAAAATTCTCCTGGTAGGTTTACTGGTTTTTGGGCTGCTTATCGGGTTGTTTACCGGTACTCCCATACTATGGCAAACCCCACTGCTGCTCCTGCTGGTGTTGATTGCCAGCCTGGCTATTTCGGTACCGATGTATCTATGGAAGCGGGTGAGTATTCGGGAATTACTGCTTATTCCTGTCCTGCTGATGAGTTTTGTGCGGGCCGTGCTGAATATGCGCAAAGCCTTTAAACGGTTCATGCATACCCCACATACCGGCCCGGCTGATACCCCCTTGCCGTAGGTGACAGATTTTTTGTCCCTGTACGCTGGTGTGACAAAACAGGATTGGTGTAGTCAAAACTTTGGATTAGCCTAGTGAAATGCTGGATGAAACTGTTAACCAGCCTGATGTAAAAAAATGGGCGATTAGTACACGGTGCGTGTTGTCCAGAAGCAGAACGGTTTCCGCAAATTTTTATAGAATGAGTATTCGTTTACGTAGTACCAGTACACCGTTTATTTACCAGATAAGTTTCTTCTTTCTGTTAACGATTGGTTCCATTACCCTTTGCGCGGGTCAAAATCGGGGTGCCAGGGGAATGGTTTCTTTTGGTGCATCATCCGGCCTGGCCGGTGATACGCTGTACCTGGATATCAACCAGGATATTGCCGTTCAACTGCTGCCGTTCGAGGATTTGATGAAGGTAGCCGTAACGCACTCTCCCGCCATCCGGTATCAGGGCGAGGTGGCCAATTCGCTGAATGAGGCCCAGGAGATTGCTAAGGTCCAGATACTGCAGAACGTTTCCGGTTTTGGTAACTACTCAACGGGTACCCAGGGGCTTATTACCAATGTAGTGTCGGGGCCTCAGGCGCAAAACGGAAACCTGAATCAGATTGCCAATGGGTACCGGGTTGGGGTGGATGTGCGCTTTCCCCTGTATGAACTGTTTGGCCGTAAGCACCAGATTCGGCAGGCAACCTTTAATTACAAGGCGGCTGTGGCCCAGAAAGAAACGGTTGAATTACAGTTGAAACGGGAACTGATCGGTATCTATCAGGACATGATTACTACGCAGCAGCTTCTCAAAATAATACTAATTGATGAACAGGCATCGCTGGCATCGTTGCGGGTAGCTGAAACGGAAATCCAGAAAGGGCAGATTACGGCCGAAGCAATGGCCATCGTAACCAGCCGGTTTGTGCAGGCCAAGACAGCATCAGAGCAGGCAAAAGGTAACTTTTTGAAAAATGTTCGCTATTTTGAAGCCTTAATGGGAATGCCCATTCAACGGTTGAAACGAAATTAAGAGGAGACGGTATGAAAATCGAAGTTTTTTTGCGCCTGCTGAAACAGCATCTGCTCTGGTTTATTCTTATTCCCGCCATTGCAGCCGCCACGGCCTTTTACGTCACCCGCAATGAACAGAAGGTGTATAAATCGCAGGCCACGTTATATACCGGTCTCGTTTCGCGCTATTCCCTGTTATCGGACCGGCAAAATAGCTTCACCGACCGGTCGGCCAGTGCGTTCGATAATATCCTGACAACCCTTAATTCGCGGGAAACGCTCCTCCAGATTGGTATCGGTCTACTGACGGAGCATCTCCGTCTCCGGCAGCCCGACACGCTTGTACTGGGCCGGGCTGGTTTCCAGAAACTTCACGAAGCCATTACGCCCGGCTGGGAAAATCTGTATTACGTGGCGGCCGATTCGGCCCTGTTGCACCGGACAATAGACAGCCTGGCCAAAACCCCCACCGATAACCCCATAAAGACGTTACTGCTCAAATCGGAGTCCTATTATTCCATTCAGCAACTGGAGGCCAATATTGTAGCGATGGCGCGCAAAAATACCAACGATGTTCTGTTGATGGAGTATGAGTCCGATGACCCGGCGGTTTCGCAGCGAACGCTGCATTACGCCATCGAAAACCTGAACAAACGGTACTCAACCCTCAAAACATCCGAAACAAACTCCGTTATCGGGTATTACGAAGCGAAACTGGAAAAGGCGAAAACGAAACTGGCACAGGCAGAAGCCAACATGCGCGCGTTCAGCGAGCGCCATCAGGTACTGGATTACGACGAGGAGGCCCGTAACGTAGCCTCATCCCGCGAAGCCCTGAACGGCGAATACAACCAGGAACTGATGCGGAGGAATGCCGCCAAAGCATCGCTGGATGCGTTGAACAAGCGTATGGGGCAGCAGGGCAGCGTCCGGGTGGCTAATAATGACCTGACCGAAAAGCAGAAGAAACTGGCCGATGCCGAAAGCAAATTAGCCAATGCCCGCGCCTATGGGCAGTCCAGAACCGTTATCAGTCAACTTCAGGCCACCGTAACGCAGGCGGGCGAAGAACTGAAGAGTAGTGCCGAACGATACGATGCCGCAGCCAATTCGGCCGATGCCATTCCTACCCAGACGATGGCGAGTGACCGGTTGACGAAGTCACTGGAATTTGAAGAATCATCCGCCAAACTGGAACTGTATCAGAAGCGGATGAATGAGTTTGCTGCTAAAACAAGTCAGTATGGGCCGCTGGGGTCTCAGCTTCGTCAGCTAAACAGAAACCTGGCCATTGCCGAAAAAGAATACCTGGACCTGATCCAGAATGTAGATCAATCGCAAACCCGTCGCCAGGATGTTGCCATTGGTGGAACGCTGGAGATATTGGATGCGCCGGATTTCCCGCTGGAGCCTCAGCCTACCAAGCGGATGCAGTTAGTGCTCATTGGTCTGGGAGTCGGTATTTTCATTGCCATGCTGCTCACGGCGCTGCGGTTCTGGCTGGATAAACGAATCCAATCGCCCGAGCAGGCTGAGTCAATGATTGGTATGCCCGTGGTGGCCCTGTTTCCAACCGTCAAAAAACCGACGGTTTTTACAAAAGCCAGCCTGGCGGCCCGGAGTATGTTTGAGCAACTCTTCAATGCCATAAATATTGAAGTTACCCAAAATTCAACCAAACCTTATCCCCCGGTTATCACCCTGTTTAGCATTCGCTCCCGGCAGGGGAAGTCATGGGTGGCCAAAGGGTTAATTCAGCTCTACGAAAACGCCGACCAGCAGGTAGCGTACTGCTACCCAAAGGAAACGGGTAGTGAGCAGCGGGAATATAAAAAGGGCGTATCCTATTTTCCGTACACGGTTCGACCCGATTTTATGAACGTAACGGGTATTGAGTACCTCATTGATTATAACGAGGGGCTGGATACCACCCAGTATGATCGGATTATCCTTGAGTTACCGGCGCTGATTAATAATCAGATTCCGGTTTACCTGCTCAAAAACAGTGCGCTTTCCCTGCTGGTAGTTGATGCCAACAGCCCCTGGGCGAGGGCCGAGAAGCAACTCCTGAGTATGTACGAACGGGTAACGAATCAGCCCATATTGACCGTATTGAACCGCGTTGAAGGAAACTATGTCGACGTGCCGGTGCGGGGTGATTCCGTGCGATTCCCGACCGACCCGGAGCGGTCGGCTCATGGAAGCGTAAAGTATTCCAATGGCCGCTAATCCAGCAGGACTGGTTCCCTGGCTCATCAAAAGAAGAGCGATATGGATTGTGCCTAACTTAAAATCGAAAAATTTTACTGTGAAACAGATACGTATTGATACTTGATTGAGCAACGATATGGATGGCTGTAGAGACATAGATAGCAGGCTGGATAGTACCATCCAGCAGCGTGTTGAGCAGGTCGTATCCGAACATAAAGACAGGGTTGCGGTGCGGTTTGGTGAGCAGGAACTAACGTATCAGCAACTCAATGATCGGGCAGACGCACTCGCCCGGACAATCCTGCTCACCGACCCGGATGCCGGGTGGATTGGGGTTAGTACCACCCGTAATCTGGCGATGGTGGTCGGCGTACTGGCTATTCTGAAAGCGGGTAAAGCCTACCTGCCGCTCGACCCTTCGTATCCTGACCTGCGTTTGCAGCAGATCATTGCTGATTCGGGCCTCAAAACGGGCTTAGCTGCGGAAGTAGATGAAGTCCTGTTCAACCGACTGGGGCTTCGGGTCATTGTATCCGATCAGACACCGATTTATTCTCCCCCTCAATCGGTTACCCACCAAACAAGCACGGCTTACGTATTGTATACGTCCGGTTCTACCGGAAAACCGAAGGGCGTTTGCATGGGGCACAGCCCCCTTGTCAATCTACTGCAATGGCAGGCTAAGCACTCAAAAGCCGGTATGGGCACCCGTACCCTTCAACTGGCTCCGTTGAGTTTCGATGTATCGTTCCAGGAGATTTTCGCTACCCTGACTACGGGCGGAACGCTGGTGCTGGTAGATGAGTCGCAGCGGCTGGACCTGAATGCACTGTTGCAGTTTATCGACGAACAGGCAATCAATCGATTATTTCTGCCGTTTGTAGCCCTGCAGTACCTGGCAGAAATGGCCGTCAATACCCAGCGCTTTCCGGCTGGTTTAATCGGAGGTGATGACCGCTGGCGAACAGTTGAAGATTACTCCTCAGATTGCCGCGTTCTTTTCGGCCCTGCCCCAGTGCCTGTTGTTCAATCAGTACGGCCCTACGGAATGCCACGTTGTCACCCAGCTGGTTCTGTCCGGCAATCCGGCTTCCTGGCCCCCGTTGCCCACCATCGGTTACCCGATTGATAACGTTCATTTGCTGGTGGTAGATGAGAACCTGAAGCCCCTGCCCGACGGGCAGACGGGGGAACTCTGCTTTGGCGGGGCTTGCCTGGCCGAGGGGTATCTCAATAATCCAGTGCTGACACAGGAGAAATTTACGGAGCTACAATCAGCCACCGGTAGTTCGGCACGTGTGTACCGAACGGGTGACCTGGGCCGGGTGCTGCCCGATGGGCACATTGAGTTTTTAGGCCGTCGCGACGATCAGGTCAAAATTCGGGGGCATCGGGTAGAACTGGGTGAGGTAGAGGTAATCATCAGCCAGCTGCCAGCCGTCAGTCAGGCGGTGGTGGTGGCACAAAGCGGACCCGATGGCCAGAAACAACTGATTGCCTACATCGTGCCGGTAGCAGGAACGCCCCCCCAGGCCGACTTTCGCGTCCAGCTCGACCAGAAATTGCCCGAGTACATGATGCCATCGGTCTTTATCTGGCTGGATAAACTGCCCAAAACCAGTAGTGGGAAAGTCGATAAAAAACGGTTACCCGAACCGGACCGCAAGCGGCCGGAGTTAACGGTTGCCTACCGCAAACCCCGAACGGAACTGGAACAGGCCATTGCCCGGATATGGTGCAGTGTACTCCAGATTGACCGTGTTGGGCTGGATGATAATTTTTTTGAACTGGGTGGTAACTCCCTGCTGGCGCAGAAAACGGTAGCGGCACTGAAAGAACAGCAGCATACTCTTCCCGTCATCAAGTTATACCAGTACCCGACCATTGCAGCCCTTGCCGAATATGTACAGCTTCCCAAAGGGCCGGGTCAGGAGCGATTTGCCCAAACCAAGACCAGAAATCAGCCTGAGAAAGAACTATATTCCCCGCAGGCAGACGTGGCCATAATTGGTATGGCGGGGCGTTTCCCGGGTGCCGGCACCATCGATGCGTTGTGGGAGTTACTGAAAGAAGGCCGGGAAACAACCCGCTTTTTTACGGACGATGACCTGGACCCGTCTATACCGGCCAGCCTTAAAAATGATCCGCTGTACGTGAAAGCGCGGGGCGTTATCGACCAGGTCGACCAGTTCGATGCACACTTTTTTGGCCTGTCGCCCAACGTAGCGCAGCTCATGGACCCGCAGCAGCGCGTCTTTCTGGAAATTGCCTGGGAAGCCCTGGAGCAAACGGGGTATCTTCCGCAGCAGTATGCCGGTCGGGTGGGGGTATTTGCCGGGTGTGGCAACAATACGTATTACCAGCACAACATACCAGGGCACAAAGACCTGATCGACCAGATTGGTGCTTTTCAGGTGATGACCCTGAACGAAAAGGATTACATCGCTTCGCGAACGGCCTACCAGTTGAATCTGAAGGGCCCGGCCGTGAGTGTATATTCGGCTTGTTCCACCTCGCTGCTGGCTATTGCTCAGGCGGTACAGAGTATTCGGAATGGGCAGTGTGAGGTAGCGCTGGCGGGAGGAGCCAGCATAACAACGCCCGTACATAGTGGGCACCTGTATCAGGAAGGGGCCATGCTGAGTCAGGACGGTCATTGCCGGTCGTTCGATGCCGATGCGCGGGGTACCGTTTTTAGTGATGGCGCCGGCGTTGTGCTGCTGAAAAGCCGGGAAGCCGCCGAGCGGGATGGCGATACGATTTATGCCGTTATCAAGGGAATTGGGGTCAACAATGACGGGGGGGGGAAAGGAAGTTTTACCGCTCCCAGTGCCGAAGGGCAGGCGGGTGCCATTGCGATGGCAATAGCCGACGCCCAAATCGACCCGGCTACCATTGGCTACGTAGAAGCACACGGAACCGCCACCCCCCTGGGTGATCCGATTGAACTAGACGGACTCATTCAGGCCTTTGGTGAGCAGCCCATCAACCAGTACTGTGCCATTGGCTCCCTCAAGAGTAACATGGGGCACCTGACGCAGGCGGCTGGTGTGGCCGGACTCATCAAGACCACCCTGGCATTATACCACCGGCAGATTCCCCCGTCAATCAATTTTACGGCCCCAAACCCGGCTATTGATTTTGCCAATAGCCCCTTCTTTGTCAATACTCAGTTAACCGACTGGCAACCCGAAGACGCTAATCATGAAGAATTTACGCCGGGCCGGGGTGAGTTCATTTGGCGTGGGCGGGACTAACGTACACGTAGTACTGGAAGAGTTTATCAATCCGGAACGAACAACCAACGCCGGAAGGCCGGTCCAGCTGATTACGTGGTCGGCTAAATCAGCCGCCAGTCTGGACGCTTACGCGCAGCATCTGGTCCGTTTTGCCGGAAACACCACCGGGCAGGATTTGGCTGATGTTGCCTTTACCCTCCAAACGACCCGCGCTCTGTTTGTGCACCGTCAGTTTGTGGTGGCCTCTACGCTGGCGGAACTACAGGATAAACTATCGACCGAAAAAGCAACGCCACCGGCCTTCAAAACGCCGGGACGACCTGATGAGGTAGCTTTTCTGTTTCCGGGTCAGGGTGCGCAGTACCTGAACATGGGGCGTGGACTGTACGAGTATGAAGCCGTGTTCCGGCAGGCTGTTGACAGTTGCGCCGAACAGCTCTTACCCCACCTGGGTACGGATATCCGGCAGGTCATGTACCCTGAACCGGTGGATTCGGACGCGGAGCAGCGACTGAAAAACACGCGCTACACGCAACCGGCTCTGTTCGTGACGGAATATGCGCTGGCTCAGTTGTGGATGAGTTGGGGTATCCAGCCGACGCTGTTTTGCGGGCACAGTATCGGTGAGTTTGTGGCGGCCCACCTGGCGGGTGTTTTCTCCCTGTCGGATGCGCTGACCCTGATAGCCGCCCGCGGCAAGATGGTGAGTGAACAGCCACGGGGTAGCATGCTATCGGTCAGGATGCCGGCTGACGGCGTTGCCACACTGATGACGCCCGGTCTTTCAATAGCCGCCATCAACAGCCATAAATTGTGCGTGGTGGCAGGCCCTGACGAGTACATCGCCGATTTTGCGCGTTTGCTGGACGAGCAGGGAGTCCCCAATCAACCCCTCTCAACCAGTCATGCCTTTCACTCGGCCATGATGGACCCTATTGTGGCTGAGTTTGCGGAGGTAGTGGCAGGCGTTACCCTGAGCCGCCCGCAAAAACCGGTTGTTTCGACCGTGAGTGGTACCTGGATGACCGATGCCCAGGCCACCGATCCGCTTTACTGGGCGAAGCACCTACGCGATACGGTACGCTTTTCAGACGCGCTGGACACTATCTTTTCCCTGGAAAACCCACTCCTGCTGGAAGTAGGGCCAGGGCATGTTATGGCCACACTGGCCCGGCAACAGGCGGGCAAAAAACCGATAACGGTGCTGGCCGGTATGCCTGACCGGCCCGATTGGAGATCCGATTGCCAGTCAATACTGACCACGCTTGGGTTATTGTATCAAAACGGTATGGACCCGGACTGGGCTGGGTTTTACGCGGGCCAGCAACGAAAAAAGGTGCCTGTGCCTACTTATGCCTTCAACAAAAAAAGATGCTGGCTCGATCCAGTCAGTCCGGCCCCGGTCAGCGCTAACCGCTACGTTGATGCTAACCCGTTAGTAGCCGCCCATTCATCAAATTCAGCACCCGAACTGAATGCTCATGGCATGACAATGTCGGATCAGAACGCACCAATCGTTATGCGAAAACATACATTACTTCACACCGTAACTCAGTTGCTGGAGGAGGCTTCCGGTATTGAGATGGATGGCGTGGCACCGGATACCAGCTTTCTGGAGATAGGACTGGATTCGCTCCTGCTGACGCAGGTAGCCCTGACACTCAAAAAAGAATTCGGGGTGCCCATTACATTCCGGCAATTAACCAGTGAGTATACGTCGCCTGAGCAGTTGGCTGGCTACCTCGATCAGCTACTCCCCGCCGAGCGTCAGCAACCAGCGCAGCCCCCGGTGCCTGTTCAGCCTATGGCACCTGTTACGCAACCGGCCACAGGGTCTGTCAATCCGGCGCTGGCCCTGATAGCCCAGCAAGTGCAGTTACTGGCCAGGCAGATTGAACTGATACAGGCTGAGAATGGACCGGCACCGGTACCGGCTTTTCCGGCCACCGTGCCCGCTGCTCCGGAAAATGGCGTACCAAAAAGCCGGTCAAATGGGCATGCTCTATCGGTTACGGCAGACCTGACACCGGAAGAGACGATCGAACTTAAGAAACCGTTCGGGGCAACGGCTCGTATTGATCGGCAGGGCTCGGCATTGAGTGATACCCAACAGGCATTTATCCGGCAGCTAACCGAACGGTATAACCGGAAAACCGCCGGGAGCAAAGCGTATGCCCAGGAACACCGCGCCCGGATGGCTGACCCACGCGTGGTTTCAGGCTTTAGGCCCTATACGAAAGAACTGGTCTACCCGCTGGTTGTGAACCGGTCGGCCGGTAGCCATCTGTGGGATATTGACGGCAACGAGTACATCGATGCCCTGAATGGCTTCGGCTCAAACATGTTTGGCTACCAGCCCGACTGGTTGAAAGAAACCCTCCACGCCCAGATTGAACGGGGTTTTGAGGTAGGGCCACAGCACGAACTGGCGGGAGAAGTAAGTCAGCTCATTTGCGAACTGACCGGTGCCGACCGGGCTGCTTTGTGCAATACGGGTTCCGAAGCCGTGCTGGGTGCCATGCGAATAGCCCGAACCGTAACGGGTCGGTCCTTGATCGTGGCGTTCTCCGGTTCGTACCACGGCATTGTGGATGAAGTGCTGGTAAGAGGCACCAAGAAACTGAAGTCATTTCCGGCGGCCCCCGGCATTATGCCCGAATCGGTGCAGAACATGCTGATTCTGGATTACGGCACCGACGAAAGCCTCCGGATTATTCGCGAGCGGGCGCATGAACTGGCGGCCGTGCTGGTAGAACCGGTACAAAGCCGCCGACCCGAATTTGTGCCCGTCGAGTTTTTAAAACAGGTACGTACGGTAACCGAAGCATCGGGCACCGTGCTGATTTTTGATGAGGTAATTACCGGTTTTCGGGCCCATCCGGGTGGAACCCAGGCCCTGTTTGGTATCAAAGCCGACCTGGGTACGTACGGAAAAGTAGTGGGAGCGGGCCTGCCCATTGGGGTTATTGCGGGAAAACGGGCGTTCATGGATGCGCTGGATGGCGGCTTCTGGCAGTATGGCGATGCCTCCGTACCCGAGGTAGGGGTTACCTATTTTGCGGGTACGTTCGTCCGGCATCCGCTGGCACTGGCAGCTGCCAGCGCTGCGCTGAGGTATATGAAGGCGAGTGGGCCGCAGCTGCAGGAAGACCTTACCCAGAAAACTACCCGGCTTGCCAATGAACTGAATGCGGTACTTTCGCAATGGAAACTACCGCTGGCAGTAGTTCATTTTGGCTCACTCTGGAAAATAAAGTTTACCGAAGAAGTCGTTTACGGAGAGCTGTTATTTACCTTAATGCGGGATAAAGGCATCCATATCTGGGATGGTTTCCCCTGCTTTTTGACCGAAGCACATACCTACGCTGAAGTAGATACGATAATTCGTCAGTTTACAGAAAGCATTGAGGAACTGATTAACACCGGTTTTTTTGGCGCAGACATGTCGGTAACCGAGAAAAGCCCCGGAAATGGTTCGGATTTTGCTCGGTTTGTACCACCACCTGATGCCAAATTAGGTCGTGATGCAAATGGTAACCCAGCCTGGTTTATTCCTAATCCCGCCCTGCCGGGTAAATATTTACAGGTTAAATTAAATTGAGTACGGATGACGGAAAGCACTACAAGCGAACATTTAATAGCGGTTGACTTCGATCCGTTTGCCGGTCCTGCCATCCAGAGTCTGGCACCCGCTACCGAGTCGCAAACGGAAATATGGACCTCCTGCCAGCTTGGTACCGATGATGCGAACCGCGCTTACAACGAGTCCTGTTCGATTCGGCTTACCGGACTCTTCCAGCGTGATGCTTTTGAGAAAGCCTTCGGGGAACTGGTACGCAGGCACGAAGGCCTGCGCACGGCTTTCAGTGCAGACGGGCTTCAAATGGTTGTATTTCAGGATGTGTCCGTCCCCGTTGACTGGCTGGATTGTTCTGATCGGCCCGGTCCCGAAGGGGAGGAGTGTGTGCGGGACTACACCCGGCAGGCTGCGCACCACCTGTTCGACCTCACGTACGGGCCGTTGATTAAGGCAAGCCTCATCCGGTTGTCGGATACGGTACACCATTTTACCCTGACGGCCCACCACATCGTTTGCGATGGCTGGTCGGTTGGGGTTATCCTGCAGGACCTGAGCGTACTCTACTCCGCGTATGCCCAGAATCGTACGCCCAGCCTGGCGGCAGCTCCCTCGCTACTGGCGTATGCGTTTGAGGAACAGGCGTATATGGCTAGTGCCGAATACCAGGAAATTGAGCAGTTCTGGCTTAATCAGTACCAGGGGTCGGTACCGGTGCTGGACTTGCCAACCGACTTTGACCGGCCGCGTGTTCGTACGTACGCCGGTAACCGACTGGATCTTCCATTGGCCGATTCTCTTGTACGGGGCATCAAAGGCGTGGGTATCAAGGCAGGGTGTAGTTTTGTTACGACGCTGATGGCCGCGTTTGAAGTACTGCTCCATCGACTCACAGACCAGACCGATATTGTGCTGGGGCTACCCGCAGCCGGGCAGTCGGCTACGGGTGTGGCGGGTCTGGTTGGGCATTGTGTCAATTTGCTGCCCTTACGGAGCCAGCCCGCCGGAGACAAGACTTTCCTGGCCTTTCTGGGTGAGCGGAAACTGGGCCTGTTAGATGCGCTGGAGCACCAGCGGTTAACCTTCGGGCGGTTGCTGAAAAAACTGCCCCTTAAGCGGGACATAGCCCGGCTTCCCCTGGTGCCCGTCGTGTTCAACGTTGATATTGGTCTGGATAACGGCGTTGTTTTTTACGGACTGGAACACCAGCTCATCAGCAACCCGAGAGCCTTCGAAACCTTCGAATTATCGCTGAATGCGAGTGGGTCGGAGCAGAAGCTGGTGCTGGAGTGGTCGTACAATACCCAGCTATTCAAGGGTGAAACGATACGCGCTATTCACGAGCAGTTCGAACAACTGCTAACGCACATCATTGACTCGCCAACGGTTCGGCTGGGCAACATTCCGGTGGGCAGTAGCCAACCTGTGCCCCAGCCGGATATGCCCTGGAATAATACCCGGGTTGACTTTCCGGCGGAGAAATCCCTGCACGTTCTTTTCAGCGAAACCGCAACCAAATTTCCCGACAACACCGCTGTCCGGTTTGGGAGTGACACCCTGACGTATCAGGCACTGAATGAAAAAGCCAGTCAGTTTGCTCACCTGTTGATGGAGCAGGGCGTAAAGCCCGGTCAGCGCATTGGTATGGCCGTCGAACGGTCGCTCGAGTTGCTGGTAACCATGCTGGCCATCCTCAAAACGGGTGCTGCCTACGTACCCCTGGACCCCCTGCACCCCACCGACCGGCTTGAGTTTATCCTGGACGATTCGGACTGCCAGATTCTGGTCGTGTCGCGCTCGCAGCAGGGTCGGTTCAAATCACCCCAGCGCGAAGTTGTTATCGAAACCGTCTGGCCCACGCTGACAGACTACCCAACCGCCAATCCGCCCGTGCCCTCTTCCGGCGATGATCTGATGTATGTGCTGTACACATCGGGAACCACCGGTCGGCCCAAAGGGGTACAAACCAGGCAAAACGGCGTGGTTAACGTGCTGCTAAGCGTACAGAAAAACCCGGGTCTGCTTCCGGCCGACAAAACAATAGCGCTGGCTACGGTTACGTTTGACCTGGCCACGGTAGAAATTTATACGCCTTTGCTGGCGGGTGCCGAGTTGATTCTGGTCGATAATGCGACGAGCCGGAATGGCGAGCAACTGGCCGATTTGATCGTTTCCCAGGGGGTCACCTTTCTTCAGGCTACCCCGGCAACGTTGCGTATGCTGTGGGAAGCGGGCTGGCGGGGTAGTAAAGAGCTGGTTGTTATTTCCTGCGCCGAAGCCCTGCCCATGGATCTGGCCCGTAAGCTGATGGAGTCGTGCCAATCCCTGTGGAATTTTTACGGGCCTACCGAAACCACCATCTACGCCACGGGGATTCAGATTCTCCCCACGGATGAATTCATTACCATTGGTCGGCCCATTGACAATACCCAGGTGTACATACTGGATGAGCAGTTGCGGGCGCTACCACCGGGTAAGGCGGGCGAGATTGGCATTGCGGGTGCGGGTCTGGCCATCGGCTACCTGAACCAGGCTCAGCTAACGGCCGAAAAATTTATTGATTTCCCCCGTGCTGATGGCGCGTCTGTCCGGCTGTACCGAACCGGCGATTTAGGGCGCTGCGATGCCAGCGGGGCCATTCATTACCTGGGCCGTATTGATCAGCAGGTAAAAATCCGGGGTCACCGGATTGAAGTGGCTGAAATTGAACACCATCTGCTGAAGCAGGCAGGGGTGAAAAATGCGGTTGTTATAGCCCGGGAAGATACACCGGGCGACCAGCGACTGGTGGCGTACATTGTTCCCGGTCAGTACATAAGTGACCAGGAGGCTCAGATTGGCTTGTGGCGACAGGGCATCCGGCAGATGCTGCCCGATTATATGCTGCCCAATAATTTTGTACTGCTGGAAGCGCTGCCCGTTACGGCAAATGGGAAAATCGACAAAAAAGCGTTGCCCCAGCCTGGCACCCGCGTTCAGACCCAACAGCCGGCCGCTCATCCTCAAACGAAAGCAGAACAGGTATTGGCATCCATCTGGACGGCTGTATTCGATCTCGATACCATTGATATTGACGAGAATTTCTTTGATATCGGGGGGCATTCGCTGAATGCGGTGCAGGTAATGACCCGGCTCGAAAAAGTAACGGGGCGCCGATTGCCGCTCTCTACCCTTTTCGAATTTCCCACTATTCGGAAGCTGGCCCGGTTGGTCGAGGAGAATCAAAAACCAGTTACCAGCAAATCACTCGTACCCATCAAGCCGCAAGGCAGTAAAGTGCCCGTTTATATTATTCACGGACTTGGCCTTAACCTGCTGAATTTTAGTGGCCTGATAGCGCATACCGATCCGGACCAACCTATTTATGGGTTGCAGGCAAAGGGGCTGGATGGCACCGAAGAGCCATTGGACAAGATGGAGGATATTGCGGCCCACTACATTGCCGAGATACTCGAGCATAACCCGACGGGCCCTTATGCCATTGCCGGTTACTCATTCGGGGGCTACGTAGCCTACGAAATGGCCCAACAGCTAACGGCCATGGGAAAAGAGATAAAAATGCTGGCTATGTTCGATACGGATGCCCGTGCCCTTATCAATCACCACACCACCATGGGCCGGGTTATCTGGAAAATAGGCCGGCAATTCCCTAAACTGGTCTGGATTGGGCAATCGCTGGTCAAGCGTCCTATGGTTACCCTTTCCTACCAGTGGGAGGTTCTGTGTACGCGGATGAATGCGTTACTGCGGAAAGTGGGGGTAGACCGGGAATCCGGAACGAACGATGAACCCGCTCACCTGGTCTATCTGATGGAAAAGCACGAAACCGCGTTTCAAAACTACGTGCTTCGTCCGTATACCGGTACCATTGATCTGTTCAGAGCTACGGCCCGCCTGTATTTTATTGACGATTTTCACTACCTGGGCTGGAAAGACTACGCGGGTGGGGGCGTTCGGGTCCACGACGTTGCCGGTGACCATGCGACCATGTTACTGCCTCCCAACGATGTTGTCTTTGCCCGCGTCCTGCAACGCGCCCTGGATAACGCCTAAGCCAAAACATCCTACATAAATGCGTACCGGCAGAATCTATAGTATTCCCTGCCGGTACGCATTTAGTTCGGCGTAGGAGAGCTTGTAGGTCAACGTGAGCAGGAGATAGGCAGCCCCCCCAATGCCGATTTCTGCCAGAACGTTCATCAGACCGGATTCGCCCACGAACAGCCGGTACAAGCTAATGAGACCAACCATAATCAAACAAAAGAGGATTGGTTTGGCTATGTTTCGGGAGAAATCGCCTATAAAGTCGCCAATCAGGTAATGGACCATACCGAAGTTGACGATCATATTCAAAAAGGTAGTCAGCAGGAAAGCCATCGCGATACCCGTAACGCCCCAGTACGTACCAAACACGTATACCAGGGGCACTTTCACGATCAATGTACCCAGGTTCAGGTAAAACAGCAGGTTCGGTTTTCCCTTCGTGAACGCTATGGTATAGAGTGGGTGGCTCAGACAGATGAAAACACCGACGAACACGAAAATTCGAATCAATTCCGTTGTCTGTTCCCATCCGGGCCCGTAAATGAGGGGCACAACGCCATCGGCCGTTATGAATAATCCCGCCAGCAGGGGTAGGTTACAGTAGCTGATGAAGTCCAGAATTTTTAGGTACGATTTCTTCAGGTCAGTCGTATTTTCCTTCATTTTGGCCAGAATCGGGTAAGCAACCTGCAAAATGATCGGGTTCAGTTTCATGATAGGGAACACACAAAGCTGATAGGCAATGGTGTAGTAGCCCAGCATTTTTACCCCCAGCATGCCCCCCAGAAAAATATTGTCGGTGTTGGACTGGATGTAGCCCAGAAACCCATCACCCATGTTATAAATACCGAAGCGAAGGTGCTCTTTAATATTACTGAGGTTGAAAAACAGCCGGGGCACAAAGAAACGAAGCCCAAGGGTTATCTGTAAGGCCGATTTTACCGTTTGCATCACCAGCGCACCAATAATGAGCGATAACTCGTGGTAGTCATTAAACGCCAGCGTAACGGTCACGATGGA
The DNA here is from genome assembly GCA_963784335.1 of uncultured Cytophagales bacterium. Lineage (GTDB taxonomy): Bacteria > Bacteroidota > Bacteroidia > Cytophagales > Spirosomataceae > Spirosoma. Next base: position 66,668 of record CAWARB010000041.1, on the reverse strand, counting down.
GCCCAGTACGGTTCCGGTTATATCAATGATGGCTACCGACTTGAACCGGAGTTCTTTCTCCAGCAGAAACATGTAGATCTGACCGAAGTAGGCAATCAGAAAATAATAAGACGATAAATTGAGTACCTGTGCCAGCCTGGGTTCGTTGTAAAACGAAATGATATAGGGTGCTGTCAGATGGATGAGAATGAAGATGAATACCCCAACGGTCAGATTCAGGTAATACAGGGTCGATAATACGTTTCGATCACTTTCCTGTTTGTAAATGATTGAGTTGGAGAATCCCAGGTTGGCGAACACCTGAAAAAAGGCAATGATCAGGTTACTGACGCCGACGAGGCCAAAATCGGCTGGACTTAGCAAACGGGCCAGTACCGCTACCTGTACAAATTGAAATAAGGTCGAGATGACGGTAGAAACGGTGATCCATTTCCCTCCGTTCATCGCTTGTTTTGTATTACTCATTACTGATGTAGATGCGCTACGGTGTTAGCTTGCTTACCCGATGAACGGCCTTCCGCTCACTGCTTTACCGGGATTTACTAATTTTTTTTACAACTCGTGCCTGACCCTGGCGTACATCCAGCAGGTACGTACCGGCCGGGAGTAAACTTACGTCTATTTGCGTGCGTAACACCCGTCCTGTCTTTGAAAAACTTACCGGCTGGTACTGCCGTCCGGCGGGACTGATAATACGGACCAGCACGGGATTCAAACTGCCATTTTCAACAACTATTTCTACGTTATCGGCCGCTGGATTCGGATACACCTGCAACGTGCTTAGGTCGTCGGTTACTTCGGTGCCGGACCCGGTCAGGGGCATGACGAATACCGGTGTTTCACTCACGTTTACGGCAATCGTACCTGTTTGACTCACGTTTACCGTGCGGGTCATTTCATTCTGCCCGGCGGTTGGTACGCAAACCAGCACGCTATCGCCCGGATTGACGGCTAAGTTATACGTGCCAGTGCGCCCCCGCTCGTCGGGGATGACCAATACGTAGGCCGACTGCCCATCCAGGCCGTACCGGTCTATGATAAGATCGTTGGGGCCGTTGGTGGGTTTAACCGTTTCCTGGTACCGATAATCACCCAGCAAATTCTTTGCCTGATACAGAAAGTCGGCGGCAGGTTTGCGGGATTTTGTCGCATCGTCGATCAATAAGCCCATCGAACTGAACTGGGTGGGGTCGGCAACATTGCCATCGTACGCCTGAAAGAAAAACACCCGGTCGATACCAACCCGGCTGTAGAGCAGCGCTGTTCGCAGAATCCAGTCGGCCTGGGTTGCCAGAACGGACTTGTTGCCAATGGGTATGGCCCGGAATGGACTGCCCTGGTTGATGTCGTACCCGGCTTCGGTAATCCAGACGGGCATTCCCTGGGCGTATTGCCGGGCCAGTGTTACAAAAGCAGCCGCCTGTTCGCCCACGCCGGCCAGCTCCGGCGCGGCTCCCCGACTGGCCCCGCCGTTTTGCGACGACTGGGCATCGTTGGCGTACAAATGCTGGTTGATAACATCCCAGCAGAGATTGACGGACCCATCGGGACGGTATCCCCTGAACTCTTTACACCAGTCGATCATGGCCCGCACGTAGTCGGTGGTGGAGGCCGAAATGCCACCAATGACAACCTGAACGAATGGGTCGGCATTTTTCACGCCTACACCAGCACCCAGGGTGTTTTTGTGCCCATCGTAAAAAGCGGACAGGTTCGCTGCGTACTCGCGGGGCGACTGGTAGCCGTTCCGCCCTTTCCAGGTCTTGTCCGGCTCGTTGTTGCATTCGATATAGCGAATCAAACCCAGGCCAATCTTTTTTGTATTTACCCCCGCCCACGTTTTTTCTGAACTGACCGTTAGTAATGACGGGTCGACGCGTTTGTTCGAGCCGTAGCGGGCTATGTACTGAAAAGCTACCCGGGCGTGCTCCAGGTAGGAGCCCGGGGCGGAAAGGTTGGCTCCGTACCTGGCCGGCACATTACTGTAATCGCGCCCGCCTGCCGGGTAGGTTTCTTCCATCCATTTGGGCAGGGTTTGAAAGCAGGCCAGCACATCGATGTCTTCCGCTTTGAGTCGCTCGTACATGGCGTCGTAATCCCAGCTGCCACTGAAGGTAGGATTGAAGGTGTAGCGTCCCTGCTGCGCTTCCAGCTTGTCCCAGTCCATGTAATGACGGAACGACGAAAAGCTCTTTATGGCGTCCACCCGTTTGTCGTCAACGGGGCGCAACGCGGTGGGCGCATCGGAGTCTTCAATGTTCCACTCGAAGCCATTAATGCCTGCTTTATTTCGGAAAGGAGACGGTTGCAGCGGAGCCAGTGCCGGCTCCTGACCCGACTGGTAGGTGCCGTATAATTCCATTTCGGTTGGATAAGAACCGTAGCTGGTCAGCACCAGATACCGGGCATTGCTGATGGGCTTTTCCAGGGTGAAGAGGGCGGGTTGATCTGGATTGGGGCCAACCCAGGTCTGGTATTTATTCCCGGTAAAGCGGCCAACGGGTATGCGCTCCCACTGCTCCGTTATGATTGACAGGGTCATTATCTCTTCCGTATTTTCACCGGCCCCGTCATAAAAACGAATCTTCTCAAGGCTAAACTGCTCACCGGCCAGCAGTGGGTAATACGCATCGAAGATGGGCAAGAGTTTACCATATCCGGTATTCACCGTCTTCGTTGTATCCCCGTCAAACAGGGCATCAAGGCCGTTGGTGGCGTTAACGACCTGATACCAGCGTTTGGGGTCGATGGGTATCTTGACCAGGCTGCCGGGCTGTATAGCTGCCTGTGTATTGAAGGTGGTTGTGTGGTATACATCGGTCTGGGCAAAAAGCAGCAGCACAGAAGAAGTTGCCAGTACCGTAAGCAGCGTATTTTTCATAGGGTTAGTACGTGAAACCATAGGTCGGTAACAGGCTGGATTAGCGCATTAACAAGACATGGCCGGTACGTACGTACGTAGTTTTACCAACGGTGCTGTAGCCAACTACCCAGGTGTACGTATCCGACTGACAGGGCACACCAGCGTAGGTGCCATCCCATTGCTGGGTTCGGTCCGTAGTGGCATAAATCGGGCTTCCCCAGCGGTCATATATGTTTAGACTAAAAGAAGTCACGCCCGTTACACGCAGGAACACAGCCATCGTATCATTGATGCCGTCATTGTTAGGCGTGAAAATGTCAGGAACATACAGGGCTTCGGGTACGCCGACACATTCGCTGCACTGCTTCACCTGAAAATCATCGATGGCCATGTCATTGCCACAGCCAAAATCGCCCTGGTAATCGACCAGTTTCATGACTACATCCTCCAGGCCCGCCGGTACGGTGAATACGGCTTTATACTGTCTCCAGATAGGCTCGTCTGTTTGTGCGATAAGGCCAAGGGCTGTCGACTGAATCACTACCCCGGTTTTAGTCGTTATATCGATGGCGAGATCGGGGATCAGTGGATTGAGACAGGTGCCCGTTCGGAGCAGGTTGATGATCCAGAACGAAACTTCGTAAGTAGTACCGCTGCACAACCCCGCTACCGGCTGCTGGTAGAACGGCCCGGCTTTATTACCGCCGTTCACGAGCATCATGCTCCCGCCTGCCTCGTTGGGCGTATGGTCACTGCTTATCGCGTGCCAGGTGGCGTTGTAGCAGGAGCCATCCAGCGTAGCGGCAATGGTATACTGCCCGTCGCCGGGACAACTGATGGCTTCGTATGGGTAGGAGGTCAGATCAGCCGATAAGGCTTTACTGGCATTGCCGAAGGTTTGATTGACCACCAGCGGGCCTGATGGGTCCATGCAGACCTGCGCTGTGACGGGCTGGGGAGTGACACACAAAAAAAAGCTAACCAGCTTGATCGCTACCGGCAACGTAGTAGATTGCAGAAAATAATTTCTGATAAACGTACGAATCACAGAAGCCATATACTTTTATACTAGAACAGCGGAAAGGAACACCGATTACCATTTTTCTGCTGTATTTCGTGTCTGAACACATCGTCGGGTATTTCGTCAACACACTACCCCCTAATTAATGACTCATGACGGCGCAAAAAGTAACCGATGCCTTCATTTCCTGTGACGCCTTACCGGTTCCTTCACTGGCTACCGGAGTCGGCCTGTATGTATGCCGACCCAATGGCCGTATTTCGCTTCTTGGTACCCGACGGGGAAACACCCGATTACGAAAAAACTGCCCTGCAGCCCGATGAGATCAGCCGGGCGGGACGATTTCACCGGGCCGGGGATCGAAACCGATTTGTGTACGCCAGACATATGCTGCGAACGTTGGCTGGACGCTATACCCGTCAATCGCCTGATGCAATCTGTTTTACGATCGGTAAAAATAAGAAGCCCGAAATTAAAGGTACTGACCGCTGGCATATCAATGTGTCGCACGCGGGCCAGTGGATTCTGGTAGCCATTGGCGTGACCAGCGTTGGCGTTGACGTGGAAGAACACACCCCCGACTTTGCTTTTCAGGATGTATTGGCGCATAGCTTTACGGTGGTTGAGCAGCAGCATATAGAAGCGAACGATTCCCGGTCGTTGTTTTACCGGTCATGGACCCGGAAAGAAGCGCTGGTCAAAGCAACCGGTAAGGGGCTGGATGATGACTTTCAGCGGGTTCCCTGCCTGGATGGCAGGCATCGAATCGGGGGTGAAATTATTGGCGCTACCGGTCAGTGGAGCGTCAGCAGTTTTAGGGTTTCAGACGGCTATTCGGCTGCGGTAGCGTACAGCGAATGGGAAGGGACCCCTAAATTTTATACGCTCGATAGTGGCCTGTTCGACCAACGGGAGTCATAAACCAGGGTGTGCCGTTTGTTGGCCGTTTCCTTTTTTACTAACACGAATCCTTCCGTATGCAGCAAGTAGTGCTGAAGTTTCTGTACGTCGTTGCATCGCTCCGGTACCCGGGAATACGACGCGATCTGCGGTATTTTATCCGGGATAATTATTTTGCCCGGCTGAATCAGACCCGCTTCGTGGTGAGCGACCATATTGCCAAAAAGCCGTATAAAGTCATTGATTACCACGGTGAATTCGATCAGGAGCTTCGGTACGTACTCCCGTTTGCCTACTGGCATCACCTGAATGGTACCCTTGAAAAAACTATTTCCTGCACCAACACGAAGGAATTCTACTTTTTTAGTGCAAACCACGCCGAGCAGTACGAAAAACGCGTGTGGCAGGCCGGTTACGGGTATTATGACGTGCCTAACATGACCCACAGCCCAACGTTCGATTATTCGAAGTGGGCGCGGGTGCCGTTCAAAAGCTACTACAAAAATGATCGGTTTGTGTTTGACAAACCACTGCTGATTATTGCCAATAAATACAACATCGAGTGGGACAAACCCCCGGTCAATTTCCTGGATATACCCGCCCTGAACCGGATTATTACGGCCTGTAAAGCCACGTACCAGATTATCTATAACCGCCCCCTGTCTACCCAGATTGTGCTGGACAACAGCGAGATAATGGACCTGAACGAGCATGCCTGGTTGCGGGAAAATCACCCGGACGTAATCCTGATGCACGACCTGCACGACCAATACCGGAGTGAGGTGTCGAGCTTCAATCACCTCCAGTTATTGGTGTATGCTAACGCCGACCGGTTTATATCCATGCACGGCGGTACGGCTGCCCTGGCCAGTTATTTTGGGGGGATAAATATCATCCTTTCGCATCCCGGCGGGGGGATGGAGCACCATTTCAATGAATATGCCACCATCTTTCCCGCCCTTTCCGGGGCGCAAATCCTGCACGCCAAAAACACCGAACAGGTATTCGATTACGTGAACCAGTATTATTGATGAGGTGAATACGTAGTAGTCAGGTATCGTTCAGGCTACTGGTTCGGGGATGTAGGCATTCGGTATTGTCTGGATAACCGCTTCGAACTCCTCCGCCCGTTTGGCCCATGAATTATTCCGGGCCATCATGATTCGCTCGTTTACCCGTTGGGGACTGGTATCGGCTAAGGCATGGCGTAATGTCTGCGCAAAGCGGACGGGGCTGTCGGCCAGTTCAATGACGCCATCAAAATCATCCAGCAGCGAGAAAGGAGTTGAGACAACGGGCAGGCCCGCAGCCAGGTATTCATTGATTTTAAGGGGATAGATCGTGTACGTATGCTCGTTGCAGACGAACGGAATCATGGCCGCCTTCATCCGTGCCAGCAACGGGGGGAGATTTACCGGCTGGACGGGTGGCGTAAACACAACGTTGGGATACACCGATAAGCGCTGCCTCAGGCTGGGTTCGTGAACCTCGCCAATGAACTGGAACGTTACATCCGGCATGGTACGGGCGCAGTACTCGACAATATCGATATTAATCCGGTTGTCGGCCGTGCCCAGATACCCGACTATCGGTTTTTCGGGCAGCGGTTCCTGTTGCGCCAGGTGATAAGCCTGATTGAACAACTCGAAATTGACCCCGTTTTTAACGCAATGGGCACTGGACTGCACGAGGGATTTGGACCGACGCAGGGTTTCGGAAGTTGTTACCACCGCATCAACGCGTTTCAGGTAATCCGGCTCATAGCGGCTGCCATGTTTGCTCATCCAGTTGATAATGGTTATCTCATCGAAGCAGTAGTAAATCGTAGCACACTCATTGAGCTGCTCCAGCATGGGTAGCCCAAATACGGGATTGAGGCCGTTGATGACCAGAGGCCGTTTCATGTTCAACTGACGCATTACCCGCCGAAGTCCTTTAATCAACCGGCTTGTATTTTGCTGTACAAACAAATCATGTAGCCCAGGGGGCATCCAGTTTACGGGCAGCATGAGCGGGGGAGCCCAGACGTGTACTTCGGAGCCGTTGGTAAAGGTCTTCTTCGTGAGCGGGCTTTTTAAGCGAATCGTTTCCTGAATGGGAATCGCCTGTTTACCAACTACACTCATAACCCAGTCTTTAAGCGTATACTGGTAATCAACGTATAAAACCCGATGCCGTACCGATAATTCGGTCATCAGCTGCACAACTGCCTTCTGGAAGTCACCTTCCCAGGTCGTTTGTCCTAGACAGATTATACTATCAAACTGTTGCATTGTACGCCTTAGGGAACGGGGTTGCGGGTAGATAAAAGAAGGTAAAAAATGATTGGTTAGTTGGTGGAGGTTTTTGTGTCGTGGGGTGGGTGTGATGTAAAGTTAGAAAATACCCGTTTAAGTTCTTTATTGACCCGTACTATAAATCCGTGCCAGAGAGACCCTTCCTGAAGTATGGTTCGGGGGGCGGTCCAGACGCGGGCCGAGTGGGTTTTCATGGGTATTACCCGGCCATACTGCATCATATCGAAACACAGCCGACCGTCTTCACCCCGGATGTTTCTGGTTATGTAACCGGCTTTTAATCCGGCCTCCCGCAAATAACCCATGCTCATGCCATAGGCGTTAAGGTAGGGTCGTTTAATGTACCGTAACTCGGCAACCGCATTTTTCAGCGCTTCGTGCAGGGCGAACCGCCAGCGCGGAATAGTGGGCGGAGCGATAAACGAGTACTGCCCATACGTACAGACGGCCCCTGGTTGTTGCAATACGGCTACCATTTCGTTCAGCCAGTTTGGTGGATACAGGCAGTCGGCATCGGCCAGCAGAATGTATTGCCCTATGGCCCGCTCCTGACCAAGTTGCCGGGCCGGTCCACACCCCTGAACAGGCTGGAAAAATCCTTTGATGTGCAGTTTGTCGATTGTTTCCTGCGTTCGATCCGTAGAGTTGTTATTAACGGCCAGAATCTCGAACGGAACCGTTGTCTTCATAGCCGCTAACGAGCTAACCGTACGCAGAATGTTGATTTCTTCGTTGAAGGCTACAATCATGACAGAAACCATTGGTTTCTGACTGATACACTGGTCAAGCCGGGCGTTTATCCCGTCGAATATCGACTGAGGCACCTGATCGACCGTTTCAAATGGATAATCATACTGAGAAATCCATTCGGGGTTTGAAAAGATATGCATGGTTAATCATTGCGTGCGCCTATCGGTAAGCCGGTGCAATAATTTAAATTGAAAAAGTGTACTACTTATGAATATGACTGTTTAGGGCGGTGTGGGATTGATGGTCTGCTCTTTTATACTAGTTGCCTCAAAAAACCAGCTGTTTACTAGTTCTGGCCACGGCGGAGGTATATACGTCGAGTAATTGCCGGGCAGTTTCATCCCAGGAAAATAAAGCCGCCCGTTGCAGTCCTTTCTGCCGTAAGGTGTCCCGCAAGCTGGAATCCTGCATGAGCTGACCAATACCCTGTGCCATGGCTTCTGCCGATGTTGGGTCAACCAACAGGGCCGCATCACCCGCCACCTCTGGCATGGAGGAGGTGGTAGCCGTCAGTACAGGCGTGCCGCAGGCCATCGCTTCCAGAATAGGCAGCCCAAAACTTTCGCGGAGGGAAGGGCAAAGGAATACCGTAGCGGCATTGTATACCAGCGGTAGTTCATGATTGGGTATGTACCCGCACAGCGAAATATGACTAGCCAGGGATTGACCGCCAATATCCGCCAACAGCGCATCGAGTGAGGCCACGGGTAAATTGGAAATAACAACCGGCATCGTTAACTGCCCCTGTTGCTCCAGCAAGAGCAGGGCTTTCAACACCCCCCGAACGTTCTTTTTTGGGTCGGTATTACCCAGAAAGAAAATGAAGGACTCGGGTAAGTGGTATTTGACCCGGGTAGCCGCCAGTTGCCCGGCATCGTCAATGACCCGAAACTGCCTGCTGACGGCGTTCCAGATGGATACTACCTGGGTGGGGGGCAGATGAAGGTGGCTGATGATGCGTTGTCGCTCAAAATCGGATACCGTGATGATTTTTTCGCAGTTCTTTACGATGCGGGGCACGTTCCAGCGTCGATACTGATTCCCGAATCGCTGATACCAGCTACCCGCCCGCAGGGGTTGATTTTCCAGAAAAATAATATCATGGAGCGTGACCACCAGGGGAACGGAACAGCGCAGGGGGGCCGTGTTGGCCGTGCAATGCAGCAGGTCGATACCGTAGTCTTTTACCGCTTTGGGCAGGGCATACTGTTCCCAGATGGGGTAGGGACCGCCTGGTAATTCAACCAGGGTGATATTGGGAGCATCGGGCAATCCGCTTCGGTCCGTATCCGGTTTCACGAAAATAACAAACTCGTGCTGGTCGTAATTCACCAGCGCCCGGATTGTTTCCAGGGCTACAATGTCCATCCCGTGCTTGTGAGGGCGCAGGAGCCGCTGTGCTTCGATGCCAATTCTCATAGCGCTAGTTTTTTACGGATGGGCTCGACGGCTTTTCGGTACCCTCGGGGTATCCCACCGGTCGCAGGTGGTAAACAAAAACGAACTGATAAACAGGATGCTGCTGGTGGGGAATTGGCCCAGTATCGGGTTGGTATAACTCACCACACAAATGCCGGCAAATTCGGCCAGGAGTACGATCATGATGGTCTTTAGCCAGGGGTCTTTCAGTTGCCAGATTTTGATGGTACCAATAAGCATAAGGCTAAATAGCATGAGTAAATAAAGTGTCAGACCAACAATGCCGGTTTCAATCCAGATTTGAACGTACCAGCTGTCGGTAGGAATCTGGGCGGCAAAGTAGTCTGGTGAAAACCGTTGGCCGGCCCCCGACGACGTGCCAATACCCGCGCCAAAAGGCTTGTCTTTCAGGAAGGTTTTTAGTTTTTGCTGATTCTCTAACCGCACCAGAAAGGAAGCATCATTGGTAGGGCGCAGGGCTGAGCGAATCCGCCAGATCTGATACACGGAATCACCAATGTGGGTAAACATCAGGAGGCAGAATACGGGTACAGCCACCAGCAGTCCGCGCATGATATGCACTGGGCTGCGCTTCAGCACAAAATAGGCAGGGAAGCCTGCCAGAATAACGAACAATGCCCCTCTGGTGCCCGAAATGGCAAACCCCCAGAAAAAAATGACTGCCAGCACTACGTAAAGAATACGGTAGAGCCACGACTTAGTCTCGAAAAGGAGGATAATACAAATCAGCGTTACTCCCGCCATTTCAGACCCAAACTGACCGGCGTCGGAATAAAACGAGAAGCTACGCAACTGACCCCACAGAATATGCTGTTTTTCAGCACCTGCGGCCAGCCACTGGATTTCGGCTGGTTCCAACCCTATGTATTGTTGTTTGAACCCCCAAAGTGCCGCAAAAAAAGACCAGACAAGCCACAGGATGCAGAATAGCCGAATATCCGATTTTTTGATGGGATTTACGGATACGATAACGGCGAGCAAAAACCAGCTCAATGAAAACGAACGGGCGTGGTAGAACCAGGCGGGTGGGTAGGGATGCTCGGGATTGAAATATTCCAGGATGGTAAATGACAGCCAAACGATGAGTATCCAGAAAGCAGGTCGGCGTAACTGTCGCCAGTTCATGCGTCGACCATTCAGAAAGGAACTCAGTAGCGTAAGCACCAGCAGGCCATCCAGTGCCGTACCCAGGGCAATTTCTCCCGGCAAAAAACGGGAGAAACCAATCAGAAAGCTTAAGTTCACGTAGAGCAGCAGGCCAAGTCTGGGTTCCAGCAGGATGCCGATACCCGCCAGCAGGGCCACCGGAACACCCACGGTGATAAGCGCGCCAAACACCCCCCATGAGCCTATCAGCCAGCCTGCCAGCAGGGCTAACACAATACCCAGTACGGTGAACAGGTGGCGACTGTAACGCCAGTGTTCGGGTATGGAGAGTGTATGCGTTTGGTTAAGCATAGCTTATATATAGTCAGTGGTACAATCGGTAATTTATGCGGCCCGTCTGGACTTCTCCCACACGCCCGATAAATTGCCATTCCGGTACCGGGCAAACCCGACCAGTACGCACCAGTTCATAAAAACAAAATAGAACGGCACAAACGTGAGTTTGAAACGCGTTTGCCGATTCTCCAGCACGTAGCCTACACCGGCCATACCGTAAAATACAACCTGAGCCACCAGCACACTTGTCCAGAACGGCTGCGTTATAAAAGCCGTACCGGGGCTTTCAGGCTGCGTAATCATAACAAGATTTAGTAAAATCAGCAGGGGCAGGCAGAACGGCGTAACGGCCCAGCGCAATACCCGGTGAGAAATGTACTGGAAACTTAACCAGCCGTATGTAAATGGGTTGAGCAGGTGTGCCAGCCGCTGAATTGACTGAAAACCACCCGTAGCAATTCTAACTTTCCGTTTCGTCTCTTCCCGTACCGATTCAGAGGGTCGTTCCAGGGCGTACGCGTCGGGGGCATAGTCGACCCGGTAACCCCGGCTGGCAATGCGCAGCGAAATGATAAAATCATCGAGCAGGGTATCCGCTTCTACCGGTTCATATAGGTTAGTACGAATAGCAAAGAGCTCGCCGGCGGCTCCTACGATGGTATGAAGCTGGGCATCCAGCTTTTTCAGGAATGATTCGTAGCGCCAGTAAAGCCCTTCGCCACTGCCTGCTGCGGCTTCCTGCCCCGCCAGTTGAATCCGTTTTTCGCCCGTTACGGCACCCACCACAGCGGGTTCGAAGCGCCTGACAAGTCGGCTAACGGCTTCGGCGTTGAGTTGCGTATTGGCATCGGTAAAAATGGTGATGGGTGTTTTTACCTGCTTCATCGCGTTGTTCATCGCGGCAATCTTGCCCAGCCGTTGGGTACCCGAAATCAGGGTTAGATTTGGCAGCCGCTGCTGTTGCTGCTCCAGGTATTCGGCCGAACCATCCGTCGACCCCTCTATCACAAACAGTAGCTGCAGCTGGTGAGCCGGGTAATCCTGGGCCAGGCAGTTTTGTAGTTTTTCGGGCAGGTAGTCGCGTTCGTTGTAAGCAGGTATCACCATCGTCACATCAGGATAATACTCTGACTGAACGACTGGTAGTTCGTCACCCTTGCGCACTGTTTTCACCAGCAACCAGGCCAGAATACCGTAACCCAGGTAGGTGTAGAAGACGAGAAAGGCCAGCAAAAAAAACAGAAACCCGGTTAGGGAATAGAAGAACGTCATGAACGATACGCTGTTAAACGGCAGATACGCTGGTGGCCGTGAAATTCCAGAAAGCCCCCTGAACGAAAGCTTTTGCGTGTTTTATTTTTCCCTGGACAAGATACGAAAGGAGGTGTTTGGGAAACACTAAGATACCGAAAAACAGGTAAAATATCGTACGCTGGTGAAAAGTGCTATGCCGTCGCATGAATAGTATACGATTCCGGGTCAGGTAGTAGGTGCGGAGCGGGCTATTTTGCCCGACCGATGCCGACTCTTTGTGCAGGATGGTGGCAGTAGGCTGGTAGTAAATGAGAAAACCCGCGTCCCGAATCCGCTGCGACCAGTCGAGTTCTTCGTAATAAAGAAAAAAGCGTTCGGCAAACCGGCCAACCCGTTTTACTACGTTCCGGCTCACCATCATGGCACAGCCGTGCGCGAAATACGTAGCGTGCGGCTTGTCGAACTGACCATCGTCGGACTGGTTATAACCAATAGCCGTAGCCTGTCCCGTGTACAGATTAATGGGATTATAGCCCGCATACTGTACTAACCGGGGCATGTCGAAGAATCTGATTTTAGGGCAGGTAACCCCAATATGTTCATTTTCCCGAAACGGTTTCAGCAGTTCGTCGAGTAACGCTGGCGAAAGCTCCGTATCATTATTGACGATGAAAAAATAATCGCCCTTCGCTTCCTGAATACCGAGGTTGTTACCCCCGGCAAAGCCCAGGTTGACTTCGCTGCGAATTAACCGTACGTGGGGATACTGCTGAAGATCAATGCTGGTGCTCAACGGTTGAACCGAGGCATTATCAACGATGATTAGTTCGTAATTCGGATACGTCAGGGTAGTGGCCGACTCCAGGAATTGACGGGTTAACTCCGCTTGATTGTAATTAATCGTGATAATTGACACCAGTACCGATTCGTCTGCCGGGTGGGCTGCATCCGTTACACGTTCTCTTTTTGCCATAAGCTGAAAAACGTTTTCCAGATGATTTGAACATCGGTATTAAAAGAGAAATTATTGGTGTAGTCAATATCGAGTAGTGTCCGCTCCCGGTCCGACATCATGCCCTGGCCCTTCGCCCGCTTCTTGATTTGCCACAAACCCGTCAGGCCAGCCGGTCCGCAAAAGCGCTGGGCGAATTCATTGGAGGTGAGTTTTTCTGCTTCGTACAGGGGAAGCGGCCGGTTGCCAACCAGCGACATATCGCCAACCAGAATGTTTACCAGCTGGGGTAATTCGTCAATGCTGCTGTTGCGTAGAAAGGTACCCAGCCGCGTAACGCGCGGATCGTTCCGGAACTTCATGAATTTGGCCGACTTCCCGGCTCCGCTCATATAGGCTTTCTCGCAAACTGGTTTGTTATTATCAATGAGTATCTGCTGGCAGATTACACCCAGTTCACTACAGGTAGGACATAATTCCGTTATGGTGTCTGTTGATTGGCGGGGAGCGTCTGCGTATAGGTTGTGGGCAGACAATTGATTGATTTGCTGGTCGGCATCCACTTCCATCGTGCGGAATTTGTACATATTGAACACGTGAAAGTTAGCTCCAGCCCGTTTGGATTTGTAAATGACCGGACCTTTGGAATCAATCAGTATCAGTAAGGCTACCACTATTAATACGGGAGACAGAAGCACCAGTACCAGCAATGAAGCGCAAATGTCAATTGACCGTTTCCACCAGGGCGTACTGTACTGATAGTCGTAGGCGGGTGCCTGCTGCTCAATAGGTTGAAACGTTTGTACGTGGTTACGCAGGCTCAGGTAATAATCTATTTTTGTCTGGATTGACAGATCTTCCTCGTTGACAACCAGCATATCGGTTACCCCGGCAGCAAGGGTTTCGCGGATCAGGCGATTCTCGCCAAAACGGCAGGCAACGAGTACGGGAACCAGTTGGTAATCGGCTTTGCTCCGTGTGTTCGTCACCATTGTGGGCCCCGTGTTCTTATCAACTATAATTAAATCGACCTGCTGCTTATCGGTTAGCCATTTTTCTGAATCCACCTCATTTCTGAACCGCACTACGACACAGTCTTTCCCGGCAATAATAGCAATCCGGTTCGCTAGCAAATCATCATCCATCACCAGTAGAATGCAGAACGTTGGGAGGGTCTGCTCTGGAATGAATGGTGTTTCTGAGTTAGTTAAGTGTTGGTGCATTAACATGGTCTTATAATTGACAAGCAATAAATTCCTGGTACGAAACAGAAAAAATAGTTACTCAAAAGAAATTATCATGGAATGTTGAATTAATTCCAGCGATCTCTTTTAAAAAATTGCCTGTGTATAAATATGCTTATAAGATGATATTTTGATGTAAGAATAAACAAGTATCGCCGGCACGAATTTTTCGCAATCAATGAGGAACGTAACGGATTGTATCTGGGCAATCGGTCAAGTCAGTTGATTGAGAATTACGCGCTTTGTGACAGCGAATAGTTGCCGAAAAGCATAGACAGAATTCGGGACTTTTGTTGCCAGAAGGGTTTCGATTGGGTACCCATCTGAATCAACTGGCCCGACGCTGCTTCCGAAACCTCGGAACGGCGAAGAAGTGCGTGAAGTTTTGCTTTTACCTCAAGCGGGTTGAACGGTTTGGAAAGAAAATCGTCCGCCCCTTGTTCCAGACACTGAATACGCGTAGCACTGTCGGGTGCATCGGACAGGATAACGATGGGAGTTAAAGCCGCTATTCTGCTCATCCGAATGAGTTTGATTAACTCAAGACCATTGAAGAAAGACAAGTTTAGTTCGGTCAGTATACAATCGAATCGATTGCCCTGAATTAATAGTCTGGCAGCCTCCTGGCCCGTATTGGCTACGGTAATAGTGAAATCCCTGCTGAGTGTTTGGACCAGGATTTCAACCACATAAGGATTCTCATCGACTATGAGTAAGTGGTAGTTTGTATTCATTTTGGTTAAAATTATTTATGGGTTAGATTCAAAGTTTTAGACTAGCCAATAATTCATTGGTTACCTGTCTTTAGTAAAAAAGACATATCCTATAGGCCCTGTTTAAGGTAATAAGGGTGGTAACTAGTGAATTATGTCAGTAAAACTTAGTGCAAAAAAATCAGTGTAATAAATTGACAGTAAGCTATTTATAAACTAATCTAGTTGCCGCGATAAAGATACTTATCTATGTGCTTTATTTTAATGAGCGTGAATCTAAATAAAATCCAAAATTGATTAAGCGGTAGGTACTTTAATACCTATTTAATCCCTCCCAACACTACACCAGTGAATTGAGACTTGGTAGGGCGTTCAGCCCATTTATTCGATTTGGTACAAAGCCGTATCTTTGGGCTATGTATCTGTTGATTATATGAACCAACCAACCCTTTTTCAGCGAATTCGCCCCCATCTGATAGCCATAGTATGCTTGTTTGTGCTGGCTATCATCTACTTCCAACCTGTATTGTCGGGCAAAGCACTCTCCATGCACGATGTGCAGGAATCAACCGCGTCGGCCCGGGAAATCCGTGAATTTGCCCAGCAAACGGGTGAGAAGCCCTTATGGACCGATGCCGTATTTAGTGGCATGCCGGGCTACATGATTGACTTTCCGTACCCTTATATTCTGGTTTATAAAGGCGTTATGGGCGTTATCAATCTGTTGCCCAACACGGCCAGTATTCTGTTCATTGTCATGCTGAGTATGTATGTGCTGCTGGTCGTGCTGGGCTGTAACGCCTGGCTGTCGGCGTTGGGAGCCGCTGCGTATGGGCTGGGTACGTTCAGTATCGTTAGCCTCGAGGCCGGACACGTCTCCAAACTTTTCGCGCTGGGGTACGGTGCCGGTGTACTGGCGGGCGTCATTCTGGCCCTGCGGGGGCGCTATTGGGTTGGTGCTGCGCTGGTGGGTCTTTTTGGCAGCATGGAACTGGGGGCCAACCACATTCAGATTACGTATTATCTGTTTATGACCATTGGTCTGTACGTGCTCATTGAAGGGGTCGCTTTAGTCAGGGCGGGTAAAAGCCGTCAGTTAGTGATAGGGCTGGCCGTTCTGGCGGTGGCGGGTGCGCTGGGGGCCGGTAGTTTTGCCAAACGCCTGCTGGTACTCAATCAATACACCAAAGAAACCATCCGGGGGAAATCGGAACTGACCGCTAAAACGACCAACCCGGACGGGAAAAACCCCAGCAGCGAATCGAAGGGCGGACTGGATAAGGAGTATGCCTTTAGTTATAGTTACGGTATTGGTGAGACACTGACATTGCTGATACCCAATGCCTACGGCGGAGCCTCCTCCGGGGGCGGGCTAACGACGGATTCCGAATTTTATAAGGCTATGACGAGCCGGGGGGTAGACCCGGCAGCCGCCAAACAAATGGCCGAACTGGGTGCGCCTACCTACTGGGGCGACCAACCCATTGTAGGCGGCCCTGCCTACGCCGGTGCGGCCCTGCTATTCCTGTTTGTACTGAGTATGTTCATTCTGCGTGGTTCGGTCCGGTGGTGGCTACTCAGTGCTACGGTGCTGATGATTATGCTGGCCTGGGGTAAAAACCTGCTCTTTTTTAACGAATTCCTGTTCGATAATCTGCCCTACCTGAACAAGTTCAGGGCGATGACGATGGCCCTGTGTCTGGCTCAGTTATTCATGGCCGCTGGTGCCGCACTGGGGGTTCAGACCATCGTTAACGAGAAACCAACGTTTGCCCAACTACGGCAGCCATTGCTCATTAGCCTGGGATTAACGGCGGGTCTGGCCCTTGTGCTGGCTCTGCTGGGAGGCTCATTCTTTAGTTTCCGGTCGCCAAATGACCAGGCCATTTTATCCCGTTATTTTGGCGAAGGAGCCGGGGCCTTTGAAACCGCCCTCATCAGCGACCGGCTAAGTCTGTTTCGGTCTGATGCGTTCCGGTCGGTGATGCTGATTCTGCTGGTAGCCGGGGTGGTGTGGGCGTTCATCACGAATAAAATCAGGGCGGGCATACTGTATCCACTGGTGCTGGCCATCGTTATCTTCGATCTGTTCCAGGTCGACAAGCGGTTCCTGAATGCGGCAGATTTTGTCCCTAAAGCCCAGGCCAGTGTTCCGTTTGACCCATCACCCGCCGATGAGCAGATCAGGCAGGATAAGTCGCCCGGCTACCGGGTGTTTGACCAGACGGTGGATTTCATGAGCAGCAACCGTACCTCTTATTTTCACCGGTCCATTGGGGGGTATAATGCGGCCAAACTACGACGGTATCAGGAACTGATGACCTACGCCTTTCAGCCTAATACGCTGAATATCCTGAGTATGCTGAATGCCAAATATGTGATTCAGCCGGGGCAACCCAATCCCGCTGACCCGCAGCAGGCACCGGCTGGCCCCATGGTGATTCCCAACCCCGACGTGCTGGGTACGGCCTGGTTTGTGGGAACGGTGCAACAGGTAGCCAATGCCGATGAAGAGATAGCGGCCATGAAAACCCTGAATCCGCGCGATTCGGCCGTGGTCGATAAGCGATTTGCCCCTGAACTGGGCAATCTGCCGGCCACCCTGGACCATACGGGCAGCACTGTTCAGCTAACCAGTTATCGCCCCGATAAACTACTGTACGAAGCCAATGCAGCCCGGGATGGGCTGGTTGTTTTCTCCGAAATTTACTACCGGGGCCACGAAGACTGGCAGGCGTTTCTGGATGGTAAACCCGTTCCCCACCTGCGGGCCAATTATGTGCTACGGGCCATGCGCGTTCCGGCGGGTAAACACACGATTGAGTTTCGGTTCGACCCTCCGCTCAACCGCCTGGGCGATACCATTGACCTGATCTGTAACGTGCTGCTGATTGCGCTGATTGGTTTCGTTATCTTCCGCGAAGGGCGCAACCGCCGTTCGGTGCCGGTGAGTGATCCGGGGCCTGGTGCGCCCATAGAGCCGGCAACTCCACTGTCTCCCAAACCCGCTTCAAAGCCAGTGAAATCGAAAAGCCGATAGATAGATTAGCGGGAATAATATGTAAGTAATCACGCAGAATTAAACTGGGGTATAATTTTTAGTCGTTTTTGTCATTCTGAGGAACGAAGAATCTTCGGTAAGAGCAAGAAAAATCAGGCTTGCCCGAAGATTCCTCGTCCCTCGGAATGACAAAAAATGCAGTAATCTAATTCTGCGTGACTACTTAATTTCAAAAACAAAACAAGCGCAATTCTGTCATTCCGACCGGTCCGCTGGTGCGGGCAGGAGGAATCTTCGGATAAGACAAAGTTTTCCAATTTACCGAAGATCCCTCCTGCCGTTGGGAGGACAGTATAAACTATCAGATAATCACTCGCTTGCCTTCGGATATATCCATCACTCACGTTAGCTTTAGTAAACCTCATAACGCAAAAAAGCACCGCCCGTAGGCAGTGCTTTTTTGCGTTATAAACGTATCGATGAAATCTAGTTATTTAAAATCCAGGGTTCTGCTTTGGTCAACTCCTTGATGGCACTTACTTTATCGACCAGTTCTTCGCGAGTGGCTGACCCTGCAGCGGCTACTTTATACATTCCTCTCTGACCGCGTTCGGGCATGATAACGTAAGAATCGGTATAACCCGCCTTTTGCAGTTGATTGGTTAGGCTTAGTGCGTTACGCTTGCTGGAAAAGACACCGGCAATAATAGTGAAGTGCGGACCCGTATAAGCGCTCACTACTGCGGGCCTGGCGCGCCGTTTCCATAATCTGGCTTTGGTTGCCCGGGCCCGGGGTGCTGCTTTTTTAACGGTTACCGGAGCAGCCACCGGCTCGGCTACAACGACTGCCGGTTCGATAGAAACAGGGTCAACAGCTGCCGTTTCTACCGGTAGATTGGGGGTGGCTATCGGGGTTTCAACGACTTGCAGCGGAGTGGATTCCTGAACAGTCTCTGGTTTTGCGGGCTCACGGCTATCCGTCGACGCGAAAAAAGAGGAAACCGGAATCCGTAATAGATTGGCGGGGTCAAGGCTGCTTTGAAAAGGCTGACCCGGCTTGATAACCGAGAAATAACTCACGGCACCCAGCGACCCAATCAACAGTGCAGCGGCTGCCACGCGCCAGTACGTCCGGGCAGGTCGGTAGGGGGTAAACACCGTATCGTCTTCCCGAATGAATATTGGACCAACACCCAGGGCGGGAACAGGCTTCGTGGGTACGGGAACTGCCTCAATAGCTGGTTCGGGGAGTACCTGCTGATTGACCAACCGAGCGGGTATCGCACTCATTCCGTACGAGTCACCAAAGAAGTTTTGCCGAAGACCGGGGCTGAACTGCAACCGGCTTTCTTCATTTTGGGTAAATGTACCAATGCCCTCCAGTTCAAACCGGCCGGTTGCTTCTACCTGCATCCGCAAGTCCGACACGAACGAACTGACAAGGCGTTGCGCTCCCTCCCGGGTTACCGGTTCATGGAGCATAATGTAATTGGCCAGAATGCCATCATCGAAACGCAGAGCCTCATTGAACGCCACCCGTTTGCGGGGGGGCAGGTATAAACCGCTGGTTTCTGTATAGACGGCTGATTGATAATGAGTGAGGAAGGCACCCAGTTCCGGTACAACAATACAGTCGTACTGGTACAGCAGTTTTTTGAGGTAGTTGTTTACGGAGGCCATAGGCTGTGTACGAATACGAATCAGAATGAATAACTAATTCCTCCCAGAAAGTTAAGCCCCTGGTTTTGATAATACAAATAACGCTGGTAATTCTGACCGAAGATGTTATTCAGCGATACGAAAGCGGCTACCTGCGAACCCAGGAAATAGTCAATTTTCAGGTTCGCGTCATAAATCGGTTTTAGGGTGTAGGAAACGCCTGTGGTAAAATTCTTATTCTGGATACCCTCGTAAAAATACAAATCGGCGGTAACGAATAATTTTTTGTTCAGGATGTAAGAGTTCGTCCAGGTAGCAGCCGTTCGCGGACGGCCCCAGGCTTGCTCGAGCCGGTCCAGTCCGTAGTTGAAGAAGTCAGCTTTTAAGGTTGAGCGAAACTTATCTTTCCGGGCATACGCCAACTGCCCCGATAGTGTCAGCACGTTGGCTAAACCCCCATCATACAAAACGAAGAATTTGCTGGTGTCGGGTATCGAGTTGTTGAATGCTGAGAAATTCCGGTACCGGGCGTAGGATGCTTTGCCTTCGTACGAAAAACCACCGCCCAGATTGCCCTTGGAACCCGCGTAAATATCCAGGGATTTAATGGTGTTGGCCAGCACAACCTGCGAGGCCAGCCACTTATTTTCGGCCAGCAACGACCGCAGCGTGTTCCGGTTAATATCCCCATCCACACCGGCAAAAATGTGAATGTTGTCGAGCGGAGCCACATCGATATCCAGTACCGGGAAGGCGCGGGTATCATTGATTCCCTGCCGCTGATCGGTTTGGTTGACGGCATTGATACCCGCAGTAATGGTGAACAGGGGCGATACATATTTGAATGTTGGCTTTACCCGAAACAGGTTCCGGTTATCGACAATCGACCCGTCGGACCGTTGGGTGACGTAAGCATCGGCGGCTACCAGCGCGAATACCTTATCGGAAATGCCAAGCGAAGCATTCAGGTTGGTCCCCCAGTCGGTTTCGGAGGCATTGAACCGGTCGCGGAGGGACGTTAGGCCCGTTTTCAGCGAATAGTCGATGGCATTCTCCGACTTCACGTTTTCAATACCCAGTTTGAAATTGACCGTATTGAGTTGCTGCTTAATCAGGTCAGGGTTGAAAGCAGGCTGCGCTGCATACTCACGGCTGTAGCCGTAAAAGTTATAGGCGTTCCGGTCATACCCAAGATCGGCCTGTAGTTTAAAGGCATCAGCCAGGTACTTACCCGTCACCCGAACCCGCGTATCACTCTGCGCCGAATTCTTGCCATCTACCGGGCCAATGCCCGACGACAGATGCCGTACGGACCCTTCCAGTGCCAGGTTCGACAGGGTGTTGATGCCCACAAAGCCTTCGCCCAGAAATGAACTGTAATTGCCGGCACCCAGCTTTACGTAATTGTTGTAGGCAGGCGTGTTATCGGCCTGCGTGGTGGCAGGGGCCAGCACACCCGGCGTAATTTTAGGGTCGCCGATGGTGAGTTTACGGTCTTCAAACTCATAGGTGAGTTTCCGTTGCTCGGCAGAGGGCTTGAGGGAGGGAATCTTATTGAAAATTCGATTGGCGGGCGGCAGCTCAATCTTACGGCTTTTTTCAACCGTAATTTCCTGGTTATCTATTTCGCCAACTTTGGCGGGCTTCGGCTGTTGGGCAAAAACCACGGCCGACGTGAATAGAAAGGTGCAGATGAGTAGGGGTCGTACTGTCATACTTATGAGTGTAGCGTGTAGAATGAAAAATAAGTTTGGCGTGTATGGCTGTTTTTTACCTTTCATTCTACACGCTACATGCTTAATTATTTAGTTTCCAGCGTGGCCAGTTTCTGTTTGGCTTCGGCTACAATGGTTTCGTCGGATGAGTTTTCGATGATTGAGTTCAGTACGGCTTTGGCCTGGGTTGGTTCGTCCAGCGCCACGTTATTGTCAGACACCAGGATAAACGCCTTCCCTTTCCAGTATTCAAATTCGCCGAACTGCTCGTTAAATTTCAGCATGGCAGCAATAGACTCTTTGTACTTCTTCTCTTTGTACAGAATCTCGCCGAGCCGGTACTGCGCTTCGGCGCCGTTGACGTCTTTTGCCAGGGCAACTGTTTTCTCGAAATCAGCCTGGGCCGTTTTATAGTCGCTCTTGCTCAGGGCTACTTTACCCAGCATCAGCTGCGCCCGGTTCTGCGCCCCCAGCACCACGCTGCCGGCCGAAATAATATCGCGGGCAACGGCGGCTGCGGAGTCCGGCTTCGGATAAGCGAAATAGGTGTCCATCAAGCCGAGTTGCGCCGTAATCTGCTCGGCTTTGTTTTCGGCCTGCCGGATAATCAGCTGGTAGTTCCGAACGGCGCGGGGGAAGTTTTTCTGGCTCGTTTCCAGTTCGGCGGCCCGCGTAGCGGCCCGAACCAGGTACTCCGATTTGTTGTCCGTTACAACCATATTGTAATAGCGGAGTGCGTTGGTGGCATCGTTGGTTTGCCGATAGGATTCGGCCAGATAATACCGGGCTGCATTCGTGCTGGGGCTGTTTGGGTACTCCTGCATAAACGTCAGCAACGACTGAATGGCCTGGTCGAACTTACCCGTGGCGTAAATGTTTCGGGCATTATCGAACTGTACCCGCTCTACTTCCGTACTGCCCGGGTTGCTCTTTTTGTACTGACCCAGCACCTGCGAGAATTCTTCCGGCCGGCCCGCATCATTCAGGGTATTCTGGATACCCAGCAGCGCACTCTGTGCCTGTTCCGACTCACCGTAATTGTCCAGAATTCGTTTGTAGTCGGCCACGGCCGGGTCGTACTGCTGGAGGTTACCGTAGGCAATAGCCCGTCTGAGCAGGGCGGCTGGCAGGCGGGTACTGGTTGGTTTGTCCTGAATCAATTTCGTATATTCCTGAATGGCAGCCTGATAGGCTCCTTTCTCGAAATCCACGTTTGCCTTCTGCAACAGGGCTTCATCCACAAAGCGTGAGTTCGGGAACTGACGCTGCACCTGGTCGAACTGGGCTTTTGCCTCAGCATCACGCCCTACGTAGCTCAGGATGACTGCTTTCTGGTAAGCCGCATAATCTTTGTCGGCGGCATTCTGAGCAATGGACTGGTCGTAGTACCGAAGGGCGTTCTCGTACTGCTTGTTAGCAAAATAGACATCGGCCAGTCGGAGGGTTGCATCCTGTAACTGCGCTTTATCAGGAGGACCCTTGCTCACAAAGTCGCGGAAGTAGGGGAGGGCGCGGGTATACTCTTTCTTGTTGAAGTAGGCATACCCCAGGGCGTATAAACTTCGGATAGGGTATTCGCCCGAACCGGAGTTGGCCACGCTGGCGTAGAGCGGAATGGCCGTATCGTACTGTTTTCCCGCCGAATAGGATTCCGCCTTCCAGAACTGGCCAGCCTGTTGCAGCTCATTGTCAACCGGAAATTTCAGCGATTTATCCAGATTGGCCACTGCCTGCTGATACCGTTCGGCGTTGAAATCGTTCACCCCCTGGTTATAAGTCAGTCGCTGGTAGGTGGCGTTGATTTTGGGGGTCCGGCGTTTCAGTCCTTCGATGTAGGCAATGGCGGCCGGGTAGTTGTTCGACGCGAAATAGGCTTCACTGACCAGCTCGTTGGCTTCGTTCTCAAACTTACTGCTGGGGTACTGTTTCAGGAAAGCCGTCAGCTCTTTAACCGCATCGGTCCCGTTGTTCTGGTCCAGTTGGAGCTTGGCGTGGTTGAAGCGCGCTTCCTCCTGAATGTCCCGGTTAAACGACAGCCGACCGGCCTGGTCGAAGGCGTTCATTGCGTAGGCCGGGTTCTGGGTTTGCAGGTAGCTGATACCCAGTGTGTACGACGCATACTGGGCCGTGGTATCTTTCCCGCCCGCTACCGGCCGGAGTTGGGTGATGGCATCGGCATACGCCCCGGTCCGAAACAGCGACTGCCCGTACCGAAACTTAATGGCACCGGGTGCTTTAGCCCCGGCCGCGCTGGTGTACTGCTTATAATACGGGATGGCCTGGGCAAACTGGTTCTGCTGGTAATAAACTTCGGCGGTGTACAGGGCTACCTCGCTCATGGCCGAGCCGCTGTTTCGCTTGAGGAGCGGTACCGTATACGCCAGCAACTCATCGTACTTCCGCTGGCGGTAGAGCGACTGGGCAATCCAGTTTGGCACCTGATTCTGGTACGTCGGGTTACTTTCAATCCGCCGGAAGTCGGCTACGGCATCGGTAAAGTTCTGGTTGCGAAAATTAATGACCCCGGCATAGTACGAGGCCGCTGCTGCATCGGTCGAGCTGGGGTCGAGTTTTACTTCGTTCAGCAAGGGCAAGGCCCGCTGTAAATTCTGGGTGTTATAATAGGAAAGGGCCAGTTGGTATTTATAGGCAATCTGCTGGCTGGCACTGCCGCCCCGCGCCACGGCTTTTTCCAGAAAATCGGTGGCTTTGGCGTAATCCTGCCGGTTGTAATAATACGTACCTAAATCGCCGTATAACTGGGCGGCTTTGGGGTGCTGGCTGTGGTCTTTTACAAACCGGTCTACCAGCAGTTCGGCACCCGGTTCGTCGATATACAGGCTGGTCAGGGCCACGTAATATTCGGCTTCAACGGCATTCTGGTCGCCCGTGTTCAGCAGGGTTTGAGAGCCGTCGCCCCGGCGGGGTTCCAGGTACTGCCGGAATTCGTACCGGGAGGCCGCGTAATTCGCTTTTTCGAACAGCTCGAGCCCATTTCGGTAGTGGTAATCGGGTTCGGCATAGGCCTGGGTTCGCTGGGCCGATACCGACAGGCTTGCCAGCAGGCCAATCGTCAAAAAGAGTAGATGCCGGGTCTTTAGTCGTAATCGCTTCTGGTGGGCAGTTAAATAGGGCATAAAGTAGTGTTGGGTTTTTGGGGCCTGGTTTACGGTGTATAAACCCTTTCGTAAACTGCTGCCTGAAACTTCCTTCTGAAACGTTTGCGTTGTAGTTTCGCTGATAAATTGACAAATATCAGGTCAATTCTGGACAAAAAACGAAGGTATTCCTGTTTCCGTATGAAAAAAAACGCCTGCCTGCTGTATTTACTTACTATCTGGACTTTTTTTATTCCCTGTTCCCTAAGGGCTTCCGGTCTGGGAGCCGATGAGGAAAATCCCCCGGCTGCTTCGCCAACGGTGACCTACGTGCTCTCCATGCCGGAGCCGCAAACGCACTATTTTGAGGTCGAGATGCAGCTGAAAAATGTGGCCACCGCCACTAATGCGAAGAAAAACGGATACATCGATATAAAAATGCCGGTCTGGACACCGGGTTCATACCTGATTCGGGAATACGCTAAAAACGTGGAGGGGTTTACCGCTTCGGCCGGGGGGAAGCCCGTTGTGAGTGACAAAGTCAACAAAAATACCTGGCGCGTTTACACGGGCGATGACAACCTGACCGTTCGCTACCGGGTGTACGCCAATGATCTTACCGTACGGACCAGTTTTGTGGATGCCGACCACGGCTACGTGACGCCCGCCGGTACGTTCATGTACCACGACGCCCTGAAAGAAATTCCGCTGCGTCTGGTGGTGCAGCCCTACAAGACCTGGAAAAAAGTAGCCACCGGGCTACCCCCCGTTGCCGGGCAGGATTTTACCTACGAGGCCTCCAACCTGGACGTACTCATTGATTCGCCCCTGGAGATTGGTAACCACAAAACGTTTACGTTCACGGCCACCAATGTACCGCATACGGTGGCCATGTTTGGGGAGGTAGAGTATAATGAGGAACGCCTGAAGGCCGATTACAAACGGGTTTGCGAAGCTGCTGCCTCCGTTGTGGGCGAGCACCCCTGTGAGAACTATACGTTTATTGTGCAGCATATTCCGCCGGGTGGGGGAGGGCTGGAACACCTCAACTCCACCACGCTCGAAACGAACCGGAATGCCTACGCTACCGAGGCCAGCTACAAAGGGTTTCTGACGCTGGTGGCGCACGAGTATTTTCACCTCTGGAATGTAAAGCGTATCCGGCCCATTGCCCTGGGGCCTTTCGATTATGAAAAGGAGAACTATACGCACATGCTGTGGCTGTCGGAGGGCTTTACGTCCTTTTACGAAGATTATATCCTGCGCCGGGCGGGTCTTCATACGCCGGAGGCTTACCTGACTATTGTGGGGAATGACATAACGGGTATCGAAAACCAGCCGGGTGTTCGGGTGCAGTCGGTGGCAGAGTCGAGCTGGGATGCGTGGATTAAAGGCTATCGTCCCAACGAGAACTCATCGAACAGCACCATTTCGTACTACAGTAAAGGCAGTGTACTGGGTTCGCTGCTGAACCTGGCCATTCTGGCGGGTAGTAACGGGGAACGAAACCTGGACAGTCTGATGCGCTTCCTGTACGCCGAATACTACAAAAAACAGAAGCGTGGCTTTACCGATGCCGAATTCCGGCAGGCGGCCGAGCAAACGGCCGGTCGTAAACTGGATGACTTCTTTACGGTAGGCGTCAACTCCGCCAGCCCTATCAACTACAATGCGTACTTTGAGCCGGTGGGCATGCAACTGGTCAATGTAGCGGCCCGGGTGCAGCAGGATGGTTTTCTGGGTACGGCAACCGTTTATTCAAACGGGAAAGCCACCGTTACGGGGGTTCGGCGTGGGTCGGCAGCGTACACGGATGGCCTGAACGTGGGCGACGAAATCATTTCTGTCGACAGTGTCCGGGTAACGGATGACCTGCTCAAACTCATCAGTGGCCGGCGGGTGGGCGAAACCGTGAACGTTATGGTGAACCGGGCGGGTTTCCTGCGTAAGATTCCCGTTACGCTCACCCAAAACCCGCTGGGTAGTTACCGCCTGGAGCCACTGCCGAACCAAACCCCTGCGCAAAAGGCGTTGTTCAACAAATGGTTGTACATCAGGTAAGGGGAAAAGAACAGTAGTTTTTGCCCCCTACGGAGCAGAACAGCGCAGGTAGCATTTGTTTCGGGATATCAATAAACAGTTTACTGCGCCATGAACATTCGCACGCGTCTGACCCTCCTGTTTGTATTGCTGGTGGCTTCGATTATGCTGCTTTTCTGCATATCGGTTTACTATTTGTATGGCCAGTTCCGGGAGCAGGAGTTTCGAGATCGGCTCGTGGAGAGAGCATCCACAACGGTTCGTCTGCGCGATGATATGGGCGATGTGCCCCGAAGGGATCTCCAGTCAATGTCGATGGTTGACCAGCAGGTAACCATTTATGATACCCTTGGAACAATCCTTTACAGGCAGAACAATCAGCAGGCTGGTTTTTCGGTACCGGCCAGTTTTCTGGCAAAAATATCGGCGAAATCCTCGCCTTACATTCGCATTGGTGATATCGAAGCGGTGGGGTATCGCTATGTAAATTCACACCGGAACAAGAAGACCCTACTGGTTGTGGCTTCGGCGAATGACCAGTATGGCTTTAGTAAGTTAGAGCGACTTCAGGAGATATTACTACTTGCCTGGGTCATGAGTATGTTCATTGTAGGAATTGCCGGTTACCTGTTTGCCAGTGATGCGCTCAGGCCCATTGCTGAGTTGAGTTCACAGGTAAATGCTATTTCGGCCACCAATATTCACCAGCGTTTGCAGATAGGGGGACAGCGCGACGAACTGGCCAGTTTAGGTCAAACGTTTAATAACCTGCTGAACCGGCTGGAAGAAGCGTTCGTCCTGCAAAAAAGCTTTGTCTCGCACGCGTCGCACGAGTTGCGTACCCCCCTGACTGTTATGATGGGGCAAATAGAAGTTACCCGATTGCAGGGCCGAACGGCGGAAGAATACGAACTGGCATTTGATGCACTACTCGACGAAGTGAAAAACATGATCCGGCTTGCCAATGGATTACTGGAACTGGCTCAGGTAAATTCTGACGCGGTACCCATCAGTTACCAGCCTGTACGAATCGACGAATTACTGTGGCAGGCGCAGAGCCATATACTCAATGCCAAACCCGCCTACCAAATCACGATAGACTTCGCGAATTTACCAATGCAGGAAGAAGAACTGGTGATGGTGGGCGAAGCCTCCCTGTTGCAGACCGCCTTCCAAAACCTGATGGAGAATGGATGCAAATATTCCGTTGATGGACGAATGGCGGTGCGGCTGTTGTTTGAACGGGGCCAGATACAACTTGCGTTCAGTGACCTCGGCTACGGGATTCCGGTCGATGACTTACCGCATATTTTTGAGCCTTTTTACCGCTCCGATTCCACCATGAGAATCAATGGACATGGTATTGGCCTGGCATTGACCAGACGCATCATTGAACTGCACAAGGGGCATATTAAAGTAGAGTCGGAAGTAGGTCAGGGAACCACGTTCTGGATTACGCTGCCTATTCCATACCGCTCATTACCACAATCCGGTGAACTGGATGAGCACCTGGGAAACCTGCCTACGCCCGCCAGCGTCTGAGGAATTAGTTAAAGAAAGCACTGGGAAGTAGTAACCAATACGGATTCAGTGTAGATTGATGCCCCGTTTTACTCATCGCATACAAACATGATACAGGTAAAAAATCAATGTCTGGTAACGTCACTGCTCGTCTTGTGCTTCGTTGTGGCCCATGCCCAGCAGCCCGCTACAACTGCGGCTACCATTGTTACCACGAATGAAAAGTGGGCTGGTCCCGACATTTTGTTTGGTCAATTATTTGACGATGTCCAGCTGAAAGCAGTATTCCCCGACTCGAAAACCTTTGCCGACTGTACCCCAAAGTTTCCGGCGGCTGTTATCGGGGCTAACTATGATAAAGCCCACCTGCAGGCAGGCTTTGATCTGAAGGCGTTTGTACTGGATAATTTCACCCTGCCCGTCAAACCCGCATCGGGCTACACCAGCAAGGCCAGCCAGACCGCTCAGCAGCACATCATGGACCTGTGGCCCGTGCTTACCCGTCCTGCCCAGAAAGCGGGTAACCCCATTGGGTCGCTCGTGCCATTACCCAATCCGTACGTAGTGCCCGGCGGCCGGTTTGGTGAGATTTATTACTGGGATAGCTACTTTACCATGCTGGGATTGCAGGTGTCGGGGCAGGGGAGCAAGATCAGGAACATGGTCAATAATTTTGCGTACCTGATCAAAACCTTCGGCTTTATCCCGAACGGAAACCGGACGTACTTTCTGGGCCGGTCGCAGCCACCCTTCTTCTCCCTGATGGTCAACCTCCTGAGTGAAGTAGAGGGCCGCCGGACGCTGCTTAACTACCTGCCTCAGTTGCAGCAGGAGTACGATTTCTGGATGGACGGCAAGACCAGGGTAACGGCTCAGAGCCCCGCTTACCGGCGACTGGTCCGCTTACCCGACGGCGTTTTTCTGAACCGTTATTACGATGATCGGGACACCCCCCGCCCCGAATCGTACAAAGAAGATGTGGGACTGGCCCGGCAAACCGCAAAACGTAAACCCGAAGCGGGCAGGATCCTGTATCGCCACCTGCGGGCCGGGGCCGAATCGGGCTGGGATTATAGCAGCCGGTGGCTGCGTGATGGTAAGAGGCTCCGTACCATTCATACCACCGATTTTATACCCGTCGATCTGAACGCATTGCTGGTCAACCTGGAGCAGACGCTGGCCGAAGGCTACCGGTTGAAAGGAGACCGGAAACAGGAGAAGCTGTATTTGCAGTTAGCCAAGCAACGGCGGAGTGCGCTACTAAAGTACTGTTGGGATGGAAAACGTGAATTCTTCTTCGACTACGATTTTGTGGCCAAAAAACAATCAGCGGTGTATTCACTGGCGGCTGTTTATCCCCTCTTTTTTACCGTTGCTACGGTATCGCAGGCGCAGGCGGTAGCGCGGGTCATACAACGTGACTTCCTGAAGCCCGGCGGTTTAACCACTACGCTGGTACGCACGGGCGAGCAATGGGACGCACCCAACGGCTGGGCACCACTGCAGTGGATGAGTATTCAGGGATTACGTAATTATAAACTAACCAAACTGGCCGACCAGATCAAAACGGCCTGGGTTGCCGAGAACCTGCGCGTGTACAAGGCCTCGGGTAAAATGGTCGAGAAATACGATGTCATCAGCACCACAGCGGCCAAAGGAGGGGAGTATCCCACGCAGGATGGCTTCGGCTGGACAAACGGAGTACTATTGCGGTTACTGAAAGAAAAATAACCGCTAGGCGGCCTGCTAGAGGTAAAGCCTATACTGCTCAAATACGGCTGCTCTATACTGGGCTAACCTCATGTCGAAATCTTTTGACATTGCCCCCCGCTCTTCGATGGCTTTGTTGGGCTTTCTAGTGGCTAAGATACCACCATGGAAAGACTGCAACACGGTATGATACTGTACTTTCGTAACGGGGGAGTCTTCGTCACTTTTGTGTTTTTTGCCACTGTCCAGCACCTTTTTGTAAAGCGCAAACAAGCCATTGGCAGCCTCTTCCTGAAATAACTCCCATAGGGTTGCACCAGGATGCCAGAACTGCAAACCCGGCAACTCCTTTTTAGCACATGGGTTGACCAGTCTGAGCTCAAAATCAATGACTTCCGCTTCCTTATTTTTGATGGGAAAAGAAAGTACGACACTGTAAGGCAGATCGTTGATGAACTTTCTGAACTGATCTGTTGAGGGATTTAGGGAGAGAAGCATCATTTTGAGGTTGGTATAAGGGAGATTTGAGTAAATGTACTCAATAGATTACCGAAATGAAAAATTAATATACTTTTACTAACTATCGGTCAAGCAATGGTTTACGTATTGCCTTAAATGGGTAAGTACGGGTATTACGCCACTGGGCTAAAGCAAAGGGGTCGGTCCGATTACCGACCCCCTTGTGCTAAAAGTTATCAGCTGTTACCAATCATTTGCCCGTCAGTTTGAGAATGTGCCCCGATGCGTAGTCGCAGAGGTAGAGTTCATTTTTCTGATCCATGCCAAAAGCCGAGATATTCCCCGCCCGGGCGATAATCTCCTGGTTGGAAGCCGCTTTGGTTCCGTTGGGTGTTAAGGCCCATACCCTCCCGCTGGCGTAGTCGGCGTAGATGTATTTTCCGACCAGCGCCGGGTTTGTTGTACCCTCATAAACGTGACCTCCCGTAATGGAAATGTTGCCATTGTCATGATTGTATTGCCAGATGGGAGCCACTAAGTTTGCCGCATTTACCGCGTTGTCTTTAGCATTGTAATCCGCATTGCCTTCTTTAACCCGCCAGCCGAAGTTACCTCCTTTCGTAACGATGTCTATCTCTTCGAGCGCATTCTGCCCTACGTCTCCTACCCACAGCTGCCCTTTATTGTCAAAGCTGACGCGCCAGGGATTCCGTAAACCGTACGCAAAGATTTCTTCCCGGTAGCCATTGGTATTGCTCTTAAAGGGGTTATCACCCGGGATACCATACTGGCCCTTATCTGTACTGTTGACATCTACACGCAGGATTTTACCCAGCAAGCTGCTCCGGTTCTGCGCGTAATTTTGCGGATCACCCCCGCTGCCGCCATCACCCGTCGATACGTACAGGTACTTATCCGGACCAAACAGCACTTTACCGCCGTTATGGTTGCCGTAAGGCTGCTCAAACCGGAAAAGTACGACCTCCGAACCGGGGTCGACTTCCGATGCGGTGGCAGACGACGCCTTGAACCGGCTGACGATGGTTTCTCGCGGGTTGCTCTTCGTGTAGTTCACGTAGAAAAAACCGTTTTGTTTGAAATCAGGGTGGAAAGCGAGTCCCAGCAGACCCATTTCACCACCTGATGCAACCTTCGATTGAATGTCCAGGTACGTTCCTGCCGAAGGAACATTGGCATCATTCTCGAATACCCGGATTTTTCCGGCCTGCTCGATTACAAACACCCGGTTGGTACCATCATTGGCATACGTGTACTCCACGGGTGAGTTGAACGTTAATTTTGGGTAAGCATTGACAACGGCTGCCGAAAGGGGCCCCGCGCTATTGCCGCTGGAGTCGATGGTGATACCGTCGGTCTGATTCTTTGACTGACAGGCGGAGGCAATGAACCAAGCAAGGCCCGACGTCGCCATTAGTGAGAATAAAAAGGTAACCAGTGTTTTACCAAACATGAGTATTTGTTTCATATGTTTACTACGGTTTGTACTGCAAATGAGATTCCAATTATGCCGGGCGAACTTTGCGGCCCGCATTTTGTTCCAAAATCATGGAAACGCTCGTTTCTGCGCACCATACTACCTGATAACGAACAGGGGTATAGTGTAGTGTTTCCTCGTAATGGGGTGAAGATTCCACTATATAGTGCCTGATGAACCAAACTACTAAGCCTGTTTACCCCCCAACTATGACTTCGGCGACCAACACGTTCCTCGACCATCTCCAGACCCAGCGGTCGCAGTACCGTTATAAGTTACCGTCGAGGCCCGATGCCGGACGGTTTATCGATCAGTTGATGCGCCTGCTATTCCCGGTCACGCAGGATTGCCGATCCATATCTGAGCACGTAGAGGAAACGTATCAAAACCTGCACGAACAACTGGTTTGTCTGTTGTATCCCCTGGAGAAAAATCTGACAAACAGCCCGGGGGAACTATCCGAACGATTCTTCGATCAACTGCCCGCCATTTATGACGGGTTACTGTTCGATGCCCACGCCATTGCCGACAATGACCCGGCAGCCGTTGGGATAGAGGAGGTAGTGGCGGTCTATCCTGGTTTTTATGCCATTGCCGTTTACCGGATTGCCCACGAGCTATTGAAACAAAACGTACCGCTGCTGCCCCGTATGTTAACCGAGTACGCACACGGGCAAACAGGCATCGATATTCATCCGGGCGCGCAGATTGGGCAGTCGTTTTTCATCGATCACGGCACGGGAGTCGTTATCGGTGAAACAACCATTATCGGTAACAACGTCAAAATTTACCAGGGCGTAACGCTGGGTGCCACGCACGTAGCCAAGTCGATGGCTCAGAAAAAGCGCCATCCAACCATAGAAAATGACGTGGTCATTTACGCCAACGCTACCATTCTGGGGGGGCACACGGTGGTTGGGCACCACTCCGTTATTGGCGGCAACGTCTGGCTCACCAGCAGTGTGGAAGCGCATTCGCTCGTATTCAATCAGCATCAGACGGATGTCCGGTTACGGTCGCTGGAGTCAACGGAACCCATTAATTTTGTGATCTGAAACAGGAAACCTGTTAGTCGTAAGCCTATTTACGACTAACGTATCATCTACCGTTTACTCCTTCTCTCTTATGAAAGCCGCTTCTATTCTCGACACTATCGGGCGAACCCCCCATGTACGCATCAATCGGTTATTTCCCGGCTATGAGGTCTGGACCAAGCTGGAGCGGGCTAATCCTGGTGCCAGTATCAAAGACCGTATTGCGCTGTCTATGATTGAGGATGCCGAAGAAAAGGGACTTCTCAGTGCCAACAGCACCATCATTGAACCAACATCGGGTAATACCGGTATTGGCCTGGCGATGGTGGCAGCCGTAAAGGGCTACAAGATCATTCTGGTCATGCCTGAATCCATGAGCATCGAACGGCGTAAAATAATGGCCGCTTACGGGGCCGAATTTGACCTGACACCCCGGGAGAAAGGCATGAATGGAGCCATCGAACGTGCCCAGGAACTGGTTAATCAAACACCGGATGCCTGGATGCCGCAACAGTTCAAAAACCAGGCTAACATTGATGTTCACGTTCAAACGACTGCTGCCGAAATCATGGCCGATTTCCCTGATGGTTTCGACGTACTGATTACGGGTGTTGGTACGGGTGGACACATAACGGGGGTAGGGCAGGTGTTAAAACAGCATTTCCCGAACCTGAAAGTGTACGCCGTGGAGCCGGAACTATCACCCGTGATTAGCGGTGGTTCACCGGGACCCCACCCCATTCAGGGTATCGGCGCGGGTTTCATACCCGTAAACCTGCATACCGATGTGCTGGATGGCAGTATTCAGGTCAGCAAGGATGAAGCCTTCGAGATGGCCCGGCGGTCGGCCAGGGAAGAGGGAACGTTTGTTGGTATTTCGTCGGGCGCATCGCTGGCAGCTATCCATAAAAAATTGCCTGAACTGGCGCCGGGTAGCCGCATCCTCACGTTCTGCTACGACACGGGCGAACGTTATTTATCCATCGAAGGCCTCTATTGATCAACGCTCAGCAAGGGGTAGAGAGGTGATCGTGCGTTCTGCCCTTTGCTGGTTACCGATCTATCTCACAGTACTATTGTATGGCCCAACCCACAACCGCTGCCTCCCTGATTAAAGATACTGTTTTTATCATTGCCGGCGTACTCAGTGCAGGCATGGGTATTAAAGGTTTCCTGATGTCGAGCCATTTTATTGACGGTGGCGTTACCGGTATCTCCATGTTGCTGGCTTCCATTTTTAACGTCCCCCTTCCCATCTGGCTATTGATTATCAACCTGCCGTTCATTGGGCTGGGCTACCGGCGTTTCGGTCGGCAATTTGCCTTCAAAAGTGTGTTGGCTATTGCTGGTCTTTCAATTGGTCTGGCCGTTATTCCCTACCCCGATGTCACGCCCGATTTGTTGTTGACGGCTGTTTTTGGGGGGTTCTTCATCGGAGCCGGTATCGGATTGGCCATACGGGGGGGAGCCGTGCTCGATGGTACTGAAATTGCCGCTCTGCTAATCAGTCGGAGTAGTCCTGCGCTCAAAGTCAGTGATATCATTCTGGTACTCAACGTACTTATTTTTGGGGCAGCCGCTTTTTTTCTGGGTACCAATCCGGCGCTCTATTCCATGATAACCTACTTTGCGGCCTCCAAGACGGTGGATTTTATTATTCACGGCATTGAGGAGTACACCGCCATCCTGATTGTTTCGTCCAGAAGTCAGCTGATCCGGGAGCGTATTATTGAGCAGGGCTGGGGTGTTACGGTGCTGAAAGGGCAGGGAGGGTACGGTAAAGAGGGTAGCCACCGAAACGCAGATGATGTGCTTTATACGCTGATTACCCGGCTGGAAATCAGTCGCTTACGCAGCGTCATTAAGGCGGTAGACCCCAAGGCGTTCATTATTCAGCACAGTGTGGACGATGTGGCGGGTGGACGAATAAAAACGCTCCCTATGCACTGATAACAGGCAACGCACCCGCCTTAGATGCTGCTTCGATAAGTTCATGGGTAGCCAGCCAGCCGAGCATCCCGGTAGTTCCCGTAACAACAACCGGCACCCGTGAAGTGAGTGAAAAATCGAACAACGTTGACACGAAGTTCTCCGCTCAGATAACTAGCGGAGGTCACGAACGAACCGGCGCATGGATTCGCGGTAAATCTGTTCCGACTGATCGAGTGGTTGCTCATCTTTCAGTAACATAGCCAGCATAATCATCCCGTGGGACATGGACCACCATTGAAAATACAGCCGCTTGATACTATCCTCTGCTTTGGGAATAAAGGAGAAAATCGTTTTGCAAACGATGCGGCTAACAGCCTGCATGGACTCCGACTCATAAAGGGGCATTGTACACAGCGCACCACCTATATTGTACATGACCTGGTAAATTTCCGGTTGCTGACGGGCAAATTCCCATTGCACCAGCGAAATTTCATACAGGCGTTTTTCGGGGTCACGGTATAGGTTTATAATACGATCGTACTCCTGGTATAAATGACGGAATCCTTCACTTCTAATCTCGTCCAGCAACACGTCTTTACTATCGAAGTATTCATAGACAATGGGTGCGCTGTATTCAATTGCGTCCGCTATTTTACGAATTGAAACGGCTTGCCATCCTTCCTGCCGGGCAATGGATTTGGCTGTCTTTAAAATGCCGGAGCGGATTTGCTCACGGTTTCGCGGCTTACGCTCAATAGTTTCCATATACGTTAGGTTATAAACTTAGTTAACGGTGTTAAAGTGAGTGGAAATTACGTACTAAATTGATATTTTCCCGATTTTGGCGAGAATTTCTAAAAAAAATAACGAATAATACACAATAAATGCTCTTTGCGCAGAAATTGACTATTTCTGCGGGCGTGCACAACGCTATCGACAAAGGTCGATTCTAGCAACGTTAACTTCGCTCGGCCAGCAGCCAGACGGCTTCGTCGCCAAGTGCATAAGGCTCACCCTGCACGGTGCCAAAGCAGCCAATAACGGATAGCCCCGCTTCCGAAAATAATTGCCTGAATTCGGCCAGCGTGTAGATGTAGTGTTGTGCCAGTCGGGTCTGCATCTCTCCGGCTTTTACGTAGGTCAACTGCGAATCGATTCGGCTCTCCAGGGGTAAATAATCATTCTCGACCAGGAGTAAAATGGGTTCGCCGTTCGGCATTGTAACGGAGAGCCAGTTTCGGGCCTGGTAGTCGGGGAGTACCGACTCGGCCACCATTTCGGAGTGAGCCAGAAATCGTCCGCCGGGTTTTAATCGTGTGGCAATTCGGGTCAGAAAGACCAGCATATCGGAACGGTCAAAGAAGCTAAAGCTATTACCCAGGCAGTACGCTGCATCAAAGGACGCAGCAGCACCCAGGTCTTCTTCAGGCATGGTCAGGAAGTCATCCGCTACCGCAACTATCGGTAATTTTTTTGTGGTGGCAATCCGTTGCAATTCCGTAATATAATCAGGGGCTATGTCTACGCCTGTTACGCGCGCACCCATCCGGGCCAGCGGTACGGCATGACGGCCATACCCGCAGAATACGTCGAGCAGCCGGTCGCCGGGACCAAAATCCAGGGTGTCGACCAGCAATTCGAGATCGAGTTGTGTTTGTTCCTCTGTTTGAGCCGCTTTCCAGGCTAATTGGGGTAATCCGTGAAAAAATGTATGATACCAGGCCACGTAAAAAAATAGTTATGGGTGTTGAGTCTCCCGAAGAACGGAGAAGTTGGCGAAAGTCACCTTGATTTTTAGGGGTACGGCCTTACTGCCCGTATTGCTGCCGGATGAGTACTTCGACCGGTTTGCGCTGGGGGGTATAATCGTCATTTTGCGTGCCGCCTGCTTTCTCATTATCCTCGTACCATTTCCAGAGAAAACCACCCGCAAACCAGGGTTGCGACCAAAAGGTCCGGAACAGGGCCGCGTAGGCATTCTGCTGGGCTGCCAGGTTGACAGGTGCTTTCTGGTTCCAGCTATCCGGTAGTTCCCATTGCTTGCCCGCCGTACGATCTACACTTCGGTAGCCGTATTCGGTGAACAGAACCGCCTTCCGGTGCTTTAGTGAGAAGGCCTGTAGTCGTTTAGCGGGTTTTTTCCAGGCTACCATCAATTCCGTTATGCCGGGTGTGTCGCTTTCCGACAGGGGGAAGTAGGCATCCACGCCAATGTAATCCAGCAGGGGCCAGAAAGAAATGCGTTCGTACTCGTCCCAGTTGGCGGCATAGGTAAGCGGCCCACCATAATGAGCGCGTACCTGCTGAATAAGCCCCTTCCAGAAAGCAGGGCGTTGCTTGGTCACCTGCCGGAACTCCGTACCCACACAGAACATATCGGCATTGGTTTCTTTCGCCAGGTCGGCAAGGGTAAGTATGTACTGCGTATACGTTGTTTCCCAGCGCTGCCAATCGGCTTCGTTATCAAGGGTGAAATCGCCCGCCCAGCCCTGCCCGGCTACCCAGACGTGGGGTTTTACCATCACCTTCAACCCCTGCTGATGCGCGTGCTGAATGCACGTGCGAATACCTTCGGGGCGCTCACCCCACCAGTGTCCATTGTGATTGAAGGTAACCTCGGGCTGGCCTTTCTTGACAAAAGCGTATGGATTCAGGGCTACCCAGCCCGCATTCAGGTCCTTAACCGGCGTCATGCAGGACGCGGGAACAGCCTTTACCGGGGCCACGAAATTGACCCCATTTATTTTTGTGGCTGGCACTGAGTCGGGAGCAATCAGGGCAGAGAGTAATAAAAGCAAATGAAACGGAGCCATAAAAATGCAGTTGACGTAGGGACAAGTTACGCCGTTTATGGGGCTACGCCAAACGTCTGGGACCGTTGTCCTGACAATCTTCCTCGGGCTCTTTTTGTAAACGCTCTGAGAAGAGCCAACTCGTCGTTGAATTTCTGCCGCAGTAGCAGCCCGATAACGCTACGCTGTTTTGCCCCGTACGGGACTGGCAGTCAATCGTTTGTTTACGTCAATTAGACTGCTTCCAGCACAAATACGGTAGCTTCATCCAGCAATACGTTCTTCTGCATCAAATTAAGGGAGAGGGGCAGTTGAGCCAGCCCCAGGAGTCGCCGGATCATCTCGGTACCGATAAACCCGCGCAACAAGGTAGAGTCGAAACCGGCGGGCCTCTGGTACTGGTCCAGCACCTGTTGCTGAACAAGATCACTTTGCCCGGCCAGTTTCATGTGCGCCAGCATCACACCCAGGTCAAATTCGGGTCGCCCGAAAAAGCCAAACTCCGGATCGATTACCTTCGTGCCGGATGCAACGCTCAGCCAGCTACCGGGATAGTAATCACCATGAATAAGTACCGGGCCCGGTTGCAGATACACAGTGCCTAGCGCCGTAATTTTCTTTTTCAGGGCCTTATGACTCCGGTAGGGTAGCGATAGATCTTCCAAACCCGGTTGTACCGAATTGAGGTCAAACCCGGTGTCTGTCCGAAAGGGGAAATTGAAAATGTGTTCGTGGTTAAGCAATCGCATAGCCCGATTATCCGGAAAATCCGACGGGTGGCCCGTATGCTGAGTCGCATGCAGAACCGATAGAAACTGCACCAGCGATGTCCTGTCTGCTGCCGGAAGTATCTGATGAGGTTGGTAAAGAAAACTGAAATCAGCCCCGTTGCCCAGGTCTTCCAGCGCCAGCAGAAAATTGGCTGCGTCATACCCAATCAGCTTTGGAACAAACGCACGGAGTGCGGCAATAGCGTCTATCCATTGGTAAAACTGCGCTTCCACGCCGATGCGCTCCATGGGGGCAGGCACCTGCGGGTATTTCTGCACCCACGGGCGGGCCTGCTTGAGGATAAACGCCTGGCGATCCGTACGAACCCGCACCACCACATTCATATTGCCCTCACCCGGTTTTTCCACAGACTGAATCGACTCATCGGGACGTATCCACCCATGGGTTTTCAGCAGCTGTTGTAATTCAGGACTTGCCCGTTCTTCAAGAAAAAAAGCAGTTGGGTGAAGGTCAGCGAATTGTTGATTGAGGGTCATAATGAAATAATTACCGGATTAGTGGGTAGTATTCCCGCAAGTGGCTGGCCCGTTGCCAGGGCAGGTAATCCACGGAAATCTTTCAGCCTGTTCCTTATAAATTACACAAAAACAACCCGACAGGTTAGCCTGATCGGGTTGGTAAAAGGAGGCACCAAGTCGCAGGTTAATTCAGCGTCAGCAGGTAACCGATAGTGAAGTTGGCATCCCAGTCGAATATGAACTGGTTGCAGCCTGTAGCGTCGGCAATGGCTTTGTAAATGGTTAGCCCCGCTTTCGATTTGGCGTTTTCCATTTTGGTGTAATCCGATGGCGCATCGAGTACGGTATAGCGCTCTTTCCCGTTCCGAACGGCTTTGGCCATCTCAAACGGTACGCCCCCGATGATGAAACAGGTTTTGCGATGATCGGCAGGTACCTGCTTGGCTTTCGCCTGTACTTCGGTCGCTACGGTTTCGGCGGAGGTGCCGTTCTGGAAATACTTGGCTCCGTACGTTTCCAGTGCTTTGGTCGAACTGCCTTCTTTCCACGAAATTTTGGTGTTTCCCGAACCAATGTCCGTTACGAAGGAGTTGCTGTAAAACTCAGCGGGCAATACCGACCGCAACGCCAGGGACCCTTCCTGCTCCGCAGTAACGGTATTGACAACGTAGTTTAGGGATTTCAGTACCCGGGTGATTTTCTGCGTCCCTTCCGCTTTCTGCGCGCCCGAACTGACCACAAAGTGAATATTGCGCCCACCCACGCCAAAGTCGAGCATCTTGCCGATGTAGCTTTTCAACCCCATCCGGATGTCATTGTCCGTCGCCATATTTTCCAGCACGAGGCTATTGTTGAACTCCGCCTTTTCCAGTTTCCAGCGTTTCTGGCCATCTACCCGGATGATGAACGAGTTGAAACCGCTGGCTCCCAGTTCGACTACTCCCTTCAGCTGCCCGTTTTGGGGCTCCGGGGCAGTGTAACTGAACGCCTGCTTAGGCTGGTCGCTGGCCGTATTGTCCGATGAACCCGACTTGTCGGAGGACGATGCGGTAGAGGTTGCTTCGTCGGATGATCCATCCGTTGTCTGGTCATCTGGGCTGGGTAGCGTTTGGGACTCGGCGGTTTCCTGTTCTTTGGGCGACAGTTTGCGCAGGGCTTCATTGCCACCGAAGTAGCGGAAAGCGAAGAAGATTCCGGCCAGAACGAGGGCCGTGATGAGTAGCCGACCGGCCACGGTTAAACGTTGCATAGAATTGTTAGTTTTGAATGAGTGAATTTTGAATGGGTGAATAAGTGATGGGTTCGTCCGGGCGGTGAGACGCTGATTGATAAAATGGCTATCCGTTTTTAGTCAATCATTCAACAGTCACTCATTCAACATTATTTAGTCCAGCAGGTTTTTATACCCGGCGTCCTTCGCCGGGGCCGGGCCGAGGTTTACCGGCTGGGCAGGGGCATCCAGCTGGACCATTTTGAATTCACCTTTGTTGTAGGCGTCGAGCAGCGTTTGCCCCTTGTCGGACAGAATACCGTTCTGAATATCGACGCCGTTGATGAAGTCCATCGACAGGTCCATGGCCCGCTTCATTTCGCCAAGTTTCTGGCTCATGTCGTCCTGAATGTACTCCATCGACTGATCGAAGTAAAACTTCTTGTCGGGATCGCCCTTGAAGATACTGACCGCCGTTTTGAGGGCGTTCGAGCTTTCCTTCACAATCTGGTATTCAGTTTCCTTCAGGCGGACTTTTATCTCGGTTTCTTTGATGATATAATCGGCGCTCTGGTTTACCTTTTCCATAAAGGCCAGCACCTGCTTCATATTGCGTTGCAGCGGAAGCAGCTTTTCGTTCATCTCCTGTAAGCCTGCCCCCTCAATGGTAGCCAGCTGGGCCGACTCCCGCATACCGGGCCTGTCGCTCATGGAATTGGCTTTGTTGGCTTCGGCAAACTTCTGCTTGATGGTTTCGTTGTTCTCGTTGATTTTCTTGTTCAGCTTCACTTGCTGTCCTGCCAGCGTATTAATCTGTCCCTGCATTTTTTCGCGCTTTTCGCGCAAATCCTGCACGTAGATTTTCATGATCGCAATGGGGTTCAGTTGAATAACCGTACCCGTGATGCTGCGCATCATTGATTTGAACAGGAAGAAAACCGCGGTGCGGACGTCTTTGCTGGTGAACAGAAAAATCAGTACGCCCAGCGCACCCAGCAGCAGAGCCAGTTCGAGAATGTTGGACGTTGCCCGAATCAGAAACTCGATGATACGGTTGAAGTAGACCAGGCCGAAGCCAGCCACACCGGCCAGCACAATCATGCCCAGAATACCTTCGGGACGGCTCCAGAACGACCGTTTTTCGGTATCCGTTCTGCCGCCAAGTTGAGAAAAATCGGGAGTTGCCATTGAAAATAGGTTTGCGGTTTACAGTTTTAGGTGGCAGGCTTTCGGTTTTTGGCACACGGTTGATCCTGGACCGTTCAGACTGGCATCAGCCAACCGGAAACCTTGAGCCGTAAACGGAATGCCTTATTTTAGGTACTGTGTCATTTTGTTAATGTCGCCGTTAATCTGATTCTGGAAGTGGGCAAAGGTCGACTCATACCGCTGCTGGTTCTGCGTAATCTTCGCGCTTTGCTCATTTACTTCGCCCTCAATGGCTGTTAGCCGGCTTTTATTGGTATCAATTTGTTGCTGGATTTCAACCAGTTGCTTGGCCAGGGCTTCGTTGTCCGATTGCAGGCGTTTCTGCTCGTTTTGCAAGCCACCCACCCGATCCGTCAGCGCTGCTTCCACGCTTTTGGCGAATCCGTCCCGGTCCTTATTCAGAGCCGCAATATACCCATTTGCCGTGCCGGTCAGCGTGTTTATATCGGCAGGGCCACTGGGTCCGGCGAGCGCTTTGAAACTCGCCCAGGCCGCCTGAAACTGCTTTTCTTCGGATAAGCCGAGATTGCCCAGGCTGCGGAGCGTTTCGCGGAACTCGAAATAATCGGGGCCCGGCGGGTTGCTCTGCGCCAGTACGTTGGCCAGATGTTCGGCAAACTTGGCGTCGACTGCTCCCGAAGGAGCTACGGGCGAAGGTGCCGGGCTGGACTGGTCGGGTACCGGTGCCGGTACCGGCCGGGGTGTTGCGGCTGCGGAAGGCACCGGGGGCGTACCCGTCGCTACACCCGGTTCATCTTCCTTCACGAAGAAGCTCAGGATCTTCTGGCCAATGGATTTGTCTGGTTCAGGCATTGTTTTCAGTCAGTTACCGGTAAGCCCGTCGGGCACTCCATGCGGGGCACTCCATGCCGGGCACCCGTTCGTTGAATTACTGAACAATGTTACGAGGTTCGGTCCATTCCCGCAATATCAGTTTTGGCCGAACGGTTGCGGGACTTGACAAAATGCCCCAGGGCGGGCCGAATGTCAGGAACAATCAGTTTTTCACATCCGGTTTCAGCCAGCTATCCATCCGCTTCCGGAACTTCTCGACTTTGGGCCTCGAAACGCTGCTGACGTACATCTCGTTGGGGTGGCTATAGTAGTAGCCCTGATGGTATACCTCCGCCGGAAAAAATTCCTTGAATGGTACTACCTGGGTTACAACGGGGCGGCTGTAGTGCCCGGACGCGTCTTCGCGCTGGATGGCAGTTTCGATGGTGGCCTTTTCGGCGGGTGTCCGGTAGAAGGCAACAGAGCGGTACTGCGTACCCACGTCCGGCCCCTGTCGATTCAGCGAACTGGCATCGTGCCCAATGAAAAACGCTTTAACGAGGGTATCGAACGGAATCACGCTGGGATCGTAATATACCTGGAAAGATTCGGCGTGTCCCGTTTGCCCGCTACCAACCTGTTCGTACGTTGGCTTGTCGAGTTCACCACCGGCGTAACCCGACACTACTTCACGCACACCCCGCAGGGATTCGAACTGGGCTTCGGTACACCAGAAACAGCCAGCGGCAAACGTAGCCACCGCTTCGCCAGGTTGCAGCGTGGGCAGGATAGCCGGACTGGTGTCCGTGCTGGCTTCCGTGGCGTTGGTGGACTGTTGCTGACAACTGGTCAGCCCAAGCAGGCCGACGAAAAATAAGGGAAGAAGAAAATAGCGATACGTTGATTTCATGCCTATTAAACACAAAATCAGCCCCGGAGGTTGCGAAATCGCCCAGTTGCTGGCAAAGCTTTATCTTTGGGTTTGATTCGCTGCCATATGTCACTGACTACGCTGGGGCTTGCCCTGCCCACCGACCCGCGCTGGGTCAACATCGCCGAAATGAACATTGCCGAAATCC
This sequence comes from uncultured Cytophagales bacterium, assembly GCA_963784335.1. GTDB lineage: Bacteria > Bacteroidota > Bacteroidia > Cytophagales > Spirosomataceae > Spirosoma. The sequence continues at coordinate 23,813 of CAWARB010000041.1, read as the reverse complement.
TGGTTGACCATGCCTACTGCGAACAGAAAGCGGCCTCATCCTGCATTTCGCTCATTGTCCAGTATTTTGACAAACCGCAACTGATTGCCGTACTCACCCCCATCGTAGCGGAAGAGTGGGGTCATTTTCAGCGGGTATTGAAAGAACTCCACAAACGCGACATCCCGCTCGGACGGCCGCGCCGGGATGAGTACGTCAACCAGCTGCGGAGCCGCCTGCGCCGGTCCATCAACGACTACCTGGAACAGATGATGGACAACCTGCTGATGAATGCCCTGATCGAAGCCCGAAGCTGCGAACGCTTCAAGCTGCTCTCGGAACACATTGCCGACGAGGGACTTAAGAAATTCTATCACGAACTGATGATTTCGGAGGCTGGTCATTACCGTAGTTTTATCGAACTCGCCGAAGCGTATGTACCTGCCCAGCGCGTTCGGGAGCGGTGGAAAGAATTCCTGCTCGAAGAAGCCGATATTATGAAATCACTGGGCGTGCGGAGCGACCGGATGCATTAAGAATAGTTGGCCGGGTGGGCCCTAGTGGCTCGGGTAATGGGTTAACTTTACTGTACGATGCTTTCCCCGGTACTTAGTTAATGACGTTTTTACAGCAAACTGCTCAACGAATTTTTGATGCTCACGGCGAAAGCATGAGCGAGATTTGGGTGATACTTCCCACGCGCCGGGCCGTTTCGGTCTTTCTGGATGAACTGTCCGCGCTGTCTGACCGGCCTTTTCTGGCTCCCCATGCCCTGGCCGTTGATGATTTTATTACCCAGGCTGCCGGGGTGCAGTTAATCGACTCGGTCAGCCTGTTGTTTGAACTCTACGAAGTTTTCCGGGAGATTGACCCCCTGGTTGAGTTCGAGCAATTCATTGGCTGGGCCACCGTATTGCTCGCCGATTTCGACCGTATCGACCAGTACCTCGTCAGCCCCTCCGAACTGTTCAGTTACCTGACGGCTGCCGAAGCCCTGAAACGCTGGCAGGTGAACGCCCCCCCGCAGGCTGCTCCCATTCTGGAAACGGCGGGCACGACGCGCTATTTCAAACTCTTCGAGAACCTGCACACCGCCTACAAAGCGTTGCAGGAGCGGCTGGACCGGCAGGGGCTGGCCTACCGGGGCATGGCCTACCGCCGGCTGGCGCAGAATGTGGAGTCGCAGATTCGGGATAACCTGGCCTACGAGCGGGTGTATTTTGTGGGCTTCAACGCCCTGAGCCGCGCCGAGGAACACATCATCCAGATACTGCTGAACGCGCAGAAAGCCGAAATTTTCTGGGACGCCGACCAGTATTACATCAATGACTGGCGGCAGGAGTCCGGCGAGTTTCTGCGCCGGTACCGGAAGGAAGGCTGGCTGTTCTCCGGTCAGAATAATGATGACCTGTCTGACAACCTGCTGGGGACCGAAAAAAATATCCGCATTGTCGGGGTACCCAACGCCAGTATGCAGGCGAAGGTGGCCGGTAAGATTTTGAGTGAGTGGAAAGCCGAAGAGCAACGCGAAACAAATGAATTTGATCCGGCATCGACCACCCCCCGTCGCTCACCAAAAACGGCTATCGTCCTCGCCGACGAAACCCTGCTGATTCCGGTGCTTTACGCCCTGGACGAGAGCGTTGTGGATCTGAACGTCACCATGGGTTTGTCATTGAAATCATCGCTGCTGTTTACCCTGGTGGATACGCTGTTCGAGATGCAGCGGACGGTGCACGAATTCCGAACGAAGGACGGGCGTGACCTGCGCATTCCCAAGTACCACCACCGCCATGTTGTAAAAGTGCTGAATCACCCGTTCGTGAAGCAGTATGAACGGATAAAGGAACTGGTGTGGCCGGGTGGCTTCGGCGAGAAAGGGGAGATGCTGCCGCCGGAACCGCTTTTTCAGTGGATAGCCAAGGCCATCGTGAAGGAGCAGCGCGTGTACCTGACCGAGCATGAAATCGGGGAGTTGGGGCAGAACGACCCACTGGTGCAGATTCTCTTTGCCCGCTGGCCGAACGAAGACCCTATGCGGGCTATCCGGCTGTTCTACGACCTCATCGAACAACTGCGCGATGTGTATCGGGTGAGCCAGGATGCCATCGAAATCGAGTACCTGTACCTGTTTTTTACGCTGCTTAAGCAACTGGAAGCCACCCTGGACCGACAGGCCGAATCGGCGGATAGTACGCCGGTGACGGTGAAGAGTTTCCGGCAGTTTCTGTACGAACTCATCCGGCAGACGAGCATTCCGTTTACGAGCGAGGGCAAAAGCCGGTTACAGATTATGGGGATGCTCGAAACCCGGGCGCTGGATTTTGAGCGGGTCATTATCCTGTCGGTCAACGAAGGCATATTGCCGCAATCGCGGAAACTCAACTCGCTGATTCCGTTCGATGTAGCGTCTGAATTGAAGTTGCCTACCTACCGCGAGCAGGAGGCCGTGATGGCCTATCACTTCTACCGGTTACTCCAGCGGGCTACCGATATTGTGCTGCTGCACACCACCTCTACCGATGCCTACGGCAACAGCAAGGGTGAGCCAAGCCGCTACATCCGTCAACTGGAACACGAACTGGTTGAGAAAGCAAATCGTCTGTCAGAAACTGAACGGGAGAAGTTAGTTAATGAAGGGCGAATGGAAGAAGCCAGCAGGCTCCGGCATCCGCGTATTCAGCTGACCAAACCAACGGTGCGCTTTGGCCGGAAGGGGGATAGTAAAGTAGCTGATTTTTCGGCGTTGAGCGTGCCTAAAACCGAAACCATCCGGGCCGAACTCATCAAGACCCTGACCGGCAAAGGGCTTTATCCGTCGTACCTGAACCAGTTTATTGCCTGCTCCATGCGGTTTTACTTCAGCCGGATTGTGAAAATCAGCGAGGAGGAAGACATCGAAGAGAAAATGGGCGTGGCTCAGTTTGGCGACTGGGTACACAAAGTGCTGGAACGGCTGGACCAGGATTATAAATTGCTGGATAAACCCGTTGATGAAACGATTATCCGGAACCTGCTGGCCGACGAGTTCAACAAGTCCATGAAAGGGCGGGTGATTGAATCAGGCATGAACCTGCTGCTGTACGAACTGGCCCAGAAGCTGATGCTCGATTTCCAAGAGGAGCAGGGTAAACTGGCCGGGCTAAAAGTAATTGGCACGGAACAAACCCTGGAAACTTACCTGACCGTGCCGCTGGACGGGGGCGACACCATCCGGGTACGGATAGCGGGTAAAGTAGACCGCATCGAGCAATATGGCGATATAATTCGTATTGTCGATTATAAGACCGGCAGCGTCAAATTGGCGGATGTGAAGAAAGAAGACCTGCTGGAAAAACTGCTGGGCGACGGGGCGCAGGAGAAGATGCGGCAGGTATGGCTGTACCGGTACCTGGCCCTGAAAAACATACAGGAATACGGTGGCCTGCCCCGCGACCGGGCCAAACTGGATATTTTTCCCGCACAGGGCATGCCGGTAGAAGCCGGATTTTACTCCTTCCGGGATGTACAGGGCGGCTTCAAAACCAACCCCGTTCGCTTCGACAGCAACGACGACCCTGACCAGTACATCCGCGACTCAGAAGCCCTGCTTAACCAGTTAATCCACCGGCTCCTCGACGTGAACGAGCCTTTTCGTAAAACCGACAAACTGGAAACCTGCCAGTACTGCGATTTTAAGGGGATCTGCGGGCGGTAGTAAGTGGAGAGTTTGTGCTTTTGCCATGGTTGAATAAATTGGATTTAACCGTTATGAGAACCTTAGCAGCCCCTTTCCTTCTTCTTCTGTTCCTGACCGGTGGAGCACTGGCCCAGTCGGTTGATCTGGTCTCGTACCAGGAGCTGCCCGACCCAAAACCTGTAAATGAAGCCAGTTGGTCGGCCGTAAAGGCCGGGCCCCATTTCAGCTTTACCACCGCCGACGTTCGCTACGGGAAACACACCGCCCCGGATCTGTCACGGATGCAGGCAAACTGGGAGGCCAACGCCTGGAAAGGGGAAAAGGTACACACGCAGGCCCTGCTCTGGAGTACCTCCGCGATGCCCCAGGTGACACTGAGCTGGTCGGCGCTGAAAAACGATAAAGGCAGTACCATTCCGGCGAGCCAGGTGTCGGCCCGGTTCATTCGGTTCGTCATGACGGACGGGTTAAATCCAGGCGGAAATAACTGCGACAAACGGCCGGTTGGTAAATATGATTCGTCCCTGGTGGCGGACCCCATCGACTTCGTTCCCATGCGGGACGTGCCGCAGCAAACCGCTCAACCCGTCTGGCTGAGTGTGGCGGTTCCGGCGACGGCCATGACCGGCCGCTACGTGGGCACCCTGACCGCCAGCAGTCCGTCCATTCCCAAACCAATCGTTTTGTCGTACAGCATCGATGTACAGAATCGCACGCTGCCCGCCCCAAAAGACTGGGCATTTCACCTGGATTTATGGCAGAATCCGTACTCGGTGGCGCGGGTGCATGGCGTGAAGGTGTGGTCTAAGGAGCACATGGACCTCATGCGGCCGTACATGAAAATGCTGGCCGACGCCGGGCAAAAGTCCATTACGGCCACGATTATTAACGACCCCTGGCAAAGTCAGACGGAGGATGTGTACGGGTCAATGGTGAACTGGACGAAAAAGAAAGACGGCACCTGGACCTACGATTACACGATTTTCGACCAGTGGGTACAGTACATGATGGACCTGGGCATCGATAAGTTTATCAACTGCTACAGCATGATTCCCTGGAACCTGAAATTTAGTTATTACGATGAGGCTACTCAAAAAGATGCGTTCCTGATTGCTGAAACAGGTACGCCCGAATACGAAGCGCACTGGCGGCCCATGCTAACCGACTTTGCCAAACACCTGAAACAAAAAGGCTGGTTTGACAAAACAACCATCGCCATGGATGAGCGGCCTATGAAAGCCATGCAGCAGGCCCTGGCATTGATCAAAGGGGTCGATAAAAATTTTCGGGTCTCGCTGGCGGGAAACTACCACCCCGAACTGGCAGCGGACTTGATTGACTACTCCGTAGCCACGAACCAGACAATTGATGCTCCGACCATGCAACGCCGTCAGCAGGCTGGCTTTAACACCACTTACTATACCTGCTGCGTGGAACACACCCCGAATACATTCACGTTTTCGCCCCCGGCCGAAGCAACGTTCATCAGTTGGTATGCGGCCAATAAAGGGTACGATGGCTACCTGCGCTGGGCCTACAACTGCTGGGTGAAAGATCCACTACTGGATTCCCGTTTCCGAACCTGGGCCGCTGGTGATACGTACATTGTTTACCCCGGCCCGCGCACCTCCATCCGTTTTGAACGACTCATTGAAGGCATTCAGGATTACGAGAAAATACGCCTGCTGCGCGATGAATTTGCCGCGAAGGGCCAGGCGAACAAAGCACAGCAACTCGAAAAAGCCTTGAGCCAGTTCGATATGTCTATCCTGACCAGTACATCAGCCGCTGACGTGCTGAATCCCGCCAGGGCGCTTCTCAATTCGCTCTGACCGATTCCTGACGCGCCTGTTAGTCTCAGGACTTGACCTGCCAGACTTAGTGTTATAAACAGGAGCAAACGCTGAATAAATAACTACTCCACACGGGCGGAGAGCTGATTTTTTCCAGGCAACAGCGTTATTGACACTTCCGGACGGAGTGAGTTGTTCGGCAACAATCGAGTAAAAAACCGGGGTATCTCGGGCAGCAAATCAACAGCGAAAGATACGCCCGCTGGGGAGCGGCCCTACGCGAAAAAAATTCATGAAATGACAACGACCCAAGCCTACGCGTAGCAATACCACGATAACCTGTTCAACGACGTTCTTCCCTTCTGGCAACGCCATGCCATTTACCGGGAGCAGGGCGGATTCTTTACCTGCCTGGACCAGACGGGTAAGGTGTATGATACTGACAAGTTCATCTGACTATAGGCCCGGCAAGTCTGGACCGTTGCCACGCTTCACTATCGGATGGGCGGGTCCCCGCTGGGCGGCACCCCACTGGAGCAGCGGTCCAACTGGCTGGAAACGGCGCAGCATGGGGCCGATTTCCTGCATAAATATGGGCGGGCTGACAACGGAAGCTACGAAGCGTATAACCCTTGTAAATAGCCAATCAGCTACCACCTGGTTTCTTCTTCGCTGCCAGAGAGGATACGAAAAACGGTGGTTCTTCGGAACGGCTCGCTGTATGGAATGTGACTCCGCAGGTCACGAACAGGATTTGCTATAGGCGGTCAGCTTTAACCTGAAACTGACCGCCTGAGACACTTATAACGCCAGTTCTTTCTCCGTCACGATGGTTAGTACTTCCGGGTCTTTGAGCCTTACGGCCAGGCCCAGCGTTTTGGGGACTTCGTAGTGGAAATAGAACTTCATGGTGTGCAGCTTGCCTTCATAAAAGGCCAGTTCGTCGCCCTGCGGGTTTTTGGTGAGCAGCGTTTCCTGCCCAACTACGGCTTGTTTGAGCCACTGCCACGCCACCACCACAATCCCAAAAAACTCCAGGAACAGGGTGGCGTCGGAGAGGTATCGCTCCATATCGCCCTGCACCACGTGGGGCATCAGGCTTTTCATGACGTCCTGCACCCGGTCCAGTTCGTCGGAGAGTTGGTCGGCGTAGCGTTTCAGGTCGTTATGGGTGCTGGCTTCGGCAATGGTTCGTTGTATTTCGGCAAACAGCAACTGCGGGGCTTTGCCGCCCTTCATGGTCATTTTACGCCCCAGCAAGTCCTGCGCCTGAATACCGGTGGTGCCTTCGTAAATGGGCGTAATGCGAATATCGCGGTAGAGTTGCTCGACGGGGAAATCCTCCGTGAAGCCGTACCCGCCAAAGGTCTGCAAACTCTGACTGACGGACTGAACGCCCATTTCGGAGGGGTACGATTTGGCTACCGGCATCAGCAGATCGAGCAGCAGCGACGCGTTCTCTTTCTCCTCGCCCTCGGCTACCTGACTGATATCGTATAGCCGGGCGGCTTCAATCAACAGGGATAATGAACCTTCCGTTACGGCCTTCTGGAACAGGAGCATCCGGCGCACGTCGGGGTGGTTGATAATGGCCGTCTGGGGCGCATCCAACTGCCCTTTCTGATTCAGTCGCCGACTCTGTGGCCGTTCTTTCGCGTACTCCAGGGCTGCATGATAGGCTGCCGTAGCGATGGCGGCTGCCGTCATCCCTACGCCAATACGGGCCTCGTTCATCATCTGGAACATATAAGGGAGTCCCTGGTGTGGTTCGCCGACGATGTAACCGATGGTGTCATCACTGGACCCCATCGTGAGGTGCATGGCGGGCACGCCTTTCTGACCCATTTTGTGGTACACACCCGTTGAGGTCACATCATTAGACTGACCATCCAGCCGGTACTTGGGCACCACAAAGAGCGAAATACCCTTTGTTCCCTTGGGTGCCCCGTCGATGCGGGCCAGCATGAGGTGAATGATATTGTCGGTGGCATCATGATCGCCCGCCGAGATAAACACTTTTTGCCCCCTGATTTTGTATGACCCATCGGGCTGGGGCGTGGCCGAGGTGGTCACGTCCGACAGGGACGAGCCTGCCTGTGGTTCCGTGAGGGCCATGGTACCCTGCCATTTGCCATTCAGCATGTTGGGTACGTACGTGTCGATAAGTTCGGGGGTGCCAAAGGAGGTAACAAGGTGAGCCGCTCCGGATGTCAGACCGATGTACATCATTCCGTTGTTAGCCGCCATCAGGATAAACCCGATGCAGGAACTGATCATTTCGGGAAGTTGCTGACCGCCCTGTTCAAACGGAAATCCCGCGCCGATAATCCCGGCCTCGCCCACCGCTTTTAGGTACTCTTTCACCCGCGGATGCACCGTCACCTGCCCGTTTTTCAGTTCCGGCTGATTCCGGTCTACGTCTTTCAGGTACGGATGCATGAGCGTATCGGCAATGTAGGTAGCCGAGTCCAGCACGAGGTTGAACGTTTCGCGGTCGTGGTCACTGAAATAGGCGTATTTGGTAAGTTCTTCGGCTTTGAAAACTTCGTGAAGCAGGAAGTGAAGATTACGTTTGCTGAAATAAGCGGTTGCCATAGGGGCGTTGGTTACGGGATGATATCAGTTGAGGGCTGAACAGATACGAAAAGCTAATTTATTGTTTTTACACCAATGTTAATACGCGTAGAAAAACTATACCGGGATTTATAACGTTTATTAACTGATTATCAAACAAACCAACTTTGCCATCATGAAAAATTTAATTGCAGCATTCACTTTGTTAGTAACGATGGTTTCATTTGCGCAGGCACAGGAAAAAAAAGCACCTGCCAGCCCGAAACTGACCGTTGAGAGCCCTGACAAAAATATTCAGGTTGTGTACAGCCAGCCCTCCAAAAAAGGCCGCGTTGTATTTGGTCCCGAAGGATCGGCCAGTCTGGAGAAATACGGAAAAGTGTGGCGCACCGGTGCCAACAACGCTACTGAAGTGACCTTCAAAAATGACGTTATGTTCGGGGGTAAAATGGTGAAAGCGGGTACCTACACGCTGTACACCGTACCCGGCGAAAAAGAATGGAGCGTGATTCTGAACAGCACACTGGGCCAGTGGGGTGCTTTCGACTATGACAAAATCAAGGGTGCCGATGTGGCCATGATAAAAGTGCCGGTGTCCATGAATAAAACACCCATCGAGAAGATGACCATCACCCCCGCCAACAATAGCATCGCTATTGCCTGGGACAACATGACCGTTTCGGTTCCGGTCATGAAGCACGGTTCGTAATACAAACCGGCGTACTGAAATTAGGATGGGCGAAACCCGGTCTGACTGACCGGGTTTCGCTTTTTTATGCCCCGGCTAAACGGGACGAAACCGGGTGTTTTTTGCCTGGAAATCGATTGAAAAATACCCCAAACGATGGAAATAAGGGTATTATTGACCATCAACGAAAATAAATACCGTAAGTGGTTAACAAACAAATGATTATATCGTTATTTGCAATAGTACTTATTGGATGCTGCATGATGAAACACTACTTACTGTATATACTAATCGGTTTGGCTGTATTACCCGCCAGTGGGCAGGGTGTTACGGACTATTACCGGGTTACCCAGAACCGCCAGCAGTATCAGCGGTTGCTGAGTCGGTACGGTGGTCCGCAGATTCGTGACCGCTGGTATGTTGCCCTTGACGGGTTTATCAAAACCGACCGCGCCCAGCTCGATAACGCCCATGGGGGCCTGATTGAAAACAACGCCGTAGGTAAGGCGAGTTGGGGTGCTACCCTCGGCTGGTCACACCGCGAAAAGTGGGCCGTTGAAGCAGGTTACGCCCGAATTCCTATCCATACACAACTGACTATTTCCCAAACCAATCCATCGGTTACGGCCCGGTACGCCAGTGAACGTAACGCATTTACGCTACGGGCAAAACGTCTTGTTTTGTCGACCAGCAAGCCCTGGCTTCGGTCGGGTATGTGGGTTAGTGGCGGGATGTGGATGCTGCCCGGCAATAACCAGCCAACGAGTAGTTTCACCACCAGTGGTTACCGGTATCATTCCCAATGGGAAATGCATGAACCCTTCCGTTTAAGCAGCCAGACAACATTCCAGTCGCAAACAGCTGCTCTGGCTGAGTTAGGTATTGAATACAATATACGGCTCAGTAATGCCTTCGATTTGGGCATTTCGGCTCGCAAACTCTGGGGCCTGACCGATGTCGTTACGACCAACGTAGCGTATACGGCGCTCCGCGAAGCACCACAAACGGCTACCTTGCAGGGAACCGGCTCCGGCATGAGTTACGGCGTTACGCTCCGTTACTCCTTTTCAACCCAGCGTAATCAGGCTAAAGCACTGAACGTACAGGGAAAAAGTCGTTTAGGCATCTGACAGCGGTATACGGTAAAGACGAAACACGCTTTTCGATACGACTACAGCAAGCACATTACTGAAACAGCGCCATTGCCTATAGTTGGGCAATGGCGCTGTTTTTAGCGGGCAGGATTCGGTGCTCACCTTTCACCGCCACAAATTGCAAATCATACGCTAGTTTTTCATCTCCTGCCGACGCATAGGCATTTTGTCAATCAGTCCAAAAAGGTCTTTGGGGGCAACCGGCTTTTTGTAGATTTCCTTTACGCCCCCATCTTTGCCAATGAGCCAGGCCACAAACTCGGTCGAAGGATTCAGTTTGTAGTCGCGCATAAGAAACTGACGGTCGGGCTCCGGTACCTGAGATGCGATCAGCACAATCACATCCATATCGCGATTGGCCAATCCGGGTTTGTCTTCGTTCAGCATTTCCTGCTGCTCAATCGTATAATGCTGGGCATCGTCACGGCCGTAAACAAGTAGTACACGCCGTTTGTCCTTTTTCTCGCGCAGCATTGCTTTGAGCGATTTCTGTTGATTCGCTATACTTTCCATCGTAAGGGTAAGCCCCATTAGCAGGGCTATCAGCCATATAAACCAGTGATTTTTCATAGTGTTTATCCGTATAGAGTAGACAACGCGCGGATTAGCCTACCGGTTTACATAAGCCATACTCTATCCTGTTGTTGACGGATAGGGAATCTCCAGAATCACCAGAGTACCGGCCGCGCTCACGTGGTGCCACAACGTAGCTCCGATGTATTCGGCCCGCAAGCGGTTATTCTTCAACCCGATGCCGCCGGTTTTGTGGCGTGACGAATCAACCTGATTACCCACCCCGTCGTCATCGACCGTTATAGAAAGCCGGTTATCCAGGTACAGTAACTGAATCGCTGCCCGGTTAGCCTGTGCGTGTTTATGAATGTTGTGCATCAGTTCCGATACAATTCGATAGGCATTGAGTTCCGTTTCCATCGGCATTTTTTGCTCCGTTCCTGACACGATAAATGAGAACTGAGTCGGCTGAGCAGGCTGGCTGCCAACGAGTTGCTCGAGGGCGTGGCGAAGGCCAATCCGGAAAAATTCGGGCGGCATCAGGTTATGGGCAATGCGCCGGAGATCGTCACTGCTCTTCTGCGTGAGGGGAACAAGGCGGTCGAGTTGTTCGGTCATCAGCGCATCAGGCGAATACTGGTACAGGTCAGCTATGCGCCGACGCAGGGTAGCCAGGGTACCACCCAGGTCGTCGTGCAGGTCGGCGGCAATGCGTTGTCGTTCCAATTCCTGGGTTTGAATCAGAGCCGCCTGCAACGTACGGTTCTGCGCTTCGAGTTGCTGACGGGCCAGTTGCAGTAGTTTCCGGCGATAGAGCCACCCGGCCGATAGAATCGTTAATTCGGCCAGCAGTGCGATACGCAGGGCCACCATATCGGGTAGGGGGTTGCGTAGTACGCCCAGGTTGATGAGAAACGCATTGACGGCAAAGAAAATCAGCAGCGTCGATACGGCCCCGATCAGCAGCCACACTAACGGGTTCCGGCGTCTGACTGCATGCACCACGTAGCGTAACCAGATAATCCCGTACCCGGCAAAGCCGGTATACCCAATCACATACGCCGTTTTTAACTACGTCGTTACGCTGCGAACTGAACGCGACTATTTCGCCAAATCGTTTACGATAGCATCGTCTGGGGAGGGATACGTTACGATGGGCGATCGACCAATACCTGTCGTTGGCGAATTTCAGACCCGCCGGCAGCTGGTGGTGCGGGAATAGGGAGTTACACGACAAAGGCCACACCGGGCTTTGGTCCGGTGTGGCCTTTGTCTGCTGGCTGGAGGGTACGTTTCTACAACTCTTCCAGCCGTTCCAGCATTAGAATGGACCCCTGCGGCACAATGACGTACTGTTCCCCTTCGTACTGTACCTCGATGGCGTTCCGCTGGAGGTACAGGGCTACATCCCCTTCCTGCGCCTGGAGCGGCATATACTTCACTTTTTCTTCGGTTTCCTTCCAGGGTTCATCTTCCGTCGGGTTGGGAATGGGGTAACCCGGCCCTACTTTTATGACGTAGCCCGTCCGGATTTCTTCTTTTTCCTGCACCGTCGGTGGCAGATACAACCCGCTGGATGTCCGGTCGGAAGCGTCTTTTGGTTTGATGAGTACCCGGTCGCCCACCACAATCAGGCGTTTTAGTTTGTTATCGGCAGTAATTCCTATCATATCTCAGTTAATTAATCAGTCGGTAAGGGGTAGCAACAATCGGGCGGGAGTAGCAGGCCGGTCAACTTGTCCGGACGATAACACGCCACAACCGGTCAGGGAACCGGGTCGTAGCCGTGCCCACCCCAGGGATGGCAGCGGGCTATGCGTTTCAGCCCCAGCCACCCACCCCGCCAGGCCCCGTGTTTGTGCATGGCCTCAATGGCATACTGCGAACAGGTAGGGGTGTACCGACAGGCATTCGGTAAATAAGGGGATACAATGGCCTGATATACTTTTACGAATCCAACCAGAATTGTTCGCATCATACACGCATAAACAGCAAAACGCCCAAAATCTTTCCCGCAATCCCTATCTTTGCAAAAAGACGGTATTCGGTTTTCTGTTTACGCCGGGCCGTCGCTACGGTATTCGGTAGCACGAAGTGGCCGGAGCAACTGTAAGCCCGTAGTGCGCCACCGTAAACCGAATACCCAAAACCGTAAACGTATTATTCATGCTCCAATTCATTATCTGGGAGGTTGATCCCGAAATTTTCCACATTGGCTCTTTCTCGGTGCGGTGGTACGGACTCCTGTTCGCGCTGGGTTTCCTGATTGGTATGCAGATCATGGGCTACATCTTCAAGAAAGAAAATAAGCCCGTTGCCGATACCGACTCCCTGCTGATTTACATGGTAGTATCCACCATTTTGGGTGCGCGGTTTGGGCATTTCCTCTTCTACGAGCCGGAGGTGTTACTGAACCACCCGCTCACGGTAATCACCCCTCCCTTTGCGGGGCTGGCCAGTCACGGGGCTGTTATTGGTATTTTGCTGGGTTTGTGGCTTTACTCGCGCCGGAAAGAAAGCAAATTGACCAATCAAACGTTTTTTTGGGTGACTGACCGCATTGCCATTGTGGTTGCCCTGGCGGGGGCCTGCATCCGGTTCGGTAACCTGATGAACTCCGAAATTGTGGGTCGCCCCACGGATGTGCCCTGGGCGTTTGTATTCATGAACAACAACGAGTACGCCAAAATACCGCGTCACCCCGCCCAGTTGTACGAATCCATCTCGTGCCTGATTCTTTTCTTTATCCTGCTGTGGTTCTGGAACCGCAACAAAGAACGGACGCCAGGGGGCAGTATGCTCGGTATTTTTCTCGTCTGGATTTTCACCCTGCGCTTTTTCTACGAATACCTGAAAGAAAATCAGGTGGCGTTTGAAGATACCCTCGCCCTGAACATGGGGCAGATTCTAAGCATTCCTATCGTGTTACTGGGCATCTATTTCGTTGTCCGCAGCTACCGGAACCCGGTGGTGCACTCCGCCAGAGAAGAGTCGAAACCGATTGAATCGTAACGGCATTCGTCCCTTATCACGCCACATACCCTCCATCACCTGCCCTGGCATTTAGGCCGGGGCTTTTTTTGGAAACACCAGAATAGATAAAATGCCGTATTTTTGACGTTTATCATTCATCAATCACACTGTACTTTCTGTGTTCTCATTTTCTCCATTTTCCCGGTTCATTCTCCCCGTTTTAGTCGTTGGTAGCTTCCACACCGCTGTGGCGCAGGTTCCCGGTCGGCAAATGCACTGGTCGGCGGATGGCAGTGCCTATACGGTGCCGGAACCGAATGGCCTGACCCGTATCGACATTCGTTCCGGGCGCAAAAACGTTATTCTCCCGAAAGAAAAACTAACTAAGCCCGGCACGCAGCAGTCCATGCCCGTCACGGATTTTGCCTTCACGCCCGACAGTGCTCAGGTGCTGATTTTTACCAACACGGCCCGCGTGTGGCGGTACAATACGCGGGGCGATTATTACCTCATCGACCGCAAAACGGGCGTGGCCCGGCAGGTCGGTAAGAGTCGGCCGGCGCAGTCGCTGCTATACGCCAAACTGTCGCCCAATGGCCGCAGCGTTGCCTACGTGAGTGAGCATAACCTGTTTGCGGAAGATGTAGCGACCGGGAAAGTTGTTCAACTCACTACCGATGGCACCCGCAAACGCATCAACGGCACCTTCGACTGGGCCTACGAAGAGGAGTTCGGTTGCCGGGATGGCTTCCGGTGGAGTCCCGACAGCAAGCAGATCGCCTACTGGCAAATCGACGCGACCAAAATTCCGGACTACCTGATGCTGAACACCACGGATTCCAACTACTCGTATACGGTGCCAGTCGAATACCCGAAGGTAGGCGTTAGTCCGTCGCCCGCCCGTATTGGCGTGGTAGCTGCCACGGGGGGTAAAACCAACTGGCTACCCATCCCCGGCGATGCGCAGCAGCACTACCTGACCCGCCTGGCGTGGTTGCCGAACGCCAATACGCTGATTGTGCAGCAGTTGAACCGCAAGCAGAATCAGAGCATCGTGTTCGTCTGCAACCCGGCTACGCAGTCCGTTACCCCCATCCATACCGAAACTAACAACACCTGGATTGACGTGAAAAGCCGCTGGAACGACGATGATCCCAGTGGCTGGGAATGGCTCGACGGCGGTAAATCGTTCGTATGGGTATCCGAAAAAGATGGCTGGCGGCACCTGTACCGCGTTACGACCGATGGTAAAAAAGAAACCCTGCTGACTCCCGGCGACTATGATATTGAGACCATCAGCCTGATTGACGAACCGGCCAATCAGCTCTATTTCATTGCTTCTCCCCAGAACACCAACCAGCGGTACCTGTTTCGTACCAGCCTGGATGGAAAGGGAAAAGCCGAACGTATAACCCCCGGCGACCTGGCCGGCACGCACGATTACGCGATTTCGCCGACGGGTAAACTGGCCCGGCATTCGTTTACCAACTACTACACGCCCAACGTTCGGGAGTGGGTAACCCTGCCCGACCATACCCCCGTCAACAAGGACGAAAGCATTGCCGAACGGATGAAGCCGGTGGATAAATCGAATGTCAGTTTCTTCACCGTCACGACCGACGATGGGGTGAAACTGGATGGCTGGATGGCTAAACCGGTCGATTTCGATAGCACCAAAAAGTATCCGATTGTTTTTTACGTGTATGGCGAACCGGCGGGTAGTACGGTCAACGATGTATTTGGAACCGGGCAAAATCGCCTGTTTCGGGGCGACATGGCCAAAGCGGGGTATCTCTACGTGGCCCTCGACAACCGGGGAACGCCCAATCTGAAAGGAGCCGACTGGCGGAAATCCATCTACCGCAACATTGGCCGGCTCAACATCCGCGACCAGGCCATGGGGGCTAAGAAACTGTTTTCCCAACATGCGTACATCGACACCAGCCGTGTGGCCGTTTGGGGCTGGAGTGGGGGAGGGTCTACCACCCTGCACCTGCTGTTCCAGTACCCTGACATCTACAAAACCGGTATTTCCATTGCGGCCGTGGGGAATCAGTTATTTTACGACAACATTTATCAGGAACGGTATATGGGATTGCCGCAGGAGAACCGGAACGATTTTGTGGCGGGTTCACCCATAACCTACGCAAAAAACCTGCAGGGTAATCTGCTCTACATTCACGGTACCGGCGACGATAATGTGCATTACGACAATGCTGAAGTGCTTATCAATGAATTAGTTAAGTACAATAAACAGTTCCAGGTGATGCCGTATCCTAACCGCTCGCACGGTATTTATGAGGGCGAGGGCACTACCCTGCACCTGCAAACCCTGTACACGAACTACCTGCTGAAAAACTGCCCGCCGGGGGCGCGGTAGGGCGGTGGAGCCTGGTTCAGTCCGGGCAGCCATTAGGCTAAATTACCAGTATCAGTACGTACAAAAGAAGCCTGACGGCCATCCGGACTAACACCCCGGCTACAAAAAAATGCGATCTAAAAACAGCATAGCCCTCCTTCAGCTACTGATGCTGACGCTGGTAATCCCCGCTTTTGCGCAGCAGCGCACCCGGTTTACCCACGCCGATACCCTGCGGGGCACTATCACGCCCGAACGGGCCTGGTGGGATCTGGCTTTTTATCACCTGCGTGTCCGGGTGCAACCCACCGACAGCACGCTGAACGGCTCAACGCTTATCCGGTATCGGGTGCTAAAACCGGGGCAGGTAATGCAGGTGGATTTGCAAAAGCCGCTGCGGGTACTGCGGGTAGAGCAGGATGGAAAACAACTGGCCGTGCGGCAGGATGGCAACGCCCACTTCGTTACCCTGACCAAAGCCCAGAAAGTCGGGCAGACCGAAGCGATAACGGTGTTTTATGGGGGCAAACCCCGCGTGGCCAAACGCCCGCCCTGGGATGGGGGGCTGGTCTGGTCGCGCGACAAGGCCGGTAACTGGTTTATTGCTACGGCCTGTCAGGGGCTGGGGGCCAGCGCGTGGTGGCCCTGCAAAGATCATATGTACGACGAACCGGATTCAATGGCTATTTCGGTAACCGTTCCCGAGGACCTGATGGATGTATCGAACGGGCAACTCCGCCGGGTGACCACCAACCCCGACCATACCCGCACCTTCGACTGGTACGTGCAGAACCCCATCAACAACTACGGGGTAAACCTGAACATTGCCCGGTACGAACACTGGTCGGAGGAGTACACCGGCGAAAAGGGCAAACTTCCGCTCACTTATTACGCACTCCCCGAGCACCTCGATTCTGCCAGGGCACAGTTTACAGAGGTGCCCAGAATGCTGAAGGCGTTTGAGCACTGGTTTGGGCCGTATCCTTTTTACGAAGATGGCTATAAACTGGTTGAAACGCCCTACCTGGGTATGGAGCACCAGAGTTCCGTAACCTATGGGAATCACTTCCGGAATGGCTACCTGGGCCGCGACCTTTCCCGAACGGGCTGGGGATTGCTGTGGGATTTTATCATCGTTCACGAATCGGGGCACGAGTGGTTTGCCAATAACATCACCTACCGGGATGTGGCCGATATGTGGATCCACGAGAGCTTTACCAACTATTCGGAATGCCTTTTTACGGAGTATTACTGGGGTAAGGATGCCGGTGCGCAGTACGTTATTGGCTGTCGGGCCAACATCCGCAACGACAAACCGATTATTGGCACCTACAATGTGAATCAGGAAGGGTCGGGCGATATGTACTACAAAGGGGGGAACATGCTCCATACCATTCGGCAGTTGGTGGGTAATGACGCTACCTGGCGACAGATACTGCGGGGCCTGAACAAAACATTCTACCACCAAACCGTAACCACGGACCAGATTGAGCAGTACATGAGTCAGCAGGCGGGCCTGAACCTCAAACCCGTGTTTGACCAGTATCTGCGCGACACCCGGATACCCGTACTCGAATACCGCCCGGTGGCGGATGGTTTTCAGTATCGCTGGGCCAATACGGTCCCCGGCTTTGCGATGCCGGTGCGGATATGTCTGGGCGAGTCGGGGCCGTACCAGGCTATTCAGCCCACAGCGCAATGGAAGAAGCTGTCGGCCAGGGGAGCGAAGACGCTCACGATTGACGCAAATTACTACGTGTTGAGTAAGCCGGTAGCTGAGTAAGCGAACAGGGCGTGTTACGTTTACTCAAAACTTTGGTCGCTGTATGGGCGGAAAGTGTAATTTGCCCAGGGTACAATTCACCCCCATTCTTATCGACAAAAAGCTATGCGTACACATCAAAACGTACTCTGGGCCGGGCTACTTCCGGCACTATTGCTCATTGGTTGCGGCAGCAACAAAGAGGAAGAGAAAAAAGACGACGAATCAGTATCGGTGATGGGGGCTGCCAGTGCCATGAAAGAGATGGCATCGCAGATGGAGGACATGCAGAAAAAAGGCCCCGTGGCTACGGTTGATTTCCGCACGCTCAAAGCGTTACTTCCCGCTGATGCCGATGGATTACCCCGTAAGGAGGCTACCGGTGAGAAGGATGGCGCCATGGGCTTCACCGTTTCTACCGCAACCGGGACATATGCCAACGCAGACGACAGTGAACACATCGAATTATCGATTATTGATGGCGGTGGTTCACCCATGATGATGGGATTGGCCGCCTGGTCGATGATGGAGGTCGATAAAGAAACCGAACACGGCTACGAAAAGACCACCAACAATGGGGGACAATAAGGCGTACGAGAAATACGACAGTGCCGATAAGAATGGCGAAGTAAACGTGCTGATCAACAAACGGTTTGTTGTCTCCGCCAAAGGGCGGGGGGTGAGCATGGATAAAATCAAAGCCGCCCTGGAAGATATCGACCTGGATAAGCTGGAAGATATGAAGTAATCACTTCTATAAACGAAGAAAGCCGAAACGTATGCTTCGGCTTTCTTTGTTTATAGCGTATACAGGAATCTTACTTGGATAAAGCCGCATTGGCATCCAGCCGCCCACCGGTTACCGTCTTACCAATTAAGGAGGGGGTTGGTACCGTACTGGACAGGATTGCGTTTCTGATCTGGGCAACCGTGGCACCGGGGTGGGTCGAGGCATACAGTGCCACGGCTCCCGTTACGTGGGGAGTCGCCATAGACGTTCCGTTGTAAGACGAATAGGTGTTGAAAGCGGTTGTCGAGTTGATGGCTACACCGGGCGCGCCCAGATCAACGGTGGTAGCACCGTATTGGGAGAAACTGGCCAAGGCTCCGGTTTTATCGATGGCCGCTACGGCGATGACGTTGGGCAGGTCATAATTAGACGGATAACTGGCTGTAGCATCGTTGTTAGTTCCACTGTTGCCGGCTGCCGCAATAAACATAATACCGGCCGTATTGGCCCGACTGATGGCATCGTACAGGGCCTGCGAATAGCCGCCACCGCCCCAGGAATTGTTTGACGCTACAATGTTTAGGCCCTTGTTTTTGAGGTTGGTCAGGTAATCAACAGCTTTAACGGAATTGGCAGTGGTGCCGCCCCGCTTCCCCAGAAATTTGGCCGAAATCAGGGTGATGTTCCAGTTAACCCCCACAACCCCTTTCCCGTCTGCTTTGGCTCCAATCGTGCCGGCCACGTGGGTACCGTGGTCATCGGAGCTACCCCGCGTTCCACCATCATAGATCGTTCGGTTATTGCCATCAAAGTCCCATCCGTTCGTATCATCAACGTAGCCATTCGCATCGTTATCAACCCCATCCACCGGGTCGTTCGGATTTACCCAAACCTGTCCACTCAGGTCGGGGTGCGTTAGTTGAACACCCTCATCGATGACACCTACGTATACCGCAGCAGAACCCGTATTATTAGCTGCCCAGGCTGCGGCCGCATTGCTGCCATACTGGTTTGCCGGTGAGGTAGCGGGGCCATACATGCCCCACAGCGAACCATTCGTGAAGAAAGGATCAGTCGCCACGGCGGTGTGGGTGTAGATGAAGTTGGGCTCGGCAAAGGCCACCCCGTCTGTACCGTTAAGTTCGGTAATGGCTTCGAGTACGTTCTTGTTAACTTTTACGACCAGTAACCCTTCTTTTTTGCCCGCCTTTTGCATGGCCTTCGTCAGGATTTTTTCGGCAGGGATTCCTTTTACTTTGTCGAAGGCCCTGTTCTTGACAGCATCGGTAGCATTTTCATCAAACTGCAACAATAGTTCACCATCCACATAGTCTACATCCGCCTTTAGCCGGGCATTGGTGGCCGACCGAGTGCCGGGTGACAGGGAGGTATCCGGTTCTACGGGTTGGCAACCTACCAGGAGTAGTGTTGCCGCGAAGGTAAGTGTTGCTACCTGGGCAATCCGAAACGTTACGTTGCTCTTCATTACTAAATCGGTTAAAAGATTGACAAAATGTTGGTAATTACGTAATGGTTGACTTCGTTTCTCTTAGTAAAGTGAAAGTCAAAGTAGTCATTTTTATCAATATAGTTAATAATTCTCTACTCAAAATCCTGATAAATTACTTTTCGGTCAACTTTGTCCGGCAGGGGACCCTGACGGGTTAGTTTCATTTTTGCCAAAGCGGCTCCGGCCTGGGCGCAATTCCCGGGGGCATACCCATCCAGATGGGCTATCAGAAACCCGGCCCAGTACGCGTCACCGGCCCCGGTAACATCCACCACATCGAGTTTTTTGCCCGGTATCCGGGCTCGTTTGGTTCCACCATCGTACGATACAAGACTGCCATTGGAGCCAAGCGTCAGGCAGATTACAGAAGCACCCATTCCATGAAAGTCGCTTAGAATCTTATCTGGTTCCTGCGGTTCTCCGTACAATCGCTCGGCATCATCCTCACTGACTTTTACCAGGGCACCAGAGGCAAAATAATCCGTCAGCACGCGCCAGGCCTGCTCCCGGTCGGGCCATATGGTGGGAGCGTAATTGGCATCAATACTCACCTGACAACCAGCCGCATGGGCACGGCGAGCGGCATCAATGATGGTATCCTGGGCGGGCTGGCGACTTAGGGCGAAGCAGGTGGTGTGAAATAACTGAGTCTGGTTTAAAAGGGAATCGGGGAGTTGGTCGGGCTTTATCAGGCAGTCGGCATGGCGGTAGGCCACAAAATCGGGCGTGCCCGCCGTCCGCGACACCACCACGACGGAGGAGGGCTCCAGCGGGTCGGCCGTAACATGATCTATGTTCACCCCGGTTTCCTCTACCTGCCGGATCAGGTATCTACCAATATTATCGTTGCCAACGCAGGCAACCAGGGCTACTTTGCCACCCAACCGGGCCATGTTGGCCGCCATATTGGCCGGACTACCACCCTGGTAGCGTCTGAAATCCTGCGCATCGAGCAAACTAGTCGACACGTGGTGGCCAATCAAATCGGCCAGTAATTCGCCAACTGACAGTACAGCGAAGGGACGGGTTAAATCTATCATCGACAAAAATTATTCTTCTGAGTAGCTTTCCAGCGTTTAGGTTTACGGCTGGAAAGCTACTCAGAAGAATAAGAAAGTGGAAATGGAGTAACGATTAGTTTCCACCGGGTTCGATGGGGAAGGCCGCTTCTTCACTGCGTGTGGTCTCTTTTACCAGGAAGCAGGACCCGGCCGCCAGCAGCATACAGATGCCGCATAGGGCCAGGGCATTGCGCGGGTCATTGTTGAGCAGCGGCCCGTAAATGTATTTGACCGTAGTGTTATTGATAATCTGGGGCACCACAATGAAGCCGTTGAAAATGCCCATGTATACGCCCATGCGTTGTTTGGGGACCGAATTGGCCAGCAACACGTACGGCATGGACAGAATAGACCCCCAGGCCAGACCGGCCAGCCCCATCCCAAACAGGAAAATGTATTTGTCGTTCGACAGGAGCATGGACAGGAAGCCAAAGCCCCCAATGGTCAGGAACAGGGCGTGAGTGCCCCGGCGGCTGATACGGTCGGCAATGGCGGGTAAAAAAAATGAGATGGTGAAACACCCAACGTTAAAAATAGCCAGGCACAAACTACCCCACTGCGTGCCCTCGGCAAAACCCAGTGGATTGCTGGTGGCGTTGGGCGCATTGAACGCGTGCCGGGCAACGGCCAGCGACAAAAACTGCCACATCAGCGGCAGGCCGTACCAGGTGAAAAACTTCACCCACCAGAGTTGCTTCATGGTAGTCGGCATCTCTTTGAGGGCCATTCCCAGTTCCATCAACATCCCGCCAATACCCGCCCCTTCCCGTTTCTGCTCCTCAAACGCTTCCATATCGTCGGGGGGGTACTCGTCGGTGGTGTACATCGTCCAGAGAACGGCCAGCACGACGGCTACCCCACCGATGTAAAACGAATACTTGACAAAATCAGGAATGGTACCGCCATTGCTGGTCTGGAGCAGCGTAACCCCGAAAATGGGCAAAATGTACGGCATCAGGTTCGCCAGCGTCTGCCCAAAACCCACAAAGAAACTCTGCATGGCGAAGCCGAGTCCCCGCTGCTTTTCGGTGAGTTTATCGCCGATAAACGCCCGGAAAGGCTCCTGCGTAATGTTCAGGCCGGTGTCCAGTATCCACATCAGGCTGGCCGCCATCCAGAGCGTCGACGAATTGGGCATCAGAAACAGCGCTGAACTGGTAACCAGGGCCCCAATCAGGAAAAACGGCTTCCGGCGACCCCAGCGGGGCGACCAGGTCCGGTCGCTGAGGGAGCCAATGATGGGCTGCACAATCAGCCCCGTAACCGGACCCGCCAGCCATAAAATGGGTATGTTCGCTTCGTCGGCGTTGAGGTATCGGAAAATCGGACTCATGTTGGCCTGCTGTAAGCCAAAACCGTACTGAATCCCGAAAAAACCAAAACTCATGTTCCAGATCTGCCAGAAATTCAGGGTAGGCCTGACCTTTGCCGAGGACTGTTCGATGCTTCCCGTTTGCATAGATTATCGTATCTTTAAACTGTTATCATAGGTGACATAGTACTAATAGCAATAATACGGAGCGATTTGCAGGATATAGAGATATTCTTGGCTTATTTTTTTGTAAAGACATACAGTTGAGCATGATTCCCCAAAAATGGCCAATAGCTAGTCTGGTTCTGACGGTATTTTTGTTATCAGCTCAAATCATCCCTGTCTATGCCCAGACCGACTCATCGCAGTCGGTAATCGTGCGTTCCATTACGCTGGAGGGAAACGTTAAAACGAAGGATCGGATCATTCTGCGCGAAATGACGCTACACGCTGGGGACTCCGTTCGGCTGGCCGATTTGCCGGGCCGGGTTCAATGGGACCAGCGTAACATCAACAACACCACCCTGTTTGTGACGGTCGATATCGCTACCCGGATTATCCCGGCTGCCGATTCAACTCAGCTGGCCCAGATCGATCTGACCGTGGTGATGAAAGAGCGCTGGTACATTATTGCCTACCCCGTTTTTGACCTGGCCGACCGGAATTTCAACGAGTGGTGGTACGACCGGGGGCGCGATTTTCGGCGGGTCATTTACGGTGGCCGACTCAGTTACCGGAACGTGACGGGCACGAATGACCGGCTCCAGGTGGTTATTGAACGGGGATTCCTCCAGCGTACCATCCTGTCCTATTCAAAACCGTACATCGACAAGGCCCAGAAAATTGGTTTACGGGTTGATGTTGGCTACACCACCAACAAGGAAATACCGTACCGGACCCAGTTCGATAAGTGGGTGTACACAAAATCGGAAAACGTGCTTCGGGAGCGGACCTACGCCAGCCTTACCCTGACCAACCGGCGCGGGCTATATCATTACCACACGGTGGACACGCGCTATACCCGAAACACCATTGCCGATACCATTGCCCGGCTCAACCCGGATTATTTTCTGGATGGCCGCACCCGGCAGCAGTTTCTGGCCATGAGTTATATCTACCGGTACGACCGGCGGGATAATGTGGTTTTTCCCCTGATCGGCAAGCTGTTCACCGCAGCGGTGGGCGTATCGGGCATCCTGCCATCCGATAATTTTCGCTTTCTGGATCTGTCGGCTTCCATGACCCGGTACTGGTCAATGGGGGGGCGGTTTTACGGGGCAGGAAGCCTGCGCGCCCGCGCTACCTGGCCGACCCGGCAACCCTACTTCAACCTGCGTGGTCTGGGCAGTTCCAGCGATATGGTGCGGGGCTATGAACTCTACGTTATTGACGGACAGCGGACGGCCATCTGGCGAAACAGCTTTCGGTACCAGCTGCTCAATGTCCGTAAACAACTGAACTGGCTGCACATCCGACAGTTCAATACCGTACCGATAGCGGTTTACCTGACGGCGTTCGGCGATGTGGGCTACGTGAGCAGTACCGTTGCCGAACAGTACCAAAGCAGGCTGGCGAACCAGCTGCTGGCTGGCACGGGGCTAAGCGTCGATGTGGTTTCGTTCTATAACCTGGTAATGCGTTTCAGCGGCACCGTAAACGCGCAGGGAAACAAGGGGTTCTTCTTCAACCTGGCGCAGGAGTTTTAACCAGGCTTCCTGTTGCGTCG
>CAWARB010000040.1:0-70686 GCA_963784335.1 uncultured Cytophagales bacterium | reverse complement strand
ACAACGAGGATTTCGAAACGATTGAGCAAGAGGTTTTTCTGGGTAACATCCCTTACATGACGGAGAAAGGTTCTTTTGTCATTAATGGAGCTGAACGGGTAATTGTATCCCAATTGCACCGCTCGCCGGGTGTATTCTTCTCAATGAGTAAGCATACAAACGGGACAAAACTTTATTCAGCCCGTATCATTCCGTTTAAAGGCTCATGGATTGAGTTTTCAACGGATGTGAATAACGTCATGTACGCGTATATCGACCGGAAAAAGAAATTTCCGGTAACGACGCTTTTGCGGGCTATTGGTTTCGGTTCGGACAAAGACATTTTGGATTTGTTCGGTTTATCGGAAGAAGTCCCGGCTACGCCTGCTAACCTGAAGAAGGCCATTGGCCGTCGGCTGGCTGCGCGGGTTCTGCGCACCTGGACGGAGGACTTTGTGGATGAAGATACGGGTGAAGTCGTGTCTATTAGCCGAAACGAAGTCCTGCTGGAGCGCGATTCGGCTATCACGGCTGACGATATTGATGTTATTACGGAATCGGGACAGAAGTCGGTCATCCTGCACAAGGAAGACATGAACATGGCCGATTATAACATCATTTACAATACCCTGCAAAAGGACAGTTCCAACTCGGAAAAAGAAGCGGTAGAGCAAATCTATCGTCAGCTCCGGAACGCGGACGCTCCTGACGAACAGACGGCAAGAGAGATTATCCAGAGTCTGTTTTTCTCGGATAAACGCTATGACCTGGGTGATGTAGGCCGTTACCGTATTAACAAGAAATTACAGCTCGACATTTCGTCGGACATGAAGGTATTGACGACAGAAGACATCGTGTCTATTGTGAAGTACCTGATTGGTCTGATTAACTCAAAGGCCGTTGTTGATGATATTGACCACCTGAGCAACCGGCGCGTCCGGACAGTAGGTGAACAGTTATATGCCCAGTTCGGTGTTGGTCTGGCTCGTATGGCCCGGACTATCAAAGAACGAATGAACGTTCGGGACAATGAAGATTTCAAACCTGTTGACCTGATTAATGCCCGGACGCTGTCGTCCGTCATCAACTCGTTCTTTGGTACTAACCAGTTATCACAGTTCATGGACCAAACGAACCCACTGGCCGAAGTGACGCACAAACGTCGTATGTCGGCACTGGGACCGGGCGGTTTATCGCGTGAGCGGGCGGGTTTTGAGGTTCGTGACGTACACTACACCCACTACGGTCGGTTGTGTACCATTGAAACGCCGGAAGGCCCGAATATTGGATTGATATCATCGCTGTGTGTCTATGCTAAAATTAACAGCATGGGCTTCATCGAAACACCGTATCGTATTATCGAAAACGGAAAAGTTGCGATGGATAAGCCAGTGATGTATCTGACTGCTGAAGAAGAGGACACCCACTATATTGCGCAGGCAAATGCGGGCATCGATAAGAAGGGTAATTTTCAGGTTGACCGCCTAAAAGCCCGGTTTGAAGGTGACTTTCCCATTGCGGAACCCGCAAACGTTACGTTCATGGATATTGCGCCTAACCAGATTGTGTCGGTAGCTGCCTCTATGATTCCGTTCTTGGAGCATGACGATGCTAACCGTGCCCTGATGGGTTCGAACATGCAGCGTCAAGCTGTTCCATTACTTCGGCCCGAAGCCCCTATTGTGGGCACTGGTCTGGAAGGTCGTGTGGCGGTTGACTCCCGTACATTAGTTATTGCTGAAGCAGATGGCGTTGTCGAATTGGTTGACTCTACTAAGATTGTAGTCAAATACAACCTTGACGAAGATGCAATGGCCATTTCGTTCGATGAAGATCGGAAGACATATAAACTGATCAAATTCCGCCGGACTAACCAGGACACATGCATCAATATCAAACCGACTGTGCTGAAAGGACAGAAGGTGAAGAAAGGTGATGTGCTGTGCGAAGGCTATGCAACTCAGGCAGGTGAACTAGCCCTGGGCCGGAACATGAAGGTTGCCTTCATGCCCTGGCAGGGCTACAACTTTGAGGATGCTATTGTGATTTCGGAACGCGTAGTGCGGGAAGATATTTTCACATCCATTCACATTGAGGAGTTTGAACTGGAGGTACGCGATACCAAACGGGGCGAAGAAGAGTTAACGTCTGAAATTCCTAACGTTAGCGAAGAAACCGTCAAGAATCTTGATGAAAACGGTATTGTTCGGGTTGGTACAGAAGTGAAAGAAGGCGATATTCTAATTGGAAAGATTACACCGAAAGGTGAAAGTGATCCAACGCCGGAAGAAAAACTACTTCGTGCCATCTTCGGTGACAAAGCCGGTGATGTGAAAGATGCATCTAAGAAAGCGCCACCATCCCTGAAAGGTGTGGTTATCGACACCAAATTATTTGCCCGTCCGGCCAAAGAAGATCGGGGTAAGCACAAGGATGAGGTGAAGGCGCTGATGAAGAAATACGGTCGTGAGTTGAATGACTTCCGTACCCGCATGGTCGATAAAACGGTAAACTTACTCGATGGAAAGACCAGCGCTGGTGTCAAGCACAAATTTGGCGACGAAGTAGTAAGCAAGGGGGTGAAGTTTAACCGAAAGAATATTACGGATAACCTCTTCCCTGACAAAAATGCTTACCGCGACGAAAGCAGCTATGCTGTGCCGGAAGAAGCCAACCTGTTATCGGATTTGAATCTGGATAGCTGGACCGACGATGAGAAAGCGAATGAAATGGTTATCGCATTAGTGAAAAACTATAACAATCGTCGGAGTGAAATTACCGGTAAGTTTAAGCGGGAGCGGTTTACACTTGAAGTAGGTGATGAACTACCCGCCGGTATCGTGAAGCTAGCGAAAGTATATATTGCCAAGAAGCGTAAACTGAAAGTGGGGGATAAAATGGCTGGTCGCCACGGTAACAAAGGTGTTGTTGCTCGGATTGTACGTGATGAAGACATGCCGTTCCTGGAAGATGGAACGAAAGTAGACATCGTGCTTAATCCGCTCGGCGTACCAAGCCGTATGAACCTCGGCCAGATTTACGAAACTGTACTGGCTTGGGCTGGTCAGAAACTTAACCGCAAGTATGCTACGCCAATTTTTGACGGAGCGACGGAGCAGCAGGTGGCCGACGAACTGAAAGAAGCTGGATTGCCTTCTTTTGGTCGGACGTACCTGTACAACGGACTAACCGGTGAGCGTTTTGATCAACCCGTTACAGTGGGAATCATTTATATGCTGAAGCTTGGTCACTTAGTGGACGATAAGATGCACGCCCGTTCAATCGGACCCTACTCGCTCATCACACAGCAGCCGTTGGGTGGTAAAGCTCAGTTCGGTGGTCAGCGTTTTGGTGAGATGGAAGTGTGGGCGCTGGAAGCTTTTGGTGCATCTCACATTCTGCAGGAAATTCTGACCGTCAAATCCGATGACGTGGTTGGTCGAGCAAAGGCGTACGAAGCTATCGTGAAAGGTGAAAACCTGCCGAAGCCCAATATTCCGGAATCGTTCAACGTACTTGTTCACGAATTGCGTGGTCTGCCCTTGAAATTACATTAGAATAAAGAGTATCAGGAGTGGGAGTGAGGAGTTAAGAGTGAGAATGTTGATGCGTCAGCCCTTCTCGCTCTTAAATCTTACCTTCTAGCTTCTACTTTTTCAAACTTATAATCTCCAACCAATGTCATTCAAAAAGAATAAGAAACTCAACAGTGACTTTCCAGAGTGTAACAATCAGCCTGGCTTCGCCGGAGTCTATTTTGGAGAGTTCCTACGGTGAAGTGACACAGCCGGAAACTATCAATTACCGGACCTACAAACCGGAAATGGGCGGCTTGTTCTGCGAGCGGATTTTTGGGCCAGTAAAGGACTGGGAATGCCATTGCGGCAAATACAAACGGATTCGCTATAAAGGCATTATCTGTGACCGTTGTGGGGTAGAAGTAACCGAAAAGAAGGTTCGCCGGGAGCGGATGGGGCACATCGAACTGGTGGTTCCTGTTGCGCACATCTGGTACTTCCGTAGTCTTCCGAACAAAATTGGTTACTTGTTGGGACTTTCTACCAAGAAACTTGATCAAATTATTTATTACGAACGGTATGTAGTTGTTCAGCCCGGTGTGAAGGCCGAAGACGGTATCAATCAACTCGACTTCCTGACAGAAGACGAGTATCTGGATATCATTGATAAACTGCCGGGTACCAACCAGCATCTTGACGACAAAGACCCGAACAAATTCATCGCCAAGATGGGTGCCGAAGCGCTGGAAATGTTGTTGTCACGGGTAGAACTGGATGAACTATCTTACTCACTGCGCCACGCTGCGGCTACGGATACGTCGCAACAGCGGAAAGCAGAAGCACTGAAACGTCTGAAAGTTGTTGAAGCTTTTCGGGATGCAAATGGCCGTATTGAAAACCGTCCTGAATGGATGGTGATCAAAATGGTCCCTGTTATTCCACCCGAACTGCGCCCACTTGTCCCTCTTGATGGTGGTCGTTTTGCCACTTCCGATTTGAATGACCTGTATCGTCGGGTTATTATCCGGAACAACCGATTGAAGCGGCTGATTGAAATCAAAGCTCCTGAAGTAATTCTCCGTAACGAAAAGCGGATGTTGCAGGAAGCTGTCGATTCGCTGTTTGATAACTCACGGAAAGTAAACGCCGTTCGTTCAGAAGGAAACCGGGCATTGAAATCGCTTTCTGACATGCTGAAAGGTAAGCAAGGACGTTTCCGGCAAAACCTGCTGGGTAAGCGTGTCGATTATTCGGGTCGTTCGGTTATCGTAGTTGGGCCTGAATTGAAATTGCACGAGTGTGGTCTGCCAAAAGATATGGCGGCTGAATTATTCAAGCCGTTCGTTATTCGCAAACTGATCGAGCGCGGTATCGTAAAAACGGTAAAATCGGCTAAGAAAATCGTTGACCGGAAAGATCCTGTTATCTGGGATATTCTGGAAAACGTACTGAAAGGTCACCCTGTTCTGCTGAACCGTGCTCCAACGCTTCACCGGTTGGGTATTCAGGCCTTCCAGCCTAAACTGATCGAAGGAAAAGCTATCCAGTTGCACCCACTCGTTTGTACCGCATTCAACGCTGACTTTGACGGTGACCAGATGGCTGTTCACGTTCCACTGGGACAGGAAGCCGTTTTGGAAGCTTCTCTGTTGATGTTGGCGTCGCACAATATCCTGAACCCTGCCAATGGTGCGCCAATTACGGTACCATCGCAAGACATGGTATTGGGTCTGTACTACGTGACCAAAGGTCGCAAGAGCATTCCTGAGTACCCAATTGTGGGTGAAGGCATGACGTTCTATGGTACCGAAGAAGTAATTATTGGCATCAATGAAGGCAAAGTTTCCAAGCATGCCAATATCAAGTGCCGGGTGAAAGTTCGGGATGAGAGTGGCGAGCTGGTTTATAAAGTTATCGACACGGTTGCTGGTCGGTTGTTGTTCAACCAAGCCGTTCCCGAAGAGGTTGGTTATATCAATGAGTTGTTGACGAAGAAGAAACTTCAGCAGATCATTGCGCTGATCTTCAAAATTTCGGGTGGTGCCCGGACAGCTCAGTTCCTCGACGAAATTAAGGAACTTGGTTTCCAGATGGCGTTTAAAGGCGGTCTGTCGATTGGTCTTAGCGACGTTATGATTCCTGAAGCAAAACAGGGTCTGGTTGATGAAGCGAAGGCTGAAGTACAGACTGTTTGGGATAACTACCTGATGGGTCTGATTACGGAGAACGAGCGTTATAACCAGGTTATCGACATCTGGACTCGTGTAAACTCCCGTTTGACCGAGACACTGATGAAGCAGCTTGAAGCCGATCAGGGTGGTTTCAACTCTATCTATATGATGATGCACTCCGGCGCCCGTGGTTCCAGAGAGCAAATTCGTCAGTTGGGTGGAATGCGTGGTCTGATGGCCAAGCCTCAGAAAAACCTGCAGGGTTCGGTTGGTGAGATTATCGAAAACCCGATTCTGTCGAACTTTAAGGAAGGCCTGGACGTATTGGAATACTTTATTTCTACGCACGGTGCCCGTAAAGGTTTGGCCGATACAGCCTTGAAAACGGCTGATGCTGGTTACCTGACCCGTCGTCTGCACGACGTAGCGCAGGATGTAATTATCAGCGAAGACGATTGTGGCACCCTGCGCGGTCTGCAGGTATCAGCGCTGAAAGATAACGAAGACATCGTTGAGCCATTATCGGAGCGTATTCTAGGCCGGACCACGGTTCATGATATCTATGATCCGCTCTCAAAAGAGTTGATTATTGAAGCTGGCGAACTGGTTACAGAAGAAGTAGCCGCTCAGATTGACGAAACAAGCATAGAAACGGTTGAAATCCGGTCGGTATTAACGTGTGAATCCCGTGAGGGAGTTTGTGCGAAATGTTACGGACGTAACCTGGCATCAGGCCGTATGGTCGACATTGGTGAAGCGGTGGGTGTTATTGCCTCGCAATCCATTGGTGAGCCAGGTACCCAGTTGACACTTCGTACCTTCCACGTGGGTGGTACAGCCTCTAACATTGCGGTTGATGCGTCGATCAAAGCAAAATTCGACGGCCTCATCGAGTTAGAAGAAATGCGGACGGTATCTTCGGAAGATGCGGAAGGTAATCCTCAAACGATTGTCATGGGTCGTTCGGGTGAGGTTCGGATTGTGAACCCTGCCGACCGAAACGTCACTCTGATTAGCAATAACGTTCCTTATGGCGCGTTCCTGCGGGTGAAAGACGGTGATATGGTGAAAAAGGGCGACGACATTTGCGCCTGGGATCCTTATAACGCCGTTATTCTGTCGGAATTGACAGGTACCCTGAATTTCGATGCCATTGAAGATGGTATCACCTACCGCGAAGAATTTGATGAGCAAACCGGCTTCCAGGAGAAGGTAATCATCGAAACTCGTGACAAAGCCAAGAACCCAGCCATTGTTGTACAGGGCACCACAACGCTGACGCTGCACCTACCCGATAATGACGGAGGTCCGTTGCAGAAGAGTTATAACCTACCTGTTGGCTCACGCTTGGTGGTGAAGGAAGGGCAGAAAATCAAAGCTGGTCAACCGCTGGCGAAGATTCCACGTAACGTCGGTAAAACCCGTGATATTACGGGTGGTCTGCCACGGGTAACGGAATTGTTTGAAGCCCGTAACCCATCCAATCCAGCCGTAGTAAGCGAAATTGATGGGGTAGTAACCTACGGTGCTATCAAGCGTGGTAACCGCGAAATCTTCATCGAGTCGAGAGACGGCACGAAGAAGAAATACCTGGTCCCTCTGTCGAAGTTTATTCTGGTACAGGACAATGACTTTGTACGGGCTGGCGCACCACTGTCTGATGGTGCCATTACGCCAAGCGACATTCTGGCCATTAAAGGTCCAACTGCCGTTCAGGAGTATCTGGTGAATGAAATTCAGGAAGTATACCGTCTGCAGGGGGTGAAAATCAACGATAAGCACATTGAAGCCATTGTACGGCAAATGATGCAGAAAGTTGAAATTATCGACTCTGGCGACACTAACTTCCTTGAAGGTCAAGTGGTTGACAAATGGTCATTCCGGGAAGAAAACGACAAAGTACTCGATGCTAAAGTTGTTATGGAACCCGGTGAGTCGCCTAATTTCAAACCAGGTATGATTGTTACGAGCCGTCAGCTTCGGGATGAGAATTCAAGTCTGAAACGCCGTGACATGGCGCTGGTAACCGTTCGTGACGCGATGGCGGCTGTTTCGCAACCAACGCTGATGGGTATTACTCAGTCATCGTTAGGTACAGACAGTTTCATCTCGGCGGCTTCCTTCCAGGAAACAACGAAGGTATTGAGCGAAGCGTCGATTCGGGGTAAGCGCGATACACTCGACGGCCTGAAAGAGAACGTAATCGTTGGTCACCTGATTCCGGCGGGTACGGGTCTTCGTCACTATCAGAACGCCATTGTCGGTTCGAAGGAAGAACTGGAAATAGTTACAGAATCGCGCGAGTCATTTGCCCGCAGTAAGAAACGGGCGACGGTTTAAGCGTTGGAGTACAACTAAGTAAAATGCCCCGGTCAGTAATGATCGGGGCATTTTTTATTGAACGTCGTAGGTCAGAAAGATTACTTCATCAACTCATCAAACGTTATACTTACGTAATAGAGCCCACCAATTTGAGCCAGGCCGTATCCCTGGGCATAGTATTTATTAAGGATGTTTGTGCCGCCTGCTTTTATCACCGATTTCAGAAGGGGCATTCGATACGATGCCTGCGCA
The DNA here is from genome assembly GCA_963784335.1 of uncultured Cytophagales bacterium. Classification (GTDB taxonomy): domain Bacteria; phylum Bacteroidota; class Bacteroidia; order Cytophagales; family Spirosomataceae; genus Spirosoma. The sequence continues at coordinate 62,444 of CAWARB010000040.1, read as the reverse complement.
TCTAAACTGCTCCAGGCAGGCAGCCAGACATCTCCTGCTGTTATTCCCTGTTCATACCACATTTTATCCGTCCAGCGATAGGAGACGGATGCGCCAAGCCGGGCGGTCAATTGCGGATTACCAAACGAAACAGTATACCTGTTTTCGGGTGAGTTGAAGTAATTACGGCCTCTCTTTACTACTTCTCTGTCGCTCATTCTACGTTTGATAATAGGATTTGCGGCATTATCATTGAGTATAGCCCCTTGTGCATCGCGAAGAGTAACTGTGCCAACCTGATAGGCGTAATTTCCACTCAGTGTGAAACCGCGACTTATGTTATACGTCCCTCCTATTGCCCAGCCATCAACGAACATGTCGTTCAAACTATTGGCACTGATCTGTAATGTACGAAAGGCATTCGTGGTAAAACCGGTTAGCTGTCCATTGGCAGGCTGATATACCGTTTGGGTAGAAATGAACCCGGAGTAATAACTGTGGAAGTATAGCGCATCGACCAACAGTTTTTTCCAAAATAGTGCTTTATACCCTACTTCCCAGGTTTTGAGTTGTTCCGTTTGAATGGATGACGGACTATACCCTCGATTTTGAAGCTGCTCTGCCGAAATACGTCCTTCCTTAAACGCTTTCACGTCGCTATCCAGGTAAGCAGGGTTCGACAATAGCATAGCTGTCTGTGAAGCAACGGGTAAGCCACCAACGTCACCCGACCTACCCATTGTCGGTGAAGCGAAAAGCTGCCCCGGCACCGGGTTATGAAAGGCTGATTGCCAGGATGCCCGCAAATGATGTTGTTTTAAGCTAACCACTGCCGACGCTCTGGGCGAAAAAACACCTTTCAAATACTGATTTTTGTCGTACCGCACAACCACCGCCGGCTTCACCGTCAAAGAAGATCCCACGGCAATTTCCTTCGATGCCTGTATGTAGCCACCGTATTCGTTAATCCCATATTCCGTTCCATCAGGCTTGAGGGCAAAGAGGGTCCCACCCGTATTGAGCGCGTACTGACGCACACTTGCGCCTACTATAATATCGGCGACCTGAACAAAATCGGTTAGATCGTACATGCCCTCATAATGCCATAGAGCCGAGTTGTCGCGAAATCGGGTGCCACGGACACTACCAAAGCCCGGAACAGAATCGGTGTTATAGGTAGTTGAAAATAAATCGCGAACAACATTGAACTGGCTTGAACCAGGTATGTACCGATTTCGGTCGGCGGTGGCGCGGGATTCACCAACGGTGACCTTATTCTCCACGTACACCTGTCCAAACTCAGCTGCCCACTGCCCCAGCGATTTCCAACTGTTGTTGATGCCTACAGCCGTGAGACCAATGTTCCAGCCTTCCGCTTTTTGCTGAGTCGTATAAGCCCGCAGGAAAAAGTTATCACCGCGTATTTCGGCCTTAACCTGATGCCGTTGGTAATTCGGGATATACTCCCGGAAATTTGCGGTACGAATGAAGTTACCGTTACCGTAATACCAGCCTATTGATGCCTCAACATTGCCCGGCAACCGGTAGTGCAGCGACACATCCGCCCGGTTGTTGAATACCTTACCATTCTTTCCAATTAAATCAACTTCGGCGTAGCCCGTCCTGGTTACCAGCTTATTCTGTAACAGCACATTGGCGTAATCGTTGGGGAAGGTGTACGCACTACCCGTACCAACAAATTCATCGCCGTAGCGATTGACCCCGTCATATTGAAAGTTTGAATTAGAATTACTAGCAGGCCTATAGCCAGCACTTCGCTCACCTGCCTGCCTGTCGCCGTAATTGTCGGCTATAAAATCCGTGGCATCCAGCCGCTGAGCGTTTACTTTCACTGCCAGCCGTTCGCTTAACTCGCGGGCGTATCGAATGGAGATATCCCGGTAAGGTTTGGGGGCCCAATTGGCTTTCCCGATGTTGTTGACCCCGCCCGTTACCCGCACACTTAAACCCTGATACGTAAATGGATTCTTACTCGACGTTAGCATGACTCCCTGCTCAGCATCGGGTCCGTACAAAGCCGACGATGCTCCTGCAACAAGTTCGATATGTTCGACATCCAAATCGGGAATACCCCCTACGGTACCGAATCCAAACCCAAGACCCGGCGAGCGATTATCCATACCGTCATTCAGTTGCAGAAAGCGACTGTTATTGGTAGACCCAAAACCCCGTAGGTTCACGGATTGAAACGGTAGACTCTGGGTCATCAAATCAACCCCTTTCACGTATTGAAGGGCACCGAACGGACTAACTGCCGGTGTCTGTTGCAACTGGTCGGCCTCCAGTTTTTCTACAGTTAGGGGGGCTTTCCGGCTAGCCTCTTCTACCCGGCTGGCAACCACAACAACATCGCGGGTTTGGGCTGAATTGCTTTCCTGACTAAGTACGACGACGATGTAACGGAAATTATTCCCTCTCACCTGCACGTTTTTTGGCTGATACCCCATGAACGATACGCTGATAGTCAGCGGCAGTTCGCCCATAGCCTGCAAAGCAAATTTCCCGTCAGTCCGTGTTGTTGTACTGGTGTTTGTATTACGAATAACGATAGTGGCTCCTGCCAATGGCTGCCCATTCTCGTCGGTGACAACGCCGGCAAGATTTATCTGTGCCTGAGTGTCTAACAAACCTAAGCACATGAAAAAGAGCAGTATAGCAATGCGTTTATGCATAAATACGTCGTTGAGATCAGTAGTATACCAGGTAATAACCAATGTAACTACGGTAAAAACGAAGAAACTGTTTGCGTACTATCACATAACGCAAACAGTTTCCACAAATTCAAAAAAACTTTCGCTTATCTAGGACGATGTACCTGCCCTTTCGTTACGTTAGCCACTCCATAAATCAATGGTGTTATTCGCTGAACTTACTGAGATGTTCAGAAACGCGTCACATCCCAGGTTATGGCGAGGTAGTATAACCCGCTGATAGTGGGCCCGGCCGCATATTGAACGAAACGCTTGTTAAAAACATTGGAGCCGCCCAGCTTAAAAGTCAGTTTTGATTGAGGTACCCGGTACGTTGCCTGGGCATCCACTGTCTGATAGGCGGGAATAACTCCGTCGGCCAGCGGACTTTGCCACAGGAAACTGTCCTGCCAGCGCCAGACAACGTTAAAGCCCAGGTTTTTAGCAATTTCGCGATTACCAAAACTGATATTCGTCACGTATCTGGGCGTATTAAAGCCTGTTACAAATACATCAGGCTCTTCATTGGCGATCAGGTTATTGTAATTAAAGTTGCCCGATAAAACGTACTTCTGATAGAAGTTATACGTCAGTCCTACCGAAGCCCCGTAACTATAATATACCTGTCGGGCATTAGCGTAAACCCGATAACGGACCTGCTTTGTGCGGGTCAGCATATCCAGAACGGCAGCATCCGTACTTACATTACCGCTGGTAGGTACGGCTACCTCAACCTGACCCAAAAAGTTCCTGTACCTATTGTAGTACGCGTCCGCATCAATTGCCAGTTTGTTATTGGCCAGCACACTCTTGTAGCCAAGTTCCAGAGAACTTATTTGTTCTGGCTGTTCAGCGGGCAGATTGGCAACGGCCAGTTGTGAACGGTTCTTCAGGGCGGCATCATTCCTGGGTGAACCACTAGCTACATCCGCATTCACAGCGGAAACAAAGTTATTGATGGAAGCCAGCGTGTAGGAATTTTCCAGGTAGCCCAGCCCTTCATTGACACGGGCCAGTCCGCCAACGCGCCGGACCCCGGCATTGTTAACGTACGACAGGGCTTCGAACAGCGATGGGAACCGGAAGCCATTCTGATACGTAAATCGAATGTTGTGTTTTTGAGCAGCTGTATAAACCAGCGCCAGTCTTGGATTCACCTTAGGCGAAAATTCCGGATTATTATCAACGCGCAGGGATGCAGACATTTTGAGTCTATCCCCTAATAATGTTTTAGTGACGGATACGAACGCGCCATACTTGGTATAAAGCTGACGCTTACCACCCGGCGTAGTGCGTTGCTCGATGGGCTTTGAGAAATCGACGAAATTGTTGCCATCGGGAACCACTTCATACCGTCGGTAATCGGCCCCTACCAGCACATCGGCAAACTTAATGTAACGACGCAAGTTGAACTGACCATCGGCATGATACGTGTTGCTCCGCTGCCAAAGTGCGGCTCCTCCCGTGGCGGTAGCACCGGGCGTATTTACCGCAATATCCCAGTTATTAACGCCAACAATGGTATTTTTCAAGTCATTAAAGGCCGCTGTACCCGGCTGTACGCGTCCCTGGTCGGCAACAGCCCGGGCCAGGTTCATGGACGTTGCCAAATCCGTTCCGGCGTTAACCTGAGTTTGAAGCTCTTTCTGAAATTTGCCCGCCCAAACAGGGTTAGACCCATTGTTTAAATCAAGGTTGTAGGCTAATGGATTCAGGTTGTACGAGTTTCCCGTATTCTCAATCAGGGTATAGCCACGAAGGGTAAAATCCGTTCCACGCAGTTCCAGTTTGTGATTCTGCACCGTTACATCCTTAAGCTGAATCTTGTTTCCCCGCTGAAAAATACCATCCATCAACCCGTAACGATACCCGTACGATAGTTCAACCTTATCATTGATTTTGTAAAACAGACCACCATCGAATTTCACATTACGAACCGTTGGGTTTACGAGGTCCTTCTCGTAGTAGCCCGTTCGGCTTACGGTAAAGGCTTCCGTTTTACCCTTGTACTGTATGGCAATAGCCGACCGAGAACTGCCATCGTCCCCGTAGCGATTCCATAAGTCGGCCGCCGGATTATTGGCACCCGATAACTCGGGGAAACGAGGATTAGCCGAGGTTAGCTTCTGCGGATTTTGATCGGTTTGTGTATTAGCGAGCCAATCTACTCCCTGTAAATAGCTGAAATTCAACTTAAAGGCAAATTTATTACCAAACGCTTTTGCTATCCGAACGGCTGATTCAGTTAGTAAAGAGGGGTTGCGATCAATGCCATCGACGTGATTGACCCCCGTTTTCTGGTACAAACTCACGCCCTGGTACTGAAAGGCGCTTTTCGTCTGGAGATTGGCCAGCCCATTTATAGCATTCATCCCGTAGAGTGCCGAAGCCGCTCCGGGTGTAATTTCAATGCTTTCAATATCGAGTTCGGTGGGGCCAATGGCGTTGCCCAGCGGTACACCCAGCGTAGCAGCCTGCATATCAACTCCGTCGACCAGTTGCATAAACCGAAAGTTATTGGGGATGTTAAAGCCCCGCGTGTTGGGCACCTTGAACGTCAGGCTGGATGTGGTCATCTGCACCCCCTTCACATTCTCCAGCGCATCGTAGAAACTGGGAGCCGGACTTTCTTTCAGCACCCGCAAATTCAGTTTTTCGATAGCGACCGGCGACTTAAGAATATCTTCCTCTATTCGGGATGCCGTCACTACTACTTCTTTCCCCAAAATGGCCTGCGTGTTGAGCGCTACAGCTATTTTATCGCCCGGTCGCTCTACGGTCAGCTCTTTAGGGGCGTACCCTATCACCTGAAACACCAGGGTAAAAGGAAATTTCACTTTCGTTCTAAGGATAAACTCACCCTGCTCGTTCGTGATGGTTCCGGCTACTGTATTCTTGATTAACACGCCCGCCCCCGGAATGGGCTGATGCGTTTCGTTATCATCCACCCGGCCGGACAATAAAACCAGATCGTCCTGGGCTAAAATGGGTAGTGAGCCAAGTAGACTCAGCAGGATGAATGACAGGGTAAAATAGTGCTGCTTCATTTGCAAAATACGGTTTCAGGTGCATTACTCCCTATACTCCCGGTTGTAGGTAGACTTTTAGTAGTTATAATCTATTGATTAAATAGATTATGCAAAACAGAGTTATTCGATTCTTATTTCCAAATCAGGATTAAGGAATGAAGCGAATTCCTGTATTATTCCTGTTAATAGACAAGTTGCCCTCAAAATAAGCCATAAAAATACCGCCAGCGCAAAGCAACGGTATGGATAAGCGGCTTCTGCATAAGGCTGAAACCAAGCCATACATTCCAGCGATTTTTTCAGGAGGGCCTGTTGAGCAAAATTCAGGTAGCCATTATGGGAAATAGCCCGTTAATTCGCCGTACCCAAGAATATGCCCCTCCATTGCATCGAGTAGTGCCTGCTTATCGGGTACATCGGGGAAGGAAAGCATTTGATCGAGCGCATACACCCGAAACACGTATGCATGGCGACCCAGCGGTGGGCATGGGCCAATAAACGTTGACGTCCCCAGCGAGTTCTTACCAACTTTGCCGCCCAGCGCAATCATTTGAGCTGGCGTAACGCCATCGGGTAAGCTACGCACGGCTGTTGGTAGATTATAAACGACCCAGTGCGACAAATTGAAAATCGAAAAAGCAGGCGTGGGTACGTCATAATCCGTGGCTAGGATAACGAACGATGTAGCCGTGATGGGAACATTATCCCAGGAAATTTCAGGTGAGCGCTCTTCCCCCTTGCAACTGCAACTGATGGGCATGTCGCCATCAGGAGGGAAAGAACGGCTCGAGACATGTATGTATTTATTGAGTGCCACGAGTTTTTGCTCCTCCTGGCTCCGTGCGCTCACTGCCCAAAAGTGCATACCAACGAGAACCAGGACTACAAGCACGGCAAATCCCAGTAAAATCCGCCATACGGTACGCATAAAGAAGCCGGTTAAGTACGTTTACGTATCTAACCGGCTCGTTATCAATTAGGTTTGTGCTACTGCCTCAATCGTTCGTAATAAAGTTACTCGTCAGGCAGCCCTGCTGCTCTGCGGACGGCGTAAAATGGCTGAACGCACGGGCTGACTAGCTGCGGGCTTCTTCAAGCACCTGTTCCGATACCATCCCAAGATGATTAGCTCGTTTCAGAACGATAATCGAATGGAAGGTTATAGTAATTAACCACTTCGCTACGGAAGCTATCCGGGAAACGGGTCAAACGCAAACCGAAAAACTTACGCACTTCGGCTTCGGGCAGCATCGCTGCCAGCGCTACGCGCTCGGCTTCGGCCAGCAACTCTTTTCGAGCCGGGTACAGATGTTCAAGCCCTATGGAAGCCGCCAGAATGTTCAGAAACAGATTTTTGTACATGGCGGATAATTCGGCGGGCAAAATAATCCATCCCTGTTCCCGGAACCGGGCCGAAAAACCAGTCAGGCCCTGCTCTCCCCGAATTTCGCCGGCAATAAGTTCGCTGGGAAACCGAAATCGGTCTGCTTTCGTCTCGCTCCATTTTCTGCAAGCCGGAAAACAATGGCTTCAACGGGGCTTTTCTGGAAAAGCAGGTCGGCGGGTATAGCGCGGGTATTTTCCCACTGATCCGTCATGCGCATAAACAGACTTTCATTGACGGGTAGGTTTTCGGGATTGCCCAGACTGATAAGCATCTGGCGGAAAGCCGCCAGAAAATCAATCTGGAGCTGATTCGGATTTGAGCGTCCTTTTTTCATTCGGATTGAGTTGCCGGGCAATGATTTTTCAGGCCAAAACCCGGCTCATTAGTATGGTTGTCTGTTGCAAAATTGGGGAGGTAAATATACGCAATAACCCACCTGATTACAAAGAGATAACATGAACATTATGAGAAGTCTAAGCAGCCTTTGCAGACTAGCGTAATTAACGGTGAGAAGAAGACTGCGCTTTGCAGAACCGGTCTTTCCTCGCTAGTCCATTCGTTCTAATTTTTCCATGGCGGCTAGAACAGGCCTGAAATTTTACTCAATTATATAGTATACCTGCAGAAACATACACCGAGTTGATATTTATTGGCTTAATACAGGTAGGAAAGCTTATTTTTACCATATGATTACACGTCCAGACATATTTGTATGCACCAACGTATTCGCGTCGTTCATCAGCTACTATGATGTACGTTTTTTTCTATTGCCACATCCTTACTGGCTGGCGCCCGCTCAGGCTCAGCCGCGGCCAAATTCTTCTCCTGACCCGACTTTTCACTTGGTCGAAACGACCATTAGCGATATCCATCGGGCCTTTCGGGCTGGTTCGTTAACAAGTGAACAACTGGTCAATGAGCTACCTTGAACGTATCCAGACCTACGACCAGCCCACTAAACTCAATTCGATTGTTCTGGTCAATCCGGAAGCCATCGCCACGGCCCGCGCACTGGATGCGGAGTTTCGAAAAACAGGTAAACTGCGGCCCCTGCATGGCATTCCGGTTATCGTGAAAGATAATTTCAATACAAAGGGGCTGCAAACAACGGGCGGCTCCATTGCCCTGAAAGGCTTTGTACCAACGGAAGATGCCTGGCAGGTGCAGAAGCTGCGGGAAGCGGGTGCCATTGTTCTGGCCAAATCGAACATGGCCGAGTGGGCATTTACACCCATGCACTCGCAAAGTTCGATGGCGGGCGAAACGCTGAATCCGTATAATCTGGCCTATGTACCCGCCGGGTCGAGTGGGGGAACGGCGGCAGCCGTGGCCGCCAACTTGGGCACTGTGGGGCTGGGTTCCGATACGGGCAACTCCATTCGGGGGCCATCGTCGCATAACGCGCTGGTGGGCTTTAGAACGTCGCTGGGGCTGGTGAGCCGATACGGCATTATTCCGCTGTATACCCGCAATGATGTGGGTGGACCCATGTGCCGCACGGTGGAAGATGCTGTTCGGCTGCTGGAGGCTACGGTGGGCTACGACCCCAACGATCCGATCACCAAAAATAGTCAGGGTAAAATACCCAAAAACTATAGCCAGTTTCTGAGGAAAGACGGACTGAAAGGCGCCAGGATTGGGGTACATGCGTCAGCTAAGCGACAAAAATATCCACCCCGAAATCAACCAGCTTTTCGATCAGGCAATAGCCGGACATGACTCAGGGCAGGGTGCTACGAGTCGTTGACGTAACCATCCCTGATTTCGATTCACTGCGGGCTAATCAGTGGTGTGCTGAATTCAGGGCTGATGTCGAATAGTACCTCAGCACTTTTGTGAAGCGGGATACCCTGAAAACGCTGGAAGATATTATTCGGGTTGGTGGTTATTCAGACATTGTGCGGGATCGGCTTACGTACCAGCAAACCCACACAGGGCCGGCCTAGTCACCCCGAAATTCCCTGTGGGGATGCCTTTACCGACCCGCTTCGCATTAAGTACCGGAAAGCAATGGAAGCTGAAATGGAGCGGCTTAATGTTGATGCACTAGTGTATCCAAGCTGGAACTATCCGCCCGCTCTGGTGGGTGATGCCAGAGGCTACAAAGGTGACAATAGCCAGCTGATTGCCCCCGCTACGGGCCAGCCTGCCTTTACCATTCCCATGGGCTTCACCACCGGCAACCTGCCCGCTGGTATTCAGTTTCTGGGGCGCCTGTTCGATGAGCCAACGCTAATCCGGCTCGCTTATGCTTACGAACAGAAAACGCATCACCGGATAGCCCCCAACCAATTTTCGGCTATCAGTCACTAATGACCCAGCCCTGTGTTACCTTCATCTTTTTCATCAAAATCAGCCTCAATGAATCGTTCCGTTACCCAATCGTCCGGTTTAATTCTTTGTTTGTTCCTTATCCTGAGCGCAGGTATGGGTCAGGCTCAGTCATTCAGTAAAGCAGAGGTTACCCGCTGGCAGCAACGGGCCAAACAGGTTACCATTACCCGCGATACCTGGGGGGTGCCGCACATTTACGGAAAAACGGATGCCGATGTGGTGTTCGGCCTGTTGTTTACGCAGTGCGAAGACGATTTTGACCGTGTCGAGATGAATTATCTGGACGCGATTGGCCGGCTGGCCGAAGTAGAAGGGGAATCGGCGCTGTATCACGATTTGCGGGCACGGCTGTTTATGGATACGACCCAGGCAGTGGCTCTCTACAAAAAAAGTCCGGTCTGGATGAAGAATCTGCTGGATGCCTTTGCCGATGGTACCAACTACTATCTGCTATACGCATCCAACGGTAAAACCCCGTCTCCTCACCCGGTTTCGGCCCTGGATGCCACTGATGTTCAGTGAGGGAAGCATTGGCGGTAATATCAGTGTGGTCCCCACTAGTCGGCTGCAGGATTTTTATGAGCAACGGAAAACGTCGATGAGGTCGCAACACGACAATACCGACCTCTACGAACGCGAATCGGTCGGGTCAAACGGGTTTGCCATTGCCCCCGCCAAAAGTGCGACGAAGAATGCCTTACTGCTTATCAATCCGCATACCTCGTTTTACTTTCGGTCGGAAGTACAAATGGTTAGTCAGCAGGGGCTGAACGCCTACGGAGCCGTAACCTGGGGACAGTTTTTTGTGTATCAGGGCTTTAACGAGCATTGTGGCTGGATGCACACCTCCAGCTATGCCGACTCGATGGATGAATACCTGGAAACGATTGAGAAGAAAAACGGGGCACTTTTTTATCGGCATGGCAGCCAGCTAAAGCCCGTTCGGAGTCAGCAGGTTAAGCTACCCTACAAAACCGATAGCGGTATTCAGTACAAAGAATTTACGATGTACTGGACGCAGCATGGCCCCGTTGTGGGCGAGAAGAATGGCAAATGGATTGCCGTCGCTATGATGAACACGCCCCTGAACGCGCTGGAGCAGTCATACCTGCGGACGAAAGCAACCAACTATGCCAGTTTCAAAGAAGTAATGAAGCTGAACGGTAATGCCTCGAACAACACTGTGTTTGCCGATGACGATGGCACTATTGCCTACTGGCACGGCAACTTTATGCCGAAACGGAGCCCAAAATTCAACTGGAGTCAACCCATAGATGGCAGCGATACCGAAACCGACTGGAAAGGATTGCATACGGCCGATGAGATTGTACAGGTCAAGAACCCGGCCAGCGGCTGGATTCAGAATTGCAACTCAACCCCTTTTACAGTATCGGGCAGCAGCAGTCCCGACAAAAGTACGTATCCAGCTTATATGGCTCCCGATGCCGAAAACTACCGGGGTATCAATGCCGCCCGCGTTTTGAGTCAGAAATCGACCTTCACGCTCGATACACTTATTGCAGCCGCCAATGACCCGCATTTAGCTGCTTTCGACGACCTGATTCCTTCTTTACTGAAAGCCTGGCAAACGGTTTCCGGCGAGTCGGCTAATCAAACCCGCGATCTACAGGAAGCCATGCAGGTACTAACCGACTGGAAGCGGAACTATGGCACTCAATCCGTCGGAATGACGCTGGGCATTGTTTGGGGCGAAACCATCCAGAAACTGGCCCGCAGCCGTGTGCAGCCCGGTCAGCCATTTGATAACCTGAGCTTTACAGCCTTCACCATCAGCAGTACCTCCCCGCAGGAAAAAGTAACGGCCCTCGCCGACGCGCTGGCCAGACCTCACCCGTGATTTTGGCACCTGGAAAACGCCCTGGGGCGATATTAACCGCTATCAGCGATTGACGGGCAAGATTCAGGAGACCTTCGATGACCAGAAGCCGAGTATTCCGGTTGGCTTTACCTCATCGAACTGGGGGTCACTGGCGGCTTTTGGAGCACGTACGCATCCCAACACAAAAAAACGATATGGCTACGTTGGCAATAGTTTTGTAGCCGTCGTTGAGTTTGGGAAACGGGTAAAAGCGCGTTCGGTGGTTACGGGCGGGCAGAGCAGCCAACCCGGCACGAAGCATTTCACGGATCAGGCCCCGCTGTACTGCGAAGGTAAATTTAAAGATGTTCTCTTTTATCCGGAGGATGTGCAGCAGCACGTAGAACGCACGTACCATCCCGGAGAGTAATCGACCGAAAAACAGTCAAAAGAGAAAAGGGGGAACAGTCAGTTGACCATTCCCCCTTTTCTCTTTTGACGTTTGCACAGATACGGACCCAGGGGTGCAAACCCTACAAACCAATTGGAACGGCTACCATCGTGTTATCCCAACCCATGTACATCGTAGTCGTTTTAGGGTCTTTCTTAGCAAACTGAATCGAAAAATTGTCCAGCGGAGCGCTGGTTTTTTCAACCGGTACGTTTACGCGGGCCACATCCATGGATTCATTATAGCTATAGGCACCCCATTGGTCAACATCAGAGCTGAGGATGATTGTCCATTCCTTTTCATTCGGGATAGTCAGCAGAGCATAGGTACCGGCAGGAATTTTCTTACCACCAAACGTGACATCCTGATAGAACTTGATCTCCGGTGCTTCGTTGGCCCCGGCCCGCCATACCTTACCGTACGGCACTAATTTCCCAAAAACCTCGCGGTCATTTTTAGCCGGACGGGTGTACGTTACCCGAACCATAGCTTTATCCGTGCCGATTTTTGCGGGAGCAAACTTACGGTCGTGGGCGTAATCATCGGGATAATAAGCCATGTCCATCGGCGACTTATCAAGCCCCCGGAACGTTTGGGCATGGGCTCCGGCAAGCGCGAGGCAAAAGAAAGCAAGGAGTAAACTAATTTTTTTCATACTAATCATGAAGAGTTAACAGAGGACATCCAGCGTAAGGGCTCTGCTGTGTTAAACGATTCTGGCAAGTTAAAATGGATGGCCCATTAAAAAAAGAGATTCCTTTTGGCAGGGTCGACTGATTAACAAACAACAATATGCGGCCTGGGTATCAAAACGGGTCATTTCTGCTAATTTTATGCCGCTTTCCCTGATTGCTTGCTTTTCATCAGCCAATAATTACCCCCGGAATGAATCTGTTTCACATTAGTTGGAGTAACCTGCGGGATAAGCCCTTGACCAGTTTTCTGAGTGGGTTGCTCATGACCTTTGGCATCACCATTATTTCCCTGCTATTGCTCCTCAATAAGCAATTGGACGATCAGTTTCGCAAAAACATCAAGGGTATCGACATGGTGTTGGGGGCTAAAGGCAGCCCGCTACAGCTAATCTTATCCAGCATTTACCAGATCGATTCCCCAACGGGCAATATTCCACTCGACGAAGCCGAGCGACTCACGCGTAATCCCAATGATCAAGACGGCCATTCCGCTGTCCATGGGCGATAATTACCGGTCGTTCCGGATTGTGGGGACGAACAAAAAATACCTCGATCATTTTGGGGCTACCATCGCGCAGGGGAAACTATTTCAGCAGAATCTGGAGACTATTATCGGACCCCGCGTAGCTACCGTAACGGGCCTAAAAATCGGCGATACCTTTGTCGGGTCGCACGGGCTGGATAAAGACGGCGAGGCCCACGCTGGTCCGCCTTACAAAGTGGTGGGGGTTCTGAACGCCACCAACACCGTTACCGATCAGCTTATCCTTACGCCCCTCTCAAGTACATGGGCCATTCATGAACAGGCGCACGGAACAACACCCGCTGCGGTAGATGATCAAACAGAAGAGGAGCATGAAGAAGCCCCTCGTGAAATCACCAGTATGCTCATCAAGTTTCGGAACCCGATGGGGATGATGCTGGCGCGGGGTATCAACAGCAATTCCAAGTTACAGGCCGCTTTACCCAATATAGAAATCAACCGGCTGTTCTCCCTGCTGGGTGTGGGGGTTGAAACATTACGCGGACTGGCCATCGTGATTATGTTCATTTCGGGCATCAGTGTATTCGTTTCGCTTTATAACTCCCTGAAGGAACGACGGTACGAAATGGCGCTGATGCTTTCTATGGGTGCCACCCGGGCACAGTTGTTTGGTATGCTGCTGCTAGAAGGCTTGGTGCTGGCCCTTATCGGTTTCGGCCTGGGTATCCTCTTCAGCCGCGTTGGACTCTGGTTATTCTCCAGCAGTGTTTCGGAGGATTATCACTACAACCTGGCGGCATTTGGTATTCTACCCGAAGAATGGGCGTTACTCGGTGTGGCCTTGCTGATTGGTCTACTGGCCGCTGCCCTACCCGCACTGGGCGTTTACCGAATGAACATTTCTCAAACCCTGGCGGAGGACTAACCTCTTTCCCGAAACAAGTTTTCTCGACGAGTGGGTTACGTTTGGGTGTTTTCTGAATAAAGGACATCGCACATTCATCCACTACGCAATGAAGGCAGTCCTGGTGGCGGGGAAATTTGCAGGGGTACTGATCATCCCTCTATTGATTGCCATAGCTCCACTGGCTCTGTTCCTCTATTTGAGCCAGCACAAGTCAATTAAGCAATCGGCTGGTCTTGTCGGGCTGTCAGCTGTTTCCTCAATTCTCACGGGCCTGATTACCCCTGCTCTTGCTTTTTGGACCTGTGCCGCATCGATGGGCATCGGAGAAATGACCCATGAGCCAAGATGCGTTACGGGAGCATCGGCATTTCTGGTGTTGGGCTATCTTTTTACAGCCGTTACGCTGGTTATCAGCCTAATTTTCACACTACAACTGATACTAAGTCAACGCAGGAAAGTAGGCTATTAAGCCACTTCTCCTCATTTTATAACGTTGTAGACAACCGCCGGTTCGGCTTTGTTCTTCAGGGTTACCTCACCAATGCGTTCGCAGGTAAAGGATTCGGCGATTTCCTGCTGGGCCGATTCGAGAATAATGATTTGGCCGGGTTGCGCTACCGACTGTAGCCGCTGCGCCGTGTTGACCGCATCGCCAATTACGGTATAGTCTAGCCGACGGAGGGTGGCGGAGCCGATGTTTCCCGATACCATTTCGCCGGTGTTGATTCCGATAGAGACTTGTGGGTGGTACGTCGGGTTGTTGTGCAGATTATCTTCCAATGTGGCAATCTGCGCCCGCACCGCCAGGGCGGCCTCAACGGCCCGGTCAAAGTGATAGTCACCCCGAAAAACGGCCATCACGGCATCACCCATGAATTTATCGACGTAGCCCCCCTGCCCAATAATTTCCTTGACCATTACATCAAAATAACGATTCACCAACCGAACGACCGTATCGGGTGACTCGCGCTCGGAAATACTCGTAAACCCGCAGATGTCGATAAATAATACGGTGGCTACTACGGTTTCACTGGCCGAAAGAGACTTTTCGAATTCGGGCTTGTTCATGAACGTCAGCACCGATTCATCCACGTACATCCGCAGAATATCATTCTCTTTGATGGCTTGCAGAGTTTGACGGAGCTGCATGACGTACGCCATCGTCTTTTGCATGGTCAGTTCCAGGTCCTCGAAGTTAACGGGCTTGGTCACGAAATCGAATGCCCCCCGGTTCATGGCCGTGCGAATGTTGTCCATATCACCGTACGCCGACACGATTACGGCTTTGAGCATAGGATTACTTTCGTGCAACTTGATTAACAGCGTAAGGCCATCCATGCCGGGCATGTTGATATCGGTCAGCACCATATCCATATCGGGTTGCCGGGACAGGACTTCCAACGCTTCGGCACCATCGTGGGCGAACGAAAATTCGTATTTTTTCTCCCTAATCTGCCGTCGAAACTTTTGTTTAATCAGCAATTCAAGGTCCGTTTCGTCATCAACCACCAGTATTTTGGCATTCATGGTAAATCGTGAAGTTTTTGTTTTAAAGCCGCAAAGTCGAGCGGCTTGGTCAGAAAATCGTTGGCTCCCAACTGAACGGCCTGTTGCTGTGACTCGGGGTCACCATAGGCCGTTATCATCATCACTACGGGTGGCGGAGGTATCCGAAAATCCTCGCGGATATGGCGTAGTAACTCAAAACCACTCATACCCGGCATGTTGATATCGGATAGAATCAGCACAACCTCCGACGTGTGGTCAGCCAGATAAGTGAGGGCCTCTTCGCCGGAATTGGCGAAGTGTAACTGAAATTCTGCATTCCGTATTTCGCGACGAAACCGCTGGAGAAACAAGTCTTTTACATCTGTTTCATCATCGACAACTAATATTTTCTTCATAGGAGTGAAAGGCGGTAAATCAAAGATAGAAAATTTGCCTTAGGCATTATTGCACTAAGGTAATCTCTCGCGGCAAACAGGGGGTTTTTATTTCGTCTGACAATAGGAATTGGTGCATTATTCAGCGACGGTTATGCCACCTCTACCTTTCTGCTCAGTGTACTAGAAAATGTCTGAATAGATTCGTAAACTTACTGGTAAATCAGTCGCTGTCAATGACTCCAATACAACCAGAAACCCAAATCGACGCAGGAGAAAGCACGCCTGTCAGTGGCCCTGAACCCAACGTATCCCGACCCAAAAAGGCGAAAAAAGAGAAGAAAAAGAAAGCCAGCAAAAGTGTCGAAACATTGTTTCGAACTACCCTGGCCAGTCACATCAGGCTCAGCGAGATGGCCGATCGTAAGGCAAACCTGATGATTTCCATTAACACCATCGTTATCTCGGTCATCCTTTCTGCCTACGTTCGTGAAGTCGATACGCCTGCTCATCTGATTATTCCCAGCGTCATACTATTGGTAGTGTGCCTGATCACTATTGTTGTTTCACTGGTTGCTACGAGTCCAACGATTGCGCCCCGAACGAAGCGGTTCAGTAAGCCCAGCGAACCGCCCGTCGATCTACTATTTTTTGGGTATTACAGCCAGCTCACTGCCGATGAGTATCGCCTGAGTCTCCGTCAACTGCTCAGTAACGAGGAGGCCATCTACACCAGCCTGATTGACAATATATACGCCCAGGGGCAAGTATTAGCCCGGAAATACCGGTTACTCAAATTCGCCTACCAGTTTTTTATGCTTGGCTTGTCGGCGGTTGTCATTATGGCAGCGGCAATCCTGATCATCAACCACTAACTCATTTCAAGCCTTTAACAACCACGCCATTTTTAATACCCTTCCCAAACACAAGCCGGGCCGCTGCCGGTTTATTGATAAGGGTGTAAAACTCATCGAGGTACTTTAGGGTACGTTTCACGTAGCCGCTGTTTAGGCGATTGTCGTGCTGGTAAAGGGCATAAAACTGTGGTTTCAGGTCATTGAATTTGTTGAACACCCGCTGAAACAGTGAGACGGGGTAAACAGGTCCCCGGTACACCCGTTCCCTGACCGACTCAATACCCAATTGCGCCGGTGGCATGGCATAACTGGCCTCAACAATACCCGAATGATCAAAATCGTAAGGCACGGGTAACGAACCGGTCTGCCCATTATCGAACAGGCGGATGTTGTGCAGGTAAGGTACCGACCAATCGGTATTGCCAATCATGTACTCGAATACGGCAACCGTAGCCATACTGAGCGAATCGGCATAACCCATGGTCGTTTGTTTTACATTACCGACTTTCACGCCGTTTCGTTTAGCTACCTCACTGTCGTCTTCCAGCAGAAAGCCCCAATGCGTTTCGGGTGTGCGTTTCCCCAATGAGTCGGCGTAGGTAACACGAGCTAAGCGGGCACGAAAGCTAAGGTCTGTTAGCAAATTATACAGTTTATACACCAGGTATTCACGCACTACCCACTCATCGTCCTGACAGTGCGTGACCAGTTTCAGTTTGTTCTGATGAGCAAACAGGGTATTTCGAGTCTTCTTTTTGGGGAAGTCAATCAGCAGGGGAGGAAACGAACAATTGTCTTTACTACGTCGGAAGTTGCCTCTCACTTTCAGCGTCAGCGGAAGCGTGTCTACGCCTTTGGCATCATTATAGAGCAGGACAGCCGCATGCTCAACCGGTTGGTCCCCTCTGTCTTTGGCGAGTGCCCGCAAATTAGCCGTCAGCGTAAACGCTACCACGGCATCACCGTCGAAAAGAATGGTAGCCTTATCGGCAAGTGAATCAGAACCGGATGGCGTCCGCTGGGCTGTAACCACGGTTGCCATTCCCCAAAAAACAGTCCATAGTAGCAGGATAGTGAGGCAAGGTTGTTTCATGGTGCTGATGACGGGAAGGTGGCTTTAAAGGTACTGATAATCAACTCACTTCCATTGCATAACATCCAGCACATTCGGGCAGAAGTCGTATTCTTCGGGCTGGTTGGAGCCAATTAATAAGAGAGGCACTTCCTGGTTCGCCGGGTTTAGCAACTCTCGTACCTGTTCCTGGTACCAGCCGGTTCCCTGCTGGTCAAGGTTAGCGGTAGGTTCGTCCAGAATAACGACGGGCGAACGGGAAAAGAAGGCCAGCCCAAGCTTTACCCGCTGCTTCATTCCGGATGAGAAGTACTTGATTTCTTTATGCCGGGCGTGGCTCAACAGCAGGCGTTCGGCAATAATATCGGGCGTCAGGCCCGGCTTGTAAGGCTTAAATGTCTGATGAAACGTCAGTAATTCGGTTAGGGTCAGTTCCTCTACCAACTCCAGGTAAGGGGCGGCTATACTAACTTGCCGAAACCAATTGTCAGGTTCCAGTACGGTAGTGTTGAGCTTGTAGATTAATTCTCCTTCGGTAGCGGGCAAACTCCCGGCCAGCAGTTGCAGCAATGTTGATTTTCCGCTCCCATTAGGACCAACAAAGGTGTAGCTATTGCCACTGGTCAGGGTTAGGTTCACCCGCCGAAAAATCCATTCTTTCCGATACTTTTTCCCTATTTGACCGGCTTCAATGGTTATCATGACGAGTTATCCCTGTAGGCGGTGGTAATACCAGAGAAGGTATTACAGCGTGAGTGACGTGTGAAGGGGAGACCTGACGGTGTCTATTCTCTATCCCCGGTAGATGATGGGCCCCGCATAATACCCCGTTCAGAACTGCGGATAAAGTTCACAATTTCGTCGCGCTCATCGGAGGGCGGCAATTCGAGTTCGATGTTAGTCAGCGCATCGGCATTGTTCAGCCCCCGCATGTAGATGTAGCGGTAGATTTCCTGAATCTGGTTGATTTTGTCGTTCTCAAAGCCTCGCCGACGTAGCCCAATGGAATTGATACCCGTGTAGGCCAGTGGTTCGCGGGCCGCCTTGGTGAAAGGGGGAACATCCTTACGCACCAGCGATCCGCCCGAAATCATGGCATGGGCACCAATTTTCACCCACTGATGTACGGAACTCGACCCACCAATAATTGACCAGTCGCCCATGTGAACGTGGCCCGCCATTTGCACATTATTGATGATAATGCAATGATTACCAATGCGGCAATCGTGCGCTACGTGGGCATAAGCCATAACCAGACAGTCGGCACCAATTTCGGTTTTCCAGTGCTCTTCCGTACCCCGGCTGATGGTTGCGTACTCACGGATGGTGGTGTTATCCCCGATATAAGTCCGGGTATATTCATTGTTGAATTTCAAATCCTGCGGAGTCGATGAAATAACGGCACCCGGATAAATCTTGCAGTTTCGGCCAATGCGTGCGCCTTCGTTGATAACCGCGTGCGAACCAATCCAGGTCCCTTCGGCAATTTCAACATCTTTATGAATAATGGCAAACGGCTCAATCACCACGTTTTGCGCAATTTTTGCTTCGGGTGAAATGTAGGCTAATGGTTGAATCATTATTTTTTCGGTTTTCAGTTTACGGTTCACCGGTTTCAGTAGGCTGACACACTGTTGCTTTCGCGTCAATCAACTGAAAATGGCAAACCGTACTACCGTAAACTATTTTTTCTTGACAAGGCTGGCAATCATATCGGCTTCGCATACTAACTGGTTGGCAACATAGCCACGACCCTGCATTTTTACGATACCCCGTTTCATGGGCGATGTAAATTCACACCTGAAAATGATTATGTCCCCTGGTAAAACGTTGCGTCTGAAGCGGCAGTTTTCGATTCCCACCAGAAATGGCCAGTAATTTTCCGGGTCCGGCACGGTACTCAGTACCAGAATACCGCCCGTTTGCGCCATGGATTCCAGTTGCATTACGCCCGGCATCACCGGGTTGCCAGGAAAATGGCCCGAAAAGAAAGGCTCATTCATTGTCACGTTTTTGATACCCACAACGCTATTCTCATCCAGGGCAATGATTTTGTCAATCATCTGGAATGGGTAGCGGTGGGGCAGCAATTGCGAAATACGATTGATATCCAGTACAGGCGGTTGGGTTGGGTCGTACTGCGGCACCTGATTAGCCGCGTTTTTCTGAATGAGCTTCTTTATCTTTTTAGCAAAGGCTACGTTAGCCGCGTGGCCGGGCCGGGCCGCCAGAATCTGCGCCTTGATGGGTCGGCCAATGAGGGCCAAGTCCCCCACCACGTCGAGCAGCTTATGGCGGGCCATTTCATTCGGGTAGTGTAATTTGATGTTGTTCAGGATGCCTTCCTGTTCGTTTACGCTGACCTTGGGTTTTTTGAGCAGGTCGGCCAGGTAATCCAGTTCGCCCTCTTTCACATCCCGGTCTACGATAACGATGGCATTCGTCAAATCCCCGCCTTTTATGAGGTCCTGCTTATACAGCATCTCCAGCTCATGCAAAAAAACGAAGGTCCGGCAGTTGGCAATTTGCTCCGGAAACTGACTAATATCGTTCAGATAAGCGTGCTGGCTACTGATAACCCGTGAGTTATAATCAACCATCACCGTCAGGCGGTAATCATTCAGGGGCAACGCAGCCAGTTCGATGTCTTTCTCCGCATTTTTATAATGAACATACTCGCTCACCTCAAAGTAGTTGCGGGTGGCATTCTGTTCTTCGATACCGGCAGCACGCAGCGCGTCGATGAACTGGATTGACGAGCCGTCCATAATGGGCGGTTCCGGACCATCCAGTTGAATCAATATGTTATCCAGTTGCAGTCCTACCAGCGCAGCCAGTGTATGCTCGACCGTATGAATCCGGGCGCCACTTTGCTCAATGGTTGTACCGCGCGATAAATCCACTACATTATCCACATCAGCATCCACAATAGGCTGGCCCGGTAGATCGATACGTTGGAATTTATAGCCGTGGTTTGTAGGAGCAGGCAGGAACGTCATCGTAGCCTGAACACCCGTGTGTAGTCCTACTCCCGATACCGATACGGATTTTAGAATCGTCTGTTGTTTTGTATTCATTAGTGTCGGTTCACAGTTTATGGTTTAGGGTTTACGGTTACGCGAAGCGGCCTTATTATTCCGTAGTAGAATTAACAAGACCGCTTTGCGCAACGATAAACCGTAAACTATAACCCGTAAACTTATTTTTCATTTTTCTTTTCCAGTCTTGTCAATCGCTGATCCAGTTCGGGAAGCCGACGAAAAACGGCCAGTGAGCGCATGCTTTCTTTTAAACCGAAAGCGGGCGAACTGTTAATAGCGGTACCTTCTTCATACGTATTCTTCCCTACCCCCGATTGGGCACCTACCTTAGTGCCATTGGCAATTGAGAGGTGACCGGCAAAGCCAACCTGACCGGCAATAACGCAGCTATCACCCAGTTTCGTTGACCCCGATATACCCGTTTGCGCAGCAATGACCGTATTTCGCCCAATTTCGACGTTATGCCCAATCTGAATCAGGTTATCCAGTTTCGCGCCCTTCCGAATAATGGTTGAGCCCAGGGTAGCACAGTCAATGGTCGTACCGGAACCAACATTTACGTTATCTTCCAGAATAACGTTGCCTAGTTGAGGAATGGTTTTGTAGGTTCCATCGGGTTGGGGAGCAAAGCCAAACCCTTCACTACCAATAACGGCGTTGGGATGAATAACGCAGTACTGACCAATTATACAATTATCCAGCACCCGCGCTCCGGGGTGAATAATGGTGTTATCGCCGATACGAACATTATTTCCGATGTAAGCGTGAGGAAATATTTTTACGTTTTCGCCAATCTGGCAGTTGCGGCCGATGTACGAGAAAGCACCCCGATAAATCTGTTCACCCGTCTGGCACTCATCACCCATGTAACATGGCTGTTCTACGCCAACTCTGGAAAAAATCAGTTGTTTGTGGTACTCTTCAAGCAATTGGGTAAACGCAGAGTAGGAGTTTTCTACAAAAATCAGCGTGGGGAAACCGGCTTTTTAGGCTCGAAGGAACGGTCAACAATTACAGCCGACACCTGCGTAGTATAGAGGTGTGGTTCATACTTGAGGTTCGACAGAAACGAAATATCGCCTGACTTTCCTTCTTCAATCTTAGCTAATCCCGTGATTGCCAGCATCTCATTTCCGGCAATTTCGCCCCCTAGCAGTGTGGCAATCTGCTTGACTGTAAACTTCATATGCGTATAATTGCCGTCACAAAATACTTGTCCTCAGCGGAAAATATAGCCGCTAAGGTAACTAACAAATTGCACTTTTCTACAATTGGCGAGGGAAGTGCCATGAGTAATACACTTAGTCATGCCTCCTGTCGATAGCCAGATTTCTTGCCCAACAAACGTAATATCGGCGAACAATATTGGTCAGTACCTGAATGTTCGATAAGTCAGAGGCATCGGCAATGTCGATTACTTTGCCCGTTTTCAGCTTAATGGCAATCCGGTCGCCCGAAGGGAGATAGGCGGCATTGGTTGCCTGACCCTCCACCAGAAAGTACGTGAGCCAGTCATCGGGCAGGCCATTTTGCCGGAATTGCCCCTCTATTTGAGTGAGCAAATCGCCCGCAAACGGCTCCGTTGATAGCATAATCTTAAATAAGTTACGGTCGAGCAGCATCTGGCAAAGCATGGACAAAACCGGGTCGGAATGGGTTGCCCCCTGCTTGATACAGGTCCAGACATCAAAGTCATCCAGTTTCATAAAAGCCTCCAGGTATGTGCGATTTGTCTGAAAATCGGCCAGCGTTATGCTCTCACGGAGAAACAGCCGAAATACATCCGACACGATAAGGGATTCACCTCCCGACTGCCGAATCAGAAAGCGCGCCCGGCGTAGAATCTGCACCAGCATTGATTCGCAGCAGAGCGATGTTTTATGCAGGTACACTTGCCAGTACATGAGCCGCCGGGCATTCAGGAAATTTTCTACGCTCAGCACTCCCTTTTCTTCCACTACCAGGTGGTCATCGGACAGGTCCAGCATTTTAATGATGCGCTCCGCACCGATTGCTCCCTCCGCCACCCCCGTGTAATACCCGTCGCGGTTGAGGTAGTCCATCCTGTCCATATCCAGTTGACTCGAAATGAGCTGATGGAAAAAGGGCCGTTCGTAGGTTCCCTCAAACATGCGGATGGCCAGTGCCAACGCCCCATCAAACTGCCGGTTGAGGTCGTGCATGAGCATGAGCGAAATCTGTTCATGCGCCACATTATCCATCAACGTGTATTCCAGCACGTGGGAGAACGGCCCATGGCCAATATCATGCAACAAAATAGCGATTTGAGCAGCTTCACACTCGGCATCGCTGATGTGATGACCTTTACTTTGCAGGGTGTTCATGGCCTGCCCCATGAGGTGCATGGCCCCCAGCGCGTGGTGAAAGCGGGTATGTAATGCGCCCGGATACACGTATTCCGACAGTCCCAGTTGTTTGATCCGCCGGAGCCGCTGAAAATACGGGTGCTCGACCAAGTCGTAAAGCAGTTCCGTAGGGATCGTGATAAACCCGTAGACGGGGTCGTTCAGAATTTTCTTCTTATTCGGCGTTGCCATCAGGCAAAGATAACTTACAGGTGGATTGTGGTTACGACCGGTTAATGGTAGCCGGCAGTTTTTTCCGTATAGAATTCTGTGAATTCCGCGCTTCTGTCAAAAAAATCCGTAAATTTGCATCGCTGAACCTGAGCAATCAATCAGCAACGGGCTTGTAACTCAGTTGGTTAGAGTGCCTGACTCATCGAAGTATTGTTCTTTGACATTGTGAAAACCATACTCAACGCGCTTAATAAGATTTAATTTCTTACTTATGAGCCGATTGTGTGTAGTTTGTCTAGAAACCGATTAGTGGTCAAAAGCAAAAGTATTGTGGCAACACATGTAAGCAGAAAGATCATTATCATCGTGTAAAAGCGCAAACGAATACATACCATTCACAAACGATAAGATCGCTTGACCGAAAGATTAATTGATTCATTTGTTTGGAGGTAAATGTAATCGTTGTGGCTACTCGACAAACGTATCAGCTTTGCACTTTCATCATATTGACTCGTATCAGAAACTGTTTAAACTGGATTCCCGAATTCTTTCCAATAAGAAATGGAGTTCTATTATTGAAGAAGCATCTAAATGCGAGTTGTTGTGTTCAAACTGTCATGCTGAAGAACATAATCCAGAGTTATCGTTTCACAATGTTCAACGAATAGTCGCTGGTGCCTCCCGCGAGAAATCACAGGATGAGCAGGGGGTTAATTCAGGGAAACCTTAACGGCAGTTTCTTTTGTAAACTGTGCTGCTGGCAATCCTGAGCCAAGTTAGGTGAATGGTTATAAAATACGGTACGCCGTTTTAGTAGCCTAAACGGTGCAGAGACTAAGAAGTGAGGAAACCAACCAATACGCTTCTACTAACGCCCCCCGCCCTACCGGTTGCTCTTTTTTAGAAGGCAAGACGAGGGTGATGAGATAGTCCAACTACTTTGGGAAACCAGAGGAAAGTGAATCAGTAAGTCGCAGGTTCGAGCCCTGCCTGGCCCACAAAAAACCTCCCTATCATTATGATAGGGAGGTTTTTTGTTTATCGGCCAACGCAGTTCGTTTGTCTCGTGCTTGTGAGTCAATGATCACCCGGCTTATCTTGTTTTTTTCAGGCTGAGTGCTCGCTGGCCGGATGCCTTACACCCCTAGTGGTCCACCAGCCGTAACGTCCGGGACATGGGCAGGTTGCCGACTCTCGTGGTGACTACCCGGGCTCGCATCTTCTTCGGCCTTTGAGCGCTTGTTGATGAACGATTCGGCCAGCACGGTCAATTTCCGGTCAGTTTCTTTTTCTTCTTCCAGCGACAGGGCCAGTAACTCTGCCGACTGCGTGAAGTCCAGTACATTGGCCAGTGTCAGCAGTGATCCGTAAATAGCAATTTCGTAATGCTCAACTTTCTGAGCTGAGATGATCAGCCCCGCATCCCGCGTCAGAGATCCTGTTTCAGTATCAGCAATCATCCGCTTAGCATCTTCGATAAGTCCATCAATAGCATCGGCCGTACGTTCTTCCGTTTTAATACCAATAATGCTGAAAATAGCTTCGATCCGCTCCTGTTGTAACCGACTTTCTTCCTGATGTTGCAGGAATGCCTGCTTCACTTCGTCGGTCGTACTGGCTTCTGCCTGTTCGCCTAACGCCTTTGTTATCCGCTTTTCAGTATAATAAACGCTTTTCAGTTCACTGATGAACAAATCGCGCAACCCTTCATCGGTGTTTTCATCATTACCCCCGAAGAAGTTTTCTATTTGCTCCAGTAAAGTTGCCATAACGTTGAGTGATTTATTGTAAATTATTCATTTACAGTAAATCATACCTGCCAAATCTATGCCAACTTCTGACCCTTAGCCACTTACGTGTTTCGAGAAACCAATGTGTTTATCTTTCTCCACAAGTTATGTAGAGTATTATCGCTATAAACGTACACGCTTTGTTCAGTAAGTAAGATTTTGATTCCCTGAACGAATCTCCTTTGCTTGGCAAAGCAATTCATTCGCTATCATTTTGGCTTAATAACCAGCCGCTTGTCCGTCTTTACGCATCTCGGATGCCCCCCGGTATACCCGATTTACGGGGTCCCATTGAATGGCCTGGTAACCGCCAAAAAAGTCCGTCGGCGCCATTCGATGATTCCGCTTTTCCAGCTCCTGTCGTACCCCGTTGCTAATCCCACTCTCCAGCGCTAACTTCCCCCCGTCGGTCATAGCTCCTCCTGTCGGCTCGCTACTGCCCGAGTGACTGAATCGGGCGGCATCACCGGCTTCCTGCACGTTCATTCCAAAGTCGATCATATTGCAGAGCACCTGCAAATGGCCCTGCGGCTGCATAGCGCCACCCATTACGCCGAAACTCAGGAAAGGGACTCCATCCTTGGTCACAAAACCGGGAATGATGGTTGTAAATGGACGCTTACCGGGGGCATATACGTTGGCGTGATTGGGTAGCATACTAAAACTGGTTCCCCGGTTGTGCAGTACGAACCCCAGGCCGTCAGGTACCATTCCGCTGCCAAACTCCAGCATGTTACTCTGAATAAGCGAAACGATATTCCCCTGCTCGTCGGCTACGGTCAGGTAGACCGTGTCGCCGGTGCGGAGGGCTGGCTCATTGGCATCAACGCGTTCCTGCGCTTTTTGGGAATTGATTAATTTCCGGCGTTTGGCTGCGTATTCTTTCGATAACAGTTCGGCCAGCGGAATCTTGGTAAAAGCTGGGTCAGCATAATAGCGGGCACGGTCTTCAAACGCCAGCTTTTTGGCTTCGACTAACAGATGCAGATAATCGGCACTGTTATGACCCAGGCTTTTCAGGTCAAAACCTTCTACAATATTCAGCATTTGCAAAACGGCCAGACCCTGCCCATTCGGCGGCAACTCAAATACGTCGTATCCCCGGTAGTTAACGGATATTGGCTCAATCCAGTTACTCGTGTGCGCTGACAGGTCCGCCTTACGAAGGTACAGACCAGCCCGCAAAGCATACCGGTCAATGGCATCAGCCAGTGTACCTTTGTAAAAAGCGTCGCGTCCGCCCTTGGCTATAACTGAGTAAGTATTAGCCAGATCGGGGTTGCGAAAAACCTGTCCTTCAACGGGAGCTTTGCCATTTACCAGAAACGTTTTCCGGAAGTTGTCAAACTCCTTTACGATACTTTCGCCTGCCGCCAGCCTGCTGGCGGCCACTTGCCAGGAATAGGCAATCACCTGCGGAACCGGAACACCTTCGCGGGCGTAGCGGATGCTGGGGGCCAGCAAACTGGGCATCGGTAGTTTACCAAAACGCTGGTGCAACTGAAACCAGCCATCTACCGTTCCGGGTACCGAGACCGACAATGGACCGTAAAGTGGCAGTAACGTTTGACTCCCCAACGTCTTTTTCAAATGCTCGTAAGTCAATCCTTTCGGCGAACGCCCACTAGCGTTCAACCCGTACAGCTTCCTGTCTTTGGCTGACCAGACGAGGGCGAACAGGTCACCGCCAATACCACCGTTATTCGGCTCCACGACGCCGAGGGCCGCATTGGCCGCTATAGCTGCATCCACAGCCGTTCCGCCCTGTTTCAGTACATCAAGCCCAATTTGCGTAGCCAGCGGATGACTGGTTGCTACCATACCATGCTGCCCTAGTATCGGGCTTCGTGTAGCAAAAGCAGCGCCCGTAAGCCGGTCGCCTTTGCCAGTTGACTGACCATACAGGTGGGAAGCGACTAGCCAAAGCAGACCCAAAAAATAACGAATGTGACGATGATTCATGTTGTATCCAGATGCTTTGCCTTATGTAATTACCCAATTTACCCCCATCACGCCCACTAAACCCGATACCGATACCAACGTTTCCATGATGGACCAGGTTTTCAGGGTGTCAACCATCGAGAGTTGAAAATACTCGCGAAACAGCCAAAAACCCGTATCATTAACGTGGGAAAACATCATGCTCCCAGCCCCAATACTCAACACCATCAGGTTTGGCTCCACCCCCGACGATGCCAGCAGGGGTGCCACGAACCCGGCGGTAGTAATGCCCGATACCGTTGATGACCCCACACATACGCGGATGAGTGCGGCCATGCCCCAGGCCAGTATATACGGGTGTACGGTCGAGTGCTGCATCATATCGGCAATGGACTGGTTGACTCCCCCAACGGTCAGCACCTGTTTCAAGGCTCCGGCACCACCAAAAATCAGAAACAGCATTGCTACATCTTTAATGGAATCGGCCAGGAGGGCTGTAACCTCGGGCATATGTTTCCGCTGCCGCAGGCCCAGGGTATAGATAGCCACCAGCACCGCGATGAACATACTAACGATGGGTTCACCCAAAAACAGGACAACCTGCTGACCAGCGGAGCCTCTGGGCAAAAAGGGGCTGACCAGCGTGCTAAAACCGATGAGCAGAATGGGCAACAAAACAGTCAGGAAACTAACACGGCTGGAAGGCATTTCATCGGCCTTCAGGTCGGGGGAGATAAAGGCCGGGTTGGGCAGGGTGGTATAGCGTTTCAGCGTAGACCCGAACAAAGCACCCGAAACCAGAATGGCTGGTATAGAGATGATGACACCGTAAAAAAGCGTCAGTCCCATGTCGGCATTGAATTGCTTCAGAATAGCCAGCGGAGCGGGGTGCGGGGGCAAATACCCCTGCGTAACCGACAAAGAGGCCAGCATGGGTAATGCGATATACAACGCCGGTAATTTATACCGGTGCGCCACCGTGATAACCAGTGGAGCCAGCAACATAAATCCGACGGAGTAGAAGAGGGGCAGCCCCACAATAAACCCCGTTATCATGAACGCCCAGCGGGCGCGGGGGGTACCCACCAGTTCCATCATGTTGACGGCAATTCGTTGGGCGGCCCCGCTCTGAGCAACCAGTTTCCCCAGCATAGCACCCAGAGCAATAATGGCCGTAATAGACCCCAGCGTACTACCAATGCCTGCCTGGATAGCGTCAACAATAACCAGCGGCTGCAATCCCAGGGCCAGACCAACACCGAGCGAAACGGCCATAAACGCCAGGAACGCGTGCAGGCGCACTACCGAAATCAGTAGAATCAGGGCCAGAATTCCAAGAAGTGTACTGATTAGCGGCATGAAACGGATTGGGCCAGTAAATGGGGTTAGCTTTTCTTGCCGGTTGCCAGCTGGTTATTTATCAAGGCAGCCAGTTTGGCTTCGAAGATTTGTAACGGCATGGCACCATCTTTCAGCACTTCATCATGAAAAGCACGAATGGCGAATTGCTTACCTAGTTTCTTCACCACTTTCTGGCGAATCGCTGCTGTTTTCAATTGACCAATTTTACAGGAGACCGCCTGACCGGGCATGGCAACGTACCATTCTGTTTCCTGAATCGCGGCCGCTATCGGACAAGCTGATGACTGAGTTTATCCCACGTCGAAAACTGGTCTTCCGGTTACCGTGTTAAGGAATCCAGCTACTGGGTATACACCTGTTTCATCGCATCCCGATAAAGCTGGCTAAGCGAAAAAAATAACGCACGGCTAAGCGTAGGTTGAGTCTGATCGATAAGCAAGAAGCAATCTATTGACTACACTTCATCTAGTGATGTGGCCATGACGGGATGAACGCCTGATACCACCTCATTTTTCATCGATTTTCCACCTTTGTAACGGAGCACCTATACAGATGGGATTTGCCTCTTTAAGTCTTTATTTAGTTGAAATAGGATGATTAGTACCAATTTTTACTTTCGGAATGAGACAAAGACCAAATTTCGTTTTTATACAACTTTCCAACGAATTGACAGAAAAATGCTACTATGTGAATAGTTAACACGATAAATAAGAATTTTTTGTACTATTTTATCAATAATTGTGTTAAAAAAGACCAAATGCATTTATAGTTATGAATAACATCAACCAACTTCTCTATTTCGTGTCGCAGTCGTACCGGCAGGTTCAGCTTTCCGTTGAGAAAGGCACGCAGCTTTATCCATACAGCGAATTCTCGGCTCAATTTGCCCGATTGCTGGAAGCTTCGGGTGATGAAGCCTACGCCCGGAAACTCACCGTCGAATTAGTGGAAGAAGCCGCTCGGTACAAACAATCCACCGATTACCTGCGTCAGGAGATGGCTTTTGAAATACAGGCGTCAACGCTGGGCGATTGGGCCATGGCGCTCGAACTTGATACCGCAGGCCTTGTGGATAGCGAACTGTATGCCCGCCGTACGGACCGGCACACGAACCACACCGACCACTTCATAGATGAATTAGCCTAACCTCATACTTTTCGGATTAAATCCAGCAGTTTACGGTCCAGTTTATGGCCGTACCAGTCTTCGTACGCTACATCGGTACGACCAGAATCCAGGATGCCGAACGAACCGACAAACTCCCAAAGCGCGAAGCCAATGCCATTGGTTGACAGAATGTCGAGGACATCGCCAAACCAGGCCAGAAATACAGCGTGGGGCGTTTTATTCCAGCAGCCGCATT
Source organism: uncultured Cytophagales bacterium (assembly GCA_963784335.1). Classification (GTDB taxonomy): domain Bacteria; phylum Bacteroidota; class Bacteroidia; order Cytophagales; family Spirosomataceae; genus Spirosoma. The sequence continues at coordinate 32,799 of CAWARB010000040.1, read as the reverse complement.
CACCACAATGCACACCAATGCCTTTGTTGACCAGATCAATCCAGGGCTGGTAAAAGGTGTCGAGCATGGCACGGCTCAGGTATTTGTCCCCCACTTGCCCGGGCCATTTGGGTTCGGGCAGGTGGTCGGGGTCTTTGTTAGCCCAGGGTGCCTTGTAATGGGATATGATACCCGGCGTATAGCCCCGGCAACTCTGCCCAATGTCGAGGTCGGTAATTTCGGGGATGACCGAGCTGCCGGTGTTATTGCCGTCGGCTATAACCAGGTGGTTCGGGTTTTCCTTACGAATAGCCTCGAAGGCCGCTTTCGCTACTTTCCGGTACACATCTCCCGGCACTGCACTGCGGGCCGAATGCTGGTCATTCATGTCGGCCCGCATGCTGGGTTCATTCAGCAGATCGAAGCTTATTTTTTGGGGCGATACGTTCTTGTAGCGTTTTGCCCACATAGCCCAGTGGAAACAGAAAGCATCCAGCGCGGCCTGGTCGATCCAGAGGTTGTAGGGTTCATTAAAGCCCGCATTGACGCAGTACCCCGGAGCCCGGTGCAGACTCAGGCTAACATGCAGGTTGTGCTTGTGTGCCATCGCTACAAGTGCATCAATCCGGTCAACGGCCTGCGGGTCAATCTGGTACACTTCTTCGGGGGTAATATTACGGCTACGGTCAAACGTAAGGTAAGCCGGGTAGGCTATCGGAAGCCGAACAAAATCGAATCCCCAGTCCTGCATCCACCTGAAGTAGTCTTCCTGTGTAGACGGACGGCTGGTAGCCGGGTTGGGCGAGAAGAAATCCAGCATGTTGAATCCCTTCCATTTCGGTAGTTTATTTTTAGCCAGCACAACTGGTTTCGGAGTGGCCAAAAGATCGGTTCCGGTCGTGCCCAGCGCGGCTGTAAACAAACCCGTATTTTGAATAAACGTCCTTCGTTGCATAACAATTAGAGTTTATGTGGCAGGTAATCTACTCAGAAATCGTTCTCCCCGGAAAGCTAATTTCACGCGGGCGAAATCTGGGGCGAATTTTAACCGGATGGGCAAAGGTTGTTGGACAAAACGTAGGGCAGAAAGGGAAAACGTATAGTCAAATCGGGCTACCCAATTGTAATCGTGTGCTCGAACGGGGTAATGCCGGTGCAATAAACGTGCATACCATCGGTACGGAGGCTACCGAAATGGAAACTGTACAATTCGCCTTCAAGCCCGGTAAGTTTCGCGTGTGTGGCAATGCCGGGGCCAAAGCGTATCGAATCCGTTCCGTACTGGTATTCTCCGGTGTCATTAGCCAGAAAATAATTGTCGGGCGAGGGCATTTGCAAAGAGAGAGGGGAAACCAACAACAGTGCCAACGCACACGGATTTTTGCAAGAATGACTTTCTGGAAATGCTTACCATGGGTTCGTTAGTATACTATACCGGTTGCTCAGGCACAGGATTAGTAAAGCAGTTGGATGATCATTAACCCTCTTTACCCGTCTTATCCAATTTACCTCTGTCACCACGCGGTGTCTACAAAAATAGTCAGTTTCCCCAGCCGCTACGAGTGAATGTTGTACTTATCCCCTGAGGGTCCTATAAGTAAAAAACGCTCTGCAATGCCCTTATATCCCCAACGAAACACAAACCTACAGCCATGAATAAAATCCTTTTCCCATTCTGTTTAGCCATCGCGGTTGCCTTTAGCCTGACCGATAGCGTAGCTCAGAAAGGCAAACCCCTGTACACCTTCCCAATTGGGGTCCAGGCCTACACGTACCGGGCCAGTTTCCCCAAAGATGTTATTGCTACACTGGATACGATCAAGGCACTGGGCATCACCGACATGGAAGCGGGTGCACCTAAAGGAATGACGGAAACCGAATTCAAAAAATTATGCAATGAGCGGGGCATCACTATTTCGTCCACCGGTTCCGGTTATGAGCAGATTGTCAAAGACCCGATGGATGCGGTTAATAAAGCGAAAGCACTGGGTGCTTCCTTCGTAATGGTCGCCTGGATCCCGCATCAGAAAGGCAATTTTAACCTCGAAAATGCGAAGAAAGCCGTTACCGATTTTAACCGGGTGGGAAAAGTGCTGAAGGAAAATGGCCTGACCTTCTGCTACCACGACCACGGCTACGAATTTCATCCCTACGAAGATGGTACCCTGTTCGATTACATCGTCAAAAACACCGACCCGAAGTACGTTTCCTTTGAAATGGATATTCTATGGACACAACACGGGGGAGCCGACCCGGTTGCGCTGCTGAAAAAATACGGCAGCCGCTTTAAGTTGATGCACCTGAAAGACCTCAAAAAGGGTATAAAAGGCGATTTGACCGGCGGAACACCAGCCGAAAACGATGTGGTTCTGGGTGATGGTCAGATCAACGTTCCGGAGATTATACGCCTGGCAAAAAAAGCCGGTATCAAGCATTATTATATCGAGGATGAGAGCAACAAAGAATACGAGCAAATGCCAAAGAGCATTGCCTATCTCAAAAGCCTGAAGCAGTAAAAAGGCCCCGGCCGTTTCCCTTTTGTGGTGGCAGATTCCGGAATCTGCCACCACAACCTGTTTGTTCCCAGCAAGCCCCGAGCCATGAAGTATTTACTTAGTCTGGTAACGCTGATCGGTATCGCTACCCGCTTCATAAGTCCACCAGTTGTACCCGATACCAACTGGGCCGAATACAACGGCGACGGCAACCGAAGCCATTACTCCCCACTCGACCAGGTTAGTACCGAAAACAGCAATTGACCGTGGCCTGGACCTACGCATCAGGCGGGGATGATACGACAGGAAACCGGACGCAGATTCAGTGTAACCCCCTGGTGATTGATGGCGTGCTGTACGGGGTTTCGGCCAATACCCAGGCATTTGCCCTGAATGCCGCCACCGGTCAGCTAATCTGGAAAACAACGCTGAGCGATAACGGCGGTACACTACCAGCCGGGGCGTAACCTACTGGGCTGACGGAACGGATAAACGAATCCTGTTCGGCTGACGCTGTCCGGCAGGTGATGCAGAAGGGGCGCGGACTGATGCCTTCTTTTTCGCACCTGCCCGATGCCGAGCGCGAAGCCATCATTGATTTCCTGTTCGAAAAAAAGGGGGCGTCAAAAACAGTTAGTGTTCAACAGGGGATAATTCCGTATCAGCACACGGGCTACAACCGCTGGTACGACCGCAATGGGTATCCGGTGAGCGCACCGCCCTGGGGCACCCTCACCGCCATTGACCTGAACACGGGCGAACACCGCTGGCAGGTGCCATTGGGCGAGTATCCCGAATTATCCGCTAAAGGCATTCCCCCTACCGGAACCGATAATTATGGCGGCCCGCTGGTGACCGGAACGGGACTGCTTTTCATTGCTGCCAGCAAAGACAGCCAGTTTTGGGCCTTCGACAAAAAGACGGGCAAGCTACTTTGGCAAACTACCTTGCCAGCAGCTGGTTATGCTTCCCCCAGTACCTACGCCGTTGGTCGGAAAGCAATACATCGTGATTGCGTGTGGCGGGGGAAAACTCAAAACCAAATCGGGGGACAAATACGTCGCGTTTGCCCTAAATTGATAACAATACACAATCCCCTACTGTTGTTATAGAGTAAGTAATACGAAACAAAACTCAACGAAACATGAACACGTACAACCAATTGCAGGGTAAAAAAGTCGCTATTTTACTAACGGATGGCTTTGAACAAGTCGAAATGACTGAGCCACGCAAAGCCTTGCAGGATGCCGGTGCCATTACGCACCTGATTGCCCCAAAAGGTGGTGACGTAAAAGGATGGGATTCAACCGAATGGGGCGATACGTTTCCGGTCGACCTTCCTTTGGCTGGCGCAGACCCCTCTCAGTATGATGCCTTACTGTTGCCAGGGGGTGTGATAAATCCCGACAAACTCAGAATCGAACCCGAAGCGGTGCAATTTGTTCGCCATTTCTTCGAAGCGAAAAAGCCGGTAGCCGCCATCTGCCACGCCCCCATCATGCTCATTGAAGCCGACGTGGTAAGGGGTCGTAAACTGACCTCCTATCCATCCATCAAAACAGATTTGATAAACGCCGGTGCTGATTGGGTCGATGAAGAAGTGGTAACTGATCAGGGATTGGTTACCAGCCGCAACCCCGGTGATATTCCAGCCTTCAATAAGAAAATGATCGAAGAAATCCGTGAGGGTAAGCACGAACGCCAGCACGCTTAGGTGCAAGTTCTTTCGTGTTTCAGCCAACCAAAAGAAGCGTCTAGTCATTGTCGTTATCGGCGGACTCATTACGGCTATGGTGCTGACCCTGCTCACTTTTTCGATCATCTACCAAATGTCCTACCGCCGGGAAACCGCAAAGAAGGGAAGGCAATCGGTGCTGGTTGAAGAGTAGCGGTTGATGATGGCGCACTGTTTTCTACTATTAAGGATTGAAAATATTCACCGATCTGACCAAGTAACCCAACGTTTTAGCCGCATCAATAAATAGTTATCCCACTTTTACCACAGTCAAGAACCAATTGAAAATCACAAGGCTTCATTTGTCGAATATTTTATTCAAGTGATATTCCAGGAACTCTTTTCGGGGAAAAAACTTACTAGGTGGTCTAATTTCGACACCATCTAGCTTACCGAAGTTTTCCTGATAAAATGGCTCCTTTTTCTTTTTCTTCAATTTGTTGGCCAGTACAATTTTGTACTCTGTGTCTACGCCAATAAAGCCTTGATCAAAAGCGACATCATACAGTGCAGACAAGCACAAACCATTTTCAGGATTCACGCGAATCTGCTCATTTTTCGACCATGGAACAATATGACTCGCCCGAAGCATAGCAGGGATATCAATACCACTGATAGCGCATTTTGAATCGAAATTATTCAGCACGACCTCTCTAAAGAAATTTTGGCCAACTCGCACATTAACGGAGCGCACGACATTTTTTCCACTTCTACTAAGCCACTTCTCTTCGTAGCTTTCTACTTTTTGCTCCAGAGTGGTATGTTGCTTTTCAGCCAGGATACGCTCGCTTTCCAGCGCTAAGGCTTCCCAATTGTTGACGAATTCTTTGAATATTTCCTTGTCCAAACTACTCGAATGAGACAATCCTTTTATACCACGCGCTTGTTGAACCGGGTCGAAACTGGCGAGGTTTTGCATCTTCCGCCCTACTGATCCGTTGGATCTTCCCACAATTTCTGCCAACTCACGCACTTTAGGATTGCCACCGTGAATTGTGCCATAAGGAATCTTGAAGTAGAGATTAAAGGCTAAAATCGTCTGCTCCCTTGTCCATAAATCAGTTCTCGCCATGTACGAAAATAGCAATTTTACACTTCAATGGTCTCACAATCGGGCTTTGACCGGGTAGTATTTTATGTGGAGTTTATTCCGGATCGAACCGGCTCATGGCCGACGTTCCGGTTGCCGGGCGTGTGTACGTCGTCCATTATCAGAGAAAAACGTTGAGTTGAAAAGACAACTACCAGATCACTTCGACAAGATCGCGGTATCGGTTGAATTCTCGCGTCCGCTGAAAGTATGGGCATTCTCTCAGCCAACGCCGTAGCCAGCAACAGCCGATCGAAGGGATCGCGATGGTCAGCGTAGAAAGGAACTCGCGGGTATGTCCTGATGTGAAGAAGGGAAATTGGTAGTACAGCAAAACCATCTTCTTTTACCTCTTCGACAAGTTCATCGAGGGTAACCACCAATTCAGGCAGGCGATTTTCCATCTGCTTAATGGCAATTTCCATAAAACTCAAATGGCTCACGAAGATCTCATTATCAGGATTTTCTATCATGCTCTTCAGCCGGGCGGGTAATTGCGGAGCATCTAACTGGAACCAGATTAGTATTTGTGTATCGAGCAACAAGTCCATATTACATATAGTCCTTAAAATCATTGAGCGGCTCATTGAAATCATCCGGGATTGAGCCGCGACCAGCCAAAGAACCGGCCTTACGCAGTTTTCGAGTTAAAGAAGGCTTCTCCAGGAAGGTAACGATCACCTCGTATCGGTTTCAACGGGCGGGGTTTCATGCCAGATGATCTGGCCCTGCCGGTAGGTGGCTCTGATGGCGGTAAGCATGATAATTTAGGTTTTTAGTAAAATTACAAATTTATCACCTCGTTCTGGACTGTACGCATGTAGGAATTTGCGGGCAATCCGTTCGGGTTTGGTGTCCTTGTTGTTCGATGCATCTCGGGCCGTCAACAGCCAGCCATCACCTCTGACAAAGTTTAAAACTTTAGTCAGAGAGCAAAGCCATTGGTCTGGCAGGTATAGACGCAAGCATTCGAAAGCACCGAAAAAACCGTAATTTCGCAAAAGACCTTACGCCATCCCTGTGCTTACTGTTACCCAGCAACAACCCCTTATTGACCGCATTCGCGACATTGACCACCCCGAAGCTGTCCGGCGCTTCTTCGGGCTATTGAAGGAGTTGATCGATATCGTCAATCTCCCTAATGGCGATGCGCGGCTGGCGTTTACTGTTCGGAAAGACCAGAAAGCCATTACCGCTAACATTAACTTTTTCTGGGCGCTGCGGCTGGTGAAACCACACCGGGGTGAACCAGAGTACTGGCTCACGATCAAGAAATCCTGCCAGGAACAACTGGAGCATTTCGACGAGATTGACTTTGGCCGGATCAGCGAAAAGTCGAATTACGTTGCCGTCGTTATTGGCCAGTCAAATGCCCATCTGCTGTATCAGCCCGCGGTGCAGAAATGCTGGCAGGACTGCCTCGCCGAACTGGTCGAAACGGCCAAGCGGGGGCCGCACTCCGCCCGGCACAACGGGGAGGTGTATCAGGCCGCCGAAGATGAAGCCTTTCTAAGCGACCTCATCCGCCTGGCCGACGACCCATCCCTGGGCGAACGGCCTGTGAATGACAACCTGGTTAGAGAGCCAGGCGGGGAATACGATCCCGTTTCTGAACTACCCAATCAACCCCATAACCTAATCCTGTTTGGCCCACCCGGAACGGGGAAAACGTTCGCGCTGCAACCTTACCTGCGCAACGAAAACTCAACCCTCATCACGTTTCATCCGTCGTACAGCTACGAGGAATTTATTGAGGGTATCCGGCCCGAGGTGGTCAATGGGCAAATTACGTATCGGATCCGTAAGGGCATTTTCTACCGGGCCTGCCTAACGGCTATTCAGCAGGCGGGATACGGCACCCTGGCCGATTGCCTGAACGATTCTCCTGAGAACCGCAGTCAGAAACTACGCCGGGCACCCGCCCATTACCTGCTCATCGACGAGGTAAACCGGGCTAACGTCGCCAGCGTGTTTGGCGACTTGATTACCCTGCTCGAAACGGATAAACGGCTGGGTGCCGAACAGGAACTCTGGGTAACCCTCCCCTACTCGCAGGAGCGCTTTGGCGTGCCAATTAACCTGTTCGTTATCGGGACCATGAATACAACGGATCGGTCGATTGCCCTGCTGGACGTAGCCCTGCGCCGACGGTTCTCCTTCCGGGAGATGTTCCCTAACCCATCCGTACTGGGTGAGATTGATGGCGTTGATTTAGCCCAACTCCTGCGAATCGTCAATGAACGAATCGAGTGCCTCCTGGACCGCGACCATCAGATTGGCCATGCGTACCTGACCAGCGTACAAACACACGCCGACCTTTGCGAAGCATTTCGCGACCGGATTATTCCACTGCTGCAGGAATATTTCTTTAACGACTGGGCCAAAATACAGCTCACGCTCGGTGATAATCCGGCGTGGGGAAAAGAGCCAGACCAGCGCCTTGTCTGGGTAAAAAAGAAATACACGGCCAATGGGGCCAGCAAACTTTTTGGTGAGTTGCCCGATCTACTGGATGAACTGGTAACGTACGAAGTCAACCCGTACCTACAGCGGAGTGAGTACGACCAGATACCGACAGAAACGTTCATCAGGATTTATAGTAAATAGTTTACGGTTTTCAGTTTATGGTTAGGACCGCCCGTCGCTACGGTGGCCCGTCGCTACGGCGGTCCGTCCTAAACCACAACAAACCGAAAACCAAAAACTGAAACCCCACAAACCAATGAAAGCCCTCGTTCTTACGGAATACAATCACCTGGAAATACAGGATTTACCCAAGCCCACTATCACTGCCGGCGAGGTACTGGTTCGGGTGCAGGCCGTCGGTATTTGCGGTTCCGACGTGCATGGTATGGACGGCAGCAGTGGCCGACGGGTGCCGCCCATCGTTATGGGTCACGAAGCCAGCGGCATCATTGCCGAAGTAGGCAGCAATGTCCAGCACTGGGCCACCGGCGACCGCGTCACCTTCGATTCTACCGTGTATAAGCTGGACGACTGGTACAGCCGCCGGGGCCAGTATAACCTGAGCGACGGCCGGGAGGTAGTGGGTGTTTCGACCGGAACGGGCAAGGATGGGTTTAAACGAAACGGAGCCTTCGCGGAGTTTGTCACCGTACCGCAGCACATCCTGTACGCCATTCCCGACAATGTTAGTTTTACCCAGGCCGCCCTGGTCGAGCCGGTTGCGGTGGCGCTGCATGCCGTGAGCCTGACCCCCATTCAAGTCAATGATTCGGCCGTTGTGGTGGGGGCCGGCATGATTGGTCTGTTCGTGATTCAGGTACTGAAACTGGCGGGTTGCGGTACCATCATCGCCATCGACCTGGATGATGACCGGCTCGCGCTGGCAAAAACCCTCGGTGCCACGCATACCCTCAACGCTGGCAGTGGCAATATGACCGAACAGGTGCAGGCCCTTACGCACGGGCGCGGGGCCGACGTGGCGTTTGAAGTGGTAGGGGCCGGGCCAACGGTAAAAACAGCCATTGACTGCGTTCGAAAGGGAGCCACCGTTACGCTGGTAGGCAACCTGGCCCCAACCGTGGAGGTGCCGTTGCAGGCTATCGTGACCCGGCAGTTGCGGTTGCAGGGCTCCTGCGCCATCAATGGCGAGTACGAAGCCGCCCTGAGCCTGATCTCGTCGGGCCGGGTAAACGTGGAGGCTATACTGAGTGCCGAGGTACCGCTGGAGGAAGGAGCCGACTGGTTCAAACGGCTCTACAACAAGGAAAAGGGCTTGATAAAAGTGGTACTTAAGCCGTGATAACCGATGGTCGGCGCCTGGGCAATAGCCGGAATACTGGCCATAGTAAGTGGCCCCCCAGCCGACTCCGTTCGTAAGGAGGTCGGCGTTCAGGTGCACACGGGGTTCATTATCCCCCATGCTGACGATTTAAAAGCCATTTCGCAGTCGTCGCCCGTTGGCGTCGTAGTTGAGTACAGCCGCACCAATCTGCAACGCAGTGCATTTGACCGTTGCCATTGTTTTGCCCGGATTGGTGCCTACGCGCACTACATTGCATTCAATAATCCGGCTGAACTGGGCCGGACAGTGGGCGCAGGCGCATTTTTCGAACCCCTCATCCGGCACGGCAAACCCCTGTCGTTTTCCATCAGAACGACGGCCGGGATGGCCTACCTGACCCGCGTTTTCGACCCGCAAACCAATCCCCGAAATACCTTTTTCGGGGCTGCACTGAATGGCTGGCTTGGCGTATCGGCAGGGGCACACGTTCGGGTTGGCAGGCAACTTCAGGTTAGCCTATCGGCCAATTACAACCACATTTCCAACGGTGGCAGCCGCCAGCCAAACCGGGGCATGAATTTTCCGACGGTAGCCGCCGGGATGATCTATACCGCAAACCCTCTGCCCTTTCCAGATCCCCGTCAGTGGTCAAAACCACGACTAACGAAACGGCTTGTAATGCGCCTGATGCCCTTTGCATCCATCAGAACATTGCCTCAAACGGACCTATTCTCAGAGAGGGCGACCTGGCTGCTGGGCATAACGGCTACCGCAGGCTGGCGGCTGAACCGGTTTCACACCCTGTCGGGGGGAACGGAGTTTGTGCATGATGGATACATTCGGGAACAGCGCCGACGCGACAATCGCCCGCCCGATGGCTGGCAGGCAGCGATGCTGGGCGGCTATGAGCTATGGCTGGGTCGCTACGTTTTTGCGAGCCCACCTCGGCTGGAATGCCTATCAGCCGGATACGATTCCGGATGGCCGCGTTTTCCAGCGTTATCAGTTGATTTACGCCCTCAATGACCGCGTCCGGCTGGGCGTGGGGTTAAAATCGAGGTTACAGGTTGCGGAAGGGTTTGATGTGCGGGCCGGGCTGGCCTTCTAGCTATTTTGCTACTTCACCGGCGTGTACTGCGCGATTCTCTGCCCATCGGTTAATTCGAGCAGGTCCGGGGCCAGAATAGTAATCAGGCTGGTGCTGGGAGATGAACAGCGCACTGAAGGACACGATGGAAAATCAAGATAGTCGATGGTAACTTACTCCGCTCATAACGCCCTGCCACACAACAGGATGCGGGCCTGATTACGCCATCTTTTCGGTGTATCAGCGTACCGTCCGGCCGGTACTCCGTGTCGTAATATCCATCCGTATCATACGAGATCCAGGCACTATCACCAGGGCGTTTCACCCGGTCGAGGTGCCAGCGCTGGTATAACAAATCTGCCGGGCCGATGGCAGTATCCTGCTGGCACGCCCCGACCAGCACGAGTAGAAGAAGAATAAAGATTGCGCTGATTTTCATCCTGCATTAGTTAAGGTTGAGCCTCAAAGACTAGTACTGTTTTTCCCGACGTCAGCACCAGCGATGTGTCAGTCAGGGTGGCAATCCGCCACGTCACATCGCCGGAAAACGGAGACAGCGCACAAAGCACCAGGGCGCAGATTGGAGCCGACTGGGGAAGCCCAGATAAACCGGATTGTGGTATTGGTTCCTTCAAAAGCAACGGGTGAGCAGCAGGAAGCTATACTATTTGGCGGCTGGTTCCCAAGTAAATTACCGTCAAGCGGGAACGTGACCAGGAATTCGTTTCGCGAATAGTCCATGACCTGATTGTCACGCACAATCTGCGACAGCCGCCACGTTTTGTATAGCGCATCGTCCGATGGTAACGAGGGATTGATGTCCTTTTTTTGACACCCTAGCCAGCGCAGTTATCAGCAAAAAGAGCAAAATTTGTTTCATTTATCAACACGTTTTAAGTAGATGACCCCATTCCTATTCGTTTAGTTGGAATACGATTAAACTAATCATCCCTCTCTCCTTAGAATTGCCGTTATTAGCCCTAGAGACGGGGAGAAAGGTATTGCCTATTTTTATCCGTAAATTGTCGATAAACAACAGACCTATGAACGCAATAGACATACAAAACCAACCGGACCGCTATGTGATTAGCATCGAGAAGAAAGGAGTGAGTCAGGAATTTATGCTGGAATTGCTGGAGCGTTTACAGTTGGAGCAACTAGCTCAGAAAGTCAATTTTGACGATTCTATTCTGGCACTTGGCAATGAGATTAATAAAAACTGGTGGCAACAAAATAAGCACCGCTTTATCGAGGAGTAGCCGTGCAGAAAATCATTATCGACCATAACATTCTATTCTCGGCTATTTACACCGGTACCTCTTACACCCGGCGAAACTTGCTAAGTAGTCCCTTAGTCTTCTACACGCCCAACTTCCTGATTGTCGAATTATTCAAACATCGACAACGGATCGTAGAGAAGTCGAAAGCATCGGAAGAAGAGGTACTTAGCTATCTGAATCAAGTTATTCACAAAGTTCACTTCTTCAATGAAGAACTTATCAGTCTCGAAAATTTCTTCACTGCTTACCATCTTTGCAAAGACGTAGACGAAAACGATACCGCTTACATAGCTTTGACGCTTGAATTGAATGGCGAACTCTGGACGCGGGATGAGGTGCTGAAAACAGCTCTACGCCTGCGCGGATTCAATCAGTTTTTTGACGAAACAATCCTAAATTAATGCCTTCTCTCCTACGAATTGCCGTTATCGGCCCTGGCAAAGTGGCTCATTTGCACGCCAAAGCCGCTTTGCAAACACCCAACACCCAGTTAGTGGCGGTGTATGGCCGCACCTTCCACAAAGCCGATGATTTTGCCCGGCAGTATGGTATCAAGGCTTACACGGATGTGCGCGAAATGGTGGAACGGGAAAAGGTAGACCTTTGCCTGGTCTGCACGACTCACCCCGCCCACCGTGACCCAACCATAGCAGCGCTGGAGGCTGGTTCGCACGTGCTGGTCGAAAAGCCCTTAGCCTCTACGCTGGAGGATTGCGATGCCATGATTGACGCGGCTCAGCGTAGCAAACGGTATCTGGGCGTCATCAGCCAACGCCGGTTTTACGCACCATCCATGCGGATTCGGGAAGCCATCGATACCGGGAAAATTGGCAAGCCCATACTTGGCACCATCCAGATGCTCGGCTGGCGCGACGAAGAATACTACAAAAGCGATGCCTGGCGCGGTACCTGGGCCGACGAAGGCGGGGGTGTGCTGGTTAACCAGTCTCCCCACCAACTGGATTTGCTTTGCTGGTACATGGGCGATATTGACGAGGTTTATGGCGTCTGGAGCAACCTGAACCACCCGTATATTGAGGTGGATGATACGGCCCTGGCCATTGTCAAATTCAAAAATGGCGGGCTGGGAAACATCATCGTCAGTAACTCGCAGAAGCCCGGCATTTTCGGCAAAGTCCACGTTCACGGCCAGAACGGTGCATCGGTCGGAGTACAGACGGACGGCGGTGCTTTGTTCATTGCCGGACGGTCGAGCATTACCGATCCCCCCGTCAACGACCTTTGGACCATTCCCGGAGAAGAAACGCACCTGGCTAAATTCATTGAAGAAGACACGGCTTTCTTTAACACTATCGACGCCACGGTGTATTATTTTGGTCTGCAAATCGCTGAATTCCGGGACGCTATCCGGCAGAAACGCCCCCCGATGGTAACGGGCGAAGATGGCCGGAAGGTTGTTGCCCTGTTTCAGGCTATTTATGAGTCGACCAGGACCGGATTACCGGTGAAGCTGTAAAACAAACATGAGGATGGCATAAGGGCAATTGCCTTTATGCCATCCTCATAGTTGTTTCTTTTTTTATCTCCTTCCTTAATTGGCCGGATCAGCGGGCGTACTGGTGTTGTTGTTCCGCTCCGTTAACGGATAGGGAAAAAAGTTGCGGTTCCGCTCCGCACCGGCAACACCCGGCCCCGGCCGATTGAACCGGCGACTATCTTCCAGCCGGAACCCCTGATAAGCCAGTTCGATCTGACGATTTCGGTAAATTTCAGTCAGGATCGCATCAGCCGTTTGGGCACCGGCGTAGGCGGGTAAACCAGCTCCAAGACCAAACGCATCCTGAGCCGCTGTTTTAGTCAGCACCTTATTCAACGCGGCCACGGCATTGACCAAATCTCCCTTTCGGGCGTAGGCTTCCGCCTGAATCAACAGCATTTCGCCCGGCAGATAAACAGGCACAGCCGTACTGTTTGCCGTATAAAAAGCGGTGGCGATAACGGGGGCCACAGCTACGTTGGTGCTGGGCCTGGTCAGGAAAGCAATTCGTTTGTCGGCCGCATCCGGGACCAGTGCGCCCGTCAGGCCTAGGTTGGCATTAGTCGGCTGGAATACGTTCAGGTTACCAAACGTCACTTCGAACAAAGGGTTCCGGGTGTTGTCGTCAAAGGTAAAGACCGATCTCTTTGTCAGGTCAACCTTGGCAGCGGCCGCCAGTGCTTTGTCATAATCCCCCGAAAAGAGGGCATAGCGCGCAATCAATGCCTGAATGGTATTGGCAATATCGATACCCGGCACGATTTTGCCCGTGAAGTTAGTCGATACGGGTGTGGTTGCTACCTGCGTGGCAGCCGATTCGAGCGTACTGATTGCTTCTTTGAACACCTGTACTCTGGGTACAAACGGAACATTATCGCCGGTGGTAATGGGCGACTGTTCAAAAAATAACCCTAACGTACCGAGCGATAATCCCCGGAAAATGGATGCGTAGCCAACAATTCCGCTTTTGGTGCCAGCTTCGGCCACAACGCCCGTATTCGCCAGAATCAATTCGGCATTTGACCGGACCAGATGGCTCTGCGTCCACAGATTACGCACCACACTGTTAATATTACTGACATTGGATGCCCCCAGGGCCAGATTGGCTTCGTCGAGGTTACCCACGTTGAGCACGAATTCTTCGCGGGTGGTCAGGCCCGCTCCTGCCGTTCGGGCGTAGAGTACACTTAAGGCACCATTAGTTGTGTACCGGTACTGCAACCCGTTCGACAGGGTCATTAATCCATCCGGCGAGCTAACTGCCTGCGACTGACTGATGGTACTGGGGTTCAGGTATTCTTTATTGCTACAGGCAACCTGCGTAAACATCAGGCCTGTCAGGATAGCGATAGGTAGTCTCTTCATGCGTGTAGTGTTAGAATGTGGCCGACAGTTTGAACTGGTAGGTGCGGGGAATGGGAACATTACCGAAGTCGATACCGCGCAGCAGGTCGTTATTACCACCCGCGTTGGTTTCCGGATCGAAACCGGTGTAGTTATCCCACGAGTACAGGTTGCGCCCAACCACGCCTACCGTCAGGCGGCTGATGGCTTTCGTGAAGGTGGGCAAGGTATAGTTCAGCGATACTTCGCGCAGTTTGGTGTACGAACCCGGATCGACGCGGAATTCCTGCGTGTTGTAAATACCGAATATATACCCGCGTTTTAGTTCACCCCGTAATTCCTGTTCGGCGAAATCACCCAGACCAACCCCCTGCCGGGTACGCTTATCGGCGTTGAACACATCCGAGCCCTGAACCATATCCAGCAACACATGAAATGCCAGTTTTTTAAACGTCAGATTCGTGCTAAACGACCCGGTCCATTTCGGGTTTGGATTGCCGATAATGATATTGGCCGTTGGTTTGGAAACATCCACGGTACCATCTCCACTGCGGGCTGGTACGTAGTCGATAGCCCCGTTAGCCTGCGACGATGCGCGTTCGGACTGCGGGAAACCGGACGAGGTTAGTATCAGGGAGCCATCGGGATTACGGGCATACGCTGTACCATAAAATACGCCTACCGGCTGGCCCACAATCAGATTCACCGGCGTTCCTGACGCCGAGGAGGCATCGGGACTAATAATAGGCTGCCCCCCTAGGTTCAATACTTTATTCCGGTTTTGGTTGTAGATGAATGTGACATCCCAGGTAAGATCATTGGTTTTGATGGGTGTTGCGTCGAGCACAATCTCAAACCCTTTATTTTCCATTGCTCCCACGTTGTTCACGATACTGGTTCCCCCGGTTGTAGGGGCCACCGTCCGGTTTACGACCAGGTTGCTGATCTGCTGGTTATAGATAGTAGCGCCCAGACTTATCCGACCGGTCAAAAAGGCCAGATCGACACCGCCTTCCAGTTCGCGCATCCGTTCGGGTTGCACATTGGGGTTGGCCAGCTGCGTACCCGGCACGACCGTGTTTTTGCCCAGGAAACCTACCGGGCTGAACTGATAGAAACGGGCGTATGAACCAATGCCCGATAGGTTACCCGCTTCGCCGTAACTGGCCCGTACTTTCAGGCTGTTGAAGGCGTTGCTAAACGAGAGATTTTTCCAGAAATCCAGATCCGACACAATGAATGACCCGCTTACTTTAGGGTAGTACTGATTCGTTTGGGTAGGCGAGAATTTTGACGATTGATCCCGACGGACGGCGCCCGTAATGAAAGCCAGATTCCGATAGCCGAGGGTGGCCTGCGCAAATACGCCACTCAGGCTAAAGCGATCCAGGTCATACCGTACCTGATACGTTGTGTTACTGGCTCCGCTAACCGTTTCGATGAATGGCGACAGATTCTGCCCGCTGTTGATCGAGTAGTCGGATTGATAATACTGATAGCTGTAGCCAACGGCCGCGTTCAACTTGAATTTCTCGTTGAACTGACGCTCATACTGGGCATTGATGTCGTTGTTGAATTGCAACACCTGATTGGTAGCCGTAGCCGCGAAGCCAAACGGATAACGGGCCGCAGGCAAACCGGCAACTGCCTGATACGGATAGGGCCGGATATAGTTTTTACCAAACTGAGCGTACGCATCTACGCCCACAATGTAGTCGATAGTCAGGCCACTCAGCGGAGTCAGGTTCAACTGAAAGCTGTTAATCGTACGGCTCACCGACTGCGAAAACTTCATGTCTTCGATGGTCGATAGCGGATTCACCCGCGTTGGCTCCACCGCCTGCAGGTTGCCAGCGGCATCGCGCTGGGTAATGTCATAGATGTTGTTCGTAATATTGACCGAGTTGATCGGGCTGTAGAACACGTTGCCGTTCGCTTTCTCATTCGAGAAGCTATTCGCGTAGCTCAATCCCACCGACAGTTTGGCCCAGTTCGTCAGGCGCTGGTCAACGCGGGCGCGGATGTTGTACCGGGTAAAATCGGTATCCTTGATAATTCCCTGGTTTTTGAGGTAGCCGAGTGATACGTAGTACTGCGTGTTATCGCGACCGCCCGAAATAGACAGATTATTGTCCGTCCCGTAGCTCGTTCTAAAAACCTGGTCGAAGTAATTGTACCGCTGCACATCCACCAGGTTTGTAGCTAACTGGGTGGTGGCTCCATCCCGATAGACACCCGTTGTGGTAACGCCGGGATTGGCCGCAATCTGCGCGGCCGAAATCCCCCCGATGGGGTACAGCCGAAGGGCGGCAAAGCCAAACTGTTTGCCATAGGTATTGACCGGCACACCTTTCCGCAGCTCATTAACATTGAATGAGGTAGTAAAGGTGACCTGTGGCTTGCCCGTTTGCCCCCGTTTGGTGGTGATAATAACGACTCCGTTAGCCGCCCGCGACCCATATTGAGCAGCCGCAGCCGCCCCGTTCACCACGTTTATGGTAGCAATATCGTCCGGGTTGATGTCCGATAACCGGTTCTGCCCCACATTGGCATTGCCCGCATCATTGGCCAGGGCAATCTGTGATACGTTGGTGCTGGCGTTACTGACAATGACCCCATCCACTACGTACAACGGGTCCGACGAGCCAACCAGCGACTTGATACCCCGCAACCGGATGCTGATTCCGCCCGCCGGATCGCCGGAGTTTTGGGTGATTTGCGCACCCGGCACTTTTCCTTGCAGTGAGTTGATCAAGTTACCAGAACCGGTCTGTTTCAGCGCATCCGCTTTTATAGTGCTGATGGCGTTGCCTAACTCCCGTTTCGGAGCAGACAGGGTGGACCCGGTTATAACCACCTCATCGAGGTTAGTCGTTGCAGCCACCATTTCAGCATTCACGACGAGTTGCTCAACCGTGCCGATGGTAATTGCTTTCCGCAGTGTTTCGTACCCGATAGCCGTAAAAACGATGGTGAGGGGGCCGGGTTTAACCGAAACGGGCAGTGTGTAATTGCCATCGGCATCCGTAGTGGTACCAATCGTAGTGCCAACAACCACCACCGTGGTGCCCGGCAGAGACTGTTTCTCCGGGTCTGTCACCTGTCCCTTAATGATGTACTGGGTGCCCTGTGCCAGTACATCAGGGGGCAGTATACATATCAACCAAAAAAGGCACAAATTCCGAATAATGAGTAAGTATTTAGTTGACATAGGGAATAAAATTTTGTAAAAACCAGAAAAAACTAACTTTCCAACAATCGAAAGGTACGATTAAAACAGGAATAATTGTCGGCTCTCCGGCTTAGGTATCCAGCAATAGAAAAGCAGCAGCCAGCATGTTATAGAGCCTTGGTTTTCTGAGTAGGTTTGGGCTTACAAACCACAAAGAAACAGGTATGCAGTATTGCCCAACAGGTAGCAGACAACCTACATAAGTTGGCTAACGGTGCTGATATAGAGGCAACGCATAGCATTGACCCCATCCTTGGTGGGTCAATGACAAAACCGAACGAGCAGGATTTACGCAAAAAGAAAGCGGGTGAACCAGAATGGACACCCGCTGACAGAAGAAACCGTCTGTGCAGACTACATTGAAAAAGCGGAAGAAAATCAACCGCTTCCCGGCAAAGCCGCCGTGCGTTACAGTTCAACCATGGCCTTGATAACCCCGTTGGCCGGATCGAGCCAGCCCGCAAAATCGTCGCGTACCTGCCCGAAGGCTACCCGGTGGGTAATGTACGTAGTTGGGCTTATTTGACCGCTTTTCATGGAGGCAATAACGTGTTCAAAATCAGCCCGTGTGGCGTTCCGGCTGCTCATTAGCGTTCCTTCCCGCTTATGGAAATCGGGGTGGCTAAACGAAACATCGCCTTTCTGCAAACCAACCAGCACATACCGTGCTCCGTGGGCCATGTACTGAAATGCATTATTGATGGCTCGCAGACTACCCGTTGCATCAATAACAACGGTTGGCATATCGCCACCGGTAATAGCAGCCAGTTGCTCGACTACATCCGGGGCCGTGGCCAAAACCGTATGCCCGACGTGCAACTGATTCCGGCAGAACTCCAGGCGTAGTTCATTGATGTCAAGCACAATAACATTGCCACCGGCAATGCGGGCAAACTCTACTACGCCCAAACCAATGGGTCCTGCCCCAATAACAAGTACCCACTCGCCGGGTTGCACATTGGCCCGACGAACGCCGTGGGCACCGATGGACAGGGGTTCTACCAGGGCCAGTTCATCGAAACTCAGTCCATCGCCGTGTACCAGCGAGTACGTGGGTACCGACAAGTACTCCACCATACCCCCGTCCATATGAATGCCGGACACCTGCAGGCTGACACAGCAATTTGTTTTGCCAGCCCGGCAGGCAACGCAATGGCCGCAGTTGAAATAGGGAATAAACGTCACCGCTTCGCCGGGTTTGAAATCGGGCGCATTATCGACCGCAACAAGTTCGCCCGCCAGTTCATGCCCCAGAATGCGGGGGTACGTGAAGAAGGGCTGCGTCCCCTCAAACGCGTGGAGATCCGTGCCACAAATACCAATTCGACGGATGCGCAGGATGGCATGATCAGGCGTCAACTCCGGTTTTATACCGGGTTGATAATCGAACTGGCCCGGCGTTGTGCAGACTAATGTTTTCATAAATCTTGTTTGGAAGGTAGTCAGGAAGCGTTGGCTAAAGCGCGGTCAAGGTGTACGTAGCCGCCATCCACGTACAGGAGTTGACCAGTGGTATGGCTGGAGCGATCCGACAGTAGAAAAGCGGTGGTATTGGCAATTTCTTCGGCGGTTGTCATCCGGTTTTCCAGCGGGATGTGTGCCACAATTGACGCCAGTTTTTCCTCTGGGTTGGGTAACGTTTTAATCCAGCGTTCGTAGAGGGGTGTCCAGCATTCGGCCACCACAATGGCATTGACCCGAATACCATATTTCAACAACTCAACGGCCCACTCGCGGGTCAGGGCGTTGCGCCCCCCGTTGGCCGCTGCGTAGGCCGACGTGCCGCCCTGACCGGTATCGGCAGTCTTTGAGGTTATGTTGACAATGGCCCCTTTTGATTCTTTCAGCGCGGGCAATGCATGGTGAACCATCAGGTAATAGTGAACCAGGTTTTTATGCAGCGATGCCATGAAGGCATCATAATTGCCGGTTTCAAGCCCTACCCCATCGTTCACCCCCGCGTTGTTAACAACCCCGTCAATCCGGCCAAACTGCTTCAGTACAGCACTAACTGCTTTTTCCGATTCTTCGGGATGAGTGAGTTCAGCAACGACCTGAAAGGCCTGCTGCCCGGCGGCTTTAATTTCGTCGACAACTTTCTGATTATCGGCTTCGCTTCGCCCAACAATGACGGGAATAGCGCCTTCGGCGGCCAGTACGTTCACGATTCCTTCACCAATGCCTTTGGCCCCGCCAGTAACAACAATGACTTTATTCTGCAAGTGTAAATCCATATCTGTTCGTAACAAATTAGTGCCTGACAACGAATAAAAAGCCCCCGCTCAAGCCGGCGGAGGCTTTCCTAACTACTAACCTATGATAAAAATCTTATCTGTGTTAAACAGAAAAACGATCAATGAGAAGCTGTTAGCTGCACGTTTTTGACCGCGAAGTTCTTAACGGCGAAGTACAAAATCGGTAAAAAACAAATGGCGGGTACCAGATAGGCCGTTTGCATGCTGCTCAGGTCAGATACCTGCCCCATAATCACGGGGAACACCGCTCCCCCGGCAATGGCCATGATAACCAGTGAAGAACCCAGTTTGGTTTGGGACCCTAACCCCCGAATGCTCAAGGCGAAGATAGTGGGAAACATGATGGACATGAAAAACTCGACCCCAATCAGCGCGTAGACCGGTACCATTCCATTGCCAAATACCGCGATGGCCAACAGGCCGATATTCACCAAACTATACAGCGCCAGCAGGCGGGGCGGAGATACGTATTTCATCAGAAACGTTCCGAAAAAACGACCAACCATGAAACCCAGCAACGCACCGGATAACATATAGGCCGCTGTTTTTTCCCCGATGTCAGCCACCTGACCCACAAACCGGATGAAAAAGCTACTCACGCACACCTGGGCACCTACGTAGAAAAACTGCGCTACGACACCCACAATCAGATTCGTTTGGCCCAGAATTGAGCCTTTCACTTTTGGCGAAACAATCGGGTCTTCCTCATCAATAACGGGCAGGGCTGTCCGGCCGATGAGCAGGGCTACCAGCAGCACAACACCCCCAATAATCAGAAAAGGAACCTGTACCGAGGAGGCTTCTTCCTGTAGATAAGCCTGGAATTGCCCGGTCGACATGGCCTGCTGCTCTGTAGCAGACACGTTCCGACCCGATAGTATAAATGCTCCCCCGGCCAGGGGGGCCAGAAATGCGGCCAGCCCATTGAACGACTGGGCAAAGTTGAGCCGCTGCGTAGCTGTTTCCTCATCGCCCAGCACCGTAATGTACGGATTTGCGGCTGTTTCGAGTAAGGTTAAACCCGTGGCAATGATGAACAGGGCTACCAGAAAGAAGTTGAATTGCCGGGTTTCGGCGGCCGGATAAAACAGAAACGTACCACCCGCAAACAGCAGCAGTCCCAGCGTAATGCCAGCTTTGTAGCCGTACCGCTTCATGAAGAGCCCGGCTGGCAGGGCCATCAGAAAATAAGCGATGTACGAAGCCGAATCAATCAGGGCCGATTGTACATCACTCAGTTGGCAGGCCTTTTTCAGGTGGGGAATCAGGATAGGGTTCAGGTTCAGGGCAAATCCCCAAAGAAAAAACAATAGCGTGATTAAAATAATGGCGTACCGGGTAGTTGGTTTAGACACGTAGAGCCGTACAGTTTAGGGAGATAGGTTGCCCGTTAAGGCAACTGCAGTAGAGAAGTAGATCATGCCCTTTATTTACCCGGCAGTAGTAAAATCAGCCACTCATTTAGTAATCCCTAACCGGCTTGAAGCAGCTGGACGACCTACGGCAACCGCTTGTGGATTTAGCGGACCGTTCCTCTAATTTGTGACTAACCGATTTAGCGGCTCACTATCATTGTGATATCAAAATGATAGTGAGCAATTGAGAATAACCGTCTACGAACATGAAAGAAAAATCACTTACGTCAATCTCTGGTTATGGCGTTTTAGTCATGGCTGTTATAGGCCTGTTACTGGCTGGTGGGGCAGCAGCTACCCGATTTAGCCTTGTATTAGCCGCTCTGCTTCTAGTGATATCGCTTGTACTGTTCATTGGTATAACCGTTATCAATCCAAATGAAGCTATGGTGTGTACGCTTTTTGGGGAATACGCTGGCACCATGAGGCAGGGTGGCCTGCGCTGGGTAAATCCGCTTTATAGCAAAACCAGAATTAGTCTGCGTGCCCGTAACCTGAATGGACAAACCATTAAAGTAAACGACAAGATGGGTAATCCCATCGAGATTGCAGCTGTAGTCGTTTGGCAGGTAACCGATACGGCTAAGTCGTTGTTCGATGTGGATGACTACGTGAATTTTGTGCAGATCCAATCCGAAGCAGCCGTGCGTTTTTTAACCAGTTCCCATTCCTACGACAACATGGAAGATGAACACGAATCCATAACGCTCCGGGATAATACGGGTCAGATAAACAAGTTTCTGGAACAGGAGCTGGACGAACGCCTTGCGCAGGCGGGGGTTCAGGTTATGGAAGCCCGTATCAGCCACCTGGCGTATGCACCCGAAATTGCGGGTGCCATGCTACAGCGTCAGCAGGCAACGGCGGTTGTTTCGGCCCGCAAGCAAATTGTAGAGGGAGCCGTTGGCATGGTAGAGATGGCCCTGGCCCGACTGGCCGAAAAGAATGTGGTGCAACTGGATGAGGAACGAAAAGCCGCCATGGTCAGCAATCTGTTGGTTGTCTTATGCGGAGAAAAATCCGTTAGCCCCGTAATTAACGCAGGCACTTTGTACAACTAGTACCAGTGGTCGGAAGCAAGGCTTCAGGCGCCATTCGGCAGTGTGTACTATTTACACCGGATGGCCCCTGAAGCCTTGCTTCTGACCACTCATTCACTACAAAATATGGCTGTTGAAAAGAAGGCATTTGCCTTACGGATCCAACCCGAAACGCTGAAAGAACTGGAACGCTGGGCACAGGAGGAATTTCGGAGTGTGAATGGGCAAATTGAATTTTTGCTCAACGATGCGCTCCGAAAACGAAAAAAACGCGGACAGACTACGCCTGATGAATCACCCGAAAGTCCAGACACTACCTAACAGGAACGTATTTTCAGGGAGAAGGAACGTAGATTTTCGTAAGTGCCGTCCCGGCATCCTGCTGAACCAGTATATTGTACCGGTTAATTAACACCAAACGCCCCAACAGGGTGCGGGCGTTTAGGTGATGGACCTGCGTATAGTGGTCCAGTTGCGGCTTGTAGGTGGTCATTAGTGGTTCATACACATCCGTATAAAATCGATCTAGTAGCGCGCAAACGCCCGGCGTCATACACGAAGTAGTTAAAGAAGTCCATGTTTTGAGCTAAGGCTGGCTCATCCGTAAAATAAGCCGGGTGGCTGAACAGGTGCCTCCGCAAGCCACGCAGCGGTTTTAGCTGTCTGACTACCGTTAACGGACCAGACATACAAACCTCAAAAAATGCCTGGCTCACCCGGCTGTTGGGAACATCACGACTTAGTACCCGGAAGTCCCGATACGTGTTAGTAGTAAAATCGAACCAGCCAAACTGGCTAACCTGATTAGCGGAAAAAGATTGTATCCGTCCATCCGTTCGGCGAAACAGCACGGTTTCCATTAGCCAGTTGTAACATAGGTCTCCTGTCAAAACTGTTTTATCCCAGCCTGTTATCTGCCCAGACTGCCAACCTGGTTTAGGTAAAGCGGCCAAAACGGGAGAAACATAAAAAAAGACAAGCAGTACCGAATAAATAACTGTAAAACGACATTTCATACGAGCTGATGTAAAGTGAGAAATAGAACGTTAGGCATACTGGGTTCGTAGAAAACCAATAACCTTTCAGGACCGATATATCAATTTACAAACTAGTTAATCAGCTTGTTTTCAGCGTTTTTGTAGTCCTATTTTGTCAGTTTTGATTATAATCAGAACAAATTGTACAAGTGGTGGAAAAGAACAGAATCTGTCTATTTTTCAACGGATGGATTAAATATGATGCTAGCTGACTATTTATTAAACGGTCAAAAAATAAATTCAGCCAGTTGAGTAAACTTAAAATAATACAATAAAAATGCCGGATGGTCAGTATATTGTACTGACCACCCGGCATTTTTCGGTATAAAGTAAGGCGTAAACGGGTTATGGGGTAGTTAGTCGTATTGTAACGAGTTCCCCGATCAGGCGAACACCCTCCAGCGTCAGCGATGGAACGACATCGACAAATACGTCCTCCAGCGATGGAATTCGACCTGATAAACCACCGGTAGCTACAGCAATGCAGTCGCCCCCTACTTCAGACTGTATCCGGCTAACCAGCGAGCGAACCAGGCCTTCATACCCCAGCATTACCCCCGCCTGAATAGCGTGGGTTGTGCTCGTACCAAGAGCCGACGTGGGAACCTCAATGGGTACTTCAGGTAGTTGGGCCGTATTGGCAAACAACGAGCGGATAGCCGTTTTAAGGCCCGGTGCAATGGCAATGCCCAAAATTTTCCCCTCAGCAGAGACGGTCGTGAACGTAAGGGCTGTACCAAAATCCACTACCACACAAGTCCGTTTATAGCGGGTATGGGCAGCCAGGGCATTGGCGACCAGGTCGGCCCCAATCTCGTGCGGACGCAGTACGTCAATGGGTAGCAATGGATAAACACCCGGCCCGACAACAATGGATTCGAAGCCGAATAGTTCGTTCAGCATTGCCCGCATAGTAGGCGTAAGGTCAGGAACAACACTGCTAAGAACCGTTGTCTGCACATCACTCAGCGCTATGTTGGCTTCCAGTAGCCATAGCCTTAGTTTGCCTTCGTAGGATTCGGCATGTTCATCTTTCCGGGCGGGGGTCCGCCAGATGTGTTGCCAGGCGTTTTGGCTGTAAAGCCCGAAAACGGCATCGGTATTGCCAATATCAACGATTATCTGCACAGGAGCAAGAATAGAGGGTTGCCGGGGCGAAGTAAAGAGAAAAACCGCAGATTCCCCTATAATGACACGTACTCAACGAGACTTTTGACTGCCAGAACAACTACGGTGGTCATTTTTATGGCGTAGTTAAACCAGCTTCCGGGGTTGGATAGCCATAAAGTCTTTCAGGTAGAACGGTTCAAACGTAGCCATATCCTCAAACTGCCCTTCGTTAAAGGCTATGGTTGCCAATTGCCCAACCGTGCGGGCGGAAGGAACCACCTTATCATGGGGAAACAACGCGTTTGGGTGCTTGCCCAGGGCAACCTGGCATTTGGCGGCTCCATCGCCGAAGAAAACTACCGGCCCTTGTTCCAGCCAGTTACCGAATGATTCTTCGTCGATAATCAGTGCCGATGTAGACTGTACTTCCTGACCGCTGGGCTGATAAAGGGCGCAATACACTTCCATTCGCCGGGCATCAATCATGGGACAAAGGAGATGCTCAGCCGGAAAGAAAGCCTGTAGCTGGGCCGCCATTGCCTGTAGCGTATTAACGCCTAGCAGGGGCTTGTCCAGCGCAAAGCACAACCCCTTGGCGGTCGAAACCGCAATACGCAGGCCTGTATATGAGCCCTGGTCCTTTGGCCACAGCGATAGCATCTAGTTGGGTGAGTTCGTATCCCGCATGACCAACAACATCCCGAATGAGTGTTGTGAGCATAGCCGCTGAAGTACGCTCCGTAAAGAGTTCGTAGCAGCCCAGCAGGAGGCCATCCTGATGCAGCGCAACGGAACAACAGGCGGTAGAGGTGTCTATAGAGAGAATCACTCGGTAAGGAGTGAAGAATGAAGAATGGAGGGTGAAGAATAATTTTTAATGACTCATTCTTCATCCTCCATTCTTCATTCTTCACTTACTTTTTAAGATGGTACTATACCGACCCATATCTTTGAACAGGCCGAGGGCGGCTTTCATTTCGGGGTCGGTGGCGAAAGAGGCTTCTTTGATACCGCGCTGCAGGTAGTAATGCCCGGCAATTTCCTGTTCCAACAGTGTTTTTAGTTCGGTCTTGAACGTGTTCAGATCGGCATCTTTGCTGTGCGACATTTTGGTCTTGAGCGACTTCAGCTGGTCCTGAATCTGATCGAAATATTTCTCCTTCTTGGCCGACGCTTCGAGTGTACCCAGGTCTTTTTCTACCTGCGTTGTGTAGTCGTATTCTTTATCGCTCAGCCACTTGGTGAACTCGGTGTACTCCGCATCGGTCAGGCGAAACTCGCGGGCGGGCTTAATGGTGGGGTGATCGTAGCGGTATTTTACGGCGTAATCGAAAATTAACCCCTTGTTGGTCAAACTGAGAGCCACTGGTACGGGAGGCAGGGATTCTACCAGTACGTCAGGCAATACGCCACCGCCGTCATACACAGTCCGGCCCGCTTTGGTTTTGAAAGCCGTTTTAAGTGAATCCGGAATTTTGCCTACGCTGCCGTCGGGGTTACGGTGGCTATAGTCAATGGCCTGAATGCAGCGTCCGCTGGGGATGTAGTACTTGGCAGTGGTTATTTTCAGCTTGGTGTTGAATGATAGTTCGCGGGTGGTTTGCACCAGCCCTTTGCCATACGTCCGCTGTCCAACCAGCACCCCCCGGTCATAATCCTGAATAACGCCCGCCACGATTTCGGCGGCTGATGCGCTATGGCTGTTAGCCAGCACAATCATGGGCATATCCAAGTCCATGGGCGGATTCATGGCGGTGTACGTCTTGTTCCACTCGGTCACTTTCCCTTTTGTGGTGACCACCTCAGAATCTTTCGGGATAAAAATATTGGAAATATCGATGGCCATGTTCAGCAGTCCACCCGGATTTTCCCGAACATCGAGAATGAGCTTTTTCATTCCCTTCGTTTTCAACTCCTGGAAAGCCGAACGAACCTCGCGGGAAGCCGTTGCCGTGAAGTCTTTCAGGTCAATGTAGCCGACATCCTCCGAAATCATCCCGTAGTAGGGTACGTTCGTCATCTTCACTACATCGCGGACAACGCTGAGTTCGACCGGTGCTTTCTGGCCATACCGCATCACCGTTAGTTTTACGGCGGTATTGTTCTGTCCTTTCAGCAACTTGCCGGGGTCCAGGGGTCCGCCGTCCCGGTCTTTGCGGGTTATATCAACCCCGTCAATCTTAATGACTTCGTCGCCAATGTGCAATCCTGATTTTTCGGCGGGTGTTCCTTCATACACCATCAGCACAATATTTTTATCCTGGCGGTGGCCGATGAGTGCACCTATGCCGTTGTACCGACCGGTAGTCATGGTCATGTAGTCCTCAATCTCGTCTTCCGCAAAAAAATTCGTGTACGGATCGAGGGCCTTCAGCATGGCATCGATGCTGGTTTTAACCATCCGGTTCGGATTTACCTCATCTACATAATACAGGTTCAACTCCTTGAACAGGGTTGCGTAGATGTCGAGGTTACGCGCTATTTCAAAAAAACGGTCGTCGTTTTTAAACGAGAAGAAGCCAATGCTGCCCGCTATGAGCGCTGAAGAGGCCAGAAGGGTAAAGCGTTTAGAGAAGCGCATAGGCGGATTCAGAATGAAGAGTGAGGCATGTACACGGAAGAATGACGTACTGGGAAAAGGCATGCTTCAGGGCATAGTCTTCGTAGCACATTTTGCTATTGCTAATTTCATACCTTTTTCTATCTCTTCAAACGAAATTATCTGCTTGGCCGTATAAAGAAAGGCAACAGACGAAGGCGAGGATGCAGCAACTGTAAACGGGTCTTTGTGAAGCCGGTACGCTTCCCGCACCCGCCGACGGATGAGATTCCGGTCGACAGCCCGTTTGAAGAGTCGTTTTGGTACCGTAATGACAATAGCAGGCAGGGAACCGTTGCTTTCGGGTTGAGTCATGTAGAGGACCCGAAACGGAAAAAGGTAGAACGTCCCAACAGACGCACTACCCTTCTTAAATAAATCGCCAAGAATTTTTTTGCTGCAAAGCCGTTCCGATTTGGTAAAGGTTTGCGGCATAACGGTTGGTCAATAAGTTAGTCGATGAGTCAATCAGTAACTGATACAGGATGACTGACCGACTGGCTAACTGCCTTCCTGATTAAACTTTAAAGCGTTCGCCTTTCTTCTCGTCCGAGACGGTTAGTTTGTGGCGTCCTTTGGCGCGACGGCGTGCCAACACCTGACGGCCGTTGGCAGTAGCCATCCGCTCGCGGAAACCGTGCTTGTTTTTCCGCTTCCGATTCGATGGTTGGTACGTTCTTTTCATGATCTATAATTGCCTAAAACCTGTATTTTTCCAAATGAGTCCGCAAAGATAGGTGAATGACACCAGTTTACCAAGGCGCGGTTTTATAAAATCAGGACAAATGTCCCGCCTGGGCAAATTAATTTACCTGCGATGGCTATCTCCACCTAAAAGTCAGACGTTTAGCCGAAACGCGCCTGACTTTTTGAGCCGTTATCACATTTTTTCAACATTCCCCGGGCAATGATTAATCATTAAATTCAATCATTGTTTACTTTTGCGGACAGACAACAAGCCACCCCGTATGAACCAGCCCTACCGATATAACCGCGACAATGCCACCCGCGTTGCCGGCACCACGAGCCTGAAAGACGCCATCGGGCAATTGCTGAAAACCTACCAGCTTCAGACTCGATTTAACGAAACGTATCTCGAAGCTTTTTGGGGGCGTATGATGGGACCGGCCATTGCTTCCCGTACCAACCGGCTTTATGTTCGTGACCGTAAATTGTATATCGATATTGCCTCGGCTCCGCTCCGTAATGAACTTGTCAATGCCAAACAGAAACTTGTCCAGCTGGTCAACAAGGACATGGGAACGGAGGTAATTGACGATGTAATCTTTATTTGAATTTCCCTGCCAGCGTGGTCAGAATTGGATCAGTAAATTCATCCGCTCCTGCTGCAGGGTAAGTGGTTCATCCACAAAATGAGCCGCCACGCCCACCCGCTTAGCAATGTCCAGCCACTCCTGCCGGGACAGCACCAGGAAGCCATTTTCTTTACGAACGGTATAGTAAGGAGAAAAACGCAACCGAACCAGCAACCGTAGCATGGACAGCAGCTGTCCCTGCCTGAGCGAACGCCCCACGATGCTCAGAATATCGCTGATCACACTGCCGCCTACCATCAGATCGCAAATAAGGGCTTTGGCACCGGGAGCTGCCACCTCTTTTATGGACCTGAGTAGTGTTTCTACGTCGGCCGCACTTTTGTAGTACTGCACCACACTCATCACGATTATCACGTCGAACCGTTGATTGGCAACTACATCTAAAGTTCAGGTAATCATCGGCGGGTAAATCATGGAAATAGATGCCCGGATGGGCAGCGTGTTTACTACGGGCTATCTCATTGTAGCGCGTTGAAATATCCAGTCCGTGCATTTCGGCAACCCGGTTGAACCAGGCATCTTCCAGATTACCCGGTCCTGATCCAATGTCCAGTACTTTCTGGGTCTTCGATAACGGAATGTATTTTTCGACCCGCGCCAGGAAATACGCGTAGTTCATTGACATCGAGTCGTCGAACTCATTTTCTTTCTGCCAGAAATCCAGCCAGGTTTGTTTGGCCATACTTATCGTTTAATTGAGTTTTTTATTCGTGTGTTGGTAAGAGAAACCGACTCCCCTGTTCTCCGTTGAGAAGGCGCTTCCGGGGGAATAAGGGCATAAGAGAAAGAAGCCGCAGCCGTTGGTGCATGGTGGTGATAGTCGAGCTAATGAATCGGGCAACGTAACGCAAAAGAAAATCAGGGCGTGTTTGTTTTGAGCTGCTGCACAAAAGTATCCATTGTGTCGAAATCCCCCATCGGTTTCAGGTACCGTAACAGATGCTCCACCCGGTCGAGCAGCACATCCCGGGAATGCCGACGCACGTAGGCAGGTATTTTTTCGTAGGCCGATAAATCCGTAAACTCCCAGGGGTGTACGTACAGATTCAGGAAACCATCGGCTTCCAGCGTTTGGCGGCAGAGTAATTTGTAGTAGGCAAACGGAAAATTTTTCAGACTCAGCCAGAACAGAGGCAGCCGCAGGGTAGGCGTTACCGAAGCTGGAATTTGCCACACATTCTGTTCCCGAAACGGGTGCCGGGGCTCGCCCCAATGGTTGTAACGCCCCGGCAGCCAGGTTGGATGAAGCGATGAATTATACGCATAACCAGCCTGTTGCACATCATTGGGGTCAACAAAGCCCATTCGGGCCCGCCGGAACCCCGTTACCGGGCGGTTCAGCAAGGCTTCCAGTGCCAGCCGGGATTTGAGCAGATCGGCCGGCTCGAAGGTGGTGTGAAAGTACCCGTGCGACGCTATTTCATGCTTTTGCGCCAGCGTCCGTATCAGGTCGGGTTCATGCAATGCATAGTTGGCCGTTGTAAACAGCGTAACCGGGGTATTTAGCGCGTCGAAGCGATCAGCCAGTAATAACAGCCCCTTCGTTGAAACCGCCACTTGTTCATCTAACGAAATGGCATGCCCGAATTCAAGGGCCGTATCAAACTCTTCTACATCAACGGTGAATAAAATACTCTTTCGTCTTTTGTGGGAACCTACCATATCGTTACCGTCTCTTCAATCTCGCTGGTATCACTGATGATGTAGGCGGGTCGGCCTTTTACTTCAAGAAATGTTTTCCCCAAATAAACACCAATGATACCAATCATAATAAACTGAACACCGCCTATCAGCACGGAGAGTACAACCAGCGTTGTCCAGCCCGATACCGTGGCGTTGGTGAAGAAATACTCGAACATGGCTTCTGCTCCGAACAGAAGGGCAAACAATGACATGCCAAAACCAAGCAGGACGGACAGGTACAGGGGCCGGGTTGAGAACGAAGTGATACCCATGGCGGCCAGTTTGAGCATCTTACGAAAGGAGTATTTGGATCGCCCGGCGTACCGGGCGGCTGGTTCGTACAGGATTCGACACTGCCGAAATCCGACCCAGGAGATGGCTCCCCGCAGAAATAAATCGGTTTCTTTAAACTCCTTCAGGGCGTTTATCACTTTACGATCCAGCAACCGAAAATCAGCCGCTCCATCTTCAATATCAAGATTGGACAGCGTGCGAAGTAGCCGGTAAAAGTAGCGGGACGTAGTTCGTTTATAGAGGGATAAGGTTGGGTCGGACTGCCGAACGGTATAAACGACCTCGTACCCTTCACGCCATTTATCCACCAAAGCAGGAATTAATTCGGGAGGGTGCTGCAAGTCGGCATCCAGGCAGATAACCGCTTCCCCACGGGCGTTGTCATAGCCCGCCCGCAGAGCCATCTGATGACCAAAGTTCCGGGAAAACGACAAATAACGAATAACGGAATATTGCTCACTCAACTGCCGAAGAACGTAGCGGGTTTGGTCAGAACTGCCATCATCCACAAATAATAATTCGTACGAATCATATTGAGCCATTACGGCCATGAGCCGGTGAACCAGGGTGGGTAAGTTTTCCTCTTCGTTAAACGCTGGTATTACCAGACTAATCATACCCGGATGAACATTCATATACTACAATCCAATTCAACGACCAATAGGTGAATAATCCTTAAATTGGCAACAAAGATAAGTATATTTACTTATCTTTTATCTAAAAATTATCCTATAACCTGGTATGAGGTAGCCTTTGCTGACCATCCATTTTCTGGAATGAACTGATTTTCAGGCACAGGACCCCCATCCTGTTAGTCGGGTTGGACGAGCGAGAGCCGGGCCGATTCGAGATCCAGCTCCTGTTCCAGTTTTCGGATTCTCTCACCATCCAGCAGGCTATTTCTGCGTTCTTCATACAGCACGGTTCGCTCAACCCCAATCAATTCCAGCTGGAGTCGAATCGCCTGCCGGTACAATTCGGCGGGTTGGTGGGTATGGCCGGATGCCCGTAACATGCCGTTCAGTTCATTGATGCGTAGTTCGTACGTGTTTTTTACGTAGTTCAGTACATCGTCCGGCACCGACCCCGCCGAATGATTGGCTTCCAGGTGAGTAATTACCTGTTGCGCCATTATTCGGCGCAATTTTCGTTCTTCCTCCTTTTCGTCCATTTGCTCCCGTACCTGAAGCAGCTCAATGAGTACGGGTAAGGTTAGCCCCTGCAACACCAGCGTAACCAGAATAACGATGAAGGTGATGAATAATATCAGGTCACGAGCCGGAAACGGTTGCCCATTGAGCAGGGTATTGGGTAACGCCAGCGCCCCAGCCAGGGACACGATACCCCGCATGCCCGCCCAGCCGAGTATGGTTACCTGTTGCCAGCTTGGTTTGGGTTCCCTTTTGCGGATGGCAGCACTAAACCAGCGGGGCAAATAGGCCCCCGGAAATACCCAAACCAGTCGGCAAATAATGGCCACTGCGCTGACCAGTAATGCATAGCCGACCGCCTGAGGCAGGGTGTAGCCATTCAGATTGGCCACAATCAGGGGCAGTTGCAGGCCAATCAGAATAAAAACCAACCCATTGAACAGAAAAATAACAACCTCCCAAACCGCATTCGTTTGTAGCCGAATATGGTCGGTGAACAGTTCGGAGATGCGAACCGACAGGAAAAGACCGGTTGTAACAACGGCCAGCACGCCCGAAAGGTGAAAATTTTCGGCTATCAAATAAGAGCCGTAGGGAGTAAGCAGGGTAACGGCGGTGCTGGTAACGGTATCTTTGCCGATGGCCCGGTGTACCCAAAGCATAAGCCAGCCGATAGCCAGTCCGATACCCACGCTCACCAGCGCAATCCCGATAAACTGTAGCCCCGCTTCCCATAAAACAAACTGACTGGTCAGGATGGCCGCCAGCCCGTACCGGTATATAATCAGGCTACTGGCATCGTTGATCAGGCTTTCGCCTTCCAGAACCGTCATAATCCGTTTAGGAACGTTGAGGCCCCGCGTAACCGACGAAGCCGCTACCGCATCGGGGGGAGCAACGATGGCTCCCAGTAAGTAACCCTGCGCCAGCGAAAATCCGGGAATGAACGCATGAGCAGTCAGCGCCACCGCAGTAGCTGTAAACAAAACCAGCCCAACCGCCAGCAACGAAACGGGTCGGCTGTATAATTTCAGGTCTCTGTTATCAATTTGCCAGGCCGCAGCGTACAGCAAAGGCGGCAAAAAAATCAGAAAAACAGTGTCTGGCGAGAGCACAACAGGAGGAAGGCCAGGTACCCAACCGATAAGCAGCCCAACAATAACCAGCAGGATTGGGTAGGAGATTTGGGTTTGCCGGGCCACGGCCGCCAGTAGTGTCGTTACGCCCAGTAAACCCGTTATAATTTCGGTTGGATTCATCAGGAAACGGAATGACGTATGAATCGGGTTACCTACCCAACAGCCCGACAAATTTGATATAACTTTGTAAGCTGACCTATCATTGACACCTATTTAATTAACAACTTTACCGCGCATGAACACAAAGAATC
>CAWARB010000039.1:0-102432 GCA_963784335.1 uncultured Cytophagales bacterium | reverse complement strand
ACTAAACGCATCCAGTTCTTCGTAGGCTAGCTTCAGCTGTTGATTGAGCATACGAATTTCGTTGGCCTGTTTGTTCACGATCTGCAAGGCATCATCGCGCAGCTTGACAGCCGCCGATACCTCAGCTTTACTCCAGGGCACTGAGGTGTTATGGACCATTTCTGTCCAGGCGGCAAAACTGGTTCGGGGGCCGATTTTCCCGGAGCCATTCTCGTTGGTTGCGATAGGTTTGTTCGGATTACCTGCCCACGACACTTCCCGAACCCGCTCCGGTTTGAACCAAAAGAGGTATTCGTTCAGCTCACGCGACAGCACAATGGCCAGTAATCCTGCACCTACTTCCCTAAAGGCCCCGGCTGGTGGGTACAGGCTTGGGAGCTGACTTGTTTCCAACGATGTTGTTGTGTTCGTGGTACCCATCCAGTCGGCCATGGCACGAATGGCCGGTTCGTCGGGTGTTTTCCCCAGTAGATAGAGCTTCCCATCAAACAGCAGGGCTAGCTCCGGAGGCACTGGTTACGTCCAGTGCCGTTGTGGGAAATTGCGTAATTGCCCGCACAATTGTATCGCTCAATACTAATTGCTCGTGCAACCGTAGTCCCGCCTGCTGGTATAGTTGCTGGGCGGTAAGGTCCTCCCTATCCTTGCGAAACTCCAGGGCTACGGACAAAAGCTGACTCACGAATTTGGCCGCCCTGCGCGCCGGATAATCAACGAACCGGGGCGTTGTGTTATGGCAGGAAATAAGGCCCCACAGTTCGTCCTGGTATATCAGCGAAATACTCATGGAAGCCTGCACGCCCATGTTTTTCAGGTACTCGATATGAATGGGTGACACCGCCCGCAGCACCGACTGCGTCAGGTCCAGCGGCTTATCGTCGGGCCAGTTGGGTTGCGACAGAATGCGGGAGGGGGTGCTGCCCACATCGGCAATTAGCCGAACCAGATTCACTTTGTATAACTCGCGGGCCTGCTTCGGGATGTCGGATGCGGGATAATGCAGGCCCAGGAACGGCTCCAGATAGTCCTCTTTTTCCTCCGCAATTACCTGCCCGTGCCAATCGGTACCGAACCGGTACACCATTACCCGGTCAAAACCCGTAATCGCTTTTACCCGGCGGGCCGTATTCTGCAACAGTTCGGTCAGGGTTTGGCTGGTCTGCACTTCCGCAAGCGATTCAGTAATCAGCCGCTGATTCAATAAGGCGTGAATACTATCCGCATCTTGGGTGTCGATGGATGGCTCCCATTCCAGCACGATAGGCCCTTTGTGCTGGTGGACGACCAAATTTAACGACTGACCATTCACGGTCATCGCATAGGGATTCTGGGTTTCCCACGAACCGTTCGGATCATCTACCTTCAGCAATGCCATCAGCCTGCTTACCGGTATATCTGTTTTGGCCACTACATTTTCCAGCGGCTGCCCCAGCACCTGAGTAGCTGACAGGCCAAGTAGATCAGCGATATTTTCGCTGGCGTGGACAATGGTGTAGGTGTCAGGGTGGATAGCCAGCAGGTAGCCGTACGACTGAATCTGACCAAGAATATGAATAGGCTCCCGGTCGCAGTTGGACAGGTCGACGTTTGCTAAACTCATTGACTAAAACTCTTGCTTTAAGCGTAATCGTCAGGACGCGCAAACGAGAACGCAGTGCATTAATTATGACTGCCAAATAACGCAGCAAGATAAGCACACAGTATTAAATTGCCATAAAGACTTATCCAGTGAACCAGCCAATTGGCGGTTGAATCAATCCAGGGCATATACTGACTCACCGAACAAAAAAAGGTACCTTTACCCGTCTATGTCTTTCCGCTGGCTCATTCTTTTTTTGGCAATTACCGTATCGGTTGAGGCTCAAAAGCCTGTTCCACCGGCAGTATACGCCGACCCGGCCGGGGCACTAACGATTTACCGGGATAACCTGACGCGTATTCGGCGTGAACACATAGCCCTGCGCGAACTACCCGACCTGCATTTTTTTCTGTTCGGTATGGGTGACCGGCTTAAGCTCATTTACCGCAACGGACGCCTGCTTAATGCCCTGACGGGCAACATAGAGGAACAATGGCGGGTGAAGGAAGAAATCATTGTTCCGTCGGAATACCTCGTTCATCTGGTATTGACCGACGGGCAACAAATCCAGATCCGGGAGAATGAAAGCGGTGTCTGGCTACTACAGCCGCCCAGAAAACCAAAATTAATTCCGGGTACCCGCTCCCAACTGAACCTGCCCCGTTTTGCCAAACACCCCTGGGGACCCATCCTTCGGGTGTTGCATCAGGAAGTCCTTATCAATGTCATCCATGGACGACCGGTCCCTAACTTTCTGGTGTATCTAAAACCCTGGTACCGGGATGCGGCACTAATGGCTATGGTGCTGCGGGAAACCCATAACCTCCCCCTCATTCAGGACTGGATTATGGCTATCAACAAGCCATTCGACCGGAACAACCACGGGATTCCGGAAGTTGACAATCTCGGTCAGGTGCTTTTTTTGGTGTCGCTGGTGTCTGATAAAAAACACCCCGTTGTGCAGGCGGTACTGGATTCAGCGGGCCGTTTCCGACGGGACAAGTATGTAGTTGGACAGACCGATGATGCCCAGCACCCGGTCTATCAAACCAAATGGCTCAAATACGGTCTAAAATCGCTCGATTTGCCCGATCCGTACACCATCCCCAACCAATATGATAGTTACTCGTCGCTATTCTGGTGGGCGTACCGGAATGAACACGTAGCCGGACCGGAATTCGATAAAAAAATAGCTGTCAACTCTCCCTATTACGTTTGGGCGGACGATCACTTTACTAATCAAAAGCACGGAATGGTGGGCACCGTCGACTACCCCCTTAGCTGGCAGCAACACGATAGCGATGCCCATTATCCCGGCATGACCGTGCTGGAGAAAGACCTGGCAAAGCAGAAATTAGCCTTTACCCACGCCTGGCACGCAGCCGAAATGTTTCTGTTACTGCTTGTTCCGTGATGAGGGTAGCCCAAAGCTGATTTCCAGCAGCGCATAGTCAGGAGAGAAATTGCTACTACCCGATAGTGGTGGGTGATGGTAAACATAAATCAGCAAAGAAATCGGAGGTAAAAGCAGGGAATACTTTACAGCCTGTACTTCCTGCGCTGATGTGCCGACACGGTGAAAATCAGCACGGGATACTGCATTCCAATGGCACGGTTTCCTACCTTTACAGGCATGAATGTTCTTTACCTTTTCTTTGCTTTCCTGATCGGCATAGCCATCACCGTTCAGGCGGGCGTAAACGCTAATCTGCGCCAGGCCCTGTCCAGCCCGGTTCTGGCCGCCGTTGTTTCATTCGGCTCGGGGCTGGTGGCGCTGGTGCTGATGCTGCTGGCATCGGGCGGATCGATGCCCACTGTAGACCTGATAAAGCAGGTAAGCTGGTGGAAATGGATGGGCGGCATGATGGGCGCCGTTTACATGATAACGGTTATCGTCAGCGTGCAGAAAATAGGCACGGCCAACCTGGTGAGCCTGAGCGTAGCGGGTCAGTTAGCAGCCGCCATCGTGCTGGACCATTACGGGTTGCTGAACTTTGACGTACATCCCGCCAACGGCTGGCGGCTGCTGGGTGTCGGCCTGATTGTGGCGGGGGTGTTGCTGGTCGTGAAAAACTAAGTAGGTCATTCGCCGGTTTTAGCTCGTGACTGATTGACGTAAAACCACAGGCTCGTGTCTATAAACTACCGCTTTTATCCCTCTTTACTCAACAACTTTTCCCGCTACCTTCAGGGGGGCAATCTGCCGGTTCAGGCGCTGATTGATTCGATCAATCGCGTACCCACGCCCACCACGATGGCGCAGGAACGGGGTATTTCGTTTGAAGAAGCTATCGTGAAAGGTACGGACGAAGAGCGCTTCGACCCGGAGATTATCAGAAAAGTGCGCAAGCTGCTCCCCCGCCCCATCGTGGATACGCAGGTCTTTTGCCAGTGGGAAATTGAGGATGTGTTGTTCTACGGCTACGTGGACCTGATTGGCAAATTCAAAGCGGTGGATTTGAAGACGACGGGATCGTATCAGAAAGACCGGTATCTGTTCAACCACCAGAACCTGTACCTCCACGCCCTCAAGCGCAAAGGCATTAAACTGATGGAGTACGTCATTACGGACTTTACCGACGTGTACGTGGAGAGTTACGCCCTCACCCACCCCATTGACCGGCAACTGGAAGAAATCCGGCTATTCAAAGCATTCCTGGAAGAACACCGTCCGCTCATTACCGACAAGAAGATATTTGTTTCCCCCGGCGAGGACGCCGATGCCCGGAGGAAATAAAGCCTAGCGAAACAGGTCACTCATCTCCAGCGATATACCCAGTTTATCGTCGGTCAGGGTGCCTTCAATACCGTTTTTGTACGTATCCGGGCTGTGCATGATAGGCACGATACTGAAAATAGGGTTCACCAGCCAATACGACTGCACACCAGCGGCAAAATACTGACCAGCTTTTTCGACCAGTTCTTCCTGGGTTTGCGAAGGCGAAATGATTTCAATTACGCCCAGCGGCACCTGATTTAGCTTCGTCTGGTCGTGGAGTGGATCAAAAATCATGGGAGGGAATATACCAATGTCAGGTACGAAGCGGGGATTCTCCAGGCTAATTTCAGAAAGAAAACGATACTGTTTTCTGTAGTTGGTAGCCAGGGCTACCAGTAGATTACTCTGGATAATCGAATGGTTTTTGCTGGGCGTGGGTTTCCCTCTTTCTATTTCGTATTTCGATACCTCCACGACTGCTTCCATAGCCCGCTTGTTTTAGGTAAACGTATCAATTCTCTCCCTGAATAACAAGTCTTCGGAAAGTCGGTTCGTCGTACTTTTACGGCCATGTTGCAACGGACACTTTACCTCTACCAGCGGGCGTACCGGGGCCTGTCGCCGTCGGTGTGGCTGCTGGCGGGTGTGATGCTCATCAACCGCTGTGGCACCATGGTATTGCCGTTCATGACGCTGTACCTCACGCAGCAACTGCACTACTCCGTAACCCAGGCGGGCACAGTGATGGCGGTGTACGGGGCGGGCGCTTTTGTGGGCACCTTTCTGGGCGGCCGGCTGACGGACCGCATCGGTTTTTACACCATTCAGGTCTTTAGTTTACTGGCGGGAGGCATGGCTCTGATTCTGCTTCAGTTCGTCACGGATTTCTACCTGCTGTGCGGGAGTGTGTTCATGTTCACGCTGCTGGGGGATACTTTCCGCCCGGCCAATCAGGCCGCCATTGCCTACTACTCCGATGTCGAGACCCGAACGCGGGCATTCTCGTTCAATAGACTGGCTATCAACCTCGGCTGGGCTGTGGGTGGCGGACTGGGCGGGTGGCTGGCCAGTATCCAGTACAACCTGCTGTTCTGGGTCGACGGGCTAACGTGCCTGGCGGCCGGCGTTGTGTTGTGGGTGTACCTGCCCGTACCAACAGAGAGTCCTGCGGATAAACAGGCAGGCAGTTTGGCGGGAGGGGCGCAGACACAACCGGTATTACCCCACCGGTTACCCCACCGCGACCCGTTTTTCATCGCCTTCGTGGTGTGCAACACACTGTACCTGATTGCCTTTATGCAGCTTTTCACGATGGTACCCCTGTTTTTCAAGGAGCGGCTGCACATCAGCGAAGGGGCCATTGGGCTATTAATGACCCTGAACGGGCTGCTGGTAGTGGCTATCGAGATGGCACTGGTTTATACAGTGGAGGAGCAGAAGCGGTCCAAAATAAACCTGATCGTAACGGGCGTCCTGCTAACGGCGGTTTCATACGCCGTGTTGGCACTGGCTGGCTTTCAGGATTATTACAGTCTTTCATCAGCAGGACCGGTAATTGCCCTGCTCTACATCCTGTTCGTCACCTTCAGCGAAATGCTGGTCATGCCTTTTCTCCAGTCGTTTACGGTTGAGCGGGCCAGCCCGGCTACCCGGGGGCAGTACCTGGCGTTATATGCCATGGGGGGCGCGCTGGCGCAAACGGCCGCCCCCGCACTGGGGTCGCTGGTGGTGGCTGGTGCTGGCTTCCCGGTTCACTGGCTGGCCATCTCGGGGATTAGTCTGGTATCGGCGGGTGGTTTCTGGTGGCTGGGCCGACGATTGCCCTCATCGGCATCCTAACCTCTGACAAAGCTGACCTGCCCAACTACTTAGTTCTGTTAGGGACCAGGAATCAACACTGAACCATAACCTTCAAAAAGGTGGCGGGGATGGCAGTCGTATTGGTAATACTTTTATTTTGTTGCTGGAATAGGGCTTCCAGTTCGTGCTGCAGATCCGCTGCTTTCCCATTCTTTTCAGCCGCATCAAACGCGTTCATGGTGGGGCCGTAGTAGTTTTTGAAGTCGCTGACAAAGTCGGCCGGTGAGCTGTTGGTCTTGAACGTAAACGTTTCTCGCTCAAACGTAATGGCCTCTTTGGTTATCCCTGCCTGACCAAACCGGTCGATAACATGCTCGTCCACGCCCCAGAGCATCGGACTAACGAAGCCTTCGGGCGGTGGTGGGGTATAAGCGGAACTGATTTTGAGGATTTGAGCAACCAGGGTCGGATCGCCCGGAATCCAGTTACCCATTACAATTCGCCCGCCTTTTCGGGTCACCCGCACCATTTCTTTAGCTACGTCAACCGGTCGGGGGGCAAACATGGCCCCGAAGATGCTCACTACCAGATCAAATGACTCATCGGCCAGCCCGCTCAGATCCGTTGCGTCGCCTTCCTGGAAGATGCAGTTGGCAAGTCCGGCTTCTTTTGCCCGCCTGTTCCCCGCTTCAACCAGATTTCGGGCAATATCAATCCCTAAAACATCCGCTCCCCGTTTGGCCTCCGGTAGGGCGGTCGTTCCGTCACCACAACCCAGGTCGAGCACTTTCAATCCGCTTGTGATGCTCAGTTTACCAACCAGTTCCTCCCCGCTTTCACGCAT
The DNA here is from genome assembly GCA_963784335.1 of uncultured Cytophagales bacterium. Classification (GTDB taxonomy): domain Bacteria; phylum Bacteroidota; class Bacteroidia; order Cytophagales; family Spirosomataceae; genus Spirosoma. The sequence goes on along the minus strand of CAWARB010000039.1, from coordinate 95,490 downwards.
ACTCTCGGCAATTCGCGTAAAGTCGCCTTTTTCCCACAATGCTTTGTTTGGATTCATTTTGCTTAGGGTTTCACGCAGAGTCCGCTTTTCTGCGTGTGTAAGCAAGGTAAATAACAAAGCAACCGCCTGATACCAGGTTCTTATTTAACGCACAACGCACTCCCAAAGTCAGCAAAATCAACTACGCCCGCCTACTTACCGGCACTAGAGCAGAGATGATACGTCTTTACCGGCTATTCCTGATTATTGGCGTTTTTGACGATAGATTGTGTCATTGCCACCCGGCCTTGTCAGGGTCGTATCCAGGGTAATGTATCCGGGTCTGGAGAAGGATAGGTTTAGATCAGGACACAACCAATAACTCGAAACCATAATCGGGTATCGCCCCCCGAATCAGCTAAATGCCTGCGCGGAACGTAATCCGGTGTGTTATCGCGTGCGTTCCGAACCCTGGCCAGCGGAATAGGCTGTGTTGAAGATTCAGCCAAAACAACTCCTCTCGACATCACAAAGCATTCGCAGGCGGAGAGGGCGCACGCAAAAAGTGAGAAAAGCACCCACCATTTTATCGGTATCATAAAAATAATGCCCGTGCTGACATTGCTGTGCCAGTACGGGCTTTACGTTGTTATTCTTCGCGCTCCTCCTACGATTCGTTTTCGGCTGCCCGTTCCTTCTCTTCCAGTTCTTTCTCGGCTTCTGCCTGCTCCCGCGAGAGTTCACGGAAAAGAACTTCCTGCTGCTGTTCAAGATCCTGCTCTTCTGGAATTGCTTGTTTTTCGTTGTTGTCAGACATAGCTATCGGCTTTTAGTAAACAGTTGAATATACTAAACCAAAATAATGGGCTTGTGGTGTAAATCAGCCAATAAAATACAAATGAGTTGTTCTGAGCCCGTAAAAAAAAACGAAGGCTGGCCGGTTTGTTCGACGGGCAAAACGCTGGTATACCTTGCCCCCCTGACTTTCTTTACGAACTTTACAGAAAATTCAGAGCGATTCGTGTTCCCTGACGCTTTCGCTCTTTCACCCTTTCGCTCTTTCGCTCTTGAAACTCTGGCAAAAAGAAGGTGCCCCGGCCGAATCCACGGCCATCGCCGATAAAATCGAACGCTTCACCGTTGGGCGCGACCGGGAAATGGACCTGTTTCTGGCCCCATTCGATGTACTGGGCAACCTCGCCCACGCCCGGATGCTCGAAACCATTGGCCTGTTGACGACCGATGAATTAAAAAGCCTGCAGGATGAGTTGAAAGTCATTTATCGACAGATTGAGCAGGGGAATTTTGCCATCGAAGAAGGTATCGAGGATGTTCACTCGCAGGTGGAACTGATGCTGACCCGTTCCCTGGGCGATGTAGGCAAGAAAATTCACTCAGGCCGGTCGCGGAATGACCAGGTGCTGGTGGACATGAAGCTCTTCACCCGCGACCGGCTCTGGCAGGTTACCAATAGCGTTCAGCGCGTGTTTAACCGACTCATCAGCCGGTCGGAGCAGCACAAAAACGACCTTCTGCCCGGTTATACCCACCTGCAAATTGCCATGCCCTCGTCCTTTGGTTTGTGGTTTGGTGCCTACGCCGAAGCCCTCGCCGACGACGTAATGACCCTGCAAACGGCCTACCGGCTGGCTAACCGGAATCCATTGGGTTCGGGGGCGGGCTACGGGTCCTCATTCCCGCTAAACCGGACACTCACCACCGAATTGCTGGGTTTTGAAGGCATGCACGTAAACGTAGTGTACGCCCAGATGAGCCGGGGAAAAACGGAACAGACGGCCCTGATGGCACTGGCGGCCATAGCGACTACCCTCTCCCGGATGGCGATGGATATTTGCCTGTACAACAGCCAGAATTTCAGCTTCCTGACCCTGCCGGATGCCCTCACAACGGGGTCCAGCATTATGCCGCACAAAAAAAACCCCGATGTGGCCGAACTGCTGCGGGCCAAGACCAATAAAATGAAGGCGCTGCCTATGGAAGTGACACTCGTGATGAGTAACCTCCCCTCCGGCTACCATCGGGACATGCAGTTACTAAAGGAAATCCTGATGCCCGCCTTCGATGAACTACTGGATTGCCTGGATATTACTGACTTCATGCTGGAACACATCCAGGTGAAAGAAAACCTGCTCGCCGAGCCTAAGTACGATTTATTGTTCAGCGTAGAGCGGGTCAATGAACTGGTATTGCAGGGCATACCCTTCCGCGAAGCCTATCGGACCGTGGGGAAAGAAATTGCCGAACACACGTACGAGCCGCCCCGCCAGTTGCACCACACCCACGAAGGCAGCATCGGCAATCTGGGCAATGACCTGATCCAGCAACAGATGGTGCAGAACCTGGCCGGTTTCGGTGCCGACCGGGCACAGCAGGCTATTGACACGTTGTTGAGCTGACCTGGTTGACATATTTCGGCTGGGGCAGGTCGTACACACCACAAACAGCCGGCTTCTCCTAACGAACCTCATCCGTTCTCTCTCACGAGCTTGTAAAGGGACTGGTAAGGCAGGTTGCTTAGGTACCGCAACTCACTGCTTCCATTGTGTGGATCAATTCCTTTTTCCTGTCTGCACAACCGGTCGCCCAGTTTGCCGCTACCGGCCATCCAGGGTTTTTAAACGGGACAGGTAATGCACGATGGCAATCCGGAACAACGTCAATAGCCCGACAACAGAATCGGAGCGGCCTGACGTACTTACCTGGCTATGTTGCGGGCTGCTTGACCGAATCCACTTAACTCGGCAATAACGCGTTGATGCGGGCAATGGGCTCTGTGCCGACGGATATAAGCGTTTTTCTGTCCGAATTAGGTTATATTGTGTTTTATGGCATTTTACAACAAACGTTTTAAATTATGCCTTGACAGTAAAATTTTATTTAGCCCAATCACCTTTTAACAGTCTATTATTCTCTATACTTGCCCTCGTTTTCGCAATTTCTGTCATTTCCCAACACTCATCCCAAATTATATGAAACTAAGGTTACTTGTACTCATCATGCTGATTCCGTTGTATGCCCTGTGCCAAACCAGCACAGTGAGTGGACGGGTGAGCGACTCCGGGGAAAAAGCCCCCCTACCCGGCACCACCATAACGGTAAAAGGCACCACCACCGGAACCGTTACCGATGCCGACGGACGCTACCAGATAGTAGCCCCGGACCGGAAAGCGGTGCTCGTGTTTTCGTCCGTTGGTTTTGAAGCCAAAGAAGTGGTGGTTGGCTCACAGCAGATCATTGATGTCGTGCTGACTGCCGACACCAAGCAACTCAGCGAGGTCGTAGTAACGGCCGCCGGTATTGTGCGGGATAAAAACGCACTGGGCTACTCCGTTAGCACCCTGGATGCTACTAAACTCGCCCAGCGGTCGGAGCCGGACCCTCTCCGGGCCCTCACGGGTAAGGTGGCGGGGGTGAACGTGCAGGGATCGGGGGGAGCCGCGGGCGGAGCCACCAATATTACGATCCGGGGCAACTCATCGCTGGGCAATAACAACCAGCCACTGTTTGTGGTAGACGGTGTACCCTTCGACAATTCCAGCTTCTCCCAGCCCGACGGCTTTGTGGGTGGCTCGACCACCACCAACCGCGCTTTCGACCTCGACCCGAACAATATCCTGACCATGACCGTGCTGAAAGGGGCCGCAGCGGCCGCGCTCTACGGGTCGCGGGCAGCCAACGGGGCCATCATTGTTACGACCAAAGCCGGAAAAAGTCTGAGTAAAAAAGGGCTGGAAATAACCTACAACGTGGGCTATGCTACCGAAACCGTTGCGGGCTTACCCGACTACCAGACCAGCTATGGACAGGGCACCAACTTCGATTACCGGAGCGGGGTATTCGGCTCCTGGGGACCTCCCTATGCGGGTATTACCAGTCTGATTCCCACGCGGCAAACCATTCCCCACCCCGTAACGACCAATAACCGCTATCCGTCGTCAGTATTTCCGCAGTTTTACGAAGCCAATGGCACCACGCCGGTTCAGGTGCCGTATGAGTCGTTCTCGCAGTACAACGCCAAAAACTTTTTCCGGACGGGTAACGTCTTCGAAAACGCCCTGTCTGTATCGTCGGGTGGGGAAAAGGGGAACCTGACGGTGGGCCTGTCGCGGACCGGGAATCAGGGTGTCGTGCCCGAGAACGAGATTACCCGGACGGGCGTGAACATTGGCGGTAATGCCCAGCTGGATAACAAGTTCTACGTTCGGGGGGCACTCAATTACGTCAACACGGCGCAGGTGTCGCCCCAGGTTACAGCCGCCAACGGCGCTGGCGCATCCATCCTGGATATTCTCCTGTTTGCCCCGACGAGCTACGACCTGACCGGTTACCCGAACACCAATCCGCTGAACGGCAACAATGTGTACGACCGGGTGGGTACCGATAATCCCTACTGGTCGGTGGCCAACAGCCCCACTACGAGCAAGGTGGACCGGTACTACGGCAATGTAGTACTTGGCGTAGATGTACTGCCCTGGCTCAACGTTCAAAACACGGTTGGGTTTAACGCCTATACCGACCGGCGCGTAACGGTGAACGGAAAAGGCGGAGATTACTTTCCTAACGGCAACATTACCACTGACAACATCTACCGGCAGGAACTGGACAATACGTTTCTGGTGACGGCAACCAAACCCCTCAGTGAGGATATTGGCCTGAAAGTGATTCTGGGCAACAACGTAAACCAGCGGCTCACCGAGCGGCAGGTCGTATTTGGCGACGGCATCATTTTCCGGGGTATCAACTCCCTCAACAACACCCGCGTTACCATTCCCCGGGTGCTGCCCAACAACCGCAACGATTTTAAGCAGCGGTACTTTGCCTTCTTTACCGATATTTCGCTGGACTACAAAAACTTCGCATTCCTGAACGTCGTGGCCCGAAATGACATATCGTCTACGCTGCCCATCAGTAACCGGAGTTACCTGTATGGTGGGGCCAGTGCGTCGCTGATTTTCACCGAGGCCCTGAAGATTCCCAAGAACATACTCTCGTTTGGTAAACTCCGGGCGGGCTATACAAAGGTGGGCAATGAAGCCACGCCCTACCAGACCCAAACGGTTTACATTGCCAATCCCGTGTTAGGCATTGGTTCGGGTACCGGTTCCATTGCCTCGCCCTTCAACGGGCAGAGTACCCTGACCGAATCCGACCTGCTGGCCAACGCCGAACTGAAACCCGAATTCATTACCGAACTCGAGTTGGGTACCGAACTTCAGTTTTTCAACAACCGGTTTGGCCTGGACATCACCTACTATAACAAGGAAAGTACCTCGCAGATATTTACGGTAAACGCGGCACCCTCAACAGGCTACACCCAGAAAGTAATCAACCTGGGCCGTTCCACTAATGAAGGGCTGGAAATTGGGCTGAATGCCACCCCGGTTAAGTTAGCCAATGGCTTCCGCTGGGACATTTCGTCGGCTTTCACCCTGAACCGCAACGTCGTGCGCGACATTGGCAACCTGAAAGAATTACCCTACGGCGGTTTCTCGGATCTGGGCAGTGTCCATATTGCCGGTCAGCCTTACGGGCAGATTCGTGGCTCAACCTTCGCCCGCGATGATGAGGGTAATATCCTGGTCAATGGTAACACGGGGAAGCCTATCCTGTCGGGCCGCACCACGGCTATTGGCAACCCTAACCCTGATTTTATCTGGGGCATCACCAATACGTTCAGTTTCAAAGGCATCACCATCAACGCCCTGTTCGACTGGAAAAAAGGCGGAGATATGTATTCGTTTACGGCCTTCGAACTCCTGAGTCGGGGTGTTACCAGAGATACCGAAGAGCGGGAAGCTATCCTGGTAGGACCGGGTGTGCTGGGCAACGTAAATACGTTGCAGCCAATTCTGGATGGCGAGGGCAAAAAGATCCCGAATAACATCGGTATTGGCGTAGCGGATTACTATTTCTCCGGCGGCTTTGGTCCCGGTGGTGCTGCCGAAGCCAACGTATTCGATGCGACGGTGTTCCGCCTGCGCGAGGTATCATTGGGGTATCAGTTTCCTAAAGCCTGGCTGGCCAAGACGCCCTTCGGTGGTGCTTTTCTGTCCATCAGTGGTCGGAATCTGTGGTACCTGGCTCCCAACTTCCCGAAATACCTGAACTTCGACCCCGAAGTGAGTTCGCTGGGAGCAGGCAACTCGCAGGGTTTCGATCTCATCGGTATTCCAACCACGCGCCGGTTAGGTGTAAACCTGCGGTTCAGTTTCTAACAGGATCATTCCATCATACCCCTCCCCTGCTTTCAGGGATGAGAGTAGGATAAAATCGCCAAAAGCAAAAAAACGCATGAATTTCATCAATATCCTCCGAACGGCTTCGTTGCTGGGATTGCTCTTTGCAGCAGGATCCTGCAAAGACTTTGTCGATATCAACGCCGACCCCAACAACCCCACCACGCCGGTACTCGACCTCATTTTGCCTGCCACGCAGGTATCTATGGCGGGTAGTCTGCGGGACGTAAACGTGGGAACGTCCATCCTGACCCAACAACTGTACACTACGAATACCAGCCGTAATTTCCAGGAGGGTACCGACTATCAGGCATCCTGGAACGGCCTGTACACGCAGGTGCTTGGCGACCTGGAAATCATTATCCGCGAAGGTACCGCCCAGCAGCGATGGGACTACGTATCCATTGCCAAACTGCAAAAAGCCTACATCTATAGCCTGATGGTCGATTTGTGGGGCGACGTTCCCTACACCGATGCCACAAAAGGGCTGACCGTAACCGACCCTACCTTCGAGAAAGGCGACGTGATTTATGACAAGCTGTTTACCCTCATCGACGAAGGCCTGGCCGACGCAGCTAAGGGAAACTTCACCATCCAGCCTACCACCGCCGACCTTATTTACAGGGGCGACAAATCAGCCTGGATTCGGATGGGCAACTCGCTGAAATTAAAGCTTTTCAACCAGATTCGACTGGTACAGCCCGACAAAGCCAAGGCGGGTATTGCAGCCCTGCTGAGCAGCAACGCCCCGCTCATCAGTACGAACGCCCAGGACTTTTCCTTCCGCTTTGGCTCGTCAGAAACGCCCGCCAACCGCCATCCGTGGTACCGGGCCGAATACCAGGCCAGCAAAAGCTACTACATGAGTCAGAACTTCATGGAACGGCTTTTCGGCACCGACGACCCCCGGCTTCGCTACTTTTTCTTCCGGCAAACGCCGAACTACACCGTCGGGTTTACGCCCACCGGCAATGGTTATTTTGGCCGTTACACCGGCGACGCAACGGCATCGCCTAATGACAACGCCCTGAAAGCTACCTTCGGCGTGTATCCCTCCGGTGGATTGTATGACAGCGCCCCCATCAACAACATCACGGCAGCCAACGTATTCCTCAGCAATTCGGGGGCTACCGGATCGCCCAAAGTAGTGACCAATACCGATGGCTCCGGGGCGGGCGTGTTTCCGTTTATCACCAACGCAATGGTTAAGTTCATTCTGGCCGAAGCGGCCCTCACCATGGGGACTGCCGGCGATGCAAAGCAGTTGTTCCAGGACGGGATTACGGCGCATCTGAACAGCGTTAACACCATTGCCACATCGGGCGGAAACTCGGCACCCGTGCTGCCAACGGCGACCATTACCGCGTTTGTGGCCAACCGCACCGCTCAGTATGACGCAGCTACTCCGGCAGGCAAATTAGGTGCCGTGATGACCCAGAAGTACATTGCCCAGTTTGGTAATGGCATGGAATCTTACAACGACTACCGCCGAACGGATTTGCCCACGCTGGCCGCGCCCATAGCTCCGCTAAACACCTTTCCGCTACGCCTGAGCTACTCCGTTACCGAACTGTCTACCAACGGCAGCGTGTCTGACAACGCGGAGAAACTGCAGGCAGCCCAACAAATCACACCCGTTTTCTGGGACAAATAATCAACTGACTTTATGAAAAAAATACTTATTTATCTGTCTTTTTTCGGCCTGCTGGCCCTGGATGCCTGCAAAACGGAAACCTACGAATGGGAAAAATGGACGTATACCGCCGTTCCACTGGTGGCTGTCAATACGGCCAAATCAGCCCTGCCCACGGTGGGTACAGCCAACACATCGTTTTTCGATTTGGGAGCCGCTAACCTGGCCAGTCAGGAGTTTGAGTACAGCTTGAACTGGGAGGGCTTTGGCAAAGCGGAGGTCAATTCCATTGAGGTGTATCTGGGGTTTGTAAAAGCCCCCGCTACCGGCAATCCGTCTTACCCGATTATCCTCTCCAACCCCGGTGGCGTGTATCCGAGTGTTACGCAGTTTCCTTTGCCAAGCCGGGTTGTGGCAACGGACAAACTGTACGAAACCGTTACGCAATTCCCTAAAACATTTACCGTAACGGCGGCTCAGATGGCTACGTTTACGGGTACTGATTTAACCAAAGTGGTCCAGAACGACTATTTCGTGTTTAAGTTTATCCTGAACCTCAAAGACGGTCGCCGGATTGAAGGCTTTCAGGAAAACGTGTGCGACGAAGCGCGGGGCGAAGTCGGCGATTGCCGGGCGGGTGTTCGGTTCCGCAGGAAGTAGCCTAAGTAATTACGCAGAACTAAACTGACGTATATTTTTTAGTTGTTTTTGTTATTCTGAGGCACGAAGAATCTCCGGTAAAAGCAAGAAGAGTTAGACTTACCCGAAGATTCTTCGTGCCTCAGAATGACAAAAAAATGCAGTAATCTAATTCTGCGTGATTACTTAACCAATCAATCATCAATTAAACCGCAATTTTAAACGCAATGCGCTCTCCCAGTTACTTACTCCTTTTTCTGTTGCTGACCAGCCTTGGTAAAGGCATAGCACAGACCATCCCTTCGCCCAAAGAACACTTTGGGTTCACCATCGGCGACGATTATCAACTGGCGAACTACACCCAGACCGAAGCCTATTTCAAGAAAATAGCGGCCACATCTGACCGGGTGAAATTAGTGGATATAGGTCTGACCGAAGAAGGCCGGCATCAGTACATGCTCATTGTTTCTTCGCCTGCCAACTTAGCCAAACTGGACCGGTACAAGGAAATCTCCACCAAACTGGCCCGCGCCGAAAACCTCTCCGATGAGCAGGCGCGCGCGCTGGCCAACGAGGGAAAATCCATTGTCTGGATCGATGGCGGGTTGCACGCTACCGAGGTGGTAGGAGCGCACCAGCTTATCGAAACCATCTACCAGATTGTGAGCCGCAACGACCCCGAAACCATGCGGATTCTGGACAACGACATCATCATGTTCGTCCACGCCAATCCCGATGGGCAGGAACTGGTCAGCAACTGGTACATGCGGGAGAAAAGCCCCGAAAAACGGTTGATTGACAACCTGCCCCGGCTGTATCAGAAGTACATCGGCCACGATAACAACCGCGACTTTTTCATCATGAACATGAAAGAAACCCAGAATATGGGCCGCCAGTTGTTTGTGGAGTGGATTCCGCAGATCATGTACAACCACCACCAGCGGGGTCCGGCGGGGTCCGTTGTGGCTGGCCCGCCCTACCGCGACCCGTTCAACTACGTGTTCGACCCACTCATGGTAACGGGTATTGATGCGTTGGGAGCGGCCATGATTAACCGGCTTCATCAGGAGAACAAACCGGGTTTCACGCGCCTGGGTGGCTCGGTCTTTTCGACCTGGTACAACGGTGGTCTGCGTACCACTACGCACTTCCACAACATGATTGGGCTACTGACCGAAATCATCGGCAACCCTACGCCGGAAGACATCCCGCTGATACCTAAGCGATTGATTCCCAACGGCAACACACCTTTTCCGGTTACGCCCCAGAAGTGGCACTTCAAGCAATCCATCGACTATTCGGTGTCGCTGAACTATGCCGTACTGGGCTATGCCGCCCGCTACCGCGACGATCTGCTGTTCAACATCTACCGCATGGGCAAAAACTCCATTGAGCGGGGCAGTAAAGATTTCTGGGCCTTAACGCCCAAGCGCATCGACGCCATCGAAGAAGCCTTTAACAGCGATCCAAAAAAAGTAAAACCACCCACCAACTCAGCCCTGGCCGTGTATGGTTTTGTGCCACGCGGGGGCGGTATGCCGCTCAAATACTACGACACCATCATGACGGCCCCCCGGCAGCGCGACCCGCGGGGATTCATCATCACGGCCGATCAGCCTGACTTTGCCACGGCCACCAAATTCGTGAATGCCCTGATTAAAACGGGCATTCAGATTCAGCAGGCCACCGCCAATTTTACCGTAGCCGGTAAAAAATATCCGGCGGGTTCCTTTGTCGTCAAAACAGACCAGGCGTTCCGGCCCCACCTGCTGGATATGTTCGAGCCGCAGGACCACCCCAACGATTTTCAGTATCCGGGTGGCCCGCCCGTGCGCCCCTACGATGCCGCTGGCTGGACACTGGCTTACCTGATGAATGTGCAGTTTGACCGGGTTCTGGACAGTTTCGATGGACCGTTCAAGAAGCTGCCCATCGGCGAACTCCAATCGCCTGAGGGCCACGTTACGGGTACCCCCTCGGCGGGTTATATGCTGAGTGCCAAAGCAAACAACTCCTTTATTGCCGTCAACGACCTGCTGGCATCGGGTATTGAGGTGTTCCGGATGCCAAACGGTGGTGGTTCTAAATCTGGTGCCGAGTCAGGCTCCTTCTTCGTTCCCGCTTCGGCTAAAGCCAAAACGCTGCTGGACAAATCGGCAAAAGAGCTGGGGCTGGAGGTAAGCGGGCTGAGCAAACGCCCGGCTACGATGCTCAGTAAAGTATCGCCCATGCGGATTGCCTTGTGGGATGCCTACGGCGGGTCGATGCCGTCGGGCTGGGTACGCTGGCTGATGGAGCAATACCATTTTCCGATGGACGTGATCTATCCAAATGACGTAGATGCCGGAAATCTGAAGAAGAAGTATGACGTGATTGTGTTCGTAACCCGTGCCATTCCTTCGCTGAAGGGAGAAGACGAAAACCCATTCCGGGGTATGGAGCGCGAGCCCCAAAAGGAGAATACCCCCGCCGAATATCAGCCACATTTGGGCAAAATCACGGCCGAGAAGTCGATACCGCAACTGCGGGCGTTTCTGGAAGCGGGTGGCAACGTGGTTACCATTGGCAGCAGCACCAACCTGGCCTACCACCTGAAACTCCCCGTTCGCAATGCACTGGTGGAGATGACTGGCAGTGGCAAAGACCGGCCCCTTCCCAACGAGAAATACTACATTCCCGGTAGCGTACTCCGCGTAGCGGTCGATTCTACCCAGCAGGCCACCTGGGGTTTACCGTCCCAAACGGATGTGTACTTCGATGCCAGTCCTGTATTCAAGCTGGCCCCCGAAGCCATTGCCAAAGGGCTGGTAACGCCCCTTGCCTGGTTCGATACAGACAAGCCGCTCCGCAGTGGCTGGGCCTGGGGACAGTCGTACCTGCAGGATGGCGTAGCGGCTTTCATGGCGCCGGTAGGGGCAGGCAAGTTCTACGCCTTCGGACCGGAAATCACGTTCCGGGCGCAGGCGCAGGGCACCTTCAAAATGCTCTTCAATCAGCTTTACAGCGTCGGCAAAACCAGTACATCAGGCAGCGATGCTGCCGGAGAATAGTCGTGTTGTTATAACGGTAGCGGGTTTGTCAGTCTACACTGACAAACCCGCACCATTTCAGGAAATACTGAACCGTTAAATCCTTCTGCCAAAAACAGCTTATGAATTTTTTCACCAGAAAACTAACCGTTTACCGCGCCGGGCTACTCCTTGCCCTGCTCTGTACTACGCTCGGGGCATCAGCGCAGGTACCCAAACCAGTCGACGTATTTGGCTTTGAGCCGGGTGCCGATTACAAATTAGCCAAGTATAACCTGCTGCTGGACTACTATCAGCGACTGGATAAGGCCAGCAACCGGGTGAAGATGGTACAAATTGGCAAGTCGGTGCTGGGTAAACCGCTGATGTTGCTGATGGTGTCCAGCGAGGCCAACATGAAACAACTGGACAAGTGGCGCAGCATCAGCGAGCAACTGTCACGGGCCAAAATCGACGCAAAACAAGCCCGGACGTTAGCCGAAACGGGTAGAGCGGTTGTCTGGATTGACGTGGGTTTGCACGCGTCGGAAGTAGCAGCCGCCCAGATGATGCCCGAACTGGCCTACCGCATGGCTACCGAAGAATCGACGGAGATGAAAAAAATCCGCGATCAGGTGGTAGCCCTGCTGATGATCGAGATGAACCCCGACGGGCTCGATATTGTGGCCGACTGGTACAACGGCAATCTCGGCACCCCCTACGAAACCACTTCGCCCCCCTGGCTCTACCATCACTACGTTGGCCACGACAACAACCGCGACTGGTTTACCAACAACATGCCCGAAACAAAGGCAGTGTCGGAGGTGCTGTATAACCAGTGGTATCCACAAATTGTGTATAACCAGCACCAGACATCCCCGGCCTGGACCCGCATTTTTATCCCGCCCTTTGCCAACCCGGTCAATCCGCACATTCACCCCGGTGTTACGTCAGGGGTTAACCTGGTTGGGTCGGCTATGGCCAGCCGGTTTGCCATGAAAAAGATGCCCGGCGTAGTGTCGCAACTGCGCTTTAGTATGTGGTGGAACGGTGGAATGCGTACCGTACCGTATTTTCATAACCAGATCGGTATTCTGACCGAAACGGCCCACGCCACACCATCGCCCCGCTTTTACCCACCCGATTCACTGCCCAAAACGGTAGGCGTAGGTGTAACGGCGGCTACCGACGGAACCGAGATTTTCTACGCCAACCCCTGGAAAGGGGGTGAGTCGCACTTCCGGGATGCCGTCAATTACATGGAAGAAGCCTCCATGGCTACTCTGGTGCTGGCAGCCGATAAACGCGAAGAGTTTCTGTTCAACATTTATCAGATGGGCCGCGATGCCATCGAAGCCGTGGGCAAAACCAAGCCGTATGCCTACGTAATTCCCGCCGATCAGTGGGACAAAGGCGAAGCCATCAACCTCATCAACATGCTGCGGCAGAGTGGCGTGGAGGTTAACAAAGCGACCCAGCCCTTTCAGGCCAATAACGTTAGCTACCCGGTGGGGGCTTATGTCATTTACGGAGCGCAGGCGTTCATACCCTACGTAATGGACCTGATGGAAAAGCAGGTACACCCTAACCAGCGGCTCTACCCGGGCGGTCCGCCCATTCCGCCTTACGACCTGGCCGGCTGGACACTCCCCATGCAGATGGGGATAAAGGTGAATCGGGTCGATACCGAATTTGCGGCCACCACCAGCCCGGTAACCGGAATGGCCACGGCGGGCACGGGAGAAGTAGCCGCCAACGCAGGCTACGGCTACACGTTATCGCGCCACGAGAACGCCAGTGTTATGGCCGTGAATCGGCTGTTGAGCCAGGGCGAAAGCGTATTTATCGGCTCGGCCGACGCGAATTCGTTTTTTATTCAGAAAGGAGCGAATACCGAAAGCAGCGTCAAAAAATTAGCTACTGAGCTGGGTATACGGTTCACGGCCCTGGACAGCAAACCAGCCAGCGGGATTACGCCCCTCAAACTGCCCAAAGTGGGTCTGTACAAATCGTGGGTAGCCAACATGGATGAGGGATGGACGCGCTGGTTCCTGGAAAGCTACGGATTCCCGGTCGACACGCTGCACGATGCCGATATCGCAAAAAAAGACCTCTCGGCGTACAGTGCTATCATCATTCCCGACCAGGGCGTAAAGGAAATTCTGAACGGCCACGCGCCCAACACCATGCCCGCTCAGTACACGGGCGGGTTGGGGCTGGGCGGCACGCTGGCCCTGAGCCAGTACGTGAACAACGGCGGGATGCTCGTTACCTTCGATGAAGCCAGTGATTTTGCCATCGAACTGCTGGGGCTACCCGTTAAAAACGTAACGGAGGGACTATCAAACCAGCAGTTTTACATTCCCGGCTCCCTGATTCGGACCACTGTCGACACCCGGAATTCACTGGCGGCCGGTATGCAGCCCGAGGTGGCAGCCGCGTTCTCGAACAGCCGGGCGTTTGACATAGTCCGGCAGCGCAGGGAGGGTGAAGGTGGTAAAGAAACCGTAAAAGCGGCTCCCGAACCGGCCGTGGAACTGGTTGCCAGTTACGCCAAAAAAGACCTGCTGATGAGCGGCTGGGCGTTGAACGAAGATAAGTACATTGCCGGAAAAGCAGCCGTACTGCGGGCGCACCAGAACAAGGGAAGTGTGGTGCTATTCGGATTTAGGCCCCAGTTTCGCGGTCAGCCACGTGGCACGTACAAACTGATTTTCAACGCGCTCTACGAGAGTACGCTCCCCAAAACCGCTGGCAGTACCACCGGAAAAAGCGAATAAGCAAACAGGGCCTGCCACGTGACAGGCCCTGTTTGCTTATAGCCTGTCCAACGGCTTTTTGTGTTCAACCAAAAAACCGGGTGGCACTAAAATCGGTTGGATCGGAGCAGGATTTCGGGCTGGAATTTAAAATTCTGTTTCAGCACCGCCAGTTGGTCGGCCTGCTTTCGGATAACGGCCTCCCCCACCGAATCGTCTCGGTATTTGTCGCGCAACATGCACTCCGCTACCGGCACATCAATAAGCCGGTAACGGAGATCAACCTGATCGAAATGCGCAGACAGTAGTTTTCGAAACTCATTGATGTAACTCAGGCGAAGATTCGTGTTATCGATCAATACGTTCCAGTCCTGCCGCAATCCTTCAATGATGGCCGTTTGCTGCAACGCATTGACTATAGTTTTCGACCCGTTTTTCTGGTCGTCGGGCCAGGTTTGCCAGTATTCGGGCAGGGACACGGGGAGCAGGCTCCGGCGCAGGTCGTCGCGGTTTACGCGCAGCCAGTTCGGATTATCCCTGCAGAATTGACGGGCAAATGTCGACTTACCGCTCCCACTCAGGCCAGTCAGGATCATTACTTTCTTCATCGCTCAGTAGCTCAGTGCTACCCTTTATAAAGTCATACGAAATCAGGCTCTTGCCATTGGGCATTCGGTAGGTTTGGGTCCCCTCAAAACGGAAGTCCGGGGCGGCCAGTTGCCGCAGTCTTTCATCAGCCACCTCATTAGCAATGGCGGCTACGGGGCGGAGCGTAGTGACCCCCGTATTACTCACCCAGCCGGTATCGTTACTGCGCTGCAACACCACATTCAGCAGCCCACCCCGCCGGAGCACCTGCCGAAAACTGGCAAAAGCACGTTCGAGGTCGACGTATTCCAGAAATAGGTGGCAGATAATCAGATCGACTGAGTCCGGAGGAATGGGGACGTCGTCCTGATTAATATCCGTCTGTACCAGCGTCAGGGTGTTTAGAATGGAATCGTAGCGGTCGTGACAGATGGCTAAGTAGGTTGGGTTCAGGTCAACGGCGTACACTGTATGAGCCTCAACAAAGTGTTCAAACCCGTTACCGGTGCAGGCTCCATACACCGCTACCGTTTGCGGATACTGCTGCGCTACTTTTTCATGGATAATATCATTCAGGGAAGCCAGCTGACCAACGGTTTCGTGGCTCATGTGGCGTTCGTAGTCAGCAAAGGGCACGGTATTCCATGGATTCATAAGGGTATTTTGCGGGAAAAATCAGTCATCATCCCAACCTAATCAGGCCGAAACAGGTTCAGGCACTTCCTGAAATCGCTTTCTGAAATACACAAACGAAGCTACTACCAGCAGGACGTAGCTAACCGACATAATGTAAGCACCATACATAAAAAACTCCCGATAGCTAATGGTGGACTGCCCGAAGTTCTTGTACAGAAGCACCCCCACACTACCCAGATACCCGTACCAGTCGGCCAGGGTAACGATAAACCCTACCGTGCTCACGTATCGAAATGAGGCTATCAGTCGCTCAAAATACAGCCCGTTGCACGGCACATAAGCCATGTACAGGCCGAGTCCCGTCAACAAAAACCAGTTGCCCGCCGATAGTAATCCGGTTGAATAGGCATAGGTACTCAGGCCCACCAAAGCCCCACCCAGCAGCATCAGACCATTGAGGAGGGCAAATGCCCGGAAATTATTGGTAACGCGCTGGAGCAACCCCATCATGAACAGAATACCCAGCGCGACCATCGTTTCGGTTTTGGCAAAGATGCCCGGGTTTTCAACACCCGCATCCCGCAGAATCTCAGGACCGAAGTTATCGCGGAAATCACGAAAGGCCGATAGCAATACATAAGAGGCAATAAGCAGTACTAACCCTACCCGGAAGGTACCGACAAAGGCACTCCGCTCGGCCCCATCCATTGGTTTACGTTCCGTCCGAAGGGCCCGGTCATCGGCGGTGGGCGGGGGAAGCAACGTGAGCGCATATACCGACAGCAGGAGCGGTGGAACGAACAGTAAGCTCGTTACAAAGGGTAACCAGAACTCCGACACGCCCCAGTCGGCCCGGATGGTCAGCGCTACCGTCTTAACAAAACCCGACGCAAAAATAAAGGAAGCGGTCAGCCCGGCCACCAGTGCATCCGTTTGCCGACGGCCTTCCAGAAAGCCGAGCATGATACCGTACACCATGCCCAGCGGTAAGCCGTTTAGGAAAAGAAAAATAATGTTGTAGGGTGGAGGTACGAGGGCAAACCCCAGCAGAGCCAGTCCTGCTAGACCAATAAATAGCAAAATACTACCGGCCCGGCGGCCCGGTGACATCTCCGATACGACCTTCACACCAATTCGTTTGGAAGCTGCGTAGCCAAGCACCTGCGCCGTAACGAGCCATATTTTGTAGCTGATACCCGCCACAACCATACCCTCGAACGTAACGGCAGTGATACCCTTCCTGAACGCATACGCGCAGGCATACGTACAGAAAGCGGCCACCGCACCAAAAAGGGTGAAAGTGGTGGGGTTGCGCAGAAAAGCGGGGATTTTGGCAGTGGTCACGAGTTGGGCAAAAAAGGGCTTGCGTTACGGTCAGAACTTTTTTGTCCACTTGCCCGGGAATACATCCGTTGCTTCCATATCTGGTTTCGGTTCAGACAAAACTAATCAAGGCACCACTCATAAACTAACCCGCATCAGAAGCCTATCCGCTAACCAACGAACCTACTTCTAAAGCAGGTATCAAAAAATAGCAAACGCTTTTAGTGGTTTTCATCCCGGGTAACGTTATCCGATTTTTTCAGTAAGAATTAAGAGAGAGCGCCCTGGGCTATGGGGCTGAGTCCGGGTTTACGCATTGGTTACGTTTCCATAAAATCAATGTGTAGCCAGGCACCGGTACAAACGAAAATTGGGTATCGAACGTTAGAAAAGTAGACCCCGAAACAGCAATGCTACACGCTTTCATGGCACTAAAAATCAAATCAATCGTTACGTTATTTCTTGCTGGTTGCCTGGTACTGATAGCCCCCACCGGCTGTCGTCAGGCGGGTGAAAGTGATTCTCTTTTACCCGTTCCCACCCGAACCTTAGTCAGCAGTTCACTAATCGGTGAGTTTTCGACGAATCAATTACGGAGTCGGTTTAGTGGTGCTTCTGCTCCGCTTCAATTCTTCATTCGCTACGGCATCAAAGCGTATCGGTTGGAATACACCACTACGAATACCGACGGGAAAACCATTAAAGCGTCGGGGGCACTCCTTGTTCCGGTGGCACCGGCCGCCCTGCCGCTGCTCAGTATGCAACACGGTACCATTACGAGTAACAATGATGCCCCCTCCAACTTTGAACCGGGCAGCGAAGCCTATACCTACGGTTCCGTGTTTGCGTCGCAGGGTTATATCATTGCGGCTCCCGACTACATTGGTTACGGGGCTTCAAAGGACCTGCCCCACACTTATGAGCACCGTAATGGGCTGGCAACGGCTTCGCTCGATATGCTGCGGGCCACCCGCGATTTTCTGGCCGACAAGCAGGTAAACTGGGACAAGCGGCTGTTCATTGCGGGGTATTCGGAAGGGGGTTACGCGACACTGGCCCTGCAAAAGAAACTGGAAGAAGAAACCGGTACTGAGTTCAATCTGGTAGCGTCGAGTTGCGGGGCAGGCGCCTACGACAAACCGGCGTTCATGAACCAAATCATCAATAATAAGTCGGCGGGTGTGGATTATATCAATCGGCTTTACCTATGGGTATTGCTCACCTACGACCGTATTTATGGGCTCAACCGCCCCATGACGTACTATTTCAAAGAGCCTTATGCCTCGCAGATTAAGGCACAAGGGAAGGACGCTTCCATCAATGTCAGTCTGAACACGATATTCACGGATAGTTTCAGGCAAGCTATCAACAACGGCACAGATAAAGAATTTCTGGCTGCGGTGCAGGATAATGACATCCACGACTGGAAACCCAGAACCCGTACGCAGCTTTATCATGGTGATGCCGATGAAATTGTGCTGTACCTTAATTCGGCGAACGCCTACGAAGCCATGCAGAAACGGGGGGCTACGAATGTAGAGTTGAAAACCATAAAAGGGGCCACCCATGGAACCGGCATCCTGGAGTTTATCACCGGCACCTACTCCTTCTTCGGCTCGGTGCAGTAACAGAGAAGTATGGATGCGCTGGTTTAGCAGGAGTTTCTCCTGCCGAATCTCCCTCTTTTTCTGGTCTGCCTGGCGGGCCTACCAGTCATTTTCAACTGGTAGGCCCGCGTCTATTCAGTGCGATCAACTTGTTGGCAAAGGAAGTGCAGGCACCAGCCATTGTTGGCGTGCAGGGCATAAAAGGACGTAAAGTCGCTCTGAGATTACATTAGTACTGCCGGTGTAGAGGACTCATATTTGCGGCCGATGTAGTAGTATCGGTGACGACAGGCGTTACACTGATACGCTTTGCTCGGAACGAGTCTTAACCACTTCGGCCTGGCAATACGGTCGGTGTACATGTTCCCGCATACAGGACAGTCTTTTTTAAATCTAACCTTTCGGAGAAGGTAAAACAGCACAGCCAGTATGGCCATACAGACCAAGGCTAGCAGGGTAATTGATTTAAGTGTCATGGGCGATAGGGATTTTAATATGAAGTTGCTCCAAATCAATCACTTAACCAACTATTATCCGCAAAAAATAGACAGCATAATACGCGTTCTACGTATAGTCCAATTATTGTAGCTTTCCCAACACAGTGGCAGTAGGTATGTACCTGTCCTTTAGCGCGTTCAACTGATAATTAACCCAACATAGGTCATTATTATCCTTCGTTTTAACGCTGGCCGGGCCTTTATACCAATTGCCGCTTTTTTTGTTTATTTTGGTAGTCTATCAGGCATCCTGCTTACCTACCGATTGCGCTTCTTTTTCTGCTTCCTCGTCTTTTCCCGGGCATCCTCATCGTCCTCGGCCCGGCGTTTCTGCATGGTTTCGGTGCGGTCCAATTCTTCCGATTCGGAGAAGGCTTTCCAGTCGAATTTTTCGTCGAAGGGATCCAGTGCCTTTTGCGGGTCGAACAGGCGCACGTCGGCGGGGAGGGCGCGGTAAGGCGTGAAGTCGGGTGTATCGGTGAAGAGGTCGCTCATGTC
Source organism: uncultured Cytophagales bacterium (assembly GCA_963784335.1). GTDB lineage: Bacteria > Bacteroidota > Bacteroidia > Cytophagales > Spirosomataceae > Spirosoma. The sequence continues at coordinate 76,066 of CAWARB010000039.1, read as the reverse complement.
GGTGGCCCCGGCGTCGTACTGATTCAGGCAGGGAATCCCCAGGATATTCCAGAACGTTTTGAACACGCTGCCAAAACTGTAATGCACGTGGCCCACGTAGTTCTTTTTGGCGTAGGGCGAAATAGCTACCATCAGACTCCGGTGCGCATCGACGTGGTCAACACCGCCCTGCGGGTCGTCTTCCACGATAAAAATGGCCATGTTTTTCCAGTAGGGTGTGTTCGATAAAAATTCGATGGTGCGCCCAACGGCCAGGTCGTTATCCGCCATATAACTCTCCGTAAACGGAAAACCAGCTTTCGGGCGCGGCTTGGTCCCGTGGTCGTTGGGTAGCATGAGCGTGATGACCGCCGGTAACGTATCACCCTTACCGGTGGCGTTTGGCATCCACTTCTCGTTAAATTCTTTGATGAACACATCAGCCCGAAACTGGTCGGGTACGGCCATATTGTAGGTCGGGAATGTACGAGAGGACCGGTCGAACAGCGGGGCGGGTAGCGGGTAGTTGATGGTGTACTTCTCCCCGATGTACTTCATGGTGCTGTCGCTGTAGGCCCCCGCCATTTCAACCCCGAAACCGAAGTTAAAGAAGTCTTTCTTCCAGCGTTCGAGGTGTTCCCACATGGAGCCGCCTTCATTGTAATCTTCGGGATAAATGGACCCCGCCGAACCGTAGAAAGCCAGATTACCGGGCGCACTGGAGCTATCCTTCATAGAACGTTTACCGCCGTAAGCGGCCGCCGTTCCCGTTTCGACCCACTCATTGGGGTAGGTGTTCACGAGCCAGCGGTGCCCGTCGGCGGATACGTCGGAGTCGCAGTAAAAATTGTCGGACATGGCAAACCGGCGGGCCAAAGCGAGGTGATTCGGCATGACGCTGGCATGTCTCCACGACCTGCTTACTACCCCGTGCTTTTACGGACACACCCACGCCGTAGCGGGCCAGGGTCGAATCCCCATCACCGTTGGTCACCTGCCCAAATATCTCATCGTAGGTGCGGTTCTCTTTGGCCAGAAAAACGATGTGTTTGATGGGTGATGTCTTTTGCCCGGCAAATGCCGGAATTGGGTTGGATGATGGTTTTATATCCGATACGGGGCGAATTGTAAAATTGTTGGCTATCACCTGCTCCGTTTCGGCTTTTAGCTGGGTATCGGTTGGTATGTCCATGACTGAAACAGTACCGTTCATCAGACTACCGATGTAGCTCCCTTTCAGCCCAAGCTGGAAGTTCTTCCCTCCGTTGGGCCCACTGCCGTATCCCTTGGCATTGGCAACGATAAGCTTCCTGCTATCTGCGCTCACTTTCAGTTTGGACGGGAACCACCCAGTAGGAATATGCCCCAGCACGGTCAGCGTCGGCACATCGACTACGGCCACCGCGTTGATACCCGCTTCGGCCACATACAGGCGTTTACTATCCGGCGACAGCGCCAGCCCGAAGGGAATAACACCGCGCAGGTTACCCAGCCGGAGCGGTCCGGCGATCCGGTCGGGCGAAAGGCCAATGTTTTTGAGCACCTTACTGGTTTTCACGTCGATGACCGACACGCAGTCGTTATTGCCGTTGCTCACAAACACGTACTGGTCAGTAGCCACCACCGAGTTGGGGCTACTGCCGCCCACCGCCGGAAAGTCCTCCACCATCTGGCCGACCAGAAAACCAGTTTTTATTCGGGCCGTAACGGCTGGCGTTCCGTCGAGCTTGATACACCACACCGAAAACGCTTCCGGCGCGTTCGGGTCGCCGAGGGCGGGGACACCTTCGGCCGGAATACCTTCCTTCATTTCCGGCGAATTGTACCTGGTAGCCGGGAAATTATGAGCCGTTTTCTTCAGGTCTTTCCGGTCTAAATCCGTGAACGGTTTATACTCAAAAACACCTACGTTAGCCACGTAAGCCGTTTTCTCATCCGGCGACAGCGTAATCCCGAACGGATAGCGCCCCGTTGGTACATTGTGCAGAATCTTTTTCGTCGCCATGTCGATGACCAGCATCCGAAAGCCAATCTGGTCGACAGCGTACAGGGTTTTACCATCCCGCGTGAGGACCATATCGCCAATGTAGCCGTGCCGGTAGTCTTCCGTTCCTGTTTTCGCGCTGCAGTTAATTACGCCACCCGGTTTGCCGGTAGCCAGGTCGAACGAGAAAATCTTGTTGGTTTCGCCCCCGGCCACGTATACGGTTCTGCCGTCGGGCGTTACGGCCAGTCCCATAAAACAGGCTTCAAGAACGCCGTTGTCGGTTTTCACGCCTTCAGGAATCTGTTTCACCGTCGGACTGCTACCAAACACGTCGCGCAGGATGGAGATAGAAAACGGCTCTATTCCCGAATTGGCGGTAATGACGGTTTGCCCCGCGCCGTCGCCACGGTCGGGACTCAGAATCAGGCCGTAGGGGTGCGGAGCCGTTTCAATCTGCGTGCCGCGTGGAGTAATAAACCGGCCATTGGGTAGCACGGTCTTGCCGGTTTTATTAATTTTCGTTTGTTCATTCCCTGCCGGAGCGGAGATGACATACCGGGGCACTGGCTGGGCAACCGTGGTCAGCGCAAAAAAAGCGAGAGGCAGCGTTAGTCGCATACAATGATTGCTTTGTGGGTATACCTTATAAACTCAAACCAAGCGACAGCCACGCGCTCCTCCCCACGCCATCCACGCCCGACCCGTGCGTTCGGTAGGCTTCGTTGGTGAGGTTCTGGAGTTCGGCACTAATCGTTAAAAGACGCCAGCGGTAGCCCCCGTTCAAATTGATGACCTGCCAGGCGGGCGTCCCCCCTTTGGCAATGCGGTTATCGGCTACATCACCAGCGGCCAGGCGGGTTTGGGCACCCGCGTAAAGCAGCTCTGCCCGTGCCCACCAGCCTGCGGCCGTTGGCTGGTAGGTAATCCCGGCCCGGCCGTTGAGGGGGGGAATCCGACGAAAGGGTTCGCGGGCCGTCAGGTTCTGGCCATACGTGTAGGTTGCCCCGGCGTAGAGCAGCCAGTTTGGCAACAACTCGTATTCGGCTTCGGCCTCCAGGCCGCGAATGAACGACTCGGCACTGTTTTGCTTCAGGTAAACCGGATAGCCCTGAATGGAATCACTGCCCGACCGAACCCGGCTGATGAAGTCACTGAGTTTGTTGTGATACGCCAGCAACGTGGCCGAAAAGCGGGGAACACGTACTTTCAGGCCGATTTCCTTATTCAGCGACCGCTCCGGTTTTAATCCGGCATTAGGCACCTCGTACCGAAAATCGACAATGCCCAGCGTACCGAGGTCATCGACGTTGGGTGCCCGGAAAGCTGACTGCACCGAAGCAAGCAGCCGCACGGCAGGCAACAACGCGAACGACGCGCCGGCATTACCGACCAACGCCGAAGGGCGGATGGTCGCTTCGCCCAGCGTTTGTTCGGGTGTAGAAATCGTGAAGGCGTTATAGCGGGCACCAGCCGTAAGGGTAAGCCGGTTGTAGGTGAACGTGTGGAGCGAGAACAGCGCCATACTGTTCATAGTAGCCCGGTCGGGGTACAGGCCCCGTTTGGGGGTTGTTGTACCGGTTTGCGTGTTGACATCCTCGCGACGGCTCTTAACCCGGTCGTAGTACCATTCCGCGCCATGCTGCATCCGCCAGTAGCGGGCGGGTTGGGCAGTAGTCAGCAGGGTCAATCCATTGGAAGCCGTTTCATCCCGTTCATATACCGCCGTAGGGTTGCCATTCCGCAGGCTCTGCCGCCCCTCGGTTTGTCGTTGCCGGGATGCCGTTAGCTGCACGGATTGCAGAAAACGGCGATTGAAGAATCCTTCCAGCCGGGCATAGGTCAGTTGCCGCTGCTGGGGATCGAACTGGGAGTAGGCGTAATTCTCTAACCGAACCCGGTGATAGAGGGGTACACTATCCTGGATTACCTGCTGGTAAGCCACCGTCGCCACGAACCGGCTAGACAGCCGAAACCGGGCTTTCACATCGCCCGACCATTGCGAGTAACCCGTGGGTGACTCCCGACCCAGGCCTTTTCCGGCCACCAGCTCACCAAATTTCCGATAGGCCAGGCCACCGATAACCGCTACCGACGAGCTGGCAAAACCAACTTCCGCCCGGCCTGAATACTCCATCCCCTGTGTCATGGCCTTGGTAAAAACCTCACCCGTAAAACCAGCCTGCTCCGTAAACTGGGGTGTTTTGGTCAGCACGTTCACCACGCCCCCGATAGCATCGGACCCGTAGGCGACCGAACCACTACTGCGTACTACCTCAATCTGACTGATGCTTTGCGGATCTATCGTGTTCAGGTACTGGTTCGGGCCGGAGCGGAACGTAGCGTTGTTAAGCCGTATGCCATCCACCAGCAACAGCGTTTGCTGGCCAGTGAGCCCCCGAACAAAGGGTGAGCCGCCCCCGTGGTTGGTTTTTTGCAGAAATACCCCCGTGGCACCCAGTAAGGCTTCGGGCACGGTTCGGGGTGCCCGCTGGCGTAAGTCGCGGGTGGTGATAACGGTCGTCATCTCGGGCCGGATAAAGTCGGGGGCTTCGGTGCGCTGGGTGGTCGTGATGGTTTGCTGGTTGAGTTGGATGGCTACCGGCATCAACTGGCTATCGACGGTTTCGGCCGACTGGCTTGTCAGGGTAACGGTCTGATCGTGCAGTTGATAACCGATTGAACTAATCCGAACGGTGTAGGTACCCGCTGGTAACGTCTGCAGGCTGTACTGACCACGCTGGTCGGTACTGGTGCCGAGGGGAGTGAGCAACAGCCGCACCGAAACGCCCGGCAGGGGCTGGTTTGTGCGGGCATCCCGAACGGTGCCGCTAATCGTCTGCCCATGGCTGATGCTGCTGAAAAAGCAAAAAAGAAGGGTACAGATTCGACTCATTAGTCAGATTGTATTGATTAAATGGGGTAAAATCAGGCGTTGGTCGTCAGGCACAGCGCCGGAAATACTCGTTTACTGTTATCAGGGTTGATCTCCCCGCTGTTGCCGGTAGTGCTCCCGTCGCTGGTCGGCTTTGTCGTCCATTTCGGGACCCTGCTGAATGTTTCGCCAGTCGAAGAGCTTGTTGTACGGCTTCATAGCCTGCTGCGGGTCGAACACCCGCCCGTCGGGCAGCACGGCATCGTAGGGCGTATAATCGGGAATTTCCGTAAAGAAGTCCTGCAACAGCGAAGCCGTTGCATCGTACTGGTTCACGTAGTTCACGCCGAGAATGTTGTAAATCACTTTCAGAATGGAGCCAAAGTTAGCGTGCGTATGGGAAACATAGTTCCGTTTCACGTACGGCCCCGCCAGCATCAGCACCGAGCGGTGAGCATCAACATGGTCGACGCCCCCCTGCGGGTCATCTTCGGTTACAATCACGAGCATGTTTTTCCAGTAGGGTGTTCTTGACAGGAAATGCAGCATCCGGCCCAGGGCCAGGTCATTATCGGCCATGTAGGAATGCAGGTACGGGTAGCCTTCCGCCGGGCGCGGCCCCGCCCCGTGGTCGTTGGGCAGCATGGCCGTAATGAGTTGCGGCAAGGGCTGTTTGTTCTTCCCCTAGCCACTTCGCCGTGAACTCCCGCTCAAACTGGTCCATCCGAAACTGGTCGGGTATATTGGTATTGTAGCCGGCAAAATGGCGCGAGGTATGCCGGAAAGCCGCTGCGGGCATGGGAAATACCACCGGGGTTGCCGTTCCGAAGGTGGTATCGTACTGTTCTTCGTAATTCCCGGCGTATTCATTTGCCTGCCCGAAATTATAGAATGATACCTTACTGCGTTCCAGGGCTTCCCACAAGTCCGCCAATCTCGTTGTAATCTTCGGGATCAATGGCACCCGATGCTTTCGGAAAACGCCGACCGGGGGCTTTCGAAAAGGCGTCGAATCGCCCCGCCGAGGCCGCATTGGCTTCCACCCATTCGTTTGGGATGGTGCCCATCATCCAGTGGTGGCCGTGGATGCTGGCATCCGAATCGCAGTAGAAATTATCAGAGAACGCCCACTGCCGGGCTAACCGGGCGTGGTTGGGCATCACGTCGGCACCCACTACGCTGACGGAATCGAGGGACAGATCGGTGGTACGTCCGCTGGTACCCCGCGTGGTGTTGATGCGGGTTTTTATCGTCACATTCGTACCGAACCGGGCCAGCGTCGAATCACCTCTGCCCGTTTCGAGCTGCCCCAGTACCTCGTCGTAGGTCCGATTTTCTTTGGTGATGTACACGATGTGTTTGATGGGAGAGCGGGTGGCGGCCGGGCGCGACGTTGGCAACACTGGCAACGGATTTTTACCCTTGTCGGCCATAGTAACGGTCTGGTAGGTATTAGCGAGCACCTGTTTGGTGTAGGTAGCTAATTGCGCGGGAGTTGGTACCGGAATCGCCTGAAATGTACCCAGCTGAATATCCCCGATATAGGTTCCGGCGGGCGGTGCCACGAAGCCCGCACCACCGTTTGGTCCGGCTCCGTAACCCCGTGCGGAAGTAACGTAAAGCGTTTTCTCATCGGGCGAGAGCGCCACGCGGGTAGGTCCCCAACCGGTGGGAATCAGCCCCCGTACCTTGCGGGTCGGCACGTCGATAACGGCAATGGCGTTGAACGCCAGCAGCGCTACGTAGATGGTTTTTTCATCCGTCGACAGTGTCAGGCCGAACGGAGTCATACCCCGGTATTTGTCGATGCGCTGGTCAATTCTCAGTGGGATAGTTCCGGCCAGTTTTTTCCCTTTGTAGTCGATAATCGAGATATTATCGTTGGTGGCGTTGGACACGTAAGCGTAGCGACTGCCCACTACCACCGAGTTTGGCGATGACCCGCCAACGACCTCCGCGTCCTCAATCATCCGTGCGCCGGACCGCTCCCCAATCTGCACGCCCGTTTTTAGTTTCGCCGTGACGTTGTTCGTGGCTAAATCGACCAGCCAGACGCTCATGGCTTCATCGGCCAGGGGGCTACCCAGTCCCGGAATTTGGCGCCCTTCAATTGCCACCCCCTCCCGCGACTCGTTGGTATGCGCCCCGTAAGCCGGGAACTTGAGCATCATCGTGTCCTTATTTGCCCTGGTCACGCCCGGCACTAACGGGTACGAATACAACCCGACGTTGGCTACGAAAACGGTGCGCTTGTCTGGGCTGATAGCCAGGCCGAAGGGTTGCCGCCCGGTGGGAATGGAAGCCGTAATCTGTTTGTTTTTCAGGTCGATGCGCACCAGCCGAAAATTTGCGCGGTCCAGTACCAGTAGTTCACTGCCATTCAGAAGTAAGTCGGACGTAAAACTATCGGCATAGCCATTACCGTTGAGGTCGATGCTATCGGTTTTGAGGAGGGTTTCCGTGTCGAAAACAATCACGCGCCCTTTATCGCCATTGCTCAGGTAAACAGTTCTGTTATCAGCCGCGAAAGCGATACCCAGGAACGTGGCCCCATCCACCGGCGATGGAATTTTGCCGGCGTAATCAGGAATTCGGGTGGCAACGGGGGTTTTCCCCGTCAGGTTCAGCAGCGTCAAAATACCGTCGTGCAGCGTTGCCGCCCGTTTTCCATCGGGCGACAACGCCAACCCAAACGGATCGTTGGTAATACGAATCGTCTGTCCGGCCGGGGTCACGTACCGACCGCTTGGCAGCACCGATTTCCCACTAGGGTCGATTTTGCAGAACTCGTTTCGTCCGGGAACCTGCAGCGTGGTATAGGTTCTCTGCGCGAATAGCTGGACAGAGGCAAGCAAAAGCGTAGGTAGCAGTACGTATTTCATCGACATTTTTTGCCATGCTGACAAAAAAACTACAACAGATTTTCACACTTTTCCAGATAATGCTCGATGCCAGGGGTGGCAAGGCTGGGAATTTTGGCCTGTTCATCCCAGGCGCGTAGCTGCAAAATCCCTTTGAAGTACGGATTGGTTTCAAACGCCAGTGCTTCGTCTGCTTTCATGGGGCCACCCTGAAACTCCAGTGTTCTGATGCTCGCTTCCGACAGCCGGGCGAAGTAATCGGGGTGCCTATAAACCAGGTATCGCTTGGCATTAACGTGGTTTTCGATCAGTTGCGCTACTTTTTCCGGGAAGCCCTGCTCCCGCAGGAAGTCAGCACCGAGTTTTTCGTGGTCTACCGTGCCGTAGCCATCCATGTACCCTCCGGCCAGTTCGGGGGGCAGCAAATGACCAATGTCATGCAGGAAAGCAGCGGCAACCGTTTCGTTGTCGGCCCCGTGCTGCTCCGCTAAGTGAGCGCACTGCAAGGCGTGTTCGAGTTGCGTTACGGGTTCGCCATAATAGGCATCCTGGCCGCTTTGGGCAAAAAGCTGTGCAATCATACGGTAGTGTAGGGTATGTAATGTACGGTACAGGATTACACCCTGTAGTCTGTATCACGCATAGTGAAGGTATGTTCGCTCAATCGTTCCGTCGTCGTACAGGTCAAAAAGAGCGTAGCCAGCATGGGTCTGGCGGTGCATCTCACTTTTCCACCAGTTGCCGCTCACGGCTCCGTTGCAGAAATACGCTACGTTGTTGTACACCACCTGGTCGAGCAGGTGTGTGTGCCCACTCAGGCAGGCTTTCACGTTCGGGAACTTCACAAACAGCGCCACCAGGTCCGGTGCGTTGGACACGGTCAGCCCGTCAATCATGGTTTGTTTACCGTCGATAGCCGGAATGGGCTGGGCAAAGTCGAACACGGTAGCGGTCAGGATCGGCACGTGCGACATGACCAGTATCGGCGTGGTAGCCGGGGTTTTCTGTAAGTCCGTTTCCAGCCAGGCGAGTTGCTCGGCATCGACGTTGGTGGCGTACCAGGCACCATTTGCTTTGGGCTGAACGCTGTCGAGTACCACAAAATGCCAGCCCTGCTCATCGAAACTGTAGTAGCGGTTTTTCAGATGAAGTTCGTCCTGTATCCAGGCTTTACCGTAGGCCCCATCGGCTTTGGCCGCGTCGAAACCCCAGATGTCATGGTTGCCGATGGCGTACCGAATTGGCAGCGAGTTTTCCGCTTTCACGACCCGGTTCCAGGCATCCCATTGCTTTCTGACGGCCGCCTTATCAAGCACCAGCGCGTCCATAATCACGTCGCCCCCGTGCAGCAAAAACGCGGGTTTGTCGGTCTGCTTCTGGATGTGCTGTAAACAAGCCGCTACCCCATCCATTTGCTTTGTTTCGGGCAGAATATGCGTATCACCGAGGTAGGCAAAGCGAACGGAGCGTTTGCGGGCACCAGTTATTGCTGGCAGGTCGGGGGCCGTAGCGAAGGGTAGTAAACTGGCCGATTTGAGGAGGGCACGACGGTTCATCATTTTTCAGGGACAAGTTAAACGGAATACTGGATAAAGAATGGCAGGCTCAAACGCTACCCTTATTCTGTATCAATTGTCTGTTACCGGCGTCAACGGCCACATCAGCGCGCTGATATCGTCACCACCCTACTGGCTCATCAACGCTGTACGGAAGTTTGAGCCACTGGTGGTCCGCTTATTGTCAGGGGTCCATCCCCGAATTTGGGCAGAGGGTCAGGCCTTTCTGTATCAGCATCTGTTTCAGGCCCTTGACGCATTACCCGCGTGTTTCACGGTTGACTGCGCCAGGTAATCAACCATAGGCAAGTTAACCCTCCCATTTTTCTCATCCACCCGGTATCTAAACATATTATGCGGTATTGTATACAACTAGCGAATTTACTTACTTGCCGCCCGTTCCCTGCCTCTCCCTCCTATGCTAAAACGTGGTTCTTTGGTCCTGTACTTATTATCGAGCCTGTTGTCAACTGCCTTTACAGTACAGGCTCAAACAGCGCCCGTTCCTCCTCCCATTCCCTTTTGCGGTACTGTAGACCTGACACCCGAGCAGACGCGGGCGCTGGTACAGGAGGGGGACAGGGCGTTGCGCCAAAAGAAGACCACATCGACCAATGCGCAGCCTATCACCTACATCCCTATTCGTCCGCACATTATACGGCGGAGCAATGGTACCGGTGGATACGATCTGACGAGCCTGAATCAGGTAATGGCGTTGACCAACAGCTACTACCTTCTTAACGGAATGGGCATCCAGTTTTACTTTGCCGGGTCGACGCCAGATTACATCGACAACGATGATATGTACAATTCGTACAATGGCCAGTCAGTGGATGCCTACGATGCGTATAATGCCATGAATCAATATTATGTCAATCGGTTTTCGAACGCCGGGCTGGGTGGGTTTGCTTATTATCCGGATAATGCCATTTACTCTACCCGGTCGTTTATTCTCAACGAAAACAACGTGGAGGATATGGGGAACCGTCTGGTACCCCATGAATTGGGGCACAACTTCAACCTGATTCACACGTTTGGTCAGAATTCCGGCAACGGTTCGCTGGGTACGGGTGTAACAACCGAGCTGGTTACCCGGGGCCCCGGTGCCAACTGTACGACCGATGGCGATCTGATCTGCGACACACCCGCCGACCCGTATAATATGGCCGGAACGGTTTTTATAGACGCCAATGATTGCCTGCACTACGACCCCAACAGTACGGCACGTGATTCAAATGGGGATGCTTATGTGCCATCCACGACCAACATAATGTCTTATTATAATTCGTGCACGCACGATTTTTCCCCCGGCCAATACGAACGAATGCAGGCCGCCCTGGCACTGCGGCAAACGCACACCGCTTACACCCTCAATGCACCGGCCACGACTGTAACGGCGCCCGGCAGTTTGACCGGCAGCGTGAGTCAGAACACCATTATACTGACGTGGCAGGACAGGGCATTCAACGAGATGGGGTACTTTATCGAACGCTCCACTGCACCCGATGGGGTTTATGTGCCTATTGGTGGTGTAGCGCCAAACGTTTCAACCTACACCGATGACAAGGTGGTATTGAATACGCAATACTATTACCGCATCCGGTCATCCAACACAACAACGGGTAGCATCAGCACCGTCTTTGCCATCAAATTCATATCCTTTCTCACCCCTACAACCACCCACATTTCGGGGACCTCTGCTCAGTTAAACTGGCATAGTGCCGGGCCGGGAGTCACGTATGATGTACAGTGGCGTGCGGTGGGGTCTGCCAACTGGGTTATGTACAGTAAAACACCCAACTTTTCGCTGATACTTTACGGACTGTCAGTTAATACGGCCTACGAATGGCAGGTCAGAACGACAGGCACCACCACCTATACCGACCCGGTCAGTTTTACAACCGTTTGTCCCGTTCCCCTTCTCTATACGGCCTATCCATCCCGCACGGTAGTCTCGCTGAGTTGGCTATCTGGCCCCCCTGAGGTGCATACGTTGCAATGGCGTCCCCTGAATACAACGGACTGGACTACTATTGACGGCATTAGCAGTACTTATTATTCCCTATCGGGTCTGAGCCCGGCATCACCGTATGAGTGGCGGGTTCAGGGTACCTGTCCTGGCTCAACAACGGTCACGACCGATTTCAGCCCGGTGCAATCATTCACAACGCTCTCCTGCCCGGTACCTTCGTTGCAGTTAGGGTCGAATAGTTCAACGGCTGTTTCGCTGATCTGGAGCACGTCCTTCTACGAAACAGGGCGGCTGTTCGCCCTTCGGTATCGGCCGGTGGGGACCCCCGGCTGGACGACTATTGATCAGATAACTGCCCGAGAAAATACGCCTTATGTGCTGAGCGGGCTGACGCCCAATGTCATGTATGAGGCACAGCTCAAAAGCGTTTGTTCAATGACCGAGAGTTCTGATTATTCTACCCTGCTTACCTTTACTCCAGTGTGCCAAACGCCCGTAAACCTGTACGCTGTGCCCAAAGCCTATACCGCGAAACTATTCTGGGTTACGCCCTATACCAATACGCCTGAAACGGGTGCTACATTCCAACTCCAATACCGGCCACTGGGCAGCACGGACTGGCTCACTATCAACAATATTACACCGGCTTCACCCAACCCCAACAACTTATTCTCCCTCACGGGGCTAGCCAACAATACGACCTATGAGTGGCGGATCCGGAATAGTTGTCCGTCCAATAGTCAGTCCGATTACACCACAGGGACTCCGTTTACCACGGTTTGTCTGGCTCCTTCCTACCCATACGGGTATCTGCCAACCCCTACGTCTATAAGCCTCCGATGGTCCACCTCCGTTGACGTGGGTACCTTATTCGACGTTCGTTATCGGGCGGCTGGTGGGTCTGACTGGACGACACTTGATCAGCTGGCGGTTACGGACAATGGCAGCACGTTTGCCTACAGTTTAACGGGCCTGACCAACACGACAACCTACGAATGGGATGTACGGACGGTCTGCTCTGCCGTTGATAACTCGACGTACACCGCGGGCCAGCCGTTTACTACCGGTTGCCAGATTCCCATGGGCATGAGCACTTCGCCCAAAACCACCTCCGCTTACCTGAGCTGGGCACTTACGGGCGCGGGCGTTACCTACGAGTTGCGTTACCGACGCGCTGGTACAACGGACTGGACAGCCATCAGCGGCCTGACAAGCTTCAGCGCGACGATTACGGGACTGCAAACGAATACGGGCTACGAATGGCAGGTCAGATCGAACTGTGGCGACGGCGTATTCTCGGCTTACTCGGCCTCCACGTCCTTCAATACCTATCCCTGTAACGCGCCCTTCAGTTACCCGACTATCATACTAACCCCTACATCGGCCAAACTTAGCTGGTACTTTTACTACGCGGATAATACGACAGCGTACCAGGTTCGGTACCGGGTGGTCGGGTCACCCGATTGGACTACACTCAGCAATCCGACCGGAACCGGGACTTCAGGCAGTGTTGTGGTAACAAACCTGACTACGGACTCCCCCTACGAATGGCAGATAAGAGCGCTCTGCTCCCCCACCGAAAGTTCGGACTTTTCGTCGTCGTCCCTGTTTCAGACATGCAGTGCTTTCTACACGCTTCAGGCGGGTTTTTGGTACGACACAGCCACCTGGTCGTGTAATCGAGTACCAACCAGCTATGATGTAGTACAGATCAGGCACACAGTAACGCTACCAACTGGCTACACGGCTACGGCGCTTCGGGTATTGTTCGATCCGGGAACACGAATCAACTACGGAACCAATGCCCGACTGAAACTGGGTCAGTAATTGATTTAGCATGTCGGCACTAAGGCAATTACTGACCCCACCAGTTTTTTAGGGTTGCTTCGGCATAGCCGGCACTGGAACTCATCCCTTTTCCGCCGATACCCGTTATGATACGAATGGAATCGTCAATACGATGCTCAAAAATTTCGGCCGGGGTCTGGCTGTAAAAACCCGCCCACGTTTTTTGGATGGTTAATGGAAAGGTAACGATGCGCCGGGCTTCGGCCAGCATCAGGTCGTTGATAAAATCCTGCGTGTGGTAGCCCAGGTCTTCAGCTTCGGTAGCGGGCGCGTATTCGTGTGAATCCCCCACAATAATGCGCCCGTCCGTCGCCTGTTTGAACAGGATATGGATGCCCCATTTTTTGAGTTCGGCGCGGTCCACCGTTGCAGGGTGGTCGGGTGGATTGGCGTTAATTTGGGCGTAGGATGGGCATTCCTGAAAGGCTTCGTACCGCCGGATACTCAGGCCCGTCAGGATATTCCCCGGCAGCGTCAGTCCCGCCACCGGTGCGGCCAGCAACATCTGTAATTTACTGACCACCAGCCCCGCACTAGCCAGTACCTCCGGGAATAACAGCCGCACCTCGTGGCCCGAACAAATCAGCACCTGACCCGCTTCGAACCGCTGCCGGTTACTAAGCGTTACAACCGCGCCACCCGCCTTCGACTGCACGTCGACAACTACCGAACCGGGTCGGTAATCGACCGCGTATTTCTGTTGCACATAGGCAATCAGCCGATGAATCATCTGCTCCGGCTCCACGCTCATTTCCTGCGGAAAGAAGAGGCCACCCAGCACGTAATCCGGTCGCAAAGACGGGTATTTAGCCAGACACTGCGCTTTGGTCAGTAGCTCACTGGCATAGCCGATGCGCTCATAACGGTCATGGAGTTCATTGGCCAGCGTCCATTCATCCGCATCCGACGCAATATAAACCGTCCCGTTCTTCCGAATCGTGATATCGGTTTCCTGCTGAATGGACTGGTAGATGTCCAGACTTCTTCGCCCGTAGTCGAACCATCGCCCGGCCAGTCCGGAGGGCACCACCTGCCCAAAATTACGTACCGTTGCCCCAATGGGGTATCGATCTTTTTCGAGCAGCAATACTCGCTTGCCAGCTTTGGCGGCATGATAGGCATGAAACGTACCGAGTACCCCGGCACCGATGACAATTAGGTCGTACATGATTGGGTATTGGTCATTGGCTGGTTATCTAGTACAGCACAACTGCCTGACAACTAGGATAACTATAAATGAACACGCTGGGATGCCAGCAGAGCGGGTAGCTCAGCCAGCGATCCCAGCAGTTTATCGTGCGGGTGCTGCGCCAATTGTTCCTGGGTATGCGTGCCGTTAGTAACGCCCAGGTTGAGTGCTACGCCAGCCGCCTGGCCCGACAGTAAATCGGATGGCGTATCGCCTATGTTCACAACCGCTTTCGGATTACTCGTACCCGTCAGTTGCATAGCCCGCTCAATCATATTCGGATACGGACGGCCACGCGCCACCTCGTCACTGGCAATGGACACCTGAATCAAACTGTCAGCCGTGCCCACCCGCTGCTCATCAAGGCCGGTTAGCCAGCCGAGTTTTTCGAGGATAATATCAGTCACCACCCGGTAAAAACCCGTGGTAAGGGCAATGGCAATGCCCCGTTCATGCAACCAGGCAAACGTTTCCAGACACCCCTCAGTGGGCGTTGCTCCCTGGGTTTTGTAATGCTGTTCCAGCACCTGCCGGAATGCATCATACGAGCCATCGACCCGCGCTTGAACATCGGCATGCCCGTCGCCTAGTTGTTCCTTCCAGAGCGTTTCGAATACGTAGCGCTTGGCAAGGCCCTGCATAGCCAGAATGCGCCCGGCCGTAACGGAGAGTCCTGTTTGAGCGGCTGCCTCGGCAAAACAGCGTTCTACTTCGTGATGGTCCGTAACCGTGGTGCCGGCCATATCAAAGACTATTAAGGCTATCGGAGGGTGTTCAAGTGAGTGCATAGTAGATTGAGTAAAAGAGGATTCGTCATAAAATGGAACGGCAAAGCAACACAAAAGTTTACGAAGGCGGGCATAAGCGGTGTTCAGAAAACGAGAAAAACAGGCGTCTACCAGTTCAGGGAAAATACACCGGTCAAATTGTAACGAACCGGTACGGAAGGCTTCATTTCCAGCCCAAACTGGGTATATTCAACGTCAGTTAATTTGCTCCACTGTACCCTATCTGGTTATGCCCCGTCGTTTTCTGTTCCTGCTTCTTTATTTACCCGCCATCAGTCTTACACATGCTCAATCCTATGACCTGCTCATAAAAAATGGACGGGTTATCGATGGCACCGGTAATCCCTGGATGTATGCCGATGTGGCGGTCCAAAACGGGCGTATCGTTCGGATAGGAACCCTGTCGGCCACCGATGCCAAACGGACCATCGACGCCACCGGGCTGGTCATTGCTCCGGGTTTTATTGACGTCCACGCCCACGTAGAGGGTAGTCTGGAAGCACAGCCCGGCGCACCCAATTTCATTTATGACGGCGTTACAACCGTTATAACCGGCAACTGCGGTGGCTCGAGTGCCAACCTGCGCAGCTATTTCGATACCCTCCGGCTTATGGGAACGTCGATTAATGTAGCCTCGCTGATTGGCCATAACTCGGTTCGTCTCCAGGTAATGAAACTAGCTTTTCGCGACCCAACCACCCACGAACAGGCCGCGATGGATAGCCTGGTGGAGCAGGCCATGCAGGACGGAGCCGTTGGCCTGTCGACCGGACTTATCTACACCCCCGGTACGTATGCCCGTACCCCCGAAGTCGTGAATCTGGCCAAAGTAGCCGCTCGTTACGGTGGCGTGTATGCCTCCCACATACGCAACGAAGGGGAGCATGTAAAACAAGCCATTGTGGAAGCCATTCAAATTGGTCGGGAAGCCCGGTTGCCGGTAGAGATTTCGCACTTTAAAGTAGCCAGTAAGCCCCTGTGGGGGAAAAGTACGGAGACGATTGACCTGGTAGAATCGGCCCGGCGCGAAGGGCTGGACGTAACCGTAGACCAATACCCCTACACAGCTTCCAGTACTTCTCTGGAAAGTATACTCCCCTCCTGGGTGTTGGCCGATGGCGATTCGGCCGTGCTGCTTCGTTTCCACGACCCGGTTACCAGAGCTAAAATCAGAACGGAAATGCTGGCGGGCCTGAAAAAAAACCTGCGAAAAAACTATGCCTACGCCGTGGTTGCCAGTTACCGGCCCGACACGACTTTCAATGGACTGGCCATTAGCCAGATCAATCAAAAACTGGGGCGCCCCAACACACCGGATGCGGAGGCCGATCTGATCATGGACCTGATGGAACGAGCCAGTCTGAATCGCATTCAAATGGTGTACCACACCATGTCGGAAACGGACGTTGAAACCATTTTACGCTACCCGAACACGCTGATTGCCTCGGATGCCGGGGTAGCTACGTTTGGGTCGGGTATGCCGCATCCCCGCGCTTACGGTACCAACGCCCGCGTGCTTGGCCGATACGTACGGGAACGGCATATTATTCCGCTCGAAGAAGCCATCCGCCGGATGACCTCCCTACCCGCCCAGCGTTTCCGACTGACCGACCGGGGGTTGCTTCGTCCTGGCTACGCGGCTGACATTGTGGTGTTTGACGAGAAAACAATTGCCGACCGGGCTACCTACGGGCAACCACACGCCTACACAACGGGCATTGCCTGGGTCCTTGTCAATGGCATCCCCGTTCTCGCTAACGGTCAACACACGGGGCAGCGCCCGGGGCAGTTACTCATGGGCCCCGGACATGTTACTGTAAATAGATAGTGATTACCATTGTATTAGCGATTTGGCAAAACTGGCATTGAATTTGTAAGACTAGGTATACACTTACTTAGCAACGAATTACGCCATGAAAAAGCTCTTCTATACTATACTGACAGTTGGTATAACCACGACTGCTTTCTGCCAGAAGACGTTTATTCTGTCGCATCAGGATAAAAAAGGCTTCATCTCTGCCGCAGCTGGTGTCAGTTTGCCCGTAGGCAGTTTTGCCAATTGCAACTCCTCGGCCCCTCAGGCCTGCATGGCCGGGCAGGGCGTGGCTTTTAACGCAGCGCTCGGTTATCGAATAGCGGGACCGGTAGGCCTGATGATTCGTGGTGAGCAACACCGGAATACGGTCGACACGGGGGCTATGCTCGACGCGCTGTACCGCAACGACTCCGACATCTGGACGGCCAAAGCCGATAACTGGTCGGTCATGACGGTGATGGCAGGTCCGTATGTTACCTTTCCCATGGGTCGCTTTTCGGCCGATGCCCGGATACTGGCGGGACGGGCGCTGGCGGTACTACCGAACACGTCAATGTCCGGTAACTTTGGGCGAACAGAAATGTCGGTAACGACAACGGGTTCTCAAAGCATGGCATTGGCGCTGGGTGGAGGGATGTCTCTCCGATACCGGCTCGGTCGGCTCATATCCGTGCATCTCGATGCCGATTACAGCCGGTCTGCCTTCACATTCCAGAACCTAACATCAACGGCTATCAGCACCGATAAGCGGTCTGAGAGTTTATCGTACAGCAGCGACCGCACCGTGAGTGTAGTGGGCGTATCGGCCGGTTTGTCTATATTATTCAGCACGAAATATCATCCTTTCTGACAACCGTTAATCTATCCCGACATGTAGTTTATCCGTATTGAGTTGTCTTCTTCCCGGCAGTATGGTAGTTTAGTAGTCAATTCTCACTAATACAGGCCATGACACTCATTCGCCGACATGCCGTTCTTCGGCGCGTAAAAGATATTACCCTTAGTACCACGCTTACCGTAGCCCTGCTCAGCGGCTCGGCTGTGCTGCAAAGCTGCGGCAACAATAACGACAGGGACGAAGAGCAGCGAACCGAAACCAGCTTTAAGCGGGGTGTTCGCACGTACATTACAGAAACGGCTCCCGGTACCTTTAAAATTACGGACGAAGTAGAAACCGACCCTACTAAAGCGGGTGCCATTGTCAGTTATCACGATGGTCACCGGGACACGCTGAGCGTGGAAGCAGCCAAACGCCTGGTAGAAACCGACAAGTCGACAAGCACTTACCTAAATAATCCGCAGGGTTACCACCACAGCAGCGGTTTGGCCAATGTCCTGCTTTGGGGCAGTATGGGTTATATGCTGGGTCGCTCATCGGGTTCGCAATATCGCGCTGATGCCCAGCGGTACGGTTCGGGAGTTTATGCCAACTCTTCGCTGTATCAGCGCTCTGCGCGGGTTGGCGAAAACGTTCGGACGTCCCGCGTAACGCGTACCGTCCGCCCATCAGGTGGGCGGAGTGGCTTTTTTGGCGGACGCAGCCGCGGCTTTTCTGCCTGACAGGCTGATGTACGATGTACGGGTGACGGGTAAAACCAATCGTCTGCCAGGTACTCATTGTGTCACAATACCCCACCACAATTTTCCCTTATATTTACCGTATGAATCGGGACAGGAACTGGGAGCGGCTGCAACAGGAATCATTCGATATTTGCATTATTGGTGCCGGGGCCAGCGGGGCGGGTGCGGCACTGGACGCGGCCCTTCGTGGGTATAAAGTTGCGCTGGTTGACCGGGGTGATTTCTCCGGAGAAACCTCGTCCCGGTCAACTAAATTGATTCATGGCGGTGTCCGGTATCTGGAGCAGGCGATTAAGAAACTGGACCTGGCGCAGCTTAAGCAGGTACGTCATGGATTAGCCGAACGCCGGACGGTTATTCGGAATGCGCCCCACCTGGCGCATCCACTGGCCATCCTCACCCCCGTATTCAGTTGGTTCGAGGGCATGTACATGACCATTGGCTTGACGCTCTACGGCTTTATTTCGGGAGAGGATACCTTTCCCAAAAGCCGCTGGCTTACCAAAGCACAGGCCCTGGACAGAAGTCCGATGCTAACCCGGAAGATGCATAGTGCCGTTCTATACTATGACGGGCAACTTAACGATGCCCGCTACGCCCTGGCCCTGACTCACTCCGCCGACGAAGCGGGTGCGGCTGTTGTCAATTACGCGGCTGTAACCGGTTTCAACAAAGAAGAGGGACGCATAAAATC
Source organism: uncultured Cytophagales bacterium (assembly GCA_963784335.1). GTDB lineage: Bacteria > Bacteroidota > Bacteroidia > Cytophagales > Spirosomataceae > Spirosoma. Next base: position 56,923 of record CAWARB010000039.1, on the reverse strand, counting down.
AGCCCTGGTACAAGACCCGCTTACCGGCGAAACCATTACGGTACGGGCTACCGTCTTTCTTAACTGCACCGGCCCGTATGCCGATGGCGTTCGGCTACTGGCCAACCCCCGGCTCGACCCGCGAATCCGGCCCAGCAAAGGCGTTCATATTGTGCTCCCCCACCAAACACTGGAAAGTGACCATGCCATCCTGATTCCCAAAACAAGTGACGGGCGGGTTGTTTTCGCTATTCCGTTCGACAACAACGTATTTGTTGGTACAACGGATAATGATTATCAGGACCTGACCCGTGAACCCGTACTGGAATCCAGCGAGGTCGATTATCTCCTCGAAACGGTGCGTCCTTATCTGGACAAAGCGCCGGACCGGACAGATGTTCAGGCTGGCTTCGGCGGTATTCGCCCCCTGATAGTTAGCAGTCGGGCCGATACAAAAACGTTGCTCCGCGACCATGAAGTTGAACACGATACTGAGTCGGGCTTGCTTAGCTTGCTTGGTGGTAAGTGGACAACATACCGATTAATGGCACAGGATGCCATTGACCGCATTGGTGAATTGCTGGGAAAATCAATTCCTGGTGCAACAGAAAACCATTATCTGGTAGGAGGAGAAAATTACCGTTTCGACGCGTGGCAGGCATTACAAACGCAGTACGGTTTCCCGGACGATGTGTGTAAGCACCTGGTTCAGACTTATGGAGTTCGGGCGGGGCAGGTAGCAGAAATCACACAGGAGCAGCCCGCGCTGGCCGACAGGCTTATGGACCAGCTACCTTTTTTAAAAGCGGAGGTTGTCTATCAGGTACGGGAAGAAATGGCCGTTACCCTTCGGGACGTACTGGCCCGCCGGTGGCGGCTGGAACTGGCCGATTGGCAGCTAACCGCCCAGGTTACCCCGCAGGTTGCCGGGTTAATGAGTCTGGAATTAGGCTGGAGTGACGGCTATAGCCAGCAACAGGTACAAGATTACCGGCAGAAACTGACGGCTTTTGCCCAGGAAGCCGGACTACTTTTTGAACAGTCGGCCACGGCTACTCTCTAACAACTGTACAAGACTGGTACTGGGCGGAATGAAATCCGGAAGAAAGTGCGCAGGATTATTTTTTCCTGGTCTGGGCATGCCTGATTTCCCGAACCGTATTCATTAATCTCTTCCAGCATCGGCCAATAGCTTTTTTGTCTTGCACCTTCTGTTCTTTTGCCGGGGATTCGGTAGTGGGGGATTCTGTTTTTTTAGGCGCGTTACGCGCCATAGCGGGGTTCTCGCGTTGCTTGATTGGGCCAGTCGGTTGTGTTGCTCTAACAACTGACTGAGTGGGCATTTTAAAGGCTACTGATGACAGGATGGGGTAGGAAACCAGCGAAGCAGTCACCACAAGACAGGCTGCTGCTTTTTTAGTCAAACGAGTTCTCATAAAGGCAATAGGTTAGGGTTACCGTATAAGTTATACCAGCCGTTTCAGCAACAACGCTCACACCGCGAATATAATAATCAAATAGTACTATTGCTTCATATAGTAGAATTTAAACGAAAATACCAATCCCTTATTTCTCTACTCTATCAACTATAATGCCAAAAAAAATATTGCATCTATAGTATTTAAAATTGCATTAAAAGACTATTGAATTGATTAGATTAACGCGAATTATGAGATCAAAATGTGCTCTATGATCCAACTAACGCACAATTAAGCCTTCATGGATACCCTATCTGGTAGACCCCGATTGAAATAGAGGTCTACCAGATAGGGTATCCATGAAGGCTTTTACATCTTATAGTTCACGGTAAATCACGACAGAAAGGTATGAGGGTATCATTGGGGTTTTATGTACTCATAATCTGCCTGCTCGCGGGTATCGCCCAGGCGCAACCGGCGGTTACCAACCTGACGGGTCGGATTTTTGATGCTAAAACAGGGCAACCCCTGCCCTTCGCCACGGTGTATATCAACAACACATCACGCGGCACTACCGCCGATGAGAATGGAATCTACCGGCTTACGAACGTGCCGCTGGGCAATCAGGAGTTGGTGGGCTCCAGCCTGGGCTACCAGACCGTTCGCCAATCCCTGCGCCTGACCGATGCCCGCCCTCGCGCCGTCGACCTCAAACTTGACCCAACCGGTCAGGCGCTGGCGGCCGTTACCGTTACGGGTCGCCACAGCAAAGTATGGGAACGGCAGTTTCGGCAGTTCAGCCGCGAACTGCTGGGTAGCCGCCCTCAGGCGCGGCAGTGCCGCATCAGTAACCCCAATGTGCTTTCCTTCCAGGAGGAGAAGGGTCGCCTGCTGGCATCGGCCACCGAGCCGCTGGTTATTGATAATGAGGCCCTGGGTTACCGGCTGCACTACGATTTGCAGCATTTTGATGTCTACCGGAACCGCATGAACTTTGCCGGTACCGCCCGGTTTGACGAACTGCCAACTACCGATACCCGACAGCAGGCTAAATGGCAGGCTGGTCGGCAGAAGGCGTATCAGGGGTCGCTGCAACACCTGCTGGCCAGTTTGCTGGCGGGTACGCACCAGCGGGCGGGCTATACCATTTACCAGACCCCGCTGACCGGCGACGATAACGTGAATCAGCTACTGCCTTTAGTGCGCACCACCGACCGCCAGAATCTTGGTCCCGACCAGGCCCGCGCCCTGTTCCAGCCGGGTGATCTGCCTTTTGAGCGTCGGCTGGTGTCGACTCAGCCACTGGAGGTGTATTACAACCGGGTGTATGCCGCTAACTCACCGTATCGGGATTCGCCCTATGCCTACTCGATGCTGTTGCTGCCGAACAAAACGCTGGAACTAACCACCAACGGTGGCATTACGCAGGGCAACGGGCTGGATGTGCGTGGTTACCTCGGCAGCGAACGGCTGGCCACCCTGCTGCCCGTAGACTGGCTGCCCGCCGATGCCGAATACATAAGCCCCACCGATATTGAAGCGGGGAAAGTGGCTAAACCTGATGCCAGACTCGATTCACTGGATGCGTTGCGACAGCGGCAGTACGAGCGCACGGCTCCCCTCGTGTATGTACACACCGACAAGGGCTTCTACTGCACCGGCGACCAGCTTTGGCTGAGTGCCTACGTGCTGGATGCGGCCCGGCAACTGCCTGTGGCTGGTCAAAAAGGCGTGTTACAGGTCGAACTAATCGCGCCCAATGGCCGGGTAGTACAACACCAATGGCTGCAACTGACTGATGGCCGGGCGGCAACGAGCTTTCGGTTTTCCGATACGCTGTCGGCGGGGACGTACCGGCTGCGGGCTTACACCGAGTTGGACCAAATAGCGAATGGACCCGCTTTCGAGCGGTCGTTCTCCCTGTGCAACATCCGGCAAACCGACCCGGTTGCTCCAGTTGGTCGTTTAGCGTCGGCCATTGGTACAAAGGCGGGGCAACCAATCCAACCAGCTACCGACTCGCTGGATGTTCAGTTTCTGCCCGAAGGAGGCCGCTGGCTGGCGGGAGTGCCAACGCACCTGGGTATCAAGGCACTGCGTTCCACCGGACAGGGGCAGGCCGTTAGCGGACGCATTATTGACCGCTCCGGGACCGAAGTATCCCGGTTTACGACCAATGCCCTTGGTATGGGCCGGGTAACGCTCACGTACCAGGCGGGCCAGTCGTACAAGGCGGTAGTGGACCCACTTCCAAATACCGTTTGCCGACCCATCGCGCTGCCCGTTGCGGAGTTGGAAGGCTGGAGTCTTTCTGCTGATGTGGTGTCGGACAGTACCCGGATGACAGTGCGTATTCGGGCGACCAGTCGCTACGAAGAACAACCGGTGTACGTAACACTGCAAAGTCGGGAGCAATTGGTATACCGACAGAAGTGGTTGCTGCCTAAAGGGGAAGCGCAATTCTCCCTGCCCCTCACCAGCTTGCCACCGGGCATTTGCCGGCTGACGCTGTGGGAGCAGACCGGTCAGCCCCGTGCCGAGCGGCTAGTGTTCATTCCGGAGCGGACCGAAGCCATCCAGATGCGGGTAGCCCTGGGCAAGCCCCGGTACGAAGCCCGGCAAACGGTGGGGCTGGGGTTACTGTTTCGCGATGCGGATAACTATCCGGTAGCGGGCAGTTGGTCGGCATCCGTTACCGATGCCGACCAACTGCCGCCCGATTCCCTCCTGCCCGGTATACGAACGCATTTGCTGCTAACGAGTGGTTTGCGGGGAACAGTTGAGTCGCCAGCGTACTATCTGGAACCGGAACGGTTGCGCGACCTCGACAACCTGTTGCTGACGCAGGGCTGGCGACGGTTGCCCGCTCCCCAACCCGCCGATTCGACTGGAGGCTGGACCCTAAGCGGTCGGGTCAGGGACGGACGGGGAAAACCTGTAAGGCAGGGGACGGTGATTATCCAATTGGAACAGGGAGGCCAGAAAATACTGCGGAGCCTGAATACCGACGAGCAGGGCATTTTTAGGCTGGCTGGGTTGCTGGTAACCGATACGGTGCGGCTAGTGGCCCGTGCGCTCCAACCGACCGGTGCGATGCTGACTTTCGATGCGCCGGGCATCCGGTTCGACTCCTCTCTTCCGGCCGTACCGCAACGGGCTGATGCCGCAACGGTGCTGACCGATGCCCGCCTTCGGCAGACGGCCTGGCCTGAGTTCTACCGCGATTCGACGGCCCGCCAACTGGCCGAGGTGGTCGTAAAAGCGTATAAATTACCCAAGGATGAGGATAAGGCGGTTTTACGTGGAGCAGCAGATGCAGTGATGGTTGTGGATGATAACAATCCAGTTTACGCCAATGTACAAACAGCAGGAGGTTTAATTGGCCGCTTTCCCGGTGTACTGGGAGGAACAGGAAGTGGAGGCTTTCGGATTCATGGGTTCACCAGTTTTGGAGATAACACACCCTTATATGTAGTCGATGGTACGTCCGTCGATGAGCCCACTGCCCTAGATATTAATGTTCGCACAATAAGTCGTATTGAATTGCTTAAAAATGCCAGCGCAGCTATTTACGGTGCGCGGGGAGCAAATGGGGTAATTGTTATTCACACACGTCAGGGAGGAGATGCTCCGCTCCCCGAACGCACCAGTGTAGCCACTACGGTTGCGGGTTTTGTTACTCCGCGCGAGTTCTACGTACCGCGTTATGAGGTCTCCGAAACCAGTCCCCATCCTGACCGGCGTGACGTGTTGTTCTGGCAACCGCTGGGCGAAAGTGGACCAGACGGACGGACTAACCTGGTGTTTCCACTCAATGATACCGCAAAGCGATTGCGTATTGTGGTACAGGGCATCAGCAGCGAAGGCGTACCAATTTCCTTTACCTGGGTGCTACCCGTTCGGTAAGCCATGCCTCTATGGACAATGCTGCTTTTATTGGCTACTCTTAAACTACTTTCCCGAAGTGGGTTGGCCTGACAGATTGCGTAAAAGGCTGAGGGCTTGGATACGGAATGCGCGTAGGAAACTAGTATCTTTGCAGTTATACAGTCAATAAAGCGACGAACCATACCGGTGCTGACCGGTATGAAGTCTAAAAACGCATGTTCGAGAATCTTCAGGATAAGTTAAATAAGGCCATCAAAACCCTCAAAGGGCAGGGCCGCATTACCGAAATTAACGTTGCCGCCACCATTAAGGAAGTTCGTCGGGCGCTGACCGATGCCGACGTAAACTACAAAGTGGCCAAGGACATAACCGACCGTATTCGGGACAAGGCAATTGATCGGAAAGTGCTGATTTCCGTTGAGCCAGGCCAGTTGTTCGTCAAAATCGTTCAGGAAGAACTGACCGAGTTGATGGGGGGCGAAGCCCAGGGTATTAATCTCAAAGGAGACCCGGCCGTTATCCTGATTGCCGGGTTGCAGGGTTCCGGCAAAACAACTTTTTCGGGTAAACTCGCGGCCTTTCTGAAAAAACAGGGCCGGGGTGTGCTTCTGGTAGCAGCCGACATTTACCGCCCTGCGGCCATCGACCAGCTAAAAGTATTGGGCGAACAGGTTGGCGTGGAGGTGTATGCCGAGCCAGACAATAAAGACGCCGTTGCCATTGCCAGAAACGGCATCGAGCAGGCCCGCAAAACGGGCAAAAAAATCGTGATTGTCGACACGGCCGGTCGTTTGGCGGTGGACGAGGTCATGATGCAGGAGATTGAGGCCGTCAAAAGGGCTATCTCCCCCAGCGAAACCCTGTTTGTGGTGGACTCCATGACGGGGCAGGACGCCGTCAATACGGCCAAAACCTTTAATGAACGGCTCAATTTTGATGGCGTTGTGCTAACCAAGCTCGACGGCGATGCACGGGGTGGAGCCGCACTTTCCATCAAAACAGTTGTTAACAAGCCCATCAAGTTTATCAGTACGGGCGAGAAAATGGAAGCCCTCGACGTGTTCTACCCCGACCGGATGGCTAGCCGGATTCTGGGTATGGGCGATGTGATTTCGCTGGTAGAACGGGCACAGCAGGCTTTTGACGAGGACGAAGCCAAACGCATCAACGCCAAGATGCGGAAGAATCAGTTCGACTTCGATGACTTCCTGAGCCAGCTGCAGCAGATCAAGAAGATGGGGAACGTAAAGGACCTGCTCGGTATGATTCCGGGTATGGGCAAAATGGTCAAAGATCTGGATATCGATAATGACTCATTCAGGCCCATAGAAGCCATTATAGGCTCCATGACCCCCAAAGAGCGCCAGCGTCCCGACATCATTGATGGAAGCCGCAAAAAACGTATCGCCAATGGCAGTGGTACGGATATTCAGCAGGTGAATAACCTGCTGAAGCAGTTTGACGAGATGCGGAAGATGATGAAAAAGATGAATACCATGCAGGCGTCGGGCAAGCTTAGCAAAATGACTCGATAGTCTGCTTCGAACCCTTACAATGAGCCTGTTCAGGACGGTAATCACCTACTCCTGAGCAGGCTCATTCTGTTTGGCAACACTGCATCATAAAGTAAGGTAATAGCGCCGGCGGGGTACATCAAATCGCTCGATGGCGTACCGGAGTGTTGTGCGGGGTAATTGCCGGATATGGTCGTGAAGAAACTCTTCCAGGGCATCAGCATTCCGTTTTCCCACTTCGCGTAACATCCAGCCGATGGCCTTGTGAATAAGGTCGTGCTTATGGGGCAACAGTAGTTCAGCAAGGGCAAACGTGTCACGGAACTGCCCCAGCCGAATCAGAGCAATGGTCGATACGATGGCTATGCGCTGACTCCAAAGATTGTCTTCGCGGGCCAGATCATACAACACAGACCGGTCAGCCTGAACGATATGACGCCCTAGTATATGCGGACACGTAACATCGACCAGATCCCAGTTGTTGATATACTGCCGGTTAGCCAGATAGCGTTCCAGGATTTCGGCTCGTTGAATCGAGTTGCCTTTACGGGTCTGCTCAACCCATATGAGCAGCCCTACCATCCGGCATTCGTGGTGCTCATCACGGAGCAGGTATTCGGTTTCCCCAACAGGCAGTTGGCGGTATTGATTAACGATGGCGTGCTGTTGCGGCATTGACAGGCCCAGAAAACGATCTCCTTCTCCGTATTGACCTGGTCCTGTCTTGAAAAACCGTTCCAGTGCTATAGCTCGTTCGGGCTGGGCCAACGCCAGAACTGCCTCTTTAACAGTGGTGGAAGTTGGCTGCATGGGTCATAAAAAAAGCAGAGACGATTTATACGTCTCTGCCATAAAGGAAGTATTCGGGTACCCTAGTCATTCAGTTTGGACCGTACAAAATCCTGCTCGGCCAACATGGGAATTGCATACAGCACCGTTTTGTTACGCTCGAAAGCAGGCTTGTCGAGGTCGGCAGCCAAGTACTGATTTTTTACGAAGCTGGCGACTATCTGCTCGATCAGGTATTCATCGCTGGGGCGTTCCTCGTTATCCAGCTCCAGTACGTCGGTATCGTGGGTATCGTTCTTATAGGGATTTGTATCAATAACGGGTGTTTCGGAAGCAACAATAATTTTTCCCCCGTTGTGTCCGTTGGTAGGCGTCTGCTTATCAACGGGTATCCTGATAGCAGGCTCTTCCTCCTCCCCGTCGGCATCAACCAGTACAAGTTCTTCCATTTTTTCGTCCTGGGATACCTCATCCAGCAGCATGCCATCCTGCGGTGTGTCGTTCTGGTCTACCGGAGGTTCCAGTTCCTGCGTAGCTGTATCAGCAGCCGGAGCGAGGCTACCCGCCAGTCCATCGAGCGGTCCGCCATCAAAGCCAGCAGCAATAATGGTCACGCGCAGATTTTCGCCCAGGTTATCATCAGTGATAGCCCCGAATTTGAACATTTTGGCTTCACTCTGAATCTTATGGGAAACGAATTCTGAAATCGCGGTTTGCTCCTTCAGCTTCATGGCGTGCTTCTTACTGGACGATATCGTGAGCAGAATCCGCTTCGCTCCCCGGATGTCGTGGTCATTGAGCAGAGGAGAGTTCAGGGCGGCTTCGATGGCCCGTACAGCCCGATCTTCGCCCCCGCCAATCTCGGCTGAACCCATAACGGACTGGCCGGCCTTTTCGAGCACTTTCTTCACGTCGGCAAAGTCCGCGTTGATATCCCCCTGGGTGGTAATGATTTCGGCAATACTTTTCACGGCATTGGCCAATACATCATCCGCATGGGCGTAGGCCTCCGTCCAGGTCAACTCACTGTACAGTTCAGCCAGTTTATCGTTCAGTACAACGAGTACGGTATCGCAACTTACTTTGAGTTTTTCGATACCCTCCCGCGCCTGGTCCTTTTTGTCGGTACCTTCATACCAGTACGGAGCCGTTACAACGGCTACGGTAAGCAAGCCCATTTCGCGCGCCACTTCGGCCACTACGGGTGCTGCCCCGGTACCGGTGCCCCCCCCCATACCCGCCGTAATGAACACCATTTTGGTGGGTGGGGCCAGCAGGTTTCGTATCTCATCGATACTGGCACGGGCGGCTTCTTCGCCCGCTTTAGCTTCGGTGCCGGCTCCTAATCCGTCTCCCAGCTGTAGTTTCGTTTCGACGGGATTACTCATGAGTGCCTGACGGTCTGTGTTGCACACGGCAAAACTGACATCCTGCATATTCATTTTGCGCATGTGCTTCACGGCATTACCGCCCATGCCTCCAACACCCACAACCTTAATGATAATAGGGTTATCGTTGGGAGTTATTTCAAATTTGTAGCCCTGATTAGTCATCGTGTGGGTTTGTAATGTCTGTTAGTTTACGAATGAGCGGCCCCCGCATCTACGGTATACAGTCGAAAGCCTAAGGATAATAACCCGTTTCATCACCCTTTATCGGCTGGAACATTTCTTTCAGTTTATCGTACCAGTTTTTCTTTGGTTCCTCAACCGTTGGTGCCGGCGCAGGAGCAGGCGAAACGGGCCGACTGGATGGCACAGGGCCAGACCGAACGACATTAGGCGAGGCAACCAGTTCCTCTTCTTTGCTAGACCGGTTTGGGTCACTGATAAACGAAATCCGGTTGTCGATAGTTTTGTAGCCAGCCCACACCAGGCCAACAGCCGTGGCGTAGGAAGGATCGCCAACAAGGTCGGCGCGGCCATTAGGTTCGAGATTTTCAGGATACCCAACCCGTACCTCTTCGATGCTGGTTACGCGGGTAAAAATAGCTTCTACGCCCGGAATCAACGCTGATCCGCCCGTCAGTACAATACCCCCCAGCAGTTTACCTTCGTAACCTGACCGAACAATTTCAGCCTGAACCAGGGCAGCAATTTCACGCAGACGGTCTTCAATGATAACCGCTACATTTTTCAGCAGCACGTCTTTCGGTTTGCGATTAATGAGACCGGGTACGGCGACGACTTCGTTTAGATTAAATTCGTTTGGATTGGCGTTACCAAATTTCTTCTTGAGTAACTCCGCCTGGTTGGGTAGAATCTTGCAACCTGCCTGGATATCCGATGTCAGGCTATTACCCGCCCAGGGCAAAACGGCAATGTGGCGCAACACATTTCGGTAGTAGATGGCCATTTCGGTCGTACCACCGCCAATATCGACAATGGCCACACCGGCGTATTTCTCCTCCTCGGTTAACACGGCCAGACCTGATGCCAGTGCAGACAGCATCATGGTATCCTGCAACAGGTTATTACGCGAAATACATTTCCGGGTATTACGAACGGCGGTTGTCTGCGCCGTGATGAGTTGAAAATCTGCCCCAAGCTTTAACCCCATTACGACCAACGGGTTGTTGAATGTTGGTTTCCGTATCCACCACAAAATCCATGGGAAGTACATGGATAATTTCCTTGTCGGCCGGGACCGAGGTGCGGTACATATCGTTGAGCAGGTGATCGATGTCGTCCGTTTGTACCTCGTCGCCAAAGGAGGAGCGGGTAATACTCCCACTCGCTTTAACGGAGGTTACGTGCGAACCACTAAAACTCACGTTCACTTCGTAAATATCCAGATTCGACTGGTTGGAGGCTTCTGCAACCGCCTTCCGAATGGCATTCACTGTGTTGTTGACGTTAACGACCGAACCTTTGGCTACCCCATCGGTCAGGCTCGTTTCGCCCACACCCAATACTTCGAGTGTTTCCTGCTCTTTGTTATTCCTGAATCACACGCCCGGCCACCGCGCATATTTTTGTACTCCCAATATCCAGGCCTACTACAATCTTATCGTCCATGCCCGTTGTTATTCGCAAATTATTTGGTTTCGATACTGAACGTTTATCCGACTATAGCGATCCCATGCTTTTAGCGGGTAAAATGTCCGTATAGACTAATTTTAACTTTCTTAAATTTTGCATCCAGTTCAGTAGGCAATCCAAACTCAATCTGATGATTACCCAGTTGAGGCCGCATTGTTACCATCCCTTCCTTGTCCACTGATAGTTCGGCGATTTGTGCCCGCCAGAACGGGTCATCGTGTATTCGCTTCAATAGTTCCAGCAATGGCTGGTTCCGTTCACTCGTCAACGACCGGTTCTGGTCAAAATAACGCCCCGTTAGTATGGGCACCCGGGCCGAGTAATTCATTGAGATTGGGAAAAAACGTCCCTCTTCACTTACGTACTGCCCCGACATTACCCGTAATCCCTCGCCAGAAACCATCAATCGGGCCAGTGGATGAGGTTGTTCAATGACGACGAGCAAATCTCCCGGTAGGTCACGTGAAACCTGACAATTTTTTACCAATCCGTGTTTTTTCAACCGTTTTCTCCAGCCGTTTCGAAATCGATATCTTCATAGTCTTTACCAATAATTGGGTCCGCACCTTCATTGGTGAAATATCCCATTACATCCCGACGGGTCAGAAATTGGTTTCCATCAACCTGATCGATCTGCATAACTACCGCCCGAACGTGCTTCTGGCCGTGCCGAATTTCAGTGAAAGCTATGAGACCGAACAGGCTCAAAAGCCCCCCGACGGCGAGCAACCACTTTTTGGATGATTTAAAGGTAGAAAACATCTGTAAATAAGCTGGATTGTTTTCGAGATATTTTTATCTATTGGTAGGTTAACATTGTTTTTTTAGTATAGGTAACAGTCTGGTCAATATCCCCTGCACCGATGGTTACAAGCAGTGTAGGCTTCATTTTTCGCACAACGCCGGGCAGTTCAGCTTTGGTGCATTTTTGTTTAGTTTTCGATTGTATGTCCCGAAAAATCAAGTCTGAGGTGACTCCTTCTATGGGTAATTCGCGGGCTGGATAAATATCCAGCAAAATAACATTATCGGCCAGTGATAGACTTTCGGCAAAACCTTCGGCAAAATCGCGGGTACGGCTGAATAGATGAGGCTGAAATATAGCCGTTAATTCCCGATCAGGATAGAGTGCTTTTACGGATGACAAAAATGCCTGCACTTCGGCCGGATGGTGGGCATAATCGTCGATCAATACAGCTGCATCGGTTTTGAGGATGTACTCGAACCGTCGGCGAACGCCCCGGTAACTGTTCAGTGCCGACCGGATAGCTTCGGGCGATACGCCAACTTCCAAGGCCACTGCCCCAGCGGCCACTGCATTTTCGACATTATGAAAGCCCGGAACAAGCAGTTGAATATCGGCAATTACGCCTTGCGGATAAACCAGATCAAACACGAAAGTGGCCTGTTCAATTCGGAGATTCTGGCTATAATAATCACCTTCCTTCAAGGAATATTGCCGAACTTCGGCTTTTGTTTTGTCGGTCAGAGTCAATCCATTTTTCATGAAAAGAACCCCATCCGGTCTCAATCTGGCTAACAAACTTACCGAATGATTCGAGCACCGCATCGTGGGCACCGTAAATATCCAGGTGGTCGGCATCGGTGGAGGTGACGATGGCGTACTTTGGAAACAATGTCAAAAATGAACGGTCAAATTCGTCGGCTTCAACCACGCAGACAACCGATTGCAGGTCATCGGCGGGTTGGTTTAGCAGAAAATTGGTACCGTAATTATTGGTGATTCCTCCCAGAAAAGCCGCGCAGTTTACCCCCGCATCCCGCAGAATGTGCGCTACCATCGACGAAGTTGTGGTTTTGCCGTGCGTGCCCGCCACGCCGATTGTTGTCATTTGCCCCGCCAGCAAACCCAGTACCTGAGAGCGTTTCTGGAGCGTGAAGCCATGTTCGGTAAAATAAATGTACTCGGGATGGGTTTTCGGAACGGCAGGCGTGTAAATCACCAGTGTTTCGGCTGGGTTTTCCCGAAACTCGGCGGGTATCTGATCAATATCCTCCGTAAAATGAATCGACCATTCCTTCGGCCTGCAAAGCTTCTGTCAGGGCGGTAGACGTTTTGTCGTACCCGGCCACGGGATAACCATTTACCTGAAACCAGCGAGCCAGCGCACTCATACCGATACCACCGATACCGAGAAAATAAATGTATTTGAATTGATCTAAGTGTCATGGTTAGTGTAGCAGGTTGTTATTTGGTCAGGCAGTAGTGAATCGCTTGGATGCAGGCGGCAACCAATCGTTTCGCGTGACCATCAACTGCGTTTAGTTAGTTTAATTACTTCTTGGCAATGTCGCGGGCGGCATTGGGTTTGGCCAATGTTTTTATTTGCGGTGCTTAACTGCTGCTGCTGAGCTGGATTGCTGAGTAAGTTCAATGCGGCCGTAACGAGTTCGTTCGCGGGCTGCCCGGTCGTTGACGAGTAAAGCCGCGTTATGTTCTCCACCAGGCTCATTGCGTTTTTGTTTGGTGATCTTCGGCGGCCGCTGGGAAAGGCACCAGAATAGCCGGACGACCTACCAGACACAATTCGGACACCGATAAAGCACCTGCCCGTGACACAACTGCATCGGCAACGGCATAGGCTTTATCCATATCGTAAATAAAATCGTAGGGTTTAATCAAGGGTGAACCAAGCGTAGCAACGGCCGCCCGCGCCCGCTCAATGAAAGCCGGACCTGTTTGCCAGATTACCTGAACGCCTGCATCAACAAAACGCTGTAGGCCAGCTTCTATACTCTCATTGATTGTTCGTGCGCCCTGACTACCACCAATAATCAACAGTGTTGGGCGGTTGGCTTCTAGGCCAAACAGTTTCTGGCCAGCCTCGATCTGCTGATCGGCAAACTGAATATCACTACGAACAGGATTTCCCGTTACTTTGATTTTACTGCGGCGGGAAAAAAGCATCCATGCCGGGGTAGGCCACGCAAATACGCTTTGCCCAGCGAGCCAGTACTTTATTTGTTAGTCCGGCATAGGAATTCTGTTCCTGAATCAGGGTGGGGATTCCTTTCAGTGATGCCGCCAACAGCAAGGGGCCACTGGCATATCCACCCACACCCACGGCAGCATCGGGCTGGAAGTCGCGAACAATTTGCCGAGCCCGAAGCAGGCTCCGGCCCAACTTTGAGCGGAAATGCAAGATTGGCCAGAGTTAATTCTCGTTTTATGCCGACAACCGGCAAGCCCACGATGGTATATCCAGCACGGGGTACTTTCTCCATTTCCATTTTACCTTCAGCCCCAACAAACAAAATTTCTGTAGTCGGGTCAATGGCTTTCAATTCGTTGGCAATGGCAATAGCCGGATAAATATGTCCGCCTGTTCCGCCCCCGCTAATGATAACTTTCATTCAGACTTTTTAATCCTGTTGAATTAAATTTTGCTTTCGTCGGCTTCATCCCGACTAACACTCAATACGATACCAATGGCCAATCCGGTGAATATAAGCGATGTGCCCCCCATGCTTAGCAAAGGCAGTGGCTGGCCCGTTACGGGAGCCAAACCGATGGCTACGCAGATACTGGCAAATGCCTGAAAAACAATGCTAAATGTTAGCCCCGCTGATAATAATCCGCCAAAAGGTCGGGTAGCTTTCTGAAGTGTTTTCATACCTCGCCACAAAAACCACATATAAGCCAGCACAACCGGAATACCGCCCAGCAGCAAGCCGTACTCTTCGACAATAATGGCATAAATGAAGTCAGAAAATGGGTTGGGTAACGTATTGCGCTGATGACTGTTGCCAGGTCCCTGGCCTGTTAGTCCACCATTGGCCAGCGCGATGTAGGATTGCTCGACCTGATAAACAATTGTGTCGGAATCCATAAAACTTTTTACCCGGTTCGAGGCCGTACCGAAACGTTGCCCTGCCGCCAACGCAATACCGCCGAACAACATACAAACAACAATCATATAGCCCAAGTAACGAACCGGCACCCGACCAATGTACATCAGTAGAAAGCACGTGGCTCCCAGCAACAGGGCTGTTGATGTATTGGATAGAATAATGAGCGAGCAAATAACGCCAATCCACAGAATGAGATTGAACAGCACCGCTCGGGTCATCTCATGAACCGCTGCCGCTTGGCCAGCATAGCCGCCAGATTGGAAATGAGGGCCAGCTTGGCTAAATCGGATGGCTGGAACGTTTGGTTGATGATCGGAATGGTGACCCAGCGAGAGGCATCATTCAGCGTTTCTCCTTTAAAGAAGGCCCACAACAACAGGGGAATGGACAGCCACAAGACCATATTTCGACAATCGGGCGTAGTAGAACATAGTTGATTTTGTGCGCAAAATACGTGCAGCAACCCAATCAGCAGCAGTGAGCCCGTGCTTGAACAAAAATGCTTCGGTGTTGCCATCCAGTTCTCGAAACGCTTTGGTACCCGTTGCGCTGTAAACGACCAGAACACTCATGATGGACAGATAAAGAACAATCCACCAGATTTGGCGGTCACCTTTAAGATGCGTACGAATCCATTCACGTAGTGCCATGATTTTTGTCAATGATGTATGATGCATGATATATGATGTGGGTAGATGGCTGGTGCCTATACCCTATGTCATACATCACGCAGTAGTTTCTTAACCGCAGCTTTAAACTGATTGCCCCGATCCTCGTAATTTTTGAACAAATCGAAACTGGCGCAGGCGGGAGATAGCAACACTACATCGCCGGGCTGTGCCCAGGCAAGTCCCTGTGCTACGGCATCCGTCGACCTGCCGGGTTTCGTGGATGGACGAGACCGTATTGCCGAAATACTCCACTAATTTATGATTATCTACACCCAGACAAATCAGTGCTTTTACTTTTTGACCAACCAGTTCGTCGAGTTGGCTGTAGTCGTTGCCTTTGTCCAGACCACCGGCAATCCATATCACGGGTGCATCCATACTCGACAGGGCGTAAAATACCGAGTCGACATTCGTTGCTTTTGAGTCATTGATGAAGTGAACCCCATTGAATGGTCCCGGCTGGTTCGAGCCGGTGGGCCGCATTCTCGAACGTTTTCAGGCCAGTTTCAATAGCCTCCTTTGATACGCCAACCGACTGTGCGGCCAGTACCGCCGCCAGCATATTGATGGCGTTATGCGGGCCACGAAGGGGCGTTTCGGCCTGGGCGAGGGTAAACGAATGCTCCCTGTTCGTTGCTATCAACTGGCCATCCGTCAAATATCCACCGGGCAAAACGGTTGTTGTCAGTGAGATGGGTAGGGACTGAACGGCGGGCGTATTCCGGGCCAGTTCAGTCCAGAATGGGCTGGCTTTCGGCGAAATAAATGAAATCGTCTCCGGGCAAAGCGTTTTGTAGAATCCTGAATTTGGACGCTACATACTGGTCAAAATTGTAATCATACCGATCCAGATGGTCGGGCGTAATGTTGAGGAGTACCATTACATCCAGGTGCGTCTGGTACATATCGTCCAGCTGAAAACTACTCAGCTCCAGCACGAAGTAGTCGAACGTATCGGTTATTACCTGTTCGGCAAAACTATCCCCAATGTTTCCTGCCAACCCAACATTCAGCCCGGCCGTTTTCAGCAGGTGATAAATCAGCAGGGTGGTGGTGGTTTTACCATTACTGCCCGTAATACCAATCAATCGGGCCTTGGTGTAGCGGGCGGCAAACTCAATTTCGGAGATAACGGGGATTCCCTGCGACCGGAGTTTTTTTACCAGTGGTACTGTTGCCGGGATACCGGGGCTTTTTATTACTTCGCTGGCAGTCAGAATATGTTCCTCCGTATGCTGCCCTTCCTCGAAGGGAATACCAGCGTTCTGTAACGTTAACCGGTAGCTTTCAGCCAACGAACCCTTATCGGACAGGAAAACGTCAAACCCTTTGGCTTGCGCCAGCAAAGCAGCACCGACACCACTTTCGCCCCCACCTAAAATAACTATCCTCTGCACTACCATAGCAAATCTGTACCGATGGCAAAATAACGCATAAATAAAAAAGCCCCGGCTATGAGTCGGGGCTTTTCCACCAAAAATTTATTTTGCATCATCTATTCTTTCGGAGCCAGCGACCTGGATATCCGCATGTGGTTCGCTCCTTTTACAATCAGGAAAATAACCCAGGCAATGATTAAAAACTGAATGAGCGTATTCAGGAAATTACCATACCGGATGGCTACTTCAGGAACGGTCCCAACGGCTTCTCTCAATACAAGTTTCAACTGGCTCAAGTCGATACCACCCAGTGCTAACCCAATAATCGGATTGAGGATATCCTCTACCAGTGAGGTAGTAATTTTACCGAAGGCGGCACCAATAATAACACCGACAGCCAGGTCGAGAACATTTCCCTGGGCAATGAATAGTTTGAATTCACTCAGCATAAACAATTGATTTAAAGGTTAGAAGTAAATATCTAAGCAAAGAATATGTTATTCCGGGTAAAGTCAAAATCGGCCGGGTAAGGGAGCATCGGCTTTCCGGGCATCCCGCTTCTTTCTGAATGAACTCAGGTTATACACCAACCCAATAGCCAGCGTCTGTTGAAGCTGAAGGTCGGGGCTAAAATCCTTGTTGTACAGTAAAATCAGGCCGAGGGTTGTACTCAGATACCGACCTGCTTTAGCGGTCAGCAAAAAGTCGAGCCGGTGGTTGATATTATCCAGCTGCGTGTACTCCGAGAAAAGTTGATACCGGGTATTCAGGGATATATTATCGGTCAGGTTCTTGTTCAGAGCCGCCTGTAGCTGAAAGGCCAGCCACTCGGTGCGAACACTCTTCCCGGGATCGACACCATAGGCTTTCTGCGTAGCGTCGGGAACATACGTGCCATTGGCCAACTGACGTACCCGTACACCCTGGTCGGCCAGGAAGGTAAAACGCGGGGCGATGGGACTCATGCGGAGTGAGAACCAATCATTCGGCTTATAGGCAATACCGGTCGAGAGGGTTAGCTGAGCCGGGGCAAAGAAATTGGATACCCGCAACCGGATCTGGTCGGCGGGGAGTTGATCGTACCGATAGCCCGCAGCAAAGAAGGTGTTGAAGGTTCCGGATACGAACACGTCCCACTTAGGCGCAATTTTATGCCCCAGTACCGAGATAACAATAATCTGGTCGGCGGCTTTGCGCGTGTTGCCCAGTTGGGTAACGTAGCCCAGTTGCAGATCGGCGGTATTGTCCCAGGATGTTTTCTCTTTTTCGTAGAGCGCCCGGGCCGATATGGCTCCGCCTATTGCCAGCGAATTCACGCCCCCACCCGACCAGTTACTGAACGATGCCTGGTTGACGTTCACCCCACCACTAAAAGACCGCTGCCAGTAGGACGTATCAGGTTTTACGGCTACGACGTCTTCAAAGTTTTTGGTAACCCGGATCGAATCCTGAGCCATTACATGATTCAGGTAGAGCAGGCAGCACAGGGTGACTAGTATACGTTTACTCATTATTTTCCCGTAGTGAGGTTGGCAGGAAGCTTATTGGACGGTAGATGGGGCAATTGGTTTCCCGAATACCGTTACTTTTTTCGTTTGCAGCAGTTGCAGCGGAATAACGGTAGTAGTCGTCACCCGTGCGGAGGGTCGGGGATGGGCTGTCGACCTTTACTATTTCTCCCTCTGCATCGTCCACTTGAATGACTTGCCCTTGTATTTATTTTAGGTGATTGACTACAGCCCGGTTGACAACGTAGCATCCTCCCGAAAGAAACTGAGTCTGACAAGTATGTCCAGAAAAATGCCGTGTGTCAAAGCCTCCGCCTAAACCGGATTTTTCGTAAACGACAGGCTTTTTCGCTCTACTTTGTCACAGTAAGGTTTGTATAGACGTTCGAAACGGTGTTCTGCTGTGTATCGACATACAGCCGAACCAACTCTTCGTCGAATAAGGTCCCATTTTTAGCTGGTAATGGGTTCTAAAACCTGAAACGATTCAAAAGTAACAATCTCCTTTTCAACTCTATCGTACCAAATGGGTTTCTACGTCCGTGACCCACCCGAACATCAGTATGCCGATCCGAACGTTCCGGTAGGAATGCGTTCGAATCGGCATACTGATTCAACGATGGCCTTAACTAATCGACACGGGGCTCAGCCTGCTGCATAACCCGCTATTTTACAATACCTTAATCAAGAAACGCTCCTTACATTCTTGCTTCTCCATATAACTGACGCAGTCGGTCACGCGAACGTTTAAGGCGCATCTTTATGGCACTTTCCGTCAGGGAGTAATGAATGGCTAATTCCTGTATACTGGTATCTTCCTGGTATTTTTTTTGCAGCAGATGCTGTTCGAGGATCGGCATACGGGTTAGCGCATACTGGATTTTCACCCGGTTCAACTCCGTTTGTTGTTCTACCTCATTATCGTCGGAGATCAGGCTTACACTCCCCCAGTTATCCAACAATATGGGATAATGACGGGCGCGGGTAGAACGAATCAGATCGGTACAGTAATTAGATGTAATGGAATAGAGCCAGGTGGAAAACTTGGCGTTCCGTTTGTAGCTTTCGAGTTTACTCAGCAACCGTATGAATATATCCTGCGTCAGGTCATCTGCCTGCATCCTGTCTTTGGTAAACGACAGGCATTTATTGTGCACTTTATGACTGTAGCGTTCATAAAGTTGTTCGAAGTATGTATTCTGACGGGTCTCCAAATACCAGTCGACTAATTCTTCGTCGGTGTAGTCTTTACGCATGCAGGGTAACGGTAAGTAGATACCCAATAAACGTAGTTTCAGTGTTCTTGGATTTGGGGCTATGGAATTACCGAACCATGAGTATAAATTACTAAGTAGCATTCATTCACCAATCAGTGAAGTTACAGGCCGTCTGTAGGATCGTTCGTTTATTGAACTGATGTCTACTCAGTAAACAGCTTTACACTTCCTTCGGAGCAACCTTGGCGTGTTCAGGTTTTAGCACAACCACATCACGGACCAGGCCGCCCGCGTTGAGTTTTTCCACCATTTTATCCAACAGCGGAGAAGCCCAGTTTGGGATGTACTTGTCGGTGGTTTGGATCATTACCTTGGGAAAATCGTATAAAGCCCGGCCCAGGCCAAACTGCACGGCGCACCG
Organism: uncultured Cytophagales bacterium; assembly: GCA_963784335.1. Classification (GTDB taxonomy): domain Bacteria; phylum Bacteroidota; class Bacteroidia; order Cytophagales; family Spirosomataceae; genus Spirosoma. Next base: position 37,225 of record CAWARB010000039.1, on the reverse strand, counting down.
TTTCATGGCATCACTGATACCTCCCTTTACGGGTTCAACGGCGGTGCGGCTGGCGCCATCCGTTTTCTTCACCATCTCGCCACCGGGCAAAATGGCCGTAATAGTACACAAAAAGCCCCCGTCGATTTCCTTTATCTCATTTTGCCAGCCTGCCCAGCCAAACTGATCGTCGAAACGTTGCATCACACAGCGGTTGGTGATGTAAGGCACCACAATAATTTTCTGACCGTCTTTGGTCTGGCTCTGCACCCGCCACTCTATTTCGTGAACGGTGAGGGGGGCGTTCAATGCGTTTAGCTCCATGGCTGATCTGGCGTTATATTTTTCGTTGGGTTGACTACTATAAAATCACAGGCCATTAGCCCGATTAGTTTACTTTCAATCTGATTAATAACCTGTTAGACGCTGGTATTATCGTTCAGAAAAGGACTTGACGTTTTCATTCTGAGTAGTACAGAGCCACGCCATAAAGTTACTAAATAACACAAGTAAAACATAATAATACAACTACATTCTACACCAGTCTGATCTATGTACTACTTCCACTTGATACCGCACCCAATTGGTTTGGTAATGGGCGACTGCACTGGCCTGTCGGCCAACAAACTACTGACTGCTTCAGTAACATACCGACGTTGCACGCTACCTGCATCCTGCGGATTATCATCAATGGCCCCTTTATATTCAAGAATGAACTGACCGGCGTTCTGTTTAAGAATATACACTTCCGGCAGTCGTGTAGCCCCAAAAGCGCGGGCCATCAACTGTGCTTCATCCATCACGTAGGGGTAGGAGTAGTTTTTGGTTTGGGCACGGGCTTTCATGTTTTCGAATGAATCTTCATCATAGGATTCCGGGTCATTAGCCATCACAGCCAGTACTGGATAACCCTGCCCGGCAAAAGTCCGATCCAGCGAAATAAGCCGCTCTTCGTATACTTTTGAGAAGGGGCAGTGATTGCTCGTAAATACGACAATCAACCCTTTCTTGTCCCGATAATTACTCAGCGAAATTGACAGGTTGTCAATATTTTTCAATTTAAAATCGGCAACAGCATCACCCAGATTATAGCCTTTCACCGGCTGAGCCAGTAGCCCGATTCCGGTAAGCAAGAAAAACAGTCCTGTGAGTAGAAACCGCCCTGTATATTTTTCCATTACTTGTTTAATGTGTATAAGCCTTAGATGGCAAACCTATTAAAAAGATTAATATACAGGATTTTCCGACTAAAGTGAGTGTAAAGGGGCCTTCGACCTACTCCGCCCCCACGAACGTCAGCAGATCGCGGTAGATGAGGTTATTTTTCCAGAATAGTTGGGCTACCATCGGGATATGTTTTTTACCGGGTAGGGTTGTCAGTTTATTTTTCACGCCCTGTTCCTGTAATTTTTCGTGGAACCGCTTCGAACTACTGGTAATACTGGGGTACGTTTTGCCGCCCACATAAATCAGCATGGGTGGGCAACCGGCTTTGACGTGGTACATAGGGGATACTGCCCGCCAGAGGGCGGGTTTCTTCCCGTACGGAATCAGGTACCGTTCGTCGCCGGGGTATTGCATTTTGGTCAGATAGTCGAGCATATCCAGTCCGGCAGGGTCATCAAGAATGGCCCCTTTCACCGGATTCTGGTCTACACCGATTTTAGTGAATAATTCATCGTCGGTGGCCAGCAGAGCAGCCAACCCAGCTCCTGCCGAATGGCCCATTACAAAAATGCGGTTGGGGTCGCCCCCATATTCGCCGATTTGCTGCCTGGTCCATTGCACTGCCCGTGCGCAGTCATTGGCCATGGCGGGGACCTCTACCGCCGGGGCCAGCCGGTAATTGATGACGACGGCTACCACCCCCTGTTTGGCCAGTCTCCTGCCAATGAACCAGTAAATATTTTTACTCCCGCTATTCCAGCTGCCTCCGTGAATAAACACTACAACGGGGCGGGCCGTTGCCGATTTCCCCTTGGGCGTGTAAACATCCAACAGGTGCCGCCCGGAGTCAAAATCGGGCGAAGCTGGGGCTACATAAGCGACATCTTTAATGCGATGGCTCTGGCAGGAAATAGCGTAACCACTCATGGAAAATAAGCCAACAGCCAGCGTAAGCAGGGCAACCGGAACCCGCCAAAGGAAGGGGGAAGAAAACAGACGAAACATGCAGCGGTTAGTGTACAAACTTTTTTGCGTGGATACCTGACGGTAGCCGGCTGTTGTTCCTAACCCTAACCAGCCTAAACCAGTTCGGGGGTCCGGAAAACCAACCAGTCGGGTTAGTGCCTGCTAGCATGTCAGTACCCACGTTCCAAAAGGCTCTATTACCAGTGACTGGGTATTAACCAAATCCAGCTCCATTCGCTGCGCTGGTGCGAGCGTAATTCGGTATCCGCCCTGCACCCTTTCGGGTAGCTTAACCGGTAGGGTCTGGTCTGTATGGTTAGCCACCAGCCAACACCGATGAGTACCATCGGTCAGGAGCAACGTGCTACAAGTCAGCGGGTCACTAGCTTCGGTCCGGATAACCTGACCTCCCCTGAAATGCTGCACAGCCGCCAGCAGCAATCCCGAGGGAAATTGTTGCCCATCGGCCGAGATGATTCCCTGATGACCAGCCGTTTGAAAATAGGTTATCGACTCCGCACCAGCTTCGGCCAGGTACTTTATACTACCCAGCGTCCACCCTGCGGCCCAGAGCGATGGTTGCCGGGGGTCAGCCTTCTGGTTATTGGTCTGTACGCGGTCTTTCGGGTCGTGCGCGTAGGGATTAACCCGCTGCCGGAGCGTTACGGGCGACACGTGAATGGGGACTGAATCGGCGAATGTTCTGGCTGTTTGCACGGTATCGCCCTGGGTGTCGAGGGTTTCTACCATCGACCGATTGTCGAAGGCATGCACCTGCGGATGTACACTGTAGCTGATAAAGTCGAGATCGGTTGGTACCGGCCGGTTGCGGTTCAGTTCCGTAAAGTTATAATTGGTTCCCGCGCCGATGCGCGTTTGCGGCAACGCTTTTCGCAGGATATCGGGAGCCGTGGCCAGTATAGCCTCCGCCGTAACTGGTTCATTGACCGACAATAGCACGATCTCGGCCAGCGCTACGGTTCGCTGTTGCACAACCGATATAAAGTCGCTCAGTTCAGCAACATAATTATTCGTTAGATGCAGGGCGGCAAGCACCGGTATTTTGCAGTCAATGGCATTGGCAACGTCCATCAGAAAGTCCGTTTCCCAGTCAGCCTGAGCCGGAACAACCTCCACCCGATAATGGGCAAAGTGACACGACTGAAGCAATTCCCGAACGGATTCGGGCAAGACCCGAATTTCGGTGGAGGCCCCGATGCCAATGGCCGGTAGCGGGGTTCGATGCTGTTCAGCTACCCGAACGATAACGGCCTGCGTATCCGCAACGGGTAAAACCGGTAAAGGTTGTTCGGGCCGAAACTCGATTTGCTGCTGCACCCGGTCTCCGGCCCGAAGCTGAACCGGGGTAGGCAGTGCCGACGGGGTACAGAACGTTTTATACGAAGCATCCGTCCAGTTGCGCTGGTCTTCCGTTTCGAACACGTCGCCGGTCATATCCAGCCGGAACCAGGCTCCGTCAGCCTGTTGCCAGCGCATACCGGCTAGCTGTTTGAAGGGGTTTACCGGGCTTATTGTCAGCGGAAAGTGGGTCGTTTCCTTTTGCCCGTCGGGATGGAGCAACTGGCAGGGTTGCCCGGCCGTGCCCCGAATGGGGTGCAGGATGCAAAAACCGGCCCTGTTACGCAGGAAGGTCTGCTGAGCCACCCCATCAATCGTCATCCTGAACGAGCCATCGGCATTCCCTTCGGTGGTTACCTGCCAGGTGAATAGTACGGTCGAATCACGCTCGTAATGGCACTGGTAGCTAACCCGAAAATGATCCGTCCCGATAATTACGTCTTCATTCGTGCGGACAGGCGTTAGGGTGCCCCAGTTTTCGTCCCGCATCGATACGTAAATCATCCGCAGAATTTCGTCATTTCCCCACCGGAAGTACCGGAACGAACCCTCTTCATAACCAACCGTCAATGGGCCAGCCCTTAGTTCGGTGTAAACCGGCAGGGGTGCATCATGTCCGTAAAGTTGCTGGTTTATCGTCATCATTTCGGGTCAAACACAACGTGCCGGATGCGGTTTCGTTTCCAGGTATAGGTGATATGAACCCGGCCATCGCTGCTTTGGATCACCGCCGGGTAAGAGTATTCACCCGGTTCATTTTCGAGTACAGCCAGCGTTTTCCAGGTTTTTCCATCGTCGGAGATAGCAACGTCCAGCGGAGTTCGTGGCCCGGATTTACCATTGACCGGCGACGTTGGATTGTACACCAGCACCTGCCGACCGTCTTTCAGGGTTACCGCATCCGTACCGGAATTTGGATTGGGCAGGGTGGTTTTCTGAAGGGGTGACCAGGTCTTACCCCCATCTGCCGACCAGGTTTCCAGAATAAATCCACTTTTCTGACTACGGCAAAGGGCCTGCAACTGCCCGTTTGGATGAAACAGAACGCTGGGCTGAATGGCACCATCCTTCACCCCATCGTTAATAGGGCCGGTTTTCGTCCAGGTTTTTCCCCAATCACTGGTCATTTCAAAATGCACCCGCCAGTTATGGTCTTCAGAACTGGTCGGGCACAGCAACACGCCTGACGGCAGCAGGACCGGCTTGTTTTTGATAGGCCCGGCAATGCCATCGGGCAGGCGTTCGGCTTCGGACCAGGTTTTGCCCCCATCTGCCGACCGCTTCAGCATGCCCCACCAGGTAGATGGGCTGGGGCCAATTTTATAAAACAAAAGCAGGTCGCCGTTGGGTATCTGAAACAAAACCGGATTCCAGCAGGGTAGCCGTTTCCCGTCGGGTTGCACACCCGTGGCTACCTCAACGGGTGGCGTCCAGTTCGATGCGGTCTTGCTGCTCACCCAGATGCCCACATCAGGATGGCGCTCGTGGGTACCCCCAAACCAGGCAGTTACCAGCCCCTGTGGCGTTTCGGCTATAGTGGAGGCATGGCACTCCGGAAAAGGAGCCTGTTCGTAGATCCACTCCTTCTGTAAGGAAACGGTTTTGCCCGACTGGCCAAAGGCACTAGTGACCAGCAGGGTCAGCCCAATGAGAACCGCAAAAACGGGGTAATTAGCTTTGATCATAATGCGTAGTGTTCTTTCGCTATCAGAAGTCGGCGTTTTCTTTTCTTTACTGATAAAACAACGCACATCGGCGGCTGTGGAGCGCCTGCCAGCGGTAGTTGATGTTGACTTCACGTGACCAGTACGCCGGCAAGCAACAACTTAACCTCGTTTGGGTTACTTAGTTGACTCAGTGGCGGGCATTGTAACTCGTTTCAACGCGCCCAATTCGTATATGGACATGAATACAAAAACAATCAACCGTTTTTTTACCAATGCCTGGATTGTCCTTCGTGACTCGTTCAACGGTTTTCTGGACGATCGTTGTTTGAAACTCAGTGCCGCCCTGGCTTATTACACTGTGTTTTCGCTGGCTCCCATGTTGGTACTGATCATATCACTGAGCAGTATTTTTTTTGGCGAGGAAGCGATACGGGGGCAGATCTTTTCGCAAATCAACGGGTTGGTTGGTAACGAAGCAGCCGATCAGATCCAGAATATGATCAAAAGTGTTGGCCTCTCGGGTAAAACGAATACCGCGCTGGCCATTGGCATCATCACGTTACTCATTGGTGCCACAAGCATATTCGTCGAAATTCAGGAATCGGTCAACATGATCTGGCGCGTTAAGGCAAAACCCAAACGGGGTTGGCTGAAGTTAATCAAAGACCGGCTCTTATCCTCTTCACTGGTCGTCAGCCTGGGTTTTTTGCTGATGGTGTCGCTGTTGATCAACGGATTCCTACTGGTGCTGAATGACCATCTTACCCGTTTATTGCCCGATCTGGGCGTATACATCATCAGTGTCTTTAATTTTCTGATCAGCACGGCCGTCATCACTTTACTCTTTGGTACTATTTTCAAGGTGCTTCCCGATGCCAAAATCGCCTGGAAGGATGTCCGGCTGGGAGCCATTTTTACGGCGCTGCTTTTTATGCTGGGCCAGTATATGATTGGGTTATACATCGAAACAACGGCTAGTCAGTCAACCTACGGAGCAGCTGGTTCCCTCACCGTTATTTTGACGTGGATTTACTATACCGCCATCATCCTGTACTTTGGGGCGGAGTTTACGCAGGCCTATGCCAACCATTTTGGCATCCGTATCGAACCGGCGGAGTACGCTGTGTATCTCGATCAGGTCGAACGGGAAGAAAAAGTGGCAGTCATCCCCTCGGAAAAGAAAGCGGAACAGGTTCGAAAAAAATAACGCCCATACCGGCCGGGCCAGGAAACGGACACCCTCTAGTATAGGGCCCCAAGGTAGGCGCATGTCTATCAAATCGACCGTTTTTTACCGATTGATGGTTGATAATTGACTAAACACCAAATGATTTTAACCGACTGTAATCCTATTCAGAGAAATAATTGCTTTTTTACAGGCTGATTTAAAAACACAACTACCAGACTGTTCCAATGAACCAACTTGCCCTAACCGATTACGTCATTTTCTTTCTGTATTTTATCGGTGTTTCCTCCTACGGATACTGGATCTACCGGCGAAATCAAAAAACCAAACAAGACACCAAAGATTTCTTCCTGGCAGAAGGATCGCTGACCTGGTGGGCCATCGGAGCCTCCCTTATTGCCTCCAATATCTCGGCCGAGCAGTTCATTGGCATGTCGGGCGATGGCTACCGGTTTGGGGTTGCTATTGCGGTGTATGAATGGCTGGCGGCCATCTCCCTGATTATCGTAGCGGTGTGGTTCATTCCGATTTATCTCAAGAACCATATTTACACCATGCCCCAGTTTCTGAGTACCCGCTACAACGAAACGGTAAGTTTGATCATGGCCGTTTTCTGGCTCTTCCTGTACGTATTTGTTAACCTGACCTCCATTTTATTCCTGGGTGCGCTGGCCATCAGCAGCCTGGTAGGAGGAGATAGTTTTCACATCATTATCGTTTGCCTGAGCGTATTCGCTATTTTCATCACCCTGGGGGGCATGAATGTAATTGGCTATACCGACGTAATTCAGGTGCTGGTCCTGATCATTGGCGGCCTGGTTACTACCTACCTGGCCCTGCAACAGGTAAGCCTGACGATGGGACTGGACGGGGGCGTTATTTCGGGGTTGGGTGCCATGATTAAAGATGCCGATGATCACTTCCACATGATTTTTGAAAAACCGGCGCCCGGCGCCCCTCAGGAAGATGTCAAGCGGTATCTGACCCTTCCGGGTATTGCTATGTACCTGGGTGGTATGTGGGTTGTTAACCTCAACTACTGGGGTTGTAATCAGTACATAACACAGCGCGCACTGGGGGCTGACCTCAAAACCGCCCGTACGGGTATTCTCTTTGCGGCCATACTGAAAATCTTTATGCCCATTATTGTGATGTTGCCCGGTATTGCCGCTTATGTGATTCACAAAAACGGTGGCCTACAGGGCGAGATGCTCCGGAATGGTGTTGTATCGGGCGATAACGCTTACTCGGCGGTACTGACGTTTTTACCAACGGGCCTGAAAGGCCTATCGGTTGCCGCCCTCACGGCCGCTATCGTGGCCTCGCTGGCGGGTAAAGCCAACTCTATTTCAACCATTTTCACCCTCGATATTTACCAGAAATACATCAATAAAACTGCCAGCGAATCCCGTTCACTCTGGATCGGGCGAGCCACGATTGTGGTGGCGGTAGCCTTATCCATTGCGCTGGCCTGGGATGATGCCCTTGGTATTGGTGGCGAAGGCGGCTTTACGTTTATTCAGAAATATACCGGCTACATCAGCCCCGGCATTTTCGCGGTCTTCCTGCTGGGTTTTTTCTGGAAACGCACTACGGGTATAGCGGCCATTGCCGGTATTCTGGGAGGCTTTGGCTTTGCGGTTCTGTTCAACAACTTCGCGCCCAGCCTGTTTGGTCCCGAAACGGTTATGTACACGGCGTTTCTAAACAGTGAGGGTGTGTACGAGATACCCTTCCTGATTGCTATGGGCTGGGCGTTCTTTCTGACGGTTGGCATGATGGTACTCATTAGCCTGGCCGGGCCAAAAATAAACCCCAAAGGACTGGCTATCGACTCGTCGATGTTCAAGCTGGCCCCCAGCAACATGGCCATGGTCGTTATCATTATCATGCTGGTGTCCATGCTGTACATCCGGTTCTGGTAAATTCATGGTCACGGATGGGCGGTTGTCGTTGTCATCAACAAAATGACTGCCCATCCGTGACCACGAATGACAATCAATTAAATGAGTACTAGTATCCGCCCCCTGTTCACCCTGCCGGTTGTTGTGGCGGCTCTGGGTTACTTTGTTGATGTGTACGACCTGTTGTTGTTCAACATCGTGCGGGTTCCAAGCCTCCATGACCTGGGTCTGTCCGAAGCCGATGTTTCACTCGTTGGCGGGCGTATCCTCAATTACCAGCAGGCAGGTCTCCTGATCGGGGGAATTTTGTGGGGAATTCTGGGCGATAAACGCGGCCGGTTATCTGTTCTTTTCGGAAGTATCATCACGTACTCTCTGGCCAATGTGGCCTGTGGGTTCGTTCGGGACCCGCAACTCTATGCCGTCCTTCGGTTAGTAGCCGGTGTGGGTCTGGCGGGCGAACTGGGGGCGGGTATTACCCTCGTCAGTGAGATTTTACCACCCCGTTTGCGCGGCTACGGTGCATCGCTGGTAGCCAGTGTGGGCCTGCTGGGTGCCGTAGTTGCTTATTTTACGGTTTCGCTCTTCGACTGGCGGACCACTTACTTCATTGGTGGAGGCCTGGGTCTGGGGTTATTGGTGCTACGGGTGAGTGTTCTGGAATCCGGCATGTTCAAACGAGCGCAGGAATCGGGCGTGGTGCGGGGCAATTTCTGGGCGCTGTTTCGTAACCGGGCCGCTACCTTACGCTATCTCCGCTGCATGGGCATTGCCGTTCCCACCTACCTGATTATTGGTATTCTGGCCACCTTCGGGAATGAGTTTGGCAAAGCAGTGGGAATTGAGGAGGTCATACAACCGGGCCGTTGCGTTATGTTCACCTACATCGGCACCGTTACGGGTGATTTATTTAGTGGCTTTCTGAGTCAGTGGCTTCGTTCGCGCCGGAAGGCCATCGGCCTGATGATGGGGCTGACCCTCTTCTTCGTGGCCATTTATCTGTTTGGCGCTATCAGCTCGGCCAGTGCCTTTTACGCCGTTTGTGTGGCCCTGGGTTTCGGGATTGGCTATATCGCCATGTTTCTGACCATAACGGCCGAAAGTTTCGGTACAAATTTACGGGCTACGGCCACTACCTCCGTTGCCAACAATGTCCGGGCTACCACGTTGCTTACGATCCCCGCTTTCCAGGCGATGAAACAAACAATGGGCGTCATTGAAGCGGGGGCCATATTAGCCCTCGTCTGCTTCGGCATCGGTTTTTGGTCACTGATAACGATAGAGGAGACGTTTGGAAAAGAACTGGATTACAGCGAGTAAGTGTATGCTGAAGCTTACGCACGCACTTTCTTCAGTTCTTCCTGCTGAAGAGACTGCATCTTAGTCAGGTAGGCGGCTTTTTTGTCAATAATCGACTGATAATGATTGCTCAGGTACGATTGCCTGCTTTCATCCACTATATTAGTATGGGATCGTTCCAGCAGACCCTGTAGCTCACCAATACAAAAAATAGTGGACTGTATCCGGATTTGATATAAATCGATCAGCCGCCGGGTTATCCCACGAGTTTCATTTTTAATTCGTTTGTTACGAACCGGGTTTAGCAGGGCTTCTTTCCACTGTCTCTCCAGTTGTACGTCATAAGATTCGGCCTGAAAAGTATTAGTCGGTTCCAGCGAATTACCGTTGGTGGGCGCACTGGCAGCGGGCGTATTCTTGCCAATGTGGTTGAGCAAGTCGATTATCTTTGCCTGCATTTCCGCATCAACCTGATCGATGAATTGAGCTGCAGTATTGAACACGAACTTTTCGAGCAGTTTATCAAACAACTCTTTCTGGTTACCCATCTGATTTTACCTACCAAAAACTGAGTATAGACTAAGAATTGATAAATGTAAGAAAAAAATCAAGACAAGCTCAGTCTACTGCAGTACAGCGACTTAACGTATAAATCACCCTGTCCATTTGCGTTGACAGGGGCTACTATAGTTCCCTTGTTCAGGCTTATCAGGCATCCATACGCTACAGTCGTGGTGCGTTATCAGACATAAGCCAGGCTCAGTAATAAATCCCTGATGCCAAAATATTACTTCTAAAAAGATGGCCGTTTATCGAACCAGGGCTTTTCCCGCTCCAACTGCCCCGCCAGCCGGAACAGCGTTGCTTCATCGCCGAGTTTAGCCGCGAACATAACCCCGATAGGCAACCCGTCTGCCGACCAGTGCAGGGGTACGGACATGGATGGCTGGCCCGTCATGTTGGTGATAACGGTAAACGAAATATACCCCAGCGACCGTTCGGCCAGAGCCTCTACTGTTTTGCTGCCTTTCAGGTATTTCAATCCCCCGTAAGAATCCACCAGTTTGAGCAGCCGCTGTTCGGATAATTTGTTCTGAAAGGTACCGATTTCGATGGGTGGACGCGGCAATGTTGGCGTTAAAAACAGGTTGTACGTTTCGTGCAGCTGTCCCATACTTCGGTTCAGCGTATTCCACCGGCGCTTCTGAAAGGCCGCGTCGGCCGCCGAGTAACCTTCGGCCAGCCGGGCCTGTGCCCAGGTGTTCAGTTCCACATCATTGCGCCGAACGGGTCTCCCCAGGTAATTGCCCAGTTCACGCAGTACAGCTGCCGTTTCGCTGAGTACGTTCACAAAAAAGGCTTCCGTTACGATGGTTTTTTCGTAGGGTAACGGCACTTCCTCAACGGTATGCCCCATACGTTCGAGTAGTTGAGCCGCTTTCCGCACGGCCTCAGCGCACACCGGGTCCGTCACCTGCGAAGGCATGAGCGATTGGGTAGAAAAGGCGATGCGCAGTTTGCCCGGCTCCCGGCCCACTTCCTCCCGGAATGGCCGTTCGGGCGGAGCGATGCCGTAGGGTTCGCCGGGTAGTGGCTGGTACGTCGGACCGCCCGCCACAACATCCAGCAGGCCCGCACTATCGCGCACAGTCCGCGTAAGGGCGTGGCCCGCTACAGCCCCGTTCCATAACTCACCAAAACGCGGCCCCAGCGTAACGCGCCCCCGCGATGGTTTCAGGCCAAACAGGCCGCAGCAGGAAGCCGGAATCCGGATAGAACCGCCCCCATCACTAGCGGTGGCTGCGGGTACAATGCCAGCCGCCACCGCCACCGCCGACCCACCACTAGACCCTCCCGGCGAGTGCGTTAGTTTCCAGGGATTACGGGCCGGACCGTAGAGCGCTGATTCCGTGTAGGGTGTCAAACCAAATTCGGGCGTGTTGGTCTTGCCGAAGAATACGAGTCCAGCCTTTTTAAGCCGGCTTACCACCTCACTGTCGGTGGTGGAAACATAGTTTTGGTAGCCCTTACTGCCGGACTTCATGGGCGTTCCGGCCCATTCCATTTCCAGGTCTTTCAACAAAAATGGCACTCCGGAAAAGGCACCTTCGGCTGGAGCAGCAGCGGCCATGGCACGACCTTCAGCATACAGGGGCGTAACAATGGCGTTCAGCGTTGGATTAACGGCATCGGCGCGGGCAATAGCCATTTCGAGCAACTCGGCGGGCGAAACGGCTCCGGTCGCTACGAGGTTGGCCAGCGCCGTGGCATCGTGTTTGACGTACTCCTCAAAAGACATAGCTTTTGGCGTGGATGGTTGCATGATTACGTTCAGCAATAGGGAGCTATGCGCTTTACTGATTTGCCACCGCTACACCAATTTTCGAGTCGGCGGTGCCGTAGTACAAAAACCAGCGGCCTTTGAACGGTACCATGCCTTCCAGAAAAACGACCTGGTTTACCTGTCCTTCCATTTCGTACGGTTGATCAGGTTTGATGAAATACGTTTCAGAACGGTCGATAAGTTTAGTCGGATCACTGGCATCGAACAGGAGCTGCCCCCCCGTATAAGCCCCTTTTGGTAGGGCATCATCCCCATTCTGGTCGGCGTTCATCCCGTTGTAAATCAGCAGTATTCCCTTGGGGGTAATCATGGCAAACGGACCGGGTTCAAGCAGGCGGGAGTCGTATTTACCCTTTCGCGACTCGGCCACCACGAGTGGCTGACCGGTACTGGTTTCGAGGGGTGTCCAATGCAGGAGGTCATCGGACGTGGCCAGGCGCAGCTGGGGCTGGTCGCCCCAGTACATCCAGTATTTACCATTTATTTTCTGGGCTACCATCCGGCTACCGACCCGCTTGCACACAATGGCCCCCGATTTCGACCAGCTATTGCGGTCGTCAGCAAAAGCTAGCCCCTGTTTTTGCCAGTTGGTCAGGTTGCGCGAGGTAGCTACGCAGAGCCGGGCTTTATCGCCGTCGTACGCCGTATACGTCAGCACATACACGCCGTTAGGGCTTTCTACCACGCGCGGGTCTTCGCAGCCTCCCTCCCATTCGTATAGTTTCATGGGGTCATTGTCCGGATAAAAAACGGGCTTGGGCATTCGCTTGAAGTTTACTCCATCCGTACTGACGGCCAGTCCCAGACGCGATGTTCCACCCACGCTCCGAACCGTATCTTCGGCCCGGTAAATCATGTACACTTTGTTATTACGCACAATGGCTGCCGGATTGTACACGTCTTTTTCTTCCCAGTGAATCGTTGCTTTTCGAATGGGGCAATAGAACGTAGTGTTTGCTTTAGCACTAAGAATCGGGTTGTGCGCATTCTCTTTCTGGAAAGGTCCCAGCATCCACGACTTCTCGGGTTTTGGCTGGGCCAGTAGCAGACTGGGAAGCAGAAAGAGCAGACAAAGTTGTTTTACCATGATATTGATTGATAAGGGGAAACAAGTTAAAGCAAAATTACCGGCCGGGCTACTAGAAGCGGACCGGCACCGCATGGAGCGGCTACTTGGCCACTACCTTCGTTCCCAGTTTCTGTTCCGACACCAATTCGGCCTGTCCTTCGTGCGGTGCCTCGGTGAGGGGGTTCCCAAACCACCGCATCCGGTGCCGACGACTCTGCCGGCCATCCGCCCCGGCATCGTCCAGTTCCAGGAGCCTGATACCCCCGGGTTGTTCGGCGGTGGGTTCTTCGTAAACGACCTGCAAGCCCACCCAGGCCAGATATTCATTGAGTTTTGTTTCCAGTGGCTGGTTACCAAAAATGCACAGGTCATAATACCAGGCCAGCGATTCGCCCGCCACGGATTCAGTTATGGTCCGGTAATCGTCCAGCGTATAGCCAATAAAGGGTTTGCCGAATTGCTGCCACATTCGTTGCATGACATTGTCCAGCGAGCGGGTATGGCTCGTGGCCCGGCGAATGTGTAAATCGAGAATCAGGGCGGCAATGGCTCCTTTGTGGTAAACGGATACTTTCCGGTCAGGAACTCCCTTCTCGTAGCCATCGAGCCACAAATCCCACGACGATTCGGTTAACGACTGGAAGGCAAAGCCGCTGTTTTCGAAATGTCGTTTAAACAGCACCTGTAATTCTTTCAGGTACTCTTCATCCGAAAAAATACCCGACTGCCGAAGCATCAAATCACCGTAGTAAGTTGTTACGCCCTCGGCCACAAAACAGGTGGTAAAATAGTTTTCCCGCGTAAAATCGTACGGAAGCAGTTCCGTTGGTCGGATACGGATAATGTTCCAGGCGTGAAATAACTCGTGCGAAGCCACACCCAGTAAATCCTGGTATAACCCTTCGCCCTCGTCATTGGGTCCCAGAACGAGCACCGTACTGGTACGGTGTTCCACCCCGTGGTAGTAGGGTACGGGCAGAATGAGGGTCAGAAAATGGTAGGACTCTTCGGGAAATTCGCCAAACAGCGCCAGTTGTGTTTCCGAAAACCGGCTGAAATCCCGCCGAATCCGCTCCGCATCGAACGTAGGGCTCCCATCAGTACGTCGCCCTCCCTGAATCCAGACGTGGAAGGGCACATCCCCTACCGCATACTGGATATGCTGCATCACGGGTGCTGCCATGAACGGACAATCGACTAACTCGTAAAAGTCAGCCGCCACCCACGTAGTTGCATCCTGTTGTTTCAGCCCACAGGCCAGCGTCCAGGTATCGGGAACGCCTATCTCCAGCGTACAGGGCTCATCCATACGCCCTTCGGCATAGAGACAAAGATTGACGGGGTTTACGTACAGGAGCGTGTCACTCACGAAGCTACTGCCTGCATTAAGCTGGTAGGCAGTAGGCAGCAGCGCGTGATAATTATAGCGGGCAATCAGCTCCGTTTGCCCGTTCATTTGTATCTGCCAGCGGTCTTTGGTGATTTTGCGAAACGGCAGGGGATTCCCCGCTTCATCCACAATAGCGAACCGCTGGATGTTTTTGGCAAAGTTCTGCAACTCGTAGCGGCCGGGTCGCCAGGCGGGCAACTGTAACTCAACGGTCGGCGTGGTAATGTTGGCTAAATGGGCTTCAACGGCAATGTAATGGGGTAAATCAGGGTCGGCAGCTAAGCGGTAGTGCATAAAGTATCGCAGCGATGTAAGGCTATAAAAATAACGGCAAAATCGACAAAACGATTTCATAACGCGGAAAAGGCCCTTTCGTTAGTCTACCCCTTTATTCACTCATTCGTGCGTTTCGGCTGGGGACCGTTTGGAATCTCGCCGTCTGGCTAGTATACTTGCGCCATCAAGTCAATCGCTTCGCGCTATTTCCACTTACACCAGCGCGCGTTGATTTATACAGAAGCGGGGAGAGATCAGGCTCTGCAAACCGCTGGCAACCTACCACATGGCAAGGTGCTAACTCCTGCCTAAAGTTATTTTAGGGACTATAAATCGAAACTACTATGCACTACATCTGGTCATGTATGCCCCGGAGGGCTTACTGAGAATTCACCACTAATCGCTCACGAAAACCGGGAGGGTTTGTCGTGTGTATGGCTATAGGCTGGCAGCTACCGCCAGCGTACCACTGGTTTACAAATCACTACTAATCCTTATCCTCATGTCACAACTTCATTTTGATACCCTTCAGTTACACGCTGGTCAGGAAGTTGACCCAACCACCAACTCACGGGCAGTACCCATTTATCAAACTACTTCGTTCGTTTTTAACGACTCGGCACATGGCGCCGATTTGTTTGCCCTGAAAGCCTTCGGGAATATTTACACCCGCATCATGAACCCCACGTCGGATGTGTTCGAGAAGCGAATAGCGGCCCTGGAGGGTGGCGTAGCCGCGCTGGCGGTCGCGTCGGGTCAGGCCGCCCAGTTCATTGCGTTGAGTAACATCCTGAATGCGGGCGATAACTTTGTAACCACTTCCTTTTTGTACGGTGGCACCTATAATCAGTTTAAAGTTTCATTCAAACGCCTGGGTATCGAAGCCCGCTTTGCCGATGGCGACAAGCCAGCCTCGTTTGCCAAACTGATTGACAGCAAAACGAAAGCCATTTACCTCGAAACCATCGGAAACCCGGGTTTCAACATCCCGGACTTTGATGCCTTTGCCGAACTGGCGAAGCAGCATGACCTGCCCCTTATTGTGGATAATACGTTCGGAGCGGGCGGTTATCTGTTCCGGCCCATCGAGCACGGAGCAGCCGTTGTGGTGGAGTCGGCCACGAAATGGATTGGGGGGCACGGCACCAGCATTGGTGGGGTAATCGTGGATAGTGGTAATTACAACTGGGGTAATGGCAAATTCCCGCAGTTCAGCGAACCGTCGGAGGGCTATCATGGAATGGTTTTCAGCGATGTGTTTGGCGTGGGCGGTCCATTTGGCAACATCCAGTTTATCATTCGTGCCCGGGTTGAGGGGCTGCGTGATTACGGCCCGGCCATCAGTCCGTTCAATTCCTTTCTGCTCCTGCAGGGCGTGGAAACGCTCTCCCTGCGGGTTGACCGTACGGTACAAAACGCGCTGGAACTGGCCAAATGGCTTCAACAGCACGAACAGGTCGAGTCGGTCAATTACCCCGGTCTGGAAAGCAGCAAGTACCATGACCTGGCCAAGAAATACCTCAAGCGGGGCTTTGGTGGCGTTTTCTCGTTTAAAGTAAAAGGAGATGCCAAGGCAGCTGACCAGTTCGTAAATAGCCTGAAAATGGTTAGCCACCTGGCCAACGTGGGTGACTCCAAGACGCTGATTATTCACCCGGCAGCTACCACGCACCAGCAACTGAGCGAGTTGGAGCAGGCCAGCGCAGGCGTTGAAGTAGGTACACTACGGGTGTCGGCCGGTATTGAACACATTGATGATATTAAGGCAGACTTCGAGCAGGCTTTCGCCCAAATTGCTGAGCCGGTATTGAGTTAAGCCGTTTTTGTTTGGCGGTTCGTTAGTTCAAACGACGAACCGCCAACAATAAACCTCAAACTAATTGTTGATTGGACCTCACTTATTTTGACTACAAATATTCGTTCCCGCTCGAATCGGGAGCAAGCCTGCCGGGTTTCCGACTGGCCTACACCACACGCGGTACACTCAATGCAGACCGGTCGAACGTGGTGTGGGTGTGCCATGCCCTGACTGGCAATGCTGACGTAGCCGACTGGTGGGGCGGCATGGTAGGGGCAGGCAAGTTCTTTGACCCGGCAACGGATTTTATTATCTGCGCCAACGTGCTTGGCTCGTGTTATGGGTCTACCGGCCCCTTGTCTGTTAACCCGGCAACGGCAAAACCGTATCATCACGCATTTCCTGCCGTTACGGTTCGGGACATTGTCAATGCCTTTGATTTACTGCGGCAGGAACTGAATATCGAAAAAATCCGCACCTGCATTGGCGGTTCCCTGGGGGGCGAACAGGCAGTAGAGTGGGCTATTCTGCACCCCGGCCTTATCGACAATCTGATCCTGATTGCCGCCAGTGCCATGGCCTCTCCCTGGTGCATTGCCTTCAATGAATCGCAGCGGATGGCCATAGAAGCCGACCCTACCTGGGCTGAAAACCGCGACGATGCAGGATTGGCGGGGATGAAAGCGGCCCGCGCAATGGCCATGATTTCGTACCGAAACTACGATACGTACGGCTTTACACAGGCACTGGACAACAACGAGCAACTCGATGGCTATAAAGCGGCTGGTTATCAGCGATACCAGGGCGAAAAGATAGCGGAACGGTTCAACGCCTTTACCTACTGGCTGCTCACCAAAATTATGGACTCGCACAATGTGGGGCGTAACCGGGGTAGTATTCTCAATGCACTAGGCCAGATTAAGGCCCGCACATTAGTCGTCGGTATCCGGTCCGATTTGCTTTTTCCGCCCACAGAGCAGCAGTTTCTGGCCCGTCATATTCAGGATGCGTCTTACGAGGAGATTGATTCGTTGTACGGACACGATGGTTTTTTAATCGAATTTCGACCACTCACTACAATTATTCGGAAATGGATGCAGGCTGGCGAATCAGCCATGGCACCCCTTGTAAACAGAGATACAATTGGCACTGAGCCTGTTAATCAATGAAGTATGATTTGGTATGAAGCCGACGTTCGGCCCTTGGAAGAAAAGGTACAAACCCTTGCACCAGCAGTAGAGAAGACCGTTTTTTATGGCAGTTCATCCATTCGGTTATGGACAACACTAGACCAGGATTTCCCCCACCTGGACACCCTGAATCTGGGTTTTGGGGGTTCAACCCTGGCGGCCTGCACCTGGTTTTTTGAGCGACTAGTGGCACCAACCCTAGCCGAAAGCCGTTGTGTTTTACGCGGGAGACAATGACCTGGGCAACGGGCGACACCCCGAAGAAATATACCAGTTCTTCTGCGCTTTTGCCAGTAAAATGCGTACCTTACTACCTGACGTACCGCTCTATTTTCTGTCGGTAAAAATCAGTCTGGCCCGTTGGGGCATTGCTGAAGAGATTCAGTATACGAACAGATTGATTAGTCGTGAGATGGCGCAGTACCCCGACTGGCAGTACATTGATATGACAACGCCCTTGCTGGACCAGCATGGCACCCCCCGGCGGGAGTTTTTCGAAAACGATGGGTTGCACCTGAGCCCGGCTGGTTATCAGGTATGGGCGCAGACGTTTCAGCAACAGGCCCGAATTTTTAACGATTTGTTTATATAGGAAGCTTCGTTGTTACTGTAAAAGCGTGCAATTTCACTAGTTCTTAACTGGAATGGTATGCACCGCGAGTATCATAAGTGGTTTAGTCCGAACCTGAACCGCACCATGGAGTTGCTTATCTTCGGCCATGCCGGGGCGCGGGTGCTGGTTTTCCCAACCCGCCGGGGGCGATTCCATGAGTACGAAGACCTGGGCCTTGTACACGCGCTGGCCGACCAACTCGAAAACGGCTGGCTACAGTTGTATTGCGTCGACAGTATTGACCAGGAAAGCATTTACAACCGCCACGTATCCCCCTGCGACCGTATCCGGCGGCACGGACAGTACGAGCAGTACATTTTGCAGGAGGTCCTGACGCTATCCCGCCTGAAGAACCCACAACCGTTTATGGTTTCGCACGGGTGTAGCCTGGGCGCTTATCACGCCATGAACATTGCACTTCGGCATCCGCAATGGTTTGCCAAAGTAGTAGCATTTAGTGGCCGTTACAGTTTATCGGAACCAGTGGCCGAATTTCGAGGGCTGTTTGACGATTATTACGACGACGAAATCTACTTCCACAGCCCCAATCATTTTTTGCCGAACCTGGGCGACTGCGAAGCACTCAATCAGTTGCGCCGACTACAAATTGTGATGACCGTTGGCACAGCAGACCCGTTTTTATCCAGCAATCTTGCTTTGAGCGAAACGCTTCGGGCCAAACAGGTAGCGCATGAACTCTATTGCTGGGATGGCCGCGCCCACCAGGCCGACGACTGGCAGAAAATGGCACCCCTGTATCTATAATGTTATAACGCGTTTACCAGCGCGATAACGACTTTAGCGGAGTTTCGGGCCGCTGTTGGATAAAACTTGTCGTAAGCGATGTGCGCTTCCGCATCGGCGCGGTCACTCAGGCTGCGAATAATCAGACACGGTACCTGAAGCTGGTAACAGACCTGTGCAATGGCGGCCCCTTCCATTTCGGTGGCATCGGCCCCAAAATCAGCCCGTAAGCTTTTGCCTTTTTCGGGAGAAGCCACAAAAACATCGCCCGTTACGACGGTACCCGTCACGACCCGAACCGGACGATTGGAAACCCCACCGGATTCCAGCGGAATGCCTTCCAGTGATACCGTTTTCACCACCCGCTCGGCCAGCAGTAGCAGGATTGAGTCGGCGGGGAAATAGGCCGGGTTAAACTGTTTGGTAATGGCATTGCGCGTTTGGCGGGTTGGGGTGTTTTTATCCGTGATGGAGCCGTAATCATGGTGCGCTGTTCGTTGGGCAATGACAATATCGCCGGGTTGCAAATCGGGGTTCGTACCCCCGGCAATTCCCGTAAATAACACCCGCCGGGGCCGAAAATGGTCCAGCATCAGCGCCGTTGTCATGGCCGCATTTACTTTGCCGATTCCCGTTTCGGCTACCACCACCCGTTGTTTTCCGATGCGCCCGGTCGTAAAAATCACTCCATCGACCGAAACCGTTTTAGCCTTTTTCAGCGATTCTTTAACCAGCGCCACTTCGGCCCCGAAAGCCCCCAGCAACCCCGTTACAGGCCGGGGTTTGTAGCGCTGGGCAAACGTAGCCAAGTGCATGAGCAAAAGCGCGAGCAGCAGCGTTAGGGCAAACTGTTTTTTCATAGTGGGCAGGTAAAAGGAAATACATTGGTTTTTTGTCATCCCGACCGGTCCGCCGGTGCGGCAGGAGGGATCTCAGGTATCAGGACAATCGCGATCCCTCCTGAGTCGGGATGACAAAAAAAATCGGTTAGGCTAAGCTAATTTCACTTGAGTGCTTAAATAATTACGCAAATTTAAATTGACGTATATTTTTTAGTTGTTTTTGTCATTCTGAGGAACGAAGAATCTTCGGTAAAGCTAGAAATCTTCTTGCTTTTACCCGAAGATTCTTCGTTCCTCAGAATGACAAAAAAATTGCAGTAAACTAATTCTGCATGATTACTTATCGGTGTTCATTCCCTCATCAGTCACTACTCATCAGCGCCAGCACGCAGAATACGTCGACAATCCATAAGCCTGCCGGTACTTCACCCGATTTACCCACGGCAACCTTTATGAGCGTCCACGACAGAAACCCCCAAATCAGTCCCTGCGTGATGGAATAACTGAACGGAATAAGCACCAACGCCAGAAAAGCGGGCACTGCATCATCTAGTTGGCTCCAGTTGATGCGGGT
Organism: uncultured Cytophagales bacterium; assembly: GCA_963784335.1. Lineage (GTDB taxonomy): Bacteria > Bacteroidota > Bacteroidia > Cytophagales > Spirosomataceae > Spirosoma. The sequence continues at coordinate 16,858 of CAWARB010000039.1, read as the reverse complement.
AATGGGTTTCATCATAAACGCACCCACCAGGACCAGAGCCGGTGACGTGGCAATGGCCGGAATAACGGATAATAGCGGGGATAAAAACAGGAACGGCAGGAAACAACAGCCCGCCACAATAGCCGTTAGCCCCGTGCGGCCGCCCTGCGCAATCCCCACCGCCGATTCAATGTACGCGGTGCCGGGGCTGGTACCCAGCAGTCCCGCCAGCGTAGTGGCAACGGCATCGGTCAGCAGGGAACGATTCAGGTTACGCGGGTTACCTGATTCATCCTGTAAATCACCCGCTTCGGCTACGCCCACAAAGGTGGACAGGCTATCGAATAAATCGGTGAAGGCAAACGCAAAGATGACCGGCCACAACGACCACGAAAGCGACCCCCACAAATCCAGTTTCCCCAGTAAAGAAAAATCGGGGGCGGCGAAGATACCCTGGTAATTGACCAGCGTTTTCTGCCCGAAATTAACCGCCGAGGCATCACCCCAGTACCGGCCAACGGGCCAGGCCGCGAGGGTGGTCAGCACAATTCCGATGATGATGCCCCCCGGCACGTTGCGCACTACCAGCACACTCGTCAGGAGCAGCCCGAACACAAACGTAAGGATGATGGGGTCGGTTAGCCGGGCGACACTGACCAATGTGGCCGGGTTAGCCACAATAAAGTGGGCATTCTCGAAGCCAATCAGCGTGATAAACAAACCGATACCCGCCGAAACGGCGTAACGCAGGGGCTTCGGAATAGCCCGTACCAGGGCCGATCGTATGTTAAAGACCGACAGCAACAGAAATAATACCCCGGCCCAGAATACCGCACCCAGCGCAACTTCCGGCCTGATGCCCATTCCCTTCACGGCGGTGAACGTAAAAAAGGCGTTCATACCCATTCCCGGCGCTACCACAATGGGATTACGGGCGTACAGACCCATCATGAGGCTGCAAAAAAAGGAAAGCAGAACGGTGGCCGTGAGCACTCCGCTAAAGGGCAAACCCGCCTGACTCAAAATAGCCGGATTGACAACAATGATGTACATCGTTGCCAGAAAGGTAGAAACACCGGCCAGTATTTCGGTCTTTCGGGAAACGGCCGGATAAGAAGCAGGGAGCGGAATGGCCAAGTGGTTGTACAGGTCAGGTTGAATCAAACGGTCAAATAACGAACTCCCGGCCACAAACTCAAAAACCCGTCAGCAAACTTCCGGCGGCCGCATCCAGCCAGACCTGTCCATTGGGGTGCGTTTGCAAAATACTGGCGGGCATTTCCTCCGAAACCGGCCCTTTGAGAGCCTGGCTCAACGTAGCGGCTTTTTTTTCTCCACTCACGAGTAAAATTACTTCGCGGGCGGCTGTCAGGTGGCGCAGTCCAAGGGTAATGCCCTGCGAGAGGGGCGTTGCCTGCTCGAAATATTTCTGCCCGACGGTGATGGTGCTTTCGGCCAGTTCGCCAACGTGGCAGCCTAACGTAAAGGGGGTACCAGGTTCATTCAGGGCGATATGGCCATTTATACCCATACCCACCAGCAACAAATCCAGGCCGCCCCGCGCATCAATCAGGCTATCTATTTTTACGCACTCGGCCGCGAGGTCAGTCGCTTTCGCATCGAAAACATGGACCTGATCCGGGCGCAGCTGCAACGGCGTAAACAGGTCGCGGAATACGTAGTACGAACAACTCCCCGCATCCTCCGGTCCGAATCCAACCCATTCGTCGAGGCCCACAAACGTACATTGGCTCACGTCCACACGGCCCGTTTTGGCCAGCTCTACCAGGTGGTGATACGTCTCGATGGGGGTATCGCCCGATGCCAGGCAGAGCAGTGCATCGGGTTTTTGATTGATAATGGCGGCAATATGCTCAGCCGTGTACTGCGACAGGGATGCGTGGTCGGGGAATTGGTGAAAGGTCATAGTGGTTTCTCGTTATAATGTTAACCCGTGAAATAACTTCAGGTTCGTTGTCGTATGTGGAGCTTCCGTCGCCGGAATGAAAAGTCGGGCGGGCGGTCGGCCACGGCTACAGGCGTTGGGTTTGATACGGGTTTGGGTAACGCAGGCTCACCGTTCTGTTGATTACCCGTACGCCGTACACGTACTTTTTGCCGGGGTCCACCTTGCCGGCGAGCAGGTGGGCTATAAAAGCCACTTTCCGGTTGGTGATTCCAGCACTGGCAGGGCGACTGGGAATGACCTTTTCAACTGCATTATCCGGTCGGGCAGGCGTAACCGGGGGCTTCTGACCGAACGCCCCGTGCGTACCCGACAGCATAAGGACCAGCAGATAACAGAGAATCTTGTACATAGGGGAAAGATGGCGTAATTTTGCGGCTCGTTTCATGAATTATGCAACTAACTAACCAGACGTATCAAATTCAGGGCGTCCCTGTACTGGCTATTGCCGAGGAGTTCGGCTTGCCGCTGTACGTGTATGACGCCGACAAAATTATCGAAAAAATCGGCTCGCTCCGGTCTTCCTTTAGCGGGGTGAATCTGAAGATAAAGTATGCCGCCAAAGCACTTACTAACGTATCCATCCTGAAACTGATGCGTCAGCAGGGCGTGGACATCGAAGTAGTATCAGTAAATGAGGCTCGAATAGCCCGGATGGCCGGGTTTGAACCGGCGCAGATTATGTACACACCCAGCGGTAATGCCTGGTCTGAAATTCAGGAAGCCCTCGAAATGGGCCTGCAACTGAATGCCGACAGCCTGCCCCTGCTCGAACAGATTGGCCAGACCTACGGCGACCGGTATGCGGTTGCCCTGCGCATCAATCCCAACATTGCCGAAGGGGGGAATTTTAAGATTCAAACCGGCCACGGCGATTCCAAGTTTGGGATACCCTACAGCTACCGCCAGCAGATTAAAGCTGTTACGGAGCAGTATGGCATTCCGGTTGTTGGGTTGCACATTCATACCGGTTCAGATTTTAAGGATGGAAATACCTTTCTTAAGATTGCCGATGTGCTCTTCGACCTGGCAGCCGACTACCCCGATTTGCAGTTCATCGACTTCGGCAGCGGTTTTAAAGTTCGCTACCGGGAAGACGATTACGCCACCGATCTGGCCGAACTGGGCACGAAGGTTTCGGCAGCTTTCCGGTCATTTTGCGACCGGTACGGCCGTGAACTGGAACTTTGTTTTGAACCGGGTAAGCTGCTGGTGAGCGAAAGTGGCCATCTGCTGGCAGGAGTCAACGTGGTGAAAGAAACCCCGACCCGCACGTTTGTGCAGGTCGATTCGGGTCTGAACCACCTCATCCGTCCAATGATGTACGACGCGTATCACGACATCAAGAACGTATCGAACTCAGCCGGGGATGAAAAAACCTATACGGTGGTGGGCTACATCTGCGAAACGGATACCTTCGCCACCGACCGGTCGCTACCCGACGTACAAGCGGGGAATGTGCTCTCGTTCGAGAATGCCGGTGCGTATGGATTCAGCATGGCATCGAATTATAATACCCGTTTTCGCCCGGCCGAAGTACTGGTGTATGAAGGCAAACCCTACCTGATTCGCCAGCGTGAAACGTTCGAGGATATGGTGCGGGGGCAGGTAGATATTTTTAGTGACGAGTTAAGCGTGAAAAATGAAGCGTTTGCTCTCTCTTCACCCGTTATTTCTTAATCTTTTAACGCTTCACTCTTTTAAAATGGGACGCGCATTTGAATACCGGAAAGCCCGAAAAATGAAACGGTGGGGGCAAATGGCCAAGACCTTTACCCGAATCGGCAAAGACATTGTAATGGCCGTGAAAAGCGGTGGTCCCGATCCGGATTCCAACGGTCGGCTCCGGGCTATTATCCAGAACGCCAAAGCGGCCAATATGCCGAAGGAAAACGTGGATAGAGCCATCAAAAAAGCCTCTTCCAAAGACCAGGAGGATTACAAGGAAATCGTGTACGAAGCCTACGCCCCGCACGGTATCGCCCTAGTGATTGAAACGGCTACCGACAACCACAACCGTACGGTAGCCAACGTCCGCAGTTACCTCAACAAACTGGGCGGTAGCCTGGGTACACAGGGCATGCTGGACTTTATGTTCGACCGGAAGTCGGTGTTTCGGATATCAGCCGACGGTATCGACCAGGAAGAACTGGAGCTGGAACTCATCGACGCCGGTGGGGACGATGTGGAGTTCGACGAGGAAATGAATCAGTTCATTATATACGGCGAATTCACGGCCTTTGGCAGTGTCCAGAAGTTTCTGGAAGAAAAAGGATTCGACATCCAGCAGGCCGAATTCGAGCGCATTCCCAACGATTTCAAGGAACTGTCGGACGAAGAAGTGGCCGACGTGGAGAAACTGATCGAGCGAATCGAAGAAGATGACGATGTGCAGATGGTTTACCACAATATGAAGTAGCGATTCACCGTCATTTAACGCAAAAGGGGCAATGTCAGTGACATTGCCCCTTTTGCGTTAAATGACGGTGAATTACCGGCTGGTTACGCCTTCCCGAAGAATCTGAACCCAGCCCTTGATAATTTGCGGGGGGGCGTTACGCTCCAGCAACGCATAATTCACACTCGCCTGATAGTAGTACAAACCGCTGGGCAACTCCACCCCGTCGTTGCTCCGGCCATCCCAGGCCAGTGTAGGACCCGTAGTTTCGTACACTTTTGCCCCCCCATCGGTTGTAGACCACAAAATTCACGTTCTCCACAAAACGGGGGCAACGCAACGGTACAAACAAATCATTTTTGCCATCTGCGTTGGGCGTGAACACATTGGGTAGCATAAAACTGGGACACGCATCTACACATACTTTGTTGGAGGGAACGCTTTCCAGCCCCCGTTTACTGACCGCCGTCACGTAATAACAGCCCGCCACTGTACTCAATGGTGTGTGGGCGTAACTCAGCGTCGGAGCCGCTACACTGCTTAAAACACCCAGCGAGTCGGGCTGGTAGCGCGCGTAGTAAATCTTATAAGTAGCAATGTTGGGGTCACAGTTGGGACCACTGCCGGGCAGCCAGTTCAGGTTGTTGGTGAAACTGGTCTGATCGCAGAGACTCTCGCTGTTCAGACTGGCACAGTTCAGACTGTCTACCCGCAGCGTGGGCGGACAGGGGCGGGTAGTGTCAGTAGGTGTCGCGCAGATAATCTGGCTATAGTTGAGCAGCACTCCCAGCCGCACCAGTTGCGCATCGGTGTACGCCCCCCGGGTCAATACCCGGTAGCAATAGCTGCTATCGGCCGACAAAGCCAGACCCGTGTTGCCATCGGCCACAAAAGTATCCTGACCCGTATCGGTAAAGCTGTAGGGCTGAGTGCTTACCCGCACCTCGGCAATCTTGTTGAAGGCCCCGTTGGGACCCGTCCGGCTACGAAACACATCGTGGGTCTGTCCGTCGTTACTCCAGGGCACCGTAGCCTGCCAGCTTAGCACCACCCGCCGGTTGGCCGGGGCCGTTGCCAGCCGCACCGAGGATGCCGCATCCGTCACATCCAGCCGGGTAAGCTGACCCGCCGGGTTTGTGTAGTAGAACTCCAGCCGGTAGGTGTAGGCATTGGCATCGGTATTCAACGCCGAGGTAGAACTGCCTTTATCGATGTAAACCGTGTCGGCCGCCGTAGGGCTCAGCGTCGTGTTGATTGTAGCGACGGGAACAAAGGTAGTGCCGCCCTGCCCGGTAGCCCGTTGCAACCGGTACTGGTAAGGCCCCGCCAAATCAGCCGGGTTCAGCCCCAGAGGCCGCGTCCAGCGGACGGTAATCTGACCGGTGACGGTTTTGGTCGAGTCGACGGTGACCTGGGTGATGACCGGGGCCAGCAGAGGCAGTTCCAGACAGGCCTGGTTGGAAGCCCGGCTCACCCCTCCGTTGAAGCCCCCGTTCACATCGGGATACTGGGCCACCAGTCGGTAGCCGTAGCTGGTACCCCGGCGCAAACTGCTCGTGTCGGTATAGGTAGTAGCGGTACTGGGTATTTCGGCTATTCGGGTGTAGCCAGCCGGGATTCCGGTGGTACAGGGCGGGATAACGCTGGTCTCACAACCTTCTTTTCGATAGATGACGATGGTGGTACCAGGATTACCACAACTGTAGGCATCCCAGTTCAGGAGCACCGCTCGTCCGTTTGCCGTAGCAGTCGGGCGGGCGACCAGATTCCTGATGGCGGGGCCTACAATCTGAATGCGGAAGGTCTGGAAGGAGACCAGGGCCGGCGTAGGCTTAGGCGGCACATCGGCCACCTTGAACGTTACATCGTAGGGCGCCACCCGAATCTGACTACAGTTGGTTTGCCAGTTGAAAATGGCCGTGGCGGGTTGGGCCTGCTGGATACCGCCCCGGGTCAGGGTGGCGTAAGCGGGCAGGATGAGTTCCCCGGCTGGTAGAGCAGTGCCATCCTGGCTGACGTTGAAGACGCCCCCGAAGCCCGAAATAATAACCGCCTGACCATCGGGGTCAGTGGCCGTAACGGGCTGATTGATGAGCGTACCCGCTTCCACGCACAGGTCGGGGATGGGTTGGAGCAGCGGTCGTTTGTTCTTGGAGTCGACAACGATGATCTGCATGTCGCGGGTAATCTCGCCGATGAGCACGCCGTTGCGCCATTCTTCAATGATGAAGGCGAAGTTGTACTGCCCAACGTCGCCGGGGGCATCCCAGCACAGTTCGCCGGTGCGGGGGTCGATGGAGAAAGTGGGGGCACCACCCGCTTCGCTGGCGGTGCTGAATCGGGTAGGGTCCTGATACACCGGAATGTCACGCCCCACGCAGCCGGTGGGCGTGGTGGAGGTTTTTGGTACACTCAGTCGATAAGCAAGGCTGTCCCCATCGGCATCGAAAGCGGCCGGATTATGGCAGAATTTCTGGCCCACACGCCCCGAATCCAGGGGTGGGTTGAGCATGACGGGGGTGGAGTTGGTCAGCAGGTTTGCGTTAATCAGAATCGTTGTCGACACGTAAAAAGGAATATTCTGCGACGAACCCGGGGGGGGTAAGTTGTTGGTCCCCTGGTTTCGATTCTGAACGGTTATGCCAACGGTATAAGCCCCCGGACCAGGATACGTATGCACAGCCGTATAGCTGTTGACGGACGAGGTGTTTCCATTAATAAATTTCCGGGTGCTGCGTTTTACTTCCTGCGTGCTGCCATCACCAAAGCAAAGCGTATAGGAGTCGGCCTGATTAGACGCAGCCCGGCCACCTACTTCATCGTAATAGGCAGTAAACGTGACCAGGTAAGTGAGCGAGGTATTGGAGATTCGTTTGGTGGTAATCTCACCCGCCCGTACGTGGGTAGCCTGACCCACATGAGGCCACAGGCTGGCACCTAAGAAAAGACAGAAAAGGCCAATCGGGTAAACAAATCGCATTGTAGTATTTGGTTTTCAAGTACAACGATTTCTACCGGCAAAAGCGTATTAATTGCCGTCGGCCTTCAGGAAAAGCGGATTAAACTTTATAAAACCCGGGTCGGTTGAACAGGGTTTTCCAGAAGAACCGCAGAAAGATACCAACCTGCTTCGTAAAAGCCCACTGATTATTGAGTTCAGCCCACGGAAGCCGCCGGTCGCGGAGGTTAACGACCATCTTCCAGATAAACACAACCGGAATCATGAGCACATAATGCCCCATCAGGATCAGGTACGCACCAACGCCATACTGTTTCCGCACCCAGAGCAACTGCGACACCTGCACCTGTGGTTTAAAGCGGTTAATATGCGTTACTACGTGCTGTTGATTGTCTTCGTTGCTGCCATATTCCAGGTGAACGAACTTTTCGTTTTGCAGCAACAAAAGCCGGCCCTGTTTTCCCAGCCGGTATCCCCATTCTACATCTTCGCCGTACATGAAAAAACTCTCGTCCAGTGCGCCCGCTTTTTCAATAACCGAGGGCCGGGTCATCAGAAAAGCCCCGGATAACCACTCCACTTGGTTGGGGTCGGTGTAGTGCGGGTCGGGCATGAGCCGGTGCAGAAACCTGTCAGCGGCAACGCCACCGGGCAGGATGTAAAAGGCCCGGCGCATCTGCCCAAATGTTGTGTATAGATTAGGGCGAACCTGTTGGTTGGCCTGCCACTGAATCGCGCTTACGGCGGCCACATCGGGCTGGGTGTCCAGCACCCGTACACAGTGACTCAGTACATCGTCCAGCAGAAGGGTATCCGAGTTAAGCAGCAGGATGTTCCGCCCCTTTGCCTGTTGGATGCCCAGATTATTAGCCCGGGCAAAACCGGCATTGTAGCCCATGTCGAACCAGCGCACGGCTGGATACGCTGCCTGAACAATAGCCTGACTGGCATCTCCAGACTGATTATCGACAATAATTACCTCGAAACGTATGGCAGATGTGTACTGATGAACCGACTTCAGGCAATCCAGAATGAGCTGGGGCGTCTTGTAGTTGACAATGATGATACTTAAATCGGGCAAGGCAGCAGTTGAGGTAGTTTGGGTAGCAAAGGTAAGGAGTTTGTCGTTTTGCAGAGAAGCCGTTTTCTTCCGGCAGAGAGTGGTTTAAACCACCCTCTGCCGGAAGAAAACGGCTTCTCTGCCATCGTACACCTCAGTACAACACCCACGTATCCTTACCACCGCCCCCCTGCGAGGAGTTCACGACCAGTGACCCTTTGCGAAGGGCCACCCGCGTTAGTCCCCCTGGAATGACGCTCACCGTATCGCCATACAGAATGTAAGGGCGAAGGTCTACATGACGCCCTTCGGCATGACCATCAACCAGGCACGGCACCCGCGAGAGCGAAATAGTGGGTTGAGCGATGTAGTTACGCGGATTTTCCTTGATTTTTTGCCGAAATAAGTCATGTTCTTCCGGCGTCGCTTTGGGGCCAATCAGCATGCCGTACCCGCCTGCTTCGTTGGCTTCTTTTACCACCAGCTTTTCAATGTTCTCCATCACGTACTTGCAGTCCTCCTCTTCCCGGCATATGTACGTTTTCACGTTAGGAATGATGGGTTCTTCGTTCAGGTAGTACTTGATAATGCGCGGCACGTACGCGTAAATCACTTTGTCGTCGGCAACGCCGGTACCGGGGGCATTGGCCAGGGCAACGCGCCCTCTTTTGTACACCTCAAAAATGCCCGGTACCCCAATCATCGAATCGGGATTGAACGCTTCCGGGTCCAGGAAGGTATCGTCGATACGGCGGTAAATGACATCGACAATCTGAAATCCTTTGGTCGTACGCATTTTGACGTACCCACCCGATACCACCAAATCCCGGGCTTCCACCAGTTCTACCCCCATTTGCTGGGCCAGGTACGAATGCTCGAAATAGGCCGAATTATAAATACCCGGCGTCAGTACCACCACGGTTGGGTTGGGCCGATCAGCAATGAACTGGAGCATCTGGAGCAGCCGCATCGGGTAATCAGACACGGGGCGAACCCCCGTTTGGGTCAATACCTCGGGAAATGTCTGCTTAATCAACTCCCGGTTTTCCAGCATATAGGACACCCCCGACGGACAACGAAGATTATCTTCGAGCACCATGTACTGCCCGTCATCCCCCCGAATCAAGTCCGTACCGGTTATGTGGCACCAGATACCTTTGGGAGGCTTAACACCCAGACAGGCCGGCAGGAATGATTTACTGGATTCAATCAGGTCACGCGGAACAACGCCATCGTCCAGAATTTTCTGGTCGTTGTATACATCGTCCAGAAACATATTTATTGCCTTAATACGCTGAATAAGACCGGCTTCCAGCTGGTTCCATTCCGCCGACTCAATAACGCGGGGAATAATGTCAATTGGCATAATCCGTTCCGTACCTTCCCCTTCCGAGTACACATTGAACGTAATGCCCATGCTCATCAGCGCACGCTCGGCCGCGTGCTGCCGCCCCACCAGGTCTTTGCGGGTCATTTGCTCCACCCGTTGCTGAAAAGGTGCATACCCATCCCGAACCTGCGTTTCGGTGGCAAACATCTCGTCAAAGAAATTATCGGTCTGGTAGTCAGCAAAGGAAAAGTTTGCCGAAGACTGTCCCTGCGACTGGGTCATGCCTTTGAGCGACTGAGATTGCGATGGGCGGGCGTTTTGTTTTTTCATGGAACAATATATGTACAGATGGCAAAGATGCCAAACAGTCTTTTGAATTGTACGGTATTGTGCAAATAAAAAGCAATCCCGTACTGAATGAATTCACTGCTTGACCCTGCTGCGGTTGAGTTGTAGTAAAAGCGTTCGTTGTGCGGTTGAGGAGTTAGTGAGAATGTCCGGATACAGCGAGACTGACCTGGTATGACGCTATTCATTCTTCCGAAGTGTTGACCTGGCTCCATGGGCAGAAGCCCAACGGCAAGCGAGTAAAACGGGAAAGCCTGAATAGCGTCCATTTCGCCCATCGCGTTTCCTGTCATGCTAAAACGAGCTTTCTGCTTCGCACCTAGCCCACCGTCCGTTACCTTTGCCGTATGGCATTTATTCAGACTGATACCTTTACCATTCGCGGCTACGAGTGCGACGCATCCGGGCGAATGAGTATCCCGGCCCTGATGAACATGATGCAGGAATCAGCCAACCGCAACGCGCTCGATTACGGTATCGGCATTGCCGATTTAGCGAAGCGGGGCGTTGGCTGGATGCTCATGCGCTTTAACCTACGGATGCACCAGTACCCACGCTACGGCGAAACCATTCGCGTGGTCACCTACCCAACGGAGGTGGAGAAGTACTTTATCTACCGCGACTTTCGGGTACTGGGGGAGGATGGCACACTACTGGCCGAAGCAGGCAGTACATGGCTTGTTTTCAGCATTGAAAAACGGTCGATGGTGCCAATGCCTGATTTTATTCGCAGCCTGAGTCCCCCGGCGGGCCTGACGCACTTACCCAGGTTACCCCACAAACCAGATTTCCAATCAACGCCTTTTACGCCAACGAACACGAAAGATAGCGTAGTAAGCTGGCTAAGTATTGACCAGAATCAGCACGTAAACAACGTGGCGTATGTGGAATGGCTATTCGAAACCGTTGATAATGAAACACTGCAAACGAAAAAATTAACCGAAATTGATTTAGTTTACCGAACCGAAAGCCACTGGCAGGATTTCGTTCAGGTACAAGCCGCCGTTGAAACCCCGCAAACGTTTCTGCATCGGATTGTTCACACCGAATCAGGCAAAGATGTGCTGCTGGCCCGCAGTCGGTGGGAAACTAATTAATGGCTAACGAATACCCTTTTCATGCTAACAACTTCCTCACAAACAACCCTCGACACCGTGCTGAACGGCCTCATGCGCCGGTACAGTGAACGCGTACCCGACGTACAGAACGTGTTCAACGCCATGCTCGATGCCGGTATCATTCAATCGGTGGGCGACGTTGAGAATGACCATATCGCCTTCCGTACAATGGGCGTGTCGAACCTGGGGCTGGCTTCCTTCGAAAAGGTTTTTCTGCATTACGGCTACGAACGCCGGGACGAGTATAACTTTATCGAGAAGAAATTAACGGCGTACTGGTACGCACCGCCGGAGCCACACTACCCCCGCATATTCGCCAGCGAACTCCGCGTCGATGACCTGTCGGCCGAAGCGCAGCGAATTATTCACCGTTACACCGATACCGTAACCAGCGACCCAGTCGATGCGCTGGACCTGGACGATGGAGAAGCCGTCGACCGCTTTTTGCACCAGCCGCTCTGGGAAACCCCTACCCTGGCCGACTACCAGACTCTGCTGCGGGAGAGTGAATACGCGGCCTGGGTGATTTATAACCGGTATTACCTGAACCACTTTACCATCAGCGTGCATAACCTCAAGTCGGGCTATAACACCATTGAGGAGTTTGTGCAGTTTCTGGAGAATCGGGGATTCCGGCTTAACTCGGCAGGGGGTACCATCAAAATCAGCCCAGACGAGAATTTACGGCAGGCATCGACCGTAGCCCAGATGATTGACGCCGAATTTGCCGGGGACGCAGGATCACCTGTCGACATTTACCGCATTGCGGGTTCCTACGTTGAGTTCGCCGAACGGCGGGTATTGCCCCAGTTTCAGCATTTACCCGCCAGTCAGCTTACCCGGCAACATCGGCGCGAAGGGTTCGAAACCGGTAACGCCGACAAAATTTTCGAAAGTACGTTTACGACCCAAACGGGTAAATAGCTGATACGATCTGGTTTACCGTTTACGATAGCTTGCTGCCACCAGTCACCTTACCCTACTAATCTGATGATAATGAACAAACTCCGTCTTCTTCTCGCCTTCCTGTTTCTGAGTAGTCTGGCGGCACTGGCTCAGAAAGCGGCACCCGTTGGCATAGAACTGTACAGTTTCCGCGACCAGTTTGCCAAAGATGTGCCGGGTACCATGGCGAAAGTAAAGCAGATGGGGTTTCGGGAGGCTGAAATTGCCGGAACATATGGCCTTAGCCTAACCGATTTTCGGACGTTACTGGACAAGAACAATATCAAGGCCATCAGTACCGGAGCAAGCTATGAGGACCTGGATTCCAACGTACCCAAAGTGATAGCCGAAGCCAAAGCACTGGGGGCTAAATACGTCGTTTGTGCCTGGATTCCGCACGCTGGCGATGCGTTTACCATTTACGATGCGGATCGGGCGGTGGACGTGTTCAATACGGCCGGTAAACTCCTGGCCGACAACGGCCTGACGTTGTGCTACCATACCCACGGCTACGAGTTTCAAACCTATAAAGACGGTACTTTTTTCGATTATCTGGCCGAAAATTTCGACTCAAAATCAGTCCATTTCGAGATGGATGTTTTCTGGGTAAAAATGCCCGGCTACGACCCCGTCGCCCTGTTGCAGAAGTACCCGAAACGGTTTGCGCTCATGCACCTCAAAGACCGCAAGCCCGGCACCCCCGACAGTCAGAATGGCCGTGCCGACGTAGAATCGAACGTTGTGCTGGGTAAGGGCGATGTAGGCATTGCGGCCATAATGAAACAGGCCAAAAAATCGGGGGTAAAGCACTTTTTCATTGAAGACGAATCCTCCCGTTCGATGGAGCAGGTTCCGCAAAGTCTGGATTTTCTGCGGTCGCTGTAACAGCCTTCTCAGCATCCCGAATGTCCCTTTCTTTCGTCAGGTGGCTTCCCTGTAAGCATAAACCTGTCTGGCCAGTTGCTCAATATCGCCGGGTTCGTGGAAGGCACTAATCACGATGCGGGTATTGGCCCGGTCGGCCGCTGTTGGATACGCGAACGAGTAAATGCAGATACCTTGCTGAAGCAGGTAAGGATATAAGCCATCCTGCTCCGTAAAAAAAACCGGATACCCACTGGCGTGTTGAAAGAGGCCCGTGGGCAGCAGTAACTCCTCCGCCAGACGAATGGTTGTACGAAGCCGTTCCCCTGCTTCGGCATACACGGCATCCGCCTTCATGAAAGCCGACAAACAGGCAGGAGCCATGGGGGAGCAGGCACCAAAGAAAGCGGTTTTTCGGATTTCGTCTATCGTGGCGGTATCACCGAACACGGCACCACCCGGCAACCCCATCGCCTTGGCCAATGAAGCCGTAACAACCAGCCTGACGTTCGGTTTCTGCGGAATTTGTGGCCAGATACCCCGCCCGTTACTTAACACGCCCAGTCCATGCGAGTCGTCTACTACGAGGATGATGGCCCGGTCGGCGGGTAAATTTTCGACCCAGTCGAAACCATAATAAACGGAACGAACGGCATCGAGCGAATTGACCAGAATGGCTACGGGACCAGCGGGGAGGTTCGTAAGTTGGTCGATTACCTGTGCCGCCCAATCGCTAAAGGCCAAAGTGGGCAGATTGACAACCGGCTCATGCCAGAGTGCCGGGTGCGTATGGGGTCCGTAAATAATAGGCATGCTCTGCCCCCGCAACCAGTTGCTAACCACCTGACCTGCCATCATGCCCGACGAGAGCGTCAGAGCGGTTAGTGTATCAGCAACGAAAGCCGCCAGTTTTGTTTCGGCTTCCTCGTAAATTCCGAGTCGTACGTTCCCATTGCGCGAACTGCCAAAAACGGTACCGTACTGGTGCGTGGCATCAACCATTAATTGCTGAAAAGCGGGATTTTGCGGAAGCCCCAGATAAGCCGTACCACTAAAGAAGCGATAGGCCTGGCCGCTATGCACAATGGTACGTCCCGGAATATGACCGACCGTAAAAATTGACTGTTGCCCTATATCGCTCATCCTTCTGCCTTTTCGTACGGTAATAACCGAACCCCCGTTCCGTTTTCAGGGGCGTACACCACCCGGCCATAATCGAAGGTGACACCCGTTGCGGGGTCGTTGGCAATAAGCATGGCCCCGTCAAGGTCGGCGTAGTCGAGGAGGGGCAGTAACTGAGCGATGGCCGAAATGCCCACGCTCGATTCGGTCATACAGCCGACCATAACCTGCAAATTCAGTTCGCGGGCGCGGGCAATCATCCGCCGGGCGGGGGTCAGGCCTCCGCACTTGGTTAATTTGATATTTACGCCGTGAAAAAAGCCAGCGCACCGGTCGACGTCTGATTCGACGATGCAGCTTTCATCGGCAATAATGGGCAATGCCGATTGCTGGTACACTTTCTTAGCGCCTTCCCAATCGCTGGCCGGCAGGGGCTGTTCGATAAACTCGACGCCTAAATCACGCAACTGGGCTGATTTTGTAATGGTTTCCTCCACCGACCAGCCGCAATTGGCATCGACCCGGAACACGGCTGAGCTGCCTTCAACATCGGTATGCCGCCTTAACGCCCGAACGAGTTCGATATCGTCATCCGGTCGGCCGAGTTTTATTTTATAGAGTGGCCAGGGACGTTCCTGCATTTTCGCCACCATTCGCTCCGGGGTGTCAAGCCCGATAGTATAATCAGTGAGGGGGCTATTTTCGGGATCAAGTTGCCAGCATTTATAGAGCGGCTGGCCCTGTTTTTTGGCCCATAAATCCCAGGCGGCCTGATCGAGGGCACAGAGCGCAAAGGGATTATCGGCCAGATAGGGCTGCATGGCTAGCCCAGAATTGCTCAGGATCGGCCAAATCATAGCCTTCGATCAACGTGCGAATGGCTTCCAGTGACGCGACCATACCATCAATCGTACTACCGTAGTAGCGGGTAGCCGTAGCTTCACCAAAGCCACTGAACCCGCTATCGCGAAGCTCAACAATCAGCGTGGGCTGCACATCCCGACTGTCGTGCGCAATGGTAAACGTATGCGTCAGGCGAAGGTCGACCCGGTGAAAAAACAACTGCATGAATCAGGGATTTCCGCAAAGATACCCCTCATTTTGGGATCGCTACAATTCGATCAGGCCAAGTCGCAACGCTTCCAGTATCATGCCCGTCTTGCTCTTTACATTCAGTTTCTGGAATAAACTTTCCCGATACCCGTCTACCGTTCGAAGCGCTACGCACATCTTGTCGGCAATTTCTGCGTAAGTCAGGTCACTACAGGCGAGTTTAAGAAAGGTGAGTTCACGGTCGTTAAGGTGTGGTTTCAGAACAGCGCCATTTTTGTCTCCGGGAGCCAGGTTGCGAATGAGTTTATTGGTTAGAAACTCGGAGTAATGAAATCCCTTTTTACTCACGTCGTCCAGTGCCAATCGCAACTCCGACGGGCGGCATCCTTTCAGCAGGTAACCCCGAACGCCAAACCGAACCATTTTGGCCACATCTTCCTCCCTATCGAACATGGAAAGAACAATTATTTTTACATCGGGGTGGTGTTGCTGCAGGTATTCAGCGGTTTCGAACCCGTTCATTTCGGGCATATTAATATCCAGCAGAACGATATCAGGAATCTGCTTCCGGTTCAGGTGACGGAGCAAATCCTGGCCATTCTCCGCTACGTACAGCACGTCGTAGCCTTCAATTCGCTGTATAAGATCGGACAGGGCCTGAGCCAGCAGGCTATGGTCATCAGCGATGGCAATGGTTGTGGTCATAAGTCATAGTGCGGGTTAGCAATGAAGTTGAAAGGTAGCCGGTTACCCCACTATCTACAATACCCCGATTGGGGTATTTTCACTGGGCAGGCTGTTGCGGCAATGTAATGCACACCCGCGTTCCGGCACCCGGCTGCGAGTGGATGATACAGGTTCCGCCCAGTAGTTGGGCGCGCTGGATGCAGATTATGAAGCCCTGACCCTGAATGACTTAGCTGCCGGGCAGTAACCTCCGTCTGGTCAAAACCCTGTCCATCGTCTATAATACTCAGGGTAAAGGCATCAGGTTGATAGTCGGCTTCAATGGTGAGGTTTTTAGCGCGGGCATGTTTCAGGGCGTTATTGAGCGACTCCTGCGCCATTCGAAACAGAATGATGCCCGCTTCGTCGCCAAGCGCGTAGGGCTGACCCGATACCTGCAAACTCGTTTGGTAGCGACCCGTTTGCCGGATTCGTTCCAGTTCAAGATTCAGGCTTTCGGTTAGTCCAAAGCGTTTCACGGTACTTTTATCCAGCGTTTTACTGAGTTGCCGCACCGCCGTAATAGTCCCTTCGATGCTCTCCACCATCCGCCGTACCGCCGACTGGTGCGTTGACTGCGCGAGTTCTTCTTCCAGCCCATTCAGGTGCAGCATGGCTACCGACAGCATCTGCCCAATATTATCATGCAGTTCCTGCCCAACGTATTCCAGGGTTTGGTTCTGCGTTTCGAGTTGCGACTGGAGGAGTTCGCGCTGGTAGGTTTCTCTAAGGCTTTTCATATCATTCAAATGGTTCTCAACCCGCTGCCGGTATCGGAGTATAGCAATGCCAACTACTCCACACAAGAGTATCATTAATACCGTGCTGCTTACAACGGCTATGTAGATGTCGGCATCCGCTCGGAGCATAAGAAGGCTACCGAAAAGAAAATATAGAGACAGTAATTCAAATTTTTAATTACTAATTGGTGTAATTCCGTTGCCATTTCTGACTCACGAGTATTGATATAATCGTATACAAAGTTGAAGA
>CAWARB010000038.1:0-264394 GCA_963784335.1 uncultured Cytophagales bacterium | reverse complement strand
CCCAGAACACCAACCAGCGGTACCTGTTTCGTACCAGCCTGGATGGAAAAGGAAAAGCCGAACGTATAACCCCTGCCGGACTGGATGGCACGCACGACTATGCGATTTCGCCCAACGGCGTAAATTTGCCCGGCATTCGTTTACCAACTATAAACGCCGATTGTTCGGGAGTGGGTAACCCTGCCCGACCATACGCCCGTCAATAAGGACGAAAGCATTGCCGAACGGATGAAGCCGGTATAAATCTAATGTCAGTTTCTTCACCGTCACGACCGACGATGGGGTGAAACTGGATGGCTGGATGGCTAAACCGGTCGATTTCGATAGCACCAAAAAGTATCCGATTGTTTTTTACGTGTATGGCGAACCGGCGGGTAGTACGGTCAACGATGTATTTGTAACCGGGCAAAATCGCCTGTTTCGGGGCGACATGGCCAAAGCGGGGTATCTTTACGTGGCCCTCGACAACCGGGGGACGCCCAATCTGAAAGGAGCCGACTGGCGGAAATCCATCTACCGCAACATTGGCCGGCTCAACATCCGCGACCAGGCCATGGGGGCTAAGAAACTGTTTTCCCAACATGCGTACATCGACACCAGCCGTGTGGCCGTTTGGGGCTGGAGTGGGGGAGGGTCTACCACCCTGCACCTGCTGTTCCAGTACCCTGACATCTACAAAACCGGTATTTCCATTGCAGCCGTGGGGAATCAGTTATTTTACGACAACATTTATCAGGAACGGTATATGGGCTTGCCGCAGGAGAACCGGAACGATTTTGTGGCGGGTTCGCCCATAACCTACGCAAAAAACCTGCAGGGCAATCTGCTCTACATTCACGGTACCGGCGACGATAATGTGCATTACGACAATGCTGAAGTGCTTATCAATGAATTAGTTAAGTACAACAAACAGTTCCAGGTGATGCCGTATCCCAACCGCTCACACGGTATTTATGAGGGCGAGGGAACTGCGCTGCACCTGCAAACCCTGTACACGAACTACCTGCTAAAAAACTGCCCGCCTGGGGCGCGGTAGGGCGGTGGAACCCGGTTCAGTCCGGGTAGCCATTGGGCTAAGTTGCCAGTATCAGTACGTACAAAAGAAACCTGACGGCCATCCGGACTAACACCCCGGCTACAAAAAAATGCGATCTAAAAACAGCATAGCCCTCCTTCAGCTACTGATGCTGACGCTGGTTATCCCCGCTTTTGGGCAACAGCGCACCCGGTTTACCCACGCCGATACCCTGCGGGGCACTATCACGCCCGAACGGGCCTGGTGGGATCTGGCGTTTTATCACCTGCGTGTCCGGGTGCAACCCACCGACAGCACGCTGAATGGCTCAACGCTTATCCGGTATCGGGTGCTAAAACCGGGGCAGGTAATGCAGGTGGATTTACAAAAGCCGCTGCGGGTACTGCGGGTAGAGCAGGATGGAAAACAACTGGCCGTGCGGCAGGATGGCAACGCCTATTTCGTTACCCTGACCAAAGCCCAGACAGCCGGGCAGACCGAAGCGATAACGGTTTTTTATGGGGGCAAACCCCGCGTGGCCAAACGCCCTCCCTGGGACGGGGGGCATGGTCTGGTCGCGCGACAAAGCCGGTAACTGGTTTATTGCTACGGCCTGTCAGGGGCTGGGGGCCAGCGCGTGGTGGCCCTGCAAAGATCATATGTACGACGAACCGGATTCAATGGCTATTTCGGTAACCGTTCCCGAGGACCTGATGGATGTATCGAATGGGCAACTCCGCCGGGTGACCACCAACCCCGACCATACCCGCACCTTCGACTGGTACGTGCAGAACCCCATCAACAACTACGGGGTAAACCTGAACATTGCCCGGTACGAACATTGGTCGGAGGAGTACACCGGCGAAAAGGGCAAACTTCCGCTCACTTATTACGCACTCCCCGAGCACCTCGATTCTGCCAGGGCACAGTTTACAGAGGTGCCCAGAATGCTGAAGGCGTTTGAGCACTGGTTTGGGCCGTATCCTTTCTACGAAGATGGCTACAAACTGGTTGAAACGCCCTACCTGGGTATGGAGCACCAGAGTTCCGTAACCTATGGGAATCACTTCCGGAATGGCTACCTGGGCCGCGATCTTTCCCGAACGGGCTGGGGATTACTGTGGGATTTTATCATCGTTCACGAATCGGGGCATGAGTGGTTTGCCAACAACATCACCTACCGGGATGTGGCCGATATGTGGATCCACGAGAGCTTTACCAACTATTCGGAATGCCTTTTTACGGAGTATTACTGGGGTAAGGATGCCGGTGCGCAGTACGTTATTGGCTGTCGGGCCAACATCCGCAACGACAAACCGATTATTGGTACCTACAATGTGAATCAGGAAGGATCGGGCGATATGTACTACAAAGGGGGGAACATGCTCCATACCATTCGGCAATTGGTGGGTAATGACACTACCTGGCGACAGATGCTGCGGGGCCTGAACAAAACATTCTACCACCAAACCGTAACCACGGATCAGATTGAGCAGTACATGAGTCAGCAGGCGGGCCTGAACCTCAAACCCGTATTTGACCAGTATCTGCGCGACACCCGGATACCCGTACTCGAATACCGCCCGGTGGCGGATGGTTTCCAGTATCGCTGGGCCAATACGGTCCCCGGCTTTGCCATGCCGGTGCGGATATGTCTGGGCGAGTCGGGGCCGTACCAGGCTATTCAGCCCACAGCGCAATGGAAGAAGCTGTTGGCGAGGGGAGCGAAGACGCTCACGATTGACGCAAATTACTACGTGTTGAGTAAGCCGGTAGCTGAGTAAGCGAACAGGGCGTGTTACGTTTACTCAAAACTTTGGTCGCTGTATGGGCGGAAAGTGTAATTTGCCCAGGGTACAAGTTCACCCCCATTCTTATCGACAAAAAGCTATGCGTACACATCAAAACGTACTCTGGGCCGGGCTACTTCCGGCACTACTGCTCATTGGTTGCGGCAGCAACAAAGAGGAAGAGAAAAAAGACGACGAATCAGTATCGGTGATGGGGGCTGCCAGTGCCATGAAAGAGATGGCATCGCAGATGGAGGACATGCAGAAAAAAGGCCCCGTGGCTACGGTTGATTTCCGCACGCTCAAAGCGTTACTTCCCGCTGATGCCGATGGATTACCCCGTAAGGAGGCTACCGGTGAGAAGGATGGCGCCATGGGCTTCACCTTTTCTACCGCAACCGGGACATATGCCAACGCAGACGACAGTGAACACATCGAATTATCGATTATTGATGGCGGTGGTTCACCCATGATGATGGGATTGGCCGCCTGGTCGATGATGGAGGTCGATAAAGAAACCGAACACGGCTACGAAAAGACCACCAACAATGGGGGACAATAAGGCGTACGAGAAATACGACAGTGCCGATAAAAATGGCGAACTAAACGTGCTGATCAACAAACGGTTTGTTGTCTCCGCCAAAGGGCGGGGAGTGAGCATGGATAAAATCAAAGCCGCCCTGGAAGATGTTGACCTGGATAAGCTGGAAGATGTGAAATAAACCCTTCTATAAACGAAGAAAGCCGAAGCGTGCGCTTCGGCTTTCTGCGTTTATAGCGTATACAGGAATCTTACTTAGATAAAGCCGCATTGGCATCCAGCCGCCCACCGGTCACCGTCTTCCCACTCAGGGAGGGCGTTGGTACCGCACTGGACAGGATCGCGTTTCTGAGTTGGGCAACCGTGGCACCAGGGTGGGTCGAGGCATACAGGGCAACGGCTCCCGTTACGTGGGGAGTTGCCATGGACGTACCATTGTAGGACGAGTAGGTGTTGAAAGCTGTTGTTGAATTGATGGCTACACCGGGTGCGCCCAAATCAACCGTGGCAACACCATATTGGGAGAAACTGGCTAAAGCGCCGGTTTTATCGATGGCCGCTACGGCAATGACGTTGGGCAGGTCATAATTAGACGGATAGCTGGCAGTTACATCATTATTGGTGCCGCTGTTCCCCGCTGCGGCAATAAACATAATACCAGCCGTATTGGCCCGACTGATGGCGTCGTAAAGGGCTTGTGAATAGCCACCACCGCCCCACGAATTGTTAGAGGCCACAATGTTGAGACCCTTGTTTTTGAGACCAGTCAGGTAATCAACAGCTTTGACGGAATTGGCGGTGGTACCACCCCGCTTCCCCAGAAATTTGGCCGAAATCAGGGTGATGTTCCAGTTAACCCCCACAACCCCTTTCCCATCTGCTTTGGCTCCAATCGTGCCGGCCACGTGGGTACCGTGGTCATCGGAACTACCCCGCGTTCCACCATCGTATATCGTTCGGTTATTGCCATCAAAGTCCCAGCCGTTTGTATCATCAACGTAGCCATTCGCATCGTTATCTACCCCATCCACCGGGTCGTTCGGATTTACCCAAACCTGTCCGCTCAGGTCGGGGTGTGTTAGTTGAACACCCTCATCGATGATACCCACGTATACCGCAGCAGACCCCGTTTTGTTTACTGCCCAGGCTGCGGCCGCATTGCTGCCATACTGGTTTGCCGGTGACGTGGCGGGGCCGTACATCCCCCACAGTGAGCCATCGGTGAAAAAAGGATCAGTCGCTACGGCCGTGTGGGTGTAGATAAAGTTAGGCTCGGCAAAGGCTACCCCGTCTGTACCGTTAAGATCGGCAATGGCCTCCAGTACATTCTTATTAACTTTCAGGACCAGTAACCCTTCTTTTTTGCCCGCCTTCTCCATGGCCTTCGTCAGGATTTTTTCGGCAGGAATTCCTTTTACTTTGTCGAAGGCCCTGTTTTTGACAGCGTCGGTAGCATTCTCGTCAAACTGCAGCAATAGTTCACCATCCACATAGTCAACATCCGCCTTTAGCCGGGCATTGGTGGCCGACCGCGTGCCGGGTGACAGGGAGGTTTCCGGGTCTACGGGTTGACAACCTACCAGGAGTAGTGTTGCCGCGAAGGTAAGTGTTGCTACCTGGGCAATCCGAAACGTTACGTTGCTTTTCATTACTAAATCGGTTGAAAGATTGACAAAATGCTGGTAATGGTACTAACTAGTCACGCAGAATTTGATTACGATGTTTTGTGTCATTCTGAGGCACGAAGAATCGTCGGGTAAGCCTGACTTTTCTTGCTCTTAGCTAAGATTCCTCTTTTGTCGGAATGACAAAAAAGTGCAATTTCAATTTGCATGATTAACTAGTTACTTATCCGCTGATAAAACTAAGTCAAAGTAGTCATTTTTATTAATATAGTTAACGATTTTTACTCAAAATCCTGATAGATTATTTTTCGATCAACTTTGTCCGGCAGGGGACCCTGACGGGTTAGTTTCATTTTGGCCAAAGCAGCTCCGGCATGGGCGCAGTTTCCCGGCGCGTACCCATCCAGATAGGCCGTTAGGAATCCGGCCCAATACGCATCTCCTGCCCCCGTAACATCGACAATGTCTAGTTTTTTACCCGGTATCCGGGCTTTTTTGGCCCCACCATCGTAGGAAACAAGACTGCCATCGGGACCGAGTGTCAGGCAGATTACGGAAGCACCCATTCCATGAAAGTCGCTCAGAATCTTTTCCGGTTCCTGCGGCTCTCCGTATAATCGCTCGGCATCATCCTCACTGACCTTTACCAGGGCACCAGAGGCAAAATAATCCGTCAGCACGCGCCAGGCCTGCTCCCGGTCGGGCCATATGGTTGGGG
Organism: uncultured Cytophagales bacterium; assembly: GCA_963784335.1. Lineage (GTDB taxonomy): Bacteria > Bacteroidota > Bacteroidia > Cytophagales > Spirosomataceae > Spirosoma. The sequence goes on along the minus strand of CAWARB010000038.1, from coordinate 258,705 downwards.
CATAGTTGGCATCGATACTAACCTGACAACCAGCCGCACGGGCACGGCGAGCCGCATCAATGATGGTATCCTGGGCAGGCTGTCGACTCAGGGCAAAGCAGGTTGTGTGGAATAGCTGCGTCTGGGCCAACAGGGATTCGGGTAATTGCTCGGACCTTATCTGGCAGTCGGCATGGCGGTAAGCTACAAAATCGGGCGTGCCCGCCGTACGCGACACCACCACCACGGAGGAGGGCTCCAGCACATCGGCCGTAACATGATCTATGTTTACCCCGGTTTCTTCTACCTGCCGGATCAGGTATTTACCAATATTATCATTACCAACGCAGGCTACCAGGGCTACTTTGCCACCCAACCGGGCCATGTTGGCCGCCATATTGGCCGGACTACCACCCTGGTAGCGTCTGAAATCCTGCGCATCGAGCAAACTGGTCGACACGTGGTGGCCAATCAAATCGGCCAGTAATTCGCCAACTGACAGTACAGCGAAGGGACGGGTTAAATCTATCATCGACAAAAATTATTCTTCTGAGTAGCTTTCCGGCTAAGCGTATAGGTTTACGGCTGGAAAGCTACTCAGAAGAATAAGAAAGTGGAAATGGAGTAAGGATTAATTCCCGCCGGGTTCGATGGGGAAGGCGGCTTCCTCGCTGCGCCTGGTTTCCTTTACCAGGAAGCAGGACCCGGCCGCCAGCAGCATACAGACTCCGCACAGGGCCAGGGCATTGCGCGGGTCGTTGTTCAGCAGGGGCCCGTAAATGTACTTTACAGTGGTGTTATTGATAATCTGGGGCACCACAATGAAGCCGTTGAAAATGCCCATGTATACGCCCATACGTTGCTTGGGGACCGAATTGGCCAGCAATACGTACGGCATGGACAGGATAGACCCCCAGGCCAGACCGGCCAGCCCCATGCCAAACAGGAAAATGTATTTGTCGTTCGACAGGAGCATCGACAGGAAGCCAAAGCCCCCAATGGTGAGGAACAGGGCGTGGGTACCCCGGCGGCTGATTCGGTCGGCAATGGCGGGCAAAAAAAACGAGATGGTGAAACAGCCAACGTTAAAGATAGCCAGGCACAAACTACCCCACTGCGTGCCTTCGGCAAAACCCAGTGGGTTGCTGGTGGCGTTGGGCGCATTGAACGCGTGCCGGGCAACGGCCAGCGACAAAAACTGCCACATCAGCGGCAGGCCGTACCAGGTGAAAAACTTCACCCACCAGAGTTGCTTCATGGTCGTCGGCATCTCTTTGAGGGCCATTCCCAGTTCCATCAACATCCCGCTAATACCCGCGCCTTCCCGTTTCTGCTCCTCAAACGCTTCCATATCGTCGGGGGGGTACTCGTCGGTGGTGTACATCGTCCAGAGAACGGCCAGCACGACGGCTACCCCACCGATGTAAAACGAATACTTGACAAAATCAGGAATGGTGCCGCCGTTGCTGGTCTGGAGCAGCGTAACCCCGAAAATGGGCAAAATGTACGGCATCAGGTTCGCCAGCGTCTGCCCGAAACCCACAAAGAAACTCTGCATGGCGAAGCCGAGTCCCCGCTGCTTTTCGGTGAGTTTATCGCCGATAAACGCCCGGAAAGGCTCCTGTGTAATGTTCAGACCGGTGTCCAGTATCCACATCAGGCTGGCCGCCATCCAGAGCGTCGATGAATTGGGCATCAGAAACAAGGCTGAACTGGTAACCAGTGCCCCAATCAGGAAAAACGGCTTCCTGCGACCCCAGCGGGGCGACCAGGTCCGGTCGCTGAGGGAGCCGATGATGGGCTGCACAATCAGCCCCGTAACCGGACCCGCCAGCCATAAAATGGGTATGTTCGCTTCGTCGGCGTTGAGGTATCGGAAAATTGGACTCATGTTGGCCTGCTGTAAGCCAAAACCGTACTGAATCCCGAAAAAACCAAAGCTCATGTTCCAGATCTGCCAGAAATTCAGGGTAGGCCTGACCTTTGCCGAGGACTGTTCGATGCTTCCCGTTTGCATAGATTATCGTATCTTTAAACTGTTATCATAGGTGACATAGTACTAATAGCAATAATACGGAGCGATTTGCAGGATATAGAGATATTCTTGGCTTATTTTTTTGTAAAGACATACAGTTGAGCATGATTCCCCAAAAATGGCCAATAGCTAGTCTGGTTCTGACGGTATTCTTGTTATCAGCTCAAATCACCCCTGTCTATGCCCAGACCGACTCATCGCAGTCGGTAGTCGTGCGTTCCGTTACGCTGGAGGGAAATGTTAAAACGAAGGATCGGATCATTCTGCGCGAAATGACGCTCCACGTTGGGGATTCGGTTCGGCTGGCCGATTTGCCGGGCCGGGTTCAATGGGACCAGCGTAATATCAATAACACCACCCTGTTCATAACGGTCGATATCGCTACCCGGATTACCCCGGCTGCCGATTCAACGCAGCTGGCCCAGATCGATCTGACCGTGGTGATGAAAGAGCGCTGGTACATTATTGCCTACCCCGTTTTTGACCTGGCCGACCGGAATTTCAACGAGTGGTGGTACGACCGGGGGCGCGATTTTCGGCGGGTCGTTTACGGTGGCCGACTCAGTTACCGGAACGTAACGGGTACGAATGACCGGCTCCAGGTGGTTATTGAACGGGGATTTCTCCAGCGCACTATCCTGTCCTATTCAAAACCGTACATCGATAAAGCCCAGAAAATCGGTTTGCGGGTTGATGTGGGTTACACCACCAACAAGGAAATACCGTACCGGACCCAGTTCGATAAGTGGTTGTACACAAAATCGGAAAACGTACTTCGGGAGCGGACCTACGCCAGCCTTACCCTGACCAACCGGCGCGGGCTATATCATTACCACACGGTGGACACGCGCTACACCCGAAACACCATTGCCGATACCATTGCCCGGCTCAACCCGGATTATTTTCTGGATGGCCGTACCCGGCAGCAGTTTCTGGCCATGAGTTATATCTACCGGTACGACCGGCGGGATAATGTGGTTTTTCCCCTGATCGGAAAGCTGTTCACCGCAGCCGTGGGCGTATCGGGCATCCTGCCATCCGATAATTTTCGCTTTCTGGATCTGTCGGCTTCCATGACCCGGTACTGGTCAATGGGGGGGCGGTTTTACGGGGCAGGAAGCCTGCGCGCCCGCGCTACCTGGCCTACCCGGCAGCCGTATTTCAACCTGCGCGGCCTGGGCAGTTCCAGCGATATGGTGCGGGGCTATGAACTCTACGTTATTGACGGGCAGCGGACGGCCATCTGGCGAAACAGCTATCGGTACCAGCTGCTCAACGTCCGCAAACAATTGAACTGGCTGCACATCCGACAGTTCAATACCGTACCGATAGCGGTTTACCTGACGGCGTTCGGCGATGTGGGCTACGTGAGCAGTACCGTTGCCGAGCAGTACCAAAGCAGGCTGGCGAACCAGCTGCTGGCTGGTACGGGGCTAAGCGTCGATGTGGTTTCGTTCTATAACCTGGTAATGCGTTTCAGCGGCACCGTAAACGCGCAGGGAAACAAGGGATTCTTCTTCAACCTGGCGCAGGAGTTTTAACCAGGCTTCCTGTTGCGTCGTCATGAGGGGAGCCAGCTGGCAATAATCGAGGTCGACCTAGCTTGTACAGCCTATTTCTCCCCTCGTGTCAATTTCTTGTCGCCACGCTGCGCCACCGGAACGGTTTATTTGGTTCATCCAACGCCCCGATGTGTTGATGGTGAGCGCAAAAGATAGAAGAAACTAACGTACCTCCCACCTTTACACCCTCATTTTCGTTGGGCTGAACGCCTGCTTTCGGGGGCGAGCAACCTGTCGCCAGAAAACTACCCACATAAGGAATAGTGAATGTATTTACTTCAGAAAATATTTAGCTAAAGTTTCCATTTCGGGCACATTGATATTAGTCCCCTCAAACATATTAGCTGTAATAGCCATTACGAGGTTATGGTCTGGGTATAACATTAGGAAGGTTCTGCCACCGTCAATAGAACCTCCATGATGGATGATTCTTCTCGCCATCTTATCAGTTCCGATTCGCCAACCAAAACCATAATTGGTATTTTTTCCGTCAGATAGAAGCTGAGGTGTAAAAAGTAAGGCGACAGTTTCTTTTTTAAGGAGTGAATAACTCAGTAAACTTCCTCCCAAAATTACTAAATCAGAAGGGGTTGAAAGCAAACCACCACCTGCCCATTTATAACTGTTATCAACCTGATTGGCGTTAACCAGTTTGCCGTTTCGATTTTCATAGAATCGAACTCGGTGAGTAATAACCTTATCACTAAAGTCAGCTCCAGTATGGGTCATACCCAACGGGCCAAAAATTGATGTTTGCATATAAACTAAAAAGGGACTTTGGCTCGCCTTTTCAATCACTGCACTCAATAAACTGTATCCATATGTAGAATAGCTGTAAGCAGTGCCAGGCTTGAAAAGTAAACTATCTTGCCCGAAGATGACAAACCCATCCTGTACATTTTTATACGGTTTAATACAATCCAAACCATCATTGGGACCATAATGTCGAATACCGGCGGTGTGCGTGGCTAATTGCCGAGAGGTGAATGAATATTTTTTTTGTGGGTAACCAGTATTGTATTTATCAATATGAGCGTTTAAATCCAACTTATCTTCCTCAACCAATTTGCCAACCGCTAACGATGTTAGTGATTTAGATACTGAACCCATCCTAAACTTAGAATCGACTGTGACAGGAACTTGATTCTCTACATCGGCCAACCCAAAACCCTCAGCCCATAAAATTTTGTCTTTCGTACCTACACAGATGGAAATGCCCGGAATACCTTGTTTGACTCGCAATGAATCAATAAACCGTTCAGCTTGGCTAATCGCATCGGCGTAGGTTTTATTCTTAACCGTTACTTTGGGATGCAGAACACTTTGACCAACAGCCAGATAGGGTAAAATTAAGCTACAAAGAAGTAAGGCTATTTTCATGAAGACAGATTTACACAAAGACGGATTAGGCTTAAAAGTGTTGCATAGAGCCTACTATATTTCTCAATAGTCAATGATTTACGTGCCTTCGTCTTGTCAACCGAAACCCGCCGAACCAGCAAAAAGCCTAACCGCTGAGGCCTGCAACCTGTCGCCCGCAACCCGCCTTGCAAGCACATTTTGGCCGATGCACCCAACATACTATTGTACGTAAAGTCACTAAACCACAAACCCTTGATTTATAAAAGATTGTGGTTTAGTTTATTGCTTGAGAGTACGTTTATGAAAGAGTCATTCGTTTGGCACAATGATAAATACTTTGCTCTAAATCACGAGCGAATGTCACGAAAAACCATTACTACTTTATTAAACGGTCGTGTATGCGACATTGACGGATTCCCTGCCTGTTTTTTGGTGATGATACCCACTTGTATCGCTGCGAATCGATTGCGCAATCCGTATTGACAAACGAAGGGCTGTACACTTTACACAGGAATATTCGCTCGGGATTTTATAGACTCTCACGATAGCGTCCGTTGCTCAGGGAAAACATGTAATGCCTGGGGACGTAGCGCAGATGGGTAGTCTGCGCTATTTTTCTACCATTTTCGTACCTTTAAATTCCGCCACCCAAAGCCTTTCCGGTTCATATATGCCCAAACCCGGTTCTCCCCAGGAAGTCCCCAAAAAGAAATCATATGCCCCTGCTGGTTTTACTGAAGCCCTACACGCGCATGGTTCTGGGTCTGGTGCTATTGGCCCTGCTGAGCAACGGGATAAACCTGGTGCTGCCCATGCTTATTGCGCACGGTATCGATGATTATTCGGCGGGGACGTTTGCGTTGCGGACCACTCTGATTCAGTTCATGGCGGCAACCGGGCTCATTTTCGTATTCACCTATTGGCAAAGCGTTGTCCAGACCTACGCGTCGGAGCGGGTAGCGCGGGATTTACGGACGCAGTTGGCCGCCAAAATATCGCGGCAGAGTTTTGCGTACATCCAGCAAACCAACCCGGCCAAACTGCTGACCAACCTGACGTCGGATATCGACTCCGTCAAGCTGTTCGTGTCGCAGGCTATCGTTTCCATCGTGTCGTCGCTTTGCATCATCGTCGGGGCCGCTATCCTGCTCATCAGCATCAACTGGAAACTGGCGCTGGCCGTACTGACCATTGTGCCCATTATCGGGATCACGTTTTATACCCTGATGAAAAAAGTGCGGGTGCTGTTCATGCAGGGCCGGGAGGTAATCGACTGGCTCAACAAGGTGATCAACGAAAGCATCCTCGGCTCGGCCCTGATTCGGGTCGTCAACTCCCAACAGCTCGAATACGACAAGTTTCTGGCTGCCAACACCGATGCCAAAAACATAGGAATGTCGATTTTACGGCTGTTTGCGGGGCTGATTCCGGTTATCAGTTTCACGGCGAATATGGCGGGACTGATTATTCTGGTGCTGGGCGGGCATTTTGTTATTACCGGCAGCATGACGCTGGGCGATTATGCCGCTTTCAGCAGTTACCTGGCCCTGCTCATTTTTCCGATCATCGTCATCGGGTTCATGAGCAACGTCATTGCGCAGGCATCGGCTTCCTACGAGCGGGTCAACGCGGTGTTGCAGGCACCCGAAACCGTCCGGACCGGTACGGTAAACGGCCGCCTGAACGGCGACATCGACCTCCGGGATGTGTCGGTTGTATTACGGCGATAAACCGGCCCTTGACCATGTTTCCTTTTCGGTGAAAGCGGGCACCCGAACGGCCATCGTAGGGCCAACGGCGGCCGGAAAAAGCCAGCTTCTGTTTTTACTGACCGGCCTGATAACCCCCACGTCGGGAACGGTCCTGTACGATGACCGACCCATCGGCGACTATGAGGAGGAAGCCTTTCATCAGCAGGTGGGTTTCGTGTTTCAGGACAGCATCACGTTCAATCTGAGCATTCGGGAGAACATTGCCTTTAGCGAAACCGTAACGGATGAGACGCTGGAAAAAGCCATCGACACGGCAGAACTGCGCGATTTTATCGACTCGCTGCCGGATAAACTGCAAACCGTAGTTTCGGAGCGGGGCGCGAGTTTGTCGGGTGGGCAGAAACAGCGGATCATGCTGGCCCGCGCGCTGGCCCTCAACCCCAGGGTGCTGTTGCTGGATGATTTTACGGCGCGGGTGGATGCCCAGACCGAGCAGAAAATTCTGGCCAATGTGCAGCAAAATTACCCCGGCCTGACGCTTATTTCCGTCACGCAGAAAATTGCGCCCTGTTGAAGACTACGAGCAGATTATCCTGCTGATGGAAGGGCAGATCATTGCCAAAGGAACCCACGCGGAACTGATGACGAACACCCCCGAATACGTTCAGATTTATCAGTCGCAACGCAGCACCAACCAGTACGTAAACTAACCCGGTTTACCCCCATGAACTACGATTTAAACCAGACTGCCAGTCCGAAGGCCGAAAAGAACGCGACCTACAAGGCCCTCCGAAAGCTGCTGGCACTGATTGACGATGAGCGCCAACGCTGCTGTGGGCCTTCGTGGCCATTGTCGTCAATTCGGCGCTGACCCTGGTGGGGCCGGTGGTCATTGGCCGGACCATCGATACCTATATTCAGACGAAGCAGTTCGACGGGGTGTGTGCGGAACGCTGGTTTTCTGCTGGTCATCTACGTCATTGCTTTTGGTACCAACTACCTCCAGACCCGGCTGATGGGTGGGGTAGGGCAGCGTACCCTGTTCAAACTCCGGAATGCGGTTTTCAATAAGCTCCAGGAACTGCCCGTGGCCTTTTTTAACCAGAACAAAGCGGGCGACCTTATTTCCCGCATCAACAACGACACCGACAAACTGAATCAGTTTTTTTCGCAGTCGCTGATGCAGTTTGTGGGGAGTATTTTTATCATGACCGGGGCGGGTTTGTTTCTGCTGTTCATTGATTTGCCGCTCGGTGCCGCGGCCCTCTCGCCAACGTTGCTGCTGTTGCTTTTCACGAACCTGACATCGGCCTGGGTGAAGCGGAAAAATGCGGTGAACCTGAAAAGCGTGGGGAACCTGAGCGCCGAAATTCAGGAAAGCCTCGACAACTTCAAGGTCGTGGTTGCCTTTAACCGGCGCGACTATTTTCGCAAACGCTTCGACGAAGCCAACCAGCAAAACTACCAGACGGCTATTGGCGCGGGACTGGCCAACAACGTTTTTCTGCCCGTGTACGGCGTGGCGGCCAACATCGGCCAGCTGATCGTGCTGACCTTCGGCATCTACCTGATTTCGACCGGGCAGTTCACGGTGGGGCTGTTAATCAGTTTTTTTTCCTACGTAACGAACGTCTATAACCCGCTCCGGCAACTGGCTACGTTGTGGGCCAATTTTCAGGTGGCCCTGGCGGGCTGGGACCGGATTTCGCACCTGCTGGCGATGCAGACGAACCTGCAAACCGTTCGTGATCCGTTACCGCTTCCGACCGATTCACTGCTGGCTTTTCAGCACGTATCCTTTAGTTACCCCAATGGGCAGGAGGTGCTGCACAACATCAGTTTTGACCTGAAACGGGGTAAAACCTACGCGCTCGTTGGCCCAACGGGGGGCGGTAAAACCACCACGGCTTCGCTGATTGCCCGCCTGTATGACCCCACTGCCGGAACCGTTGTGCTCGATGGGAAAGACATTCGGGCCTATACCGCTGAGGAGCGCACCCGTAAAATAGGGTTCATTTTGCAGGAGCCGTTTTTGTTTACCGGCACCGTTCGGGAAAATATCCTGTACGGGAATGAAGCTTATCAGAACCAATCCGGCGAGCAGCTGGATGCGGCCATTCGGCGGGCTAATCTGGATGGATTGCTGGAGCGGTTTGATGAGGGGCTGGATACAAAAGTTCAGGCGAGTGGTGATGCCATTAGCCTGGGGCAGAAACAGCTGATTGCCTTCATGCGGGCCGTTCTCCGCAATCCTGAGCTGCTCATTCTGGACGAAGCCACGGCCAACATAGACACCGTAACGGAGCAACTGCTGGACGAAATTCTGCAAAACCTGCCCGAAACCACCACCCGCATCATCATTGCCCACCGGCTGAATACCATCGAAACGGCCGATGAAATATTCTTTATCAACGCGGGTGAAGTTACCCGCGCCGGTTCGTTCGACGATGCCGTGGATAAGCTGCTGCACAACAAACGGAGTAGCTAACCTGTAGGCTATGATAAAGTTTCACCCCACCGTAACCCTCATTAAGAAGAATTACGGTGGGGTGAGCAAGCAAGGGATAGGGTCAAAATACAACCTTATCCGTCAATATACACGGGCCACTCAATCAGGCCGCTACCTCGATACGTTCAGGAGCTTTAGCCTCCATTGCTTTCTTTTCCAGGGCAATAGCTACCGGGCTGCCAAAAGCGTAAAAGAATTTCTTACGGAGTCCTTTCGCCTGCCTCACATCAGCAATCATCTCCTTCACTTCATGGAAATTGATGAAGAACGGGTCCGCTTTGTTGCCGGTCAGGTTGGTCGTAACGCCGTAAATAACCTGCTCTTCTTCGGGTTGATAGGTACCAAAAATGCGGTCCCAGAAAATAAAGGTAGCCCCGAAGTTTTTATCGATATACTTCTCCTGCGAGCCGTGGTGTACCCGGTGGTTGGAGGGGGTAGCAAAAATGTATTCGACCCAGGCGGGCATCCGGCGGATGTATTCGGTATGCACCCAAAACTGAAACAGCACCGCCAATTGATTGGTAACGAAGAACACAATCGGGTGAAAACCGATCAGGGCTACCGGGATGAAAAAGATAATTTTTATGTGCTGAATCCAGCTCAGCCGGTACGAAACCGTCAGGTTATAACGCTCACCGGTATGATGCACGACGTGGGTAGCCCACCAGAACCGCTGACTGTGCGAAACCCGGTGCGCCAGATAACTGAAGAAATCAAGGACGACATAGCACGGAAGAAGCGTCCACCAGTTCAGCTCCATGCGCCACGGAATCAGGTTGTAAAGCCAGATGAAAAAGTAAAGCAAGCCAACTTTAATAACCGCCGTAACGGCCAGATTACCCAGCCCCACCAGAATAGAGCCAATCGTTTCGCTTTTCTCGTAAAATTCATGGTCCTGGTAATACGTAACGACCATCTCCACCACCGTGAAGAAGAGCATGAACGGTACGGCCCACAAAATGATATTAGGTATGCTGTGCCCGATAGAGTCAACATCTGCCATTGAAATCTTATCGGCACCGAATAGGGTAAAAGGCATACGAATGTTTATTAATGAAAAATAGGTTCTACCCTACCAACCCTATTAACAAATTTCAGTTCATTTTATCGGCCTTTTTATTGAAATAGTACTATTCTCGCTTGGCAAAAGGTAATATCTGGGTAAGCTGAAATTGACCGGCTTGACCGCATAGTCCGGTACGTAAAGCCAATTGGGAAATCAGGATGATGCATTACTTTTGGGCAACTAATCCTAGATGCATATGACTCGATATTTCCTGACCACAGCGGCTCTGTTCCTGTTGCTTTTACTGACTGACTGTAAAAGCCGCCGGCAAACAACGGAGCAGGGGACCGACTCAACGGCTGTTGCTACCGAAGCCGAACCGGTGTCGCCGGATGATATTGTCATTACGGAACGACTGACTGATCTGGGCCTGACGCCCGACCAGCGACTGGCGGGGTGTTAACATTGGGGATGCCTTTGCGCACGTGAATACCGTTGAAAAAGGCGAATCCTTTGAGCAGGATGCCGAACATAGTGGCTACACCATTGAGTTGAAAAACCTCGAAACGGCTGATGTGCTCTATTACCAGACCGCTAAAAAAGTATCGGCTATTGACATTGACCTCTTTCTTAACAGCCGCCAGTCTGCCATTGAGTACCAAAAAGACCTGAAGCCCTACTTCAACGCCCGATACGGATCACCCAAACCCGGCGGTAGCGGCACTATCTGGACCGGCCGGAAAGGGGAAACCGTTACCCTGAGCGATGTATCCAAAGGCAAAGACTACGGCCTGAAAATCAGGATTGCCTCAGCCGACAGGACCACAACGGCTTCGGTAAAGTAAGTGGCGCGGTAAAGGCGATGCTACCTGTAATAACCCCAAACCTCCCGACTCCTGATGGCTGGTTTGGCTACCACGACCGGAACGACAAACTCCTCCAGCAGTGTGCGGCCATTCAGGTACTCGTTTGCCAACTGATTAACGGGCCGGTGCGTGCCTGATTTCTCTTCCGATTTGTGTAGGTGAACGTAATAGGTAGGACATAGGTGCCCGCCAGATCAGGACCCAGACGGGGGATTTTTTCCAGCGCCTGCCGGACCTCTCCGGCAAAGCCAAAGCCGGCATTTTCGGGGCTGAGGATGGTAACGTTCCTAACATCGCCCTGCTCATTTACCTCAAACCCGGCGTACACGCGGCTGTAAACGGCCTGACTCCAGGCAGCCCCGGGGTACGTAATGGCGTTGTGAAGTTCCTGATTGAACACGGCATCATTACGTAGCGGATGCCTGTTCGCCTGACTGGCAGTGGCTAGGCTGTCGTAATACGCGATAACCTGTATCACGTCATTCAGCGTGAGGTGTTTATCGGGGATGCGCGGGGCAATTTTCTCCGACTGGTCATAAAACCTGTCCAGCAACGACTTTTTCGTCAGGGTGATGTACTCCGGCCGGGCGTTTCCCTTCCGAATAAAGTAATTCCTGTAAGTCTGGTATGCTCCATTAACCGTTGCCCGCTGCTCGTAGCCATTGCCACCCGACTGGCCCGTTACCAGTTTCTTGCCTGAGCTTACCAGAAATGTAGTGCGCCCGTCGTAAAGTTTGCTGAAGTACGTGTAGTTGGAAACGCCTGGCAGGGTCACTTCATGACGGGTGTATTCGATACCGCTGATAGTAAATTGCGCGGGTGTTATTGTCCGGGTTACCGAGTCGCCCGCCAATTTGCAGAGTACTTCATTGGAAAACTGGTTGTAGGCCAGCTGACCCTTCATTTCTTCTCCCTTATTGTCCAGACGAAAGGTGCCAGCCTGCCAGATAGGAAACGTAGAAAACTGAGTGCCTTTATACGTTACCTGATTATACGTAGCTGCCAGAGAGGACTGCGGCTGTGCGGCTGACGAATACACATCGCAGGTGGTATACACCTGTCCGTTTTTTTCCTGAAAAACAACGCATTGCCCCCGTAGCTCAGCGGTGCACACAATTCCTGAAATCAGCAGTAGCCAGGTTTTCATACAGTAGTTGATTACACTTACCGGGTGACATTCAACGGGTTGACGTACCGATCAGTTGTGTCGCTAAAGTTATAAAATTTAGTGGAAAAACCTTCTTCACACCGATGAGCAGAATGTTGGCTCTGATGAAGTCCGTGAAAGCACCGTTGTCGCCCCAGTGCCAGACGTACGGGGTATTCAACATCCTGTTCAGACCAGAACCCAGTCTCCAGTACAAATTGGTTGACAAAGTATCGCCCGAAAACCGGACTGATGACTCAGCACCATCGGGGCCGTAGTTTTCTGGTATCGTGCGTCGGCGGCCGTATCCGGATAGGGCAGACAGGCACATTGTGGTTTGCCAGTTCAAGCCGTTTTTGGCCCACCAATTGCCGCGCCACATACGCAAACTTGGGCTTGCTGAGCGACTGGCGGTAGTAGGGTAAAAAGGACACCCGTGCCTGAAAGAAGGAGCAGGGGTTTGGCGGGGTAAAGAGTCGATACAGGGCAGTTGGGTGGCAGGTAGCTTAGAACGAATACGCTACCTGCGTGAGCACACTCAGTTCAAAGGTTGGATCATCTATACTGGCTCCCCCCAGTTGCCCAAAGGTGTAGGTCCAGACCGGTTGGGCCAGCAGTGTGTACCGATTCGTCAGTTTGTACTGCATACCCGCCCCCAGCATCCCCTGAAAAACGGGGCGCGGTGCTGTTTTTAACCGCAGGTTCTGCGTTGGCTCTGCTCCCCGCGTCACTACCACCCGCCCCGTTAGCGGTATATCGACCATGAAGCCCAGCGAAAAATAAGGGGACAGCCGTTTGCTGGATAAGGCATAGTTCAACAGGAACGGAAAGCGAACAGCCCGGTTGCGGAGCCGTACGGTGCCCTCACCCGCCGAGGGCTGTCGGGCCTGCTGAGAGGCTACCGACTGGTACCAGATACCCGACGAAACGGACCACCCGGGTGTGTATTCATACCGGACGGATAAACCCGCCGAGTAGCCCGTTGCCCAGCGCGGTCCATTTACGTACACCGGTTCCACGACTTGACCGTCGCTTTCGGGGTAAAAATAGCGGTAGCGGTAAACCGTACGGGCAAACGTTGGCGAACCGGTTGCCGAGACGGATAAAGTCGGTTGCCCCCAGGAAAAAGTGCTGGCAAACAAAACGAGCGCAACGAGAAAAGGCAACTTCCTGAGCATAATGAAATGAGTCGTTCGGGACGGCAAGATACGCGTCCAACCAAATTCGACGGTTAACTTCGGCCCAAATTACCGGTTATACTTTTCTGTCTTATGCTCTTTCTTGGTCTTAGCATCGTGCTGTCGGTGCTGTTACTGTTGAATTTTCGCCTGTTTCCCCGCTACGATGTCAATACGTTTCAGGCCATTGTGTTCAATTACCCGGTTTGTTTTCTAACGGGTCTGCTGTTGTTACCCGCTGGTCAGTCATTTAGCATCGATTTCTCCCAAACCTGGACCTGGCTATCCCTGGGGCTTGGGGTGGGTTTTATCCTGACGTTCATGCTGTCGGGGGCGTCCACCCAGCGTATGGGCATCACGGTTACGTCACTGGCCAATAACCTCTCGCTGGTGATTCCGGTCTGCTTCAGCCTGTTTGTTTTTCAGGCGGGCAGTGCCGCTGCCGGCTTCGATGCGCTGAATTACCTGGGACTGGGGCTGGCTATCGTTGCCGTGGTGCTAAGTACCTATAAAACGGAGCCCCCTGCGACCAGTGCAGCCCATACTCCCACTCGCCGACTGGGGCCTGCTGTGCTGTTACCCATTGGCGTGTTCCTGTTGTATGGGGCCACCAACACCATGATCAATTACATGAACCTGCACTACATTCCTGCCGATAAAACCGTTCAGGTTACCCTGACGATGGTGTTGGGGGCCGTGATAGCCGGGATGCTGATGCTGGGAATCCGACTGATGCAGGGGAAAGAACAGTTTGACAAAAAGAGTCTGGTAGGGGCCGTTACACTGGGGGTCCCTAATTTCCTGAGCTTTTATACCCTGCTGCTGGCGTTGACGGCCTTTGCCGGGAATGGGGCGTTCGTGTATCCGCTTTACAACATTGGCGTTATTCTGCTGGCGGCCCTGCTGGCGGCTTCGTTTTTCCGGGAGCACCTCTCCACCGCCAATAAAATTGGGTTGGCCCTGGCGGTGCTGGCTATCGGGTTGATTTCGTGGCAGGAACTGGCGAAGATAAGTCAGTAAACAAGTGTATCGGCCCGATCATGTAGCCTCATTGTCATCATCGTAGAAGTTTTCTTACCAATTCACCGCTCAGCAGTGATTATGTCACCGGCTATATACTTGTGCCCGTTTTGGGAATGAGTTGCTTTGGACGGTATTTTGTTTAGCTTTATAGCATTAATATCCCCCAAACATTAAACAAAACTTCAATGACTGGTAAATCCTCATCAATTAAAAGAGCAGTAATGAATCATGTTAATCACCGAAACATACTTACGCAATGGCTGGAAACGACGGCTGACTTCCACGCATACTATACCAGGTTAATTGACTGTCTCCGTAACAAAATGAACTCAAAGAAGCTGTCGGGTACAGTACATAACTCCTTTTCTCAATTTATTGAAAATCAACTAGTTGAGCTGATTAGGGTAATGGAAGTAGAACTGGAAATATTACTGCTCGACATGAATCATGTTGATGTCGTTACCCCACCCGACAGGGATAAAGCCTATCGAAAACTCGACCGTCATACCCGCCTGCTAAGGAAGTTAAATCAGCAGGCTACTAATGCACTGTTGCTGGCTACGCTAACCGGGAAGATTTCCGGCAGTGAAGTGACCGATCAATCCAACTGAAACCTACTTGCCCGCTGGCAAACAATGAAGTCTTTTTTACGCGTGAAAATTGGTGTAAATCGTTCTCCCCCACTCGTCCTAACACCTACCGCTTAGTATATATTATCGCCGATAAGTAAATTCCTGCGGGGTAATACGTGGTGGATGAGAACTAAAAGTTTATTTCTCATCCACCACGTACTAGCTACAACTTTACCTCATTCCGGAAAGCATACGCTATTTGCCTGGAAACACCAATTACTCGTACGTCCATGCCCGCCAATGGCAGAAAAATACTATCAAGCAGCACTTGGACATGGTACTCTGACAACTGGCCTCATTTTATTCGAGTACATAAGAATGCGCTTGTCAACCCCTGTCATGTTGATTTTATAATTCGGGAATCAAGCATCACTGCCAGGGTTATCAGGCAAGACGGCGTTAGCCTTCCCGTCAGTCGGCGTAGAGTCGATGGAATATACAGTCTGTTTCGTAAGACTACCTGACAAACCAACTGTTTCATAATTCCCCGGCACTGCCAGAGCCTGCCCTGGTAGAGACAGATTGCCATTAGGAAGGGGAATTCGGTAAAAAAACGGGTTTACTGCTTTTTAGGGAAACCCCCTGTTTCCTTTTTAAGCCGTAGTCCGTATGCACAAACTAGTTGTCTTTACTGTTTTGCTGGGTAGTCTGGCGCTGTCGTTCAATAGCCATCAGCCGGTGGTGTCCCCGCCCGCCCAGCCGAATATTCTCTGGATTACCTGCGAGGATATGTCGTATCACCTGAGCAGTTTTGGGGATAAAGAAGTAAAGAAGCCCAACCTGGACCAGCTGGCAGCGTTCGGTATTCGCACGTATATTCCACAGCGGGGGTTTGCGTACCCAGCCGGTCGGCCATCATTACAGGTATGTACCAGAATTCTATTGGCACCCAGCATGGGCAAATAGAAGTATAGCCAGCTACAACACTGCTTATTTAGGGGTAAAATCGGTACGCATACTTTACTGAAATCATGAAACGTAAACGCCTTTATTCTTTACCGATATCGCTACTGGGTCTGGCGGCCCTGGGTGCCTGCTGGCTGGTGGTTCCGGGTTATATAACCAAAGAAGCCGAGATACCTCCGCCATCCCGCCCTAATATTGTCTTCATTATTTCGGACGACCACACCTCCCAGGCCATCAGCGCGTATGGTAGCAAGCTGGCCAAAACACCCAACATCGACCGGATTGCGAAGGAAGGGGCTATTCTGTACAACAACGTAGTCGCCAACTCCATCTGCGGCCCCAGCCGGGCCACCCTGCTGACGGGCCAGTTCTCCCACCGGAACGGCTACAAATTCAATGAGAAAGTATTTGACATCAGCCAGCCGGTGTTCACCGAAGAATTGCAGAAGAACGGCTACCAAACCGCCTGGGTCGGAAAAATGCACCTGGGCAGCCTGCCCCACGGCTTCGATTACCTGAACATACTACCGGGGCACGGCCATTATTACAACTCCGATTTTGTCGACTCCAACAACAAGACGACCCGCCACATGGGCTACGTCACCGATGTTGTAACGAGTCTATCTACCGACTGGCTGGCGCACCGGGACACGGCAAAGCCGTTCTTTCTGGTTGTCGGGCATAAGGCAACGCACCGCGAGTGGCTCCCTGCCGCCGAAGATTTAGGGGCTTACGATAATGTGACGTTTCCGTTGCCGCCCAACTTTTATGATAATTACGAAGGACGCCTTGCTGCCCAGAAACAGGACATGAGCATCGATAAAACCATGCGCCTGAAGGAAGATTTGAAAGTACACGTAGACTACGAAAAAAACGGTACGTACAATCGGTTCACCCCCGAGCAGAAGAAGCCGTTTTACGACTACTACGAAAACAAGATCAGTAAAGAATTTGATGAAAAGAAGCTCAGCGGGAAGGCGTTGGTTGAATGGAAGTACCAGCGGTACATGAAAGATTACCTGTCGGTGGCGAATTCGCTGGACCGCAACATCGGCAAGCTGCTGGATTACCTGGATAAAAGTGGGTTGTCGAAAAATACGGTTGTCATTTACACGTCAGATCAGGGCTTTTACCTGGGCGAACACGGATGGTTCGACAAGCGGTGGATCTACGAAGAATCATTGAAAACGCCGTTTGTTATTCGCTATCCGGGCGTTATCAAACCCGGCAGTCGGGTGAATCAGGTGGTATCCAACGTCGACTGGGCTCCCACGCTGCTTAACCTGGCCGGCACCACCATTCCCGCTTATATTCAGGGGGAATCATTTCTGCCCGTGTTGAAAGGCGAAAAGAGGAACTGGCGCGATCAGGCTTATTACCATTACTACGAATACCCGCAGCCGCACCACGTGGCTCCCCACTTTGGCCTGCGTACCGACCGGTACACCATAGCCCGTTTTTACGGCCCTGATAGCTTCTGGGAATTGTACGACATTAAAAAAGACCCCCAAAACATGCATAACCTGTACGGTCAGAAAGGGTACGAAGCCATCACCGCCGACCTGAAAACGAAACTGGTACAGCAGATCAAAAAATACAAAGATGATGAAGCCCTCAAAATTCTGGAGAGCCAGTAAGAACTCATTCATTCGTCTGCTTGCCGTAGCCGCCATCCTGACCGGATCATTCGGTTGTCAGCCCTCGAATAAGACCGCCCAGGAGTCGTCCGGAACAAAGCCAGTGGTGGCCAGGACTACTGGCGACACCACCGGCATGGTCTGGATACCGGGTGGTCCGTTTCTGATGGGGGCCGATGAGTTTCCGGACTCAAGACCGGTTCATTCGGTTTCGGTAAGGGGTTTCTGGATGGATGAGCACGAAGTTACCAACGCGGAGTATGCCCGGTTTGTAGCCGCCACGGGCTATAAAACCATTGCGGAGCAAGCCCCGAGTCAAGCTGATTTTCCGGGCGTTCCGGCGGAGCAACTGGTGCCGGGGTCGGCGGTTTTTGCGCCTGCGGCCCAGCCGGTATCGCTGGACAATCCGCTGCAATGGTGGGCCTACGTGAAAGGGGCCGACTGGCAGCATCCCAACGGCCCGGAAAGTACGGTAAAAGGGCACGAAAACGAGCCCGTCGTTCACATTAGTTTCACCGATGCCGCGGCCTACGCCGAATGGGCGGGGAAACGCCTGCCAACCGAAGCCGAATGGGAGTTTGCCGCCCGGGGTGGCAAAGCAAATCAGCCCTATTACTGGGGTAACGAACTAAAGCCCGGGGGTAAATGGATTGCCAACATATACCAGGGACACTTTCCGGATAAGAATACCAGCGAAGACGGGTTTAGCGGTGTCGCTCCCGTTAAATCATTCGCTCCCAATCCGTATGGCCTGTACGATATGGATGGCAACGTCTGGGAGTGGTGCCAGGACTTCTATCGCCCGGACTACTACACCAAACTGGTCATAAATGACCCGCAGGGGCCTGCTGACAGCTACGACCCGGATGAGCCGGGAGCCGTAAAGCGGGTGCAGCGGGGTGGTTCGTTTCTGTGCAGTGACGACTATTGTATTCGCTACAAAGCGGGTAGCCGGGGCAAGGGCGAAATAAACAGTGGCAGCAATAACCTGGGTTTTCGCTGCGTGCGGGATAAGTGAAATTCAGTTTCCGCTTCCGTCAGCGGGCGAATTAACTTCGCCCGCTGACGGAACGTTGCGAATGTACAATCGGACGTTAACTGGTCTTCTCGCCCAAATTTTCACTAAAATTTCGTACCTTTGTGGTTCAATCTGAACAGCAAATCACACAATGGTATCGGTACAAAACGTCTCTCTCCGCTATGGAAAGCGGGTACTTTTTGATGATGTCACTATAAAATTCACCTCCGGCAACTGCTACGGCGTTATTGGAGCTAATGGAGCGGGCAAATCAACTTTTTTGAAAATACTATCGGGCGAAATTGAAGCCCAGACGGGTTCGGTGAGCATGACCCCCGGCGAACGGATGTCGGTGCTGAACCAGAATCAGTCCGCCTTCGATGAGTTTCCCGTGCTGCAAACGGTTATTATGGGCAACCAACGCCTGTACGATATCACGCAGGAGAAAGATATACTCTACGCCAAAGAAGATTTCACGGATGCCGATGGCGAGAAAGCCGCCGAGCTCGAAACCGAATTTGCCGAGATGAACGGCTGGGATGCCGAATCGGACGCGGCCAGTCTGCTATCCGGGCTGGGCATCAAAGAAGATCTGCACTACTCGCTGATGGGCGACCTCAACGGTTCCGAAAAAGTGCGGGTATTGCTGGCCCAGGCGCTGTTTGGTAACCCCGATGTACTGCTGCTCGACGAGCCGACCAACAACCTCGATGTGGAGTCGGTGGGCTGGCTCGAAAACTTCCTGGCTAACTTCAACAACACCGTTATTGTGGTTTCCCACGACCGCCACTTCCTGGATCAGGTGTGTACGCAGATTGTGGATGTTGACTTCAGCAAAGTGAAGCTCTTTGCCGGCAATTACTCATTCTGGTACGAATCGAGCCAACTGGCGCTGAAACAACGGCAGGATCAGAATAAGAAAACGGAAGACAAGCGCAAAGAACTGGAAGAGTTTATCCGTCGCTTCTCGGCCAACGCATCCAAATCCAAGCAGGCAACAAGCCGGGGCAAACTGCTCGAAAAACTCACGCTGGAAGATATTCAGCCGTCGTCCCGGAAATACCCCTACGTCAATTTCAAACCCGAGCGTGAACCCGGCGACCAGATTCTGACCGTCGAAAACCTGACCTACACGGCCGAGGACGGTACAAAACTGTTTGAAAACCTGTCATTTACGGTCAACAAACAGGACAAGATTTTCCTGTTCAGCCGCGATGGACTGGCCGTTTCGGCCCTGCTGGATATTCTGTCCGGTGAGCGCAAAGCCGATTCCGGCACATTCAAATGGGGCATCACCATCACCTCATCGTACTTCCCGACGGATGCCGAGAAGGAGAAATTCTTTGAGACGGACCTGAACCTGGTGGACTGGCTCCGGCAGTATTCGGTGGAGAAAGACGAGAGTTTTATCCGGGGATTCCTGGGTCGGATGCTCTTCTCGGGCGAAGAATCATTAAAGAAATCGACCGTACTGAGCGGGGGCGAAAAGGTGCGGTGTATGTTGTCGAAAATGATGCTGTCGGGGGCCAATACCCTGATGCTCGATGAGCCAACCAACCACCTCGACCTCGAAAGTATCGAGTCCCTGAACAACGGTATGATCGACTTTAAAGGCCCAATTCTGTTCACCAGCCATGACCACCAGTTTGTGCAGACGGTAGCCAACCGCATCATCGAAATCACCCCGGCGGGCATCCTCGATAAACTGATGACCTACGACGAATACCTCACCGACGACCGCGTGAAAGCACAGCGCGAGGAGTTGTACGAAGCCGTAGCGTAAGCAACGGAAAAAAAGACAAAAGCCGCGTCAGTTAATCCTGAACGCGGCTTTTTTGTGTCCACTTTACATCGCCCGGACTTAGTAGGCAGCGATTAAGTTCGGGCGTAGATAGGCCTGACAACGAGATATGAACTTGCGGGTGAGCGGAAAGGTAGCCAGGTGAAATCGACCCGGTAATATTCCCGAAGAATGATGGATCTTGTTGGAATTAACTCAGTTTCATGTCCCCAGTGCCTCACTGCGGAACATCCAGTAACAGCAATACTGCATCATTGACAGCGCTTCAAAGTCGACTTCGCCACCCTGTATGTTCATCAGGCTCAAGCCATCCCGCTGGTGTAACAGCCGGTTCTGCACTTCAAAAACACCGCTTAGCACAAACACGAACACGCCGTTTCTGCGCTGTGGGGTATGGTAAGTATCCTCCGCCCGGCCACTGTATCGACCAATGAAACCCTGGTTCTGGGAACCGGTATTATCAAGTGGAAACAGAGGCAGGCGTGTGTTATCGCCAGGGATAAGTCGATGGGCATCCGGGTGATGGTGGGCGTGAGTGCAGGTGATGAACGGGTGAACCAGATTTCCAGGTAGTTGATGGATTCTGTTTCGTAGGGGTTGTTGATGGCGTAGTCCATGCCGTTGCTCAACGAAAAAAGCTGCGCCTGTCCGGTTTCCAGAAAGCCGTTTCCTGCCGCACTTTTGTATTCCAGCCCACCCAGCAGCGGTAGAATAAGTATATCCGTAGGCTGTTCCACCCGCATCGTTATGCCATGCCCGGCTGCGAGGGTGTTATCGTTCAGTACCCGCAACGTGCCAAAAGGATCGCGGGCTTCGGCGGTGTACGACCCGAAATTGAACACATGGTAACTGCGAAAAAAGCCAGTTTCTGAACACCCGCGCTGGTCGGCTAGAAAGAGTTGGGCCTGCGTCGATGTATCCATTTTAGTTTGTGGGTGTTGGCTGGAACCATGATGACCAGGATGGCAAGCCGTTTGTTCGTACCCGTAAAGTAAGGTAGAACGTTTTGCTTTCCAGTTGCTACCACTCAGAGTTGGGTACGGACACTCTGGGTTTTTCCAGACCCACGTACCCAGAAGCTGACCGCAGCCAACTCAACACCGTAGCCGGAACGGATTTAAGTCGGGTGCAACCGCCCGGAAGAAGATTGAGCTTATCCGTAAACGCTGATTCGTTGCAGGACGAACACGCGTCCGGCATTTTGTTGCTCAGCTGTGTGCGGGGTCAATTAAATACGCCACTAGAAAGAATCAGTCGTTTTTGTAACCTGTCCGTTCAGTCGCTGGTTATAAGCCTGACCATTCATTACGTATTATTGACCATGCAATCATTTGACCTTATCGTTATCGGCACGGGTTCGGCCGGCAAAACAGTGGCCCAAACCGTTCGGAAAGCGGGTAGAACCGTAGCCATCATTGATAAGCAACCGTTTGGGGGGACCTGTTCCCAGCGGGGCTGCGATCCAAAAAAAGTACTGGCGGGAGCCGCCGAATTAGTAGATCGGGTTGAGCAGATGGTAGGCAACGGCATCAGATCCAAAGCAGTAATTAGCTGGCCGGACCTGATGCAATTCAAAAAAACCTTTACGGACCATATACCGGAAAATACCGAAACCCAGTTCGCCGAACAGGACATCACTACGTTTCATGGAGCGGCCACGTTCCTGACCGAAAACACCATCCGCGTAGGGCAGGAAACGTTACAGGCCAGGCATATCGTAATTGCCACCGGACAGCGGCCACTACCGCTGGATATCCCCGGCGAAGAACTACTGACTGATAGTACCGGCTTCCTGGATTTACCCCAGTTGCCCAAAAAAATTGTGCTGATTGGGGGGGGCTATATTTCGATGGAGTTTGCCCACATTGCCGCCCGGGCGGGGGCTAAAGTGACTATCATTCATCGGGGCAAACGGCCCCTCGAAAACTTTGAGGCTGACTTGGTCAGTCTGCTGGTGAAAGCGTTGAAGTCGGTTGGCATCAAATTCGTTTTTAATGCTACCGTAACGGCTGTAACAGGCCGGGAGGGTGAACTAACGGTTCACTACGAGCAAAAAAATAAAGCCCACTCGGTCTCGACAATGTTGGCGGTTCACGGGGCGGGACGCGTAGCCGACGTTGCGGAACTGGACCTGGGTAAAGCTAACGTTACCGTCGATAAAAAAGGCGTTGTGGTCAATAAATACCTCCAGAGTGAGTCGAACCCGGCTATTTATGCCTGTGGGGATGTGGCGAATAAGGGGCTGCCCCTTACGCCCCTGGCCTCGTATGAAGGTAGAATTGTGGCCGAAAATATTCTGAATGGAAATACCCAAACGTTTACCGATAATCCCATTCCGTCGGCCGTGTTTACGGTGCCCACATTGGCGTCCGTTGGGCTGACGGAGGAGCAGGCCAAAAAAGAAAAAATTCCGGTAATCGTAACCGTTCAGGAGACGTCTGAATGGTACACCAGCCGACGGATTGGCGAGCCGTTCAGCGGATTCAAGACGCTGGTTGATAAAAAAAACGGGCAGCTAGTAGGCGCGCATCTGCTGGGTGCGGGCAGCGATGAACTCATTAACCTGTTTACGCTGGCAATGAAGTACCGCATTCCCGCTAAGGAGTTAGGCGATACGCTGTTTGCTTACCCCACTCGTGGTTCTGATGTGAGTTCGATGCTGCCGAAGTGATATACGTCTGGCGTCAGCCCACAAACAATACACTGCGGGGGAGCATACACTGGCGTGAAGGCACACGCTGGACCTCCAGACAACGTACGGGCGACCCCGGGTACTTTCGCCATTGGGGTACGTGTTGGTAATGCCGCGTTTCGCTCGTCGTGATTGTGACTGAATCAACTGACAAGTTCAATGCTGCTGGTTGCCCCTAACCGGGCATCGTCGATCAGAACGGTGGCAAAATCTACGGGATTCTGCAACGCCCGGTGAATGGGACAGCGGTCGGCAATTTCGAGCAAACGGGCGCGCTGTTCCTGATCGAGGTCGCCATTCAGAATAAGCTGGATCGAGAACAAAGACCGCTTCGTGGTCAGGTCGTGGGAGTAATCGACGTGGACAACGGCCGAATCCAGCGGCCAGTTTTTCCGGTCGGCATACATTCGCAGGGTCATTACGGTGCAGGCAGCCAGCGAACCCGCCAGCAACTCACCCGGTTTCATTCCCTTATCCCCACCACCCAGATCGGCGGGTTCATCGGCCACAACAACCTGCGTACCCGTTGTCAGGTGCGTTTCGTAGGGGGTACGTTCAATGCGGGCAGTTACGGTAGCCATAGCGTAGTGATCGGATTAATGTCATTGGCTACGCGGTCGGCAATCAACGGCGTAGCCAATGACCAACGGGCCTATTTCCCCCAGTCAGCGGGATTTTCCCGCCAGGAGGCCAGGGACTGCATGGCACCGGCCGTAATGTAATTAAGGGACTGCGCTTCGATCAGCAGCGTCTCGTAGTTGCTCAGGCAGGCCAGCGGCACATTTTTAGCAGCAAAATTTTCGGTTGCCACGGGGAAGCCGTACGTAAAGATAGCCGCCATCCCAATCACTTCGGCACCAGCCGCCCGCAGCGCATCCACTACCTTGAGCGAACTGCCGCCCGTAGAAATCAAGTCTTCGATGACCACCACTTTCTGCGGGCCCAGTGGTCCGTTTTGGGTAGGTGCCCTTCAATTTGCTTGCCCATGCCGTGCGCCTTTGGGTTCCGGCCGGACGTAGCAGTAGGGGAGCCCCAGGGCATCGGCCACCAGCGCACCCTGCGGAATACCCGCCGTAGCGACTCCGGCAATGACCTCAACGCCCGGAAACTGATACTGAATCATTCGGCCAGGGCATTTTTAATGAAACTGCGTACGTCGGGATACGCCAGGGTGACCCGGTTGTCGCAATATATGGGAGATTTCCAGCCCGAACTCCAGGTAAAAGGCTCATCTGGCCGGAGCCGAACCGCTTTCACGGCTAATAAATGCTGGGCTACTGCCTGTTGAATGGTTGTTGCGTCCACAGAAATTCAGGTTATGTGCTTAGTCTTTTTCGGAGTTGAGCTGGACTTTTACGGTGTCGATCCGCGTGCCGTCCATTGAAACAATCGTAAACGTAAAAGGAGAAACCTCAATGACCTCGCCAACCTTGGGAACGTCTTCGTGCATGGCCAGAATTAACCCGCCGAGGGTATCGTATCGGGCTGATGGCCGATCGCCTTCGGGAATTTGCCAGCCATATGTTTTGTTCAGATCGTCAATTTCGTGGCGGGCACTTAGCAGCCAGGTCGTTTCGTCGATTTGCTGTTCAACCCAGTCTTCGTTGGTATCATATTCATCCTGAATCTCCCCGAAAATCTGTTCGACCATATCCTCCACACTGACAATACCGGCCGTGCCACCAAACTCATCGACTACCAGCGCCAGACTTTTTCGTTCCGACAGAAACCGTAACAACAGATCCTGCGCGGGCATTGTTTCGGGAACGATGATGATGGGCGTAATAATTTCCTCAACGGTGGCTGGTTTTCTAAACAAAGCCAGCGCGTGGCAATAGCCAATCACATCGTCGATGGTATCGCGATAGACAACAATTTTAGAGTGACCGCTGTCCTGAAACGCCTGCCGAAGCTCCTCGACGGTATCATCTACGGCAATGGCCGTAATTTCGGTACGGGGAACCAGACAGTCGCGTACCCGCACATCCCGAAACTCGATGGCGTTGTTGAAGATCTGCGTATCGACTTCAACATCTTTTTCCGTATCTGTTTTCTGATTGAGTTGCTGGAGGTAATGATTGAGGTCTGTCAACCCAAAAACGGGCCGGATTTCCGGGTTTTTTTTGCCCAATACGTACCGGATAAAGAAACGGGCCGTGCCCACCAGTACCCGAACAATGGGCGCAATGGCTTTGTAAATAACCCAGAGGGGGACGGCCAGTGCTTCCAGAAAACGGTCGGGATGAATAAGGGCCAGGCTTTTCGGAATGTAATCGGCCAGGGGCAGAAAAATCACGCGTCAGAATCAGTGTTTCAATGGAGATGACGACAAATTCATTCGCAGTCCAACCGGGCGGAAGCAGTGCCATCAGTAAGCGGATTTAGCACCGTAACGCCCAGCACGGTATACAGCACCAGAAAGAGCGTGTTGCCCGTCAGGGTTGTGCCGACAAACAGAATCGGGTTTTTTAGGAAACCAGACACCAGTTTCTCGCCCAGTGGCCCCTGCTTGCTGTGGAGTTCAAAATACAATCGGTTGACCGATACGTAGGCCATCTCGACCGCCGAGAAAAAACCGGCCAGCACGAGGGCAAGTAAAGCACCGAATAAAAGGGCGTATGAGTTCCAAACAGGTTTATACGTTGATGGTTGATGGATGAATGCTGAGTTGACGCGTGCAAAACATTCACTAGGTACCATCAACCTTACCCAGTCAACCTATTTCTTTCTTTTTCTTCCGGTCTTCCACCATTTGCTTAATCGTGGGCGAGACGGCTTTTTCGCTGTTCGATGCGTTTAATACGAATGTATTGGAAGGCCAGCAGAAAGCCCAGGAATAACATCAACAGCCAGTAACTATCGCCAAAGGTGGTTCGCTGGTATTCGGCAATCCAGATGACCAGAAAACCAGCCGCAACCGCTAGGAACAGTATTTCACGAAGTTTCATTCATCAGGTAGGGAGTCAGTCATTTGGTTGGCCGATGAGTTGATCAAGTAGGTTGATTGAATCATCAGCTCAACTGACCAACGGATTAACTGGCTAATTGCATTCTTTCTTCCTTCCCGATACCGCCGTACGGTAGCAATCAGGAAGCCAATGACAACCACGAGCGTGCCAATCCACAGCACGTTGATAAGCGGCTTTTCAAACGCTTTCATCACGATGTAATCGCGCTGGGTCCGGTTCACGGCGAATGTGAATTTGCCGGTCTGCGGGTCAATTTCGTTGAGTTGAATACGTACGCCCAGTTCATCACTCATTTCGGCCGGATGGGCCACCATCCGGTTTTTGATGACGAAAGCCGGGTTCAGAATGTGCTCGCCATTTTTGTCGAGCACCCGAACTACTGCCCGAACGGCTGCATCAGTGGGACCAATGTCAATTCCATCTACCTTATCTGTTCGTACTACATTGTCCAGAATGGCCACGTAATCGTTCAGGAAAAACGTGTCTTTAATGGCGACCGAAAATGTTTCGGTTTTCTCCCATTTACTCTCCTCCATTGGGTCGGGAGCCGATGGCTATATAGGTGTAAATATCCCGCCCGATGGTATGGCGGCTATCCGGCGACAGCAATCAGCCCATGCGGGGATTCACCTGAATACGGGGGTACAGCGTGAAAATCTTGCCATTTGGCTCGCGGTATTCAACGGCATAGTGGACGTTTTCGGGATATAAAGCCAGTGTATCACCTTTCTTATGGTACAGTTTACCGTTCTGCTCAATATCGCGCTGGGCAATGCCGTGGAAGTCGCCTTCAATTGGCATCACAGCCTGGCGCGGGCACATAGCCCGGCATATCGCGTACTTCCACCCACTGGCCCCGGTAGGTAACCTGGTACTGGTCCATCCGCTCCGGCTGGTTGAGCCACAGCAGCACGTTCTCTTTATTTTCTTTATTGTTGTTCTTGGTAAACTCTTCCGAGTTGGAAATCATCAGGCCGCTGTTGTTCATGGAAATTACTTTGCGAGTAACCGGACGAATACAGTATACCAATCAACATGAGTGCCAGCCCAGGTGCGCAATAGCTCCCCCCGACATGCGGTAATTTCCCTGAATAATACCCAGCAAAATGGTGCCGTTGGTGGTCAGCGCAAAAACCGACGCGACCAGCAAGGCCATGTAAACCGGGTTCTTGACGGAACCAAATGTAATCAGACCCGCGCTGATGAGCAGCGTCAGGATAGCCGGCGTAATCAGCGCATCCCACTTTTTGTTCTCCAGCTTGCGCCACCACATAAACTGACCGATGCCGGTGAGCAGGGCGATAACCACAAAAAACCAGATCTGGAATTTTGAGTAGTGAGCTGCCTGATCGGCGGGCAGGGCCATGTTGGATACTTTACCAAACGCTTCCAGAACCTTGTTATAAACCGGTATCGACGTAGTGGCGATAACCTGAAAAGCAGCCAGGCAAACAACGACAGCACCAATAAACAGCCAGAACTCCTTCGTATACACCGAGGCTTCCTGTTCATCGCTCGGAATCGTTTTCCATTTGATGGTCGCCAGTAGTATGGCCAGGGCCACGAACACCAGCAAATAAACCAGCAACTGGCCGGATAAGCCTAAGTCCGTAAAGGAGTGAACCGACGCATTACCCAGAATACCGCTCCTGGTCAGGAACGTAGCGTACAAGATCAGGAGAAAAGTGCTGATAGTTAAGATAATGGCCGATTTGAGGCCCGTTGAACTACGCTTGGCAATCAGCATCGTGTGCAGGGCAGCCACCATTACCAGCCAGGGAACATACACCGCGTTCTCCACGGGGTCCCAGTTCCAGTAGCCACCAAAGTTGAGCGTTTCGTAGGCCCAATAGCCCCCCATCATGATGCCGACTCCCAGAATCATGGCACCGAACAGAGTCCAGGGCAGGGCCGGGCGAATCCATTCCAGGGGCTGGTTGCGCCAGAGTCCGGCAACGCAGTAGGCAAACGGCACCAGCGTAAGGGCGAAACCGAGAAACAGCGTAGGCGGGTGAATCACCATCCAGTAATTCTGCAGCAGTGGATTCAACCCGTTTCCGTCTTTAGGAATAAAATTTGGGTCAGTCGCGAAAATAGGGGCTTCGGGCATCGCATCCCGCAGCAGCAGGAAGGGCGAAGAACCCAGTTTAAACGTCTCGCCAAAAACGACACCCAGAATCATGGAAGCCAGAAAGGCCTGCACCAGGGCAAAAATAGTCATGACGGGCGCTTCCCATTTCGAGCCGCTGCTCTGCATCAAAATAGCACCCAACACCGCATTCCAGAATAGCCAGAGCAGGAACGAGCCTTCCTGGCTTTCCCAGAAACAGGCAATCATGTACTGAACCGGCAACGCCAGCGAGGAGTGACTCCAGGCGTAATGATACTCGAAGTAGTGGTTGAAAATGATGTAGAACAGGCACGAGGCTACCCCGACCACGGCTGCCCCGTGCAGGTAAAAAGACCAGCGGGCCAGCGTCCGCCAATCGTCTTTGGCCTGGGTCATTGATGCCCGGTCAACCTTTTTGGGCGGACTTTTGCGTTTGGCTGTTTTACCGTTGAAGGTTGATTCCCCGGCATAGGCCAGCTGTAATTCCTCTTCAGGTTCGGCCTGCACGCTTTTCCTCGTTCCCAGGGTCGACAGCAAATACGCAACCGTAGCGACAAGTGCCGTAACGAAGGAGAGAATAACCAAAAAATGGCCGAGTTGACCGACTGTTTCGTGTATCATTGACTAATTAATCTATCGTATTCTGAGTGATGACCGATCCAGAACCAATACAATTCTGTCTCCTCGCGTATCGCTAGTACTCGAAAATGGTCGCCAACCCGTGCTGACCATAAACTATCTTTCCTATTAACTTCTTTGAAATGCAAAGATGGATGGAATAAATCGGCTTTGAGCAGTTCAAAGTTCTTGTCAGCCAGTTCCTGAATGTTAGTTGGTAATGAATCATACCGTTTCCAAAACTTGTCAGTTGTCCGGTGGTTCATAAGGGTCTGGTTCGACCCGAACGAATATCTTCTTTAGCCTCATTGATCAACTTATCCAATCGACCCTGTTTCGCATCGTCTTCCATCTGTTTATCCCAACATTCGTTGAAAAAACCGTGAAGACGGGTTATCAGACCGTTTAACTCATTCGGTGGTAACTCTTTTGCCGCTTCTTCAATTTCCTGAACGTTCATAGCTGGGCGGTTTTTGCCGTGTGCTCCGTTGTTTCCAACTTACCATCCTGGTACTTGGATGGGCACTTGAGCAAAATTTTGTTGCACTGAAAATGATCCCCTTCCATGGCGCCAATCACCACAATCTGCTCCGAACGCTCGAAATCCTGTGGCTTGGGACTGTTATACACCACTTTTTGCGCCCGATTGTCGTTGTCGATCAGCGTAAACTCGAAGTGATTTGGGTCAATGGCTGGGTTGTAGAGCATATCGGCGATTTTACCCTGGGCGTCTTTGTTCACCTTGCCAACGACGTGAATCATGTTGTCGTCGCCATTCTGCGCCATCTGCTGGGCTTTCGTAAAGGTCGTGTATACGCTGGCATCGCCCGCCGTACTGGCAATGACGCCAATAGCAACGGCGATAACGATAATACCGATTATATGAGAGAGTTTCATGTTGATTGGGGTATACGAATGAGCGACAACTAATTAAGGTTACCGGTTTTCTGTCTTTCGTCTTTCATTGGCTTTTAACTTCTTTTTCCAGCTTGCCAATCTGACGGTCGAGCCGGATCAGGTAAAGAATGATACCGGCAAAAATCGCTGCGATAACGGCTACAACCACCCATATTTTACCATCGGCCCGAAGCTGGTCGGCCATTTCAACGCCATTGGTTACTGGTTGTTGCGCCATTACCTGTTTGACTTAACATAAGGAGAGCCAGCAAGGGACAAGTTGAAAAAGGGAGTTCGTTGCATTGGAAACGTAAAATAGCTAAGAAAGTAACGTAAAAATAGCGGGAATCATTCCGGGAATTGGATGGACTTTACGCATCCAGCGCGCCTTTTACCCGACGCAGTCTAACCCGTAACTGCGTAATCCAGACACCAATGAGCGTAAGGCCAATAACGGCCGGGTACAGCACCAGGCGTAGACTGTTGTCCATATCATACTGGCCAAAGGCCGGGTTGCCCCCGTTGCCCGGGTGCAGGGAGTCGGTCATGCGGGGCAGGATGAATATGAGCGGAATGAAGACCGCAAACACAAATATATTATACACCGCTGATATGCGGGCGCGTCGCTGCTCATCGTCAAACGAGCCACGCAGAATAAGGTAGGCCATGTACATAAGCATGCCCACAGCTACACTATTCAGCTTGGGGTCGTTGGGCCACGGGTCTCCCCAGGTGAAATTGGCCCAGATAGCACCCGTCAGGCACCCCAGCACCCCGAACAGAATAGCCGTGTTGGCAAATTCAACCGCTATCAGGTCATCATCCGTCCGGCCCTTCCGCAGGTAGCGAACGGAGTAGGTAACCGACGTAATCAGGAGAATAATCATGGCAAACCAAAGCGGCACGTGAAATGACACGTTGCGGATACTCTCGTTCAGAATCGGCTGGCGCGGTACCGGGCCGACTAAGCCCCAGACAATAACATACGTCATAATGACGACCGCGAGGGCTTTCCACCAGGTATTTTTCATCCGTTTGATGTTTGGTGTTTGATGTTGTAGTTGGCTGACGCAGGAGTAGCTGACGCGACAGCCGACTACAACATCAAACACCAAACATCAAACTAAGTGTTTCAACTCCGCCATAAAAACGGAAATAATAACAGGGACAAGACCAAGACAATGACATCGATGGCCAGTACGGTTCCAACTTCCTTCCAGCTAACACTCCGGTCGAGGCCGTCGAGCGCATTCTTCGATATCTTTAGCAACTCCAGCAGGAGTGGCAGTATGGTCGGAAAACTCAGTACGGCCATCAGCGTGGATGGGTTTTCTGCCTTGCTGGCAATCCCGGAAACCAGGGTCAGCGAAGCCGAGAAACCTATGGCACCCAGAACTAACGCCACCAGGTATAAAGGCACATCGTTGACCGGGTTACCCAGCACAAACGCGTAAACGCCAAAACCCAAAAAAGCCAGAGCCAGCATCAGAACGGTATTGTACAGAATTTTCGACAGGATAATCTGTTGCGGACTGGCCAGGGTATAGTAGTACAACTGCCGCCCGGCACGCTCCTGCACGAAGCTTTTGGCAATGGCATTAATGGCCGTGAACAACAGAATAATCCAGAAAAGCGCATTCCAGACGATGGGTGTCAACTGCCCGCGCCGGGCGTTGAAACTCAGGTAACAAACAAATACCGCACTCACAATGTACAGCAGCATACCGTTGAGCGCGTAGCGTTGTCGCCACTCCAGCAGAAATTCCTTCCGCATCAACGCGCCCATCTGTCGTACCGATTCTGTCATGCTATTTTCCTGATGCTGCAAATTTACGGTGCGCTGCCGATGCGAAAAAGAAATAGTTTTGCGTTCTGATGCACTTCATGGACTACCATTCTGTTTTTATTCTCTGCGGATTTTCCTTCCTGGCGGGCTTTATCGATGCCATTATTGGCGGAGGGGGATTGATTCAAACACCGGCTATCCTGTTTACCCTGCCGCAATACCCCGTTCCGACCCTCATCGGCACCACCAAAATTCCGTCGCTGGGCGGCAGCCTGATGGGTGCCTTTCAGTACAGCCGGCGCGTGGCGGTAGCCGGGAAGTTTATCGGGCCGATGATGGCCATTGCCTTCGTGGCCTCCTGGCTGGGTGCCTGGACGCTG
Organism: uncultured Cytophagales bacterium; assembly: GCA_963784335.1. Taxonomy (GTDB): domain Bacteria; phylum Bacteroidota; class Bacteroidia; order Cytophagales; family Spirosomataceae; genus Spirosoma. The sequence goes on along the minus strand of CAWARB010000038.1, from coordinate 226,880 downwards.
ACACGGGTACCCAATAGCTTTATGAAGCCATTGGCACTGGTCATTCTGATTACGGTGTTTATCTACACCCTCACCAAAAAAGGATTCGGACAGGTAACGGAACGGATTGTAACGCCACAGCAGCAGCGAGTGCGTATGTGGCTGATGGGCGCCCTGATCGGTTTCTACGATGGCTTTTTCGGGCCGGGAACCGGGAGTTTTCTGGTGCTGGGTTTTATTGGCCTGATTGGGTTCGACTTTCTGAAAGCTAGTGCCTACGCCAAACTGGTCAATGCCGCCACAAATCTATCCTGCACGCTGTTTTTTGCCAACAAGGGCTATATACTATATGCGTTTGCGTTTCCAATGGCAGTAGCCAATCTGTCGGGGGCGTTTTTGGGAGCGCGGCTGGCTATTCTGAAAGGCAATAGCTTTATCCGGATTTTCTTTTTAGTCGTCATTGCCGCTACTATTCTACGGTTTGCCTGGGATTTGCTGAAATAACGGGTACTGAACTCACTGGTTTCCGGCCGGAATTATCAACCATGAGCACCCTGCTCAGGATGCCCAACCGGACGGAAGTCTGCTTGAGATTGCTACTTGAGAGCCGGTTCGTCTGGGGCGTTGCAGGCAGGCACGAATGGTCCTGGCTACTGCATCGCAGCCGAATGGGTGAAGAACGGGCCGACCCAGTGGGGGGACATTTTTGCGGATCGTTCTTGCTTAGAAAAACTTTCCGTTGTAATCTTGCGTTAATTAAATTGAATCTAAATAAAAACAGCCGCGTCAAACCGGCACCAGGGCCATGAGCAAACGGAGCGTAGCTGACCTGAAAATTGGAGAACGGGCCACCATTCTAGTCGTTCAACAACCAATTGATGTCGTTAAAATTGCTCGAAATGGGCTGTTTACCCGGTGCTGAAGTATGCCTCCACAGTAAAGCTCCGCTCGGCGACCCCATTTGCCTGAAAGTAGGTGGCTACTGTCTGGCCATGCGCAAATCCGAAGCGTCTACCATGCTTGTCGAATAGTTTGCTGGTTTGGGGTAACGACTCGTTCACCACAAACCGCGATCACAAATCATAACTAGTTGAGTGCCCCCATCATTGCCCTTATCGGCAACCCGAACGCCGGTAAATCGTCGCTGTTCAATCAACTGACCGGCCTGCGTCAGAAAACGGGTAACTTTCCCGGTGTCACGGTAGATAAAAAATCCGGTACATGGCCTATCGATGCCCAGACTTCCGCTACCGTTGTTGACCTTCCCGGTGTTTATTCCATTTACCCCAAGTCGCTGGATGAGCAGGTCGTAACGGATATTCTGGCCAATCCCGCCCATCCCGATTATCCCCATGTTGCCATTGTTGTTGTCGATGCCTCCAATCTGCACCGGAACCTGCTGCTGTTTACGCAGGTCGCTGATTTGGGCGTGCCCTCGGTGCTGGCCCTGAACATGCTCGACGTTGCCCGGAAACAGGGCAAAGAAATCAATGCCGTGCGGCTGGCTATGCGATTGGGTATTCCCATTGTTCGGATCAACGCCCGCACCGGCGAGGGGCTGGATAAACTCAAGAAAGCGGTAGTGGAGCAAATAAAGGAGCCCGTACGGCTACCCAGTCAGTTTTTTGACCCCGCCGACGGCGCTGCCGAACTAATTGCGGAAACAAGAAAAGACTATGCCCTCAATAGCAACTACCTCGCCTTACAATACCTGATTCAGCACGACGGTTTCTCGTTCCTGAATCAGGCCCAGCGTGCCGGGCTGGATACCCTTATTGACCGGTACGGATTTAGCGAACAACCTTTCAGGCCGATGAAACGATTACCCGGTACAAACGCATTGCCCCCATTGTAGCCGAGGCCGTTACGGAACAACATGCGGCCGATGCAGCCAACCTGGAGCCAGAGACTGGATCGGTTTCTGCTCCATCCGGTGTGGGGATACGCTATTTTTGGCTTTGTACTGCTGTTGATTTTTCAGGCCATTTTTGCCTGGGCACAACCATTCATGGATGGCATCGACACGGGCGTCGCCTGGCTCAATGGGCAATTGAAAGCAAGCTTGCCTGCCGGGCCACTCACTGATTTGCTGACCGATGGGGTACTGGCTGGTATTGGGGGTGTGCTGGTCTTTATCCCGCAGATCGCTTTTTTGTTTTTGCTGATAGCCCTGCTCGAAGAATCGGGGTATATGGCCGCGGGTGATGGTCATTATGGACCGGATCATGCGGAAATTTGGCCTGAACGGTCGGAGTGTCGTGCCCCTGATTTCGGGGGTAGCCTGCGCAGTACCGGCCATTATGGCTACCCGCAGCATTGGTACCCGGCGCGACCGGCTCATTACGATTCTGGTAACGCCCCTCATGAGTTGTGCAGCCCGCTTACCCATCTACACCATTCTGATTGCGCTGGTTGTGCCAGACCGCCGTATTCTCGGATTATTCAACATGCAGGGGCTGGCCCTGATGAGCTTGTATCTGCTGGGGTTGATCAGTGCGGTAGCGTCGGCGGCCATGTGCTGAAACTTTTTCTTCGCACCAAAGAGACGCAGCTTTTTCATTATGGAACTGCCCACCTTTAAACTACCCCGCTGGAACCACGTTGCCCTGACGGTGTGGGAGAGTGTGCGTTCGTTTGTCTGGGAAGCGGGTCGGGTTATTCTGGCAATATCCATCGTACTTTGGGTACTGGCCAGCTATGGCCCCGGCGATTCGATGGAACAGGCAGAAACGCGTGCGCGTGAACAAAGTACTACCCTTACGGGCGATGCAGTACAGAACCGTATCGCTTCTGAACGACTCGAAGCGTCCTATGCCGGTCAGTTCGGCCATTTTATCGAACCCGCCATCCGGCCGCTGGGGTACGACTGGAAAATTGGTATTGCCCTGCTCAGCTCTTTCGCGGCCCGCGAAGTATTCGTTGGAACGATGTCAACCATCTACAGCATTGGTGGGGGTGATGGGGAAGATGATGCCGGTGTCACCATTCGCGAACGGCTCCGGCAGGAGCGAAACCCGGCAACGGGCGGACCGATGTACACACCGGCTCTGGCCTGGTCATTGCTGGTCTTCTACGTGTTCGCCATGATGTGTATGAGCACCCTTGCCGCTACGCAGCGCGAAACAAAAAGCTGGAAATGGCCCGCCGTGCAATTGGGCTATATGATGGCGCTGGCTTACCTGGCGGCCTTTGCCACGTACCAACTGATGAAATAACGAGAGAACAACGGGAGAAGACGCTGGATGGAAGGCAATTTCTACAACAGAAATCCTTTCGTCCAGCGTCTTCTCGTTGTTCACCATAGCAAACCCTGCGATACCAGCGGGTAAATATGGTAGATAATATACACCAGCAAAGCGGCTGCCAGACTGCCTAAAGCGGTTGTGTAATCGACGGTGAACCGGCCTTTGCGCGAAGGGTTTTCAGGCTGCCAGTTTCGATGGGTTCCGTATTTCATGGTGTGTGATAGAGGCTTTATAGTCACACAAATTTCGGAAACGGTATAGTGAAAAAACAGGGGAGAAACCCCGGTTTTTACCCCTGCGTAGAAATACGTTATCCCGACACTATCAACGGGTTAGAACCAGAAGGTTCCCTCCGGTCCTACTCCCACCGAAGGGCTTCGATGATGTCCGAAGCAATCATGCCGGTCTGGCCACGCTGTGCGGCTACCTGGTCCCCCGCCAGCCCGTGTGCAAACACGCCCAGCACGGCTGCTTCAATGGGGTCGTAACCCTGAGCGAGCAGGGCTGTAAGGACACCCGTCAAGACATCCCCCGTCCCGCCCGTGCTCAGACCCGGGTTACCCGTTGAGTTGAAATGAACGTCGCCACCGGGCGTAGCAATGGCCGTGTGCGCTCCTTTCAGGACAACAACAACTTTATACGTCTGGGCAAACTGCCGCAGCATATCCAGTTTCTGGTAGTCGTTATCCCACTTCTTGGTTAACCGCTCAAACTCTTTGGGGTGCGGAGTCAGGATGCTGTCGGGGGGGAGTTTCTTCAGCAGGTCCCGATTTTCGGCCAGCAGGTTCAGGGCATCAGCGTCAATGACCAGTGGTTTTTTCAGCCCTTTCAGCAGTTTCTTCAGCATCGCCAGCGTTTCGGGTGCTTTGCCGATACCGGGGCCAATACCCACGGTAGCGTAGCTGGCCGGGTCAGGCCCTTCTGCTTTTTCCGCATCCGTTCCCGGGTTGCCGGTCAGCACATGCGGATGACTATCGGAAAGGCACATGGCTTCCGGCACCGCTGTTTGCAGGATAGCGTACCCACACTGGGGAACCTGCACCGTCAGTAATCCCACCCCCGACCGTAGGCAGGCCTTCGCTGCCAGCACCGCAGCCCCTATTTTGCCGTAGCTACCCACCAATAGCAACGCATGGCCAAACGTTCCTTTGTTGGCGTAGCGATTTCTTTTTTTGAGCAGGAGCCGGGCATCCTGCGCCTGCGTAAAATAATAAGGGGTAGGGGCCTTGTCGATAAACCGTTTGTGCAGGCGAATGTCAACAAACTGCCAGTCACCTACATAGCGTCCATTGTCCGGGAGCATGAAAGCCAGTTTGGGCAACTGGAAGGTAACCGTATAATCGGGCTCAATAATGACGTCGTTCGGGGCATTGGGCTTATCCGTGTATAACCCACTGGCAATATCGACCGAAACGACCGTGGCCGGTGAGCGGTTTATCTGTTCAATTACCTGTTGAACAATGCCATCCGCCGGGCGCGATAAACCTGAACCCAGAATGGCATCGATAACCACCTCGTTGTGACGAAGGGCCGGAATATCCTGTCCTGATTCGATGTACCGGATCGTTTCGGTGATGAGTTTAAGCCGCCGGTGGTTGTGCATAAAGTCATCGGATTCGCGGGGAGCGTACCGGACAACGCACACCTCAATAACGTACTCCCGCTCCAGCAGCAGGCGGGCAATGGCCAGCCCATCCCCCCCGTTGTTACCCAGTCCGCAAAAAACTTTGATAGAGGTTGTAACGGGAAAACGCTCGGCCAGCCAGTCGACAAACGTAAGGGCTGCCCGTTCCATTAAATTGATGGGCGCGATGGGTTCTTTTTCGATGGTTGCCTGATCAAGGGCACGAATCTGATCAACGTCAAGTATTTTCATAGGCCTGGTGTCAGGTTAAGCGAGGTAATTTTACAAAAGTATTTTCTTGCGCTGAGAAATTTACTATCTTTGCGGCTCATTTCGCAAATAGTTATCTGGCGATTTATATACGGTCATGAGCGAGTTAATAAAATTAGTAGAGGCAGACAACGCGCAGCGTCGCACCGAGTTGCCCACATTCCGGGCGGGTGATACGGTGAACGTTCACGTTAAAATCCGCGAAGGAAACAAAGAGCGTATCCAGGTCTTCACGGGCACGGTTATTCAGCGCCGGAACCCAAGTAGCGGTGGTGAAACGTTCACTGTTCGCAAAATATCGAATGGCATTGGTGTCGAGCGTATCTTCCCACTGCTGTCGCCCAACGTCGATAAGGTTGAGGTAGTTCGTATGGGCAAAGTCCGTCGGGCCCGTCTGTTTTATCTGCGTGGTCGTCAGGGTAAAGCCGCTCGCGTTAAAGAGCGCAAGCCAAAGGCAGTAGTAGCAGCAGCGTAGTTTCCTGCCTGTCAGAAAAAATAAAAGCTACCCAGCAGGGTGGCTTTTTTTATTAAACTGTATGGACTTTCTCAAATACCAGGGTACGGGAAACGATTTCGTCATGATCGACGATCGAAGCAGGTCATTTCCTGCCGATAATCAGGCTTTAATCGAGCAACTCTGTCATCGTCGGTTCGGTATTGGGGCCGATGGACTCATCCTGCTCCAGAATGATGATGGCTATGACTTTCGGATGGTGTACTTCAATGCCGACGGCGCAGAGGGCAGCATGTGTGGTAATGGCGGACGGTGCATCGTTCGGTTTGCCCATGACCTGGGGTTATTTACCGACAGAACCCGATTCCGGGCCGTCGACGGCGAACACCTGGCCGAAGTGCGCGGGGACGAAATCTTCCTGAAAATGAGCGACGTATCGGGTATCGAAGACCGGGGTGGCGTATCGTTTCTGCATACCGGCTCTCCGCACGTTGTTCAGTTTGTTACCGATTTAGACGATGCCGACGTGGTGAATGTAGTGGCTGATGGCCGAACGCTCCGGTACGACAGTCGATTTGCGCCCGGTGGTACGAACGTCAATTACGTGCAGGTCGTTGACGGAAACACCCTGTACGTCAGGACCTACGAGCGGGGTGTGGAAGATGAGACCTTCTCCTGCGGTACGGGTGTAACGGCGGTTGCGCTGGCGGCTTATGCCCAGCATAATATGGCTGGTCCGATTGCCATCAGAACCCGGGGGGTAATCTTCGGGTATCGTTTAATCCATTGCCTGATGGTACTTTTGATAGCATCTACCTGATTGGACCGGCTAAACGGGTTTTTGCCGGAGAACTATCCATTTAACCGCAAGTCTGCCTTAAACAACGCGTATGGACAGTCCGTTAGGCGTTGAATACGGTATAATGTCATGATTATATACAAAAAGAAGGACTGGTTCTCGGCGATCTGGCATTTTCATACCGGCCCCACGGCCAGAAGGCTGGCCCGTCGACTGATGATCGTGTTGGTGTACGTACTGATCGCTACGATCGTGGAACTCAAGTACGTGGACCTTCGGCTGAAGGATACGCCCTCATCGTTCATGAGTGCCCTGGGCATTCTGTTGAGCTTACTGCTGCTCTTTCGGACCAACACCGCCTACGACCGCTTTTACGAAGGCCGCTCCTCCTGGGGAGTGCTGATCAACAACTGCCGCAACCTGGCCATCTATCTCAACGCAGTGGTGCCGCTCGACGATAGAGCCACGCGGCTGTTTTTTGCCCAGACAATCTCGAATTTTCCCTTCGCATTGCGCAATCATCTGCGCGATGCAAAGACGCTGGACGACCTGGAGGAAACGGCGGAGGTGCCGGGGAAGCAAAGTCTCAACGAATTTGACCACAAGCCTGCCGGGGTATCGAGTCAGCTAAGAACGCGAATCGAAACCCTCCACCAGAACGGTCAGCTGTCCAACTCGCAGCACATCAACATGAATGGGTATCTGTCCATCATGATGGACGTATGCGGTGTCTGCGAACGCATCAAAAGCACCCCCATTCCCTTTTCGTACCAGTTATTTATCCGGCTGTTTATCCTGCTGTACGTGGCGGTGTTGCCCTTCACCATTATTGATTTTTACGGCTATCTGACCATTCCGGCCGTGCTGGTGACGTCGTATATTCTGGTTGGGCTGGAAATGATTGGCGAAGAGATTGAGGAACCGTTTGGGGTTGAGCGCAACAATTTACCCCTCAGTCAGCTATCGCAGCTGATCCGGGTCAACGTACACGATATCCTGCAGATAAATCTCCCGCAGGTCGACAAGCAGGCGGCTAAACTGGGTTTCACGGTGGTGAGTTAGTCCACTGCTTCCACCAGGCCCCCGTGCAGGTGGTATATAGTCTTGTTCTGCAACTCCGGCTGGCGCAGGAAATCTTTGGCCGCTACCCGGCTCCGAACGCCGTTGGTGCAGATAACAATCAGGGTCTGATAGGGGAGGAGTTCCGCTTTCCGGGCGCGGATATCAGGCAGAGGCATGTTGAGCCCGCCCACGTTGAACTCGTCAAATTCCCACTGATCGCGCACATCGACCACCACGGTGTCAGGCTGCTGACGCAGGGTTTCGAGGTCGGGTAAAGCTATATCGGTATAGGAGTTCTCAGGCATACGCAATGCTAACAACCATTGGACGTGGCCTGTTCAACGGCTTAGCGTTTGGTAATCTCCAGTACCTCCAGCTCACCTACCTGTGCTTTTTTGCCCCAGCCGCATTCCAGGGTGGTCTGCTGCCCGGTGTTTACAAACCGAATCGTAACCGCACGTCCGTTGCTGGCAGGCTGGCCGGGTAAATCTGTCAGTGCTTTTTGAAGCAACGGTAGTGTAGCTGGTGTTGGCCGGTAGAGCAGGCTATCAGCCAGCAACTGAATATGTTCGGCACAGCCATCGTAGGCTAGCCCATTCTCATAAATGAGGGCGGCCTCCGTTCGGGTCGGCCCCGCGTTTTGGGTTGGTTTCTGCAGGCAACCCGGCAAAAAGAGTAGGGGTAAAAACAATAGAAGACGCATCGTGAATAGGTTTTTCAGGCTAAGATACGTAAAGACCCTGGAGGGTTGCCAGTAGAAACATCCTGTCAATCTGTCAGATAAAGCCGCAATGGAACAGGATTTGACGGGTTTGTTCCAAACAAATTACCAAAACCTTACTGATTCGACAATGACAACCGAAACACCTCAGACGGAAAAGGGACAAATCTCCATTCATACCGAGAATATTTTCCCGATCATAAAAAAATTCCTCTACTCCGACCACGAGATATTCCTGCGCGAACTGGTGTCTAACGCCGTTGATGCCACCCAGAAACTGCGTCAGCTATCGTCATTCGGTGAATTTGGGGGTGAACTGGGCGAACTGAAGGTAACCGTGTCTTTGGACGAGGAAGCCAAAACCATTACCGTTTCTGACAATGGTATCGGTATGACCGCCGACGAGGTAAAGAAGTACATCAACCAGATTGCTTTCTCGGGCGCGTCGGATTTTCTGGAAAAATACAAGGATAAAACCGACGATAAAGGGCAGATAATCGGTCATTTTGGCCTGGGTTTCTACTCGGCCTTTATGGTTGCCGAGCGGGTCGACATCGTGACCAAATCGTACCGCGATACGGCCGAAAGTGTTCGCTGGACCTGCGATGGCTCTACCGAGTTTGAACTGACGCCCACCGAAAAGGCCGAACGGGGTACGGACATTATCCTGCACATTGCGCCCGATTCGGAAGAGTTTCTGAACAAAGACCGTATTCAGCGTATTCTGGATAAGTACGCCCGGTTCCTGCCAACGCCGGTTGAGTTCGACGGGAAAGTGGTGAATAACACCACGCCCATCTGGACAAAATCGCCCTCCGACCTGACCGACGAGGATTACAAGACGTTTTATCAGGAACTGTACCCGATGAGCGAAGAACCCCTGTTCTGGATTCACCTCAACGTCGATTATCCGTTCAACCTGACGGGTATTCTGTACTTCCCCCGCATCAAAAACGAGTTGCGGTTTCAGCGCGAGAAAATTCAGCTGTATAGCCGTCAGGTGTTCATCACCGACGAGGTGAAGGACGTAGTGCCGGACTTCCTGATGATGCTGCACGGCGTGATCGACTCGCCCGATATTCCGCTCAACGTGTCGCGCAGCTTCCTGCAGGCCGACTCGAACGTGAAGAAAATCAACGGGTACATCACCCGTAAAGTAGCCGACAAACTCAACGACCTGTTCAACGCCGACCGCAAAGCGTTTGAGGAGAAGTTCGACGACATCGGGCTGTTTATCAAATACGGTATCCTGAGCGACGACAAATTCTGGGAGAAGGCAAAAAACTTCGTGCTGCTCAAAAACACGGAAGGTGTTTACACTACCCCGGACGAGTATCGGGAGAAAATTCAGGCCAACCAGACCGACAAGAATGAAACGCTGGTGGTACTCTACACCAGCGACCGCAAACAGCAGGATGCCTACGTGGAATCGGCCACCCGGCGTGGGTACGACGTACTCCTGATGGACAACGTCATCGACGCGCACTTCATTAACGCCCTGGAGCAGAAGCTGGAGAAAGTACATTTCCAGCGCGTTGATGCCGACACACTCGACAAAATCATCGATAAGGGGCTAAACAACGAAAGCGTTTTGTCGGAGGATGACAAAACCAAGCTAAAGGAAGTATTCGATCAGGTGCTGGACAACAAGATGCTGAACGTCAGTATCGAAGCCCAGCCAACGGATGAATTGCCCGTTACCATCACCCAGCCGGAGTTTATGCGCCGGATGAAAGACATGTCAGCCCTGTCGGGTGAGCAGTCGATGTACGGCAATTTCCCGATGATGCACAACGTGGTGGTTAATGCCAACCATTCGCTGATTGGTCGTATCCTGGCCGAAACGGACGGTGATGCTCAGAAAGCTATGGTGAAGCAGGTATATGATCTGGCCCTGTTATCCCAGAATATGCTGACGGGAGCAGACTTGACTGCCTTCGTCCGCCGGACGGTAGCGGGATTATAAGCATTATTGGAGTAGCCAGTTACCAGACGGTCCCAGTCCTGCGTGGTCAGTAAGCAACTTGCTTGCTGACCACGCAGGACTGGGACTGTCTGGCTTTAGTTCGTCTGCAAACAGCTGAAACGTACCGGCATTAGGGGGCGAGGGTACGTTTCAGGAATTCCTTCTTCTACGGTCTCCCTTTGTTGCTGCGCGGTATCTGGGTAATAGGGTTACCAGCCTGTTTTGGCGCACGGCTGAACCAGATCTTCCGTTTAGCCGCCAGTTGACTCATGATAAACAACAGAAGCAGAAAGATGACCACGGCCGTAATCAATGGCAGCAAAATACTGAAGATAGACAGCACAATAGATGCGATGTTTTCGCCGGAGGCTACCACAGGGTTGGCAAGCCCGCCCGTAGTGGCGGAGGAGCCAAGCCGGAGCAGACTGGTACCCGCCTGAACGATGCCTGCCGAACTCCCGCCCAGCATCAACCCCAGACCCCAGTGCAACACCGGGTTGTCGATGTGCAGGAAAGATGTACTGAGTATCGTACCGGCAATGATGGAGGTTGGTGTGGCAATCGTATCCAGAACGTTATCGAGCCAGGGAATATAGTAGGCCCCTACCTCGGCAATGGTAGCCACCAGAAGCCCAAAGAGGGCGGGCCAGGTTCCCAGCCACTCGAAACCGGCCATCGTGTCGATAAAGCCGAATTTTGTGGCAGCACTGGCAATGAGCAACGGCACAAAGATGCGAAACCCGCAACAGGCAGCTAACCCAACGCCAACGCAGGCGCTCATAATCCATTCGAGAGACATAAGTAGTTTTTGGTTTACGGTTGCGGTTCCTCACCGGGGCCCTGCACCCACTGATTTTCGATGCATCAGCCAGCAGTAGACCCCAAACCGTAAATCAGGAACGGTAAACTGAACCCCTTAGTTGAAAAATTGTGCATTAAAGTTCATCAGGAAGGCTTCGTCGGTGGCGCGGGTCAGGGCGGTGTACAGCCAGCGCACAAACTCATCGTTCACCTGCCCGTCGGGCAAAAAGCCCTGATCGACGAACACGGCACTCCACTGACCACCCTGCGCTTTGTGGCAGGTAAGGGCATAGGCAAACTTGACCTGTAACGCGTTTAGGTACGGGTCGCGCTTGACAGCTTCAGAACGTTCTTTTTTGCTCTTGATGTAGAAATAGTCCTTCATCACGCTTTCGTACAGGGCTTTGTACTGGTCGGAAGCCAGCGAGGGAACGGACGTGTGCAGGGTATCGAGCATAATCTTGGCGTCGAAATCAGGCTGATCTTCATAATCGACCAGGCGCAGGGTAACAGTAGCGAACCGGAAGCCGTGCAGCTCTTCTTTGTTCCGTATTTTCTGTACCTCCACAAACTCGCCGTTGGCCAGAAAACCCGCTGGTGATTCTTCGTCCAGAATGGTATAATTATTCCGGGCAATCATCAGCATATCGCCCGCGTCGAGTTCTTCTTCGCACTGATCAATCATTCGCCGGACAAACTGGTTGTACTGAACCGCCGTTTTATTCGACCGGCAGATAATGGCCGTATTCTCCCGGCCGTACTTATCATACGCGTACCGGATACCATCTTCCAGTTTGGTCAGCGGCATTTTGAAGATGTCATTGAACGACCGGACATTGAGTTGAATAGCCGGGGCATCGTCTGAAGAAGCGGTGGGCTTATCGCTCAGCAGGGCATCGAACCCAACGGATTTGGGCGTGGGTGAGCCGTCGTTATCCAGCAGCATCCTTAGGCCGGTAGCGTTGTACAGAATGCCGGACTCTTCGTCCTGCCGCATTACTTCGGTCAGTTCCTGCTCGTACACCGTCATGTCGAACGCACTGGCCAGAAAACTTCGGTCCAGCGCGGGGCTCAACTCCCGGCCAACGGGCGGCAACTGGGCCGTATCGCCCACGAGTAACAGTTTATTGCCGGGGTTCTCAAAAACGTAATCGATCAGGTCGGTCAGCAGGCCTTTGCCGCCAAAATCCGCTTCATCCGAAATCATAGAAGCCTCATCCACAATGAAGAGGGTATCCTCGTGGTAGTTTTTCTGCCGTTGAAACGCCAGCGTTCCCGACCCCGGATCGGCTACCTGCCGGTATATTTTTCGGTGGATTGTCTGCGCTGATTTTTTGGCGTAGCTGGTCATTACTTTAGCCGCCCGACCCGTGGGGGCCAGCAGGATGGATTTATACCCAAAGCGGGGCAACACCTTAATGAGTGTGCCAACGAGTGTGGTTTTGCCGGTACCGGCGTAGCCCCGTAGCAGGAAGCAGTCCCGGTAGTGTTCAATCTCTTCGTGGGCGATGAAAGTGCCAATCTGTTCAAAGAATTGTGACTGGCCGGGAGTAGGTTTAAAAGGGAAACGTTTAGCCAGCAATTGGGCGGCCGTTTGGGTTTCGTTCATGCTTCTAAGGTACAAAAAAGGGCAGAAAGGAAAAAGCGAAAAGTAGCCCTTTGCGAAGTGGGAACCCCTGGATCTCAGGTTTTTTTTGCCCTTTGCGATCTTTCCCTTTTACCCTTTCCTCTTTTTTAGTATTTTCACCCACAACTAAATCCTTCCGGCAATGAATATCCGACATATACTCCAGGGCAAAAAGATCAATGCCCTGTTTTCCGTTTCCTCCGGGGAAACCGTACTGGATGCGCTCCGGCTCATGGCCGATAAAAACATTGGGGCTGTACTGGTTATCGACGAAGGGGTACTTACTGGAATCTTCTCTGAGCGGGATTACGCCCGGAAGATCATCCTGAAGGACCGCCACTCCGACGGTACGCTCGTTTCCGAGGTAATGACCGCCAATGTCATCACCATCAAGCCTGATCAAAGCATTGAAGAGTGCATGCATATCATGTCGGATAAGCATATACGGCACCTGCCCGTTATGGATCAGGAAGAATTAATCGGTATTATCTCGATCAACGACGTAGTATCGGCCATCATCGTTGACCAGAAAACCCGGATTGATTCACTCGAAAGCTACATTTCAGGAAGCCCATATTGAAAATGATGAATGATGGCCGGGTCGCCGGAGCGATGATAAAATGACTTACGCGAAGCACATTCATCAGTTATACTTCATCATTCATCATTCTCTATCCCTACCTTTGCGTCCCCAAATCAGTAATGACCATGACGCAGGTAATGGAAGTAGATAGGCCCCGCGAGGAGGTACTGAAATTATACGGTAACCGGCTTCGGCTCCGGGTATGTGGATTATACCGGGAAGATGACCGGTTGCTGATGGTCAAACACCGGGGTATCGGGCCGACCGATACGTTCTGGTGCCCACCCGGTGGTGGTCCTCAATTCAATGAAACGGCTCCCAGTGCCTTGATTCGGGAATTCATAGAAGAAACCGGCCTGGAAGTGACAATTGGTGATATGCTGTTCGTTAACGAGTTTATACAGCCTCCCCTTCATGCCATGGAACTGTTCTTCCACGTCCGGGCAACGGGCGGCTCGTTAAGGCTTGGGTTTGATCCTGAAATGAGTGCGGATGGACAGATTATAGACGAGGTGCGGCTGATGCCTTTTGACGAGATAAAGGGGTATCCACCCACCGAGGTTCACGCCCTGTTTCAGTACTGTCAGTCGATGGATGATGTGTTTCGGCTACGTGGCTATCTGCCGTAAGAATACATTACCTGATGCTGCCTCTTTTTAACCCTCTCTTTACCGATAGATGTAATTCTTACTTTTAAGTCCGTCCACTTGTGCCAACCACTGTGACCCTTGCTCCCAAGACAACCATACGTACGTACTCGTTCGATCCAGAGAAAACCGGGCAGTCGGTTTTATGCCTGGAAGTAGGACAGGACCGGTTTCAGCTGCTGGTGCGGGATAAACGTGGGCAGGCCTCGTGCCTTGAAGACTACCGGTTTTCGTCGCTATCGACCGATCAGTCCTTGCTGGGCGTACTGCCCGATGTATTCCGTAACCATGAGATACTCCTGGCAGGGCCCTGGCAGGAAATTCGTATTGGTATCAACTCGGCCTCGTTCACGCTAGTCCCCGAACCGCTTTTTCGCAAAGAGTATGCGGCCAGTTATCTGGCCCTGATGCGTGGCACTATTCTGCCCACCCATGAGTTCGCCCAGGTGTACGCCCACAAAGCAGAGGGTTTTTTGTCTGCTTTTAACCTGGAGCACGCCCTGTTCGATTACTTTTCGGAAATATATGCGCTCCAGCCGCTCGTCTTTGTTCATCAGACCAGTTCCCTTATCCAGGCCACGGCCGACTTGGATCGCCGGTCGCTGACGGCTGACAGTGTTTATCTCTATTTTGACGATGAATTTGTCACGATGCTGTACTGGAAGGAACACCAGTTACGCTACTGCAATCGGTTCGGTTACAAAAATGTGCAGGATTTAGCGTATTATATTTTGTATGTACTTGATGAGCAGCGCCTGGCTGCCGGTGCTGTTCCTATTTCTCTGTTTGGTGAAATCACCCCCTTTTCGGAAGCCTACTCGGAATTGAGTCGTTTTTTGCCCAACCTGTCCTTCGGTACGGTGCCTGCTGGTTTAACGCTGGCACCTGAATTCAGCGATGTACCCGATCACCGGTATTTGAGTTTGTACGGATTAGGTTTACTAAACGAATGAGCTAGTAAACGCTGTTTACCCTGATCGTTCGTTCACTCATAACTACCTGATGAAAAGAATTGCCCTGTTTCCCGGCTCGTTTGATCCCTTCACGAAAGGTCACGAAGACATCGTACTGCGGGGCCTGCGGTTGTTTGATGAAGTTGTGATCGGCATTGGGCGAAATACCCGTAAAGAGCGGTATTTTCCGCTGGAGCAGATGACGCAGTTGATTGAAGGGGCTTTTCGCCATCAATCCGCCGTGCGCGTCATCACGTATGAAGACCTGACGGCCAATGTAGCGCGGGAAATCAACGCGAAGTTTATTCTTCGCGGGTTGCGCAACACCACCGATTTTGAGTACGAGAACGGAATCTCGCAGGTTAACCGGTATATCTACGAAGACCTGGACACCGTATTTTTAATTACCTCCCCCCAACTGGCTCCCATCAGTTCCAGCATTATTCGTGACCTGCATCGCTATGGGCAACAGGTAGACGAGTTCCTGCCGTATACATTGAACGAACCCATAAGTCGGGCCGAGTAAAAGCAACAGAACAGACAGGACGGCGGGATATTGCCTAGTTGCTGACGACCATTGCCTGTAGTTGATCAATAACGTACCGAATCGAGCTGAAGGAATTGGCCAGGGCCAGTTTTGTTTCACGCCGGTTAAACCAGGCCAGTTTCTCGATATCTTCATCCGCCTGCGGAGTCATTCGGCTTTCGTCCAGTACGCCCATCTGATACCATTTGGTGCGTTTTAAAATCCGGTTACCGTTGAGGGTATAGGTGTGCCAGGTGGTACAGATTCGCTGATGGACGGAAACTTTAACGCCGGTCTCCTCGCGCACTTCGCGGGCGGCTCCCGTTCGGGAGGATTCGCCGGGGTCTAATTTCCCTTTTGGCAAATCCCAGACACCCCGCCGGAACATCAGCAGCATTTTATCGCCTTTAAGCACGACCCCACCGGCCGCTTTAATGACTTTGAATGGTTTTTTGATCGCTTCTTCGCAGGCTTCCTTGTCCAGGCAGCCCAGCGTTACGGAAAGCATGTAGCTGGCATCGGCTTTCTGGAGCAGCGCCAGTAGTTTGCCGACGGTGGCGGGGGTAGCGTTCAGGACCAGCAGGTGACCATGCAGCACATCGTCCCGGAGCAGCTCCAAACGGGCATCGACTACTTCGTCATACTCCGTAACTGGCGGTCCACCCTCCAGGGCTGGATCCGTCAATTGAGCAGCGGCTTTCGGACCTACGAGCCGGATGGGGCGGTCATTTATAAAAACAATCATTAGAACAATATGCAGTTCAAACCGTAAAAGTAGTCAAACTGATACTCTGTCGCACACAAGAATCGGTTGGAAAGCAGTTCAGTTTCTATATTTTTGCAACAGGCCAACTTTCTCCCTTTGTGGAACTACTCATTATTTTGCTGCTGACGATTGTGAATGGGGTGTTCTCAATGTCAGAAATTGCCTTAGTCTCCTCCCGCAAGTCGAAGTTAGAAATAGCCGCCCGGAATGGTGATCGTCGGGCACAGGTAGCCCTCGATCTGTCGAATTCACCCAACAGGTTCCTGTCAACGGTGCAGATTGGCATTACACTGATCGGTATTTTGCTGGGTATCTTTTCGGGTGACAAACTCACCACTGACGTGCAGGAGTTTGTGGCTCAGGTGGAAATTGTACGGCCGTATGCCCATTCCATAGCGGTGGTGCTGGTGCTGCTACTGCTTACGTACATGTCCCTCGTATTTGGCGAGTTGGTACCAAAACGGATTGGGCTATCCAATCCCGAAGGAATTTCCAAAACGATGGCTGCGCCGATGATTTTCCTCTCCAAAGTAACGTCGCCGTTCATTGCCCTGCTCACCCTGTCCAGCGACTTACTGCTTAAACTGCTGAACATCACACCCAATGCCAGTTCGGTAACCGAAGAAGAGATCAAGAGCCTGATTCAGGAGGGTACCTCGGGCGGAGCCATTGAAGAGATTGAACAGGAGATTGTTCAGAACGTTTTTCAACTCGGCGACCGTAAGATTACCTCGCTGATGACTAACCGGCAGGAAATTGTTTACCTCGATCTGGAAGACGAAACGGCCGAAAATAAAGCGAAGGTGCTGGATTATAAACACTCCGTTTATCCGCTTTGCAACGGGGGAGTGGATGAGGTGGTTGGCCTGATTTATACGAAAGATTTTCTGGGGCGCGATTTCGACATGGAACTAACGCGCCTTCAGGACATGAAACGCGATGTTCTGTTTATCCCCGAAAACAACCGCGCCTATCAGGTGCTGGAACGGTTTCGGGAACGGCGGCAGTACGTGGGTATGATTGTTGACGAGTACGGCGGGGTGCTTGGTATTATCACGATCAACGACATTCTGGATGTACTGGTGGGCGACATCAACGACGATACGCATTCCGATTACGAGATTCGGGAGCGGGAAGACGGTAGTTTCCTGATCGATGCCCAACTGCCCTTCGAGGATTTTCTGTCGTATTTATCCATCACGATCAACGCTGCCACGAAGCGCGAATTAACGGGCTTCGACACCCTCGGCGGTTTTGCCCTCCATATCCTGAAAGACATTCCCCAAACCGGCGAAACCTTCGTCTGGCACAAGTACAAATTCGAGATTATCGACATGGATAAAAGCCGGATCGATAAGATTATGGTGACGAAATTATCCGAAGAATAAGCCTGTCATCAAACACCAATCCCTGTTTACTGGTTATAGTAGAGCACTAAACGCGACGACAGCCATGCGCTACCTCATGCCCGACCCCAGCGAAACGACCGGCGGTGATATCAATAGCCGATCTGTCGAAACGGTTCCAACTGGTATGGAAACGGACCCTCATGCTGATGAGGAAGTGATTAGCCAGCAAAATGACGGAGATTATCCTGAGCCAGTGCAGCCGCCGGGGGAATCCGCTAAGATAGCACCCGATGATCTGGCCGATTCCATTGCCTACGCGCTGGATGGTAGTGGCCCCGGGCCCACGAATGCCCAACCCAATGTGTCGGGTCACTCGGTGATTACGGAGGGAACGACCGGCTCCGGTTTGGACGAGGAAGCCCGAATAGCAGGGTAAGAGACTGCCCACGCCGATTAAACCACCTCTTTGTATTGCATCCGGTACAGGTTGGCGTAAAAACCCTCGTGCTGGAGTAGTTCCTCATGGTTGCCCTGCTCCACAATGCATCCTTTGTCGACAACAATGATGTTGTTGGCCTTCTGAATGGTCGATAGCCGGTGGGCAATCACAATCGCCGTGCGCCCTTTCATCAGTTTCCCAATGGCATCCTGAATCATCTCCTCGGTTTCGGTATCAACGGACGACGTAGCTTCGTCGAGCACGATGATTTTAGGATTCTGTACCATTGCCCGCACGAACGAAATCAACTGCCGCTGCCCCACCGACAGGGTGGAGCCGCGTTCCATGACGTTGTATTCGTAACCACCCGGCAGGCGTTCGATGAATTCGTGAACCCCAACCAGTTTGGCTGCTTCCACGATTTGCTCCCGCGTGATTCCTTTATCGCCAAGCGTAATATTGTTTTCGATGGTATCGGAGAATAGAAAAACATCCTGTAACACCATACCTATATTCCGGCGCAGATGCCCCAGTTCGTAGTCGTGAACATCAACATCATCAATCCAGATACCGCCTTTATTGATGTCGTAAAAACGACTTAGCAGGTTGATGATGGATGACTTACCCGCACCGGTAGCGCCCACAAAAGCGATGGTTTCGCCCGCATTGGCCCGGAAGGAAATGTCGCGTAATACCCAGTCTTCATTGTTATAGGCAAACCAGACATTCTTGAATTCTACCTTGCCCTTAATCGTTTCGGGAGCAAAATGGCCATCGTTACGGGTGAACTCGTCACTATCCAGTAGTTTCAGAATCCGGTCGGTACTAACGATGCCCATTTGCAGGGTATTGAACCGGTCGGCCAGCATTCGGATAGGCCGGAAAAACAGGTTGATAAACATCACAAAGGCCGTAACGGTACCAAACGTAACATCGGAATGAATAATCCGGGTCGAGCCGTACCAGACAACCATCCCCACCGCCACCGCCGAAATGATATCGGCCACCGGGTAGTAAATAGAGTAATAAAGAATAGACCGGATGTTGGCTGCCCGGTGTTCGTCATTGATGCCCCGAAACTTTTCGGCCTCGATTTTTTCGCTGCCAAATATCTGCACGATGTTCATCCCCGTAATATGCTCCTGCACGAACGAATTCAGGTTGGCAACGGCCGTGCGCACATTGTTGAACGACTTCTTGATTTTCTCCTTGAACACGTAGGTGCTGAACAACATGAGCGGAATGGTCGACAGGCTGATAGCCGCCAGCCGCCAGTCGGTATAAAACATAACCCCGATAATCAGCACCAGTTGCAGGATATCGCCCGCAATGGCAGCCATGCCCTGACTGAATACATCGGCCAGCGTTTCAACGTCCGATATAGCGCGGGTAACCAGTCGGCCAATGGGGGTATTATCGAAAAACTTAAGCCGGAGAAGTAGTATTTTCTGGTACAACTGCACCCGAATGTCGCGGATAACGAATTGCCCCAGCCAGCCCGACAGGTAGGTGTTCAAAAACTGAACGACGGCCTGAACGACCAATATGCCAATCATAAGCACCAGCATCAGGGTTAGCTGCTGGTAGTTACCCATCGCAATGATATTGTCGATGGTGTAGCGAATCAACAGCGGTGCCAGGGGAGCTAAACAGGCAGAAACCAGAATGGTCCCAACCAGCAGGTAAAAACGGGTTTGATAGGGCTCCACGAACGTGTAAAGACGTCGCAAAATAGCCCAGTCAAAAATCTGTCCGGTGGCCGGCACTCCGGTGGCTGGCGTGCTGGCAGTAGGGGTTACAACGGTAGCCGATGATTCGGCGGCCGGCGATCCGGCGACTGGCGACCCGGCTTTTTTCTGATCTTGGCTCACTGGTAAACGGAAAGGGCAAGTGTTGGATTGGTAACAGTGTTTTTGCCCTGAACGGTTCAGCTAATTGGTACTTGTGTCGTGAATGCTACCGCATTTATCAGTAAAATTCAGGCGCCATCGCTTTCGTTAAAAATACCTGCGTAACCATTGATTCCATGAAACGACGGACCTTTGCCCGGCTTGCGGCCACTTTACCCATTAGTTTGCACACTGTCGGCGGGGCGATAGACCATACCCCAACCTTGTATATTGAGGGCAATGCAACCGGAAAAGAGGACCGTGCGTACTGGTTGCAAACACTACTGAAAGTGGCCGATCCAGTTTTGTCAGCCCTGGCGAAAAATCAGTTAAAAGCGACCATGCCAGTTGAATCGGCACCCGGTCAGCAGGCGGGTCGCCTGGTCGTGTCGCATCTGGAAGCGCTGGGCCGTACGCTGGCGGGGGTAGCACCCTGGCTCGAATTAAACGCCGACGATGACGTAGATGAAAGCCGTTTACGGCAGCGCTACCTCGACCTGTCCCGGCAGGCGATTGCCAATGGCGTTAATCCAAAATCGCCCGATTACTTAAACTTTACCAGGGGTGGTCAGCCGCTGGTCGATGCGGCTTTTCTAGCGCACGGGCTGGTTCGTTCCCCTAAACTATGGCATGCGCTGAGCACCGTTGAGCAGACCAATGTGATCAAAGCCTTGCAGGCCAGTCGGGTCATTAAACCCGGTTATAACAACTGGCTTCTGTTCAGTGCCATGGTGGAAGCGGCTTTGCTGAAATACGCCGGTAATGGCGACGAGTTACGGATGGATTATGCCATTCGACAGCATCAGGCGTGGTATAAGGGCGATGGCGCTTACGGCGATGGTCCCGATTTTCACTGGGATTATTACAATAGTTACGTGATTCAGCCCATGCTGCTCGACGTGGTAAAAACGCTGGCCGATGCTGGTAAAGCCGAAAAAGGATTATACGAAACGCTGCTGGCTCGTGCGCAGCGGTATGCCATCGTGCAGGAGCGGCTCATTGGGCCCGATGGGTCTTTCGCGGCTTTTGGACGCTCACTCGCCTACCGCTGCGGGGCCTTTCAGTTATTGGCTCAAGTTGCCCTGCAACAGCAATTACCCCCGGAATTACCGGCCGGACAGGTACGTTCCGCCCTGACGGCCGTTATGCACCGGACTATGGATGCCCCCGGTACGTTCGACGCCAAAGGCTGGCTACAGATTGGTCTTTGCGGGCACCAGCCTTCCATTGGCGAAACCTACATATCAACGGGAAGTCTGTACCTGTGCTCGGTCGCTTTTTTGCCGCTGGGGCTTCCGGTGTCGGACCCGTTCTGGTCGGCCCCGGAGATGCCCTGGACGGCCAAAAAAATCTGGTCGGGGCAGGATGTTAAAACCGATCATGCGTTGAAGGGGTAGGGGCTTCAATAACAGGTCGGTAATCAAGTCTACTGATTATTTCAGCCGGGGATTAAATGGGTGCGGCTCAACGCTAAAACTGATTTAGCGTGGCGTGTTCGGGATGAAGCGGATTGAGCAGGTAGTTATACTCCGTGGGAGAATGCGCCGAAGGAACTTTCATTATCCAGAAATTTTCTTTCTGAATCCATTGCTGAGTTAAATCGGCTAAAGCAGGTAGGTAGGGTAGTTCACGCCAAAGGGCTGGCAGGAGGTTTGACTCAACTACCTTGATTGTTGCATTTGCTGGTATGCCTAAGGTAACTAGAACGAGTCCCCTGGGTGTTTTTTGCCAGTGGCTCAATACTTCCAGCATGGCTAACGATACAGCCCCGGACGTATACAAAATCTGAGTCCCTTCTCTATGCCAGCGACCTGATCCGTACAGGCTACCAGTGCCATTTAGGTCATTTGCATACGTTTTATTCGCTATTCGGTAGAGATTCATGAGGCAAAGGTATTATTGACTACCCTCGTCTGATTCTGCCGACAAAAAGTATAAAAGTGTCGTAAATATTAGATTGTCGTAAATACTATAGATAAATACCGTGCAGAATCGCGTTTAAAACACGCATTATCTGTTTCCGGCCCAGAATCGTATCCAGTAAGTCAATAGGACGCTGATGTTGTAATGATACAATTTGTGCGTTAAGCCAGTCTTGAAAATCCTGCTGATTTTCAAATACCTCCATGCCTTTCTCGTATACTTCTGACAAGGCAATCACTTTTTCTGTCTCGTCTTTAGATAGCTTCTCTCTGGCCCGAATGCGCCGTTGATACGTGCTTTCCGAAATAGCCAGAATTTGACTCATTGTTTTGTTGGTAAAGCCAAATTTAGTCTGAAGGTGTATGAGCGATTCTATTGGCAGGCCTAATTCTACAACAGCCATCAAATCAAGCTCATGACGAACAGGATGCCTTATTAATGCTTCGCCACCTAAAGCATTGGCAATTTGACCTATTGATACCTGCATGGTAGTTTGATAGTCTTGGTACTGTCAATTGACAACAGTTAGTCAAAGGTAATCATTCAGATGGAATAAAGATTACCTCACTAAAGCGCTGGTGTCAAGAGTAAACGGCCTGTTTACAGATAGCTATCTGTAAACAGGCCGTCCGGTCAAAAAAGAGGTTTTTTACTTTTTGTACCACTCGTCGAAGGCGTTGATGATGTCGGAGTAGAGGTTGCCTGATTTATAGTTTGAGTTGACCAGCACCGCCAGGTGTACATTATTCTCGAACCCAAAAATCCAGGCGCCTACCTCACCAGGGTTATTGCTGGCCGGATATCCCCCATTTTTGAAATAGTACTTTACACCGTTGCTGGTCTGGAGGTTGCAGGCATCATACCCCAATGAATCCGTCCGCATGGCTTTGGCTACCGCCGTAGGCACAATTTTGCTGGTGGTATTGAGGGCATTTATAAAGGAGGCCATCTGCATGCCCGACATGTTCCAGCCCCGTTCGGCATTGGTCAGAGTCATATCGCCCCAGTCGGTTCCGTTGCCGCTGGGAGCAGCCCACTTGTAGCACAGCGCCGGGTTGTTGTCGGTTGGTTTACAGGCCATGTTATTTGCCAGCCCTATTTTGTCGAACACATTATCCTGACAGTAAGTCATGTAGGCATTGGTGTATTGCAGAGCCTGCGTAGCCTCACCGGTAATGAGTTTGAGACAACCGATGGATTGTTGGGTAGGGCCGTAATCGTGGCACCTGACAAATCGGCGATCAAAAACCGCATGAGCGCATAATTGGTGTTGTTGTAGAGGTGGGATTTGTTCGAACTGGCTCCCAGAGAAACGGCCTTTTTCAGGTTAGCATAATCTGACCCGTAATGCGTGCGAAAGCCACTGCGGTGGTTGAACAGCTGCCGGAAGGAGAGGGATTTTACGGAGGCCGGAACGCTCCAGTGAGCGGGGAGGTAAGACCAGAAAGCGGCATCTACATCAATATTTTTTTCGTTCAGTAGTTTCATGAGTGCCGCTGCGGTTACCGTTTTGCTAACGCTGGCTACGTTGATCTTGTCGCCAATGCTCATGGTACGGCTGGGCGAATCCTGACTTAGGCGGGCCGACCCACCCGCCCGGGAGGCCCGCAGGCTGCCATCCGCGTAGATGACAATCTGGTAGCCTTTTACGTTGTCCTTGATTTGGCTTTCAATGGCTTTGGCCAGGTCTTCTACATTTAGCGTTGTACCGCCAGGCCCTACATCGGCCTTGGGCTCACAGGATACAAGACCCAGCAGGGTGCTTCCAACTAAAATCAGTTCCTTGATAAAACGAGGAGATTTCATAGTGTTTTTTTATGGTTAATGACGAATGAGACAAAGGTAGAAAGCAGGCTCAGGGCCTGCAAGCGCAGAAATACGGGTATGGTTACGCATTTGACTACGTAGTTTCCACCGGATGGATAGCCCGCTAAAACTACCGGGTGGCATGGTATAATAGGTGTCTGGTTTTACCTTTGCGGTAGTAACCAACGAGTAAAAGCGTGAACGGACGAGGGTGCGAAATCTTCGGTCCCTGCACGCTTTCACTCATTCACTCTCTCGGGCTACGCGCCCCCACTCGTTATTTATGGAATACCGTATCGAAAAAGACACCATGGGCCAGGTTCAGGTGCCGGCCAATGTGTATTGGGGTGCTCAAACCCAGCGCTCTATTGAAAACTTTAAGATTGCCCAGGACATCAATAAAATGCCCCGCGAGATAATCCGGGCGTTCGCGTACCTCAAAAAAGCGGCAGCGCTGACTAACCTGGACGCGGGCATATTGACAACCGAAAAAAGTGACCTCATCGGGCAGGCCTGCGACGAAATTCTGGCCGGTAAACTCGACGACCAGTTTCCGCTGGTAGTTTGGCAAACGGGTTCGGGTACGCAGTCGAACATGAATGTGAACGAAGTAGTGGCCTACCGGGGGCACGTACTCAACGGTGGTGAGTTGACCGACGAGAAGAAGTTTTTGCATCCCAATGATGACGTAAATAAGTCGCAGTCGAGCAACGACACGTTCCCGACGGCCATGCACATTGCTGCCTATAAGATTCTGCTCGACGTTACGATTCCGGGCATCACCAAACTACGCGATACCCTGGCCGCCAAGTCGAAGCAGTTTATGCACGTCGTCAAAATCGGGCGGACGCACTTCATGGATGCCACACCCCTGACGGTCGGGCAGGAGTTTTCGGGCTACGTGTCGCAACTCGACCACGGCCTGCGGGCCATCAACAACTCGCTCGCACACCTGAGCGAACTGGCCCTGGGTGGTACCGCCGTGGGAACGGGCATTAACACGCCCCCCAATTATTCGGAGAACGTAGCCAAGCACATTGCCACCGTTACGGGCCTGCCGTTTATCACTGCCGAAAATAAATTTGAAGCCCTGGCCGCCCACGATGCTATTGTAGAAGCGCACGGTGCCCTGAAAACGGTGGCCGCCAGCCTGATGAAAATCGGCAACGATATCCGGATGCTGTCGAGCGGTCCGCGGGCGGGTATCGGTGAGCTGCACATTCCAGACAATGAGCCGGGTTCCTCTATCATGCCGGGCAAAGTCAATCCCACCCAGTGCGAAGCCATGACCATGGTAGCTGCGCAGGTGATGGGCAACGACGTTGCCATCAACATCGGCGGCATGAGCGGCCATTTTGAACTGAACGTGTTCAAGCCGGTCATGATTTTTAACTTCCTGCACTCCGCCCGGCTCATCGGCGATGTGTGCGTATCGTTCAACGACAAGTGTGCGGAGGGTATCGAACCCATCGAAGCCAACATCAAAAAGCACGTCGACTCATCGCTGATGCTGGTAACGGCCCTGAACACCAAAATTGGGTATTATAAAGCCGCCGAGATTGCCCAGACCGCCCACAAAAACGGCTCGACCCTGAAAGAAACGGCCCTGAAACTCGGCTACCTGACCGAAGACGAATTCAACGAATGGGTGAAGCCCGAAGACATGGTAGGGGAGATTAAGTAAAGCACTAACTGATAAGGCTACTAGTGAAAGCAGGCCCTTTGCACCCGGTGTGAAGGGCCTGCTCTTTTTTTGAGACCTGATTTTTTGATGGCGGGACTTTTACCAGTGAGTTTTGAGAAGAGACACGGACCCGTTGCCGGACTTCACGAAAAGTCCGATGGATGGCTTGGCTCAGCCGGCGTAGGTTCGATTGCCTTGAACCGGTACAGGTACGGCGCTTTGTGGGGGGTGTCCGCCCGACGTTCGGAAAGGCGCTCCAACAGGCCCGATGCTATGGTTTTCTTATAAAAATTGCGGGCATCAAGGGGCTGACCCAGAATGGTTTCGTGCAGCCGCTGTAGTTCCGGAATCGTAAACGTGTCGGGCAGTAAGTGATTCAGGGGCTGGTCGTTGAGGTCTTTTCGCAGCGACTGAAGCGCAACAGCAATGATGTGATTATGATCGAAGAGCAACCCGGGAATGTCGGCCAGATTCCACCAGCAACAGGCTTCGGTCAAAAAATCGGGCGTTGGTACCACCTTCGAATAATCGACCAGGGCATAGTAACCCAGCGAGATGGTCCGCTCCGACCAGTTTGACCCGTCGATGGGTAGATTAATTTTTCGCCAGGTAGCTTCCTGATCGTAGCGCACGGCTTCGCCAAAGACGTGAAATTGCTGGAGGTACAGCTCATTTAAACCTGTCCGTTCCTTCATGATGCGCTGTGCGGCATGGTCAACGGATTCCGCTTTCCGGATGAACCCACCCGGCAGACTCCATTCGCTGGTGCCCTTCCAGCGCAGCAGCAATACTTTCAACTGATTCTGGTGAAACCCAAAAATAACCCCGTCGATGGAGAGGTAATGAATGCAGTGCTCAAAGACGTCCTGGTAGTAGCCAACAGCCGGATGATTATAATCTGTCATAAAATGGTACAATAAAGTAGGTACGCAAGTTGAACGTACAATGTCTTTGCGTACTTTTGACGTAAAGATACCGGGCTCCGCTGTCAAGATTCATTTTTAACTGAATTTTCCGCTACGTTCGGCTAACTCACCTCATACTATGCGCTTACCTCGTTTGTTTTTTGCCCTCAGTCTGCTGACGCTTTGTGGGCCGGCATTTTGTGCCAGTGTTGATACGCTGGATATTCCGAGCGCCGGTATGAATCGGTCAATGCGTGCGGCCATTGTACTGCCAGCCTCCTACGCAAACGCCAAAACGAAGTATCCTGTTCTGTATTTGCTGCACGGGGGTGGGGGTACCTTCAGCGACTGGCTGAAACAAACGCCCGACCGGATGCTGGTGCATAAACTGGCCGATCAGCACAACCTCATCATTGTTATGCCCGAGGGCGAACGGCTGGGAGGGTATCTGGACAGCCCATTGCAGAAAGACAACCAGTTTGAAACCTACATTACCAAAGAGGTCATTGACAAAATTGATAACACGTATCGCACCATCCGCGACCGCAAAGGGCGGCTCATTACGGGGTTGAGCATGGGTGGCGCACGGGGCCTTATACCTGGCCACGCGCCACCCGGAATTATACTGTGCTGCGGGCAGCATGAGTGGAGCCCTGGATTTGAATTCGGCTACCTGGCGCATTACGCCCGAGTTTGCCAAACAGATTGAGCCCGGCTTTACCCGGATTCTGGGACCGATGGGGTCCACTCCCGACAACTACGCGGCCAACTCCGTGGTGTACATGACCGAGAAAATGAAAGCCAACGATGTGAAATTAATCATCGACTGTGGCGTGGACGATTTTCTGATCGAACCGAACCGCGAACTGCACCGAAGACTGGTCTACAGCAAAGTGGAACATGATTACACGGAGCGTCCCGGAGCGCATACCTGGGACTACTGGCAGAATTCGCTACCCTATCATCTGTTGTTCTTCCAGAAAATACTGAAAGCTAATGGAGTTGTTTCCCAATAAACGTATGCGCAAATTATCGCCCAATACCCTACTTCTCTTCATCGGATGCCTGCTGTCGCTCAGGACACTGGCCGCCAAAGTCGACACGATTAACGTACCGAGCGCCGGTATGAACCGGACCTTCCGGGCCACCGTTGTGCTACCCGCTTCGTATGGAAAGACCGTAAAACCAGTTATCCCGGTACTCTACCTGTTGCACGGCGGATACGGCCACTTTCGACGACTGGATTACCAAAACACCCGACAAAACCCTGTTACATCGTCTGGCCGACCAGTACAACCTGATTATTGCCATGCCGGAAGGCGAAGTGTTCAGCTACTATCTGGATAGCCCCGTTCGCCCGGACAGTCAGTTTGAAACGTATCTGACCAAAGAACGTTATCAATAAAATTGATGCCACGTACCGTACCATTCGCTCCGGCAAGGGCCGCGTCATTACCGGGCTGTCGATGGGGGCTACGGTTCCCTGTACCTGGCCACGCGCCACCCCGACCTGTATTGCGCGGCTGGCAGCATGAGCGGGGCGCTGAACCCGGATATGAACGCCTGGAAACTGCCGCCCGATGCCACCAAAAATATCAAAGCCGAGTTCGAAAAGATTCTAGGCCCCTTCGACCAGTCGCCGGATGGGTGGGCGGCTTATTCGGTCATTGCGATGGCCGACAGGATGAAAACCAATGGACATGAAACTGGTCTTCGATTGTGGCGTCGACGATTTTCTGATTGAGCCGAATCGGGAACTACACCGCCGACTGGTTTTCAACCAGACACCCCACGACTACTCCGAACGACCCGGCGCCCATGCCTGGGACTACTGGCAAAATTCACTGCCCAACCATCGTTTTATTCTTTCAGCAACGTCCTGAAAGCAAACGGCTCGATGGCTCAATAGATTATGCGCAAATTATCACCCAATACCCTATTTCTTATTGTCGGATGCCTGCTGTCGCTCAGGACAATTGCCGCCAGGGTTGATACCATCGACGTGGCGAGTGCCAGCATGAACCGCACGCTCCGGGCGGCTGTCGTGCTGCCGGACCGGTACAAAAAGGCCCGAAAACAGGCATTCCCGGTGATTTATTTACTGCACGGCGGTTCGGGTAGTTTCCGGGACTGGCTGACCAAAACGCCCGACAAAACGCTGTTGCAGGGGCTGGCCGACCAGTACAACCTCATCATCGTAACGCCCGACGGCGACCCGACCAGCTACTATTTCGATAGCCCCCAGATTAAAACCAGCCAGTTCGAAACGTTTATCTCGAACGAACTCATCGACAAAATCGACAATACCTACCGAACCGTGCGCGACCGGAAGGGCCGGATCATTGCGGGGCTGTCGATGGGTGGGCACGGGGCCATGTTCATTTCCGCTCGCCACCCCGACCGGTACGCGGCTGCCGGCAGCATGAGTGGCGTGATGAATATCAACACGGCCACCTGGAAAGTACCCGCCGATTTTGCCAAATCACGGGCGGAAAACTTCGCCAAACTACTAGGCCCGGCCGCCCCCGGCGATGCACCCTATCCGGGTTATACGCTGGTTACGCTGGCCGACAAACTCAAAACCAACGGCCTGCCGCTGATTCTCGATATTGGCGTGGATGACTTCCTGATTGAAGGAAACCGGGATTTGCACCGGCAACTGATGGAAAACAAAACCCCGCACGACTATACCGAACGGCCCGGTGGCCACACCTGGGACTACTGGCAAAACGCACTGCCCGTATCAGGTGCTGTTCTTTTACAAAATCCTGAAAACCAACGGCGTCACTATTCCTTAATCCATCTATGAAAAAAACAAGTGTATTCGTGGGCCTCGCGTCCATTGGGGTAATCGGCTTCATGGCCTTCGCCCCCGTCCGCGACGAGCCGATGGTGGTATCCGTAACCGGCGGGCAGATTGCGGGCAGCGTCAGCAAAGACGGCGATGTGCGGATTTTTAAAGGCATCCCGTTTGCGGCTCCGCCCGTTGGCGATTTACGCTGGAAAGCACCGCAGCCGGTCAACCCCTGGACCGGCGTTCGGAAAGTTGACCAGTTTGGGCCAAGCCCCATGCAGGGCGCACCGGCTCCGTTTGGGCCGTGGAGTGCCGAATACCTGATTCCGAAGGCCCCGATTAGTGAAGACTGCCTGTACCTGAACGTGTGGACCGGGGCGAAACCGACCAGGAAAAAGCTACCGCAGGGACGCCTGCCGCAGGAGCGCCTGCCGCAGGGACGCCTGCCGGTACTGGTCTGGATATACGGGGGCGGGTTTAACAGCGGGGGAACTGGCGTTCCGCTGTACGACGGTGAAGCCACGGCCAGAAAAGGCGTCGTGTTTGTCAGCGTCAATTACCGCGTGGGGCCGTTCGGCTTTCTGGCACTCCCGGAACTAACCAAAGAGTCGGGCCACAACGCATCGGGAAATTACGGGTTGATGGACCAGATAGCCGCCCTGCAGTGGGTGAAGCAAAACATAGCGCAGTTCGGTGGCGACCCCGGCAACGTCACCATTGCCGGGCAGTCGGCGGGGTCGATGGCTGTGAACTGCCTGGTGGCGTCGCCCCTGGCCAAAAACCTGTTCAACAAAGCTATTGCCGAAAGCGGAGCCGGTTTTGCCCGTCCGTACCCGACCTTACAGCAGGCGGAGGAAGCCGGTCTGAAAACCATGCAGGCAATAGGTGCCTCGTCGCTGGCGGACTTACGCGCCCTGCCCGCCAACGAAATCCTGAAAAAAGGGCAGGGTGGACGTGGTCCTATCATTGACGGTTACGTGCTTCCTCAATCTATTGCGGCCATTTTTGCCGCCAACAAACAGAACGATGTGGCCCTGCTGACTGGCTGGAACGAAGATGAAGGCATGGCGTTTGGTCCGGCGAAAAAGGCGGACGAGTACCGCAAACAGCTGGAGCAGCAGTACGGTGCCGACGCACCGGATTTCCTGAAACATTACCCCGGCGCGACGGATGCCGAAGCGGCCCGGTCGCAGCTTAACCTCTCGCGGGATATGATTTTTGGGGCGCAAAACTACGCCTGGGCCAACGTTCAGAGTACGCAGGGCAAGCCGGTGTACGTGTACCGCTTTACCCGAAAATTACCCGCCACCGGCGAATACACCCGCTATGGGGCATTCCACACGGGTGAGGTAGCCTACGCCTACGACAACCTGAAATTTGTTGACCGCACCCTCCGGCCACTGGAACCGAAAGACGACGAACTGGCTAAAACCATGTCGACGTACTGGGTCAATTTTATGAAGGCTGGCAATCCCAATGGCAACGGAGTACCCCAGTGGCCTGCCTATTCAACCAAAAACAAACAGGTGATGCTGCTGGGCGACGACGTACAGGCTAAACCCATTCCTGATGCCGCTTCGCTGGATTTCCTGTATGGGCAGATGAGCAAAACCAAACCGTAACAACCAACTAAGCAGGTCAATGGAGGTAGTAGATTGTTTTTTGCCATGCTGACGAAGGAAGCATCTTCGCCGGGCTGCCGGAGCGGGAACAGCAAAATTTCCAACTACCGAAGATGCTTCCTTCGTCAGCCTGACAGAAATAGCTCATAAAGGAAGTGTAAGAAATTGACAGTCAAGTAATTTAATCTTAAAAGACTAATTCCGATTCAATGAAAACCAACTCGCTATTACTGGCACTAACTGTGCTGACGCTGCCGCTGCTGGCACCCGCCCAAACGACCAAAACGACGGCATCGCCCATCGTGGCGGGTAAAGATATCGCCGTTGTTCCGACGGAGTCGGGCAAGGTGCGCGGGTATATCCACAACGGTACCTACACCTTCAAGGGCATTCCCTACGCCAAAGCCGAGCGGTTCATGGCACCTACCAAGCCCGATTCGTGGACGAACGTGCGGAGTTCGATGACCTACGGCCCGGTGTGCCCGATGGACGAAACGACTTCGACCTACGACGAGATTGAGTTTCCGTTCCAGCACAACTGGGGCTATACCAACGAAAATTGCCTGAGCCTGAACGTATGGACCCCGCAGCTAACGGCGGCCAAAAAACGGCCCGTTATGGTGTGGTTGCACGGGGGTGGATTTACGGCGGGTTCGTCGGTGGAGTTACCGTCGTATGATGGCGAAAACCTGACCAAGAAGGGCGACGTAGTGGTCGTGACGGTCAATCACCGCCTGAACATACTGGGCTTTCTGGATTTAGCCGCTTACGGTGACAAGTACAAAAACTCACCCAATGCGGGCCTGATGGACCTGGTGGCTTCCCTGCAATGGGTGAAACAGAACATTGCGCAGTTCGGTGGCGACCCTAACAACGTCACCATCTTCGGGCAGTCGGGTGGGGGTGGCAAAGTGACCAGCCTGATGAACGCGCCATCGGCCAAAGGACCTGTTCCAGAAAGCCATCGTGCAGAGCGGGAGCTACATCACCAGTTTTACGGAAAGTCAGCTGGCCCGGAAAGTGGGTGCGGCCCTGCTGGAAGAACTGAATCTACAACCCAATCAGGTGGATTCACTACAGAAAATTTCCTACGAACGGTTAAATGCGGCTGGCAAAAAGGCCATGCGCAAAGTGGGCGAAAGCCTGAAAGCAGAAGGAAAGCCAATGACTGGGCTGGGCTGGGGCGCTATCCTCGATGGTACTTTCCTGCCCAATCAACCCAAAGACGCAGCCGCACTGGCCTTGTCGAACGATATTCCCCTGCTGGTAGGTTCGACCAAA
Source organism: uncultured Cytophagales bacterium (assembly GCA_963784335.1). GTDB lineage: Bacteria > Bacteroidota > Bacteroidia > Cytophagales > Spirosomataceae > Spirosoma. The sequence continues at coordinate 195,165 of CAWARB010000038.1, read as the reverse complement.
ACGGAGTTCGGGCCGTTTAACCCGGCTAATCGCCCGGCGGATATGGAAACGGCTAAGGCCGCCCTGCAAAAGCGGTATCCCAACAACACCGATGCCTACATAGCGGCCGTTAAGAAAGCCTATCCCGAAACGACGAAACCGTCCGACTACATGGACGTGGACATCAACTTCCGGGAGAATACGATCCGGCAGGCGAATCAGAAGTCAGGCGTTGCGGGGGCCGCGCCCGTATATGCGTACGAGTTTACCTGGGCCTCACCCGTCAACGACGGCATCTACAAGTCGATGCACTGCATGGAAATTCCGTTCGTGTTCGACAACATCAGCCGCTGCGAAGAAATGACGGGGGGCGGTAAAGATGCCCAGGCGCTGGCCGACAAAATGAGCCGGGCCTGGATTGCGTTTGCCCAAACCGGCAACCCGAACGTAAAAGGACTACCCACCTGGCCGCAGTACACCGCTGCCAATGGGGCTACCATGATCTTTGACAACGTGAGCCAGGTGAAAAACCACCACGACAAGGAGCTGATTGAGCTGGCAACGGGTAAACCGTTGTAAGTAGTTCTTTATACATGCGTTTTTGTTTTTTTGTCCTGCTGACGAAGGAAGCAGGACAAAAAACAAAAACGCATTTCCTTTACTAACCATCAGGAATTACCCGGCTCTATGCTCTCATTCTTCGGTTTCGCCACCATTGCCCTGTTTCTTGTCCTGATTATTACTAAACGGCTGTCGGTCATTACAGCCCTGGTGCTGGTGCCTTTGGTGATGGGACTGCTGGCTGGATTTAGTCCGAAAGAACTGGGCGAAATGATTCTGGCGGGTATCAAACAGGTGGCACCAACGGGTATTCTGCTGATGTTTGCCGTGCTCTATTTCGCCACCATGCTCGACGCCGGTCTGTTCGACCCCGTGGTGTCGGCCATCATCCGCTACGTAAAGGGCGACCCACTGAAAGTGATTATGGGTACGGCTTTGCTGACCATGATTGTTCACCTGGATGGGGATGGCACCGCTACGTTTATGATCGTGCTGTCGGCGTTCTTACCCATCTACCGGCGGCTCAACATCAACAAACTAATCCTGCCCGGCATCGTGGCGCTCAGTGTGGGGCCGCTGCACCTCGTTCCGTGGTCGGGTACCTCGGCGCGGGCTATCTCGACCCTGAAAACGGACGCAACGCAACTCTTCAATCCGAATATTCCGGCCATCATTGCGGGTATTATCTGGGTGCTGTTTGTTGCCTACTGGTTTGGTCTGAAAGAGCGGAAACGATTAGGTATCACTGACCTTACGTACGTCCACCACGACAACCTGACCGACGAACAGCGCTTGTTTCGGCGACCTAAACTGTTCTGGGTCAACGCCGTACTGACGATTGGTTTGATTGTGACCCTGATGAAAGGCTGGGTGCCGGCTCCGGCCCTGTTTATCGTGGGTGCCACGCTGGTACTGCTCCTGAATTACCCCAAACTGGCCGACCAGCAGAAAGTACTGCGGAATCATGGCAACAACATTTTCATGGTGTCGAGTATGATTTTTGCCGCGGGCGTTTTTTCGGGTATCCTGACGGGTTCCAACATGATTGAAGCGATGGCGACGTCCGTTATTTCGCTGGTGCCGCAACAGCACGCGGGCTGGCTGCCCACGCTCACGGCCGTTACCAGTATGCCCGCGAGTTTGCTGTTTACGCCCGATGCCTATTATTTCGGCGTCGTTCCCATTTTGAGCAAAACCGCCACGCAGTTTGGTATCGACCCGCTGGAAATTGGTCGGGCGGCTTTGCTGGGCCAGATGACGGTGGGCTTTCCGGTTAGTCCGCTCACGGCGTCGACGTTTCTGCTGGTGGGACTGGCCGAAGTGGACTTGGGCGACCATCAGAAATTTATCCTCAAATGGGCCTTCGGGACCACGCTGGTCATGACGCTGGCGGCCCTGCTGACCGGCTCCATTCATCTATGAAAGATACCATTCGCATTGGGTGCGGGGCTGGCTTTTCCGGCGACCGGCTCGAACCGGCCCTCATCCTGGTACAGCAGGCAAACCTGGACTACCTGGTACTGGAATGCCTCGCCGAACGGACCATTGCCCTCGCGCAAAAGCGCAAACGACAAAACCCCAACCTGGGCTACGACCCGCTGCTGGAACGGAGAATCGAGTTGTTGCTGCCCGATTTACTGGCCCGAAACGTCCGGCTGATTACCAACATGGGTGCGGCTAACCCGCTGGCTGCGGCTGAGAAAATCTGCGAAATTGCCCGTCGGTTAAAGCTATCGGTGACCGTGGCCGCCATAACGGGCGACGATGTGTTCCACCAGCTTTCGGGCGGGGAGGCAGCCCTCGAAACGGGGCTGCCGTTACGGAATTCGGGACCGCTCATTTCGGCCAATGCCTACCTGGGGGCCGATGCCATTCTACCCGCGCTGGCTACGAAGGCCAACATCATCATTACGGGCCGAGTGGCCGATCCGTCGCTCTTCCTGACCCCGCTGGTGCATGAATTTGGCTGGTCGCTGGAGGACGCTGCGCAGATGGGGCAGGGAACCGTGATTGGCCATTTGCTGGAGTGCGCCGGTCAGTTGACGGGTGGCTACTTCGCTGATCCGGGCACCTCCATGCGGGGCACCTCCATGCCGGGCCGAAAAGATGTGCCGGACCTGGCGCATCTGGGCCATCCCTTCGCCGATATTCGCGCTGACGGAACCGCTACGTTCGGCAAAGTAGCCGGAACGGGCGGGTGCCTGACGGCGGCCACCGCCAAAGAACAGTTGCTGTATGAAGTGATGGACCCCAGCTGCTACCTGACTCCCGACGTTACGGCCGATTTTACGCAGGTTCGGATTGACGAAATCGGGCCGAACCAGGTGCGGGTATCGGGCGGACGGGGGCAGGCTGCGCCCGGAACCTTAAAAGTTAGTGTTGGCTACGATGCCGGCTTCGTGGGCGAGGGAGAAATCTCCTACGCCGGGTCGAATGCGCTGGGCCGGGCGCAACTGGCGGGGGCGGTTATTCAGGAACGATTGCAGGACCGGTTCGCTGATTTACGCATCGACTACATTGGCAGCACGTCCGTCCATCGAACCAGCTTTGGTCAACACCCCGACCCCTACGAAATCCGGTTACGGGTGGCCGGGAAAGCGGCAACGGCCAGCATGGCGGCATTGGTTGGCGAGGAAGTTGAAGCGCTCTACACCAATGGCCCGGCGGGTGGTGGTGGGGCCAGAAAATACGTGCACGAACTGGTCGGTATCGTTTCCACGCTCATGGACCGCACCGCCGTAACACCGCAACTTACCCTGTTTCAGTCATGACCGTCAAACTATACGACATTGCCCACAGCCGGGCGGGCGACAAAGGCAACACGCTGACGTTGTCGCTAATTCCCTACAACGCTGACGATTACGCCCTACTCCGCGACCGCGTAACCGCCGAAGCCGTGCGGCACCACCTGCGCGACATTGTGGCGGGGGACGTAACCCGCTACGAACTGCCCAACCTGCCCGCGCTCCAGTTCGTCTGTCAGCAGGCCCTGACCGGTGGCGTAACGACTTCCCTAACGATGGATACCCACGGCAAAAGTTTAAGCTACGCGCTGCTGGAAATGGAAATTGAGCGGTAGGGGAGGAAGAACTTACTGACTTTTAGAGACTCGGAATGGTAGTATTTGGCCGTACCTATTTTATCTTACACACCCAAAGTCAACCTCACTATGCCTATTCCTGATTATCAATCCGCTATGCTTCCCTTGTTAGCATTGGTCAGCGATGGCCGGGAGTATAAGTTTAATGACGTTATCGAGGCACTGAGCGAGCAGTTTAAACTTACTGAGGAAGAAAAAAGTGAGTTATTGCCCAGCGGGCAAAGTTTGCTGTTCGGAAATAGGGTTGGTTGGGCTAGAACGTATCTTAAAAAAGCGGGTTTGCTAGATTCCCCCAAACGGGCGATGATCGTAATTACCGAGCGTGGCCTAAACGTATTGAAACAGAAACCCACTCAAATTAACGTAAAGTTTCTAAAGCAGTTTCCAGAGTTTGTTGAATTTCAAACAGCAAAACGCCCGGAAAATAACTTAGAAGAAGCTGGTTCTGGCAGCGAGGAAATATCCGCCCAAACACCAGATGAAATACTTGAAAGTACATACCAAAGCATCCGGAAAACGCTTTCTCAGGACCTGCTGGCCAAAATCATTTCGTTGTCGCCTGCTTTCTTTGAAAAACTGGTCGTTGAATTGCTGGTGAAAATGGGGTACGGCGGTTCGATAAAAGACGCGGGAAAAGCCATTGGTAAAAGTGGGGACGAGGGCATCGACGGAACCATCAAAGAAGATAAACTCGGGCTGGACGTTATCTATATTCAGGCTAAGAGGTGGGCACCCGGAAACGTAGTGGGCCGCCCGGAACTGCATAAATTCGTTGGCGCACTGGCAGGGCAGGGAGCTAAGAAAGGCGTTTTTATTACCACCTCCAGTTTTACGAAAGAAGCCAGAGACTACGCACCCCGCAATGAAACCAAGATTGTGCTGATTGACGGGGAAGAATTAACCCAGCTCATGATTGATTATAACCTTGGCGTATCCGTTCAGCAGACGTACGAAATCAAACGGATGGATAACGACTACTTCGACGAGTGAACAACGAAACCCTGTCTGACTAACCTGCCTGTACCATGTATGACGACGAAGACGTGCCGACGCTGACCATTGTTGGAGTAGGGGAAATGGGGGCGGCTGTAATCAACCGGCTCCTCCAAACGCCACTCTACAGTGCCAGTTTACTCGTCTGCCACAGTAATGCCGATGTGCTGCGGGCCTCTTCGGCGCCCAACAGGGTGCTGCTTGAAACCAACAGATCCGACGACGACGCGAAGTGGCATCTGACGGATGCACTCAGGGATTTTACTTTACCCGGCAAACTGGCCATTATCATATCTGATCTCGGTAGTCCCGATGACTATCGTCAGGCGGCTTTACTCATCCAGGTTCTCAAAGAGCAGGGAAAGTGGACGGTATCCACTGTTGGCCTGTACCCGAATTTTGATCCTGAGCAATACCAATGGGTTGAGCGCAGGATACTTGACCTGCAACAGCATGCGGATAGTGTCTGGATATGCAACCAGGAGCAGGAAGCCTTTCTTCAGCGTGTGGAGCACATGACGCATGCAGTGAGTATTCTGGCCAGTTTCTGCGAATCAAGCATTGACACGGTTGACTTTCCGGACGTTATGAGAGTAATTGCCAAAGCCCGTATGGCGGTGGCTGTAGCGACTGAAAAGGGGGAAAACCGGGCCACCAATATTCTTAATACATTGATTAGTCAGATACAGACGCAAACAAAGGGTGGGCCCGTTATTGATCGCATCCTGCTGATTACATGCACCGGTAAAGAAAAGCCGCTGTTGCTGCGGGAACAAGTGACCCTGTCAAACGGCATTAGTGACTTCATTGGCAGAGAGGTGAAGCTTTTTAAATTTGGTGCCGTAACGGATGCTACGCTGGGCGAATCGATCCATGTTGCGCTGTTGATGGGAATGCCTTTTGAGCCGGCAAAATGAGCACCGGAAACGGGACCTGAAGCCTAAAAACAATCCTCGCTCCCGCAATAAACTATACCGAAAAGCAGGACTGCCGGGTTACCATGAAGTGGCCTTCCCCGAAACGGTCGGTACCGGGTGGAGGTACCGAAGGGGAAATAGAACCATACATCGGGGGCACGTTAAAAGTGCCTATCTCCCATTGGCTGTCTTGGTAACAAACGCTCTCCCGGCCGCTTAGTACGCGCTCTGGTTGACCGAAGCCTGTTCGGAAAAGCCCCGGCTGATAGTATCCTGTCCAGCCCTGGTTTATCCATACGTTTATACGTAACAGTTGGACACCCGACACCCGATACCGGTTTATTGCCAGCTGGGTTTTTGATCCGATAGCAGGTCTTTGACGGTTGTCCATTTCATACCTGCGTACCGATCGTTGTCGGTGGTGTTTACCGTTGCCCGTTTGTCCATCATATTTCTCATGTACTGCATTCCTTGCCAGGCAGGGTAAAGGTCCGTCTTTGCCGGTGCCATTAGTCTGGCTATTTTTATCAGTACACCCAGTAATCCAAGGCCGCCCGTTCGGAGTATACCGGAATCTTTTTCCGGACAGTTCACTCATTACATCTCTGATTTCAACTGGGCTTATTCGATCACCCGCGATGCGCAGGTAACGGGGTGTGGCTGCGTCGAGGGCTACATTTGCCGTAAACACAGCGGTGTCGGCTACTGTAGTGAACCCTATTTTGTGGTCCGCATCGCCCCAGTAAAGTACCAGGTTTTTCTTGAAAAGTATCATCGGGATTTCATCGGTCAGCATATCCATAAAGGCACCGTTGAAAATGGTTGTGGCTGCAATGGGGGTGCTATCCAGGTATTTATGGAAATTCCTCCTTATATCTAGGTTGCGGTTTTCTCCGTCCGTAAATTTTGTAAAGTCCAATGAATAATCGGAAGGGATAAACCGGGGCACCCCGGCCAATATAGCGCCGTTCAGCAGTATTTTCTGGGCGTCAATAACCACATCCTGCAGCCCGGCCAGGGCAGAAACGACACAAGTCGCACCAGTGCAGGCAGTGGCTATTGCCTGTTCGCTGGTCATGTCTACCGCTACGACTTCAGCCCCCATCTGTTCCAGCTGATTTACTTTCTCAGGGTTGCTGGATGAACGGACTAACACCCGGACCAGAGCCCCTTTGGCCAGCAAAGCGGTTACTATTTTACCCCCAAGATTACCGGTCCCACCGGCTACCACTATAAGCTGGGCTGGTTATTCACGTCGTTTATTGATGATTGCATCAGCGTCAAAGCCCAATACTACGAACAATTACTGCTAACCCGACTGGTAGACCAATAGCTCCGCTGGGAAAAGCCGTTGACACAGTGAGCGAAAAAAAGAAAATGCCCGCTGGAAGCGAATTTTAAGATTCACTGCCTCCGTAGGAATGAGCCATTATCGTTCCGCCAACCGCATGAGCCAGGCGGTAAGTAGTCCGCCGTAGGTACCCAGAACATGACTCAGCACGGCCAGTAATACGCCTACCGGGGCCAGTGCCGGGTGGAAAATGGAGGCTACTGCCGGAGCAGTAGATACCCCACCGATGTTGGCCTGACTGCCCACCGCCACAAAAAAGTAGGGAGCGTGGATGATGCGGGCCGTTACCAGCATAACCAGTACGTGGATCAGCATCCAGATAACCGCCACCAGAAACAAACCGAGGTTACCGCCCAGGTTGGAGAGGTCGAGTCGCATGCCGATGGTCATAATCAGGAAATAGACGAAGAGGGTAGCCAGGTCGGTGGTGCCGAGTTTTTCGAGTTTGCGCAGGCGGGTGAAGGACAGTATAATGCCCAGCGTGGTGGAGAGCATCACCACCCACAAAAAATTTGACGTGAACGGGTCCAGTCCGTATTCGGCCAGGGCGGGCTTGTACGGTTGCAGTCGGGACGAAATCACGTAGGCCAGTCCGTGGGCAACGGCCCCTCCACCAAATCCGAGGGCCAGGATGGTGCTCAGATCCAGCAGATTGGCCGGTCGGTCGGGCGTTTGCTTATACTGTAGAATGCGTTCTTTAACGGCTTCGATGGATGTCGTGTCGGCCCGGAGCCAGCGGTCTATTTTGTCTTTGTGAGCCGCTCCCCAAATCAGGCAGGCCGTCCAGCTGGTCGAAACCATCGCATCGACCACCAGCACCACGGCGAAAAGGGCCTCACTACAGCCGTAGATTTCTTTGAGGGCCAGCTGGCTGCTGCTGCCCCCAATCCAGCTCCCCGAAATGGTTACCAGTCCTTTCCAGTATTCGCCCGCAATGGCCTGCTCCCGAAAGCCGGGAACCAGCGCCATCACGATGAAAAACGCGATGGGTGCCCCGATGATTATTCCCACTGTGCCGGATAAAAAGGTGATGAGTGCTTTACTGCCCAGCCGGGCAATGGCCCGTAAATCGGCGGTGGACGTGAGCAGCACCAAAGCCGCGGGCAGCAGGTACGTAGTCGCCACGTTGTACAGACTGGACTGCTCGCCCGAAATGATACCCAGGCTGTTCAGCGTAGCCGGAAAAATGTAGCATAGCAGCAGGGATGGTATGTACGTGTACAGCCGTTGCCAGAAAGGACGTTCGGACTGCGACGTAGTGAAAATAAGGGTCAGAACGACCAGAAACAGGCCAAGCGTGATGGCATCATTGGTGATGAGAGGTTCACTCATGGGGTACTTGTCAGGAATAGGTCGGGTAGGTCTTTTTCCATGCGGCAAGCCGGATAAATCTGGCTACGAATATACGAGTATAGCCAACACGGCCCGCTGCAAAACGGGCTATACAAAACCTTTCCCGATTGCCAAAAGCGAGGCAGTAATTTCGAGACCTCACGGGGAGAATGTAAGGGACGATTCAGCGTGGCCGCTGTCTGCGAGCCGATGGAGCCACCAGGCACCCGCCAGCCCGGATAGTACGCCAAACCCACCTACCCATTTACCCAGAGGAAGTTGCGCTTTGATGGGTTCGGCGTTGCCAACGAGCAATAAACCTCCCCACCGGTTGGGTAATTGATCTGATAGGTCGGCATCGGCGAGGTACGCTATTTTGGCCTGTTGCAACGCCACATCTTTGGGTAAACCCTCCGCCAGCCTGGTGTAAAATAGTTCGGTGAGGGCGTAGGTTGCCTGATTCTCGACGTTCCAGAGCGTAGTCAATATACTCGGAACGCCCAGCGACGCAAAGCCCCGCGCCAGACTGAACACGCCTTCGCCCCGCTGATTGGCCCCAATGCCCGTTTTGCAGGCCGAAAGCCCCACCAGTTCGGCGGGGAGTTGCCCGGTAGTGGTTAGCTCTGACAGGCGCAGCGTGGAGTCAGCAAAAAATAGCGTGGGTTCGCGGTCGGTGCTGTCGGCATCGGCGTGGGTAAACAACTGGATGATGCGGTACTGCCCCGCCTGCTCGCCAAATGCCCGCCGGGTGGCCTGACTACCGGTGAGCAGGGTGGGCGCTGAAAACTGCCCGCCAATCCGACTCAGCACCGCATCCGAACCCGCCAGCTGAACCTGCCCCAGCCGGGCCGAAAAATCAACCGGCGCAATACCCAGAAACGACCCTGACCGGCTAAGCCAGGCCGGTTTGTTACCCGCATCCGTTGATTCTTTAAACAGTTGGTTCAATGAATAAGCATAGCTGAATGCGTGGGAATTTACCAGAAATTCGGGTTTGGTGGCCGATGTACTCAGGGCCTCGAAGGGCAGCAGAACCCCGTCCGGTGATACGATAACCCGGCCGGGGGCTAGGTTCATGGGGGCCAGCAGAGTACGATAAAGCTGGTTAGAAATGGCTAGGTAGTGCTTAAACTGATGGTTGAGCGCGTCGGGGTTGGCATTGAGGGCGAGCAGTTGGGCGGCCGGTTTGGTGTAGGCCGTTGCGGCCATACGCAGGAGTCTGGTGCCGGTAGGCGTAATGCCGATGGCGTAGAGCGTACTGTCGCCGATGAAGTAGGTGAGGAGGGAGGCTTTTCGTTTGATGAGCTGTTCTCTGACCCGGCTCAGGGGAATAGTCTGGTTGTCGTACTTGTAACGGTAGTAGGCCGGGTTGGTTTGTTCGAGGTCTTTTACAAAGGTTTCCTGCTGCTCCTGAGCGATTCGCAGGCTGTCGAGGGCTTTGGCGTAGGTGGACGTACTAGGTTTTTCAGTGGCTACTTTGGTCTGCCAGTCGGTTACACGCTGCCGGAGCTGTAGTTCCTGATCGAGCTGAGCCTGGGCAAGCTGACGGTTGGCACCCAGTTCATTGAGTTTATCGTTGAGCAGTACCGCCCGGCTTTTCTCCATAAAGTGGAAGGCAGAGGAAGCATCCTTGAGCCGGAACGCCGTTTCGATGGCCTGTTCGTAGAGCCGGTGGGTTTTGGACCGCCAGAACAACTTAGACTGCTGCCCCGTGTGTTCCCAGCGCATAAAGTCGATCATGGTATCGGCCAGGGCGTAGGTACGGAGGGCATTTTGGAGCCGGGCGGGGTTATTTTGGGTAGCGGTTGCCCAATCGAGCCAGGTATCGGCCTGGTGTTGAATCAAATCGAACAGGTAGTCATGGTGGGGGGCAATGCGCAGAAGGATTGACTGGTTGGTAGTTTGCTCTTCTACCGTAACAGTAGTACCGGTAAGCAGTTGGTTCAGCCCTGCCTGATTGTTATCTAATGCCTTCTCATAACTGGCCTGCTGCTGATACATTAACGACAGAATATCAAAGGCTCTTGCCCGTGCCTGAGGCATAGGGTGTAGGTGTATCACGCTTTCCAGCGTGGGTATGGCTTTCTGATACTGTCGGGTCTGAAGATAAAACCGACCTAGGTCGGTCAGGTTGTCACTTAGTCCCTGGCATCTTCGTAGAATGCGACTTAATCAATTGCCTTATTGAAATACGTTTCGGCGGCTCGGTATTGTTGCTGTTTTACATATAGCGTGGCTTTGCAACTGTAATACAGGGTTAAGTCATAGGGAATACTGTTATCCGCTTCGGCCAGACGGATAGCGCGGTCGATGGCTTTATGCCCCTGGTCATACGCGTTCAAGGGAGCGCAGGGCTTTGGCCTGTTCAAAAAAACCGTTGGCCGCACTATATGTATTGGGAGCCAGTTGGCCCAACTCCCCCCCCCGTTCGCCCATACGGGCGGCCTGTTCATAATCGCCGGTCGTATTGTCGAGGTAGGCAATCATGGCCGTACAGGTCGGCCGTCCAGAAATAACCCGTGTAGCGATTTCCTAACGTCAGACCCGCTAAAGCCGTTTGCCGTGAGGCCGACAAGTCGTTCAGTTTACTCTGGTAAAACGCGAGTCGGTAGAACGCTTTTAGCCCATCAACAGGGCGTAGTGATGATGGCAATTGTTTTTTCTGGTACTCACGGACAAGAGGAGTAAGCGTACGTATAGCACTGGGAAGCTGATTAGCTTCATAGTACGTGCGTGCCCGTTCGATAGTATCTACTACACGAGTAGAGTCAGGTTTGGTTAACGACAATGAAGGTCTACTCAACAGTAGTCCTACACTGCCAATGATGCATAGTCTGATGTTATATGTCGAAGTAGCGCCCATCCCTGATAACATTACCTAACTGGCCTGAATCGGTTGTGGTAGCCAACTGGTTCAGGATATCAACTTTAGAAGTGTTGTCCGAATCCGGGTGTTGTGAGGAGAGATGGTTAGCCAGGACACCTGCAAAATAGGGAGCGGCAAAAGAAGATCCATCCGAAGCTGGAAAGCCGGGCGTCTGGAAGCCGGTATTAACCAAACTTCCGGGTAATGGAGTATTGGCCACTACGCCCACATCGACGAAAAGATCAGATCGGTTTTCAGTTACACGTCTGAATTTTTTCCAGATGATAAGTCTATTCAACGGGAAACGTCAGACTATCCGCAACCTGCGAAGTCACGACGGTGGTAACCGTTATTACCTTGTCGATCGTGGGGCTATAGCAGGCTGGAAATAGATAATGGTCGTCATCACCTAAGGGCAATGGGTTGCCCGGATTATTCAAATCCGGAAAATATTGACTGGTATTTCCTGCTGCACAGACAACCCAGTTCCCAAAACGCTCGATAGCAGCCCGAAGTAGTGGAATAGGTGCTTTGCTACTTGCCGGAAATGACCAACTGGCATTGATTACCCTTGCGCCGATGACCCGGGCATATTCCAGGCCGCAAAGCACATCGTAGAGCGTACAGACGTTATCCTGATTGGACACCTTTATCGGAACAAGGTGACTGTCCGGACTTTGTTTTCGAATGATGGTGGCAATACGGGTGCCATGGTGATTGGGCTGGTCATCGTTTGGACAAATCCTGATTGACAAAATCCCAATGCGTATATCGTTTGACACGCATTGCCATCCTGCTTATCCGGTGTTTTAGTATAAATAATACCCGTGTCGAGCACAGCTACAAGAGGGCCGGAACCAGACGGAATCAGCTTGTCAGCCGTAACAATCTCATTAACGTCTATTTGTATTTGATGCCACTGCCACCCTGAACCAGCACTTCTGATTTCCCTGATCCGTAGCAGTTGGTATGCCCGCGCCCCTGAGCATTTTCATGCCCACGCCCCTGAGCATTTTCATGGCCGTTCCCAGTAAAATCACCCTGTCCGGGATGAATTTCACCAACACTATGTCGTCCGATAGTAACGACAATTTAGTGTTGTCCGGAAGCAGACTTAGCGGATCGAGTGATACACTTGACTCGATTAGCAAGAGTGTTCGGCCATGTTCATCCTTAGGGCTGGCGCATCGACGGTTTTTAATGATTGTTATTTCAGGCTGGTTTAGTTGCCCGAATGAATTAGACTCCTTAACATCAAGTATAAAGGTTTGCCCTTCGTCAAGCTGGTTTAGCTTACGATCGGTATCTTTCTCAACCAGAATGTACTGTTGTGGAATAATTCGCAATCCCTGACGAATAATACTGCCTGGAAATAGGGTCTTCTCTATTGGCGGAAATTCAGGTTTTTCAGGATTGTACTTCTCTGTATCAGAAGGCTTGATTTGAGACTTGTCATACAAGTACTTATCTGGCGAATCGTTCCGTTTTTCTAAATATAGAGCGTCGAAAAGGACAGGAGCTAAAACGAAGGGTACGGGCTGAACCGGGCGTAGTAACAAATGGGGGTTGACAGGGGTAGGTGTGGGTTCCATACGGGTATTCTGGTTAGGTGATTTTATAATTCGTCAATCAATGCTTTTGCCGCTTTTTTGCCTTCCAGATTCTGGTCGATACCGTCTGGAGCAATTGCCGGGCGGTGGCTTCATCCTCTGACGGTTACGTTTCAGCCGGGCCAGGGCCTCGTAGAACAGGCCGGGGTTGGCACGCAAACCGGTGCGCTGGCTCAGGCTATGGAACTGCTCAATGGCTTTGTCGTACTTACCCAGACGCAGGGAAACAAGCCCGGCTAGTTTTAATCCATCCGTATTATCAGGTTCCCGTTTTTGCAAACCAGCAATCAGGGTTTCGGCCTGGCTAAACTGACCGGCGTTGTAGGCTTGCCGGGCCAGTTGGAGCGTGTCGGGCTGGCTGCTCATCGTTACGGACAGTGTCGTCAGGTTCTCGTTGATATAGCGGTCTGCCATTTCCGATGGGGATGCTGCGTTTGGCCAGAATACAAAGAAGCCAAGCAGGAGCAGTACACAGGCCGCAGCCGCGTACGACATGGACGCCCAACTGGGTTGACGTACAACGCCCTGGCGTTTGCGGAGGGTAGCCCATCCGGCTTTGCGTTCGGCGTGGGCCTGTTGGCGGGCCGTTTGATGAGCCTGTACGTAAAAGGCTACGGCTTCAGCCAGCTGGGGGTCGGCCACAATCTGCTGCTCGAACTGATTCTTCTCCGGGGGAGTAAGCTGCCCGGTAAAGTAGTTGTCTATCGTTTCAAGGTCGTTCATTTTGTTATTGATTTAGGTATAAGACTCCCGCAGTTTTTCCAGACAACGCAATCGGCTGGTTTTAGCTACCGAGGCCGTGTTGTAATTCATCTGCTGGGCAATTTCCTCATCGGTATACCCTTCGCCCCAGGCCAGCAACATCTGTCGGCATTTATCGCCGATGGTCTGTAGATGCTGGTGGAGTTGCTCGACATCACTTTGCATCATAAGCTGTTGTACCACCGTGCGGGCCGGGTCGGGTAATTGCAGGAGCGTATCGTCAATGGAAACGCCGTTGTGGACCTGCTCCCGATTAGTCGTTTTTTTTCGGATGAGGTCAACACATTTGTTACTAAATATTTGATAGAGATACGTTTCCAGCTTGGATTGGCCCTTAAACCGCCCGGTAGTAATATGATCGATACCCGCCATAATGGTATCATCGTAGGCCGACACGCAGTCTTCTTCCGGTAGCCGGTGCTTACGGGTGCCTTCCCGAATGAAATGAATGTATTGTTGGTAGAGTCGACTTTCAAATCGGGCACGGGATGCCCCGCCGGCCTGTAGGCCAGTAATAATATCGGTATCCGGTAAGTATCTGGAAAATAGGCTCATAAGTATGGGCTTGATGATAGAAAGATACAGGAAAAAGCGATTTTTCAAATAAAAACGGGCTTATTGTTTACCAACCGGTTCAGATACGGGGTTAACCGTTAGCGTCAACTCATTAACTGGCTGTCCTGCCACATCATAATTAAACGGCTTTATCCATGTTTTGCACCACGCCCGTTGGTTCTTGTGCACTATCCCCCCTTTATGGGATGGTGGCATAAATGGCAGGGCTATACTTTTGATGAATCCTGTCGGCTTTCATGTATCTGGCAGATGTACGATAGAATTGGTTATGGATAAGCACCAGTCTGGTACCTGAACAACCTTTAAATAAAAAAGCTGACGGTTGCCATTCCATATACCCAAAATTGCAGGAATGAACTGTATATTACCCTAATTATCAGCTAACTACCACACCATGAAACTGCATTTTGCGCTGTTACCCGGTTTGCTATTCTGGCTGCGTGTTGCAACGGCACAAACACCCGGTTCCCACTGGAGTGAAGTTGACAAGCAGATCGTTATGACGGCTCTCGAAACGAGCCGTCAGGAGCTACTGGCGACCGTAAAGCCCCTGACCGAAAAACAGTTCTTTTTCCGCCCCGACGCCAAAACGTGGTCTCCCAATGATATTGTAGAGCACCTCGGTCTGATTGAAGAGGGGTACATTCGCGAATTTTGGTGGGCGTTGGCCCAACCACCCATGCCTGCTTCCTACCGCGACTCGACGGCGGGTGGCGACCAACGGGCCAATGCCTACGCTACCGCTCCGCAAAAAAGCGAAGCGCGGGGTACCAATCTGCCGCACAACCGATTTTGCTCCAAAGAAACCTGCCTGAACATCTTCACGATTGCCCGCGATCAGTCGGTCGAGTTCTTTATCAAAAACGGCGGACTTGATATGCGCGGGTACTACGTCTTTCGCAAGGGAGGATCGGGTAAGCGCGACATCCGCGACCTGCATCAGCAGGCCCTGTGGATGATTGCACACACCGTTCGGCACACCAACCAACTCAAACAGGTAGTGGCCGACCCCGGTTTTCCGAAAGCAGATACCGGGAAATAAAGCGAACAGAACTCGCATGTTTCTGAACGCTATTCCCTGCTTATGAGATGGTGGAAAGTTGGTTAAGTAATTTATGATTTTCTTTACTGATAAGAAAGATAACGGCCGTGGATTCGATACCGAAAACCCGGCACGTCAGAACCCATCCGGCGGCAATGAACTGCGGAATATGCAAACGCGGGCAGCTTTGCTACGGGGTACGTTTACGCTAAAGTCGGGAATGGAACAGGGAACCACCACTACGCTGAATGTTCCGGTGTGAGTGCATTACATTATGTTTGTTGAGCTGCCCTGTCACCCTATTATGGGATGGTAGGCGGGTTCTGTTCTTCATACCTTTACTTAGCCAATAAACCAGATTTGGCTCATTCACCTATTTACTCATTGGGTCATGCCTATCCGGGTTTCAATTTATGAAGATAACACTCCGTTGCGGGAGGCCCTCAGTGCGCTGGTGGACGACGCCGACGACTGTAAACTGGTGGGTGCTTTCGGCGATTGCCTGCTGGCGAACGGTCAGACCTACGAACTACAGCCCGATGTGGTGCTGATGGATATTGACATGCCCGGTCGGGATGGTATTCAGGCCGTTACGGGCCTTCACCGCGAATTTCCCACCGTAGAGGTATTGATGCTTACCGTTTTTGATGATGACGACCGCGTCTTTCGGGCGTTGTGTGCGGGTGCATCGGGTTACCTGCTCAAACAAACACCCCCCGACCAGATTATTGAGGCCATTCAGGAAGTGTATGCCGGGGGGGCGCCCATGTCGCCCAGCATTGCCCGCAAAGTCATTAGCACGTTTCCGGGACGTTCCACCCAAACGGCGGACCTCGACCAGCTAACGAGCCGGGAAAGTCAGGTGCTGCATTACCTGGCACAGGGCATGAGCTATAAACTCGTAGCCGCCGAGCTGAGCATCGGTCTGGAAACCGTGCGGACCCACATCAAGCGCATTTACGAAAAACTCCACGTGCATTCGGTCGTGGAAGCAGTGGCTAAATACAGGCCGTGATGTACTGTTCGGCGTGTACTTATGCCGATAAGACGTACTCGTCTCGTACCAGTAATTCAGGCATAGAATTTTCAGCGGTTAACGGACAGAAAAGTGTCATGGTCGTACCTTCTCCCTCTTCCGACTGGATCGTTAACCGGGCGTTGATTTGACCGGCCCGCTGCTGCATACTGCTCATGCCCAGTCCACTACGTTCAGCACTGGTATCAAAGCCAATCCCGTCGTCATAAATGATGAGTTTTAAACCAGTGGGTTCAGCCTTTACGTGTAGCCCTACGCGTTTGGCTTGTGCATGGCGCAGTATGTTGGTCAGGCACTCGTTGGCAATCAGACAAATCTCCCGTTTTTGCTTCTCGGTCAGGTCGGGCAAACCACTATCCACAGGCAGGTGAACGTACAACCGGACGCTACTGTCACTGAAAAGGGAATAGGCCGTTTCGCGAATCCGCATCCCAATGTGCTGCATTGAATCGGAGGAAGAATTCAGGCTCCAGACAATCTGACGCATGCTGCCCATAACCTCCCGGGCCGTTTGACCAATACGCATGAGCCGCTGCCGGGCGCATTCATCATCCACATACCGCAACGTAGTCTGACTCAATACGCTGATACTGCTCAGTTGCGAGCCCATTTCGTCGTGCAAATCGCGGGCAATCTCGTCGCGGAGACCGTTGAGCCGGGCCTGTTTGCGTTCATTTTCCTGAAGTTGCTCGATAAGCTGGGCCTGGTAGCGGATTTTTTCCCGCCTGACCAGTTCGTGCCGTTGGGCAATACCCAGCGCGAAGGTGAGGATTTCGAGCAGGTAGCCCACAACGAAAATGGCAACCTCCCGGTCATAAGCCAGCGATGAATCGAGCCAGACTGTTCGGTTTATGACCGAAGCAACCCCACTCAGCATAAAAAAGACAACGCCCCAGAAAAGGTATTTCGTAACCGAATCGTAAAAACGCCAGAGGGTATGCAGCGTAAAAACGCCAAAGAGCAACACGCTTACGTCGGCGATGCGATGCGTTAGTTGCCAGGCCGGCGTAACGTATTTATCGACCGTAACAAAGATATCGACCAGGCCATAAAACGTGAAAATACCAATCAGGCCCAGAAATAGGCGGTTATAAGCACGGGAGCGGGTTTTCAACTGCATATACTCCCGCATAAACAGCACATAGGCCGCCAGTGACCAGTACATGAACGTGAGCGAAAAGCAACTGACAAACCCCACCGACCGCAGCAACGGCCAGCCATCCATTGTCTGTAAATAATTGCCACTGGCCAGACTACGCAGAATAATCAGCAAAACATACAGCGCGTACAGAAGCAGCACCCGGTCGCGCAGGATGACGTACTGCATGGTCATGTATAAAAACAGGATGAACATACAACCGATAAACAGTAGCCCAATTACCTGTTTCTGGTGGTGTTCGGCCAGCCGCCGGTCCAAAAATTGCCCGTATGCCGCCCGGCTGAACAATAAGGGCCGGAAGGGACCTGTTGACGATGAGGTTTTACGGCTGAAAACAACCTGCAAATGAATTGTTTGGCGGGCGGGTATTGTAAGGACAAACCCGGTTCGATGCTGTTCGCCAAACTCCGGGTACTGGTCGAACTGTAGGCTGTAGGCCGGGCAAAGCCAGCCCGCTTTTCCGAGATGTGTGCGTTGCGTAGCATCGACCCGGTAAATTTCCATCTCGTCTATCTCTTGAAAAATGACTACTTCAGTGGGTTCATTGGTCGGGTTACGGACGAAGTAATCCGCCAAAACGGGCTGATGACGGGTTGCGGTCAGAACGGGCAGGTCGGCCCGCCCATTGGTAAACGGATACGAATAGAGTTGGGTCTGCGCGTTGGTGGGCTGGGAAAAGAAGAGCAGCAGACACAGCCAGCCGAAAACGGGTTTGGAGAGTGGCATAGAGCAGGAGCGGGAGTTTGGTAATCATTAGTCGAAGTGTGTGGTAGAGACGGAAACAAATGTACCGGGCGTTGCTGACCGGAAATTGTATAAATGCGACATAGAACAGGCAAGTCCACCCGGGTCAATCCAGGCCGGGCCAATCCAGGCCGGGTCGTATCACCCTTTTATGGGATTTGTCCCCGCTGTATTGTGCCCCACCTTTGACCTAATCAAATGCGGCTTTTCGCTAAAATCCACGATACCATGAAGCTATTTCGCATTCTACCGCTCTACCTGAGCCTGCTCTTGGCCCTGACGCTGGGCCTGCAAAACTGCAAAAAAACCGAACCCGACCCGGTCAAACCTGGCACTGCCACGCCAGGGAGCACAACCACTACGCCGGGTTCGGGAACGACCACACCCGGTAGTGGTACAACTACGCCAGGTAGCACAACTACATCGGTTAGTATTACGGCGCCTGTATTCAGCACGGCAGTTGGTACCAATACATCCGGTATCGCCAGCACATCCATGATTGTAACGGATGTACTGGAGAGCAATGGAGGTACAGCTATTTCGCAACACGGACACGTCTGGAGCAAAACGAATCAGACGCCTTCGCTCACCGATAGCAAAACCGAACTGGGAGCCACTACTGGGCCGTTTCCGTTCACCATTGCCAGTAAACTGACGGGCTTAGAGGCTAATACTACCTACTACGTGCGACCTTATGCGACCAATGATAAGGGGACAGGGTATGGAAAAATGGAGCAAATGAAGACAATGGCTAATCCAGTTGCCGATGTTCAGTTGCCTATTGTATTTATTTCTCCAGTAACCAAAATCGGTAACACGACTACTACGCTCAACGCCCGCTTTTCCAGGCTGGGCAACAAACCGATTACGTCATATGGCTTCTGTTTTATCCGACACTGACCCAAATCTGCAAGCGGGTAGTACGGCCACGCGGGTAGTGTCAACCACGCAACCCACCGGAAACATTGAATTCTCGCTCGATGTGAAAGACCTGCGGGCCAATACGAAGTATTTTGTTCGGGCTTATGCAACTGCTCAGGTCACCAACGACCAACCTACGCCTAAAATTGAATACGCTCAATCTGACGTAGTTACCTTTACTACACTGGCTGAAGCCGTGAGTGGGTCTTGGAAGGAACTTTCTGGGCTTAAATTCACCCCATTCGGCGTTGACTTCTTCTTCGACGGTAACTTTTACAAACAGTCCGAACAAAAAACTCTTTCATTTTCTCCGGCTACGCTTGATAAACAAAACGTAGGTTCTCAGTTTCCGGGTACTGGCTATGTAGGCGTTTTCAAACAGATTGACAAGAAAGCTTACGCGCTGATGAACTATAATTTAGGCGAGAGTACGAAACCTTTCAACGAGCTATGGGAGTATGACTTGGTAGCTAAGAAATGGATCCGCAAAGCCGACTTTCCCGGCACAGCGCGGTTAGATGGTATAACCCTGGTTATCAATAACAAACTATACTTTGGTACGGGCAATGAGTATACCAAAGCCAAGCCAGGTTTTGCTACTACGCTGAAAGACTGGTGGGAGTATGACCCGGCAACGGATAAGTGGACGCAAAAAGCCGATTTTCCCCTGACAGCCTACAACCTGTCGGGATTTACAACCGGCACAAAAGCCGTTGCTGGAATTGGTCTTTCCTTCAATTCATCCATCAATCGGGAAAGCTGGTGGGAGTACAACCCGCAAACCAACACTTGGCGCACACTGAATAAAATTGTTGGTGATTACTCGCCGTCCAATCAATACGTCTGGTCTGAGTTGTACAATGGGAAGAACTACGCCCTGTTTCCCAATCAGGCCCGTACCAAATACGCCATGTGGGTGTATAACCCTGCCAGTGAAAACTGGACACGCACAGCCGAGTTACCGCTCAATTTCTCAGCCTTTACTGCTTTTTCGGGTGTTTCTGTGAACGGAAAGCCCTGGCTGATTACTAATTCTCGCCAGTCATTCGAGTTTACGCCATAGATTTCACCCTATCGGCCCGTGTTTACCAGCGTGGGCTGATGTTTACCTGATTCAATTCCAGTAAATCTTTTCCACTTTTTAACCGATCAAAAATATGAAAACGACTAATAGTTCTTTTGCCGGCGAATGGCATGTTCACTGGCAGGCACCGGGTTATCCTGAAAAATGGATGAATTCCGATAACCCCGGCGTACTGGTCCGGATACAGGTTTATGCCGAAAGTTCGGGAAATGGCTAGATGCCCGCCTTGAATCGCTGGGGCTAGGCGAAGACTGAGGTATGTACGGCCAATACGATGCCACCACGCGGGGCTGGACAGGCCGCTGGTGGGACGCCCCCCTTCCGGACGATGCGGCCCTAACAACCGCTGGGGTATTTTCAGCTTCACGCTGGATGCCGCCGGGAAAAACTTCACCGGAAAATGGGACAACAAGGGGTTACACAAGGGTACATTCTACGGGTGGGACGGCTACAAAGTCTGTGAAGCCTACCAATGCACTCAGCCGGTACAGGGCGGCAAATGGCCGCGCTGAGCACTGAACAATAGATTTCCAACAATCGAATTTTAACCACACACAAACCAATGAAAACCATGAAAACAATCCGCATCTCCGCTATTGCTGTCTTGTTGTTGAGCAGCGTTCTATTCCTGAACGGCTGTAAGAAGAATGACACAGAGCCGGGCCTGTCGGCCAAAATCCAGCAAATCGTTCCTGCCGATTTGCTCAGTACCATGAAGGCGCAGGGAATGCCTATCAACGAAGGCATAACGCCCCCTAATATCGAGGGAATCTTTGCCTCCAGTCCGCACACATTGGTGTCCACCTACGAGGGTGATTTGACAACCGTAGGCAGTACGTTCAATGATTTAGTTATGAAGTTTTCTGGCCAGAACACCGCCGACGGGTCGGTAATTGTCGACACCAAAAGTGTAGGGTCAACCAGTACGGGTATTGGCGGCTTCATTTCGGGGTCGGGTAACAAGTTCAGCCTGTTTGCCGAAGTGAATGTGATCCAGGGAACCATTACGGCCAAACAAATCCGGGTGTTCTCCGGCGAAATTACGTCCACGGGTATCAAGGATTTTTACTCCACGCTGGTCATCAAAGAGAAAAACGACCCCAGCAACCTGCTGATTGGCGTAGGCAAGATGCGTATCATCAAAGATGGAGACGGCTTTGCTAGTAAACGAAGTTCCTTCCGCCTGGCCGCCAGCCCGAATGCCGCGACTCTGGCGGGTCAAAGTGATTCCGATAGGTAACGGGCTAAATGATTGCTCTGCCTTGTCTTAGGAATTCTTCAGCCTTTGTATTCAACCTTTTTATAGTGCTGTTAAATCAAACCGGCCACATGGCCACCACACCATCAAACCTCTTGTGTCATGTTTCACACCAAAATTGCCCCCATTTCCCGTCCGCTGTTACTGGCGTTGACCATCCTATTCTTTTTTGCGGCCTGCAAACCCGGCGACCCTGGCCCAAAAGGCGATACGGGTGCCATCGGAGCCACCGGCCCGGCTGGCCCGCAGGGTGCTGTAGGCTCGGCTAATGTAACGCAGATAACGTATGGTTCCCGAACCCACACCGGAAACTTAATTGAGTACACGATGCCGGGTGTTTCAGCGGCTATGGTCAACCAGTCTGCCGTTTTTGTGTACCTGAATAATAATGGGGGACTATGGTATCCCATTCCTGGAATTTTTAACGGAACCAATGAATACCGGACCAATTTTGTTCCCGCTACTAATTCGACAGTTAGGGTAATTCGGGTAGCGGGTGGTCCTGGTGGAACCGATACCTTCACGGCTACCCGTGTTGTTCTGATACCAGCCGCCACGCTCGTTAATGGCCGCAAAGCTGCCATTGACTATTCCGATTACGAAGCCGTTAAAAAAGCATACAACCTGCCTGATTGACCATCATTCACGTTTAAACACACCCAAGTATCATGAAAACCAATTGGTTGATTCTGCTCGCCCTTGTGGCCTCATTCACCGGCGTAAACGCCCAGAAAGGCGTGGATATGGAGGTTAATCTCTACACCGGCTCGGACGACCTGCGGGGAGGTAACAACGCGCTCCTGAAAATCAACTTCAGAGACAATACGTCATCCCGGGAGTATGACCTCGGGGGAGGCTTCGGTCAAAATACCAATGTCCAGCGAAAAGTAACGCTTGATTTTCCGATAGACATAACGCAGGTCAGGAGCGTTACCATTCGGCACGACGGCTCTCCCCGAAATCCGTTCGATACCTACGACAACTGGGATTTGCAGACTATTGAAATTTTCCTGAGGGACGAAGATAACGGCGGGCAACCGGTAGCCCTGTATAATTCAGCCAGCGACCAGCGCCGGAGCCGGTTCGTTACCCGATTCACTGGCGATAACCGAAGCGTCATTCTCTACAATCAGTTTCGGACGAGGCAGACAGCCGATACAAATCGGTAACCGGCGCTGAGCCTGGCGACACAGGCCGGAATTTAGATTTTACGACAGAGCGGGGGATTATTGTAAAAATAATCCCCCGCTCTGTTTCCGTTCCCATACGAAGCTACGACTAACCAGTAACGGCCCGCAAGCCAACAGTTATTTTTCTATCCACACCATAAACCTTCCTCTTTTTATGAAAGCGTACCTGATTACCCTGTTTGCCCTTTCGTCCGGGCTGGCTTTAGGGCAAACTCCCACTACCAATCCGCTCCAAACCAGTGCCCGAATCACGGCTCGCACCGGGCAGCATTACAGCCGGGCCCAGCAGCCCACTCCGCCCCCCATTGGGTTTTGGGTGGTCGAAGAAAACGTCGGCAGACCAGCTATTGTCCACTTCTACGCTGACAACCAGCAGGCGATTCGGACCGATACGATGCGCCAGAAACACCTCAATCTGAAAAGGCGCGTTGTCGTGGCCCGGCTGAACGAGCAGCTTAATTCGCTGGTCGATGCCCAGCCGGTTCCCGCTTCGGTTGCTGGCCTTCGCCCCTGAACCGTTCACGGGTTATGTTGTCGGCCCGCTTTTTACTCGCTTTACCGTACTTGTTCAAGTACACCTTTGTCAAATCTATCCACAACCAAAATAATAGTACTATGAAAACCAATCGTTCTTTTTCCGCCTATAGCGCGCTGGCCGCGCTGACTACCTGGCTGCTGTTGAGCTCGTCTCAAACCTCTACCGCCCAAACGTATAGCGGTCAACTGAAGCTGACAGAAGCACCAGCCCAACTCGAAGCCGCTGTGTATTCATTATCGAGTCGCCCCGCCACCATTAGAGTTAACTTCAATAATCCAACGGGCGGTTCGGTGCGGCTCATCATTCGGGATGAGCAAGGGAAGATTTGGTATGAAGGGGCCGAGTCAATAGCCCTCTATCGCCGGAATTTCGACCTGTCCGGCGTGCCGGCGGGCAAGTACACCGTCGAACTGAGCAAAAAAAATGAGCACCTTACCCATACATTCGCTATCAAGCCCCCCGCCATGAACTGGATTACCATGGAGACCCCATCTAAAAAGGATTCGAATGATTTGTTGAAACCCCTGGGGAAACGGCTAACCAGCAATCAATAAGTGCGCTTTTTGTCAACAGTGGGTAGCTGAATGTTTCGTACGTACCAGCCCGTTCAAGGGTGGGCCTGCCTTGTTCAACTACGTTTTGTATCGCGTTACCCCTACTCGTTTAGGTACCGACTACTTCTATTCACACGTAAACCAATACGACAATGAAAACCAATCTCTCTTTCTTATCTGGTATCGCGTTAACCGCGCTGACTACCTGCCTGATGCTGGCCTCATCGCCAACGACGACGGCGCAGACCTACGACAGTAAACCGAAACGGGCTGATGCATCGACCCAACTGGAAACCAATGTATATCCACTGGCAAATCGCCCCGGTTTCATCAAAGTTATCTACAACAAACGAAAAAAGGGTGCCGTGCAGGTGGTAATTCGCAATGAGCAGGGGAAAGTTGTTTACAAAGCCTTCGAGTGGTTGACACTGTATCGGCAGGAATTTGACTTGTCTAACCTGCCCATTGGTAACTACACCGTCGAATTCAGCACCCAGCATGAACAAGTTGTCCGGCCGTTGGCTATCAATACACCGCCACCGGCAACGAGTTATATTGCCATGGGTGAACCCATTAAACAGGACATGCCTGTCTTGCCGAATCCGAGAGGAAGACGGCTAACGAGCAATGAATGACGTTGTACCCTGGCGTTAGGAAACGACGGCGAATGTTACCCGTACCGGATTGGCTGCGCCTGTGGCCAATCCGGTACGGGTAATTACTTTTTTGCGTAGTTTGAGCAGGATTTCAACCTACAAACTCATGAATCGACTTTTCCTGCAACTTCTTACCATGCTATGGCTTACCAACGTATATGCCCAACCGAGCGTCGGGCCGGCAAACGTCAGCCCGGCGAGCGTTGGCCCGGCCTTAACGTTTTCGGTTTCCTTTCCCGCATCGCAGGGTAATGTGCCGCTGGATGGCCGGGTGTTGCTCATCCTGGCCAAAACCGACCAAACCGAACCCCGGCAGCAGGTGAGCGACGCGGTGGAAACGGCGCAGGTATTTGGCGATGGATGTAAACGGGCTCAAACCCGGTCAGGCGGCTGTGGTGGATGCGAGCGCCTATGGCTATCCGCAGGAAAGCCTTACCAAACTAGCCCCCGGCGAGTATTACGTACAGGCCGTTCTCCATAAATACGAAACATTTCAGATCAAAAACGGGCCCAATGGCACCCGGCGCACCGTAAAACTGCCGATGGATCGGGGAGAGGGGCAAAACTGGCGCACGGCTCCCGGAAACCTGTTCAGTAAGCCGCAGAAAATTTCGCTGAAAGCGGGCGGTAAGCAGTCCGTTGCGGTCGTTTTAGACCAGGCGAATCCGGCCATCCCGGCCCCGAAAGACACGAAATTTATCAAACACATCACCATCCAGAGTCAGAAACTGACCGAGTTCTGGGGCCGTCCCATGTTCATTGGAGCCAATGTGCTCATTCCGGCGGGGTTTGCCGAACACCCCGAAGCCAAATACCCGCTGGCTATTTTTCATGGCCACTTCCCCGCCGATTTTTCGGGCTTCAGTGAAACACCCCCGCCGGCCGATATGGATACGACCGACTACATTGCCCGGTTCAATCTGCGCGGGTATAAGAAAATTGTGGCCCAGGAAGCGTATAGTTTTTACCAGAAATGGACCAGTAAAGACTTTCCCCGGATGCTGATTGTGGAGATTCAGCACGCCAACCCGTACTACGATGATTCCTATGCCGTGAACTCCGAGAACATCGGGCCCTACGGCGATGCCATCATGTACGAACTGCTGCCCGAAATTGAAAAGCAGTTCCGGGGAATCGGGCAGGGCTGGGCGCGGTTTACCTACGGCGGCAGTACGGGCGGCTGGGAAGCCCTGGCCGCGCAGGTGTTTTACCCCGACGAGTTTAACGGCTGCTTTGCCGCCTGCCCCGACCCCATTGCATTTGATGCCTATACCGTGTTTAATCTCTACAAAGATAAAAACGCCTACTACGAAGAAGGACCGTTCCGGCAAACGCCCCGCCCCGCGCACCGCAATAACCTGGGGCAGATTCAGTCGACGCTCGAACAAACCAACCACCGCGAACTGGCCCTGGGTACCCACTCCCGCTCCGGCGATCAGTTCGACATCTGGGAAGCGGTTTATTCCCCCGCCGGACCGGATGGTTACCCCAAACGAATCTGGGACAAACAAACCGGCGTCATCGACAAAAGCGTAGCTGAGTACTGGCGCGAACACTTCGACCTGATGCACATCCTGAAACGCGACTGGAAAACCCTCGGCCCCAAAGTGACCGGCAAAATCCATATCTACTGTGGCGACATGGACAATTACTACCTCAACAATGCCGTGTACCTGATGGAGGATTTTCTGAAAAATGTCAAAAATCCACCCGCCAACAGCACTGTTGCCTACGGCGACCGCTTTGAGCATTGCTGGAACGGCGACCCCAACGTGCCCAACTACATTAGCCGGCTGCGTTATAACACGATGTACATTGACAAAATGCTGAAACGCATGGAAGACAACCATCCACAAGGGGCCGATTTGACGAGCTGGAAGTACTGAAAAGACAGGTCGGCAGTTGGATGAACCTCACTCCCGGGATTGGTGTTCTGACAAAAAACAGCCCGTACTCACCGTACTGTCGGCTAATTAATGGTAGCGCGTCCGGGGGGATGGAAGAGAAGCCCACTGGTGCCTGATTTAGTGATTATTCGCATGAAACTACCGCAAATCCTGAACGGGAACCGCGTGCTAAAACGGCTGGATTTTGAGCTGTTACAGACTAAATACAAGACCCATCGGCGGTTACAGGTGTTTGCCAATAAGGGCACGGTCTGCGTAGGGTGTGGCGTTGAAGGGGTTCACCTTCTGTCCTCGGTGAACCCCACTGGCGGCCATCACGTCGACCTGTACACGGCCAACTTTGTGCTGATGACCGTTGACCACATCCTGCCCAAATCCAGAGGGGGAGCCAATGAACTGGCCAACTACCAGCCCATGTGCCAGCACTGCAACGGCCGCAAAGGCAATAAACTGGAGAGCATCGCTAAGGTGCAAGACGGCCGTCCTTAATGCCTGACTAAGGCAAGAACCGCTGTTCGAGTGCAAATCAGTAGCGAAACCTACTTCCCGTACACCTCGCCCCGCGCGGCTTTCAGCGTATTTTGCATCAGTGAGCAGATGGTCATCAGACCCACGCCACCGGGAACGGGGGTGATGAAACTGGTTTTGGGGGCCACTTCATCAAATTTTACGTCGCCTTTGAGGGCGAAGCCGCTCTTCTTGGTGGCATCAACTACCCGCTCCAGCCCGACGTCAATCACTACGGCTCCTTCCTTTACCATGTCGGCGGTAACGAATTCGGGCTTGCCGAGGGCCGCTACCAGGATGTCGGCCGACCGGCAGATCTCGGCCAGGTTCTGGGTACGGCTGTGGGTGAGGGTAACGGTACAGTTGCCGGGATAGGTGTTGCGCTGCATCAGAATAGACATGGGCAGCCCCACAATCTGGCTCCGGCCCACCACCACGCAGTGCTTGCCGGCTGTCGGGATGTCGTACCGTTTTATCATTTCCAGTACGCCCTGGGGCGTAGCCGACACATAGGCGGGTAACCCCTTGGCCATGCGACCAATGTTGATGGGGTGAAAACCATCCACATCTTTAGCCGGGTCGATGGTTTCCATGATGCGGTCGGGGTTGATGTGGGCAGGGAGGGGGAGCTGCACAATCAGCCCATCCATATCCGGGTTTTCGTTCACCGCCCGCACATTGTCCAGCAGTTCTTCTTCCGAAACGGAGGGGTCCAGCCGGATGAGGGTGGAGTGCATACCTACCTCTTCGCAGTTTTTCATTTTGGACGCCACGTAGGTTTCAGAGGCTCCATTGCTACCGACCAGAATAGCCACGAGGTGCGGAATTTTGCCGCCCTGTTCACGAATTTTGGCGACATCGGCCGCTATTTCCTGTTTTATTTGTGCCGAAAGAAATTTACCGTCAAGGAGTTGCATAGTGTTGTCTTAGCGTTCGTAGCGTCGTTAGGGGGATACCAGGGAACCATAGCGGTAGCCGGGCGCACCGGCCCAAAGAGAAGGCGCAAAGGTCGCAAAGATTTCAGACACTACCCGTACTTTTCCTGCCACTCCTTTCGTAGTTTTTTGTAGTCTGGATCTTCCCGGGCTTCCAGGTATTTGCCGTAAAAAATGCGGGCCGATTCGGCTTTTACGGGGTCTTCTTCGCGGGGAAGCTGGTCGCGGCCGTGGGCGCCCGACCGGCCTTTCTGGTCGTCGGGAACGGGGCCGTCGTATTTCTGGCCGGTTTTATGATTGGCGTACCGCCGTGCCCGGGTATAGCCCATTTGCAGAAACTTCCGGGCCATATCCATGCCGATGAAGTCGCCACTGGCTTTGTAATCCAGGAAGAGCTGGTAGATTTTTTCGGACGACTCGCGGGCTATGTCCGGCGTTTTGAACCGCCAGTAGGGGAGGATTTCATTTTTGTAGGGCTGTACCAGCAACACGCCCTGCTCCCCTTTGCCCACGCGGTACAGGTCGGGTTGCGCACGCAGGTCTAGACCCCGGTAGTCGAGGTCGTAATTGAAGGCGCGGTCGTTTATGGAGCCAGCCACACCATTCGGGATTCGGGTTCGTACTGAAAACGGGCCCTTGTGTGGCCGCTCCGGCTGAGGTGCAGGGATTCCATAGCCAGCACCCGGCATTCGATGACGGCAAAGTTTTTGCGTCCGGCCTCGCTTTCTTCGGCCGAGGGGAGCTTGTCGGCCAGTTTTTCGGGGAAGCCCGGGTAGGGCTGCGGTTGTTCACTACCCGGAACGGGCTCCGAGAGGTACGCTTTGCGGCCGCTCATTCCTAATGTCTCCCAGTGCTCATCCGCAATATAATCATTCGTGTGAAGCCGGGTTTCAATGGAAAGACGCAGTTGCAGCTGTTGCTCACTATCCCAGAGCAGGAGTGTTGCCATGGGAACCGCTTCCAGCTGCAGCACCTTTTCGGCGCGGGAGTCGGTGTAGAACCAAACGTACTTCCGGGCTTCATCCACCCCGCGCAACACCACCATGCGCGCATCGGCCCCTCGCTGCGTGCAGGTGGCAATGGTCATGGTTTTAAAGGGGGATTCAGGCTGTTCTACGCCTGCCAGGAGCTGATTCCAGGTGCTATGCTCCAGAGCAGAAAGGGTGTCAACGGGCGGAGCAGTGGTGTTTTCCGGATGGGTGGCTGGTTTAGGTGACTCGCTCATGAGGGGGCGGTTTATAGCTTTGTTTCGATTGGCATAACCCCGGGGTTAGTTTCTTTGTTTCAGTAATTGACATCACTCATTCGTTACGACCAACTAACCCGCTCATGTGTTTTCATAAATCGCTGGCCGTTACCGCATCGGAACTGGAGGCCCGCTACGCCGTTAAGTTGCCCGATTCGGCTCATTTCGAGCCGGTATACCACGCCAATGCCTGGCAGTTGCCAGCCTGGCCTATCCTTACCCATCAGGAACCGGACCGGTTGCAGCTGATGCAGTGGGGAATGATTCCGCCCTGGACGAAGACCGGGGAAGACGCTACCGAAATTCGTACCCGAACGATTAACGCCCGCTCCGAAACGATTTACGAAAAACCTTCTTTTCGGTCGGCAGCAAAATCGGGCAAACGGTGTTTGATCCCGGTAACGGGTTTTTACGAATGGCACACGCTGAAGGGTAAAAAGTTTCCGTTCTACATTACCATGACCGACCAGAAGATCACCTCCATTGCCGGACTCTGGGACGAATGGGCAGACCCCGAAACGGGAGAGCTGATACGGACCTATACGCTGCTGACGGGGGAGGCCAACCCACTACTCGCGGCTATTCATAACACCAAAGAGCGAATGCCCTGCCTGCTCACGCAGGAAAGTGAACAATCATGGTTGAACAATGAGTTAACCGAAACAAACGCTCTGAACCTGTTAGCCCACCCGTATCCGGCCAGCCAGATGCATAGCTATAGCATCAGCAAACGGATAACCTCCCGAACGGAGCCAACGGATGTGCCTTTGGTGCTGGAGCGAGTTGATTACCCGGAATTGAGTACTAACCCTACGTTGTTTTCCTAGGCAGTCCGTCCCGTTCGTGTGGGCGACACACCGTTCGTGTAGAAGTAGACTTTTTGGGGAAATATGCCCTGAAATTTGGGCAAATACGGTGTGTTTCGGGATAATCCCACGTTTCAGTGCCTTACCAAATATTACCAAATAAGCTACCTGCTCACCAGGCAAACCATTTTTTTAACTTCCTGACTATGAAAAACATATTACCCGCTCTTTTATTTGTTTTTACACTGCTAACACTGCCCGATACCGTCAGGGCGCAGATTATTCCCGAGACGAAAGGCAACGGCACTATAACGGGTATCATTGTCGATTCAACTTCGGGTAAGCCGGTTGAGTTTGCCAGTATTGCCCTGGTTGATGTGTCGACAAAGAAACCGATTGATGGCACCATTGCCGACGAAAAGGGAGCCTTTACACTGACCAAATTACCGGAGGGCGATTTTAGACTGCTTATCTCGTTCGTTGGCTACCGGGAGAAAACCGTTCCCAGGCTGAAACTTGACCGTAGACAGGAACTGAACCTGGGAAGCATTAAACTGGCGGCTGATGTTCGGACGCTGAAAGAAGTACAGGTTGTTGGTCAGGCAGCCATGGTGGAGGAAAAAGTAGACCGGCTGGTGTACAATGCCGACAAAGATATTACGTCTAAAGGGGGCGATGCCACCGAAGTAATGCGGAAGGTACCCCTGCTAACGGTCGACCTGGACGGGAACGTGAGTTTGCGGGGCAGCAGCAACGTGCGGGTGCTGATCAACAACAAGCCCAGCACCATCATTGCCAGCAGTGTGGCCGATGCACTCAAGCAGATTCCGGCCGATATGATTAAAACGGTCGAAGTCATTACCTCCCCCTCGGCCAAGTACGATGCGGAAGGATCGGCCGGGATTATCAACATCACCACCAAAAAAACGACGCTACAGGGTTTTACGCTTAATGTAGACTCCGGCGTGGGTAACCGGGGCAGCAACCTCGGTCTGAATGGTAATCTGCGGCTGGGGAAAGTAGGCTTTAGTCTGGGTGGATTTGGCCGGGCCAATTATAACGTGCTGGGCCAGTTTGCCAACACGCAGCGAACAGTAAGTGCCAATGGTCCTATTCTGACGGAGCAAAGTGCCGATACCCGTAGCCAGGGAGCCTTCGGTCAGTACCGGCTGGGTTTCGATTACGACATCAATAAGTATAGCTCGCTGAATGTCGGTTTGCGCTACGGTGTTCGGAACAACACCCAGTTCCAGGATAATTTCATCACCAAAACGACCGGCTCCTTCTTCCCCGTGTACAACGCCCGAAACGTGCAATCGAAAGATAATTCAGGAACGCTGGATGCCAACATTGACTATACTCATACGTACGCCAAACCCCAGCAGGAATTGAGCCTGTCGGCGCAGTACAGCCGCAATAACCGAAACAATAATTTTACGGCTAATATTCTGAATACAGCTGATTTTGCTTCAATTATCGCCCGCCAGCAGAACCTGAACGACAGCTACAACCAGGAATCGACGCTCCAGGCCGATTACCAGACGCCGATTGGTAAAAATCAGCAGATCGAGTTTGGGGGAAAAGGGATTTTCCGGCAAGTAGAGAGCAACTACAGCTACCTGTTGGCCTCCGGTAGCGGAGGCTTGCAAACCGATTTTTCGCGGCCTGCCAACACCCTCAATTATGATCAGAACATTGGGGCAGGTTACTTCTCCTACCTGATAACCACCAAAAATAAGTACTCCATAAAAGCCGGGATGCGTTTTGAGCACACAACGATCAACGCCAACTTTAGCCAGAGCCAGACAGTAGGTGATCAGGCGGTGCAGGCAGGTCAGGATCTGGGCATCCCCAGTTACAACAACTTTGTGCCCAGCATCAACATATCCAAGACGCTGAAAGGGGGTAAAACCATCAAACTGGCCTACAACCGCCGGTTGCAGCGTCCCGGCATTCAGTTTCTGAACCCGAACATCAACGCGTCGAACCCTACGAACATCACGCAGGGTAACCCCTTGCTGTCGCCCGAACTGACGGACAATTACGAGTTTAGCACCAGTGCGTACGTGAAAAATGTGTACCTGAACGTGTCCGTATTTGCCCGGCAAACCAACAACTCCATCACCAGTGTGCGCGATACTGTCCGGACCAGTCTGGGGCAGGTGAACAATCCTGCCCTGGCGCAGGCCATCCGAACCACCTACCTGAACATAGGCCAGGAGTCGGCGTACGGTACCAATATCTTTGGCAACGCCACGCTGTTTTCGAAGTGGCAGATTGGTGGCGGAGTGGAAATGTATTACGCTTACCTGACCAACAACAATGCCGCATCCATTTACCAGGCTACCAATTCCGGTTTCGTTGTATCCGGACGTTTGTTTACCAACCTCTCGCTCAAAAACGGCTGGGGCATGCAGGGTTTTGCCTTTGCCCGAGGAAAACAAGTACAGCTACAGGGGTACGATGGTGGATTTGCGTTTTACAGCCTCGGTGTAAAGAAGGATACGAAAAACAAGCGGGGCAGCTTTGGGGTTGCGGCTGAAAACTTCTTTAACTATCCGTTTACGAGACGCTCTGAATCATCGTCGCCTATCTTTACCCAAAGCAGTGTAACGAGCCAGTATAATGCGGGTGTCCGGGTCAATTTCAGCTACAAAATTGGTAAGCTGACCTTCGATGATGGTCAGCAGAAAAAGGGTAAATCCGTCGAGAACGACGATGTTAAAGGAGGAGAGGGCGGGGGTGACCAGCAGCAGGCTCCCCAACAGCCAGCCGCTGGTGGTGGTGGCCGCCGGCCCCGGTAACCAGTAAGTATCATTCCGCTAGTGGGGGTTACCTCCGTACCGATTCAATCCGGTACGGAGGTAACCCCCACTTTTTTGTCCGCTGCCTCAAAAAAAGGATTTATAGTAAACAATCGCCGTTAACAAAGCAGTTTGTAAGAGTAATTAGTATTACTCAACACTTGAAACCTACTTTTCAATGGAACCAGTCGATTATCCAACAGCAGAAGAACTGAATAGTAAAGTACAGGAATTTCCGGCCATCCAGGCCAAAATGACCCCTGAACCCGATAGCGAACTGACAAATTACCAGGCCGCCGGGAAACTGAAAGGGCAGGTAGCCATCGTGACCGGGGGGGATTCGGGCATTGGGCGGGCGGTGGCCGTCGCTTTTGCCAAAGAAGGAGCTTCCGTAGTAATCTCCTACCTGGAAGAGGAAGAGGTAGATGCGCAGGAGACCAAACGGCTGGCTGAGCAGTTTGGCGGCAAATGCCTGACCCTGGCAACGGACGTCCGCAGTAAGGCGAAGTGCCAGGAGGTAGTTGATAAGACCATCGCCGAATTCGGAAAGCTCAATATTCTGATTAACAACGCAGCTTATCAACACATAGTCGAGAAGATTGAGGACATTACCGAAGAGCAACTGAGCCGGACCTTCGAGACCAATATCTACGGGTACTTTTTCATGGTACAGGCCGCGTTGCCTCACCTGCACGAGGGCGACTCAATTATCAATACGGGAAGCATTGTGGGCAAGAAAGGGCAACCCAAGCTGGTGGATTATGCCTCCACGAAGGGCGCGATTCATGCCTTCACTATGTCGCTGGCAACGCAATTGGGCGAACGTAAAATCCGGGTCAATGCCGTACTGCCCGGACCAATCTATACGCCGTTTTTGCCGGGTGCCGGTATGGGACCCGAAGGCGTCGTTGAAGCGGCTAACAAAACAATCCTGCAACGGCCCGGTCAGCCGGATGAACTGGCCCCCGCCTACGTGCTGCTGGCCTCCAACGATGGGTCATACATTACCGGCAGTTTGCTGGACGTAAACGGCGGCAACGCCTAACGCTGGCAGGAGCAACCAGTGGGAATGGGTTCCGGCAAACCAGCCTGATTGGTCTGCCGGAACCCATTTTCGGTTAGACGGAATGGCTGTTTTTTGGCCCATACAGTCGCTTCAATAGCAAGGAATAGTGCTGTGTTTCCTAAAAACAACAATACCCGGCCAATGAATTGACCGGGTATTGGTATAAATCTATTAGTGCATTAACGGGAACGGATAACCAAATTATTTGGCAATCGTGCCCCGGAGTGCCCGTGGAATTTCGATGCTGGCTACCGGGTTCGATGCCTGTTCCAGTATGTCAATTTTCTCCACCGATATCTGGCTCACCCGAACGGATTTGCCTAATTCAAGATTGGATACGTCGACATCAATAAAATCAGGGATGTTTTCGATATTTCCCTTCACCCGCATTTTCCGAACGCGGGTTACTAGCTTACCCCCTTTCTGAACACCCGGTGCTGTACCGACCAACCGAACCGGAACCGCAATTTTAACGGGCTTTTTATCCGTCACCAGCAGGAAATCGGCGTGAATCAGCACGTCACTAACTGGGTGAAACTGGCTTTCCTGAAGAATAGACCGGTAAATAGTCCCTTCGATGTTCAGCTCAACTTCAAAAATATTGGGCGTATAAATTAAGTCGCGGAACAGGATAGCCGGCGCGTAAAAATGCACCTGCTCATCGCCCCCGTACAACACACACGGAACATTGCCCTCGGCCCGAATCGCTTGTGATTCCGTGCGGCCGAGATTCGCTCGTTGATACCCTACAATCTCGAGTTTTTTCATGATAAGTTTAATTTTTGACTGCGTGAATGAACGAATTGGTGAATGGTAGGCGAACGCTGTTTGATCCGGTCGCTCATTCAAAAAATTCAATCATTTAATATTTTATAAACAGTGAACTAATAGATTCGTGGTCTCTGATGCGGCCAATGGCTTTGGCAAATAACTCCGCCACCGACAGCACGCGTATTTTTTCGTTGGTCTGCTGCATGGGCAGGGTATCGGCCACCACCAGTTCATCCAACACGGAGTTGCTGATAATTTCGTGCGCTTTGCCCGACATGATCGGGTGCGTACAAACCGCCCGCACCGACATCGCCCCTTTGTCCATAATGATCTGGGCCGCTTTGGCCATCGTGCCGCCCGTGTCGATCAGGTCATCCACCAGCACCACGTTGGCCCCTTCCACATCCCCAATCACCTGCATCGACGCAATTTCGTTAGCCCGTTTGCGGTGCTTGTCGCACAGTACGATGTCGGCGTTGAAGTGCCGGGCAAAGGTACGGGCGCGGTTGGCTCCGCCCACATCCGGCGAGGCAACGACCAGGTTCTCCAGCCCCAGGCTCTTGATGTAGGGCACAAAGACGGACGTTCCTTCCAGGTGATCGACCGGAAAGTCGAAGAAACCCTGAATCTGTCCTGCGTGCAGGTCAATCGTCATCAACCGGTCCACACCCGACGCTGCCAGCATATTGGCTACCAGCTTGGCCGCAATAGACACGCGGGGCTTATCTTTCCGGTCCTGACGGGCATAGCCGAAATACGGAATCACCACCGTTACGTAGTGCGCCGAAGCCCGGCGGGCCGCGTCGACCATCAGCAGTAACTCCAGCAGATTGTCGCCCGGAGGAGGGGTAGACTGAATCAGGAATACATCGCATCCCCGCACCGACTCCTCAAAGCTCGGCGACATTTCGCCGTCGCTAAACCGGCGACAGGTGTATCCGCCCAGTTCTTTACCGTAGTAATGTGCGATTTTCTCGGCCAGATAAGTTGATTCACTGCCCGAAAAGATCTTAACCGGATTAAACGACGCCATGGTACCAGACAAATTTCCCGCAAAGGTACGTAAAAAAAGAGCGCGTTATCAGTTAAGCGAGGAAAGTGTTTGCTGAATAGCCTGAAAACTGGGTATGTCGCCCGCACTGTCGAGCACTTCGGCGTACCGGA
Source organism: uncultured Cytophagales bacterium (assembly GCA_963784335.1). Lineage (GTDB taxonomy): Bacteria > Bacteroidota > Bacteroidia > Cytophagales > Spirosomataceae > Spirosoma. The sequence goes on along the minus strand of CAWARB010000038.1, from coordinate 159,730 downwards.
TAACGCGCCCACCATCTACGACAAAAGCGAAGCGGTTGCTTACTCCTTTCATATTCATGGCACAGGTTTCGTAGTATGATTTATGCGCCTGCGACACCTCTTTGTTAAAAATCGGATAGTAAATCGAACGGGAGGTTTTGCCCTGAAAATCGTGCAGGGGAATTTCTTTCTTATGGGTGTTGAATAAACTAAAATCGGGGGCTTTCTAACCAGCTGTAAGCCTGTTTTTTACACGTTGAAATGAATTGTTTACTAATTTTTGTCTGTAAAGTAACGGGCCGAAAAGAATAAAATCGTAAATCGTGTTTTCTAAATCCTTCATCATCTATGAAATCATATTGGGGTATTGACCTGGGCGGTACTAAAATTGAAGGGGTCATTCTCTCGGCTCCCTCGCCCGATGCCGTCGTTATTCGACAGCGAATCGACACGGAAGCCCAGGAGGGCTATGACCATATCCTGAATCAGATTGTTCGACTCGTGGATGGGCTCAAAGCCGAAACGGGGTTACAGCCCCAGCACATCGGTTTCTCAACCCCCGGCACCTTCGACCCGGCGCGGCAGGCCATGAAAAACTGCAATACGACGGTGCTGAATGGCAAACCATTAAAACAGGATTTGAGTCGGTTGCTGGGCGTACCGGTTGCCCTGGCCAATGATGCCAACTGCCTCGCCCTGGCCGAAGCCACAATGGGTATCGTACCCGATATCGTGCCCGACTACCAGACCGTGTTCGGGGTCATTATGGGGACTGGTGTGGGGGGCGGTATTGTGGTAAGGAACACATTCAAGAAGCCATACAAACGTCCTTTTGTACTCAATGGCTTACAGGGATTGGGGGGCGAATGGGGGCATAATGTCCTGGAAGAAAATGGCCATGCCTGTTATTGCGGTAAACGGGGCTGCGTGGAGCAGGTCATTTCCGGCCCGGCCCTACAGCGGTACTACAAGCAGGTGAACGGGCAGGACCATTCGATGCAGGATATCATAAAGCAGTATCAGTCAGGAAACGATCTGGTAGCCAGCCAGACGGTGAACCGGCTGCTGGAGTTTTTTGGCCGGGGTATTGCCACCATCATCAACGTGCTGGACCCCGATGCCATTGTGATTGGCGGGGGCCTGGGCAATATCGACCTGCTGTACACCGAAGGCGTGGAGCGGGCCCGTAAATACGTGTTTAACAGCCGGGAGATTCACACCCGCTTCCTCAAACCAAAACTGGGCGACAGCGCAGGTGTTTTCGGCGCTGCAATGCTGTAAAGAAGGGGATAATCGCCCGGTAGAAGAAATGGTTGCCCGAGGCTGACGGCCCGAAGCCGGTGGGCGACCGGAGAACATCCCGATGTAAACTAAATCTGCAGCGAAACCGGCCGGGTCAAGGCAGTAGCCGGGCGTGTTTTCAGGACGCTCAAAAACGAGGGGGTAATCCAACACCAAAACGACTAGCTTTTCCTGGTTTTAGGGGCCTGGAGGGGGGCTGTTATGCCGGTTTCGCCTTGCTCGTACTTTGGAACTTTGGCGGCACCCGGGGCTTTAGGCGCTTTGGTTGCCACTTTCTTGATATTCTTGTTTCCCTTGTCCTGATTACCCATGGTATACGATTATGAATTGAAACCTAACTAGATAAAGGCACGCTATTATAGAACCTACTATAGCTAATTACGCTCTGCTCGGTCCGCGTCAGGCCGCGCTATCCGTTCAAACCAGTGGGTTTGACGCTGGCGCGTGAAGGGAGTTGACCGAGTAAAAATGCGGGCTGCAAGCTGGTGGGTAAGTAATCACTGCAGAAGTAGATTACTGCATTTTCTGTCATTCTGAGGAACGAAGAATCTCGGGTAAGCCTGACTCTTCTTGCTTTTACCGAAGATTCTTCGTTCCTCAGAATGACAGAAACAACTAAAAAGTATACGTCAATTTAAATTTGCGTGATTACTTAATTCTATCAGGCCAACTAAGCAGCTGCGGCTTGGTTCCGGCAGTGTCCGGGTAGTCGACATCTCCTGCTGCACCTGACTGACGGTTAGCACGCACCCACCGAAACTGGTACTGATTGAACACCTCTTCTCACTGAACGATTACGAACCCGAAGTTTATTTAGTGACACGAATGCGTAAGGCAGTACACCGGTAAAATGCTCGTCAATGCGTCATCGGTAACATCACGTCTTGTATCAGAACAGCTTCGGCCTGAAGCTCGACAAGGCAACAGGCCATTTTCTGAGTAGCTGCTCTTTCTGCTCATAAAAACAAGGCAAACCCATAAAATACTACCTGGCAAAGTGCTACAACCCACCATCACGGTTTCGGCACCGAAGCCGCCACATCGGGCACCGTGATTTTTTCCAGTTGGGCCTGTCGGCACTGGTTGTTGAAGCGGGCAATATCGTTCTGAATCAGGGTATTCATGTCCGTTTTTAGCGGTTGCCAGATCGCGTTCAGCTCCGACAGGCGTTCCTGTTGCCCGGCCGTCGTGTACGGGATATTGGTGTCCGTTTCGCCCTTCAGGAAGATGTAATCGGCACTCAGCTTGTTCTCGAAATTGATAACGTCATCGTTGGACTGCGACCGGGGCTGAATGACTTTCTCCTCCCACGCTTTGATGCGTTTGCTCACTGCCCGGCCCGAATCGGCCACGGCTTTCAGGTTGGGCTTGTCGTCGATCAGGTCGACCAGGTCGTTAATCTGTTTCTGGGCTTTCCGCATCCGGTTTACGCCCTGGTGAATCTCTTTTACCCCATCCTCAATTCCGATCAGCGTCTTTTGCTGCTGCGCGTATTCGGCTTCGGTGGCGTTGATGCGGGGGTCGGGCAGGATGGTGAAGGATACGGTTTTCTCCTGCTTACCCAGTTTCAACTTCGCCTGATACGCGCCGGGCGCTACCTTCCGCCCGGCGTAGTTGCCTTCGATGAACACCTTCTCGATGGCGGGCAGCGTTTCGGTGCGCATGTCCCACACAAACCGGTTGAGGCCGGGCCGCACGGTCAGGGTGGGTTCCGGCGATGGCCCACCGGGGAACTTCACAAACTTCTTGTCTTTTTTGCTGCTCAGCGTCCGGAGCACCGTGCCCTGCGCCGACAGAATGGCCATTGTCAGGGTCTGGCTGGTATCCACTTTGGCGGGCAGCTGGTAATAGACCACCACGCCCGTGGAGGGATTTGCCCCCGCAAAGCCACTGCGGCCGGGACTACTGCCTGCATCGTCGTCGTCCTCTTCTTCCGCCACTTTATCCAGCGCACTGGAACCCGACACGCGGTAGGCATCTTCGGGTTTGTACACCAGCAGGCTGTCTTTGCTGGCTTTGGCGTCGTACTGCCGGATGGGGCCGAGGTCGTCCAGAATCCAGAACGAGCGCCCGCCGGTAGCCGCCAGTAAATCGCCCTGATGCACTTTCAGGTCGTTGATGGGGCTAACGGGCATGTTCAGCTGCCAGGGCCGCCAGTTGGCCCCGTCGTTGTAGGAAATATACAGGCCGGTTTCGGTACCCGCGTAGAGCAACCCTTTGCGCGCCGGGATCTTCGCGGACCGTACGGGTGAAGGCACCGTACGGTATCCCGTTAATCAGTTTGGTCCAGGTTTTGCCGTAGTCGGTGGTTTTGTAGATGGCCGGGGCAAAGTCGTTGAACTTGTAGCGCGTGGTGGCAATGTAGGCCGTGGCGTTGTCGTGGGGCGATACGTCGATGCAGTTGATGAGCGTTTCCTCCAGTCCCTTTGGCGTTACGTTGGTCCAGGTCGCGCCATTGTCGCGGGTGAGGTGCACCAGCCCATCGTCGCTGCCGGTCCAGATGGTTCCTTTTTCGGCGGGCGATTCCGCTACGTAGGCAATGGTAGCGTAGTTCTCCCCACCGGCCCCTTCGTTGGTGTAGGGTGCCCCGCCCCAGCCCAGTTTGGTGGAGTCATGGCGGGTCAGGTCGGGCGACGCGATGGACCAGCTTTTGCCCAGATTGGTGGTTTTGAACAACCGGTTGCCGGCGTGGTAAAACGCATTCGGCTCGTGTTTCGACCAGATGATGGGCGCGTTCCAGTTGAAGCGGTATTTCATCGTTTTGGCCTGCAATGCCTGGTACTGAATCGGCGACACCATGATGCCTTTTCCTTCGTGCGTCTGCTGGTCCAGCACCTCGATGGTGCCCTGATAACTGCCGCCCATCACGTAGCGCGGATCGTCGGGGTTGAAGGCCAGAAACGCACTTTCGCCCCCCGCCGAGGGGATCCAGTCTTTTTCCGTAATGCTGCTGCCGGTGGTGCTGCGGCTGGCAATCATCACCGACGTGTTGTCCTGTTGTCCGCCGTAAACGTTGTACGGAAACCGGTTATCGGCATTGACGCGGTAAAACTGGGCCGTAGGCTGGTTATTCTCCGACGACCACGATTTGCCCCCGTTGAAGGTAATGGCCGCGCCCCCGTCGTTGTTCAGCAACAGGTTTTTGTTGTTGGTCGGGTTAATCCACAGGTGGTGATGATCGCCGTGCGAACCCGTTACCGGGTTGAACGTTTTGCCCCCGTCGATGGATTTCAGGACGGAGGTGTTCAGAACGTAGACCGTGTTTTCATCCACCGGATCGGCAAAGATTTCGATGTAGTACCAGGCCCGCTGAATGGTGCGGTGGTCTTTACTGACCCGGCTCCAGCTTTTGCCGGCATCGTCGGAGAGGAAAACGCCCCCTTTGTCGGCTTTGGTGTCGGACTCGATCACGGCAAACACCCGGTTAGGATTGGCTTTGGACACCGAAATGCCCATTTTGCCCAGTTCTTTGGGCAGCCCTTTTTCGAGTTTGGTCCAGGTTTCGCCCGCGTCGGTGGATTTGTACAGGCCGCTGCCCTTGCCGCCACTCTGCACCTGCCAGGGCAACCGCCGGTAGTCCCACATGGACGCGTACAGAATACGCGGGTTGGTCATGTCCATACTCAGGTCGTTGCAGCCCGTATTGTTATCGACGAACAGTACCTTCTTCCAGGATTTGCCGCCATCGGTGGTTTTGTAAATGCCCCGGTCGGGGGTAGCCCCGTGCAGGGCACCCTGCGCGGCTACGTAGACTACGTCGGGGTTTTGCGGATGTACCCGAATGGCGGCAATGTGCCGGGTGAGGTCGAGGCCCAGGTGTTTCCAGGTTTTGCCCGCATCGGTCGATTTGTAGACCCCGTCGCCGTAGGAGGACATGACCCCCCGGGGGGCGTGTTCGCCCATGCCCACGTACACCACCGCCGGGTCGGATTCGCAGACGCCGATGGCGCCGACGGACGATGTTTTCAACTGATCACCGGACACGTCTTTCCAACTCATCCCGGCATCATCCGTTTTCCAGATGCCCCCGCCCACGGTGCCCATGTAGTACAGTTGCGGGTCGGTGGTAACACCCGTGCCGGCCACGGAACGCCCACCCCGGTACGGGCCGATGTTCCGCCATCTGACGGGCTTGAAATAGGGGTCGTTGTTGAGGGTTGAATCCGGCACGGAAGCGGTTGCTGTTTTTGTGGCTTTGGCCGATTTGGGTTTTTGCGCCAGCAGGGGGGTAGTGATTAAAATAGAGCAAAGAAGAAGTAGGATGTTTCGCATAAGAGGGCGTTTGTTGCCATACAGCGGGCTAAGATAAGGCAAATCACCATACAGGATGAGTCTGGCCATCAATAACGCTGCAAGCGTATGATGGTGTCGGTTCAACAAGGATACCACAAGCAGCGGGCTCAGTTTGGTCCGTATGCCACAACGGGTAAAACGCGCGAAAGGCAGCTTACCTATTTGTAGGCAGTTCCATTACAGCGACCTACCCAACGGTTATTCAAAATCCCGTTCATGCCGTATTATTGTCGCAGAATTACGACTAACCGAAAGACGCGTCAGCCTTTCTTTTCGATAATAGCCATGAGTACGTTTCAGATTGATTTTCCGGGTACACCCGGTCAGTTTACCACCAAAGCCGGGACGGCTATCAAAGCCAAAGGGGGTGTTTTTGAGGGCAACGACTCCGGGGGGACATTCCGCCTGAAAACAGCCGCTGGTTTGGTAGAAGGCACCTATCAAATACTAACTCCGGCCATGGCTACCCCAACGCCTGTTGACGTAACGATTACCAAAAAACCTTTCTTCGTTTCGACGCATCTTATTGAAGAGGCCATTAAAGGGTTTCTCTGATGGCTCAAGCGCCTGGAGCTTTTTGACACATTCGCCCTTTGTGAATATATTTAGCTACTGTCTCCACCCGATTGTAGCTCATGCCCTGCACCAGGTAGTCACTATCTGGCTTTTGGGCGTGGTTAGCTGGTTAAGGAGAGCTGCTGCCCCGCCTGGGCTGTTACGTGCTAGTCTTTTTCGGGCACTGCTGGACGGGCATGGGCGTGCCACCGGTACATCCTTCCTGAATGACGTCAATTTCAATAACCTGGTCGGGGGGCGTAGCGATATGGGAAACTATTGCCAGACCATCCGAACGGTCATCAACCGCTAAATAAGCGTATCCGTCCGTTCCCTCAATCAGCGGATAAACTGGGTTGTGTTTGTGATACTTTAGATACACAAACGCGCCCAATCATGAAACCTACACCGCTCTCCCGTTGTCCGTAAAGCGTTTTCTGCTGCTTATTTTTTGCACGCTGCAAAGCTGTTACCACTACCGGATAACCACGTCGGCCTTCGACCCCTCTACGGGTTACCAGAAGCGAACGGCTCATTCTTTCTTCTGGGGGCTGGTACAGCAAAATGTGGTGGCTACAAACTGTGATACGCTGAAGCTCAAAAGCCTGGATGAAGTGCGGGTGACCAATAATTTCGGCTACTCCTTCCTGACCGTGGCTACGCTGGGTATCTGGAGTCCGGTTCAGATCGAGTGGAAATGCCCGAAACCGTGTCCCCGCGAGGGCGAACTGTAACGGAAAGTCCATTGTACTGCCACGCTGCTCACTTTTTACACCCATAGCCGGTATCCACTCCCATCTTCCTCATGATTATCCATCCTACCAACCAAAAAAAATGGTCGCCCCGGCACGAAACCTTCGTGCAGACCATCACCAACCTGTACGACCTGGCCAATGATGATACGGGCAGCGTAGTGGATGATTATAACAGCACTACCCTGGGCATTCAGCAACTCATTGGGGATGCCATCCGGCAGAATCTGCGTCTGCGGGTAGTGGGAGGGGAATGGTCGTTTACCGGCATTACCGCCACTGATGGCATTATACTGAATACCAAACCCCTGAATATTACCCTGAAAATTACACCCGGCAGTGTTCATTCCGCCTACGCCAAAACGCCCGGTGACCTGTATTTTTCGCAGTGTGGCGTGTCGGTACAGGAACTAAGCGACCGACTTCGTAAGCGAAAGCGGTCGCTGATGACATCGGGTGCCAGTAACGGCCAAACCATTGCCGGTGCCCTGTCCACGGGTACGCATGGTTCTGCCTATAAAGTTGGAGCCATCCCCGAATTCGTGGTGGGCATCCACCTCATTGTCAGCCCAACGCGGCACGTATGGCTCGAACGGAAATCGTACCCGGTCGTTTCGGATCTATTCCTCCAGGTACTCGGTGCCGAACCCGTTCGCGACGATGAGCTGTTCAAGGCTGCGCTGGTGAGTTTTGGTAGTTTCGGCTTTATTCATGGGGTCATGCTCGAAACCGTTCCGCTTTTTCTCTACGAAACCTACCGGCGTCGGATGCCCCTTGATGCTGTGCTGGAGGCCAGCATGAAAACGCTCGATTTTACCGGTTTGCCGCTGCCTTACGCCCGCGAAGACCCGTATCATTTTCAGGTCGTTATCAATCCGTACGACCTCGATAATGGGGCTTACGTGACAACGATGTACAAGCGACCCTATACGGATGCATACACCCCCCCGGCCATTGGCCCGGTGGGCGTGGCCCCCGGCGATGATGCGCCAACGTTTATCGGGAAGCTGACGCAGGTACTTCCGGGCCTTGTTCCGCAGGTTGTCAATGCACTGACCAAGCAGCAGTATCCCCCCTTTGAAGCGGTCTGGGGTGTACACGGCGAAATTTTTTCCAGTACTGCTTTTCACGGCAAGGTACTGAGTGCGGCCGTGGCCGTTCCGGCCGACAGGGTGCCGGAGGTTATTTCCTTATTACTGTCGGTGAACGAAACGGAAGGTCCGTTTACAGGGCTATTCGCATTTCGCTACGTAAAAGGAACCGATGCTACGCTGGGGTTTACCCGGTTCGCGAAGTCCTGCGTGGTGGAGTTAGACGGTATTTTCTCGGACCGGACGATAAAGTGCTGCAATGCCTTTTGGGATGCCCTGGAAGCCGCCGATATTCCTTTTGCCTTCCACTGGGGCAAGCTGCTCAACCTGACAAAATCCCGGCTGCGGCACATGTATTCAGACGCCCGCGTAGATGCCTGGATAAAGGCCCGCAACAGGCTGATACAGGACGAAGACGTACTGAAACTATTTACGAACGACGTAATGAAACAGTGGGGCCTGGATACCGTGCTGACGCCTGCTCCCGTAGCGTAAGCCCTGAAATGGTTGCTTTATTGGTACACCCGGACGTAATCAACTTCCATGCGCTGGGGCCAGATGTTTTCATCAACGCCTTTCTGGCCGCCCCAGCCGCCCCCCACCGCTACGTTCAGGATCAGGAAAAATGGCTGGTCGAATGGCCACTGGGCTTCGGTACTGCCCAGCGCCGATTTCTGAACGGAGTAGTATTTCTGATCATCCACGAAAAAGTCAATCTGGTCGGCGGTCCATTCGATTGCGTACAGATGAAAATCAGCCGTTACGTTTTTTACGTTGATTTGCTTTCCTTTCTGGGTACCTTTTACGTGGTTATAGGCTTCGGAATGGATCGTGCCGTGTACGACGCCTTCATCAAAACCAACGTGTTCCATGATGTCAATTTCTCCACCGAGCGGCCAGCCTGCGGTAGCTACTTTTTTGCCCAGCATCCAGATGGCGGGCCAGGTGCCCACCCCTTTCGGCAGTTTAGCCATAGCCTCCATACGCCCGTATTTCCATTCGGTAATGCCTTTTGTCAGCAGCCGGGCCGATGTATAGTTGCTGCCTTTGTAGGCTTCTTTTCGGGCTTCGATAATGAGTTTGCCATTTTCGATTCGGGCGTTCTCGGCGCGTTTAGCCGTGTAATATTCCAACTCTTTATTGCCCCAGCCATTGCCGCCCACGTCATACCCCCACTTCGTGGAATCGGGCAGGCCGGGCTTGTCGAACTCATCGGCCCAGACGAGGGTTCGCACGACCGGGGTCGTTGCCACGGGTGACGTTGTACTGGCCGGAGCCGACGTAACTACCGGATTGGCCACCCCCGGCCCTTTACAGGCCAGCATAACCATCAGCATAAGAATTGTTGACCCTGCGTTTTTCATCGTCTTACTGATTCGATCTAGTTTCTACTTACTCTTTCGCTCCGGTTTGGCGCTCGGATTTACGCATGGGAAACGCCCACATCAGGAAGTCGGGCATAATTTTTCGCCAGGTTTTCTGATTGTGCTCTCCCCCCTCAATTTCAACATACCGAATGTCCTGCTCCCGGCGGTAGCCTTTTTTTACCAGTTCATCAATCAAGTCGGTCGTATCCTCAATCGAGTCGATAATGCCGTTGTTATTCCGGTCGCTGGTTTCGTCGTTGGTGCCGGTTTCAAACCAGAATTTCAGGGTTGGGCTGTGCGAGCCTTTCCGAACCAGGTCGTGCATGATCCGATCGGTTTCGTCGCGGTAGCCGGCTTCGGTGCTTTTACTCCGCCACCAGAACGAACCGGAAAACACGCCCGCTTTGGCAAACCGGTCGGGGTGGTGAAAGACGATATCAAACGCGGATAAACCACCCAGCGAAAACCCCGCGAATACCGACTGTGCCGGATCAGTGCTGACCCGGTAGTGTTTTCTGATGTAAGGCAGCAGTTCCGTCAGCACAAAATCGGTGTACAAACCGGCCTTACTGCCCCGGTTCAGGTAGTCGGCCTGGGCGCCCGTGCCATACTCCTGAATCCGGTCGCCGGCGTGGATGGCGACCAGCACAAAGGGCTGAATGGCCTGTTGTTGGTACAGCGAATCCAGTACGGCTGTCAGGCGCAGGCGGGGCAGGTCCTGCCCGTCATTCAAATAAAGTACCGGCAAGCGGTCTTGCGGCAAGCGAACTTGCGGCAAGCGTCTGCGACCCCGCCGGGATGATCCTGAGGATAAACAGCCCCGGATGCGTCATAGCCCGGTGGGAGGATAATATCCAGGTGAACAACCCGGTTGAGTGGAACCGAGTGTAGTGAATCGTCGCGTTGAACCCGAACGGAGAGACGATCAACCGGTACAGGAGCTGGTAAAGCATCAGTCATAATCAGGAAAATTAAGAAAAGGATACCGTTCACCACGCACAAAGTAGGGACTTTTTCCACAAAGAAGCATACCTTCCTGTTTGGCAATGATGGGCCGAACGGACAGGTATGCAGCAGCAACCCGTTGATTATCAATTTTTTGGTGATTAGGGCGAACGGAAAACAGTGAACGGCAATCGACTAAATTTTTGTCGGTGCCAGCTATTTCGGCTAATTTCGACGCATCATTCATTAACCAGACACAATCGTGCAGGAAGATTATCGCCGATGGTATTCGCACCACCTTGGTCGCGACATGGACATGTTGGTTTACGGCAACTGGGGTTATCCCGTCGTTATGTTTCCCACCTCCATGGGGCATTACCATGAGTATAAGGACTTTGGCCTGACGGAAGCCGTTCGCTGGTTTGTAGAAACGGGGCGGATTAAATTATACTGCATTTCCAGTATTGACCTGGATAGCTGGTACGGCAAACACCTCCACCCCGGTACCCGTGTGTGGAACCATGTTTTGTACGACCGCTTCCTGCACGAAGAACTCGTTCCGGGTATTCAGCGGGAATGTAACGTGCAAAAAATCGGTATGTGCGGGGTTTCATTCGGGGGGTATCATGCCCTGAACTTCTCGTTCAAGCATCCCGAACAGGTGGGGCATCTGATGCTACTGAGCGGGGCGTTCGACATCAAACCCTTTCTGAACGGGTATTATGATGACAATGTGTACTACAACAACCCGCCCGACTACCTGCCCAACGCCCAGAATGACGAGTTTCACCGCATGAACATCATGCTGGGCACCACGGAGTACGACATCTGTAAGGATGCCAACTACCAGATGTCGGGTCTGCTGAACAGCAAAGGCATCCGGCACCAGCTGGATGTGTCGCCCTGGGGCGTGCACGACTGGCCCGTCTGGAAAGAGCAACTGCCCCGGTATTTTAGCCGTATCTAGCGAATAAGAACGGAATAAGTGACTGTTTTAGAACATCACCCCAAATTGTTGTTGTATCAGTAGCTACTATCATAACGCATGCACATGAAAAAAATAGGCATTCTATTCGGCCAGGAAAACACCTTCCCGCAGGCCTTCGTTGACCGGGTCAACGAAAAACAAAGTAAGTTTCCCGCTGAATTTGTCAGCATCGACCAGGTTGAGCAGAGCGTTCCGACGGACTACGCCGTAATTATCGACCGCATCTCGCAGGATGTTCCTTTCTATAAGGCCTTCCTCAAAAACGCAGCCCTGACGGGAACGGCGGTGGTCAATAACCCCTTCTGGTGGGCAGCCGACGAGAAGTTTTTCAACAATGCCCTGGCTGTTCAGCTGGGCGTTCCGGTACCCAAAACAATCCTGCTACCCTCCAAACACCGGCCCGACGATACGAATCACAATTCGTTCCGTAACCTGCAAAACATGGACTGGGACGGGGTGTTCAACCACATCGGCTTCCCGGCGTTCATGAAACCCCACGCCGGCGGTGGCTGGAAGAGCGTCTATAAAGTGGATAACCCCGACCAGATGTTCAGTGCCTACGACGAAACGGGACAGCTGGTGATGCTCTATCAGGAAGCCATTGACTTTACGGACTATTTCCGCTGCTACTGCATTGGGGGCAACAACGTACGGATTATGCCCTACGAGCCGCGCAATCCGTTCCACCTGCGCTACGCTGCCGAAATGAAAACGACCGGCGACGCGGGCAAGAAGCTCTGGCTACCATGACCGACTACATCCTGAAACTGAATCAGGGGCTTGGGCTACGACTTCAATACGGTTGAGTTTGCGGTGCGGGATGGTATCCCCATTGCCATCGACTTCTGCAACCCCGCCCCCGATGCCGACATTCATTCCGTAGGGCAGGCCAACTTTGACTGGGTGGTGGAAGCAGCCGCGACAATGGCTATTGACCGGGCTGAAAAAGCGCAGGCTGGAAAAAATAACCTGACCTGGGGCACCTTCGTGCGGGGGGGCGTAACCGGCAACCCGGCAGTACCTGCTATGACCGGCGCTAAAACTACCGTGTCGTCCAAGGTCGTCAAAGAGGGTAAAGCCGAAAAAGTACCCGCTCCGGCGAAGGAAACCAAGGCGCCAGCGTCTGCAGCCGGGAAAGCAAAAAAAGTAGCTGCGGAGGCAGGCAAACCGAAAAAAGGCAGTAAGTAAACGATCCTGTCGTTTTCCCCCCAATAGGCTGTGCCGTAGCAAGGTTTTTCTTGCTACGGCACAGCCATTACCGGGCTGTCCGAAAAGGAAACTGGCGCTGGTACCGGTAGACAGGCTGCCGGCACTACTATTATTACTGATTTGGGGTGATACGTCAGGCAGGGTGGCGGGAAAGCGGTAGTTTCGGGGTCAATAAACCAGCCGTAGGATGGATAGGCTGCGATGGTTTGACACCGTCAGTGAATACAACGCCTGCAATAATAATGAAACACGACACCCGCTGGTCAGTATCGTCGATCTGGCAAAGGCTGAGCCCAGACAAGGCTCCCGGACGTCTTTTTGTTTTTGCACCATTTTTTAGAGAATGTCAACTGCGGTGGTCTGCTCGTTTATGGCCCCCTGATTACCTCCACTACCGGTGAGAGAAGCTCTGCTTCGGGCCACGCATCGGGTACGGTACTTTCGAGTACTTCCAGCGATTCGGGTGCCCCGGCTGGTTTGACGAACGCCCTTACCTCAAAGGTGAGACCAATGCTTTCTTTGCCGACAGAACCCACATAGATTTCTCCCATCCAGGTGCCATCGCTTTTTACTTTGATGGGTACCTGAAAATAGTATTCGTCCTCTTTCTGCGGTCGGACAACAACCCATACGGTATCGGCATTCATTACGCGGCCCTTAATAAACGATTTACCAGTAACGAGCTGTTTATTTTGTGGCCTGAGAATAACCAACCCACTGGCGCGCTGACTGAGGTATAGTTGATCGATCAGCAGATAGCCAACACCCCCCAGCAGCAGTGCCATACCCGCCATTAGCAGGACACCCCTGGTTCTTTTTGGTGTCGTTGTAGCCCTAAGCTGTTTAGCCGCGGCCATATTCCCTTCCACACCGTTCTGCGAGGCACCGTCTGCGTAGGAGCGGCAGGTGTTCAGGATTTTTTTGCCGGGTACGTACTGCTCGTCACAAAAAATGGCGGCGAAGGTTTTTGTACTGGGAATATGGATGGTATTTTTTGCTCTGTCGAGTTTTCTCACCCCGTAAAACTCCTCGTCAAAAGATGCCCGCAGGGGTTCGTAGTTAATCCGATTTGTGTTGTACTCGATGGTCGGGAATCGTTTTTCGTCCTGCCGATGATACGCTTCGTATTTGGTTTTGATACCCTCGCGCAGGGTGTTCATCGCTTCGTTAAGGGTGGGGTTGTCTGCTTTCTCCATAGTGGTGTAGTTGCGCTGTGCGGGTAAACCGGTTTTTTTAGATTCGTTGAATTGTCAGACCGGTTGTTACTCCTTTTGCGCTCCTCTAATCACCTCCACAATACCCGTGGCCAACTCTGCCCGGGGCCACGCATGGAGTAAATCGCCCTCTATCAGCGTAACATCAGGGTTGACGAAGGCACGTATCTGAAACGCTGCCCCAATATTGGCCACGTTGGCACTACCAATATAAATGACCCCCCGCCATTTGTGGTCATCCCCAACCGTGTTGGGTGGCTGCACAAAGTATTGGTCTGACCCTTTGGGCCGAACAACGACCCACACGATACGGGCATTCAGGACACTGCCACCGGCCAGCAACTCATTAGGCACCACCCGCCCGTTTGAGGGCCGGCTAAGGGTCAACCCGCTGGCCGGTGGTGCGGCCTTGAGGGTAAATTCACGGATGGTATATACGAACAGTATGATCAACACTACGGCCCCGGCCAGAAACCAGGTTACTGGCTTAGCGGGTACCGTAACTACCCCTGGGTTTACCGTGTGAGACGCGTCAGTATCCGTAGCTCCCGATACCACATCTGTATAGGCCTGACAGGTGCTCAGGATTTTTTTGCCGGGTAGGTAGTGCTCATCAGAAAAAAGCTGCGCCAGGGTGTTCGTGCTGGGAACATGAATGGATCTGTCAGCCCTGTTGACCCCCCGAATCCCGTAAAACTCCTCGTCAAAAGATGCCCGCAGGGGTTCGTAATTGGCCCGGCTGGTATTGTACTCAAACTCCGGAAAGCGGTCCCTATCCAGCAAGTGATATGACCTGTATTTATGTTTGATGCCCTCGCGCAGGGCCTGCATCTCTTTTTGAGTGGGTGGATCGGCAAATTGCTCCATGGTATGGGAAAACGAAACCAAACGGAAAGGAAAAGGAACGCAAACGGGAAAGTAAAGGAAAAATCGAAGTATGTCAATTCTTGCAGAAGATATACTTTTGTGCGGTAGCAACTGGAGTCTTCCTCCCTGGAGGTTGTCAGGCGTTGTCGGTTGAAGCCAGCGATAGTGTTGCGTATACCGCTGATGGTACACACCGTCAATACCAGTGGTGAAGACGCTTTCGTCGGCTGGGGCAGCCTGGCCGGAACGCAATGAATGGAGTACCACCTCGTAATACCCTTACCTGCTTTCTGTTTCCATCCACCCCATGACGTTTGCGCTGTGCTGTCGGTTATAGTTGACCGATAGCACAGTGTATAGCGAAACAGAGAAACCTGATCACAAAATGCCCGATACCCTTGGTTACAGTACACCTCAACCCCCCACCAGCCGGGCAATGCCAAAAGCAGCAGCTGCTGCTACGGCCCCGATCAGCATGACCTTGAACGCACCTGCCACCGGAGGCTGACCGGTCACTTTACTTTTGAAATAGCCGAAAACGAACAGGCAAACCAGGGTGATGAGGCAGGAGTACAGTAAAGCCTGATGGGGGTCACTGACCAGCAGATACGGCATCAGCGGTACAAACCCGCCCAATACGTAGGAACCACCAATGGCCAGGGCACTTTTAGTGGCCCGGTTTGGGTCCGGCTCGTCCAGGTTCAGTTCGTACTTCATCATGAAATCGATCCACTTCGTCTTGTCCGTAGCCAGTTCATCGGCAATGGCTACCTGTAGAGCCGGACTCAGGCCCATACCAGCAAATACGTCCCGTACCTCTTCTTTCTCGCGCTCCGGTACGGTTTCCACTTCAATTGTTTCGCGTCGGCGTTCGGCTTCGTAATGGTCCGCTTCGGTGCGGCCCGCCAGGTAACCGCCCAGGCCCATGGCTATGGACCCGGCCACGATTTCGGCAATACCCGCCGTCACAATCAGCGAAGAGTTAGCTACGGCTCCGCTTAAACCGGCAGCCAGGGCAAAAGGAACCGTTAGGCCATCGGACATACCAATGACGATGTCCCTGATGAAGTCTGAACTGCGCAGGTGTTCTTCCGGGTGTGGCAGCATAGGAACGTAGTTATCAGTTAACTATAAGGAAGACCCGTTTGGGATTGAGCAACTCGAAGCGGTATGCTTACGGAGAGACAAGGCAGGAGTGGTAATTGTTCACGCCCCGCCCGTTTGTTCATCGGTGTCTATCCAGGACCGGCGGTAACTACTACGCCCGTTCAATCGGAGGCAGACGCCTGGACTGGGTGGACTGCCAATAAACGCCACCCAACTTCTTTGCAGAAGTGGTTTTTTGCCCAATAATATTTGGTAAATACCCTGTCTTGTCAGCCGTTTATCACAAAGTGAAGACTTTTAAGCAGTGCTTTCGCCTTTTTTACCCATATTCGTGTTTTCCTTCGGTAACCAACCGATTATTCATCAGCAACTCACTCAAATTGATTCCATGCAAAGACGCGATTTTATCCAGTTGTCGGGATTAGGCATTGGTAGCCTGCTCACGACTGGAGTACCCCTTGTTGGTTATTCAGTATCTCCCGAATACCTGCGTGACCTGAGCACCGGGGAAATAGGTATCGACACCGCAGCGAAGAAACAACTGGCCGATGTGGCCCTCAATGCGGCCAGAAGCAAGGGCGCTACCTACGCCGATGTGCGCATTGGCCGCTACCTGAACCAGTTCATGTTTACCCGCGAAAAGCAGGTACAGAATATCGTTAACGCGGAATCCTTCGGGGTGGGTGTGCGCGTCATTGCCAACGGCACCTGGGGGTTTGCAGCCACCAGCGACGTCACGCCCGATGGCATTGCCAAGTGCGCTAACACGGCCGTAGCCATTGCCAAAGCCAATGCCAAACTACAAAAAGAACCGGTGCAACTGGCCCCACAGAAAGGGGTAGGGGAAGTAACCTGGAAAACGCCCGTTAAAAAAAATGCCTTCGAAATTCCCGTTCAGGAAAAGATTGACCTGCTGATGAATGTCAACGGCGAAGCCCTGAAAAATGGGGCCGCCTTCGTTACGTCCAACCTCTTCTTTGTGAACGAGCAAAAGTATTTTGCCTCGACCGACGGCTCGTACATCGACCAGGACGTTCACCGCATCTGGCCTACCTTCACCATATCGGCCGTTGACCGGGCCAGTGGGAAATTCAAAACCCGCGACGCCCTCAGCTCACCCATGGGTATGGGCTACGAATACCTGGATGGCCTGGCTACCGAAAAAATAAAGGCGCCCAATGGCCTGGTTGGCTACCGGTACTCCTACGATATGGTGGAGGATGCCGCTGCTGGGTGCCAAACAGGCGAAAGAAAAACTGACGGCCAAATCGGTACAGCCCGGCAAATATGACCTCGTACTCGACCCTAACCACCTCGGCCTGACCATCCACGAATCCGTTGGGCACCCCACCGAACTGGACCGGGTGCTGGGCTACGAAGCCAACTACGCCGGTACCAGCTTTGCTACGCTGGATAAGTGGAAGTCGAAGACTTTCAACTACGGCAGTAAGCTGGTCAACATCGTGGCCGATAAAACCCAGCCCTACACCCTGGGCGCCGTTGGGTACGACGATGAAGGCGTACCCGCAAAGAGTGGAATCTGATTAAAGACGGCATCCTGGTCAATTACCAGGCCATTCGCGATCAGGCGGCCATCCTGGGGCAAACGAATCGGATGGCTGCTGCTACGCCGATAACTGGGATTCCGTGCAGTTCCAGCGGATGCCCAATGTATCGCTTAAAAGCCGGTACCGAAAAACGCTCCGTTTTCGATATGATCAAGGGGTCGACAAAGGCATCTATATCATTGGGCGGGGTTCGTACTCCATCGACCAGCAACGGTATAACTTCCAGTTTGGCGGGCAGTTGTTCTACGAAATCAAGAACGGCGAAATCGTTGGGATGCTCGATGACGTAGCTTATCAGTCCAACACCCAGGAATTCTGGAACTCCTGCACCCAGCTTTGCGATAAGGACGACTACCGAACCTTCGGCTCGTTTCTTCGATGGCAAAGGGCAACCGTCTCAGGTCAGTGCCGTATCGCACGGTAGTGCCACCACGCGCTTCAACGGGGTCAACGTGATCAATACGGGACGGAAAATTTAAATTTGAAAGTTTTCGGTTGTATCGTTTTTGGTTTAGGCTGCTGACGTTATCTGATTCCAACAATAAACTACGGAACAGCCAACAACCGAAAACTGCCATACTATGCTTACCAAAGAAGAAGCAAAAACAATCATTGATAAGGTACTGGCCTACTCGAAATCCGATGAGATGAGCGTCAACCTGTCGGGCGGGCGAACGGGCAATATCCGCTACGCCCGCAACGCCGTCTCGACCAGTGGGGAGAGCGTTAACCAGTCATTGAGTGTCACATCCGTTTTTGGCAAACGGGCCGGTACCGCTACCATCAACGAGTTTGATGATGCGTCGCTGGAAAAAACCGTTCGGCGGGCCGAAGAAATTGCCCGGCTGGCCCCCGAAAACCCGGAATACATGCCCATGCTGGGGCCGCAGACCTACCTGAATACCGATCCCTACGCCGAAAGTACCGCCAACATGGACCCGAATTACCGGGCGCAGGCTACCTTTAACAGCCTCGACCCCTGCCGTAAAAAGAATCTGGTAGCAGCCGGGTACATGGAAGATACGGCCCGGTTCAACGCTATTGGCAACACCAAAGGGTTATCGGCCTACAACCGGGAAACGTCGGTTGAATTTTCTGTCACCGTCCGCACCGCTGATGGTCTGGGTTCGGGATATGGTACCAGCGACGTAACCGACGTGTCGAAACTCAGTACCAAAGCCGTGACCGAAGTGGCCATGGGCAAAGCGCAGGCTTCGGCCAGTGCCCGGGCATTGGAGCCGGGCAAGTACACCGTTATTCTGGAACCGGCCGCCCTGGTCTCGAACGTCGATGCTTCCCTGATGGTGGCACTGATTCGGTCGATGGATGCGCGGAGTGCCGACGAAGGTCGCTCGTTTTTGAGTAAGAAAGGGGGAGGAACGCGGCTGGGCGAAAAGCTCTTCGACGAACGCGTAACCATCTACTCCGACCCGACCAATCCTGAAGTACCCGAACGGCGCCTTCAGCGGGGATGGCCGCCCGCAGGAAAAAATAACCTGGATCGAGAAGGGGGTAGTCAAGAATATGCCGTACTCCCGCTACTGGGCCGACAAGAAAGGCGTGAAGGCGGTTCCTCCGGGCGATAATTTCATCATGGAAGGGGGCACCCAGTCGCTGGCCGACATGATTAAAGGCACCGAAAAAGGTATCCTGGTAACCCGACTCTGGTACATTCGCCCCGTCGATCCGCAAACGCTGCTCTACACCGGCCTGACCCGCGATGGGACGTTCTACATCGAAAACGGGCAGATTAAGTTTCCGGTGAAAAATTTCCGCTTCAACGAAAGCCCGGTTATCATGCTCAACAACCTCGAAGCCATGGGCAAGCCCGTCCGCATCGGCGGTAATCTGGTACCACCCCTGAAAATCAGGGATTTTACCTTCACCAGTTTATCAGACGCTGTATAGACTTTGTTGTTGGTAGTCAGGTTATTGGCGTTGATTACAATCAACCGACAGGTAACGGCTGACCATCAATAATAACAAACGATTGCTAACTGACCATTAATTAAACGAATATAACCTTGAATCGTCGCGATTTTAATCAATTGATGGGCATGGGAGCCGCCGGTATCATGATGCCCGCCCTGCCTGCTTTTTCCCGTTCTGTCTCGGCCTGAAGCCCTGCTGGAACCCGGCCTCGATGTGGCCGTGAAGAAACGCCTGGCCGATGCCGCGCTGAACGCAGCCAAATCCATGGGAGCCACCTACGCCGATGTGCGCATTGGTCGCTACCTGAACCAGTTTGTGCTCACCCGCGAAAACAAGGTGCAGGGCATTATCAACGCCGAATCGTTCGGCGTGGGTGTTCGGGTGATTGCCGATGGCTGCTGGGGTTTTGCTTCCGTAGGCGACGCCCGGAATGAAGCCGTGGTGGCGCAGGCCGCCAAAACCGCCGTGACCATTGCCAAAGCCAATGCCCGGTTATTGACCGAACCGGTGCAACTGGCTCCGCAAAAGGGGTTTGGCGAAGTAAGCTGGAAAGCCCCGATCAAGCGAAATGCGTTTGAAGTGCCCATCAAAGAGAAAGTTGATCTGCTGCTGTCGGCCAACGCAGCTGCCATGCAGAACGGGGCTAACTTCGTCAACAACGTACTGTTTCAGATTAATGAACAGAAGTACTTTGCCTCCACCGATGGCACCTACGCCGATCAGGACATTCACCGGATTGGGCCAAACTTCACCGTCACCGCCGTTGACCCACAAAGCGGTAAGTTCTCCACCCGTAACTCACTGAGCTCGCCCATGGGCATGGGCTACGACTATTTGCAGGTCAACCCCGCCGACAAAGTAACCGGCGTTACTACCCGGTATAACAAGGGGTACGACATGCTGGAGGATATTACCCTGGCCGCTAAACAAGCCAAAGAAAAATTGACGGCCAAGTCGGTGGAAGCGGGAAAATACGACCTGGTGCTGGACCCCTCGCACCTGTGGCTCACCATCCACGAATCCGTTGGCCACCCCCTGGAACTGGACCGCGTACTGGGCTACGAAGCCAACTACGCCGGTACGTCGTTCGCGACCCTCGACAAGTGGAAATCCAAAGACTTTAACTACGGCAGTAAGGAGGTGAACCTGGTGGCCGACAAAACGCAGCTGCACTCGCTGGGTGCCGTAGGCTGGGACGACGAAGGCGTGAAAACCAAGAAGTGGGATTTGGTACGCGATGGTATCCTGGTGAACTACCAGGCCATTCGGGACCAGGTGCACATCATCGGTGAAAAAGAATCGCAGGGTTGCTGCTACGCCGACAACTGGAGTTCGGTGCAGTTTCAGCGCATGGCCAACGTGTCGCTGGAAGCGGGCAAAACCCCGTTGTCGGTGGCCAACATGATCAAGGATGTCAAAAAAGGCATTTACATCATTGGGGATGGCTCGTTCTCCATCGACCAGCAGCGCTATAACTTCCAGTTTGGCGGTCAGCTATTCTACGAAATCAAAGACGGCCAGATTGTGGGCATGCTCAAAGATGTAGCCTACCAGGCCAATACCCGCGAGTTCTGGAATTCCTGCGTGGCCGTTTGCGACCAGAGTGACTACCGGCTGGGAGGGGCCTTCAACGATGGCAAAGGGCAACCCGCGCAATCAAGTGCCGTATCGCACGGCAGCGCAACGGCCCGCTTCAACGGGGTCAACGTGATCAATACAGCCCGTAAAATTTAACCAGGTTTATGGTTTCGTAGGTTTTCGGTTAGCTGACGCGTCAACCTTACTTGGGTCAGCCAACCGAAAACGTTAAACGGACAACTGTAAACCGAAAATCTTAAAAAAATGGCCATCTTAACAAAAGAAGAAGCAAAGAAAATAATCGATAAAGTACTGGGGTACTCCAAAGCCGACGAAATGAGTGTCAGCCTGTCGGGTAACCGGACGGGCAATATTCGGTACGCCCGCAACTCAGTATCAACCAGTGGCGAGTCCGATAATTTGTCCCTGTCAGTAACGGCCGTATATGGCAAGCGTTCCGGCACGGCCACCATCAACGAGTTTGACGATGCGTCGCTGGAGAAAACCGTTCGGCGGGCCGAAGAAATTGCCAAACTAGCCCCCGAAAACCCGGAATACATGCCCATGCTGGGGCCGCAGAATTATCTGGATACCAAAACCTACGCGGAAAGCACGGCTAAAATCGACCCGGAATTTCGGGCCACCGCAGCCTTCAATAGCATTGACCCCTGCCGGCAGAAAAACCTGACGGCGGCCGGGTACATGGAAGATACTACGGGCTTCACGTCCATCGGCAACAGCAAAGGGAATTTCGGGTACAACCGGTCTACGAGCGTTGATTTCTCGATTACCGTCCGCACTGCTGATGGCCTGGGTTCCGGTTACGCAAACCCCGATGTGAACGATGTCAGTAAACTCAACACCAAAGCATCCACCGAAATAGCCATGGGGAAAGCCCTGGCATCGGCGAATGCACGGGCACTGGAGCCGGGCAAATACACCGTTATTCTGGAACCCACGGCTTCGGTTGAATTGCTGCAAAACATGATGCGCAGCATGGACGCCCGAAATGCCGACGAGGGCCGGAGCTTTCCTGAGTAAAAAAGGCGGTGGAACCCGGCTGGGCGAAAAACTATTCGATGAGCGCGTCACCATCATCAGCGACCCTATGAACGATGAGTTACCGCAGTCGCCCTTTGGGGGGCGGTGGGTGGCGGTGGCCGCTTCGGGGGCGGTGGGTGGCGATGGCTTACCCCAGGAAAAACGCACCTGGATCGAGAATGGGGTGGTCAAAAATATGTACTACTCGCGCTACTGGGCCGACAAAAAAGGCGTTCAGCCCATACCCGCGCCGGGTGGTTTCATCATGCTGGGTGGCACCCAATCCCTGGCCGACCTGATCAAGAGCACCGAAAAAGGGATTCTGGTCACGCGTTTCTGGTACATTCGGGCCGTTGACCCACAAACGCAATTGTATACCGGCCTGACCCGCGACGGAACGTTCTACATCGAAAACGGGCAGATCAAGTTTCCGGTCAAAAACTTCCGCTTCAACGAAAGCCCGGTTATCATGCTCAATAACCTTGAAGCCCTGGGCAAGCCCGTTCGCGCGGGTGGTAACCTGATTCCGCCCATGAAAATCCGGGACTTTACGTTCACCAGTTTATCGGACGCAGTATAAGCTTATTTCGTTCAGTTAGTCAGATTATTGGTCATTGATTGCAATCATTACCGACAGGTTACTGGCACTGACCATCAATAACCAATCAAACGATATGCTATAACTGACCATATAACTTATAACGAACTCTAACTCTTTTGAATCGTCGCGATTTTAATAAATACATGGGCCTTGGCACAGCGGGCTATTATCCTGCCCAGCCTTACCCGCCTTTTCCCGGACCGTCAGCCCGGAGCAACTACTGGAACCCGGCCTGGATGTAGCCATCAAGAAACGGCTGGCCGATGCGGCCCTGAATGCGGCTAAAAGCAAAGGAGCCACCTATACCGACGTGCGCATTGGGCGCTACCTCAACCAGTACGTTATCACGCGGGAGGATAAAGTGCAGAATATTGTCAATACGGAATCGTATGGCGTTGGTGTTCGGGTCATTGCCGACGGCTGCTGGGGGTTTGCGGCCGTTGGTCGATGCGCAAAAGTGAAGCCGATACCGCCAAAGCGGCCGAAACAGCGGTAGCCATTGCCAAAGCGAATGCCAAACTGATGAAAGAACCCGTGCAGCTGGCTCCGCAGAAAGGCTATGGCGAGGTAAGCTGGAAAGCCCCTATTCAAGCGCAATGCGTTTGAAGTGCCCATCAAAGAAAAAGTGGATCTGTTGCTGTGGGTGAACGATGCCGCCCTGAAAAACGGGGCGAATTTACGTTAACTCGGTGCTGTTCATGGTGAATGAACAGAAGTACTTTGCCTCCACCGATGGCACCTACGCCGACCAGGATATTCACCGGATCTGGCCAATTTTCGACGTTACGGCTATCGACCCTAAAACCGGTAAGTTCTGAAACCCGTAACTCCCTCAGTGCACCAATGGGCATGGGCTACGAGTACCTGCAGGTAATCCTGCCGACAAAGTGACGGGTATCACTACCCGCTACAACAAGGGCTACGACATGCTGGAAGACGTAACGGCAGCCGCCAAACAGGCCCGCGCCAAGCTACACGGCCAAGTCGGTGGAAGCGGGTAAATACGATCTAGTGCTGGACCCTTCGCACCTGTGGCTCACCATCCACGAATCGGTTGGGCACCCACTGGAACTGGACCGCGTCTGGGCTACGAAGCCAATTTTGCCGGTACCAGTTTTGCCACCCTCGACAAGTGGAAATCGAAAGACTTCAACTACGGCAGCAAGCAGGTCAACCTCATTGCCGATAAAACGCAGGTGGGGTCACTGGGTGCCGTGGGCTATGATGATGAAGGCGTACAGACCAAGAAGTGGGATTTGGTGCGAGATGGTACGCTGGTGAACTACCAGGCCATTCGGGATCAGGTGCATATCATTGGTGAAAAAGAATCGCAGGGCTGCTGCTACGCCGACAGCTGGAGTTCGGTGCAGTTTCAGCGCATGGCCAACGTATCGCTGGAAGCGGGTAAAACGCCCGTTGTCGGTGGCCAACATGATCAAGGATGTTAAAAAAGGCATTTACATCATTGGGGATGGCTCATTCTCCATCGACCAGCAGCGCTATAACTTCCAGTTCGGCGGTCAGCTGTTCTACGAAATCAAAGACGGCCAGATTGCCGGCATGCTCGAAAGACGTAGCCTACCAATCCAATACGCAGGAATTCTGGAATTCGTGCGTACAGGTGTGCGATGAGACGCGACTACCGGCTGGGTGGTTCATTCTTCGATGGCAAAGGGCAACCCGCGCAATCGAGTGCCGTTTCGCACGGGAGTTCAACAACCCGGTTCAACGGGGTCAATGTCATCAACACAGCACGGAAAATCTAAACAAAGGTTTATGGTATTCGGTTTACGGTTGGCTGACGCGAGAGTTTTGGATGCGTCAGCCACCGAACTTAACATTAAACCATAAACCTTATACCGTAAACCTTACTCCCATGGCCATTATACTCACCGAAGCAGAAGCCAAGGCGCTGCTCACCAAAGTTCTCAGTTATTCGAAAGCCGATTCGATGCGAGGTTAATCTGTCGGGGGCCGAGCGGGGTAATATCCGCTATGCCCGTAATGAAGTCAGTCACCAGTGGGGCGCTGGCCAACCAGTTTCTCGGCGTGCAGTCGGCCTTCGGCAAAAAAGTAGGGCACGGCTACCATCACCGAATTTGATGATGCCTCGCTCGAAAAAGTAGTACGCCGTTCGGAAGAACTGGCGCAGCTAGCCCCCGAAAATCCCGAGTACATGGGCGTTCTGGAGCCGCAGCAGTACCTGAAAGCCAATGGCTTATTTCGATAGTATTGCCAGCCTAACGCCCGATAAACGCGCCGATGCGGTGGCTAAAAGCCTGAAATCTGACACGGGATGCCAAACCTCATCGGTGCCGGATTCATGGAAGACCGCAACGGCTACGAGGCTATGATGAACTCGAAAGGGCTATTCGCTTATTACCCCAGCTACCAATGTTAACTTTTCGCTCACCGTGCGAACCAACGATGGTAAAGGGTCCGGCTACGTGGCCCGGGGCTACAGCGATTTTAGCCAAACTGGATACCGCAGCGGCCACCCGAATTGCTTTGCTGAAAGCCCAGGGATCGGCCGAAGCACGGGCCATCGAGCCGGGTAAATACACGGTCATTCTGGAACCAACGGCGGCCGCCGTCTTGCTCGAAAATATCTTTTTCAACATGAATGCCCGCTCCGCCGACGAAGGACGGTCGTATTTCTAGCAAAACGGGTGGGGAAGTCCCGGCTGGGCGACAAAATTGTGGATGAACGCGTAACCATCTTCTCCGACCCAACCAACGCTGAGCTACCACCCGCCTGCCCGCGTCGCCTCTGGTCGGGGGATGGACAACCGCAGGAAAAAACAATGTGGATTGAGAAAGGCGTCGTTAAAAATCTGGCTTATTCGCGCTTCTGGGCGACAAAACAGGGTAAAAAAGCCGTACCCAATCCCAACAATGTCATTATGGCCGGTGGGACGCAGTCGCTGGAAGACATGATCAAAAGCACCGCAACGCGGTATACTGGTCACCAAACTCTGGTACATCCGGGAAGTAGACCCGCAAACGATTCTGCTCACCGGCCTCACCCGCGACGGGACATTTTTCATCGAAAACGGTAAAATAAAGTACCCGGTCAAGAACTTCCGCTTCAACGAGAGCCCGGTCATCATGCTCAATAACCTGGAAGCCCTGGGCAAACCAGAGCGCGTGGTCAGCACCGAATCGGACCAGAACTACCTGATCCCCCCGATGAAAATCCGGGAGTTTACGTTCACGAGTTTATCCGACGCAGTGTAGTATTGAGCATTAGCTGTCATTGTTGGTCATTCGCGTGTCATTCATTGCTGGACGACACGCGAATGACCAACAATGACGAAGCAATGAGTGACTACTGACTAACCCATAATTAAACGAACGCTCTTTTGAATCGTCGCGATTTTAACAAATACATGGGCCTTGGAACAGCGGGCAGGATCGCCACCTGCCCGCCTTTTCCCGGACCGTCGGCCCGGAGCAACTGCTCGAACCCGGCCTCGACGTAGCCGTCAGGAAGCGACTGGCCGATGCGGCCATGAACGCAGCTGAAGCAGAGGGGCTATAAGAGGCCGATTTTGTCACTCCTTCAGCGTGCTTAAAGGGAAATTATCCCCACTGTTCTATGAAAACGACACCCTTTCGGGATTGGACGTTTTTATAAGAAAGTCCTGAGTCGTTGGGGAATTTACTACGGCACCTCTGTTAACGTTGTGCGCCCTGTGCCTACCCCTGGTTCTCTTCGTGTCTTACAGGCAACTAAATATTATAGGCGTTAAATAATGTTAGGGACGTATTTTTCGTTTTAATAACAAAACACGTTAACATAGTTGTTTACTAGTATGTTAACGAAATGGACAGCGCTATCGGGTAGGCAGGAATGTCAAAAAATAAATAGCTTTTTTGTTTGATTTAAAAGAAATTGCGTAGTTTCGCATAACAATCCTTTTACAAAGGGAAGGTTGAACATCAAGATTCGACGGCCTCCCGGTCGTCAGTCTTGAAATGGTGTGGATAGAAGCGGAAAGCCGCCCCGATATTCGGGACGGCTTTTTTGTGTTTTAATCAGTCTCAGTTCCCTGTTTTGTCGCTGACTTTAACGGCCTTTTAATCCT
Source organism: uncultured Cytophagales bacterium (assembly GCA_963784335.1). Lineage (GTDB taxonomy): Bacteria > Bacteroidota > Bacteroidia > Cytophagales > Spirosomataceae > Spirosoma. Next base: position 133,253 of record CAWARB010000038.1, on the reverse strand, counting down.
GTTTCCAGGGTCTTTTAACACTTTGAGCCGACCTTGTGGCATTGAAATAAGCGGTGCATGGTAGTGCTACCTATCCAAAATGCTATGTATCGGGTTGTAATTCTTAATTAACTTTTTAACTTGGCGTTTTTTGTCAGAAAATAGCTATACTATGTTGCCGATATGAAAATTCTGGTGGTGGAAGACGAGCCTAAATTAGCCTCGTTCGTAAAGAAAGGACTGGAAGAGCAATCCTGCGAAGTAGATGTGGCTTTCGATGGTCAGATTGGTCGCACAATGGCCCTGAACAATAGCTACGACGTGATTGTGATGGATGTCAACCTGCCCAAAATGAATGGCTTCGATGTGGTTCAGTCAATCCGTCAGGAAAAGAACCGTACGCCTGTGCTGATGCTGACGGCCATGGGATCGGTGGATAACAAACTCACTGGTTTTGAAGCGGGCGCGGATGATTACCTGGTGAAGCCTTTCGAATTTAGAGAACTCATGGCCCGGTTGCGGGCACTTACCAAACGAAACAGTGAGGCTGGTATGCAGGCAAACGTACTGAAAGTGGCCGATCTGGAACTGGACCTGAATGAAAAAGTGGCCCGTCGGGGTGATAAACGCATAGAATTGACCGCCAAAGAATTTGGTCTGCTCGAATTCCTGATGCGTAACCGGGGCCGCGTCGTGTCGCGGATAGATATTGCCGAAAAAGTATGGGATATTCACTTCGATACGGGTACGAACGTAATCGACGTTTATGTGAATTTCCTGCGCAAAAAAATTGACAAGGATTTTCCGAAAAAACTCATCCATACCGTTATCGGCATGGGCTACATGCTCAAAGAGGAGTAGGGCCGTTGGCAGGCCACGTGGAAAAGCTGAACCAGGTAATAACCCGAGGGTAGCAGCGCAGGATTAAGCCGATAGCCGGACACCTGCGTTGCTACCCTCCACAGTTATACAGCCATTGTTTTCTGTTTCAACTGGGCATAAACCCCATCCCAAAGGGCAATTCGTTGCAGGAGCGCCAGGCGCGTGGCTTCTTCGGCTTCCTGCCAGAACTGCTCGTTGTTGCCGCACAGGTTAGCGGTCATTTGCAGGGCGAGGTGGCTATGATGGTCGCCGTCTACTTCGATGTGGCGCTCCAGGTAATACTTGAAAATAGCAATACTGTCCGGGAATTTCCGGTGCATATCATCCACAATAGACAGAAACATACCCGGAATCAGGTCTTCCCGACCAAAAGTGAAAATAGCCGCCTGCAAATACGCTTTGTCGCTGTTGATGATGTTGAACGTGTAATTGACGAAGTCGCGGGCGGACTGGGGTGTTCCCGACTCGTTGAATGCCCGCTGTAAGTCCCCCGTTTGCTGTAGCGTCGTGATAAACTGGCCCATCTGATTTGTATCGGCCCCACATTGCTGCATGGCTTCCCGGTACAGTTCAAAATGGCTTTTCCGCTCCCCGTTGCCATCCACATCGGATTCTTCACCCGCCACGATTTCATTGATCAGGTAGCGCGTATCGGCATTCCCCGTCGGAAACCAGGGGACGCTGGTGCAGGTAAGTTTATTCTGTAACGCTTTCAGCAGCGACATGAAATCCCACACGGCAAAAACGTGGTGCTGCATGAAAATTCTCAGGTCATCGACATCCTCGATTACTGAATATACTTCGTGATTAATGATTTGCTGCCGCAACGGTTCAATGACCTGTTGGATGCGTTCAATCTGTTGATTCATGGATTGTTCGTCGTAAGTGATTAGCTGTTCGTGCAGCTACTGAATGAGCAACGAATTGTTTGCCATTTGTTCTGACTCCGAGCGGGACTATTTCGTATTTTCTGCCTTACTCAGGCTGATTAAGTAACGGGACAATACGGGTGCCAATCAATTCGATGGACTGCAGCAGTTTATCATGCGGCAGGGCGGCATTATCCATCTGGAACGTTAGCCGGTCGATGCCGCCCAGTGCCAAGCTGTGACGTTGAATTTTACGGGCTACCTCATCGGGATTGCCAACCAGTAATGCGCCCCGGGCACCCACTTGCTCATTGAAGTGGGTGCGGGTAACGGGGGGCCAGCCCCGTTCTTTGCCAATGCGGGTAAAGGTTTCGGCATAGCCGGGAAAATAGTCATTCATGGCTTCCTGCGTCGTATTAGCCACGTAACCCAGCGAATGCAGTCCCACTTTCAACTGCTCCGGCGAATGCCCGGCGCGTCGGCCCGCTTCCCGGTACATATCAATCAGCGGCCTGAACCGATGCGTTTCACCCCCAATGATGGCCACCATCAGCGGCAGGCCCAGCGTACCCGCCCGAACAAACGATTGGGGTGTTCCGCCCACGCCCAGCCAGATGGGGAGTCGGGATTGCATAGGGCGCGGGTAAATACCCTGCCCCGTCAGGGCCGGACGGTGCCGGCCCGACCAGTGGACATGCTCACTTTCCCGGATGGTGAGCAGCAGGTCGAGCTTTTCGGCAAACAAACTGTCGTAATCGGCCAGTTTGAGGCCAAAAAGCGGAAAAGCTTCGGTAAAGGAGCCGCGACCAACCACCATTTCGGCCCGCCCGCCGGAGATAAGGTCGAGGGTAGCGAAGTTCTGAAACACGCGTACCGGATCGGCGGCACTCAACACGGTTACCGCACTGGTTAACCGAATGCGCCGGGTACGGGCTGCCGCTGCGGCCAGAATAAGGGCCGGAGCCGAGTCGAGAAATTCTTCGCGGTGGTGTTCACCCATGCCAAACACATCGAGGCCAACCTGGTCTGCCCGTTCAATGCGGTCGAGTAGCTGACTCATGGCTTCGTGCCCTCCCAATGTCGGGCTATTGCTGCCATCCGGTGCCACGGACGCGAAACTATCAATGCCAATCTCCATACCTGCTTTCGGTTAATAGTAGTTTCTACCTTAACCGTATAGAGGCTGCCCGTAGTTCAGGATTCGTCAATCCGGCCGTAACGGTTTCGTTTCCTGCTCCCCGTTACGGCCGTATGCCTGCTTATTCGTCGTTTGTGTCGGCCCTGAAATAACAGCGACAGGAGGTACCTACTTTAGACTCGGCTGAAGGGCGAGATTGGTAATTACGTCCCACTGGAAACGCAGAAACCTGTGCAGGGCTTCTTCCAGGATTCGTTCCTGGTCACTGTGTGCCCCAAACCCTTTCGGGCCGTCTTCGCTATCGGTCATTGGCCCGATACCGTAGCACTGAACCCCCTTCGAACGCAGATACGACATGTCGGTAGCACCGGTGAGCATGGTGGGTAACGTAACGGTATTGTACGTACGTTTTACGGCCGCTTCAACCGCTTTGAATGCATCCGTGTCGAGTTTTGAGGGGGGACTACCGGGCCGGGCCGAACTGCTGTTGACCACAATTTCCACCGCCGGGTCGTTGATGACCTGGCGCATGGCATCGAAAAATTTGGGCATATCCTCATCCGGTAATGCCCGAATATCCAGCGTAGCTTCGGCCTCCGACGGAATTACGTTGCTGCGATACCCACCCTTAAGGATGGTGGGGGAGATGGACGTCCGCAGGGTTGAATAATAGCGGGGTTCCTTTTTTGCCAGATATGCCTGGGCCGATTCGGCGTCTTTTCCACCCAGCAAGGCCTGAAAGCGGGCTGTTTCTTCGGGTGTGCTGATTTCTGCCAGCCGCTTGAAAAAAGCAGTCGTCGTTTCGTTCAGGCGCATGGGCGTTTGCCAGGCGGCTACCTTCGCCACCGCCTGAGCGATATGGACAACGGCGTTGCTCTGTAAGGGAACGGACCCGTGCCCCGATATGCCTTTGGCCACCAGTTTGGCCCCGCGTGGAATCTTTTCGGTCGTTGCCACCGTTGCGTACAGGATTTTTCCACCGGTGCGTGGCACCCCGCCCCCTTCCGCAAAACAATACTCGGCGTCTATTGCCGACCAGTGATTTTTGACCATGTAGTCGATGCCGTACTTCACATTTCCTTCTTCACCGGCCTCCGCCAGAAATATAACGTCGCGGTCCAGCGTTGCCTTGGACCGTTTCAGCAGCAACATTACCATCAGGCCCGTAGCTACGTTGTCCTTGTCGTCTACAGACCCTCGGCCGTACACGTAGCCATCCTTACGCGTAGCGGAGAATGGCGGGTAGGTCCACTTGGTCGAGTCCACGTTGACCACATCGGTATGCGCCATAATGAGCAGCGGCCGCTTCTTACCTGTCCCTTTTATCCGGGCGACCAGATTAGGTCGATTGGGGTCGAGGGCAAACGTCTGTACCTCAATGCCTTCTTTTTCTAAAACCGCTTTCAGGTAGTTCACAACCGGTGCTTCAACACCCGGCGGGTCACTGGTATTCATTCGTAGTATGGCCTGGAAATGCAGCATGGTTTCATCCTCCACGGCTTTCCAGTCGGGCTGTGTGGGTTGGGCGTTCCCAACGGAACACGTGACGAAGCAAACTATCGCTAGTGCGTAAAACTTCCTGTTTATCATGACTGGTTAGCTGGTTGGGTAGTAGACCCCATTTCCGAGTCCTACAGCCAAATATGCCCAACAGCCCGTCCAGATCCAAAAATAACAGGTATGAATTCTGAAAATAAGGCGATTAGTAATAGTATTTATGGATAATGTTGAAAATAGGTATGGTTTGTTTGGTATATAGTTGCTTGTGGCTAATAATGTATTTCAGGCGTGTGCAGGAGAAGCTTCTGTGACGGTAGAGAAGAGCCCGGGTGAACCGGCTGCAAAATCACTCAACTACTTCTTTGGTACGGCCGTAGCTCAACCTGTTGTTGCCGTAGCAGGGACTCTTAACGGCTATGCGCTCCTCGTGTCCCGATGGGCTGATAAGTGCTTTACTGCAAGCGGCTAACGCAGTAGTTGGTCGGCCAGCTGGGTCAGGCCAATGGTAGCAGGTTCGGCGATGAACGTGATGTTGGCCCGCTTCTGTATTTCGGGACTGTACGGGTCGACCACGTAAATGGGGACGCCTTTTTGAACCGCAAAGACCAGGCCCGCAGCCGGGTATACGTTCAGGGACGTGCCCACCACAATGAAAATGTCGGCCGCCTGAGTGACAGATGCCGCGATATCCATCATGGGTACGGCCTCCCCAAACCAAACGATGTGCGGACGTAACTGGACCCCTTTTTCACAGCTATCCCCCATTTTAATCTCCCAGCCGTCGATGTCGTAAATCAGCGTTTCATCGACAGAGGACCGCGATTTGGCCAACTCACCATGCAGGTGAATAACGCGTAGTAGAGCCCGCTTTTTCGTGCAGGCTATCAACGTTCTGCGTGATGATGGTCACATCGTATTTTGCTTCCAGTTTCACCAGGGCCAGGTGCCCTGCATTGGGTTGAACACTAAGGGCCTGTTTCCGGCGCTGATTATAAAAATCCTGCACCAGCGTTGGGTTACGCTCCCAGGCTTCGGGCGTGGCAACATCTTCAATGCGGTGGTTCTCCCACAGGCCATCCGACGCCCGAAACGTTGGAATGCCGCTTTCTGCACTGATACCCGCGCCGGATAAAACAACAATCTTTTTCATAGAATTGGTAAGGGCAGTGTTGCCCTGGTAGTTTTTCTTACTTGTCAATAAAGTACTCTTTATGGCCTCTTATATAGGCAACCTGGACTTTCTGCAGGTTTTCTTTTTTCTGCAAGTCATAAAACTCTTCGTCAAGTTTGGCTAATGGATTGTCGTCATATGATTTAGCAAACCCTTCTAACGAGCCATCTTGATAGCTGGTAATTTTTTCTTTATCTATTTTGTAAATCTCATTAGCTCTGGCTGCCAAATCAGCAAACTTTGTTGCACCAACAAGTGTCAGGGCATCGGGTGTAAAGTCCGCGAATCGTCTACTCGGGTTGAAATAGAATTGATTAAATCCCCCATTATTTATTTCTGCTTCTAATGCCCAAATGATATAAATAGCCTGCTGCGGTTTCGACCAGCTCGTAACCGTTTGATATTCCTTTCGATAATCCTCAGGCAGCTTTGTGCTTAGATGGTCGAATACTGTTTGCAGTAACGTACTATCCGGAGCTGTGTCAATAATTTCAGCTGTCAGGTTGCGGTGAATTGTTCTCTTTTTAAAATCCTCCACCGACTCAATCATTTGTGCATTCAGGGTGTCTATTGCAAGGGTTTCGGTGCTTTTCTTTCGCTTTTCCGAGCAACTCAATAGCGGTAGGGATAAGACTAAAAGTGCGCCTGCTATGAACTCTCTAGTCGTCGGCATGCGGTTATTGCTGATTACCCAAAGTACAACTATTCCACAACAATTTCATCCGTAGCGAAGTAGGTTTTTTGCCCGGCATCGGGGTGCCCGGCGGGGCAGTCGCCCGCGTTGTTGGCCCGGATTCGTACGTAGCGGGCGCGGGCGGTTTTGAAATCGGCCACCACGGGCAGAATGGCCCAGGAACCGGTTAATTCATACTTGATGGGCTGGGTGAGGGCTTCCTTAAAATCGGTCCCGTCTTTGGAGAGGGCAATGTTGACCGAGGTGGGCGGGAAGTTTTTATCCAGGATAACTTTCAGGAAATTCAGCGACACTTTTGTCACGCTCGTCACATCACCCAGGTCCAGAACCAGGTCCATATCACCGGAAAAGTTCACCCACTGTCGTCGGTCGCGGGGTGTTTCGCCCCTGATTCCATCGGTTAATTTAGTTGTTTTGGGGTCATTGGCTGGAGCAGGGGCCAGGGTATACGTGTACGGCTTGTTCTTGCCTTTGTGGAGGGTAAACGTCTGGATGAGTTTACCGCCAGTCTGCGTTATGGCCCGGATAGTCGTTGTTTTGTTGAGGGTGATGGGCCCAATGTATTCAGTGCTGCGCTCGGTGGGTTCCTGGCCGTTGAGGGTGTAAACAATCCGGCTGTCAGCATCCAGCTTACTCAGTTGCACTTGTAGCTGACCCTGATCATTAGGCTGGGTACTGGCCGAGATGTCGAACAGTCGTTTGGCGTAATTGACGGTCGTACCGGGCCCGAAGTGCTGGTCGAGCTGGGGCAGGTGGTTTTTAAGGCGCAGGGCAAAATCCTCGAAATTATGCCTGCCTGCGGGCATCCAGCTAATTTCCGCCAGGGCAATAGCCCTCGGGAAGGCCGCGTATTCGACCGCTTCGGGCGTAGGCAGGTACTCCGTCCAGATGTTCCCCTGCACGCCCATAACGTACTTTTGCTCTGCCGCCGAGAGTTCGGCGGGCATGGGCTCGTAGGCATATACCTGATCGAGGGGCAGGTAGCCGCCAATGGCGAGGGGTTCGGTGGCGGGGTTACCCTGGTACGAATCGAGGTAGCAGGTACCCGCGGGCGACATGATGACGGTATGCTTTTGTTTGGCCGCGGCAACACCGCCCGCCGTACCGCGCCAGCTCATCACGGTGGCGTTGGGAGCCAGTCCGCCTTCCAGAATCTCGTCCCAGCCGATAATGGACCGCCCTTTGCTGTTTAGGAATTTCTCGATGCGCCGGATAAAATAGCTTTGTAGTGCGTGCTCGTCTTTGAGGCCATTTTTCTTCATCAGGTCCTGACAGAACGCGCTGTTCTTCCAGGCCGTTTTCGGGCATTCGTCGCCCCCGATGTGGATGTACTTGCCGGGAAACAACGCGATGACTTCCGTCAGCACATCCTGCAAAAAGGTAAACGTTTTCTCCGACGGGCAGTACACATCCTCCGAAACACCCCATTTTGTGTAGACCTGGTAGCCTTTGGCGGGTTCGCAGCCTAGTTCGGGATACGAGGCCAGGGCTGCCTGCGCATGGCCGGGCATTTCCAGTTCGGGAATGATCGTAACGAATCGGCTCTGGGCGTAGCGCACCACATCCCGGATTTCGGCCTGCGTATAAAAACCACTCACCGGCTTCCCGTCGAACTGCTGGGGATAATGCTGGCTGTACTGGCCCACAAGGGATTCGGCGCGTTTGCTGCCCACCTGGGTAAGCTTCGGGTATTTTTTGATTTCGATGCGCCATCCCTGGTCTTCGGTCAAATGCCAGTGGAAGGTGTTCTGCTTGTGTATCGCCATCAGGTCGATGAATTTTTTGACAAATGGCACCGGCATAAAGTGGCGACCTACGTCCAGCATCAGGCCCCGGTAGCCGAAGCGCGGCTTGTCGGCAATGGTGCAGGCGGGTAGGGCAGCCGTGGTCAGCTGACCGGCGGGCAGAAGTTGGCGCAGCGTTTGGGCCGCGTAAAACAGGCCGTTGGGCGTGGCCGCTTCGGCTACTACGCGTGATGGTGTGATGGTTAATTTGTACCCTTCACTACCGAGAGCCAGTTTTTTGTTCAGCGAGAAAAAGATGTGGGAGCCCTTGGCTAACGCCGGGGTGGTGGGCGAAACGATGAGCGACAATCCATTGGCAGTCTTAATCTGACCCGCTATCGTTTGCGCCACCGCCCGAACAGCGGGGTCCTTGGCGGGCGATAGCACCATACGGGTGGCAGAGGTAAGCGTAAACTGACCCGCCTGACCGGAAAACTGCGCGGGGAACGGAATCAGGTTGTATTGATTATCGGTGGTTTGGGCGAAAGCAGGGCAGGAGAGGACAAAAAAAAGCAGCAGGTATTTCATGCGGGCAGGTACAATAGCGATTGGTTCGGGCGGCAAATTAGGAAGGAATTGCCAAAGCAGCGACAACCAAAAGCCCTTCGGACGGGAAGGACTTTTCACCAATCAGAAAATGGATGCCGTTCGGACGGGTGCTATCTGCCACGCCCCCGGGGACTGGAAACGCTCCTGTGAGATGGGTTTCCTGTCAACGGGAGTTAGGGGTATATGTGTTACTTTTTTAGTATTCCACTAGCAACACTTTGGTTGATCAGGTTCTTCGCGTAGGTCCAAATGGTGGCTGAGCCATGTTTGATAGCCTTCTTCTTATCATACACCTGTTGGTAGCGTACATCAAATTCCGCCCAGGTTCCGCCATCATTCGACGTATTCTGAAGCAGGGGTTCAAACCTGTCCATCGCTCTGGCAAACTTTGCTTCGTTGGTCGAGCCTTCCTCAAACTCTTCCCAAACAGCAATAAATTCTTCCGCCTGCTCCTGGGGCAACAGGCCAAACAGTCGCTTTGCCGCTGCCAGCTCTTCATGGGTATTCGTATGGTTCTTTTGGGTGTCGTAAATAAACGTGTCGCCTGCGTCAATCTCAACGATATCGTGGATTAGAACCATTTTGAGGACTTTCAGCACATCGACAGGTACATCTGAATGCTCTGCCAAAACGATGGTCATCATGGCTAAATGCCAGCTATGTTCTGCATCATTTTCGTGCCTGTCGCTGTTGAACAACCTGGTTTTACGCTGTATGTACTTGAGCTTGTCAATTTCTTTAATAAACTCGACCTGTTTTAACAGCTTGTCCGTTTTCATTCTCGTTTACAATTGATTTACCTGCCCGGCAAAACTACGCGGATAACGCCATCCAGGCAACGGGGCGTCTGGCTCATCCATCAAAACCGCGCTGCTACTCCACCAAACACCCGCAAAGGCTTGTTGACTACAGGTACGCTGAAGCCAGCGGGAAACTAAAAAAGACCTTCCCGAGGAAGGTCTTTATAGCCTGACAACAAACCGATACCCGTCAGGAAGGCATGGCGCTTACTTCTTCGCCACGGCTTTTCGGGTCGTGGCTGCTTTTTTAGGCGCGGCTGCGGTGGTTTTCACTTTGGCGGGTGCTTTGGTTGCTGTTGCAGTTTTGGCTCCTTTTTTCGCCGTTGCTTTGGCCGGAGTCGGGTCGTCGCCTGCCAGTTTCAGGCAGTCTTCGAGGGTCAGGCTGGCCGCGTCCACATCTTTGGGGATTTTGACGTTTCGTTTGCCCACCGCCAGATACGGTCCGTACTGCCCGTTCATAACCTTGATGGCCGGGTTCTCCGGGAATTCCTTGATGTATTTATTGGCCTCCGACACCCGCTTGGCGGCAATCAGTTCAATAGCCCGTACCAGCGTCATGCCCGCCAGGGTTTCATTCCGCGGGATAGAGATGTACTTATCCTCGAACTTCACGTACGGACCAAAACGCCCTTTACCGGTTGAAACGGGTTTGCCTTCGTATTCCCCGATGGCTTCACTAACGGCTTCTGCCCGTTTCTGGGTGATAAGCTCAGTAGCCCGCTGGGCGTCTATTGTGTAGGGGTCATCCTCTTTGGTCAGCGAAACGAACTTGCTGTCGTGCTTCACGTATGGCCCAAACTTGCCAATACCAATGGTCATGGGCATATCTTCAAAGAAACCCACTTCGCGGGGCAGCGAGAACAAATCCAGCGCATCCTGCAACGAAATGGTTTCAATCAACTGCCCGTCGCGCAGGCTGGCATACTGGGGTTTCTCATCGTCGGTCGATTCCCCAATCTGGGCGTAGGCTCCATATTTTCCCAGTCGGGCGGATATTTTCTTACCCGAACGCGGGTCAACACCCAGCACCCGTTCGCCGGTTTTGAAGGATACGACGGACGAACCCTGAATTTCTTCGATGTTCTTGTGGAAATCGCCGTAGAAACTCTGGAGCATGGTTTGCCAGTTCATGCGGCCATCGGCAATCTCGTCGAATTCCTTCTCCACGTTGGCCGTAAACTTATAGTCTACAATGCCGGGGAAGTATTCGACCAGAAAATCATTGACCACAATACCCGTATTTGTCGGGAACAACTTGGCTTTCTCAGACCCGAAGGTTTCCTTTCCGCTAGTTTCGCTGACGATATTTTGCCGGAGTGTGTACTCGAGGTACGTGCGCTCCTGACCGGGCTTATCCTGCTTCACCACGTAACCCCGGTTCACGATGGTGGAGATGGTAGGAGCATAGGTAGAGGGACGACCAATACCCATTTCTTCCAGTTTTTTCACCAGCGATGCCTCGGCGTAGCGGGGTTGCGGACGGGTAAATTTCTCCGTCGCTTTCATCTGGCCCAAATCCAGCTTCTGCCCAATGGTGAGCGGAGGAAGCATGCCTTTAGCATCTTCGTCGTCTTCATCATCTTTCGATTCGAGGTACACTTTCAGGAACCCGTCGAATTTGATGACCTCGCCCTGCGCAACCAGTTCATTCGGGAAATTGGTGGTTTTGGGCTGCCCTGATGTTTCGGCAAACGGGCTGTCGTCCGGCGAGCCGGGCGTTGCATTGCCCGCACCAGTAGCTTTCATGTTGCCAATGCCAATCGTCACGGTGGTGCGCTCCAGCTGGGCATCGGCCATCTGGGAAGCAATAGCCCGTTTCCAGATCAACTCATACAGCCGCTTCTGGTCGCGGTCGCCCCCGGCATGGCGGTCGTTGAAGTTGGTGGGGCGGATGGCTTCGTGGGCTTCCTGTGCCGATTCGTTTTTATTCTTGAAGTGCCTCGTTTGGACGTACTGCTGCCCAAACTCGGTGCTTATTTCGGCAACGGCTTTCCCCACCGCTTCTTCCGACAGGTTAATTGAGTCGGTCCGCATGTACGAAATCTTACCGGCTTCGTACAGGTTTTGTGCAATCCGCATGGTCCGGTCTACGGAGTAGCCGAGTTTGCGGGAGGATTCCTGTTGGAGTGTAGAGGTTGTAAAGGGGGGCGCGGGCGATTTTTTGGCCGGGCGTGTCTCCAGGTTTTTAATGGTGAACGTTGATCCAATGCAGGCTTCCAGAAATGCGCGGGCATCACCGGCAGCGGGGAAGTTTTTGGCAATTTCGGCGTTCAGGACTTTGTTGCCATCCACGATAAACTGCGCCGTTACCTTAAAGGACGATTTTGAATTGTGCTGGTCGACTTCGCGTTCCCGCTCTACCACCAGCCGCAACGCTACCGACTGCACCCGTCCGGCCGACAGGCCCGTACTACCGCCTTTAATTTTGCGCCACAGCACCGGCGAGAGTTCATATCCCACTAACCGGTCCAGCACGCGCCGGGCCTGCTGGGCATTCACTAAATCGACATCGATCGTGCGGGGTGACTTAATCGCATTCTGGATGGCCGTCTTGGTAATTTCGCGAAAGACAATCCGCTTGGTATTATCGCGCAGACCGAGGGCCTCTTTCAGGTGCCACGAGATGGCTTCCCCTTCGCGGTCATCATCCGTTGCCAGCCACACCTCATCGGATGACTTGGCGAGTGCCTTCAATTCACTAACTAATTTCTTCTTATCGGGCGAAATTTCGTACGAGGGTTTGAAGCCATTGGTCACGTCAACGGCCATCCCATCTTTGGGCAGATCGCGGACGTGTCCAAAACTGGACTTCACGGTAAAGTCTTTTCCGAGATAGCCTTCTATGGTCTTCGCCTTTGCCGGCGACTCCACAATGACTAAGTTTTTTGACATAATAGGATGTTCAGGTTGAAACAGTTTCCGCTGCCAGTTGACTACGAATGACCCGCGTGGTTATACCTACGCAGATGGGCCAAATATAGACGCTAAAGCTATACGTACGCAATGAGGTAAGCTATACGTGGTAATCAGAAGACGGGAGATTAACGGTACTATTACAACACCATGTGGCTGTTCATCGTTCGGTTATTCTTCGCTTAAAACCTTAAATATGACCTCTCAGGCCTTATTTTCTGTGCATTGGTACGTAGGTGCCGCACGGGAAAAAGGCCACCTGCCGGTTAAGCACAGGCAGGGATAAATTTATTACCGTGTGATGTCACCAACCGTTACAAATTGCGGGTAGAAACAGCATTCAGCGATGTTGACACACCGTTGCATGCCTGCCCTCACACAGTGTTTTAGGGGGTATCCGTAGCCAGATGGAACGGAGTAAATAGTCTGTTTTCCTGCCTTTTGCGTACGCTGTCAGTCCATGATTGATGATACCCCTTTCCACTACGGGTGAACCCTTTTTACATACTCACATGACCGAATACCAAACACCCAAAGACCGTGCGTATACCGACACCCTGCTTGGTTCTGCTCCCAAAGAGGGGGCGGCATTCATGCACCTCAAACATACGGCAGAGCGAACGGATGGTGTCATTCCTGTCAAGTACCGGGAACTGATGTCGGTGGCGGTTGCCCTGACAACCCAGTGCGCTTATTGCATTGAATCCCACATCAATAATGCGGTTCGGGCCGGTGCCACCCGCGAAGAAATTGCCGAAACCGTATTCATTGCGGCCGCTATTCGGGCGGGTGGTGCCGTTGGAAATGGCCTGATGGCCATGCGCCTTTTTGACGAAGTCAGCTCCACAAAGGGATGAATACGTTGCTTCTGCATTGGAATTTTACCAGTGGTCTGGTGGGAGCTCACGTTGTTTTTCTACCCTTTTGGCAACAATATAAAACGGGGTAAACAAGCTTTATAAAGCAACTGGACCCCAATCAAGATTTCTTGCCCTCCATGACCAACGTACCTTACCGCCTGTTGCTGTTCGTATTGTTTACCTCATGGGCCTCTTTCGGCCTGGCTCAGCAGCAGGAAATTAACCGTATCAAAGACCGGGTGGTAGTCGATCTGATGGCTACCCCCATTGCCGACAGTCAGGTGGCGGATATGATGGCCCGGATGAGCGCCGATGGCAGTTTCAAGGACTATCAACTACGATGACCTGAGCCGGACGGCCAGCTTTCCCCACGGCGGGCACACCCGCGACCTGGTTTACCTGGCCAAAGCCTACAAAAACAAAAAGTCGAAATACTACCGGAATAAGGCGGTGAAAGACCATTTGTCCGAGGGTCTGGATTTCTGGGTGAAACATGATTTCGTGGGCGATAACTGGCACGATAATCAGATTACCACCCCGACCAACCTGGGCAACCTGATGCTGGTCATCGGCGATGAACTGCCGAAAGAACTGGTGGCCAAAGCCCAACCCATGATCTTCCGCGCCAACATGAACGCGTCGGGCGCCCGGCCGAGTGGCGACCGCATCGTGATCGCCGGCATTCTGGCCAAAAACCTGCTGTTCAGGAATGATTATCAGGAGTTCGACAAGATTATCAAAATCATTGAGGGGGAGTTGAAGTTTGCCACCGGGGAGCGGGGCATGCAGCACGACTACAGTTTTCATCACCGCGTAGACCGGGTTAATAACACTACTCCTACGGGTACGGCAAATACGCCAATGCCTACGGCGAATGGTCGTACTACGTAGCCGGTACCCGCTATGCCTTTTCCAAAGAACAGATGAACCAACTGGTGGATTACTACCTCGACGGTATCTACAAGCAGATGGTGTACGGAATCTACGAGGATATCAGCGTCAAAAACCGGAGCATCTCGGGTAAGTCCACCTTTCGTCCGCAAAGTACGCTCGAGATTGACCGGGTGCTGGCAGGCACCGATTACCGGAAGGCGGAGCTGGAAGAGATCCTCCGGCTGCGGAAGGGTGAAGCAAAACCCTCGGCCTCGTTTGCCAAATTCTTCTGGCAGACCGAACATTTTGTATTTCAGCGCCCCAACTTTTACACCACGGTGCGCATGTTCTCGACCCGCAACCGTAACATGGAGGAACCCTACAACGGGCCGGGCAAACTCACGCACCACCGCGCCGACGGCACCAATTACCTGATGCTGAAAGGCGACGAGTACCTCAATATCTGGCCCGTGTACGACTGGCAGAAAATCTCGGGTACCACCATCATGCAGAAGCCCCAGCTGCCCGGACCCGATGATATTCAGAAAGACGGACTAACCGATTTTGTGGGCGCCGTCACCGACGGACTCTACGGGGCCGTGGTCTTTGATTTCAAAAGTCCGCATGATCCGCTGGAAGCCAAAAAATCGTGGTTTTTCTTCGACCATGAATATGTATGCCTGGGTACGGATATCAAATCGAAGCCAGATTTGGATGTTGCCACCACGCTTAACCAGATACTGCTGCGGAGCGATGTAAAGATGATGCAGGAAGGTACCCTGCAAAACGTGGCCGAAGGCAGCCGCAGCGCTGAAAGGGGTAAAGTGGGTACACCACGATAAGGTAGGCTATATTTTTCCGGAACCCGCCACGGTTGGCCTGTCCAACCAGACCGAAACGGGTCGTTGGTCCGCCATTACCGATCAGAAAAACATCAGCAAGGAGCTGGTTAACGAAGACGTATTTACCCTCTGGTTCGACCACGGCAAGAAACCCGCCGGCTCTTCCTACCAGTACATAGTGGTGCCCGGTGCCACGGAGCAGCAACTGAGCGAATACCGCCGGAACGAACCGCTCCATCGAAATCCTGGCCAACACCCGCGACCTGCAGGCCGTTGTACAACGCAAACTGGGCATCAGCCAGCTGGCTTTTTATCGGGCGGGCGTTGTAGCCATTGAAAAAGAATCGATGTTGGTCTGGATAGTCCCGGCATGGCCATGCTGAAGATGCAGGGCGGCCGACTTCAACGAACTGACCCTGGCCGATCCTTCCCGCAAGCTAAGCCGGATGCTGTTCTCGATAACGGGCGTGTACCAGCATCGCGGAGAAAACTACCGGACCATTGTGGACGAAAAACAGAATCGTACTCTGTTTGTGGTAGACCTGCCGCAAGGCGTTTACGCGGGTAAAAGTGTTCACCTCAACCTGGCTGTTAACGCAACCCAACCAGGTAAGTAGCCAGCATTTCAACGGTACAGGAGTTAATTTTAATTTACAGTGTCAGGGGGTGGAGTACCCTGCGTAACCCTCCCCGCCAATTACCACCAGATTATTCTATCGGCCAACGACTGTGCGCATCCGCTTATGATGGGGCAGTCGTTGGCGTTTTTAACGGCGCTCCCCAACCCGTTACGAAGCTCTTTTCGAGGATACTTTTTTCATTACCGGCTTCCGTACTCCCGGTATCAAACTACTCGATCCATCACATTGTTAGCGCCGTGCCCGTTGCCCGCCCAGTCTTTCAGCCTGCCAATGGGCGCTGATTTTGTTCGCCCGGGCATCATCCCTATCAATCCTGGGACTATTCCTTTCGTTTATGGGACATTCTGTTTATCGGCTAATTAATTCGTGGTTTTATACAATACCTTAGCCGCCGGGCTACTACCCTGAAGTTGCTCTATATTTTCACGTCAACCTTTTACCATCATGAAACCAATTTCCATTCTCCGCTGGGGCATTGCACTGCTGCTACTGCCCGCTCTACCCCTGATTGCCCAGAACAACTACGTGGCCACCTCACCCGCTTCCACTACGCCGGGTACCGATAACACGCTAGTTGGGATAGGTGCAGGCAACACCACGATGTCGGGTGGTAGTAATGCTTTCATGGGCTATCAGGCTGGTCAAAGTAATACACGTGGTTTCGAAAATGTTTTTATGGGTGTTGGTTCGGGGCGTTCGAACACTAATGGGCGTCGTAATGTCTTCATTGGACCGTTTACCGGTATAAACAATACGGAAGGATTTGAAAGTATCTTCGTAGGTGCTTATGCAGGCAATCACAATAGGACAGGCTATTATAATACCTTTATAGGTACTTATGCTGGTGTGTTTAACACGGTAGGCTCCCAGAACACATTTACGGGTAATGAAGCGGGAGGAAGCAATACAACGGGCTTTAATAGCACCTTTACAGGCCACCAAGCAGGCCGTTACAACACCACTGGCTACAGCAATGTTTACATAGGTATTAAGACAGGTTTCCTCAATCAAACAGGCCACAATATTGTGGCTGTTGGTGATTCGGCAGGCTACAATAACACCATTTCCAACAACGTCTTCATAGGCAGTAAAGCCGGCTTTTCCAACACTACCGGTAGTTTCAATGTCATTACTGGCGCCTACGCCGGGTACGACAACACCAACGGCTCCTTCAACGTCATCTACGGCCTCGATGGTGGCCGACTAAACACGTCGGGTAGCTTTAACACGTTCATGGGCCATCAGGCCGGAGCCACCAACACGACCGGGCATAACAACACGTTTCTGGGCTTTCGGGCCGACGTAGGATCGGCCAATCTAACCAACGCCACGGCCATCGGCAACAACGCCAAAGTCAACATCAGCAATGCCCTCGTACTGGGCAACAATGCCAACGTAGGTATCGGTACAAGCAACCCCACCAGCAAACTCCACCTCACCAGTAACGTAGCCAACCAATCGGGATTACGGCTGGAGAATCTGACCAGCGGTTCTCCCGCTGCGGCCCTCAACCAAACCAAGTTTCTCACCGTTGATGGTTCGGGTAACGTAGTGCTGGGCAGCACCACCGGCAGCGGTGCCCGTGTAGCTGCCCCGGACGCCCTCTGGGAGCAGTCGGGGCAGTTGGTGCGCAACACCACACGGGAGGTGGTCATTGGGGAGGGGGTGAGCAAGACCCCGGCGGGCTACAGCCTGTATGTGGGTCAGGGGTTGCTGGCCGAGAAGGTGAAGGTGGCCATCAAAAACACCGACGAGTGGAGCGACAAGGTTTTTGCCCCGGGCTACCGGCTGGCTCCACTGGGTGAGGTGGCGCAGTACATTCAGCAGCATCAGCACCTGCCGGGTATTGCCTCGGCTGAGGAAGTGGTGAAGCAGGGCATAGACGTGGCGACAGATGAACGCCAAACTACTGGAGAAAATAGAAGAGCTGACCCTGTATGTTGTGACCCTGCATAACGAAGTTCAACAACTCCGTCAGGAGCGTACCCAACCCGTAACGAAACGTAATGCTCTACGCAAAAAGTAAACTTTCTAACACGACAGCATCATGAAACGACTACTGATTGTCCCTACTTTTTTGCTGGCCTGCGCGGGTGCTTTCGCGCAGGGGGAGGCCCGTACCGCTACCCTTACCCAATCTGTACCAGCCGGGACCGTTCGCGAAGACCGGGCCATTCATCTGACTGCTACGAACGTGGTAGAGGCCAGCGCAACGGCCCGTTACACGGCTGGCCAGTCGGTCACGCTACAGCCGGGTTTTGTGGCGCAGGCAGGCTCCGTCTTCCTGGCAACGATACAGCCCGCAACGAGTGCCCTGTCGGTTGAACCCGGCACCACACTAACGGTCAGGGCGTTCCCGAATCCGTTCGAAACCACAACGACGGTAGAATATAGTTTGCCCGAATCACTCCGCGTCAGGCAAACGCTTACGGATGCCCATGGGCGTATGATCCGGCAATCAGACGGACAGGCGGTTGAACCGGCCGGTACGCACCAACGGGTACTCGACCTGAGTCGCCTACCCGTTGGCGTGTACCTGTATCAGGTAGAAACCGGTAAGGATAACCAGGTTTTGAGGCTGATAAAAAAGTAACTGGTTCCGAAAGAACGGTCTGAGCCAGCAAGGCATAGCAATTCTACGCTGTGCCTTGCTGGCTTACTGTGTATTACTTCAGCAAACTCAAATCCGGCTGGGCGTATTTGTAGACTTTGAAATAGAGGGTTGTTTTGGTTTGATGAATGCCCTCGATAGTCGATATATCGCTCACGAATTGTTCCAGGTGGGCATTGTCCGGGCACATTACATCCACTTCCAGGTCGTACTCACCCGATGTGCTGGCTAAAAAGCTAACCTCGGGGCGGCTGGCAATGGTTTGGGCAACCGACTCCTTCAAGGTGGCCGGGCGAACATATACCGCGATGTGAGCGTAGGCCCCAAAACCGGCCTTGTCGGGGTCGATCCGCCCGATGATACTGATGATACCGTCGTCAATCAGGCGGTTCAGCCGGGTTCGGGCCGTGCCCACCGATACGTTCAGCCGGTCGGCCATGTCGGTGAACGACATCCGGCCATCCTGCTGCAGGCAGGAAAGCACCTTAAAGTCCAGGTCGTCCAGTATGAGTTGTGTTTTCTCCACGGCGGAATAAATTCGCCTTAAAAATAATGGATTTAATTGCCTGGTTTCTGACTTTTTTTTAGTTTGCACCTTATTCTGCTGAAAAATATGCAGTTATCGGCGCAAAGTATATGAAGTACACCCCGGTTCAGAATTATAGCAATGGGCAATTTGTGGCAGCCGCCACCGACCGGACCTTACCCGTTGTCTCTCCGGTAGATGGCACCCTGCTCTCCAGCGTCCCTTTGTCAACGGCTGAGGATTTGGCAACCGCCGTTGACGCGGCCAAAAAGGCGTTTCCGGCCTGGAGTCGAACCACCATCAAGGAGCGGGTGCAGGTTTTTTATCGCTATAAAGCCCTGCTGGAAAAGAACCTGAAGGAACTGGCCCTGCTGATTCAGGAAGAGAATGGGAAAACCTACGGGGAAGCCGTTGCCGAAATTGAAAAAGGGGCTGAACTGGCCGAGTTTGCCTGTTCATTGCCGCAACTCGTAACCGGCGAGATTCTGGAAGTGAGCCGGGGCGTCGAATGCCGCACGGAACACGTACCGCTGGGTGTAGTGGCAAGTATTGTGCCGTTCAACTTCCCCAGCATGGTACCCAACTGGACCATTCCTAACGCCCTTGCGCTGGGCAACTGTATGATTCTCAAACCCTCCGAAAAAGTACCGCTGAGCGTTGGCCGACTGGCCGAACTGTTGCAGGAAGCCGGACTGCCACCGGGGGTTTTCAACGTGGTGCACGGCGACCAGGAAATTGTGGAAGCCATCTGCGACCATCCCGACATTGAAGCCGTATCCTTCGTTGGGTCCACTAAAATCGCGAAAGCGGTGTACAAACGGGCCACGGGCAACCTGAAACGATGCCTGGCATTGGGGGGAGCCAAAAACCACCTGATCGTACTGCCCGATGCCATCCCCGACATGACCGCCCAGAACATTACGGCGTCCATGGCCGGTTGCGCGGGTCAGCGGTGTATGGCGGCTTCGGCCATGGTAGCCGTTGGCCCCGTCGATCATATCATCGAGAAGTTGTGCGAAGAAGCCCGCAAAGTGGTGCCCGGTCAAAACCTGGGTGCGGTGATAAACCGGGCGTCCAAAGACCGGATAGAACAGTACATTACCGAAGCCGAAAGCCAGGGGGCCAAAGTGCTGGTCGATGGCCGCAACCCAACGGTGGCCGGGAAAGAAAACGGTACCTACGTGGGCCCGACGGTGATTGACTACGTAACGCCCGACATGGCCATTGCCCGGGAAGAAATCTTCGGGCCGGTCATCAGCATCATGCGGACCAACACGGTGGATGAAGCACTGGCCATCGAAAACGCAAATCCCTACGGCAATGCCGCGTCGGTGTTTACGCAAAATGGCGGCATGGCCCGGTACGTGATGGACAAAGCCAGTGCCGGGATGGTGGGCGTCAACGTGGGCGTTCCCGTTCCGCGGGAGCCTTTTTCCTTCGGTGGCTGGAACGAGAGCCGCTTCGGCGTGGGCGACATTACCGGTAAAAGTTCCATCGAATTCTGGACCAAACTCAAGAAAAGTACCACCAAGTGGAACCCCGAAGCGGGGATAAACTGGATGAGTTAAAGTCAATTGAAATAATCTTTGATAAACCGGGCCACCGGTGCAGTTCAAAACTTTGTCAAAGATTATAAACTCAAAAACATCAAACTCCCATGCTTGATACCGCCACGCTTTCCGAAACGCAGGACGTATTGCAGGATAGTTTCGACTACACCGTTTTTGCCTGGAGCAAACAAAAAAATATTTCGCCCATCGCCGTCAAATACGGCAAAGGGGTTTATCTGTACGATTACGACGATAAACGCTACCTCGATTTTTCGTCGGGCCTGATGAACGTGAACATCGGCCACGGCGACCAGCGTATTACCGAGGCTGTAGTCCGGCAGATGCAGGAGGTGAGCTACGTGACGCCCTACTGCGTAACTAAAGTGCGGGGGGAACTGGGTAAAAAGATGGCCGAAATCTGCCCCGGCGACCTGAACAAAGCGTTTTTCACCCTGTGCGGAGCCACGTCCAACGAAGCGGCTATCAAACTGGCCCGTTTGTACACCGGTCGGCATAAGATCCTGAGTCGGTATCAGTCGTACCACGGGGCTACCTACGGCACGTTATCCGTTGGTGGCGACCCGCGTAAGATCCCCGATGATTCGCAGCAGGCTCCTAATTTCGTGCATATCGATATCCCGTACAAATACCGCTGGAATCACGACGAAGCCAGTATGCTGACGGACTCCGTCGCGCAACTGGAGCGGATTATCGCCTACGAAGGGCCGGGGACCATTGCCGCCATTATGCTGGAAGGCGAGTCGGGCACGTCGGGTTGTTTGCAGTACCCGGTGGGCTACCTGGCCGCCGTGCGGGAAATCTGCGATAAACACGGTATGCTGCTGATTATCGATGAAGTGATGAGTGGCTTTGGCCGGACGGGCAAATGGTTTGGGTTTGAGAATCACGGTATTGTGCCCGATATGGCGACGATGGCCAAAGGGATAACCTCGGGTTACATCCCCTTCGGGTGCCTGATGGTGACGGATAAAATAGCGGCCCGGTATGACGACACGGTGCTGGCTACGGGCATGACCTACGCGGCTCATCCCGTAGGTTGTGCGGCTGCGCTGGCAAACATCAATATTTACGAGACTGATAACCTGATCGAAAACGCGGCCGAGATGGGAACCTACGTGGCAGCTCAGGCCGAAAGGATGAAGCAGAAACACCCCAGCATCGGCGATTTCCGGACGACGGGTTTACTGGGCTGTTTTGAAATCGTAAAAAACCGAACCACCAAAGAACCCATGGCGCCCTTCAACGCCAAACCCGAAGAAATGGCCGTGATGGGTAAGGTAGCCGCTAAAATTAAGGAGTTAGGCATGTACACGTTTGTGCGCTGGAGTTATATCTTCGTGGCACCACCCCTGTGCGTCACCAAAGAGCAAATCGATGAAGGACTCGCCATCATCAGCGAAGCCCTGAAAATTGCGGATGCGCACGTGGACTAAACTGTCTTTCGCAAAGAATGAACCCGAATTTGCTATTCAGACGGGCAACGAAGGATGATTTGCCTGATGTAATTCGTATGTTAGCCGACGATGTACTTGGTGCATTACGGGAAAAGCAGAACGATACGCTTTCCGATGAGTACGTAAACGCATTCAAAACGATTGATGCTGATCCCTGTCAGGAGTTAACGGTTGCCGAGTTGAACGGTGAAATTGTAGCAACGTTTCAGTTGACCTATATTCAGTACCTGACTTACAAGGGTGGGTTACGGGCGCAAATTGAGGCTGTGAGAACAAAATCGACCTATCGCGGTCAGGGAATTGGAACCAGCGTGTTCGAATACGCCATTCGTCGAGCCAAAGAAAAAGGGTGCCACCTGATTCAGCTCACCTCCGATAAGCAACGGCCCGATGCCATCCGGTTCTACGAGTCGCTGGGATTCCGGGCTACGCACGAGGGAATGAAACGCAGATTGGATTAATAAACATTGATTTCACACTAGATCAGCTGATTATCGGTCAGCTACTCACTGAAACCCGTTTTCTGATGCAGACAATCACAGAACCCCCCATCACTGAATCGGCTGCGTTGTACAGTGAGGATTTAGCCCCCATTCCCGCGTCGAAACGGACGTGGACGACCTGGAACTATGCGGCCCTCTGGATTAGCATGAGTCTGTGTATTCCTACGTATATGATGGCCAGTTCGCTCATTCAGGGGGGCATGAACTGGTGGCAGGCCATTCTAACCATCTTTCTGGGGAATTCCATCGTCCTGATTCCGATGGTGCTGAACGGCCGGGCGGGGGCCAAATACGGTATCCCGTTCCCGGTGCTGGTCCGGTCCAGTTTTGGTACCAAAGGGGCCAATATCCCGGCGTTGCTGCGGGCCATTGTTGCCTGTGGCTGGTTCGGCATTCAAACCTGGATTGGCGGTTTTTCCATCTACCAGATGCTCCGGTTATGGATCCCCTCGCTGGAAACCCTGCCCCCCGTTTTCCCGGCGTCGTTCGGGCTGGAAACCGGTCCGGCTATCTGCTTCTTTCTGTTCTGGCTGCTCAACATGTATGTCGTGTACCTCGGCGTCGACAGCATCCGGAAATTGCTGGTGTTCAAAGCCTTTTTTCTGCCGGTAGCGGCACTGGCGCTGCTTTGGTGGGCCATCTCGGCTGGTAATGGACTGGGGCCTATTCTGGAGCAGCCCGCCAGGTTTACGTCCACAGCGGCTTTTTTCGCGTTTTTCTTCCCGGCCCTCACCGGTATGGTCGGATTCTGGGCGACCCTGTCCTTGAATATTCCGGATTTTACGCGGTACGCCGTCAGCCAGAAAGCGCAGGTGACTGGCCAAATTATCGGGCTGCCACCGGCCATGACGCTGTTTTCGTTCATCGGGGTAGTCGTCACGTCGGCCACTACGATTATCTACGGCACTACCATCTGGGACCCGCTAGTGCTGGCCGGGAAATTCGACAGCAAGTTGTTGGTGAGCGTCGCCATGATTGCGGTGGCTATCTCCACGCTGGCCACCAACATTGCGGCCAACATTGTGAGTCCGGCCAATGATTTTGCCAACCTGGCCCCATCGAAAATCGATTTCCGGAAGGGCGGATACATCACGGGCATCATTGGCATCCTGATTTTTCCCTGGAAGCTCATCGCCGACCCAACCGGCTTTATCTTTACCTGGCTGGTGGGTTATTCCAGTCTGCTGGGACCGGTGGGGGGTATTATGATTGCGGATTATTTCTTTCTGCGGAAACAGCAGCTGGAGCTTAACGACTTGTATAGCGAAACGGGCATTTATCGTTTTAAGAAGGGCTTCAACAACGCGGCCATCATCGCCTTACTGGCGGGTATCCTGCCCAACATCCCGGGCTTCCTGACAACGATTCACGCGCTCCCGGCAGACAGTGTTCCCGGTTGGCTAGCGCAGATTTATAACTATGCCTGGTTCGTGGGCTTTCTGGTAAGTGGCGGGGTGTATCTGGGTTTGATGAGGAATCGGATTGTTAACCATAGAGAACACGAAGGAATACGTAGAGAACATAACATCGTATAACCGAGAACGAGGTGTCACACAAGGCAATAGGTCTGGCTGTTTTTACGAATTGACCTACTACTAACCCTATCAACTTTACCGGAAGGATCATGACTGCACAAACAACCAAAACGATTCTACAATCGATGATTACCCTTTCCAGCGCTGCCCTTGGTTTGGTTGCCGCTCTGGCCTGGAATGATGCGATTAAAGCTACAATTAAGCTGTTGCTGAGCGGTAATGACGGCCTGGCGTCAAAATACATCTATGCCGTTGTGGCAACGGTCATTGCCGTGGTTGTCGTGCTTGTCTTATCCAGCGTTGCTGCCAGAGTAGGTGGGGAGGCCATTATTAAGCGGGAAGTTGATTCCTGATGTCATCCGGCCAATAATTATTATTTTTCGAGTAGATTGAAACGATAGAAACCTAACATTGTGGGTCCGTTTACGCCCGACCATAAACGGCAACGAAACGATTTAAACCAATGAGCATCCTCATAAAAAACGGTCGGGTGATTACTGCTGCCGACGATTACGTTGCCGACATCTTCATTGAGGGCGAAACCATCTCCACTATCGGGAAGAACCTGACCATTCAGGCCGATACGGTCATCGACGCATCGGGCAAACTCGTCTTTCCGGGTGGGGTTGACCCCCACGTGCACCTGGACATGCCATTTATGGGCACTTTTTCGAGCGATACGCATGAAACGGGCACCCGCGCGGCCCTGCATGGCGGCACCACCACGGTCATTGACTTCGTCCTGCAAAAACAGGGACATTCCCTGAAGGAAGCCCTCGCCGACTGGAATTCCCGGGCGCAGGGCACCACCGTGGGCGACTATAGTTTTCACATGGCCGTAACGGATTTCAACGAGCATACGAAAGCCGAAATTAAAGTAATGGTTGAGGAAGAAGGCATCACGTCCTTTAAAACCTTCATGGCCTATAAAGGGGCCCTGATGATTGACGACAGCCAGATGATTGGCCTGATGAACGAGGTGAAAAAGCAGGGCGGCATGGTAACGGTACATGCCACCAATGGCGATGTCATTGATCACCTGATTGCCAAACACCGGGCCGAAGGTGGGCTGGTACCGATGTACCATTACCTCTCGCAGCCCGAAGTAACGGAAGCCGAAGCCAGCAGCCGCTTTGCCGATATGGCCGATTACACCGACTGTCCCGGCTACATCGTTCACATGACCTGCGAGGGGGCGCTGAATGCCGTTCGAAACGCTACCCGGCGCAACCAGAAAGTATTTGCTGAAACCTGCATACAATACCTGATTCTCGATGCGTCGCTTTACGAGCGGGATTTCGAGGGGGCCAAGTGGGTGATGAGTCCACCCCTGCGGGAGAAAAAAGACCAGCTGGCACTCTGGGCGGGCATCAACCAGGGGCTGGTGCAGGTGGTGGCTACGGACCACTGTCCGTTTATGTGGGAGCAGAAACTGATGGGGAAAGGCGACTTTTCGAAAATTCCTAACGGGCATCCCGCCGTCGAGAATCGCATGGAGCTGCTGTACAGCGAAGGGGTTCATCGGGGAAAAATTACCCTGAATAAATATGTGGAAGTGGCCTGCACCAACCCGGCAAAACTATTCGGGATGTTCCCCCGGAAAGGGACAATTGCCGTGGGCAGCGATGCAGATATCGTCATCTTTGACCCGGAGGAGCAGCACACGTTATCCGCCAAAACCCACCACATGAACGTCGATTATTCGGGCTACGAGGGCTGGGAAGTAACCGGCAAAGTGAAAACCGTTTTGCTGCGGGGCACCGTAGCCATCGACAAAGACAAATGCCTGGTGGACAAAGGGTACGGTCAGTTTATCAAACGTAAAAAAGTAAGCGGGAAGATTTAAGAGACGGTTTACGGTTTTTTATGTAGAGACGCATATTTGCGTCTCAGCGTGCGTCAGCCAAGCCACAGTGTGATAAACCACAAACGTCAAACCTAAAAAAACATGCCACGAATTATTAAGTCGGGATTGATACAGATGAGTTTGCCGAAGACCGAAGGGGAAGGCACGATTGAGGAAATTAAGGAGGCAATGGTGCAAAAGCACATTCCCCTAATTGAAGAAGCCGGTCAGAAAGGAGTGCAGATTTTGTGCCTTCAGGAAATTTTCAACACACCCTATTTCTGTCCCGGTCAGGATAGCAAGTGGTATGCCTCGGCCGAAACCGTTCCCGGCCCCACCACCGACCGGATGGCGGAGTACGCTAAAAAATACAATATGGTGATGATTGTGCCGGTCTACGAAAAGGAGCAGGCCGGTGTGCTGTACAACACGGCAGCTGTTATCGATGCTGATGGGACCTACCTGGGCAAATACCGGAAAAACCACATTCCGCATACGTCGGGCTTCTGGGAGAAGTTCTTCTTCAAGCCCGGCAACCTTGGTTATCCCGTCTTCCAGACCCGGTATGCCAAAGTAGGCGTGTACATCTGCTACGACCGGCACTTCCCGGACGGTGCTCGTTGCCTGGGCCTGAACGGGGCCGAAATTGTCTATAATCCATCGGCCACGGTAGCGGGACTGTCGCAGTACCTCTGGAAACTGGAGCAGCCCGCCCATGCAGCCGCCAACGGGTATTTTATGGGGTGCATCAACCGCGTGGGCGAAGAGAAACCCTGGAACCTGGGCCGCTTCTACGGTTCATCTTATTTCGTGGACCCACGCGGCCAGATTTTCGCCAGTGCTTCGGAAGACAAAGACGAACTGCTCATCTCCGAATTCGACCTCGACCTGATCGACGAAGTCCGCAGCGTCTGGCAGTTCTTCCGCGACCGACGGCCCGAAACGTATGATAAACTGGTGGAATTGTAAAAGTGAAGAGTGATGAGTGTATAAGTGAAGAATGAAGGTTAATAAAGACCGGAGATTGTGGTCAATGCGGGAGTAAGGCGTAATATTCGCGAAGGCATCAACGCAGAAAGCAAAGCCGATTTCATTCATAAATTGGGGGTTGCTCAAAAAGAAACGGACGAGACGATGTACTGGCTTGAGTTGCTGAAAGAAACAGATTACCTTAATAGGTA
Organism: uncultured Cytophagales bacterium; assembly: GCA_963784335.1. Taxonomy (GTDB): domain Bacteria; phylum Bacteroidota; class Bacteroidia; order Cytophagales; family Spirosomataceae; genus Spirosoma. The sequence goes on along the minus strand of CAWARB010000038.1, from coordinate 106,531 downwards.
ACGAATTTGAAAGTATGTATCAGGACGCCAACGAATTGTTAAAATTGATCAGAAGCATCATTTTAACTTCCAAAGGAAACCGTTGAGATAGAAGGTCTTAAGCTGATCACGCAAATTTGAATTGACGTATATTTTTTAGTTGTTTTTGTCATTCTGAGGAACGAAGAATCTTCGGATAAGCCTAACTTTTCTTGCTCTTATCGAAGATTCTTCGTTCCTCAGAATGACAAAAAAACACAGTAATCTAATTCTGTGTGACTACTCATAAACTATTCATCTTCATTTTATCATTTAAAAAGTGTCCATCACGAACAATCGGTTAACGGCTGAGCAGTACGAGGAAAACTTCAGCGATATCCACCCGCCCTTCGACTCACGCGAAGCGGCTCTGGTGGAAGCGAATCGCTGTTTGTTTTGCTACGATGCCCCGTGTACCAAAAGCTGCCCCACGAGCATCAACGTCCCGAAATTCATCAAGCAGATCACCACCGATAACGTAAAAGGATCGGCCTATACCATTCTGGATGCGAATATCATGGGGGGCGGCTGCTCAAAAGTGTGCCCTGTCGAGAAACTGTGCGAGGGCTCCTGCGTCTTTAACCTGATGGATGAGCCCCCCATCCCCATTGCCAAACTGCAACGCTACGCCACCGAAAAAGCCATTGAGCAGAAGTGGCCGCTGTTTCAGCGGAAACCGGCAACGGGCCGGAAAGTAGCGGTGGTGGGAGCGGGGCCGGCGGGCCTGAGCTGCGCCCATGTGCTGAGCCGCGAAGGCGTCGACGTAACCATCTACGAGAAGGAAAGCAAGGGCGGTGGCCTGATGACCTACGGCATTGCCGCCTACAAGGTAACCCCCGAATTCTGCGCCGACGAAGTGGATTTTATTACTTCGCTGGGTGGTATCGACATTAAATACGACCAGGAACTGGGCAACAACATCACCCTGGAGGAACTCCGCACCAACTACGATGCCGTGTACATTGGCATTGGGGTTGGGGTAGCGCGGCAACTCGACATACCCGGTGAGGACCTTGCCGGAGTAGAGGATGCCATTCGGTTCATTTACGATATTCGGGAGAAAGGCTACCCGTCCGTGCCGGTGGGGGATAAGGTAGCCGTGATTGGCCTGGGTATGACCGCTATTGATGCGGCCACGCAGGCCAAACGGCTGGGAGCGAAAGAGGTGACCATCGTGTACCGCCGTACCCAGGCCGAAATGCCCAGTACCGAAGTTGAACTGAATCTGGCTAAACTGGACGGCTGCAACCTCCTCTGGCTGGCCGCGCCTAAAGAAATCAGGGGCGAACAGGGTCGGGTTACGCAGTTGGTCTGCCACGTCATGGAACTGGGCGTACCCGATACCAGCGGTCGCCGGTCGCCGGTAGAAACGGGCGAAACCATCACGCTGAATGTCGACATGGTGATCAAGGCCGCCGGGCAGGTGCCGTACGAAGGACTCGTCAGCCAGAACCAGCTTACCCACTGGAACGGCAAAGTCGCTATTGACAGCCAGTGCGCCACCAGTATTCCGGGCGTGTTTGCCGGTGGCGACTGCGTAAACGGCGGCAAAGAAGTTGTTGATGCCGTTCAGGCGGGTAAGGACGGAGCGAGATCGATTTTAGGTTTTTTACAAGTGAAGAGTGAAAGAGTGAAGAATAAGGTTTACACTCCGCTTTTACTTTTTTATTCCTCACTCTTCATTCTTCACTGAATTTATGGCTGATCTACGCGCAGATTTTCTTGGTATTAAATCACCAAATCCGTTCTGGCTGGCGAGTGCGCCCCCAACGGACAAGCAGTACAATGTACTCCGGGCGTTTGAAGCGGGCTGGGGCGGGGTTGTCTGGAAAACCCTGGGCAGTCAGGTGAAGAACGTGTCATCCCGCTACTCCGCCGTTGAGTTTAACGGGACAAAAATGATGGGCTTCAACAACATCGAACTCATCTCCGACCGTCCGCTGGACATCAACCTGCGCGAAATTGCCGAGTGCGTCCGCCTGTTTCCCGACCGGGCCATGGTGGTGTCGCTCATGGCGGATAACAGCCGGGAGAAATGGCACGAACTGATCGCTCAGGTGGAAGATACCGGTGCCCACGGGCTGGAACTCAACTTCGGCTGCCCGCACGGCATGACGGAGCGGGGCATGGGTGCCGCCGTGGGGCAGGACCCCGAAATTGCCCGGATGGTGGTGGAGTGGGTGATGGAGAAAGCCACCATCCCGGTCATTACCAAACTGACCCCTAATGTGCATTCCGTAGTACCTACGGGCCGGGCATCGGTTGAGGGCGGTTCACATGCGCTCTCTTTGATCAACACCATTCAGTCGATAACAGGCGTGGACCTGGACACGTTTGTGCCCAACCCGTACGTGGCCGGCAAATCGGTATATGGGGGCTACTGCGGCCCGGCGGTAAAACCCATTGCCCTGAAAATGCTGACGACCATTGCGCAGGACCCCGTTACGGCCCGGGTGCCCATTTCGGGTATTGGGGGCGTGAGCACCTGGAAAGATGCCGTTGAGTTTATGCTGCTGGGCGCATCCAACGTGCAGGTGTGTACCGCCGTGATGAAACACGGCTTCCGCATTGTGGAGGACATGATTGACGGGATGAACAACTGGATGGACGAAAAGGGCTTCAACACGCTGGATGATTTCATCGGCAAATCGGTGCCGACCATCACCCACTGGGAAGACCTGGACATCAATTACCACATCGTCGCCAACATCGACCAGAACAAGTGCATCCATTGCGGCCTGTGCTACATTGCCTGCGAAGACACCTCCCACCAGTCCATCAGCCTGACGTACGGCAACCCCTACAACACCTATTCCATCAAAGAAGATGAGTGCGTTGGCTGTAATTTGTGTAAATTAGTGTGCCCCGTCGATAGCTGCATTACCATGGTGGAGCAGCGCAAGGGCGACGAATACCTGAACTGGAAAGAGTTTCAACGGCGCGGACTGCCGTTGAATGACCATTAATAAAAAGGTGTACCCGATGAACGAACCCGTTGACGCGCAACCCACCCGTCTCGTTTACGGCCTGGAATACACCGTCCCCCTGATTCCCGCGCTTCTGGTAAGTATACAGCAGGTTGGGGCAATGGTTGTTGGTACGATTACTCCAGCGCTGATTTTGTCGGGCATTCTGCATTTTAGTCCGCAGGTTACGGCCTATCTGGTCAGTATGGCACTGGTAGCATCGGCATTAGGGACGTTTCTACAAACGATGCGATTTGGGTTTGTTGGGTCGGGGCTGCTCAGTATCACCGGTACCAGTTTTGCCTTTCTGGCTCCCCTGATTCAGGCAGGCACTACGGGCGGACTGCCGCTTATGGTGGGTATGTCGCTGGCGGGAACACCCGTACAACTTATATTAGCTCCATTTTTGCCCAAACTAAAACGCGTTTTTACCCCACTGGTTTCGGGCATTGTTGTGTTGCTGATTGGCCTTTCGCTCATTCCGACGGGCATGCGGAGTATTACCCGCTTACCGGCCGAAGGCGCACCGGGCTGGAGCGGGGGGCTGGTAGCCCTGGTCGTTGTGGCCGTTATGGTCATTGCTCAGTCCATCGGTAAAGCCTGGGTGCGGATGGCCGCTGTACTGATTGGCATAGCTACGGGCTATACTATTTGTGGGGTGATGGGTTGGCTGCAAATGCCCGCACCGAGCGATGGCTCCTGGCTGATTGTGCCGCAGCTTTTTCCGTATGGGCTGGCGTTTCAATGGGGTTTGCTAGTTCCTTTTGCGTTTATCTACCTCGTCAGCGTGCTGGAAGCAGTGGGCGATATAACCGCTACGTCGCAACTCTCCGGTTTGCCTACTACCGGCCGCGACCATTGGGCACGCATTCGGGGTGGCATCGTAGCGGACGGACTCACCTGCATTGGCTCCACGCTGGTTGGTGGGTTTCCGAGTGCTACTTATGCCCAGAACAACGGCGTTATTCAGATGACGGGTGTAGCCGCCCGACGAATTGGCTGGATTATGGCCATCATGCTGCTGTGTCTGGGACTTTTTCCGCCGGTAGGACGCTGGATAACCGTTATGCCGCCCTGCGTTCTGGGCGCGTTGGCCATTATGCTTTTTGGTCTGGTAGCCATATCCGGTTTACGCCTGATGGCGTCGGAGGGTTTATCGCAGCGGGATGCCTTGATTGCGGCTATCTCCCTGGGTATTGGTATCGGGGTTCCGTCGCAGGCCGAGTGGCTGAAAACACTACCAACGGTTGTTCAAACGTTTCTAGAGTCCGGTGTTTCGGCTGGTGGATTAGCTGCGTTACTGCTTAATCTGTTCATACCAACCGGCCATAAAACAAACGAGTACAGGATAAGAACCTGCCTGGTTGGCGTAACGGCAAGGATATAGGCCGATGGACCAGGTCATACATACGATTGCAGGGATGTAATCGAAAGCCAGAATCGCTTCATCATAAAAGTAACCCGAGTCGACATCATTTTGATACAGTTCATCTTAAACAACAGGGAAGTAAGTACAGCGATGCCACCGGGTACGGCGGTGCTCGATTTTGTGCGCTACAATCAGTACCTCACCGGTACGAAAATAGGGTGCCGTGAGGGTGATTGCGGTGCCTGCACGGTGCTGGTTGGCGAGGTGTCGACGGGGGAGTTGCGTTACCGCACGGCAACCTCCTGCCTGATGCCGCTGGGTAATGCGCACGGAAAGCACATCGTTACCGTCGAAGGCCTGAACATGGATGAACTGAACCCGATTCAGCAGGCTATGGCCGATGAGTCGGCAACGCAGTGCGGCTTTTGTACACCGGGTTTCGTGGTGTCGATGGCTGGATTCTGCCTGAGCAAAAAAGCCCCGACCACGGCCAATGCCATTGCCGCCGTTGATGGCAATATCTGCCGGTGTACGGGCTATAAATCCATTGAACGGGCCGCTGCGCGGGTTGCCCAACGGCTGGTGGGTAGGGGGGAAGAGGCCCCGGTACACTATGCCGCCAATCAGGCCATCCTGCCCGCTTATTTTTCGACCATTTCCCACCGGCTTCAGACGTTGGCGTCGATCCTCAACGGCGAACTGACGAACGAGAACCCGGCCGCTCATCGGGTGGGGGGGGGCACGGACGTGTATGTGCAGAAGCATGACGAAATCAGGGATGCGTCCATCCGGTTTCTGTTCGATAGCCCCGATTTGACCGGTATCCGGCAGGAGGGTGACCAGTGCCTGATCGGTGCCTCAACGACGGTGACGGACCTCATTGAATCGCCGGTCATTCAGCGCTCATTTTCCTGATTTCAGTCGGTATACCAAGCTGATTTCCTCGACGCCCATCCGCAACATGGCCACCATCGGCGGGTAACTTCATCAACGCGTCACCCATCGGCGATTTTACAATTTTCTTCCTGGCACTGGACGCTCACCTGACCCTGACGGATGGCAGCACAACCCGGGAGTTGCCCCTTCGCGCGTTGTACCTGGGCTATAAAACACTGGCCAAACGACCCGAAGAGCAACTGGAGCAAATCCGGTTTACATTGCCGGACAAAAACTCCCGCTTCAACTTTGAGAAAGTCAGCAAACGAACACATCTCGACATTGCCAGTGTTAACTCGGCCATCCGCATCACGGTAGCCGACAACGTTATTGCCAGCGTCACCCTCTCCGCCGGGGGCGTGGCACCCATTCCAAAGCAGTTGACAAAAACGGCGGCCTTTCTAACCGGGAAACGGCTGACTGAAGTACTGATTCAGGAAGCAACGGCAGTTGCCCAAACCGAAATAGCCCCCATCAGCGACGCCCGTGGGACGGAAACGTACAAACGTTTGTTGCTGAGCCAACTCATCAAAGCCCACTTTATACGGTTGTTTCCAGAATTAAACGTGGAGCGGTTGATTGCTGTGTAGTTCCTGTTAGCCGTCGTTTACCAGGGTACCATACAAGTATTGGTTTATTTACGGATATGCGCTCCGGTATGAAGGGTGAGCAGCATAAAACCGAAACGGCCTGATACGAACCCCCGGGTGGTCATTGGGTTTGGCAGACGCTGAACTAGGGTGATAAAAGCACTTTTCGGCCACTGTCGGCTGCTTTGTAAATACCCTCTATCACACTCATATCCTTGCGGCCTTCCTCACCGGATATGTGCAGGGGCAGGGGTTTTTCAGACAGGATGTGTTTAGCAATATCATCCAGCTGCTCCGCTTGCTGGTTGACTACGGGGAAATTGAACTCTGCCTGACTGGATCGACCTTTGAACGGTCCATAACTCAAAGCGGGTTTAAGTTCAAAATAGCCCTCATCCGCTGAGGCAAAAAAACGGTCTATAGCACAGTTGGACATACTGGATGAAGTACACATAGCCCCACTTGAAAAATAAAGTTGCCATGTAATATTTTCTTCCACCTCTTTAAACAGATTGGGCATAGTAACCGGCCCATACTGAGCCGTGACCGCTATTGGTTCTTCACCCAGTACATAACGGCCGCTCTGAACGCAGTAAACACCCAGGTTCATGAGGGGTCCCCCACCGGCCATGGCCTTCTTCAGATGCCAGTCATCGGGGCTTACGCCGTCTAACCGGTATCCTAAAGAAGCCTCTATAAGCCGCACCTGTCCGAAGACCTTGTTTTGTCCCAGTCGTTTTAGTTCGATGTGATGGGGGTCATAGTGTAGGCGGTAGCCAACGGCTAACTGAACATGGGCCTTTTTACAGACATCAATCATTTCCTGACAGTCTTTCCCGGTAAAGGCCATCGGTTTTTCAACAATCACGTGTTTCCCCGCCTGGGCAGCCCGGATGGTGTATTCTTTGTGTAATCCGTTTGGGAGGGTAATGTACACCAGATCGATATCCGGGTTGTCGATGAGTTGATCGAAGGTCTGGTAGGTGTAGCAGTTTTTATCCGGTATGCCGTACTCACTTTTCCATTGAACCGCTTTAGCCGGTGTGCCCGTAACCAGGCCAGCAAGACGACAATACCGGGACGCGGCAAATCCTCTTTTAAGCACGTTAGCGTAGCGACCCAATCCACAGAGGGCTACGTTCACTTTTTGCTTCGCATGGTTATTGGCTCGTCCCTGAGTTATCAATGGAAAAGCAGGCAGGGCAATAGATGCCCCGAACCCATAGCCAATTTGCTCGAGAAATGTACGTCTTGATGGAGACATGTTGGTACCAATGTTGACTCAGCCTGTAATTTTGTACGACGAAAGTAGCCAGCCCCCGAAAAGTCCATGCCGTTATTCTATGAGCGGAGTGGCGGGATGATGAGCGCGTAAACGGCGTATTCCCGAAGTGCGTAACGGAACACGAGACCGCTTATTGGTAAAAGTAGCCCGCATGGCTTGTCGAACAATATTGTGTACCTGATCGGGCCTTACTCCACACAAAAAAGAAAACGGCCAATCCGTCAGATTAGCCGTCGCTGGAAAGTATGACGCGCTTATTTACTGCCTCGCCCGGGTTGCAACCGCCAGCCGACCAGGATAAACCGGCCGTTTCCCGGTACTTCTCCCCGGTTCAGTCAGGCCGATGCCAGCGACTTCTCTTTCTGTTTGTTGATAGCCTCCAGTAACTCGTTGTACGGCTTCGTGAATTTCTCGATACCTTCATCTTCCAGTTGCCGGCTAATGTCTTCCAGGTCAATACCGGCCTGCTCAACGCGTTCCAGCGTCTGCCTGGCTTTATCCGGCTCATCTTCCAGACGGGAAGCGGCCTTTCCATGATCACGAAAAGCATCGAGGGTTTCCATTGGGATCGTGTTCACTGTTTTGGGACCAATCAGAGCTTCCACGTATTTAACATCCGAAAAGGCCGGGTCTTTGCTACTTGTACTGGCCCACAACAGGCGCTGGGGGCTGGCGCCCTTGGCGGCAAGTTTTCTAAACCGGTCGCTGCTGAATTCGCGCTTGTAGATTTCGTAGGCTTTCCGGGCCAGTGCAATGGCAATCTCCCCTTTCAGGTCGCCCAGGCCTCGTTCGTTCAGCAGGGGGTCAACCAGCACGTCGATGCGGCTGAGGAAGAAACTGGCTACCGACGCAATCTGCTCAACCGACTGACCCTTCTCGACCCGCTCCTCCAGCCCCGACAGGTAGGCGTCAACAACGGCTTTGTACCGCTCCAGGCCAAACAGCAGCGTAATATTGATGTTGATACCATCGCTGATGTTTTGCCTGATGGCGGGCAGGCACTGGGCCGTGCCCGGAATCTTGATCATCACATTATCCCGGTCTACCGCTCGCCAAAGCGCCCGTGCCTGTTTGATCGTACCATCCGCGTTCAGCGCCAGATGCGGAGAAACTTCCAGGCTTACATAGCCATCAGCGCCCCGCACCTCTTCGTCGTAAACCGGTTTGAACAAATCGGCAGCCTGCTGAATGTCGGACACGGCCAGCCCGTAAAAAATGTCCTCATTGGATTTGCCTTCCAGCGCGAGCTTTTTGATATCCTCATCGTAGTCGGAACCGCTGCTGATCGCTTTTTCGAAAATAGCGGGGTTAGACGTAAGCCCCCGAATACCGTCTTCGTCGATGAGTTTTTGCAACGCACCGGTGTTCATAATCTTCCGGTCAATATAATCGAGCCAGATGCTCTGGTTGAAATCGTGAATCTTTTTTACGTTGTTTTCCATGATTGTCTGTCATTTACAAGCTGCCCAATAACACCCCGCCCCAATCCGTACCGGCTACGGAGGGACCAAAAACGCAAGAGGGAAGTTTCTCCCTACCGGGGAGGGGTTGGGGTGTTCCGGGTAAGTTCCGTAGTTAACCGTGGGTTGCCGCTTATCTGTCAGTGTACTTACGACAACACTTCCTTTTTCTCCAGACCGGGAGGCTGCCCTTTTAGTACTGCTTTGGCCTGTTTGACGACGTTATCGACCGAAAAACCAAAGTACGCCATCACTTCTTCGCCGGGACCCGACAGCCCGAACTGGTTCATGCTCACGGTACTGCCCTCGTCGGTAACGTATTTGTGCCAGCCGATGGGCGAACCGGCTTCAACGGCCAGCCGTTTCCGAATCGACGGGGGCAACACGGTATGCTGGTAGGCCTGATCCTGTTTCTCGAATAGCTCCCACGATGGCATGCTGACAACCCGCGCCTGAATACCCTGTTTTTTCAACGCTTCCTGCGCTTTTATCACCAGCGACACCTCCGAACCGGTTCCGATTAAAATGAGTTCGGGAGTTCCGTCGGACTCGCTGAGGATGTATGCTCCCTTCTCCACGCCCCGTGCCGAACCATATTTCTGCTGATCGATAACGGGTAGTTTCTGCCGGCCCAGAATCAGCAAAACCGGTGTTTTGGGCTGCATCATCGCAATGCGCCAGGCTTCAACGGTTTCGTTGGCATCTGCCGGCCGAATGACGATGATATTCGGGATGGTTCGCAGGGCTACAACTTGCTCAACGGGTTGGTGGGTTGGGCCATCTTCACCCAGACCAACACTGTCGTGCGTGAAAACGAAGGTTACCTTCGATTCGGCCAGGGCCGTCAGCCGAATGGCACCCCGCATGTAGTCCGAGAAGTTGAGGAACGTGCCGCCGTAGGGATGCACCCCGCCGTGTTGGGCCATGCCGTTGAGGGCTGCCCCCATGGCGTGTTCCCGAACGCCAAACCAGATGTTCGAGTGATCGTACTGACCCGGCTGGAAACTCACGTCGCCCTTAGTCGGCATTTCGTTGGAGGATGCCAGATCGGCCGAGCCACCGAATAAGTAGGGAACCGACTTTTTCAGGGCATTGAGGGCTTTGCCTGATGCCTGCCGGGTAGCCATATCCTTGTCGTCGGGGGTAAACCGGGGCAGGTCTTTATCCCAGCCATCGGGCAGTTCACCGGCGAAAGAGGTCAGGAACTGCCCCGCATCGGCTGGAAACGCCTTTTTATACGCATCAAATTCCGTTTGCCAGTCGGCCTGGAGTTTGGCTCCCCGCTTACCCGGTTCGCGCAGGTGGTCACGCACTTCCCTGGGTACCACGAACGATTTGTCCGGATCAAACCCCAGAAAAGCTTTCGTTTTCCGCACATTTTCCTCGCCCAGGGCACTGCCGTGCACGGTGCTGGTACCTTCCTGCGGGCTGCCGTAGCCGATAATCGTCCGGACGGATATGATGGACGGACGCCCCGTTTCCATCTGAGCCGCCCGAATGGCTCCCTCAATCGCGTCTAAATCATTGCCATCGCCTACGTGCTGGGTATGCCAGCCATACGCATCGAAACGCTGAAGCCGGTTTTCGGTGAAAGCCAGATCGGTTGGGCCGTCGAGTGAAATCAGGTTATCGTCGTAGAGATAGATGAGTTTCCCCAGCTTGAGGTGCCCGGCCAGGGAAGCCGCTTCCGACGCGATACCTTCCATCAGATCCCCATCGCTGACGAGCACATACGTGTAGTGGTTTACGGGCGTATGACCCTCCTTATTGTAGGTTGCCCCCAGAAACGCTTCGGCCATGCCCATCCCTACGCCATTGGCAAAACCCTGCCCCAGTGGCCCGGTGGTTACTTCCACGCCCGGCGTCAGGTTCGATTCCGGGTGGCCCGGCGTCTGGGAGTGGAGCTGCCGGAACTGTTTCAGGTCATTGAGCGATAGGTCGTAGCCGTACAGATGCAGCAGGCTATACAACAGCGCCGACCCATGACCCGCCGACAGCACAAACCGGTCGCGGTCGGGCCAAAGCGGGTCTTTAGGGTTGAAGCGCAGAAAACGGGACCAGAGCACATAAGCCATCGGCGCGGCTCCCAATGGCAGACCGGGGTGGCCGGAGTTGGCTTTCTGAACGGCATCGACGGCCAGAAGCCGGATGGTATTGATACTGAGTTGATCGAGGTCGGTTTGCTTGTCTGTCATAACTGGTTGGCTGGGAGTTACACAAGGAGTATCGGTATCAGAACCGGGCAATACGGTATCAGCAGCGGGCTATCTATTTATAACTCCCTACGGATGGATTGGATTTGAAAAAGTAAATAAATGTGTGGTAACAGGATTCGCACGCGCAATAAGAACCTGTTGAGCAAAAACGGATTCATTGTTGTATTGACGCCGGTTTCCGTAAATTTGAGACACAGGCGAATCCGTAAAGAAAGCGACAGCAACACAATGAAAAATATTGATTCCAGCACCCACGTGCGGGGCGAGTCGGTTTATCTGGACGATATTCCGGTTATTCGGGGTACGCTGTTCGGAGCGGCTTTCGGGTCGCCAGTGGCCCATGGTATCCTGAAAAAGCTGGACCTGACAGCGGCCGCAGCCATGCCCGGCGTGGTCAGGATTCTGACGTATAAAGACGTAACGGGCGAAAATCAGATTGGGGGCATCGTGCCGGATGAACCGCTGCTGGCCGAAAGTCACGTGCATTACTGCGGCATGCCCATTGCCTTCGTGCTGGCCGAAACCGATGAGGAAGCCCATGCCGCCCTTAAAAAAATTACGGTCGATATTGACCCCCTGCCCGTTATCACCGACCCCCGCGAAGCGCAGGCCCGGGGGGATTTGATCGTTCGGGCCAGAACATTCCATCTGGGCGATATGACTAACGCCTGGGCGCAGTGTACGCACGTGTTCAACGGCAGGGCCGACACCAACGGACAGGAACATCTGTACATCGAAACGCAGGGGGCCTATGCCGTTCCGCAGGAGAACAACGGTATAAAACTCTACTCCTCCACGCAGGGGCCAACGGCGGTGCAGCGGGCCGTTGCCCGGTCGTCGGGGTTGCCCATGCACCAGATTGAGGTAGACGTAACGCGGCTGGGTGGTGGTTTTGGCGGCAAAGAGGATCAGGCTAATATGTGGGCTGCGTTGTGTGCGCTGGCCGCTCATGTGCTGAAACGCCCCGTCAAATACGCCCTGAACCGGATAGAGGATATGGCCATGACCGGCAAACGGCACCCGTACTCGTCTGACTTTAAAATTGGTCTGGATGCCGACCTGAAAATTGTGGCCTACGAGGCTACGTTCTACCAGAATGCCGGTGCCGCAGCCGATCTGTCGCCGGCGGTGCTGGAACGGACCCTGTTTCACTGCACCAACAGCTACTACATTCCGAATGTAACGGCCACGGCCTACTGCTGCCGCACCAACCTCCCGCCCAACACGGCGTTTCGGGGCTTTGGCGGGCCGCAGGGTATGTTTGTGATTGAGGCCGCCATTGCAAAAGCGGCCGACGCGCTCGGTATCGATGCGGCCGTGATTCAGGCGAAAAACCTGAACCAGACCGGCGACGAGTTTCCCTACGGACAGAAAGCCGAAAGCGAAGCCCGGGCCTGCTGGGCCAAAGCCAGTACTGACTATACCGTCGATGCACTGAGAAGCCGGATAGCCGACTTTAACGCTGCCAATATTCTGTATAAAAAAGGCCTGGCGCTCATGCCGGTGTGTTTCGGTATCTCGTTCACCAATACCCGGATGAATCAGGCCCGGGCGCTGGTCCACGTGTACACCGATGGCAGCGTGGGCGTCAGCACCGGTGCCGTTGAGATGGGGCAGGGGGTGAACACCAAAATGCTACAGGTGGCGGCCCAGGTGTTTTCCATTCCGCCGGAGCGCATTAAAATTCAGTCGACCAGCACGTATCGCATTGCCAACACCTCGCCTTCGGCCGCCAGCGCCACCGCCGATTTGAACGGACGGGCGGTACAAATTGCCTGTACCGACATTCTGAACCGGTTGAAAGCCGTGGCAGCCACTGAACTACACGCCGACGAAGCGGCCATAACGCTGAGAGACGAACGGGTGTACGTGGGCGACCAGTGTACCGACTATACCTGGCAGCGGCTGGTACTGGCCGCTTATGGCCGGCGGGTAAGCCTGTCCGAACACGCGCACTACGCAACGCCGGTTATCCATTTCGACCCCGTTACCGAAAAAGGGCACCCGTTTGCCTACCACGTGTACGGTACGGCCGTTGTGGAGGTGACCATCGACTGTGTACGGGGAACGTACGAAACCGACGCCGTTAAGGTGGTCCACGATTTTGGGGCCAGCATGAACCCGCTCATCGACCGGGGGCAGATTGAGGGCGGTATTGTGCAGGGCATTGGGTGGATGACCCTGGAGGAGGTTATCTACGACAGGGAGGGCCGGTTGCGGTCCAATGCGCTTGTCGACCTACAAAGTGCCGGACATCTATTCGGTGCCGAAAGAAATTGCCATTGCTTTTCTGGAAACGCAGACCGATAATCTGGCTATTTTTCGGTCCAAAGCCGTTGGGGAGCCGCCGTTGATGTACGGGATTGGTGTCTATTTCGCCCTGCGCAACGCCATTCGGGCGTTTAATACAACCGTCGATATTCCCTTCGATGCACCCATGACCCCCGAAAAAGTGTTGCTGGCGTTGTACGATACTGCACCGGCTCCAACCGCATTACCCGTTGCCCATGATAAAATCGCTGACGACCTGGCAGTTAATTCATAAAAGCCTGCGGAAAAACGTACCCGTGGCGCTGCTGTACGTGCTCGAAAGCCACGGCAGCAGTCCCGGCCGGCCGGGTTTTCTGATGGCGGTAAATGCGGCTGGTGAAAGGGCCGGTTCCATTGGCGGGGGCATCATGGAGCATAAGTTTGTTGAGCAGGCGAAAGAGGTGCTCCGGCAAAATCAATCAGCTCTGATCAATCCCGAACCAACCATCCGGACGCAGTACCACGATAAAAGTGCCGCCTACAACCAGAGTGGTATGATCTGCTCCGGCGACCAGACGATTCTGTTGTACCCCGTTCAGCCAGGCGATTCGGCTGCGGTTCAGGCCATTATATACCTGCCTGGAACAGCATAAAAACGGGCTGCTCGACTTATCCCCGGCCGGTATCCGGTTCATGCCTGACCAGATTCCCGATGCTGACTACCAGTTTACGAAGCAGTCGGATACCGATTGGCGCTACCGGGAGAAACTTGGCTATAAAAACCAGCTCGCCATCATTGGCGGAGGGCATTGCGCGCTGGCCCTCAGCGAACTGATGAGCCGGATGGACTTTTACGTCCGCGTTTTCGATGACCGCCCCGACCTGCATACGATGGTTCAAAATCAGGCGGCTCATGAGACAATAGTGGTAACCGATTACAGCGAACTGGCCGCCCGGATTCCCGCCGGTCGCCATCAGTACGTGGTGGTCATGACCATGGGCTACCGAACCGACGATCTGGTTATCCGGACCTTACTGGGCACCGAGTTTGCCTATGTGGGGGTGTTGGGGAGCAAAACCAAAGTGGCGACGCTACTGGCTGCCTACCGGGCGGAAGGCCTCGATGACGCGTGGCTGAAGCGTATGCATGCCCCTATTGGCCTAGCCATTAACAGCCAGACCCCCGAAGAAATTGCGGTGAGTATTGCCGCCGAGATTATTCGGGTGAAAAATAGGGGTGTTGAAGACCAGGGCTACGCTGCGTGAGTTGTGCGGTGCCATACCCGGTTGTTGATTGCCGGAACCAGGCATCCGACATACAGCCTCACTCCCTCACCACCGTTCCCGTAATGTAGCCGTACGGTTCGTCGGTGGCGATGAATATTTCGTTGTTGTTCTCCATCCCGAACTGCTCCAGGTTGAAGGGAATGTGGTGCTTGTTGGGCATAATCAGGCTAATCTCACTAACCACCTCGTTTGCTTCCAGCACCGCCGACCCCATGGCCAGCAGCGTTTGCTGAACCGACCGGCTATGGTGGTGCGCGAAAGACTTCAGGAGGGTTTCGCGGATACGGGTAAACAGGGCCGTAAAGTCGAGGTCTGTACGGGCATACGTCCAGTTGGCTTCGCACTGCGTAGCCAGAATCCGGTCGGCCGTTTCCTTCAGCGTGGTGTACTGGTCTTTTATATAGCCCTCAAAACCGGAATCGGTGGTCTTCAGAATCAACAGGTCTTTAATGCCCGACGTAACGGTGGTACCGGCTGCCGTTTGCACGATGGTGGTTGTCCGTTTCTCGGCACTGCCACCCGTGTAGGCGTGGTGGTGCGGCTCCCCGTCGAAAGTCATCCGCGTCCAGGGGTGTTCCACGATATGGATGGTCACCTGGGAAACGGGCGGGTTGTTCGTGATGAAATAATTGGCTAGATACAGCCCGAAGTCTTCGATGGATCCCGTAAAATGGGCCTTCGCCAGGGCATATACCGTATTCTTCTGGGTGTCGGTGGGTAAAATATGGGTATTGTCGCCCAGGGTATGGGCCGCGTCAAAGTCTCCTTCCAGCGCTACATTAACCGAAATCTGCCGGAACTCATGGTGATCGGGGTACCGGATGATTTTGGACAGGTTAATGGCATTCTTGCCGTATGCATTCGTTTTCAACGTAAGTTTCATGGTGATACGGACTGTTTTGGCTAGTATTGGCCCCTAGTATAGCAACTATTTTTCTATTTAGTCGCATGATTGATCTGGCCCTCCGGGGAAACAGGGTTTTGACACCAACCGGTATCCGGCCCGCCGTTGTGCTGGTAAAAGACGGGCGGATTACCGATGTACTGTCGGAACTGCCCGCCGGGTTTGACGGGGACGTTATCGATGTTCAGGATAGCGTGCTAATGCCCGGCGTTATCGACCCGCACGTGCACATCAACGAACCCGGCCGGACCGATTGGGAGGGCTTCGATACGGCTACCAAAGCCGCGATTGCCGGTGGGGTAACCACGCTGGTCGATATGCCGCTGAACGCATCCCCCGTAACGACCACCGCTGATGCCTTCGACCGGAAACGGGCGGCTACCAAGGGGCAACTGCACGCTCACTGTGGTTTCTGGGGTGGCCTGATTCCGGGTAATACCGACGAGATAGAAAAGCTGATTGCCAAAGGTGTTCTGGGATTCAAGGCGTTTCTGACCCATTCCGGCATCGACGAGTTTCCGAACGTAACGGAGGCTGATCTGCGCAAAGCCATGCCAATCATGGCCCGGCACGGCCTGCCCCTGCTGGTCCACTGCGAACTCTCGACGGACGAAACGCTGGCAACGGGCGACGTACGGTCGTACGCCAACTACCTGTCATCGCGGCCCAAGGTATGGGAGGATAACGCCATTGCGCTGATGATTCGGCTGTGCGAGGAATACAACTGCCGGACGCATATTGTCCATTTATCCTCGGCGAACGCCATCGAACCCATTGCCGAAGCAAAGCGGAGGGGTTTGCCCCTGACGGTTGAAACGGGGCAGCATTACCTGTTTTTTACCGCCGAAACCATCCCCGACGGGCAAACGCAGTTCAAATGTGCGCCACCCATCCGGGAAAAGGAAAACAACGACCGGTTGTGGGACGCCTTGCGCGGGGGAATCATTGATTTTGTGGCGACCGATCATTCACCGGCACCCCCCGATATGAAGCAGCGGCAAAGCGGTAATTTCATGACTGCCTGGGGAGGTATCGCATCGCTGCAACTGGCCCTGCCCGCATTGTGGACAGCCGCCCGGCAACGCGGCTGTACGGTAGCCGATGTGGCTGGATGGCTGACGGATAAACCGGCTCAACTGGCTGGTTTGGCAGGTAAGAAAGGGAAAGATTGACCGGGGATACGATGCCGATATGGTCGTCTGGAATCCGGATAAATCATTTGTCGTTTCGGAAAGTCTGTTGTACCACAAACACAAAATGACGCCGTACCTGAATGAAGAACTGTACGGGGTTGTCGAACAGACCTATCTGGGGGGGCAGAATGTGTTCAACCACGGAACGATTACGCAACTAAATGCCGGCAAACGGATTTTAAGGCACGGGAATGACTGACTACGTACAACGAGCCGGGGCCGTGCTGGCCAGAATAAACGCACTGGCTGCCATCAGTGAGGACGCGACGGGCATCACCCGGACGTTTGGCACCGCTGCCTTTTTAGCGGGCCGGCGACGCGTGCAGGACTGGATGGAACAGGCCGGTTTGCCAACGCGGGTCGATGCCATTGGCAACGTGAGAGGCCGGTTGGTGAGCCCGAACGCGGGGGCTAAAACGCTGGTCATTGCCTCGCATATCGATACGGTGGTCAACGCCGGGAAGTTTGACGGGCCACTGGGGGTTCTTATGGGGCTGGACCTCATTACGCGCCTTATCGAGTCCGGCAGGCACTTGCCGTTTCACCTTGAACTGATTGCGTTCTGCGACGAGGAGGGTGTCCGGTTCCATACCACGTATCTGGGCAGTAAAGTGGTGGCGGGTTCGTTTGATCAATGCCCTGCTCGGTAAAAAAGACGCATCGGGCCTTACCCTGGCCGAGGTACTTCAACAAATGGGGGCTGACCCCGCAGGGATACCGTCCGATGCGCTGGCACCCGACGAGTGGCTGGGGTATTTCGAAATTCACATTGAGCAGGGGCCGGTATTGTACGAACGCCACGTACCCGTTGCGGTTGTTACGGCCATTGCCGGGCAGCGCCGGGTAGAGATTACCTTTACCGGTATGGCGGGTCATGCAGGAACCGTACCGATGGCTATGCGGCAGGATGCCCTGTGCGCAGCCGCCGAATTTGTGCTGGCCGTGGAGCAATTTGCCCTCGCTCACCAAACCAACCTGGTGGCTACGGTGGGTAAACTGACCGTGGTAAATGCGGCCAGCAATGTTATTCCGGGTCAGGTAAGCTGTAGTCTGGATGTCCGCAGTAACGATGCCGATCTGCTCGAAACTGCTTACCTGACCCTGCACGAACTGGCAACCCGCATCGGCACCAGCCGGCCCATCAATGTTAACTGGACCCTGATACAGGCAACCGCACCGATACTGTGTGACGCTGATCTGACGAACTTACTGGCTGAATCGATACGGCAAAGCGGGTACGAGGTGATTTCACTGGTGAGCGGGGCCGGGCATGATGGCGTACCAATTTCACTCGTGTCGCCCGTTGCCATGCTGTTCGTTCGCTGTTTCAACGGCATCAGCCATAACCCGCTGGAAAACGTGGAACTGGCCGATATGGCCGCTACGCTCCGGGTTGCCGACACCTTTCTTGATTCGCTCCTTGCGCAACATACCTAACAAAACCACATGGAAATCTCTGCCCTTACCCGATCCGTTGTCAAACGCAATCACGCCGTTATCAGCCCCGATGGGTACATCAACAGCCGCGTACCCGGCTGGGACAATTGCACTGTAAACGTCATCATCAACGAGCAGATGGGGGCAAACCTCTGCCAGACGCTCATTACCCTGACCGATACCGGACAACTCACGGGCGTAACCAGGGCGTCGCAACTGTTCTTCTACGTCATCAGCGGGCAGTGTACGGCTACGGTGAGTGGGGAGAAACGGACACTGGCAGCGGGCCAGTTTGTGTATATGCCCATTGGCACCGATTACCAGATTGATGGTCCGGAAGCGGGTACGCAACTGCTGACGTTTCACAAAGTCTACGAGAAACTGGACGGCTACGACGTGCCGCCGGTACTGTTCGGGGATGCGGCCAGCGTAGCCGGGCCAATGTACATGGGCGATCCGGCCCTGCGCTTACAGGTGCTCTTGCCCGATGACCTGCGTTTCGACATGGCCGTCAATATTTTCACCTACGATCCGGGGGGGCACCTGCCGCTGGTTGAAACCCACATTATGGAGCACGGCCTGATTTATTTGCAGGGGCAGGGGGTGTACATGCTCGACCAGCACTGGTACCCCATCAAAAAGGGGGATTCAATCTGGATGGCACCTTACTGCCAGCAATGGTTCACGGCAATGGGGAAAGAACCGGCGGTGTACATCTATTACAAAAATGTGAACCGGTTCCCGACGGTGATTTAATGGATGATGCAAAATGGTAGCATGATCTCATTATCGACCAATTGTCATTGTTCATTATACAGTACGGGTGTAGGGTGAGCCCACTGCTTTAGCTGTGGGTTTGGGAGAAAGAAACCCCATTTTTAAACCGTTTCAACGGTTCGAAAATTCATTGTTTTTTTACCCCGATTAAAATCGGGGCCTGATAAACCTGACTTACATCATGCATTATCCACTCACTCCACCATGACCTTATCTGAACTAAATCAATTGCCCCCGGACGAACGGAAAGCGGCCCTTACTACCTGCTGTGGTTCAACGATTTGGGTCGATACACTGGCCAGCCTGTTCCCTTTCGAGAACGCCGAACAATTGTTTAGAGAGGCCGAGACAATTTGGGAGAGTTGCTCTGAAGCAGATTGGCGGGAAGCCTTTGCGCACCACCCCAAAATTGGGGATATTGACTCCCTGCGGGCCAGGTTTGCCAGCACGAAGGCGTGGGCCGCGGGCGAGCAGGCAGGGGTGGCGTCGGCCTCACAAAACGTATTGGAAGATCTGGCGGAAGGAAACCGGCTATATGAAGAAAAATTTGGTTATATCTTTATCATCTGCGCCACGGGTAAATCGGCGGGTGAGATGCTGGACAGCCTGAACGCCCGCCTGCCCAACGCACCCGAAACCGAAATCCGGATTGCCATGCAGGAACAGGGAAAAATTACCCGCATCCGACTGGAAAAACTACTGCTATGAGCCCCGTAACAACCCATATTCTCGATACCTCACGGGGCAAACCGGCCGTGGGTGTTCACGTTATTTTGTCCCGGCAGCAGCGCGAATGGACTGAAATAGCGCGGGGCATCACCAATACGGATGGTCGTATCGGTGACTTATTGCCGAACGAAGCCGTCCTTGCGTCGGGAGTATATCAGCTCCGATTTGAAACGGGGGCCTATTTCGGCGAACAGAATGTTCCGGCACTCTACCCCTTTGTCGACATCGTATTCCAGCTAACGACCGGCGAACACTACCACATACCCCTGCTTCTGAATCCGTTCGGTTATTCAACCTATCGCGGTTCCTGATAGCGTGCCCCCTAAACCAACAACCATGAAATTCTCCATTCAGGAAAGCGAGAAAGCCCAGTTACTGGATACGCTTAAAACGGCTAATCTGGCCTTTCAGGCCATTTATCCCGGCGACAAACCCGACCGGCAACCGGTACATACCGTGTACGGTGGCGCCAATCTGTTCAAGTCGGATACCTGCGTTCGGATGGGGGAGATTGCGCTGAACAACTTCCAGACCTACGCGCCCAATTTTGGGGTGCTGGCCCGGGTGCTGCAACTGCCCGGCTACGAACACCTGCCAACCGGCTTACAGGAACTGGACGACCTCACCAGTCGGCTGGATGCCCTGCCCGACACGGAGCGACGGAGCGAACCGGCGTGGCTGGCTCATTCGATTTATACCAAAATCAAACAAAAACTCCGGACCGAAGCCGTGGAGGATTTTCGGATCGATTTTGAAGATGGGTTTGGTAACCGGCCCGACGATGAAGAAGATGCCACCGCCGTTCGGGCCGCGCTGGAAGTGGCCGAGGGCATGAAAAACAACACCCTGTCGCCGTTTATCGGCATCCGTATCAAGCCCTTCACCGAAGACTTGAAGGTGCGGGGCGTTCGTACGCTCGACCTGTTTCTGTCCACCCTGCTCGACAAAACGGGGGGCGTACTGCCCGCTAATTTCGTGGTGATGCTGCCCAAGGTAACCATTCCCGAACAGGTCAGTACGATTGTCCGGCTGTTTGACCTGCTCGAAAAAGGCAATAACCTGGCTCCCGGCACGCTGCGGATGGAAACGATGGTGGAGGCTACGCAGATTGTGATGGACGACGAAGGGCGCAACCCCCTCATGCGCATCATCAGGGCCAGCGAAGGGCGTTGCATAGCCGCCCATTTCGGCACCTACGACTACACGGCTTCCTGCGGCATTACGGCCAAATACCAGACGATGGGGCATCCCGTCTGCGATTTTGCCCACCACATGACCAAAGTAGCCCTGGGCGGAACCGGCATTTTCCTGTCGGATGGGGCCACGAATGTTATACCCATTGGGCCGCACCGGGGCGATGACCTGACGTTTGAGCAACTGGCCGAAAACCGGGCGTCGGTCCACCGTGCCTGGCGGCTGGGGTTTAACCATACCACCCATTCGCTCATCAATGGCTTTTACCAGGGCTGGGACCTCAACCCGGCACAGTTGCCGATGCGCTATGCCGCCACCTATGCGTTTTTTCTGAGCAGTTACGAAGACGCGGTGTTTCGCCTGAGAACGTTTGTGGAACGGGCGGCCATTTCTACCCTCACGAACGATATTTTCGACGATGCGGCCACCGGACAGGGCCTGCTCAACTTCTTCCTGAAAGCCATGAACTGCGGGGCCATTTCGGAAGCCGAAGCCCTGACCACCGGCCTGACCCTGGACGAAATCCGCAGTCGTTCGTTTTACCGGATTCTACAGGGCCGACGGGGTAAATAAAACCGGTTGGCACGTACGCGCCAACCGGTTTGGTAATCGTTCAGGGATTGCCTGCTTGCTTTAGCAAACATTTAACGGGCGTCAATTACCGTTTATACCGGCTGGGATGCTCCCGGCCAACGCCAAAACTATAGCCCAGCGCCAGCGTGAAGGTTGAATTTTTCAGGGAATTGCGGGTACCCCACACGTTGGGGAGGTTATTTTGTACATCACTGAGACCCAGCGTATAGCGGGCATCAATCAGGAAATGCTGCCGGTTGCCGGTGCCCCAGTTCAGTTGGAATCCGCCGGCTGCACCCAGGTCCAGGTCCTTGAAATCGTTCGTGTTATCGCCGTTGAGAACGGGGCCTGTACCCTGGAGGTAGTCCCCTTTAATTCGTTTTGCGTTCATTTTTACGCCCAATGACGGTCCGATAAAGATGTTGGGTCTGAAATTACCGGACAGGGTCAGGAAGTAGCGGGCCAGCACGGGAATTTCGAGGTAGTTGACACGCTGGATAAACTTCAGTCGGTTATCATTGTAGCTGGTACCCCGCTGCGAATACAGCACATCAGCCGAGATGCCAAAATGGTTCAGGGAGCTGTACATGAGAAAGGCACCTGCCGATAAGCCGGGGGTGAAATTCATGTTATCGGCATCCCCCCAATAATTAGACAAATTCAAGCCGACACGCGGACCCACGCTAAAGCGCTGTTGGGCGTAAGTTGCTGACAGGCAGGATAAAGACAGGATAAATGAAAAGATGGTGGAGCGTACTAAAGTTGCGCGAAACATAGATAAAATAATAGTTGATATGCCGGGTTAACGCCCGATGTTCCGCAAATGTTATAAAGAAAGGACAGGACAGCGATAAAAAAGACGAGTTTTTTATGAAGACAGGGTGTACGTTCCAGCGTGTACGGGGGACAGAATCGTTGTTTTTTGGGGGGCAGCCGGTGTTACTTTGGCAGGTTTTTTTGGGGCGAAATAGATTAAGTAAACGGCTACTGCCAGCATAAAAAGAATGGCCGCTGTGGTGGTGGCAATCCAGAGGGGCCAAAGCCGTTTTTGCGTGGCCGATTCGTGGATGCGCTGGTGCAGGGCATCGCGCAGCTCCGCCATTTGCCCGCTCATAGGGCCGGTTGCCAGCCCCGTGGCGGTATGTTGCATGGCTTCCAGACCCGCCAGGGCATCAGCATAGAAAGGGTCTTCCAGCAACAGGCGCTCAACCCGGTGCCGGGCCGGTCCTTTCAGCCTGCCTGCCTGGTATGCCTGCAATTCATCGAACGTCAGTTGGTTGTTCATAAGCTTTCTTTGCGCATGCAAATTTTCAGATTTCGGCGGCCATTCTGCAAGAAACTTTTCACCTGTTTCAGGTCAAATCCCGACAGGTCGGCTACTTCGGTGTACGTTTTTCGCTCCATATAAAACAGCGTCAGGCAGGTTTGCTGCTCGATAGGTAATTTTTTCAGGCAGGTTTCCATAGTCGTCAGGTCTGCTTCCTGGTCCGGGGAGTCGGTTTCATCGGACACTGATGCCGCAAATGAGCCCTCCGCCAATTCACCGCTGGCATTGGTCACCAGGTGTGCTTTGGGATGGGCCTGATTTTTTCGCAGCTGCATCAGGCAGTAGTTACGGGCCACGCTGTGCAGCCAGGGGCCAAACTGTTGCACGTCGTGTTTGCGCAGGTCGGTTA
Source organism: uncultured Cytophagales bacterium (assembly GCA_963784335.1). Classification (GTDB taxonomy): domain Bacteria; phylum Bacteroidota; class Bacteroidia; order Cytophagales; family Spirosomataceae; genus Spirosoma. The sequence continues at coordinate 83,671 of CAWARB010000038.1, read as the reverse complement.
TCAACTGCTCGAACAGATTCATGACGGCATCTTTTGCCTCTTCCTCATCGCGCAGGTAGTTGTAACAAACGGCATAGATCAACTCCATATGCTGCTCATACAACTCACCCAGAATGGACAGATCGCCCGTAGCGCGATAGGCAGCCACATAGTCGGCGGCACTGCGGGGGGGAGGGGTAGGTCTGGATTTACGAAACAGGGTCAGAAACATACGGGGGCCGCTCAGTACACATAATGGATGCAAAAAGCATCGATATTCCACACAAAAGTGGGTTATTTCTTCACCATTCGGCCAACAGTATAACCGAACCTCCCCAGCGCGTGTTATGTATGGGCACTAACGCAACAACGGTATGAAACGAATCCTGTTTATTGGTAGTATGCTCAGTATCGGTCTGCTGGGGAGCGCAGCGGGCCAGATTAATCAGTCGCCGGCAGAAAAACAGACGACCTCCAACCCGAACACCCGGCAGATAGATCCGGTGCAGAAGAAACTAAGCCAGCAGGAACGGCGGAAAAAAGAAGCGGCTCTGGACACCACCGTGCCCAGGAATCGAAAAGGACGTCGGCTCCGCCCGGATTCCCTCCGCCGGGGTGGCGTCACCAAAGTGGATACCGTTTGATGTGATAGTCGGTTCGGAAACCCTGGTATCGCTAATCTGCCGTTGTATCTATCTATACGCATTACACTATAAAAAATAGCCCCACCTGATTTGAAAGAAGCGTCGGTCAGGCGGGGCTATCAATCGGGAACACATACGCGTTGGTCAGCGGCTCTCCAGGACCTGGTTCACGCTGGCATTTTTACTGTTGGGGATGGTAAGGCTGATGGAGAGCGATTTCAATTTCCAGTCTGCCCCTTTTTCGTAGACAGCCACTTCTCTCAGGTCAGATTTGAAAATGGACCAGGAAACCTTTTTCGTAATAACGGCTACCTGGCCATCATTCAGGAGTTAAATTTCTTTCGACTGGGTATTCATGGCAGGCATGCCGTTTTTAAAGCCATTTTCCATTAGCTTTCTAAATGCGGCTTTGTCCCAGCGTTCCGTTGGGGCAGTGCCGTAAAAAACACAATCCGGCGCAACAAGAGCAAACATCGCTTCGCTGTTTTTAGCTAGGTAAGCTTCTTGAAATTTCTCATCGACAGCCTCAACGCTGGAACCCTGACCGTATGAAGGTAAGATGCCTGCCATACTAATTAAGAGTACACACACTATTTTCATAGGTGAAACTGGTTTAGAGAGAAATTGAATGACCTAAAACTTCCTGTGGACCGCCCTGCGAACCACAGGCATTCACCTGCTCGAAGTAAGTGTACCAACCCGATTCGGAAACAGCCGTTTCAAAGGCTTTTACCAACTCAGCGTTGGGAAACTTCCAGACTGCAAAATAATCATACCCATTGTGGTGGTCAGTTACCTGGTCATTAAACGACCAGGTAATGATTTCGACACCAGCCGCAATAAGGCTTTCAATGGCGCCACCAATACCGCCAATGTACTCGGCACGAGCCGGTTGAGATAAGTCGAGCCACGCTGTTTTGGGCTTCCATACTTCAATGTAGATAAGCATAAAGTGTTAAGGGTTTTTTTGGGAAAAAGATAAACACCTGAGACAATGGGCAATAGCACGCGCATGTATTGATTACCAACTAATTAAGATTATCGTGTGCTCCTCTCAAATTAAGTTGTATCAAACACGAAGCAAATGAATGATTTGCCCACATAATTTCCAACTGTGTAGTCAATAAAAATATAGCGTTAATTACTTATCAAATTGTAAGTAATCACGCAGAAATCGATTACTGCATTTTCTGTCATTCTGAGGAACGAAGAATCTCCGGGTAAGCCAGAAGATTCTTGCTTTTACCGACGATTCTTCGTTCCTCAGAATGACAGAAATAACTAAAAAGTATACGTCAATTTAAATTTGCGTGATTACTTAAGAATAAAGAGAAGTAGTATAAGTATAGCAGGGAAAACGCGGTTTATGCGGGTCACATTCAGAAATCGGAATGAGTTGGCTGAGGGTGTCGCTAGGAGACCGGGTGGGGATGGATACCGGTCTGATTACGGAAAATGGTTGACCTAACGAATGGCTGTTTACCGAAGCGGTTGTCAGGATTCAGCCTGGAAGAAAGATGAGATAGCAGTTCAGGTACGGGTAAATAGCCCTGCCCGGCTACTGGTTTGGCAGGACAATAAAAAAAGCCCGTTCGCAGGGCAAACGGGCTTTCCGGATTTATCTTTTCTTACCTAAATCTTTGGTCTCAGCTGAAGTGTATCGTCCGCTTCCGGGTCTCGGTACTAACGCTGACCTGACGCACAATACTGCCTTCGTTCGATTTGATCTCCAGCGTGTACAGGCCGTCCTGTATGCCGCTGACGTCGAGAAGCATGGCCGTCTTCAGCTCTTTCCGGGCTACGTACTGGCTGAAAAGAACGTTTTTCTTCTCGTCGAGTAGCTGCACATACACCAGGCTGGGGGCGGTTTTCTCGACGGCCAATCGTATTTTACCCTGCTGGTTTACGTACACACTGGCATCAAACGAGGTGGGCTTCTTCGGCGCTTCCGGATTGGCAAGCAGGGCGCTGGCACTAAACAGGAGTCCGCCTACTAAATTTTTGCTGCTGGCCAACAGGCTGGCCTGGCTGAGGAGATGAATCATGGGATTGTTCATTTTTGTTGTTGTTTACTGTTCTCTCTCTTTGTGCCAAACTGTGTGCCACAAATTTTAACCAATTGATAGTTAGGTTCTTGTATAGGTGTAGGGTGTGGTAATTTGTACGAAATCGGACAACGTGTGTTCGATACTGAACGTTTGTCCGTGTAGTGAGGGGAATTGCAGCCTAATAGGAATGGCCCAGTGCGGGTCTGGATTGAGTAGTATGAGTAATCACGCAGAATTTAACTACTGTCTTTTCTGTCATTCCGACAAAGGAGGAATCGTCGGGTGAGCTTAAGTTTCCTTGCTCTTACCGACGATTCTTCGTTCCTCAGAATGACAAAAAAATGCACTAATCTAATTCTGTGTGATTACGTAGCTTAAGTACGGAAGTAGATTAGCTCCCATGGAGCAAAAAAATAATCCCAATGTCAGCATAGGGGTAGGGGATTACATGAAAAGAGGTTACCGTTGCCAGTAACCTCTTTTCATGTAATTGGCACGATTGCCGGACGGATAGTGATAGGAAACGCCCTGTTTCTACCGCATCGTGTTTCTGGGATCAGGCTTCATCTCGATTTTGAATTCGTGGGGTGGCTTTGCCCCAAGCAGGTTTTCGACGAAATAATCCCAGCGTCGGCGGGTCATGTACGGTGTGTGGCTGCCAAATCCGTGGCCCGCATTCGGGAAAATGACCAGGTCGTAATCTTTGTTGGCTTTGGCCAGGGCTTCAATCACCAGCATCGTGTTGGAGGGCGGCACGTTGTTGTCCATCATGCCGTGGGCCAGCATCAGTTTTCCTTTCAGGTTTTTAGCGTAATTCTGGTTGGCATGGGCTTCGTAGTCAGAGTTGGCGGTTAGGCCATCATAGCGCTCGCCCCAGTCGTCCTCGTAGTTGCGGTTGTCGTGGTTACCCGATTCGGAAATACCGACCTTAAAGAAATCAGGGTACTTGAACATGGCCGTAGCCGTGGCAAACCCACCCCCGGAATGCCCCCAGATGCCTACCCGGCTCGTATCCATGTAGGCGTATTGCCGCGCCAGTTGCCGGATGCCCGACACCTGATCGGGCAGCGTGTTCTCCGACATATTGCCGTAGCTCATGTCGTGGAATTTTTTGGAACGTAGCGGGTTGCTGGTTCCTTCTATTTCGACCACGATAAACCCCAGTTCGGCCAGTGCCTGGTTATCTTTCCGGGCCGCCGAAAAGCCCCAGTTGCCTACGCTGCCGCCCTGCGGACCCGGATAGATGTAGTCGATAACGGGGTATTTTTTGGCCGGATCGAGGGTGGTAGGTGTGTACATAAGCCCGTAGATGTCCGTTTCCCCATCGTACGCTTTTAGCTTAATGGGCGTGGGCGGGTGCCAGCCGGTAGCCGTCAGCCGCGATATGTCGGTCTTTCTCCAGCATCAGCGACTTTTTGCCGCTTAAACTGCGCACCACGCTCACGGGGGCCACATCCGGTTTTGAATAGGTATCCACAAAGTAGGCACCATCGGGCGACAGGCTTACCTGGTGATTACCTGCTTCGGGCGTGAGTACGGCAAAGTTCTTCCCGTCCATGCCTACCTGGCAAAGCTGAGCGAAGTAGGGGTTTTCCGGCTGTCGCCCAACGGTCATGAAGTAGAGCATTCGTTTGGCTTCGTCCACTTTTAGCAGTCGCGTAACCACAAAGTCACCCTTTGTAATCTGGTTTTTTACCTGGCCGGTGGCCGCATCATACAGGTACAGATGGCCCCAGTTGTCGCGTTCCGAGAACCAGATAAACTCCTTGGTTTTTGGCAGATACCGCCAGTTGATGGCTCCCCAGCCCGATTCGTACTGGGTAGGTACGACCTCCTCGAAGACTTCCCGCACCGCACCGGTTCTGGCATCGGCCAGCCGAATTTTTTCCTGCTTATGGTCGCGGGAGGTGGATACGAATGCCAGCTGCGAACCATCTTCGGCCCAGTGAACATCATCGAACGTGCCACTGCTGGCAATATCGTCGCTCAGCGTGGCCCGGTGCGGGTCGGGGGGTATTTGCAGTGTGATCACCTTCGGGTTATCGACTTCGATGATGACGCGCTGAATGGTGGGAATGATTGAATCGCCGGGGAAGGGGTATTTCCACTGTTTCAGTACGGGTTTGCCCACGTTGGTTGGCACCAGGTACATGTCACTTACCTGCCGCTGATCCTGTTTGAAGGTGGCAATCTTTCTGGAATCCGGCGACCACGCCAGAATCGCCCGGTCGCTCGATTTCCAGCCCGCATTGTCCGTGGCGTACCCGAAATCCTTGATGCCATCGGTGGTTAGCCGGGTTTCGGCACCGGTTTTCACGTCCCGCACCCACAAGTTATGGTCTTTGATGTAGGCCGCCCGTTTCTTATCGGGCGACAGCACGTCATTCCCACTATCGATTCCCGGCCGCTGCCCGTCGGCGCTGGTCACGGGTGGGGTGGTGTCGGGGGTGAGCTGGTCGGTCTGGGGGGTGTACCGCCAGGATTTGCTACCGGCCTGAAACGTGATGGATTGGTTATCGGGCGCGACACTGATTCGCTGGAAGGGCAGGCGCGATGCTTCGTAGGATTGGCCCGTCGCTTTCGCCAGCGTAGTGGCTAGTTTTCGGGCGTCGAAAGCGGCCGTTCGCGTACCTTTGGCGGGGTCGACCAGGATAAATTCGCTGCCGCTGGCCGTCAGGTTCCGGTACCAGAACCGGTTGTCGGGTAACCAGTTTGGGCGAACGGGGCCGTTGTCGATGAGTTGTTCGGCATTGGAGCCGAGAAACCGCTGGGCCCGTTCGTAGTCGTTAGCCGTTAGCACCGGTTGCGGCTGGGCGTAAGCCGATACCAGCAGGGCAAGCGGCAAGGCCGTCAATACGATTTTTAGCATTGTTGATGTACGTTAGGGGTAATGACTTCTACTTGGTAAGAAACCGTAAAAATAACGAAATAGGACCCGGATGGCCGAGTCGAAAGCGACCAAATTGATGAGCAGCAGGGTGTTGTTACCCAGCTTCTTATTCAATTACTTCTTAAAAGCCAGGGCCTTGACGGGTTGGATCCGGTTGACCACGATGGTCGGTATCCAGAGGACCAGTGCAATCAGCAAAACGGTGGCTGCATTCAGGGCCAGGATGGTGGGCCAGTCCCACACGATGGGTACGTAACTCATGAAGTAATTTTTGGGGTCGAGGGGAATCAGCTTGAACCGGTCCTGAAGGAAGCAGATACCCAGCCCAACCCCGTTTCCGATCAATAAACCCCAGGTCACCATGTTTAGTCCCACGAAAACGAACATGCGCCGAATCAGTGAGTTGGAACCGCCCAGTGCCTTCAGTAACCCAATCATGGGGGTGCGCTCCATCATCAGTACAATCAGCACGGACACCATGTTGAACGAAGCGACGAACGTAATCAGGCTAAGCAGAATAACCATGTTCCGGTCCAGGAGAACCATCCAGTCGAACAGGGGGCGGTACTGGTCCGTAACGCGGGTGAGCCGCATATCGGGCGACAGCACATCGAACACGCGGGCGGCTGTCTGTTCTACTTTTGTGAAGTCATTGACAAAAATCTCGTAGCTCCCCACCGAATCGGGACCCCAGTTGTTGAGTCGCTGAATCAGCCGGATATCGCCCAGGGCAACGGTTTTGTCCACTTCCTCCAGCCCCGTCTCGTAAATGCCGACCACCGTCATTTTTCGGGCGCGGGGTGTATTGCCGTACGACGGACCGCCCAGAAAATACAGTGGGATACTTTCCCCCACGTTCACCTGCAACTGGTTAGCCATGTACTGACTAAGCAGCAGCTGGGTGGAGCCATTCCCCGTATCGGCCCCCACCACGGGTACGGTACCGGCCACCAGCGACCCCCGGAACAGGTTCCAGTCGTAATCCTTTCCCACGCCTTTCAGCACCACCCCGGCCAGTTCCTCTTTGGTTTTCAGGATACCCGCTTTCTGGGCTACCGCCTGGATGTGCCGCACGCCGGGAATGCGGGTGCTGTCGCGGTACAGGTGGGTGTTCAGGGGCAGGGCGGTGTCTTCGTACGACATGTTGTTGGTGAACTTGCTCACCTGCAAATGCGCACCGAACAGGAATATCTTCTGCTGAATGGTGTTCTTAAAACCGTACAGTACCGCAAAGGCAACAATCAATACCCCCAGACCGAGGGCAATACTGGCGATACCGATGCGGGTAACGGTGGCCGAAAAACTGCCCTCGGGCGCGTGGCGGACCTTACGGGCCAGAAAAACGGGGACGTTCAACGTAGTTTGCTAGTTGTGGTTTTGGGTTTACCGCTTCTACCGACAAGGACTGACGCAAAGCCAACCCGGGACAATAAACCCGTTTACGTCGTAAAAATAACGTGAATATAGGGATTAAGTGTAGCCTCATGCGGGGCTAAACAGCGTAGCGTTGGTAGAAAACGAATAATAAAGGAGTGTTTAGTGTGGAATAGGTGCACAAACTCACCAGACTAGCCCGCTCCTGTTTTTTTCTGCTTGCAACGGGCTATAGGCTACGTAAAAAAACGGCCGACCCCAGGTTTCCCCGGGGTCGGCCGACGTAAATAAGACCGGAACGAGTTACTGCCGGATAATTTTCACTGTGCGTGTTTGCTGCTGCTTGGTCGCCTGCAACAGAAGCATCCCCGGCCCGGCCGATGGGTCCAGTTTGAACTGCTGAACCTCTTCGGCACCCGCCTGCTCAAGGGTTCTGCTTTCCAGCAACCGGCCCCGGATATCCGTCAGGCGCAGTTGTACCGGCTGCCCTTCGGCCCCTGTTATCAGCACCTGAACCTGTCTCATGGACGGGGTTGCCCAGTAACTGAAGGGACAGTGTTGCGCCCATTTCGTCGGTGGCTACCCGTGCCCGTCCGCAGGCCTGTTTCAGGTTCCAGGTGTAAGTAACGACGTTGCCACTCTGGCGGGCCATGAGCGTGAAAGGCTGCACATCGTTGGCCGTGCGGCTTTGCTGATCGACAAACTGGTTGGGGTTAGTGGTCCAGCCGGTAATACCCGGTGCCTGATACTCGATGGTGGTGCCATTGCCTCCGGTGGTGTTGAAGGTGAAGGCTCCCGTAGCGCAGTTGTAAGTAGGAGCGATGAGGGCCAGACCCGTGGTTGGCGTGGTGGTACAGGCTCCCGTTCCATTGCTACAGAAGGTAGTAAAAAAACTATCAGGCTTTGCCCCTGATGCTATAAGTACATCTTTTCCGCATAGAGAAGCTAACTCGGCTGGAATGCATTTAGTAAGGCTGTTGCCAAATAGATAAAGATTTTCCAGTTGTGTTAACTTACCCAAACTAGCCGGAATAGAGCCACTTAACTGGTTTTGAGCCAAAAATAGACTGGTCAATCTGGAAAGGTTGCCCAAACTGGCTGGAATTTCGCCGTTTATCTGAGTATATTCAATGTTAAGGATCGTTAACTGACTTAGATTGCCCAGGCTGGCTGGCAGATTCCCCGTTATTGGGTTCTGGAAAATAACGAGCGATTGCAATTGGGATAGATTCCCCAAACTGGCAGGCAGTACACCCGTCATGTTGTTGTTGACCATACTAAGTTTTATAACCCGCCCACTTCCATCGCACGTTACGCCAAACCAGTTACAGGGGCTATCCCCCTGTAACCAGTTCGTTTTGTTGGTCCAGCCCGGCCCATTGGTTGAGTTATAGAGTTCTACCAGAATAGCCCGGTCGGGATTGGTTTGTACGGGGGGATTGGTCCCAATCGGGCATGTAGCCCGCAGGTCGAACACATAGGTGGCCGTTACTCCGCTCTGGGTGGCCGAAAGGGAGAGGGGTTTGGCGTCGGCCGCCTGCCGCAGTTCTCTATCCACAAAATGGTTGGGGTTGGTGGTAGGGCCGGTGATACCGGGGGCAAAGTAGGTGATGGGGGTGCCATTGCCCCCGTTGGTGTTGAAGGTGAAAGCGCCCGTAGCGCAGTTGTAGGTGGGTTGAGTGAGTGTAAGTGAGCTGCTTGACGGAGGGGAGCAGGAGCCTGTTCCGGTGCTACAGAAATTGTTAAAATTACCACCACCCGGCAGACCGGCATTAAGTGATGTCAGAACACTCTTCCCGCACAAAGAACGTAGCTCTGCCGGAAAACACCCACTTAATTGGTTACTCTGTAAATGAAGTGTTGTTAACTTCGGTAAGCTGCCTAAGCTGGCCGGAATTGTTCCTGTAAACTGATTATAAGAAAGATCAATAATTTGTAACTTTAATAAGCTGCCTAAACTGGTCGGAATCGCTCCATTGAACAGATTATGCGAAAGACTAAGAACCTGTAGCTCTGATAAGTTGCTAAAACTGGCGGGAATAGGCCCGTTCAGGGAATTATAATTAAGGTCTAGAACCAATAAATTGGGCAGGTTACCTAAACTGGTGGGAATAGCCCCGCTTAAACTATTATAGATCACACTTATGTAAGTGAGATTTGATAGATTGCCCAAACTGGCCGGAATTTCCCCGCTAAAATTATTGCTGCCTAACGTCAGGTTTTTCAAATTAGATAAGTTCCCCAGGCTGGCGGGAATGGTTCCCCCTATATGATTCCCGAGTAAACCCAGGATCGTTAACTGCGACAGGTTGCCTAAGCTGGCTGGGAGTGTACCGGTCAGGTTGTTGTTAGATAATCCAATTTGGGCCACCCGTCCATTGACATCGCACGTTACGCCAAACCAGTTACAGGGACTATCCCCCTGTAACCAGTTCGTTTTGTTGGTCCAGCCCGGCCCATTGGTTGAGTTATAGAGTTCTACCAGAATAGCCCGGTCGGGGTTGGTTTGCACAGGGGGATTGGTCCCAATTGGGCAGGTGGCCCGCAGATCGAATCGATACGTCACCGTAACTCCGCTTTGGGTGGCCGACAGGTTAAGGGGTTGGGCATCGGGTGCCTGCCGTAGACCTGCATCCACAAACTGGTTGGGGTTAGTAGTAGGGCCGGTGATACCGGGGGCAAAGTACGTAATAGTCGAGCCATCGCCCCCGGTGGTGTTGAACTTGAACGCACCCGTGGCGCAGTTGTAGGTGGGGCTTGTAGTAAAAAGGAGGGGGTAACACCAAATTTACCAGCCAAGTCCCTCCCCCATTCGGAACGTTCAGGCTAGTTAAGTCACCATCCTTAGAGGTAGCCAGTCCGATAGCCGCATACCCATTCTCGGTGGCTACAATACCCTGCGCCACCTCTGCTGAACTACCTCCCAGGTATTTAGTCCAACGTACCTGATTGTTTTTACCAATATTTGTGAGTCGAAAATCACTCCCTCTTTGGGATCCAGTATCGAAAACAGTATACGATGGTATACCATCGGTAAGGGGGGACGCCACAATAGAAAGTCTGAATCCCGAATTACCACTCGACATGCTATTACTGATCGAAGAAACATTGCTTAATGTGCCATCTGACTGTAAGGTTAGGATAACTGTGCGTTCATCAGAGTTTCCCAGACGTAGGTACCCAGCGCCGATATATGACCCATCGCCAAACGGACTCTCAATAACACCGTCGATGGGTGCTGCAACGTCATATTTCTTTTGCCAAATTACACCACCCTGGTTATTCAATTTGGCTGCCCAACTGCCAAATGTGATGTCGTTCATAAATGTTCGGGTTAATCCCATCAACAAATAACCACCTTCTGTTAAGCTCAAGGCAGCACCTGCTATAGTACTACTGACGTCTTTTGATGAAGGATCATAAGGATAATGTACTTCTGTTTGCCATTGTAAGTTGCCAGCCTGGTCAAACTTTGTAACGTAAGTGCCTCTGTTAATTTGCTGTTGAGGACGTACATCGGTTACGAGAAAACCACCGTCTTTTGTAGAAATCAAATTGATAGGAGTAAAGTTATTTTTGTTCACTAGTTTCAGTTGCCCAAATCCGATTACCATCTGCATTGAATTTTGTGAGGTACGAACCCACGTTATCATAAGCCAGAACGGAATCCTCCATCCTGAGAAGGAGCTAAACCATAAGGTGCCTGGGCTTTTGAACCAGATCCTGCATCTAGAGCAGGAATGCTCGGCAGACCATAATACATCACCAGCGGCAGAAATTTTCATCAATTGTTGACTAATTGTAATGATGCCTATTTCCCATCGCTTGCTTTTGTGATGTAAGCAGGTGTGATAGTAGAGGCATACCAGCTATAGTTTTTGCGACTGGACAAAAGGCGGTTGGGCTATTTGTGATTCGTGGACAGGGCTATACTCAACGCTCCGATGAGGAGCAGGAGCCCGTGCTGGGCGGGTGAGGAAATAGTACGTGTTTTTCATAAAACTGCGGGTATTTGTTGGTAAGGATTAAGTTAACTGGATTAGGGAATTGATTGTATGACCGGTGTACGAAGATGGCTTACGTTCCAGCCTGTAGACTTTATGACGATGGTTTTTAGGCTGACAGCCGAAGGTTATCACGGATAGATACAGGGTGTCTGATGGGAGACGGGATGCATAGATCAGGCGCACTTCACTTTTGTCCCGTCGTCATCAAGAGTGCGCAGCCAGGTATTGCGCTAATCCTTTGTGTACATCCGCAGGCTTCTTTTTTAGCCGACAGGCAACGGGTGAACCAGAATCCGTTAGCGGTACCCGTGTTCAATTCAGTGGGTGATGGTATTCAAATCTATAGATTTGCAACTACATTACAAACCGTTCTTTATTGAGAGGTGGAGAATGTCCCAAATTGACCAAAAGATGTCCCAAATAGATAGATTATAGGCGCAATTCACTCAAAAAAACGTCCCTTTGTTGAACAAAATCAGGGATATATTCTACTAAATCTTCATGTAATACTATCAGATTTGGCCAGAGTAAGGGTAGAGAGTATACCCGTAAATAAGGTATGAATACAAACGAAAAGGCGAAACCGAGTGAACCCGTAAACCCGCTTCGGGACCAAAACACGGATAATAATGAGTTAAGCGTAGTAGGGAGGGGCGATGAGTCATTTGTTCGGATTTCTTTACCCTGTTCTGTCAGTCCGTTCAGAAAAGAACAATACCTTTCGGGCCAAATTCATCGTTCATTAACTCAATACGCAGGCTATTCCTTACCCCTGACTTATTTTGTACCCGTATGATTCTGAGTAAACAACTTATTTTTAGTGGCTTCCTGCTCCTGATGGTCAACTGTCAGGCGCAAACCAACCAGAAATCGGCCGATGATGTCGTTCAAACCGCATCGATCCAGACCGGGGCCGACCAGATGAACCTGTACCTGCCCGCGTTGCAGGGCAAACGGGTGGGCATGGTGGTTAACCACACCTCGCGGGTGGGCCGCTCGCACCTGGTCGATAGCCTGCTGGCCAGGGGTATTACCATCAAAACTATTTTTGCCCCCGAACACGGCTTCCGGGGCCAGGCTACCGACGGCGAGAAAATCAACAGTGAACGTGACCCGAAAACGGGTATCATGATTACGTCGCTGTACGGCAAAAACTACAAGCCGACCCGGCAGCAGATGGACTCGCTGGATGTAGTTGTCTTCGATATTCAGGATGTGGGCGTTCGCTTCTATACCTTTATCAGTACCATGCAGTACGCCATGGAAGCCTGCGCCGAAGCCAACAAGCCCATGATTGTGCTGGACCGCCCGAATCCCAATGGCCATTACGTGGATGGACCGGTACTCGAGCCGAAGTTCAAATCATTCGTTGGCCTAAACGCCATCCCCGTTGCGTACGGCCTGACTATCGGCGAACTGGCCGGGATGATTAACGGCGAAGGCTGGCTGGCCGGATCGAAAACCTGTGCGCTCACCGTCGTACCGCTTAAGCACTACACGCATAATACCCCTTATACGCTGCCCATCCCCCCGTCCCCCAATCTGCCCAATCAGCAGGCGGTTTTGCTGTACCCGTCCCTCTGCTTTTTTGAGGGAACGGTGGTGAGCGTGGGGCGCGGGACGGACAAACAATTTCAGGTAATTGGTTCACCCTACACCAAATATCGGCCCCTATACGTTTACGCCCCGTCGATAAACCCGGGGCCATCAATCCACCCCTCGAAGGGCAGCTTTGCTACGGGCTCGACCTGACGAAGGTGGCCATCCCCAAAGACGGACTGATGCTGGATTATTTCTTCGACTTCTTCAATCGGTCTACCAACAAAAGCAAGTTCTTTCTGGCCAATAACGGTATCGACCGACTGGCGGGCACCGATCAACTCCGGCTTCAGCTGCTGGCAGGCGTATCACCCGCCAAAATCCGTAAAAGCTGGCAACCTGCCCTGGAATCGTACAAAGAGAAGCGGAAGAAATACCTGCTGTACAAGTGACGGTGAGGTGGTACCGCTTTCCATCAGGCCCGGAATTAATTCCGGGCCTGATGGAAAGCTCGCCTTTCGTTGTTTCACTCTTTGGCTTACCTTTGCATTTTAGAGACCTATCATGGCCACCGAACAGATTTTGATTCTGGATTTCGGTTCGCAATACACCCAACTTATCGCCCGTCGGGTGCGCGAACTGAACGTTTACTGCGAAATCCATCCTTACAATCACCTACCAACGATTACGCCCGACGTTAAGGGCATCATCCTCTCTGGCAGTCCGGCTTCGGTTCGGGATGCCAATTCTCCCGAGGTACAACTGGCTGCTTTCCGGCACAAACTGCCCATTCTGGGGGTGTGCTACGGCGCGCAACTGCTGGCGTATACCAGTGGGGGAGAGGTCCAGGCATCGGCCATCCGCGAATATGGCCGGGCCAAACTCGGTACCATCGAAGCCGGAAATCCACTCATGAAGGGCATCGACCCGCACTCGCAGGTGTGGATGTCGCACGCGGATACGATTACCACGGTTCCCGACAATTTCCGGATTATTGCCTCCACCGATACCGTACGGGTAGCCGCCTTTCAGGTAGGAGATGAACCGACCTACGGCATTCAGTTTCACCCGGAAGTTACCCATTCCCTGCAAGGCAAAACCCTGCTCCACAACTTTGTGGTGGATATCTGCGGCTGCGCGCAGGACTGGACCTCGGAGCTGTTTGCGGAATCGACGGTAGCGCAGCTGAAAGAAAAAATTGGTGACGATAAGGTCGTCCTTGGCCTGTCGGGTGGCGTCGATTCATCGGTAGCCGCCATGCTGATTCATCAGGCCATTGGCAAGAATCTGTACTGCATTTTCGTCGATAATGGCCTGCTGCGGAAAGATGAATTTTCGGACGTGCTGGCGTCGTACGAAACGCTGGGACTGAATGTAAAAGGCGTTGACGCCAAAGACCAGTTCTACACCGCCCTGGCTGGCCTGACCGACCCCGAAGCCAAACGGAAAGCCATTGGCAAAACGTTTATCGAGGTGTTCGACCACGAAGCGCACCTCATCGAAGGGGTGTCGTGGCTGGGGCAGGGAACTATCTACCCCGACGTTATTGAATCAGTTTCGGTCAAAGGCCCGTCGGCTACCATCAAATCCCACCACAACGTGGGTGGTTTGCCCGATTTCATGAAACTGAAAGTGGTGGAGCCACTGAATACCCTGTTTAAAGACGAAGTGCGGGCCGTGGGCCGGACCCTGGGGCTACCCGAAGCCATTCTGGGTCGCCACCCGTTCCCCGGACCGGGGCTGGCCATCCGGATTCTGGGTGATGTTACCCCCGAAAAAGTGGATATCCTCCAGCAGGTAGATGCGTTGTTTATCAATGGATTAAAACGGGAAGGGCTGTACGACAAGGTATGGCAGGCGGGAACCATGCTGCTACCGGTACAGTCCGTTGGGGTCATGGGCGACGAACGAACCTACGAACGCGTTGTTGCCCTGCGGGCCGTGACGAGTGTGGATGGCATGACTGCCGACTGGGCGCATCTGCCCTACGAGTTCCTGGCTAACATCTCCAACGAAATCATTAACCGGGTGAAAGGGGTGAACCGGGTAGTGTACGATATATCCTCCAAGCCACCCGCCACCATTGAGTGGGAGTAACCCTGAGCATGACGGTGATGGCTATTTTATAGGCCGCACTGCTACTGATCGTCAGGCTGAGCAGACTAGTGATAAAAAAGCCGGATAGCCACAGGGCAATCCGGCTTTCGACAGAGTTTTACTGAGTATCAATGGGTGAAGAGGCCGCGGAAAGCCGGATAGTTATTGTAAAGTATGGCAAGCACAAATAGGTTAAAATGGTAACCGAACTCTGTCAGGAAGTCAATTGAATTCGAAAATAAGAAATAGTTTGATATGTTCATTCATAAACAGGTCAAATTAGCTTTTTCCGTTGATGAACGGGTGGTTTTTACCAACGGAGGAAGTTAGTCGGGGGAGTGAAGCAGCCCTGAGTAAGGATAAAGCCCCGCCTTACGGGTGCCCGTGCATCTGCAATCCCTGTGCCTGAGCAGATAGTTTTTTGTTTTGACCTGTTATAGGGGAATCAATCAGGATACTCCATGAATTACCCGACCTACTTCGATTACAACGCTACGACCCCAGTCGATCCGCTGGTGCTGGAGGCCATGTTGCCTTATTTCGGGCCGCATTTTGGCAATGCCGCATCGCGTACCCACGTGTTCGGGGCTAAAGCCGAAGAGGCCGTTGCGGATGCCCGGCAGCAACTGGCCGATATGCTGGATGCCAGTCCGAAAGACGTAGTTTTTACGAGTGGAGCCACCGAATCCATCAATCTGGCCCTGAAAGGCGTTTGGGAAGCCCGTCGGCATAAGGGGGCGAGCCAGCAACCCGGCCATATCATCACCGTCAGTACCGAGCACAAAGCCGTGCTGGACACCTGCGAGCACCTGTCGCAGCTGGGGGCCGACATCACGTATCTCCAGCCTGCTCCCGATGGCCTGATCACCGCCGACCAGGTTGAAGCCGCCATTCGGCCCAACACCGTGCTGGTATCGGTGATGGCGGCCAATAACGAAACGGGCGTGCTGCAACCCATCCAGGCAATTGGCGAAATCGCGCACCAGCACGGCGTACTGTTTCATACCGATGCTACCCAGGCCCTTGGTAAAATACCCCTTTCGTTTGCCAATGGTGCTATTGATTTGCTGAGTCTGTCGGGGCACAAATTTTACGGCCCCAAGGGCGTAGGGGCCTTACTCGTCCGAAGGCAGGTTTCCCTAAGTGCCCAGCAGGATGGGGGACGGCACGAGCGGGGACGCCGGTCGGGCACACTCAATGTGCCGGGTATCGTTGGCATGGGCAAAGCCGCCCTGCTGGCGCAACACCAACTACCGGCCGAAGCCAACCGGATGGCGGCCCTCCGCAACCAGCTCGAAGCGGGTATTCTGGCTACTTTTCCCGATGCAATTATCAACGGGAGCCAGGAGCACCGGTTGCCCAATACCACCAATATCTGCTTTCCGGGCGTGGATGGCGAGTTACTGTTGCTGTTATTGAACGAACTGGCCGTGTCAAACGGGTCGGCCTGCACCTCTGCTTCTACCGACCCCTCTCATGTGCTGAAAGCAATGGGCCTCTCCGACGACCTGGCGTATAGCTCGATCCGGTTCAGTCTGGGACGCTTCACCACCCAGGCCGAGGTGGAAGCCGCTATCCGGCACGTAACAACCGTTGTTCGGAAACTTCAATGAGCGCTTCTTTATCGTACTCTCAGGGAAACCAGCAAACGTTCTGTATAGAATAAAAAGTTGATTAAATAGGTTTATAGTTAGTTGGATAATAGGTAGATTGGGGCTGAATTGTCGTTTAATGACTATAGTCTACTCCTTCTATGCAACTTTCCGGAACCCACGTGCTGAATGCCCCCGTCGGCAAAGTTTGGACTATGTTGATGGACCCGGTAACGCTGGCTCAGATTGTCCCCGCCGTATCCTCCCTCGAACTAATTGACGACAACCAGTACAAAGCCCTGGCCGAAATTAAAATGGGCCCCGTAAGTGGTTCCTTTTCGGGTAATCTGTCGCTGCTGAACATTCGCGAAAATGAAGGGTACAGTCTGCACGTCAAGCAGACCAGCAAAATTGGCAATGCCGATGCGCTCGTTAACATCGCCCTTAAATCCCTCGACAACGACCAGACCGAACTAACCTTTGATGGCGACGCCCGGCTGTCGGGCTTGCTGGCCCGCACCGGTCAGCGGGTTATCTCGGGCGTTGCCAACACCCTCACCAAACAGTTCTTCGCCAACTTCGACGAAGCGCTGTCTCCAATGAAGAGTGAAGAATAACAGGTAGATAGATGTATTCTTACTCACTGGGTATTCTTTGCTTTTTACTCGCCATTCGTCTCTAAACCAGTAAAATAAATCCATATGCAAGTCGAGATTAACGTAAATGGAAAAGCCCGTAAAGCGGAGGTTGAAGACCGAACCCTGCTGGTGTATTTTCTCCGCGATACGCTGCAACTGACCGGCACTCACGTCGGGTGTGATACCTCGTCGTGCGGAGCCTGCACGGTTCACCTGGATGGGGTAGCCGTGAAGGCGTGTACGCTCCTGGCCGCTCAGGCCGACGGTTGCTCCGTAACGACCATCGAAGGGCTGGCTATTCAGGATACCCCCACCACTACGCAACTTCATCCGTTGCAGGAAGGATTCAAAGAGTGCCACGGTCTACAGTGCGGCTATTGTACACCGGGCATGATTATGACCGCAGCGGACCTGCTCAAGAAGAACCCTAATCCTTCAGAAGCGGAAATCCGGTTCGCGCTGGAGGGGAATATTTGCCGCTGCACGGGCTACCACAACATTATTAAGTCGATTCAATGGGCGGCTACGCATACGACGAAACCTGAACCCAACCAACAGGAAGAGCCGGTAGAAGCTGACCAACATCTGTTTACCAACGATGTAACAACCGGCGAGGTCGTAGAAACCCACTAAACAAGCGAGCCATGAGTAATAAATTTATAGGACAGTCGATAAAACGCCGGGAAGACAAGCGGTTTATCACCGGAAAAGGTCGGTACACCGACGATATTGTTTTGCCGGGTATGCTCCATGCCCATTTTGTGCGCAGCCCCTACGCCCACGCCCGCGTGGTGAGCATGGACCTGGATGAAGCTAAAGCCATGCCGGGCGTTATCGCCATTTATACCGGCGACGATGTGGCCGACATCAACGGGGTTCCCTGCGGCTGGCAGGTGAATTTCCGCAATGGCGAAACCATGCGCGAACCGAAGCACCCCATGCTGATTCCGACGGGTAGTACCGCCAAACACGTGGGGGATGCCGTAGCGGTGGTCATCGCCGAAACCAAAGACATTGCCATCGATGCGGCCGAACTGGTGATGGTGGAGTGGGAGGAGTTACCCGCCGTAGCTATGCCCGCCCACGCCCTCTTACCCGATGCGCCCAAAGTACACGAGCAGTTTCCCGACAATACTGCGTTCGACTGGACATTCGGCAACCCCATTGAAGAAGTAGACGCGGCTATGGAAAAAGCCGCCCACATTACCGAACTGGAATTTGTCAACCAGCGGGTGGTACCCAATGCCATGGAACCCCGCGCCTACATCGGTTCGTACGACGAAACATTCGATAAATATACCCTGTACACCTCTACCCAGAATCCGCACCTGATTCGACTACTGATGTGCGCCTTTGTGCTGGGTATCCCCGAACATAAAGTGCGGGTAGTGGGGCCAGATGTGGGTGGTGGATTCGGGTCAAAAATCTACCATTATACCGAAGAGGCCCTGGTTACCTGGGCGTCGAAACAACTCGGGCAACCCGTAAAATGGACCTCCGACCGGTCGGAAGCGTTTTTGACCGACGCCCACGGCCGCGACCACGCCACCAAAGCCGAAATGGGCTTCGATGCCGACGGCAATATCCTGGGGCTGCGGATAAAAACGGTGGCTAACATGGGCGCGTATCTCTCCACGTTTGCGCCCGCCGTACCCACTTACCTGCACGGCACGCTGTTGCAGGGGCTGTACACGACGCCTAAAATCAATATCGACATGACGTGCGTGTTCACCCACACCGTAGCGGTGGATGCGTACCGGGGAGCCGGTCGGCCCGAAGCTACGTACCTGCTCGAACGACTGATGGACCTGGCTGCGCTCGAAATGGGCCGAGACCCGGCCGAACTCCGGTTTCAGAATTTTATACCCCCCTTCGATGGGGTAGAGCAGCCGGGCTACCAGACGCAGGTGGCTTTACAATACGATTCGGGCAACTACGAGGCCGTACTAAAACGCGGTCTGGAGATGCTGGGCTACGACGATTTTCGGGCTAAGCAGGCCGAAGCAGCCAAAACCAATAAAATCCTCGGTGTAGGCTTCTCCACCTACGTCGAAGCGTGCGGCATTGCCCCCTCGGCGGTGGTGGGTTCGCTCGGGGCACGGGCGGGCTTGTTCGAGTCGGCGCAGGTACGGGTGCAGCCCACGGGTAAAGTGAGCGTGTTTACCGGTTCGCACTCGCACGGGCAGGGGCACGAAACGACCTTTGTGCAGGTGGTAGCCGATAAACTCGGTATTCCCATGGATGATGTTGACCTCGTTCACGGCGATTCCGATGCCCTGGCGTTTGGTATGGGTACCTACGGCTCCCGGTCGCTGGCGGTGGGTGGCTCGGCCATCGTGAAAAGTATCGACAAAATCCTGGAGAAAGGCGCTAAAATCGCGGCTCATAAACTCGAATGCGCCGAAGGAGACCTGGAATACGCCGAAGGGAAATGGACGGTGAAAGGTACCGACAAATCCATCAGTTTTGGCGACGTGGCCCTTACGGCCTATGTGCCGCATATTTATCCGGCGGGCCTGGAGCCGGGACTGGACTTCTCCAGTTTCTACGACCCGGCCAACTTTACCTACCCTTTCGGTTGCCACATTGCCGTGGTGGAAGTAGATAAGGAAACGGGTAAAGTAACCCTGAAACGCATGATTGCGGTGGATGACGTGGGGAACGTTATCAACCCCATGATTGTGGACGGACAGATTCACGGTGGTCTGGCGCAGGGAATCGGACAGGCGTTGTTTGAAGGGACGATTTACGACGAAAACGCACAGTTGACCAATGGCTCGTACATGGACTACTGCATGCCCCGCGCCGATGACCTGCCGATGTTCGAAACCGACCGCCAGGTGACCCCCTGCCCGCATAACCCCCTGGGCGTGAAGGGAGCCGGTGAAGCCGGTGCTATCGGCTCGACCCCCGCCGTGGTGAATGCCGTTATCGACGCCCTTTGGAGCGCTGGTCATAAACCGAAAGATATCCTGATGCCCCTCACCTCCGAGCGGGTGTGGCAGGCCATGAACTAAACTACCATGATAACCTATCCTTTTGACTACAAACGGGCCAGCAGCATTGCCGAAGCGGTATCTATGCTGGCCGAAGGCGGAAAAGCCCTGTCGGGCGGACATAGCCTGATACCCTCCATGAAACTGCGCCTGAACATGCCCGACACCCTGGTGGATGTAGGCCGGATACCTGAACTGAAAGGTATCTCGATGGAGGGCGATGAACTGGTGATTGGTGGCGGTTCGACCCACGCCGAAATTGCCGACTCGTCACTGGTGAAAGAAAAACTGTCGCTGTTTGCCGACGGTGCAGCGCACATCGGCGACCCGGCCGTGCGAAACCGGGGAACCATTGGCGGCTCCCTGGCCCATGCCGACCCCTCTGCCGACTGGCCCGCGCTGGTGCTGGCTGCCAACGCCACCATCGTGGTGACGGGCCCCAACGGGGAGCGGTCCATTCCCGCCACCGATTTCTTTACCGGCCTGTTCAGTACCGCCCTGAACGATGATGAGCTTATCACGCAGATTCGGGTGCCGGTGTCGGCTGGTAGTAAATCGACCTACCAGAAATTTGCCCAGCCCGCTTCCCGCTACGCCCTCGTTGGCTGTGCGATTGTAAAACAGGCCGATGGGCAGATGCGTGTCGCCTTTTCGGGGGTATCCGATACCCCCTTTCGGGATACGGACGTGGAGGGGAACCTGAACAGTGGCCAGGCCGCCGGTCCCGTTGGTCAGGGGCAGTCCATCATGTCGGACAATTTTGCCTCGGAGAAATACCGGGTACACCTGGCCAGCGTGTATTTGCAGCGGGCTCTGGAGGCTGTTGCCTGATAGCGGGCAACCAACCCCGGGAACATGGATGTAAACAGGCTGGTGGTTATCGGGTAATTCCTGAGGAACAACAAACAAGGTGCTGGAATCGAATAAGTTCGATTCCAGCACCTTGTTTGTTAGAAGCTATAGGTTGGTTGGTAGTTAATTCACGTTCATTCGATACGCAGCAAACTGACGTCTTACCTGGCTCCATCGTCTGCGGGAAACGGGAAGCACCTCGCCCGTACTCAAATGAACCAGTCCACCGGTATCCGTGCGCTCCAGTCGGTCCACGAAGAACCGATTGACTACGCAGTTTCGATGGAGCCGGACAAACATCTCCGGTGGCAACTGGGGGGAATAGTACTTAAGGGTACGGGGCATCAACATGCGTTTGCCATCGGCCCAGTTCAGCCAGCTATAATTGGCCACGGCCTGGAGGTAGACTAAGTCAGTGACGGAGAAAAGTTGACGGCCCGTTTCCCGAAGATAGAGTTTGAGAGGGGGCCAATCGGTTGATGCAGAACGGTTGGAGAAGGACAAAGTAGAGGTTGACATGCGCGCAGAGTACATATAGGATGGTACTGATGCAATACTAGGTTTAATGTCTACCCTCACCCTGCTCATTTGTAACAAGGGCTATAAAGTTTGTAACATAGGCGCACCGGTTCCCGCTGAAAAGAGGGAAATAACGGACAAAAGGCAGGAAAAGTCGTTTTGAGATTACGAAAGGGAGTAGAGTTTCCTCGTTTATTGATTCCGGGCTACTTCATCGCGGTGCTGATCGATATAGTCAGATGGGGTTAGGTGGTATTGTTCTTTAAATACTTTAGAAAAATAAGCTGCGGTATCGAAGCCGACCCGGTCTGCCGTTTCCGATACCGATACACCGGAGAGTAACAGTTCAGCCCCTTTCCGAAGCCGTATGACGCGGATAAGTTCAAGGGGGGTTAGTCCGGTCATGACTTTTACCTTGCGGTTCAGGTGCATCCGGCTCATGCCCATTCCCATGGCCAGGGGTTCAACCCCAAAGGTGGTATCGTCCAGTCGTTCTTCCAGCAGACCATAAATCCGGTTCATAAATTCATCCTGCGGGTCCTTGCTGGTGGTGGGCAGGTTCCCGGCTCCCAGGAGCTGTGTGCGGATATGCTGGCGCGTTCGTGCCTGGAGTTCCAGCCGGTTACGGACACGCCCGCGTAACTCGTCGACCTGAAAGGGTTTGGCCAGGTAATCATCCGCACCCGCCATCAACCCCTCCAGCCGACTATCGACCGACGCTTTAGCCGTGAGCAGGATGATGGGTATGTGATTCGTGATGGGGTTTCCCTTCAACTGGCGGCATAGTTCGTAGCCATCCATTTCGGGCATCAACACGTCGCTTATGATAATATCGGGCCCATCGGCCAGGGCGGCTGATACCCCCAGCCGACCATTGCTGACCCGCTTGATGCGGCCTTCCGTTTTCAGGGTAGACTGGATATACTCGGCCAGCTCATCATTATCTTCTACCAGCAGAATGCGGTACACTTTGTCATCGGCCGTATCGGTATAGTCGGTAGCGGGTACCGGGGCGATACCGGCCGTTGAGGACTCATCCGGTTTTAGCTCTGCTACCAGACCCGGTCGGGCCTGCCGGCAGGGCAACTCGATCGTGAAGGTTGTTCCGCGGCCGGGCTGACTGGTTACCAGTACGGTACCCTGCATCATCTCAACTAATTCTTTCACCAGGGCCAGGCCAATACCGGAGCCACCAATGGCTCCCTCGGCCTGCGGGTCAATTTGGTAGAACCGGTCGAAAACACGCAGCAGTTTCTGATCCGGAATGACGGCGCCGGTGTTCTGAACAATGAGCTGTACCAGGTCGCTATTCCCGGAATTGGCCAGTGCCGAGCCAATCGGAGTAGCCTTGACAAACACGCTTATTGACCCGTCTTCGTCCGTAAATTTCAGCGCATTCGATAGCAGGTTACTCACTATCTTTTCAATTTTATCCGGGTCGAACCAGTAATAAGGCTGCCCGAAGGTATTCGTGAGCTGTAACTGAATTCGCTTTCGCTTTGCTTCTTCCATAAAGGACCCGACCATACGCTGGATAAACTCCGGCAAATCGGCGGGGGTAGGTGTTATGGTCAGGTTACCGGCATCGAGTTTGGCCAGATCGAGTAACTCGTTGATAAGCCGCAGCAGCCGGCTGGCATTACGGTAGATCAGCGAAAGGCGGTTGTGGTAGGGCGAGTTGACAGAATCCTGAATTACCTGTTCTAACGGTGTTAGAATCAGGGTTAGGGGCGTTCGTAATTCATGGGTGATATTGGCAAAAAAGCGGCTTTTTACTTCATCCAGGTGCTTTAACTGCTTCGATTCCTGTTCCCGCAGTTTCAATTGCCCCTTCTGTTGGATACGACGGATACGAACCCTCAAATACAGCACAATGCCACCGGCCAGGAGCAATACGTAGCCCAGGTAGGCCCACCAGGTTGCCCAGATGGGCGGTCTGATCGTAATACCCAGTGAATGGCTGGAAGGGCTCCAGACCCCCGATGTGTTGGAGGCATTAACAACGAACGTATACTGGTTTGGGGGCAGATTGGTATAGGTAGCCGTCGATACGTTTCTACTATATACCCAGTCTTTATCCAGACCAATAAGTTTGTACCGGTACTGATTTTTGTAGGGTTGATTGTATTCAAGGGCTGCGAAGTCGATGGATAAAAAATTTTGCCCGTTGGACAGGACTACTTCATCTGTTTCATTAATGACCTTTTGCAGGGGAGAATCCGGCGTGGTAGCCGTAATCAGTTGATTATTGATGCGGAGACCCGTCAGGGCTACTACCGCTTTTACCGGATCTTCCCGAATCCGGGCCGGATTAAATACGGTATAACCCCCTATACCGCCAAAAATCAGGCGGCCGTCGGGGAGCGCAACATTATGAAACTGCTTGAATTCTTCACTCGGTAAGCCATCATCGCTCATGTAGCTTTGCACTTCGTACGTCCGGGTGTCGAATCGGTCCAGACCCCGGTTGGTACTTAACCACAGATGACCGCTTTTGTCAGTTTGGATGGCGTAGATGACATTATTGGATAAGCCCTGCCCAATGGTGAATCGCTTAATCTGCCCCGTCATCTTGTCCAGCCGACAGAGACCCTCGCCAAATGTGCCAATCCAGAGGAAATTATACTGCGTTGGGTCCTGAACGAGGCATAGCAAGGACTTGCCCGGTAGAGACTGGGGATCAGCCGGTATACTATTCCAGTGAATCAGTCGCTTTTGGGACAGGTCGGCCCGCAACAGTCCCTGGTTTTCGGTTGACAGATAAACGCGCCCGCCATCAACCACCATCGCCGTAATGACATAAGGGTGGTTGGGTGGTATGGGTAGTGGGAAGGCCGTAAAACTTTTTTTATCGGGATTATAGCGCACAACCGCCTGATTGTCGGGGCCCAATAACCCCCAGAGTTCACCCTGTGCCCCGGTAGCCATCGCTGTAAACCGAAAATCGCCGTTTCTGAGCCAGCGCGGTTCGATACCGGCAGGGGCTACCGGGGTGAAGGTTTTACGGGATGCGTCGTACTGATAGGGAACGGTTTGTTGGCTACTTATCCAGAGCGCACCGCGTCCGTCGAACTGGTACCGGATACTGGCGGGTGGCTGCTGCCGGATGGCCTCCGGAATGGCCTCTTTAGGAATACCCAGTTGCTGGGTAAGCCAGTCAGTCTGGAAATTACTGTTGTGTGGCCAGGTCTGGAACGGGCGTTTATTTAAATCGTATTTGATTACCCCATCGCCGTTGAGGCCAAGCCAAAGAACATTGGTTCGGTCGACAAGCAGGGATATAGTCGAGAATCGGGCGAGCTTGGGCGATTGGAAGGACGGGCTACCAACGAGCGAAACCAACCCTTTTTTGTCGGTATAGCGATTTTGATTGACGTAGTCAACCCCGTGCGAGTCGGTACCAAACAGGGGCAAGCCAGGTTCGTTCGGCAACTCTACTACCTGCCGAACGCGGCCACCCACGGGGTCGAACAACGCAAAATAGCCGGGAAAGCCCAGCATGAGTTCGCCGTTTTTTCGTTCGTGTACCTGGTACACTTCATTTTGGGGCAACCCCTGTGCCTGCTGAAAAGGCGTTAGCTGTTTCGTGGCAGGGTCGTACCGGAAAAGCCCATTCCTGGTAGCGAACCACACCCGTTTCCAACGGTCGACCAGCAAACTGTGCAGTACGTGCTGAACGGTGTCGCGCTGAAACGTTCTGCGTTGGTGCGAAATAGACCCGTTGGCATTCAGTCGGAAAAATCCCTTTGTCTGGGTAGCTACCCAAACGTTTCCGGCTTCATCGGGATGGATTCCAATGAGTTTATCCCGACCCAATGCCTGCCGGAAGGCGCTGGTTTGAGAAATTCGATTGGACCGCTCCGTTACCGGGTCGAAGTAGTCAATGTGGTTGTTCTCGGTCCGAATCCATAACTTGCCGGTAGTATCTTCCTTTATTTCATAGATGCTGCCAAAAGAAAGGGAAGACGTCTGTTGGGGATTGTGGTTATAAATACGGAAGCGAATCCCATCATACCGGCAAAGGCCATCGCGCGTAGCGAGCCAGATGAATCCCTGTCTGTCCTGAATAATCGAACTGATGTACCCTTGTGGTAAACCGTTTCGTACGGTAAGGTACTCCGGCTCTGGTGTGCTGGCAAAAAACCGGCCGGGCAGGGTGAGTAAGCCGGTTATCAGCAGACAAACCGGCCAGTTTCGGGGTAGCAACCGGCCGCGCGTGCGGTTTGCCAGCCGAACTCCGGCGGATATATACCGACGAAAACGTATACATACCGGCGTCTCCGACCGTTTTTCCAAACGTTCATCGATAAAAAAGTATGTATATTTCTCCGTTATGAGCTTCACAATTTAACTACCTGTTATGCACATTATACTTAAAACCCGGGTCAATCAGCCAGTAGCAACCGTATGGGCTGGATTTGACCGGACGCTTTTCGAACGCCTTTCCCCGGCCTTTCCTCCCGTAGACGTGATTCGGTTCGACGGGTGTATGCCCGGTGATATTGTCAACTTGCAGCTGAACTTTATCTTCTTCCGCCAGAACTGGATTAGTACGATCATTGACCAGCAAACCAGCCCGGAGGAGATTTACTTTATCGACCAGGGTACGCAGCTTCCTTTTTTTCTGGGTTACTGGCATCATAAACACCGGCTATTGCGCGCCAGGGACGAAAAAACCGGTAATGAGCAGACCATTATTGTTGATGATATCACCTTTCGCGGCCCTTTTCGTCTAGTCGATTATCTCCTTTATCCAGTATTATGGCTACAATTTGCGTGCCGAAAACCGGTGTACAGGCGGGTATTTGGGCGGCCATAACGTAAAAGTTTAAATAAGTTACCCTACTGATTAAGTGCATAATTAAGGTAGGGAGATTTAGCGAACAACAAAATAGTGTATTCGGCAGGCTGCCTAAAGTTATTGACGGAACCATCGGTCTGTTGCTGAAGCGGAAACAGTTTCAGGAAACGGCTGGATTCTTTTACATTTGTTTAAACAGGCTATATATTTTACTGAATGAAACTTCCTAATCTGACAACACGCATTTTCCTGGGCATGGTACTGGGTATCGCCATTGGTTATTTTTTTCCGGACGATGGGTCAGGCTTTTCGGGTACCGACCTGAACATCCTGTCTAAGATTTTCCTTCGGCTCATCAAAATGATTATTGGGCCGCTGGTATTTGCTACGCTGGTTGTGGGCATTGCCAAACTGGGCGACTTTGGTACGGTAGGGCGTATTGGGCTTAAAACAATGGCTTACTTCTATTTTGCCACTATTCTATCCCTGGTTGTTGGATTGCTGGTGGTCAATATTATGAAACCCGGCGAAGTAATGAGTCTGCCCCTGCCCGCCAAAGGTACAGATACGGGAGTTGAGGTTCAAAAACTGACTTTTGATAACTTCATCGAACACATCGTTCCAACCAGTTTTATCGACGCGCTCGCCACCAACGAAATCCTTCAGATTGTGGTGTTCAGCATCTTCTTTGGCATTGCCGTCGGGGCGGTTGGCGCGCAGGGTAAAATTATGATTAAGGCGCTGGATGCCCTCTCGCACATCATGTTCAAGGTAACGGGCTATGTGATGGCCTTCGCTCCTTTTGGGGTATTGGGTGCTATTGCGGCTGTCGTAGCCCGCGAGGGGCTGGGTATTCTGGGTGGGTATGTGTACCTGATTCTGTGCTTTTTTGGCGGCCTGCTGTTTTTTGTGTTCGTCGTTCTGGCGGTCATTTGTATGGTGGCCCGCATTCCGTATCTGGCCCTCCTGCGCGAAATAAAGGCCCCCATTATCCTGTCGTTCAGTACGGCCAGTTCGGAGGCTTCGTTTCCGCAAACCATCGAAGCCCTGCGCCGGTTTGGCTGCTCCGAACGGATCATATCCTTCGTTTTGCCCCTGGGGTATTCCTTTAATCTGGACGGCTCCATGCTGTACATGACCTTTGCCACCGCGTTTATTGCGCAGGCGTATCATGTGCCGCTCAGCATCGAGCAGCAGATAACGATGATGCTCACGCTGATGATTACCTCCAAAGGCATTGCCGGGGTACCCAGGGCATCGCTGGTAGTTATTGCCGGTACGATGTCGCTGTTCAATTTACCCATCGAGGGGCTGGCTTTGCTGCTGGGTATCGACCAGGTGCTGGACATGGGCCGCTCGGCAACCAGCGTGGCCGGTAATGCCGTAGCTACCTGCATCGTATCTAAATGGGAGGGTGAATTCAGGACGCAACCCGTTGTAACGGATGAGATTGCCGTTTAATAAAATATACCTCTGGTATGTACGGTTGATTTTGTAGGTTAGGCAGTCAATTGACAATCAATCGATTGTTCTACCTATAAACCCCGTATACCTGTGCAGCCATCATCGTACACCTCCGTCAGTACCCTTGTAAAAGCCAGTCCCCTGCAGCGATTCGTGGCCGTCTTCATCGACGGAATTATCGGTTATCTGCCCACGTGGCTTTTGCTCGTCGTTTCCTACAAACTAGTGGTGATTGGCTATGTTATTGCCATCGCCTATGCATTGACGAAAGATGCCCTGCCCGAAACGGCCGGTTTTTTGGGCGGGCAGAGTGTGGGTAAAAAACTGATGGGTATCAAAGCGGTTAGAGAAGATACCGGGGCGAGTCTGGTGGGTGATTATGGCACGGCTATAACCCGGCAGGTACCCCTGCTGATTCCATTGTTTAACCTTATCGATGCCCTGATGGTATTTAGCGATGACCGGAAACGATTTGGGGATAAGTGGGCGAAGACCATTGTTGTTAAAGTGTAGTAAATATCAATCCAACGCTATTGAAAGCCCCACCCGCGCTGGTTGGGGCTTTTTTTACGACCGTTTGTACGACCGGTTGACTGTTCATCCGTAAATTGGTTGCCAAAACACGGTCGCCGTGCGTAGCTTGAGCCACTGGTAATCGTTTTCCTGGTCTTCCCCTAAGCTAAATGAGTAACAATATCCTTGAAACCCACCACATCGTTAAACAATATGCCGCCCACAAGGCATTGGACGATGTTAGCCTGGTTGTGCCCAAAGGCAGTATTTTTGGATTGCTTGGCCCCAACGGCGCTGGTAAAACCTCCCTCATCCGCATCATCAACCAGATTACCGCCCCCGATTCGGGCGAGGTGATTCTGGACGGTGAGCGACTCAAACCCGACCACATCAAACGCATTGGCTACCTGCCCGAAGAGCGGGGCCTGTACAAAAAAATGAAGGTGGGTGAGCAACTGCTGTACCTGGCCCAGCTGAAAGGGCTCACCGAGAAGCAGGCGATGGACAAACTGAAAATATGGTTTGTCAAGTTCGACATCAAAACCTGGTGGGATAAGCAGGTGCAGGACTTATCCAAAGGGATGCAGCAGAAAATCCAGTTTGTGGCGACGGTTATGCACGAGCCCGACCTGATTATTCTGGATGAACCCTTTTCCGGGTTCGACCCCATCAATGCCAACCTGATAAAAGACGAAATTCTGGAACTGCGCGATAAAGGCAAGACCATTATTTTTTCCACCCACCGCATGGAGTCGGTCGAGGAGTTGTGCGACTATATTGCCCTCATCAACCGTTCCCGAAAAGTACTCGACGGGGCCAAGCGCGACATCAAGGAGCAGTTTAAGACCCATACCTACCACGTTGAATACCAGGGTACCCTGAACGATCTGCCACCCGCTTTTACGGTGATGAATACCCGTGAAACCGAGGATGGCTTTATCCGGGCCGACATAAAAATTCCCCCCGATGCGGCCGTCAATGACCTGGTCCGGCACCTGCTCGACCGGGTGGCCATCCGCTCGTTTGGCGAAAATATCCCCAGCATCAACGAAATCTTTATTCAGACAGTAGGCGATAACAATGACTGATAGACGGAGCGGAAGTCATCCTGTTACGAAAGTTTCGCTTCGCTTTAGCGGTCCGTTTTCACCCATTCAATCCCTTTGACGGTATAAGTTCGCTCGTTCACTTTTTACAGCTATGAACATAATTTTCCTGATTATCAAGCGCGAATACCTGGTCCGGGTGCGCAAAAAATCGTTCATTATCATGACGATTCTGGGACCATTGCTCATTTTTGGCTTTTACGCCATCATCGGCTGGGCGGCCGTCAGCTCCATCAACCAAAAGAAAATTGCCGTTATCGACGAGAGTGGCCGCTTTGACGGAAAGTTTAAAAGCGACGATGAAACAGCCTATTCCTTTTTGAAAACCCCACTGGCAACGGCCAAGAAGACATTTGTGAAGGACGAGTATAACGCCCTGGTTTTTATTCCGAAAGACGTAATCGAACAACCGAAAACGGTCCAGATTTTTGCCGAAAAGAGCGTTAGTCTATCCCTGCAAAGCAATATTGAACGGGATATCGCCAAAGAGATTGAAACCATCAAACTGGGCGAAGCGGGTATTACCCAGAAAATTATTCAGGATGCTAAAGTCAACGTCGATGCGCAGACGATTAGCCTGAGCGATGCGGGGGAGAAAAGCAGTAACGGCATCGTAACCACCATTATCAGCGGTTTTTGTGCCATCCTGATTTACATCTCCGTCCTTATTTACGGAACGCAGGTGATGCGGGGCGTGATGGAAGAAAAAACGAGCCGGATTGTGGAGGTCATCATCTCGTCGGTAAAACCCTTTCAGTTGATGATGGGTAAAATCATTGGCGTGGCGCTGGTGGGACTGACCCAGTTCATGCTCTGGATTGTGCTCACGGCCGGGCTGTTTACCATCGGCACCAAACTGATTGGCCAACCCAAAGAAAAAGCGACTTCGGCCATGGATAGCCGGATGGGGGGTATGCCCGGTCAGGCGGATGTTCAGCAGAAAATGGCCAATGGGAACAACCCCGTTGCCGATGTGATGAAAGCCATCGATACGCTGAATATCCCCCTGATTATTGGCTGTTTCCTGTTCTACTTCCTGGGTGGTTACCTCTTGTACAGTGCCCTGTTTGGCGCCGTTGGAGCCGCTGTGGATAGCGAAACGGAGACGCAGCAGTTCATGTTTCCCATTATGATGCCCATCATCGCGGCCATTGCCTTCGCTCAGATTGCCGTGCGTGACCCCGATGGGCCACTGGCCGTCTGGACATCCATGATTCCGTTTACCTCGCCTGTGGTCATGATGGTTCGTATTCCGTTTGGGGTGCCCGGCTGGCAATTAGCCGTATCGATGGGGCTGTTGATACTGGGCTTTATCGGCACTACCTGGCTGGCCGCCCGGATTTACCGCGTCGGTATCCTGATGTACGGCAAGAAAACCTCCTTCCGCGAACTCTCGAAGTGGGTGTTTTATAAAGGATAAAAGGAGTGAGGAATGAGGAATGACTAATGACTAGTGAAGAATACACTCAGCAAATTCTTCACTAGTCATTCATCACTCTTAACTATTCAAAACCCTATATCGATCACCAGGGGCTGCACGATCCATTGCCCGTCGGTGATGCTGTAAATGGTGCGGAAACCGGCTTCGAAGGGGGTACGGAACCGGAGCGCGTTGACGATGAACGACACATCCAGCCCGGTTGTCTGGAAGTTGTGCCGCAGGGTCTCATAGCCGCGCAAACGCCCGT
Source organism: uncultured Cytophagales bacterium (assembly GCA_963784335.1). Classification (GTDB taxonomy): domain Bacteria; phylum Bacteroidota; class Bacteroidia; order Cytophagales; family Spirosomataceae; genus Spirosoma. The sequence goes on along the minus strand of CAWARB010000038.1, from coordinate 52,924 downwards.
ATACATCCCGTACCTCTACCGAACTCTGGCCCATCGACTGGTCGTAAAAAACGTTGGCTTTGATTCGTTGGACGTACAGCCACCGCCCCAGCGACCAGTGCGTATCGGCAACGGGAAAGCGGTACTCGGCACTGCCCGCCTTAATCTGGTCGTCGGTCAGGTAGAGTTTGACCCCGTGGGAAAAAGATGAGTGGACCAAACGTATAAGTACCCTTGGCCTGTTGTTGATAGCCGCCCCGCAGCCGCAGGGAATGGTGTTTTCATCAGGCCGGGAAAAAATAGATTCCCCTGAATACCAATCTGCTCGGCGGTTAATTTGCCGCCAAAGGGTGTCGTCCGATAATTAACGGAGAGGGCCTGTCCCCAGCGCGGAGCAACGTCGCGCTTACTCTGCCGAAGCAGGTCGCGAATAACTGAATCCGTATATCAGGGCATTGAGCGACCCCGCCGATACCCACTTCAGTAGCGTACCGAAAGGGGAGGTCATAGCCCGTTACCTGTAGATAGCTGTAAAACGCCGACAGGTTCACGGTCTGACTGTATTTGGAGTTTGTCAGTTGCAGCGGCAACCGAAAGCCAGCCGTCAACTGATTGTACTGCCAGCTATCCGACCGCAGGCTATCCAAAGGTTGAATCCGGTCGACGTATAGGGAAGTACGGCGGGTGCCGCGCTGGAAACTCACGTCGATAATGGGATAAAGTCCCTGATAGCTGAGCAGGGCGTAGGCATTCCCGGCCCGCTCGGCCTGGTTGTAGGTGTAGCCCACGCCAATCTGGGTCGTACTCAGTAAATCCTGCGAACTCAGCCCCACCGACAGCGCCTGCCCCGTACTGGTAACCGTTGGCCCCCAACTATAGACGTTAATGGCGTTGGCCAGCCGCCGGAACCGACTCGCTTGGTACAGGGTATCCGAGTAGCTGAATCCGCCAGGATAAGGCGACCCTGCGCGGCACCCGGTTCCAGCTTGGCTAGGGGACCAAAGTACCGGATGAGTTGCTGCTCCCGCGCCGGTTCGGAAAGGGGTGTCCAGGTAGTGGGGGTGAGGGGCATTGTCGCAATCCGGTAGCCGGCAACCGAAAAATCGTCAAAAGCCAGCCGGTTTCCCGAGGGTGACACGGCGGCATGGTACCCCGCCAACGGCCGCGATGTGACCTGAAACACCTGCTTTGACCGGACATCGACCGCGTACACATTATCGATGCCCGACCGGGGCGAATTATACAAAACATAGTGGCCCCAGGGCTGGGGATGACTGATGTTTTCATTGACCAGCGGGAGCAGGGCTGTCCGGGTATCTGACCGGGTATCGATTTGCTCAATGGTTTTTTGGTTGTCTTTCAGCGTAACTACCACAATTGTCTGATTGTCTTCTGCCCAGCGGGGGTGCTGATAAAACGCATTAGTAGGGTTGGCAATGGTTTTCAGCACGTTTCCTGTCCGGGCATCAAGCACTTTCAGAATGGTTTTAGACCGGTTAGTATTATCTACAACCACCAGCTTCGTGTTGTCGGGGGAGAGCGTGGCCACCGTGTACCGGGCGCGGTGGGTGAGCCGGGTAAGTTTACCGGTTTTGAGATCGAGCATCCGGATATTGGAATAATCCCGCTGCCCCCAGCGCGGGTCGTAGCCAAACTCGATCCAGCAGGCTTTGCTGGCTGTTGCCGACAGCAGGTCCGGGTTGTTCGGAAAACCCTGTACGTGGATTGTTTTCTCCCGCCCATTGCCAGACAGAACAACCAGGCGGGGGGTATCGCCCAGGCCGCTTTTCACGCAGAGGATAGTTGAATCACTCAGGAATTGCGGATGCCGGTAGTTAGTGAAAACGGGATGGGTAGCCGACTGTTTTTCTATTTTTCCGTTCGTTGGGTAATGCGTTGCCGGGGTTAGCGTTAGTCCTGCCTGTTGTTTTTGCCAGATTTCGGTCAGGTCGTCCATTGTTTTCCGGTACAAATCGTCCGTTCGCAACTGGGTTTCGGCTTTGATGCTGGCCGAGAAGGCAAACGGCCACGGAAACCGGCGGTAGTTGCGGGTAAGCACCCGGCTCCACACATCGGGTCCGTAGGTGCGCTTGAGGTAGGTGGTCAGAAAATAACCCAGTACGTAGTGATTGGGTACGTTATCCCGGTAGGAACCGCCAACTGCTTTGGGATAGGAGAACGGTTTTTTCGCCAGCAGATTCGCCCGCATGCCCACATCGAAATTGGGAATTCGCCCGCGTCCGCTGGTACTCAGGAGTGTTTCGTGTGCTAACGGCATCGCCCTCGGCAAACCAGTCGGGTACGGTGAGCAGGGGGAGGGATAAACCGGCATTGCCCAGGGCGGTATACAACACCCGCCCGTAGCCCTGCAACGCCTTGTCGTTTTGAACGATGTGCCGGTATTCATGAACGGCCAGCAGGTCGAGCCAGTTGTAGGTGCCCAGCTGGGCGGGGTCCTGCGGAGAAACGGCAAAAAACTCCGACCGGCGCGGAAGCAGGCTAACGAACCCGTTGCTATTGGTCGTCTGATTCTGAAGCAGGACCGAAATCTGCCGGGGTTTTTTACCCAGGGAGGCACTGGCCGGTTCGTAGATACGCTCAAGCCGGTTGGCGGTGCGCTGCGCCGTAGAGTCAAGCCCGGCGGGATACAGTACCCGAAAGTGCGGAGTGGATAACCGGTACCAAGGCAGGCTGGTTGGGTTTTGATCGAGAACAGGCAGGGTTTGGGCAGTGGCGATAAAAGGTATCAACAGCCACTGAATCGTCAGAAATAGTCTTCGTACCATACAGTTTCAATGTACGACGAAAAACAGCGTTCGTATGTACCCTACCGTACAAATTTCGGAATACCCCACTTTATCAGCCTGGAGAAAGCCCATGTCGCCCGCTACCAATTAGCGCGTTTTACTACCGTCAGGTACGGTTAGCGAAACGGGTTGCTACCATTGATGAACCAACTCCGTATACCTGCAGCGTCAGAGTTTGTACTGTAAAAGTGGCAGCGTAACGGTTTCCCACCAGTACTGCCGGATTTCGGTGAAGTACGTCAGCCAGCCCTCAAAATCAATGGGCTTTACCAGATAGGAAGAAACGCCCAGCGTGTAGGCTTCGGTAATATCCGAATTGTTGACCGATGAGCTAAGCATAACAATGGGGATATGATCAAAGGGGGACGCCATTGATTTTATCTGTTTCAGCAGCTGCCAGCCATCCTTACGCTCAGGTAGGTACAAATCCAGCAGAATTAGCTTGGGCATGTCCCATTCCTGGTAACTGGCTTCCTGGAGAAGCACCAAAGCCTGCCGGGGCGTATCGACCCACACGGGTGTTACTTCGGGAAGCGTTGCCAGCATGGCTTTCTGGATCACTACCCAGTGATCTTGATTATCATCTATGACCAGTACTTTTGCCCGTCGGAAGTTCGCTTTCCTTGCGGAAGAATCATTAGTCACTTTCATACAGGAAGATTGGGTTACTAGCAAAGATAGTAACAATCTATCCTGACAATGGATTGCAAAATCGCTACATTTTCCTCAAATATGTTGGCTTACAAAGGCGCGTGTGTCGATGGAAGAGTGGGTTAACTCTTATCCAGCTTTAGCCGGGCGGTACTGATTTTTTGCCTGGTTGCTGTCATTTGACCCGGCATTCGCTGATTACTTTCCGACAAATGGGTGTATTGAGTCCGCAAACGGAGCCGCAGGGGTTGGTTTCGCAGGGTAAGTAGTCGGGCTGGTTTCTCTCTTAAAGCCATTCCCGTTGTTTGTAACTCGGTAAGCGACTGATCGTAGTACACAGCCAATCGGCAGTGCAGTTAAACCTGCTACAGTTGATTGGGTTCAGTACTGGTCTTTTTTGCCGGGGTAGAGCGGTTCACCCGGTCCTGACAACGCCGTTGGTTACTAAGAGCAAAGCCACTCATCTGCCTATTCCCTACTGTATAAACCGTTTTGTTGACTTCATTTATTTTAAGATTCAACGTCTTTAGTAGGCTGTTTTTAGCGAAATTTACCCCCGGCGTACTGCAGAAAAACTGCATAATCACACCGTTTTCAACCCATACCACCTGTTTATTTCTTTTTGTATGAACGACCAGCACAGCACGCATCAACGTAGTTTGCGGGAGGCTAAAATTTTATTGATTGAAGATAATCCGGATGATTACCAGATCATCAGGCGGGTACTTTTTGACTGTATGCCGAAGGTAAAACTGGTTATAGCCACAACGGGTGAAGAAGCGTTGAATCAGCTCAACCAGGATAATCAGGGACAGAAAACACCTCCCCGGCTTATTTTGCTGGATCTTTATGTACCAAAGCGAACCAACGGATTGGAGTTGTTGAAGCAGATTAAAGGAAATACGTCCCCCTATCGATCAATTCCCGTTACTGTGCTTAGCCATTCCGAATTACCAGAAGACGTACAGATGTCCTACGATCTGGGAACCAATTCATACATCGTTAAGCCCGTCAACTACGATCAGTGGCGGGCCTATTTCCAGTCTCTGCGGCAATACTGGTGGGACACGGTCACCCTGCCGCTTCCTTGAACCAGGATTGCTTCACCCGCCTAATGCACGGGCAGGCGAATGCGGAAGAGCGTACCCCGGCCAGCGTGAGTTTCGATTTCCAGCTTGGCATCCAGTAAATCGCACAGTCGTTTAACAATCTGCAAACCAACTCCTTCTCCCTGATTAGCCCGGGTGGTCAGCTCTCCGCTGAACGGGATATGCTGCGCACCGGAAGGCGGCTGCACTGACGGTTCAGCCTGGTCAATTCCGGTTGAACTGGTGACTTCAGCCGCTGGTTTCAATTGCAAGGCTAACAGGCTTGTTAAACCAGCAGGCAGACCCGGTCCTGAATCCTGCACAGTAACCAGCCAGTAGTTGTTGTCTGACTTCGACCAGGAAACGGATATAAAACCAGCAGGTGTATAAGTCAGGGCATTCATGAGCAAATTCTGTACAATCCGCTGGAGTTTGGCCGCATCCGTTTCGAGTACTAACGTTTCAGGCCCATTCGCCTGAAGAATCAGTCCACGATCATTGGCCAGCAACTGCGCATTCGTTACCAGTTCGGTTAGTAGCCTACCAACATCAACGGATTCTATCCGGAGTGTTTCCTCACCGGCTTCCAGGCGCGACAGGGCCATCAGGTTATTTAATATCGACTTGATATTCCCCAGATTTCGATTCAGAATGCTTAGAAACTGCTCCCGATCCTGCTCATTCAGCCCTTCCGTATTCAGCAGGTAAGCGGCACTGTTCACAAGTCCGAAACTACCCCGTAAATCGTGGGAGGAGTTCCGTAGTATGTCGCTCCGCTGACGGGACAGTTCCTGCATCTGATCGATAGCCTCCTGCAGGGTAGCAACCCGATTAACGGCCTCCAGTCGCTGAAGTTCATCGTACTTCCGCACACTGCTCAGTATTGTTTCGCTCATCAGCTGACCAATCTGCTGTTGTGCCTGAAGCAGCATCTTGGCATTGACCTGAGGAATCAGTTCCTGAAAGAGCTGAAGTTCCTGATACAGAATTCTCGTTAAGTGATTCAGTTCCTGAAGTGTTTCCGGTAAGGCGTAGGCGCGTTGCCACCGTTGCAACCCGTGCGAACTGGCCATCAGGACCGTGTCAACGGCCGGCGTTTGATGCAATAAGCGCTGTTCAAGAATATCTAAAATAATGGGCAACAGGTTATTGAATTCCTCCCGGCTCAGCGATGAGGTTTTACTCAGGGCGGGGTCTTCTTCACAGGCTGTTCGCCAGTTCTGTAAGATAACTTCCCGGCGGGTAAAAAAATAAGAGACAAGTTCAGCCAGGGGCTGAGCGATATCGGGAGGAATGGTTGACATAAGGATAAGCCAGGTTAGGCTGATAACCAGCATTCGGTTGCACGGTTTGCCCCGGTTGGGCTAAATTTTCAGCGGATAACCAGGCGAAAAGCAAGTGATCCAACCGATATGTGCTTGTGAATCATCAAACAGAATCCGCTCAAAAGGAACAGTTCGGGTACGTGAAAGCGTATAAAACTACGGTATAAAGTGAGGTAATGGCTCTCCTGGCCAGTATTATCTGCTGCCCTGTGTAGGGAGTAATACTGAATGGTCAGGATGTACGCGTTTTCGAAATCGGCTGCCGAAGCTGCTACCACAAATCGAAACCGGCCAGCTCGATCCGGTACTGTTGTCCGTTCATCAGGGTGAGTCCATTGTTCGGGCTACTCCATACTATACTACTACGGAAAGGGCTCCGTTTGCCGTTTTCGGCCATCAGTACCGTATCTTTATTTTCACATCGGCCAGTACCGCGGAGTGGAGCGGGCTAAACCGTAAGCGCCCTTGAGTTGTTGATAATGGAATGCCTGACAGGGTTCCGCAAGTGGTCGCTAAAGCGACCGGTTGGCTGAACTTTCGACGGGGATGGAATCAGCAAGAAAAACACTTGTCGAACGGTGGATAAGGCCGATTCTTCAGGACCATACCTGTTCCTTTCAACCGCTGTCAGGGGAAATTATACCCGCTAGCACGTATACCTATGAGTATCATAAAACCAGCCCTGGAGCGTCCGGAATTGATTTCCTACTTTTCAGGGGCCAATAATTACAGCTGGCTCCATTTTCGGAATGGCGAAAAGAAACTGCTGGCCAAACCGATCAGTTACCTGGCAACTAAACTTCCCGATTTTATACGGGCTCATAAAACGGTGTTGATCAACCCGGCTTACGTGAAAAGCCTGCACCAGCCACTGCGTCAGAAAATGGCAGGCGAAGTTCGGTTAGACAGTGGCGAAGTATTCCCCGTCAGTCGCCGACGCTGGACTCAGGTGGTTGATTCACTCCAATCCTGCCTGGTGCCGACCAATTCGGATTCCGCTACAAACAATGCTGTCGGCGCTGTTTCGAAGACGATTGCTCCGCAGCATGAAGTAGCAATGCGCTCTGTACTTCTGGTTACGGAGGATGAAGCGATTGCTGTATTTACCAGGCAGCTAATCGAGAAAAGATGGCCCGCTTATCAGGTGTATACAACGCAACAAGGCAGCCACCTGGCAGACGTATTCCGGCCCTTATCGCACCGTAAAAATCCGACTCTGATCCTGATGGATGCCCGCACCAGAACGCAGGAACGATTGCAAACCTTACAGCACCTGAAAGAAGACCCGAAACTAAGTCGGATACCCCTGGTTTTGCTGGTTTCCAACACTGATCAATCGGTAACGGAAGCATACGAAAGAAAGGCAAACTCCGTCATTTCACTGTCCAGTAACCAGGTAGCACCAACCCAGGTTATCGAGCGGGTATGTCAATTCTGGTTGAATACCGTTGCATTGCCGTCCGAATTCCATGATGAAGCTGCGTAGTAGTTCAACCGGCTGGTGAGCAACTACTACCACCGATAATCGGTATGTTCCGCAGATGCACATGGCCGGTTTATGTTTATTTACTGGTCTTTCTGGAGTGATTTACCAACCAAACGATTCCAGCCGGGTTTACCAGGTGAATCCTGGTTCCGGGATCGGCTAACTAACCCAACGGTATGAACCAATTAGTTGCTCTGTTTTTGTTGTCTGCTGGATCAGCTATCGCACAATCAAAACCCGAGGCCTCCGTTCCGTTGGCCATCGTTTCGGTCATTGAAGGCCTGACCAGCAAGCGGTTTGTAGCCGACACCGCTTTTGCTACGCTCTCGAAGGAAGACCAGACCTTACTGGCTAAGGAGCCTATAGCCAATTGGAGCCTGCTTCAGGAACAAACTAAAGAAATGGCCTATTCCAACCTGATTGTGGGCACCCGTTCTTACCAACTGGTCATCACCCGCCCACCAAAATCCGATTACCCGACGGCTACGTTACTTCGGTACACAACGCCCCAATCAAAACCCGAACCGATTGCCCGTGGCTCTCTCCAGCCCAAAGCAGAGGAAAAGTAAGACCCCATCAGGAAAGGCCTCGGCAAATTCCCCCGTTTTTTGCACCGGCACAACCACTCTTACCGGTAAATCTGAACAGTCTGCTACTGGATTCATACGCTATTGTCACCGAATCAGGGAAGCAGGAGCGAGTAACGTTGATGAGGGTCTACAACATACCCGCTACCAGGTACGCTTTTTTACAAAAATGACAACTCCGAGTACTGCTTGAGTCCCGCTTTTCCGGCTTGAACGGTCCCTTTACCTGGGGCCCTTAATACCTGCTGCCCTACCCAGACCAGCCCGAACTCCCGTTAAAAAAGCTTAAATCAGCCTGAAACAGCCAATTTTGTTTTTGGTACAAACGTTGCCCTTCCGTACTACATTCGATAAAGTTCTATGCCAACCGCTACAAATCTGGTTATCGACTGGGGTAATACGCGCCTGAAAACCGGCTGGTTTGCTGGTACTGAACTGATTGAAACGGGGCAGTATCCTGATCCGGATGCCCTGATGGTGATGCTTGCCGACCGGACAGTAAGCCGGGTAATCGTTTCCTCAACGAGTCGGCCGGCCGAAGAAATCAAGGAACGGCTGACCGGAATAAACGCGGGTCTTATCGTGTTCGATAGTCAAACGCCCGTACCCCTGCGCAAAGCGTATGATACGCCCACTACCCTCGGTGCCGACCGCGTAGCTGCGGCAGTGGGGGCTAGTGACGCTGTTTCCGGGACAGGATTGCCTGATTCTTGACCTGGGCACCTGCCTTACGGCTGATCTCGTTGACCGGAATTCGGTATTTCAGGGCGGATTGATTTCGCCGGGGTTGCGCATGCGGTTTAGGGCCATGCATGAACAAACGGCCCGGCTGCCACTGGTAGAACTACCCCTGGCTGGGCAATCAGGATTGGTCTGACCCGGGTTGGCCGGACCTGACCGCCAAAAATACGCAGGCCGCCCTGCAAAGTGGTGTGATAAATGGATTGGCTTTTGAACTGACCGGTATCGTGGAAAGCTACCGGCGGGAGCGGCCCGGTTTGGTGGTATTACTCTGCGGGGGGGATGCTCCCGCCTTTGAAAGTCGTCTTAAACCCCCGATATTTGTAGTGCCCGAACTAGTGCTCATGGGATTGAATCGAATTTTACGCTATAATGTTGAAACTATACAGGCGAATACGCCGGACGTTAACGCTTAGCCTGCTGGCTGTAGCCGCTACATCGACAATGATATTGGCCCAGGGATTAGGCAATTCACCCTATTCGGCACTGGGTGTCGGTGAACTATACAGCCCGGCCAACGTAACGAATATGGGCATGGGGGAGGTAGGTATCAGCAATGCCAGCCCGTTCTACCTGAATCTGCAAAATCCGGCCCTGCTCGCTCGCCGAACCCGTTTTACGGTGTTTGAGGTGGGCCTGCTCGGCCAATCGAAAGGGCTTAGCCAGAACATCGGTAATCAGTTGCAGAATCAGCGTAACGTGTCCGGGAATCTGGGGTATCTGGCACTGGCTTTTCCGGCCAATTCGCGCTGGAATATAGCCATCAGCCTGCGACCCTACACGTTCGTTAATTACGACACGCAAGAATTCTCCACTGTGCCGGGAACGACTTACCCCACCCGCTATGAATATACCGGTCGGGGAGGCTTGAATAAAGCATCGATAGCCAATGGCGTTCGCATTACGAAAAATATTTATGCGGGTGCAGAAGCCTCTTTCCTGTTTGGTAATATTACGCACACATCCAGTGCGCGGGTGTTTACGGGCAGCAACGAGGATGTACTGATCAATCGGCTGAACCGTACGAACTACAGTGATATTGTCTTTAAGCTCGGCGCCGCCTGGCGGCCCAAGCTGTCGGAGAAACTGACGCTGAACGTAGGGGCTTCGTTCGATCCGCAAATGCGGGTTGGCGCGCAGCAAACGGATATTTATCAGCAAACCGGCACGGATCAACAGGTAGTGGCGGCTCCCGATACCCTGCGGCTCAACTCCTCCGGGGCGGCTACGCTGCCTCAGCAGGTTCGCTTTGGCATCAGCCTGGAAAAGGGAAGCTCCCTGCTGGTTGGGGTCGATGTAGGGTTACAACAGTGGAGCCAGTATCGCACGCCCGATGGGAAACCAGGTAACCTGGTCGATGCCATGAATATAGCGGCCGGGGCCGAATTTACGCCCAAACCCACGTCGAACCGGTACCGCGATCTGATTACGTACCGGGCTGGTTTCCAGTACAACCAGATGCCTTACCTGGTATCGGGTCTGAAAATAAACGACGTAAACGGTAGTCTGGGCTTCTCCCTGCCGCTGGGTTCTTACCTGGTCAATCACATCAGTGTTTCGGTCGTGGCGGGTCAGCGGGGGGTGCTGACGGGTAACCAGATTCGGGAACGGTACGTACGCTTTGGTGTCGGCTTCTCATTGAACGACTGGTGGTTCCGGAAACAGGTGGTTGATTAAGCTTTAAATGAGGAATGGAGAAATGAAAAATGAAGAATATAGAAAAAAGTAGTGGTGTAAGATGGCTTTTAAAAACGGCCCTGTATTTTTCACTATTCATTCTTCACGCTTCACTCTTTTTCGCTTGCGGTGAGCCGAAACAGGCCAAAAAGGTGGTCCCGTACAGCGGACCGATTGAGGAAATCAATGACGTAAAGCTGTTATACAGCGAGGGGGCCGTGGTAAAGGTTAAACTGACCACGGCAAAGCAGCTTCGGTACGAAAACGAAAATCGGCGTTATCCCAAACCTGTCCACATTTTATTTTATAACCCGGCTGGGGAGGAAATAACGACCATCGATTCCGATTCAGGTCGGTATGATAAAGCGAAGGATGTGTATGTTGTGATGGGTCACGTGGTGGTCGTTAACAAGCAAAAGCAGGAGAAACTACTCACGCCCGAGCTTACCTGGAACCCCGTCACCAAAAAAGTGTACACTGAAAAAGACGTATCTATTCTGAGCCAGCTAACAGGCGAAAAACTATACGGAACGGGGCTGGATGCCAATCAGGATTTCTCTAAATATGCCATCCGGAAGGTAAATGGCGTATTTAACGTGCAGGGCGGCATATAATAAGCAGGTAAGCAGCTACTTAATTCGTTACCGGGCGGCTGTTTAACTCGGTGCGGCACTGCTCCAGCACGGGGGCAACCGCTTTTACATCCGTCACCTTTTTTTCATTTCCCCACTCGTTATAGATGTACGTTACAACTTCGGCTATTTCAAGGTCGCTGAGTTGCGGGTGGGCGGGCATGGGTCGGTTGTATTGGTTGCCGTTGACCACAATCTTACCCTGCTGACCGTACCGGATCAAACAAATCACGTTGTTTTTGTTGACCAGATAATCCGAATTGGCAATGGGCGGGTAGAGTGCCGCCAATCCCTCCCCTTTGGTCTGGTGGCAGTTGGCACAGTTCGCTTTGTAGACCAGGATACCTTCTGTAATGTACTTCTGCCGTTTTATCTCTTCCTGACTCTGGCAGGAAACGAAGTAAACGCAGACCAGCAAACCGGCTATCAGGCTGGGAAGTTTACTCATGATTTAGCGGCAACTGACTTCAACTCGGCTAGGAGTTGGTCCATATCAGCCATTAATTTATCAACGCCCTCTTCGGTCGTGCCGTCGTAAATACCCCGGATGTGTTTGTTTTTGTCGACCAGAACAAAGGCACCACTATGAATAACGCCCCCCGGCGCGGTTGAATCGGCCTGCGCGGTTACCATATAACTTTTCTGGCCGAGGTCATAAATCTTATCCCGGTCGCCCGTTACGAACAGCCATTGCCGACCCGTTACGCCCAGGTTCTGGGCAAATTCATGCAATACCGCTACCGAGTCGTGGGCGGGGTCGATGGTGTGCGAGAGCAGCATCACATCCGGATTTCCCTTAAACTTATCGTAGACCCGCTTCAACTGCACCTTCATTTTTGGGCAGATGGTGGGGCAGCTCGTAAAAAAGAAATCGGCTACGTAAATCTTATCATCGAGGTTTCTGGCCGTAACCGTATCCCCATATTGACTGACGAAGGCAAAGTCAGGAATAGTCTGATAAACTGAATCAGTTACCTGTTTTCCGTCTACTGTTTTCGTTACGGCTTCGCGCTGTCCCAGAATCGGAAGTTTGTTGCTATCGGCTCCACCACAGGCCCATAACAGGGTCAGAAGGCCCGGCAATACGAGCCATTGTTTATTTTTTGCCCAAAAACTGGCGGGCCTGCTCAATACTGGAATTAACTTTTGTTTTAACATCGGTGATTATATCTTTTTGGGTAGTCAGGTAATACAAAGCCTGATCGGACGGTAACTTATCAAGCGTATCCCCATTGTACTGCGCCATCCAGTGGTTCATCAGGCTGTCGGCAATGGTCAGGTTATGATTTAACTGCATAGCCTGTGCTTTCTCCTCATCGGTTCGCAAAACGTCCGCTGCCGAACCGCTGGCTTTCACGCTATCCAGCGAGGTGACGCGTTGGCTGAGTTTTTTTTTCAGGGTAACAAGGTCACCCATTACTTTGGGCATTATCTCATCATGAATCGCGAACACTTCGTTTTCGGCGGCTTTCACGGAGTCTTTGCCTCCGTTACAGGACCAGGCTACCGTTGCAGCCGTGAATAGAAAAGCAATCGTTTTAGTTGTACTGTTCATATGCTGAAAGGGAGTAATGACTTTTTTTCGGATAGAGAAGCCAGCGTGCCTGGTCCATCTTGACTCATCATTTGACCGTTGCCCGTTGTTTTATTATTTCGCGGGCATTCTTTACCGCGCTGGTCGATGGGTTTTTACCACCAATCATCTGGGCAATCTCACTGATTCGTTCATCGAGGGTTAGTTTTTTGATCCGGCTCACCGTTTTGTCGGCCGAATGGTCTTTATACACGAAGTAGTGGGCGGTCCCCTGTCCGGCAATCTGATGGAGGTGGGTAATGGCAATGATCTGGTGGCTGTGGGCCATGTCGTGCATCATATTGCCCATCTTGATGGCTATTTCACCCGACACCCCCGTGTCAATCTCATCGAAAATAATGGTGGGCAGCGAGCGCTTACTGGCCAGAATGTACTTAATGGCCATCATTAACCGCGAGAATTCACCACCCGAAGCCACCGTTTTTAACTGCTGCGGCTTGATACCCTTATTGGCACTGAACAAAAACTCGATTGTATCCACACCGGCCGGCATGGGTTTGGTAGTTTCGGCCTGAATTTTCAATGATGCATTGGGCATGCCCAGGTCGTACAGCAAAGCACCAATTTCGCTTTCTATGGGCAGTAGGGCCGCTTGCCGGGAAACGGACAGCGTTTCGGCACTGGCCAGCAGCTTCGAGTAAGCGGCTGTGGTTTGCGCTTTGGCCGCATCCAGGGCATCGTCCAGATTCAGCACCTTGCTCACCTTGCTCCCCAGTTCATCCCGAAGCAGCAGTAAATCCTGTACAGAACTGGCCTGATGCTTGGTTTGTAACTGATAAATCAGGTTCAGCCGTTCGCGGATGGTTTCCACGCGGGCATCGTCTACCTCTACGCTGTCCTGCTCACTGCTGATTTCGTCGGCAATATCGCGCAGTTCGATCAGGCTGCTCTGGGCCCGCTGATGCAGTTGTTCGTACTGACCCGACAGTTTGCTGATGTAAGCCAGGTTGCTGAGCGTGCCCTTCAGAAAATCGATGACAGACTGCTCCGCATTGTCCAGGTATTCGTAGGCCAGTTGCAATCGCTCTTTAATGTCTTCGGCATTTTCCAGTATCGTCAGTTCATTCTCCAGTTGTTCCTGTTCATCGGGTTGTAGCTGGGCGTTGGCTAATTCTTCGTACAGAAAATTATTGTAGTCGAACTCTTTACGCATGGCTTTTGCTTCAGTCTGTAACTGATCGTAAGCCACTTTTTTTACCCGATAATCCTGGTAGTCAGTCCGGTAGGAGTGCAGTAGGTTTTCATTTTGAGCGTAGGTGTCGACAATTTCCAACTGGTACTCGTTGGAGCCGAGCAGGACCGAGTCGTGCTGCGAGTGAATATCCATCAACTGGCTCGTAACGCGCCGGAGCGTTTCCAGATTGACGGGTGTATCATTCACGAACGCCCGCGATTTGCCACTCACGCTAATCTCCCGGCGAACGATGCAGGTACTGGAATAGTCCAGTTCCTCCTCATCGAAAACCCGCTCAATAGCGTAGCCGGATACCCCAAAGGTGCCTTCGATGACACACTTTTTTTCCGGATTATACAGGGCGCGGGTATCGGCACGGTTCCCCAGCAATAGCCCAATGGCACCCAGGATGATCGACTTCCCCGCCCCCGTTTCGCCCGTTACGATGTTTAATTCGTGGTCGGGAGAAAGTTCGAGTTCGTCAATCAGCGCGTAATTTTTTATGAGTAAATGCGATAGCAAAATCAGTAAGCAATTAGCCGTGAAAAGGAAGTGCGTCAGCCAAAGTCGATAGCTGGTAAGCGAAAACAAAATTACTCACTCTACCCGGCTGTTGGTCATTCACTGGATTAATTTTCGGTAGTTTTCAGTCTTGGCCGGGTCCAGATAAGACAGTAATTCAAAGGCTTTCTGCTTTTCTGCCGATGTTCCTTCAAACAGAATGTTGTATAGTTCCTGCGATTTGGCATCAAAGAAAGAACTAATCAATACCGAGTTGGGAAGCTGTAGGCCAATGGTTCGGATAGTGGTCAGCAAATTGAGTGTCTGTTTGCGTACCTGCACCGGATTAGCCGCAAAAACATCCAGACCCAACCGGTGGTAGGTATAGATACCATCCCGGAATGGAATCAACTGCTGATTTTGCATATTCTCGACGAGCCAGTATCGGTTCCGCCGGTCGCCATTGGGCTGCCAGGATGCATTGGGCGACCCCTGCTGCGCCAGGTTCGTGATGGAGAAAGCCTTCTGTACGAATGGATTACCGCCCTGTTTACTGAAGGTATCGTAATCAACGGCCATTATAACATTGGCATAATACGCCAGTAGTGAGGTCAAGTCGTCGGAAAACTGATTCTCCCGAAAGTAGACGGGCGTGGTGGGCAAATAAACGAAGTTGAAGGCACGATCTACGTACGTGAACGTGGTCGTTTCATAACCCGTCCCGTACACCGGTCGCGATACGGTAATCTGGGCCGTAGCTTCAAAAACACCCTGCGCCAGGGATTTTACCAGGTTGATGTTCAGGGCGCAGTTGATTCGCTCGTTCACCGCAAACTGGTCATTGCTCCAGCGCCGGTTATTCATGAACTCAGTAATAATTCCCTGCAACTGACTCACGTAGGCAAAGTCGGTTTTTTGCTGGGCAAATAGCTGGTCGGAGTTGATCGTTACCTGACAGTTCAACTCCTGGGCCTGGGCCAGACTACCCCAGCAGACCAGGAAAACTACTATCTTTATTACGTTCATGATGGATAATGCTGTGGGTTAACCCCAAACGAGGGTCAGCCGCTGGTTAATCACTAGGGTGTATCAGGCCATCTTTGTCAACGACTATCACCGGGCCTTTAGCGTATCGGCAATCAGATTTACCAGATCCTGGGCTATTTCGTCTTTCGATTTCAGCGCAAATTCGCGACTTTGCCCGTCTTTATCAATAACCGTAATCTTGTTGGTATCGTGCCCAAAACCAGCGCCCGCATCACGTAATGAATTCAGAACAATCCAGTCCAGGTTTTTTGACTGAAGTTTTTTTACGGCATTCGCGTGTTCATTTTCCGTTTCGAGCGCAAAGCCCATCATCCACTGGCCGGGCCTTTTCCGGCTACCCAGCGTCGCGGCAATATCGGTGGTTTTTGTCAGTTCGAGCGAAAAAACAGCGTCCTTCTTTTTTATTTTCTGGCTGGCCGGATGTGCTGGTGTATAATCGGCAACGGCCGCGCTGAGCACCACGATATCAGCCTCCGCAAAAGCTGCCTCTGTGGCCCGGAACATATCCTGTGCCGACTGCACCGGAATTCGATTCACCGTGGGGTCGGGGAGGGGTAAGGAAGTGGGGCCACTCACCAGCGTAACGTGGGCACCGGCCTTTGCAAAAGCACGGGCAATGGCGTAGCCCATCTTGCCGGTGGAGTGATTGCTGATGTACCGAACCGGATCAAGGGGCTCCTGCGTCGGGCCCGCCGTTATAAGCACCCGTTTATTGGCGAGGGAAGGCAAGTGCGTTTCATTCCTGGTTGCATCCTTCTGCTGCTCCCAGTATTCGTCCAGTATCTGTACAATCGTTTCGGGTTCGGCCAGCCTGCCTTCGCCAATCAGTCCACTGGCCAGCTCACCGTGCTCGGCCCGGATAATATGGTTACCGAAGGATTCGAGCCGACGCAGGTTTTCAACCGTGCTGGGGTGATGGTACATGTCAACGTCCATGGCGGGCGCAAAAAATACCGGGCACCGGGCCGACAGGTATACGGCGGATAGCAAATTATCGCACAGGCCGGTAGCGCACCGGGCCAGCGTGCGCGCTGAGGCAGGAGCTATGATGAGTGCATCAGCCCACAGCCCTAACGCCACGTGATTATTCCAGCCCCCGTTCCCTGAGTTATCCGTGAATGTTGATAGGACGGGGCGCTTCGACAGGGTGGCCAGCGTTAGCGGGGTAATAAATGCCTGGGCTGACTCGGTCATCACCACCTGAACTTCGGCACCTGCTTTAACCAGAAGCCGAACCAGAAGGGCTGCTTTATACGCCGAGATACTACCCGTTACGCCCAGTAAGATTCGTTTGCCCACCATTGACATGATAGATACTGTTGGCTCTGTTGTTTGAAAAGTAAGGCTATGCACTGCCCTGTCTTAAAACGCCAAAACCGCACGGGTACTCTTGCCGTGCGGTCGTGAAAAGGAATAAATGAGCCAGCACTACGGCTGAGGCTCGTCGTTGTAGCGCCAGTATACTTTACCTTCCAAAAACTCATCGGTCGCAATAGACGTAGGCTTTGGCATCCGCTCGTAGAACTTGGAAATCTCTATCTGCTCGCGGTTTTCAAATACCTCTTCCAGGTTATCGACCGCCGAAACGAACTCCGACAGTTTGTTGCTGAGTTCCTCTTTGTTTTTAGAGGCAATCTGCCGGGCACGTTTCGAGATGATGGATACCGATTCGTACAGGTTGCCGGTCTTTTCCGCAATCTTGTCGTTGTTGCGGGTAATAATCGATTGATTGGTTGCCATAATAGTAGATTATCGTTTAAGGTGTCGGGTTTATCATTTGCCGTTGCGGTTACCCGCCAAGACCGTAAATGATAAACTGAAAACCTTAAACTGACTTAGTTTGCTGCCGTTACTTTTGCCGGCGGGTTCTTTAGTTTTTCTTTTTCCTTCTCGCGTTCCTGCTCCAGTACATCCAGACGATCTATCTCTTTCTGGCTGGTTTCAAACATTTTTTCTGACTGCTTCAGGTATTTACTGTTCGGGTATTTATCGATAAATGCCTGATGATAACTGATGGCATCCTGATAACGTTCCTTCTGCTTGGTTTCCAGGCTGTTCTGAGCCAGACTGAATTCGGCATCTACTTTCATATAGGCCAGCTCTTCATTGTACTCAGAGTCGGGAAATTCACGCTGAAAATTATTGATGGAAATAACCGCCGATTTGTAGGACGCAATATTGAAGCCACTGGTTTTGAAATAGAGTTTGGCTTTTTCGTAGGCTTTGCGCTCCAGCTTTTCCCTCAGTTCCAGAATCTGTTTGGTGGCATCATCCCGGTATTTACTATCCGGATAAATATTGATAAAGTCCTGCAGGGCCGCAGTTGCCGTTAAGGTGTTGGACTGGTCGAGGTTAAACGAGGGCGTATCTTTGTACAGCGAGTAGGCGTACATATACATCGCTTCCTGCGCGTAATCGGAGCGGGCAAACGTTTCGTAAAACTTCTTGAACAAGGTAGCACTCAGCAGGTACTGGCTTTGGCGAAACTGGGTGTAGGCGTAATAAAACTGGGCCATCTCTGATTCGGTGCTTCCTTTCAGAACGGGAATCAACTCCTCAAATAACAGACCTGCCTTGTACCATTCCCCTTTGTTATAGTACTGAACGGCCCCTTTATACTTTTCCTCGTCGTTCCCGCTCTTCTGTAATTTCGAAAACGGACTGCAGGAACTTAGCAGGAACAGGAGCCAGGTTCCCAGCAGAAATAGACCAATATGACGGTGTTGCATATGTGTGCAAAGATACAAAAAAAATACAGGCTACATCGGTTAAAACGGCGATGTAGCCTGTCGTATTACCATGAACCCGTATACACGGCCTTATTTAGGGTATTTTAACAAAAAGTCCGGTGGTTACTGATGGCGAACGAGCAGCCGCTTCGTAGCTACTTTTTTGCCGTCAACGGTCAGTTGATACAAGTAGTAACCTGTATCCAGCGGTCGGGTAACAATCCGAACCTTGTTATTATTACGGTCCAGTTCTATCTGTTCGTAACCGGGAACAGGGGTGCCCAGCACATTGAGCAAAACTAACTTCGCTTCGGATACGGACCCTGTCATCTGATAGTCGAGTTCAGCCACATCATCGGCCGGGTTGGGGTACGCATTGGAAACCCATAGCTTGTCATTACTGAACAGGCGGCTGTCGCCCTTGCCTTCCGAAGCGGGTGCCGGGCGGGAATCAGCCACGGCAACGGGGGTGATGTCACTGGCTCCTGTTCGGGCGGCTGCTTTCGCGCTGGAACGGGGTATCAACAAAGACCGGTAATGTTCGTTGATGGCCGCGTTCTTGTTGACGTTTATGGAGCGATCCAAGCCCGATGACGAAGCCGGATTAGTTACAATAGAAAACCGGCTCACGGGCAAACGAGCCGCGCCTGTTTTCGGTGAGGAAGCGGTTCGGCCCAGCTCCAGTCGGCTACCTTTCCGGCTATCCGAATCCCGCTGGGCAACCTGTGCCTGGAGGGGAATCGTTGCCATCAGCAAGCCCGATACTACACCAATAAGTATAATTTTTTTCATGAATGTCGATTACAGGTACACAACTCGTCAACACAAACCTATTCATCAAAAAAGACAATGTCAACGGGATACTACTTAAAAAATTGTTAAAGGGGTCATTTATTAACCTTTTGAACCAATTTTTGAGCCAAAGGTTTAATCGACTTCCTTATTTTTTATTGCTTTTTTAACTTTTGGCTGCTCAGTCGGCGGAGTTTCCTGCCATAAGACCTGTGCTTTTGTTGGTTTTTCTGATTCACGCCACCGAAATCCATCCAGTTCCTGCGTTTCGCCAGTGAATTCCTTGGGTGGAATAAGCTTAGAATCCGGGTGCCCGTAAAATCGAATTTTGCCGACTTTATTATCGCTGAACTCAATATTCATTCGGCTGCATTCGACGTGGTTTAACCCAATCAACTTATTGGCTTCACTCAGGGCGTAATAAATACTTTGCCCGTTCCCATCAACCAGTACCCGTTCGAGCGATGTTCTTTCCTGAAGTCGTATGGTATCCGGACGCATCGTTTGGCTCTTTCTTGCTGATACGTCTTTGGGACCTCTATTTGTTGCAGCCGACGGAATATTTTGCCGGGTAGTGGCCGTTAGTACGGCTTGCTGACCCCCTTTCCCGCGCTGTGTATCCGGCGAAAGCGTATCGGGATTGACGAGCTTTGTATCGAAATACGCTGTGATCGTACGTCCTTTTACCTGATTAAAATTTTTGAGCGTATCGAGTGAAACGACGAATGATTTTGTCTTCAAAAACATCGTGTGTATTTTGTTGTTTTTGAGCAAAAGTCGCATCGAGTCGGCTTCCATCTGGTATTTATCCTGACTCCAGACAATGGGTTTTTTGTAAAAATAAATGGTCGAATCAGCCGCGTCATAAATAAGTGAATCGCACTTGCTCTGCAAATCGGATTTGTAGACGAATACGTTTTTCTGACCCACCAGTTTACGGGTGTTGGTAACTTTATTATCGTAAGAAAACAGGGTGTCCGCCCGTAAATAAAGGGTGTCTTTGGTCGCTTCGTTCGCAATACTCTTGGCAACAGCGTGACCTGTCACCCGTGAGATTCCGACCCTGCCATTATACCGCACATGGTCGCCGGTAATAATTACTTTCCGGTCTTTGGCAACCATAATGACATTGCCCCGGGCATCACCCAGTTGAGACGGGTTATCGTAGTACAGTGTATCGCCCGTGAGCCGGTATTTGGGGGTTTCTACGGTGGCCCGGCGTTCGAAATTAGAAATGCCCGTTATGGTATTGTACTGCCCGGCAATGGCCGTAAGTAAGCCATCCTTATTTTTAATGCGTGTTGGCCCCTGAAAGGTGGCAATCCGGGTCAGTGAATTGTACAGCAGCGAATCGGCGGTGAGTGTACCTTTGGGGTTTACCAACACCACGTTTTGCCGAAACGTAAATAACTTGGACCGCGTATCGTAGTACCCTTCCCGACTGGTGAGCACGTTGTCTTTGTCCACAATACGGCCCGGAACCGGGTAGTGGGCAATGCCCGACAGCATGTCGTAATCGAGCTGCCGGGTGGTCAGGGTCATTTTGCGGTCGCGCATGATGACACGACCCCGCATGTTGGCCTGGCGGGAATTACCGTAATAAAACATGGTATCACCCCGTATAGTGATGGTATCACCCTGCACGAGCCGGACGTTGCCATAGGCTTCGATCACGTTGGTCGTTACGTTCTGGATGGCCAGGTTACAATACATCAGCACGCCTTTATGACGCAGACGAACGTTGTTATACAGTTTACGGACCGATTCATTCGGTACATTGAGCACAACCAGGCTATCGGCACCAAACAGTTCTACTTTATCGTCGGTGCCACCGGTTGTTGGAGACACACCAAACTGGGCCATCACCTCGTTGGATGTAACCAACAGGAAAATACCGATAACGATAAATAAAAAGCGTACAGACATACGATTCATAACAACAAAACTACGGCTTTGGGCTGACACCGGATGTTGGAACGGGATTTTTTAGCATTTATTAACGATAATCAGCTGTTTGATACGACTAAGCGGGTGCTACTGGCCGTGAGCGGAGGGCTGGATTCGATGGTGATGGCTGAACTGGTTCACCGGGTCAAACAGCCATTCGCCATTGCCCACGTCCACTTCGGCCTGCGCGGGGCCGACTCAGATGCCGATGCACGCTTCGTTGAAAACAAGGCCGCCGACTACGGGGTTCCCTTTCATGGGACACACTTCGACACGGCTGCACTGGCTGCCGCCCGGAACGTATCCATTCAGATGATTGCCCGCGAACTGCGTTACGACTGGTTTGCCCGATTAATTCAGGAACACGGGTATACCAGTGTCGCTACCGCGCACCACCTGAACGATGTGCTGGAAACCATGCTGTTTAACCTGACACGGGGTACCGGACTGGCTGGGTTGCATGGCATTGCCCGGTATCAGAATGGGGTGGTGCGTCCGCTCCTGTTTGCCACCCGTGCCCGGCTGGCTGCGTTTGCCAATGAACAGGCAGTGACCTACCGCGAGGATAGCTCCAACGCCGATGATAAATACGCCCGTAACCGAATTCGTCACCACGTAGTGCCGGTACTGACGGAGCTTAACCCCGGCCTTTGGCAAACCCTGCCGCACACCCTCGACCGATTGCGGGCGGCTGAAGTACTCATGCAAGCCGAACTTGCCCGGTCCTGGCAGGAAACCGCTGTGCAGCTGGGTTCGCAGACGGTACTGCCCACAGCTATACTCGCCGGTTTGCCGGAACCAGCGTTTCGCCTGGGCGAGTGGTTAAAACCGTTCGGTTTCACGGCCGATCAGACCGGGAAGATGGCTGAGTGCCTGACCAAACCGGTTGGGCAGCTGTTTACGTCGGCTACCCACCGGGTAATGCACGAGCGGGATGGGTTGGTCCTCGACCGGCTGCCGGTGCCAGCCGATTACGAAATTTCCCTGACTGACTGGCCCCAAACGCCTATACTTGTACCCGGACGGTTTACGCTCACGGTAGACGTGATGCACAGGCCCAGCCAGTTTAAACCGTCAGCCGATCTTGCCATGGCGTATCTGGATGCGGACAAACTGCAATTTCCGCTCATTATTCGCCCCTGGCAACAGGGCGACCGGATGCGGCCACTGGGAATGAGTGGGCACAAACTGGTCAGCGATGTACTGAACGACATGAAACTGAGCCGAACGGAACGGGAGCAAACCGCCGTTCTGGTGTCTGGCCACGAGATCGTCTGGGTCATTGGTCGCCGGATTGATCACCGCTTTCGGATCGTGTCTGACACCCAACGAATTGCTCAATTGCGTTGGGCTGCGTGGCAATCTGAAGAAACAGCAAATTGAATTTTTACCGTAATAACCCGTTAATTATATAGCTTTGTATAGGGGTGTTTGCTGGCTTTTACAAAGTTGGCATTCAATTTGTAGGGTTTTGGACAGACCCAAGTTTTTACCAACTTACTAACACCATGAACCGAATTGTACGTGTCCTTTTTTTCCTGGGACTTGCCTTCTGGAGTCTGACCGTTCAGGCACAAAGTGCGCGGCTACGAGCGGCTAACAAACAGTTTGAGAATCTTAGCTACGTAGGGGCGGTACGCACTTACGAGGATTTTTTGCGGGGCGACAAAAAGAAAGACCCTGCCGAAAGCCGCGAGGCTATGATTAAACTTGGCTACAGCTACCGTCGGTTGAACGACTTCCGTAATGCCGAGCGGGTATATGGCGAATTAGTAAAAGCCTATACCGATCTGGACAGCGAAATCTATCTGTACTATGCACAGGCACTGGCGGCTAACAAAAAGTACCGCGAATCGCAGAAAATGTACAGCCAGTACGGAGAAAAACAGGGCCAGGACCTGCGTGGACGCCGTTTTACGGTTTCGTACATGGATATGAACCGGTTCTACCAGGATTCGTCATCCTACAAGTTGTACGACTTACCCATTAACTCCCGGCAGGCGGATTTCAGTCCGATGTACTACAAGGGCGGCCTTGTGTTTGCGTCAGCCCGCGATGAATCCGGACCGGTAAAACGCGTGTTCAGCTGGAACCAGACGCCTTTCCTTGACTTGTATTTTCACCCCGATACCAACCAGCTGCGGGTACCCAATCCCGAACCGGTACGGCTCGTAAAGTCCTCTGTGCTGGGCGGTGGGAGCGAAGTGAAACCGGACGCTGCTGAGGCAGAAGTGGAGAATGCCCCTTTAACAAAAGCGGAGATTTTTAGCCGTACGCTGAATACCAAGTACCACGAAGGGCCGATGACGTTTACGAAAGATCAGAATTTTATCGTCTTCACCCGCAACAACTCCAGCAAGGGTAAATCCGGAAAAAGCTCAGACGGTGTCCGGAAACTGAAATTGTATTCTTCCGTGAGTAAGGGTGGTAAATGGGTTGATATTCAGGAAGTGCCTTTCAACAGTAATGAATACTCGGTAGGGCACCCGGCTTTCTCGGCCGACAACACTAAAATGTACTTTGTTTCGGATATGCCGGGCGGCTACGGCGGTACGGACATCTACGTGGTGGAGTACAATAATGGTCAGTGGGGAACGCCCGTGAATATGGGTAAAGAGATCAATACAGAAGGCAATGAGATGTTCCCCTTTGCGTCTGAAGATGAAAGTCTCTATTTCTCCTCCGATGGGCATGAAGGATTAGGCGGGCTGGATGTATTCGTGGCCGAACTAAAAGACGGTATTGCTTACCGGGGGGTTCAGAACGTGGGGGCACCCATCAATTCTGAAAAGGATGACTTTGGGTTTATTACCGATAAAAACCGTACAACCGGGTACGTGAGCAGCAACCGGAAAAAGGGCATCAGTGATGATGATATCTACTCCTTCCGGCGCATGTGCCGGCAGCTCAATGTGCTGGTGTTCGACGCGAAAACAAATACCCCGCTGGAGAACGCCGATGTCCGGATTCTGCGGAATGGGATGAACCAGGAAATACGCCTGACGGATGTGCAGGGTAAGATGGACCTCTGCCTCGATTCCAATATGGAATACGAATTTAAGGCTATCAAAGAAGGATACGCGATGAACAGTATCCGCTTCTCTACCCTTACGCAATCCCCTAAGCCGGTCATGAATGTGTCCATTTACCTCGAACGGTCGGAGAATACGCTGGTGAAAGGGATTGTTAAAACGGAAGTCAACCAGAAACCGGCCACTGGCGTGAAGGTGACCTTGCGGAACGAGAAAGATAAATCAGAACAGACCGTAACGACTGGACCGGATGGTGGCTATGAGTTTGATGTGAAGCCTAACGCTCCCTACACAATCACGGCTCAGAAAGACCGTTACGCAACCAAGAAAACGCAGTTCACCAAAACGAAGCGCAAATCGAACATCGTTGCCGACTCGCTGGGCCTGTATGGAGAAGGGGATATTTTTCAACTCAAGAATATCTACTACGACCTGAATAAATTCTTCATTCGGGCCGATGCCGCCCGCGAACTTAATCACGTGGTGGATTTGCTGAAGGAGTATCCGCAGATGAAAATTGAACTGCGCTCGCATACCGATGCCCGTTCCAGCGATGCGTACAACATCCGACTGTCGGAAAACCGGGCCAGGGCCGCCATGGACTATCTCGTGTCACGCGGTATTCCGGCCGGCCGGCTGTCGGCCCAGGGGTATGGCGAATCCGAAATCGTCAATGGCTGTGTTGATGGGGTAAATTGCTCGGAGCACGCGCACCAGCAAAACCGCCGGACAGAATTCAAGATTTTAGCGGTGAAGTAAAAAAACGGATTCTATCAGTACCCGGGTTTGTTTGATATGGATACAGAACGAGCGTTGCACCTACTAGGTGCAACGCTCGTTCGCTTAAGGACTATGGATGACCTTCCGTGCGCCTTTATGAACCGGTTTCCACCCCGAATATGGGTCAAAATTCAAAACGTACTAATCCGTACCGTAACCGACAACTGCCCAACGTGACGCATAGTATGTTCGGCAGAATGCGTCAGCAAACCAATAACGGTGGAGGGGAGTTGCGCCCGACCAACGCCCCGGACCTCGGTTAATGTCTGCTCATCGGTTGTGCGAAGCTGGGCGATGGCCCTGTCAATCTGCTGGTCAAATCGCCGAACCAGCTCCTGAACGGTATTGTCTGTTTGATCTGGCTTCCCTTCGGTTGCTAAGTCGTCCAGCTGATCGGCTGATAGTGATTCGTTTCGGGCGTACGTAAACAGTCGATCCAGCACGCCGGTCAAATGCTGCAAATGAAAGCCGACGGAGGCCACATTGGCGGGGCGTTCCCAGAGTTTATTCTCCGGAAAGTCGCGCATCAACGTTATCACTTCCTCGCGTGCCTGCATCAGTGCGTGGGCGATGGGTTGCAGCAAGGCCGGGAAACCGGGTAAGGGGCCACGCAACCATACTTCGCGGGTTTCGGTACCGGGGCTACTCATATGATGTCAGGTATAGAGCGGGGTAGGCTGTTTACGGTTTGAGGAATGATGACAGATTCTCTTTTGTGACTAACTGAAACGGGATGAGGGTTTGTTTTTCGTAGGCTTCTCCTTTAGCCGCTTTGATGGCGGTTTCGATGGCTTTCGATCCTTGTTGCTCGGCATTCTGAAAAATCGTAGCGTCCAGTGTGCCTTTCTTTACGCCCTGCAAGGCATCGGGAATCCCATCAATGCTAACCACGATAACCTTCTCTTTCAGGCCCGCATCTGTTAGCGCTTTGGCGGCTCCCAGTCCCATTTCATCGTTGTGCGCAAATACGGCATTGATTTGAGAACCGTACGACTGAATCCAGTTTTCCGTCAGGGACATGGCCTTCGCCCGGTCCCATTCGCCGGTCTGGTGCGCCAGCAGTTTCAGGCCGGGGTACTGCTTCAATACCTCGCGGGCACCCTGTTCGCGTTTTATCTGGGCGGCCTGCCCCATGTACCCGTGAATCATCACAATATTGCCTTTTCCCTGCAACTTATCGGCAATGAATTTCATCGCTATCCGGCCCGACTCCACATCATCGGAGCCGACAAAGGCGGAGGGTTTGGCACTGGTTTCGGAGTTGACGTTGATGATGGGGATATTGGCGGCCAGTGCTTTCGCGACGGCGGGCGAACTGGCCTCTACCTCGCAGGGATTCATGATGATGGCATCCACCTTTTGGGCAATGAAGCTTTCGACCTGCTCCACCTGTTTCAGCGCCGACCGTTCCGCATCAACCGTAATCAGGTCAACACCATCGGCAGTTGCCTTTTTTTCTATTTCATCGTGTACATTCACAATAAACTCATTCTGCATGCTGAGCATGGTAGTGCCGATAACGAGCTTTTTGCTGCCGTCGTCGTTTTTTTCACTGGTAGTTGACTGATTACAACCTGTCAGCAGCAGAGCGGTGTACAGGAAGGAAAGGGTAAGCGTTGTTCGCTGGCGTTTCATATAAGCGGAGGGAGAAAAGTACTTAGTTTTTGTCGGTTCGGTTCATACTATCCAGCACGACAGCGCCGATGATAATAGCACCCATCACTACCTCCTGATAATACGAGGTTACGTTGAGCAGGTCCAGCCCGTTGCTGATAACCCCGATGAGCAGCGCACCGAGCAGCGTTCCTGTCATGGTGCCCGTGCCGCCCGACGTGCTGGTGCCGCCAATGATGGCGGCTGCAATGGCATCCAGTTCAAAGCCCTGGCCGGCATTGGGCTGCCCGGTGGTGATGCGGGAAGTAAGCAAAATGCCGGCTAAGGCTGCCAGTAGCCCACCCAGCGTATAAACGATCATTTTTACGTTGCTGATGGGAATACCCGACGCCCGGGCGGCTTGTTCGTTCCCACCGACGGCGTACATGTACCGGCCAATAACGGTCTTTTTGAGCAGGATAGAGCAGCCAATAAACGCCACAATCAGGATAATAATAAGCGTTGGTATCCCCAGGATTTTACCCCCACCGATGAAGTTGAATGAATCGGATAGGTTGGATACGGGGCGGCCCTTGCTCAGAATCAGGGCCAGCCCCCGCCCAATAGTCATGGTGCCGAGCGTGACGATGAAGGGCGGAACGTGGCTGCGGGTGATGACAAACCCGTTGAACGCCCCGAAGGCAAGCCCGGCCAACAGGCCAATCAGGACCGGAACCACCACCGGGTAGGTATCGGGGTGAGCAAAGGACGCGGCTGCTACCCCCGTTACGGCCACCATGGACCCGATGGATAAATCGATGCCGCCCGTAATGATGATAAACGTAACGCCAAAGGCCAGCAGGGCATTGATGGAAACCTGCGTGACAATAATCATCAGGTTTTGCACGGTGAAAAAGCGGGGCGTTGTCAGGGACAGTATCAGGCAGATGCCCATGAAAGCAATCAGCAAACCGTATTGCCCCAGCCGCCCGAAACGGGTTTTGTAAGTGGGTGAGCGTAGCGTGTTAGTGGGCATAAGGCCGTTTTCGGTTGGGTTTACAGAGTCATTAGTGCGCAAAATCGTTAGCAAAGTGTTTTTTTGTCATTCCGAGGAACGAGGGATCTTAAATTTCCCTGGCTTGAGATTCCTCGTTCCTCGGAATGACAAAAAATACAGTGACAAAAACACCAAGTATTTTAGTGTTGATAATCAATTCATTTCTTTTTTTCTCTGTCTATATCAAGGCTGCATGGCGTAGCGCATGATTGTTTCCTGGGTGGCTTCCCCTTTTGAGAGTGTGGCCGTTTGTTTGCCTTTGGCCAGCACCACTATCCGGTCGCTGAGACCCAGTAGTTCGGGAAGTTCGGAGGAGATCAGAATAATAGCGATTCCCGACGCTTTCAATTCATGAATCAGTTTGTAAATCTCCGACTTGGCGCCAATATCGATGCCCCGGGTTGGCTCATCCAAGTATGACTACTACCGGATTTGCCTGCAAGACTTTACCGATAACGACCTTCTGCTGATTGCCCCCACTCAGGTAAACAACCGGCTGATCGGGACCAGTCGCTTTTATCTGTAAATCAGCCATCACATTGACGGCCGCTGTGGACTCGCGCTGACTTCGAATAAACCCGCCATCGGCATGATTTCGATAAGCTGCCCAGCGTAATATTATACTTGACCGACAGGGCCGGAATCAGGCCCAGTTGCTTGCGGTCTTCACTCACGTAGCCAATACCAAACCGGATGGCATCCTGCGGAGATTGTATGGTTACGGGCTGTCCTTTCAGGTGAATGTCGCCCGTGTGCAGTAGGGTCTAGGCCGTAAATGGCGCGGGCAACCTCCGTTCGGCCGGCACCCATCAACCCGGCCAGTCCCAGCACCTCTCCCGCATGAACGGCGAAGTTAATGTCTGAAAATGCCCCCTTCCGGCCAAGGTGTTGCACGGACAATACCTCCGCGCCGGGCTGTGTAACCGATTCCGGAAATAGCCGCTCCAACTCACGACCAACCATCAGCTTTATCAGGCTATTTTCGGTCAGATCGGTGGCTGGATAGGTGCCAATGTACTGGCCATCCCGCAATACCGTAATGGTGTCGGCGATGGTGAATATCTCGTCCATCTTGTGCGAGATATAAATGATGGCAACGCCTTTTTGGGTCAGTTCCCGAATGATGCCGAAGAGGATTGTCACTTCTGCGTCGGCCAGGGCGGAGGTGGGTTCGTCCATAATCAGCACCTTCACGTCGTTGGAAATGGCTTTGGCAATCTCGACCATCTGCCTTTCGGCCACGCTTAGGTGCTTCATTTTGGCATTGGGCGGGATAGAAACGCCCATGTACGCCAACAGCTCAGCCGCCTGCCTGTTTTGGCTACGGTCGTTGAGCCAGCGGAAGAGCCCCCCCGTTGTTTCCCGACCCAGGAAGATGTTTTGGGCTACGGTTAGTTCGGGCACATTGAGCATTTCCTGATGAATCATGGCGATGCCTTTTTGCAGTACCTCGTGAACGTTAGCCGCTTTCAGGCTTGCACCTTCGAACTGAATGTCGCCAGAATCGGGTTTGAGCAGCCCGATCAGGATTTTCATCAAGGTCGATTTCCCCGCGCCGTTTTCACCCATCAGGGCATGCACTTCACCCTGTTGCACGCGTAGCTGAACACCATCCAGGGCTTTCACACCCGAGAATGTCTTGGTAAGGTCAGTTACTTCCAGTAGGCAGGGCTGTGGAATCATGGCGCAAAGGAAACGCGGCTGGGCTAAATTAGCAACTGCCAGCCCCGCAGGGCAGGGCTGGCAGTTGAACAGGCTAGGCAGAAGAACTGATTACGGATTGAAACCGGCAAAGGATTCAACGCCCGTATCCCGCCAGCTCCGGGAATTAGCGGAGTCGATAACGGCTTCGCAGACTTTCTGGGTCTCCAGCGCATCCTGGAAAGTAGGGGAGCAGGGTTCGCCGGTTTCCAGGCTTTTCAGGAAATCGGCCACCTGATGAATGAAACTGTGTTCGTAGCCAATGCCCAGGCCCGGTACCCACCACTTGTCCATGTACGGCTGGTCGCCGTCGGTTACGTGAATGGACCGCCAGCCCCGCACAATGCCCTCATCGGAGTAATCGTAATATTCGAGCCGGTTGAGGTCGTGTAAGTCCCAGCGGATGGAGGCATTTTCGCCGTTGATTTCAAAGGTGTACAGGGCCTTATGACCACGGGCGTAGCGCGTCGATTCAAACAGACCCAGGGACCCGTTCTTGAAATGACAGTGGAAAATACAGGCATCGTCGATGCCCACCGGCTGCACTTTACCGGTTAGAGCGTGCATCCGCTCTTTCACGAAGGTTTCCGTTACGGCCGATACATCCGTGATGGCTCCGTTCAGCCACATGGCCGTATCAATGCAATGCGCCAGCAAATCGCCGGTAACGCCCGAGCCGGCGGCTTCCACGTCCATGCGCCAGGTGCCCGTGCCCCCCTGTGGCACATCGGCATTGATGGTCCAGTCCTGCAAGAAGTTGGCCCGGTAATGAAAGATCTTGCCCAGCTTACCCGAATCAATGATTTGTTTGGCCAGGGTAACCGCCGGAATACGCCGGTAGTTGTACCAGACGGTTGTATTCACGCCCGCCTTGCTCGGCGGCATCCACCATGCGCTGCCCTTCCTCCATGTTGCGGGCAATGGGTTTCTCGCACAAAATCATTTTACCGGCTTTGGCCGCGGCAATGGCAATTTCGGCGTGGGTATCGTTGGGTGTGCAAATATCGACGGCGTCAATATCATCCCGCGCGATAACGGCTTTCCAGTCCGTTTCAATGGATTCGTAGCCCCACTGGTCAGCAAATGCCTGCACTTTTTCGGCGTTGCGGGAACAAACGGTTTTCAGGACGGGCGTATAGGCCAGATCGGGGAAAAAGTTTGGTACCCGATTGTAGCCGTTGGAATGAGTCCGGCCCATAAATCCGGTACCGATCAAGCCAATGCGTAATTCTTTTTTCTGTGCCATGTATGTGAAGAAGGTTTTTCGGTTTACGGTTTTGCGTAGTTGGTTTACGGTGGGCTGACGCAGAGGTTGCCCCCGCGTTAGTCCACCATAAACCCAAAACCTAACTTATTCCTGCCAGCCGTGGGCCTCGCGCACTTTAATCATAGTGGCCAGGATGTCGTTCCAGGTCTGTTGATTCGTCATAACGTCATTCGGGAACATACAGCCATCCCAGCAAATGTGTTTGAAGGCTTTCGTAAGGTTTCCGTTTTCATCCCGCAGCCAGTAGCCAGCGTCGTGTACCACATCAAGTTTGCCATTGGGGTCTAGTGCCTGACAGTGCCGCCCGGTTTTGTCGTGCGAGCCGGAGCCGAATACCGTTCCGTCATTTTGAGCCACGTGGAAGTCGATGGTCCAGGGGCGTAGGGCATTGGTGATGGTCACAAGTGCTGCTTCCAGCGTTTTTCGGTCGTTCCAGTCGAAGTCGGGTGGTAAAATACGATCCTGTTCCCGGTTGTAACCCAGGGTATAGAGCAGCGTATGGGCCATATCGGCCTGGAAACCCATGTTAGGCCGGTCAACGGCTTCCAGTGTATCCAGCATGGTTTTCCAGCTGTGCATACCGCCCCAGCATATTTCGCCTTCGGCCGCCAGTTTCTCGCCGTGTTCGGCGGCTACGTCGCAGGCCTCACGGAACGTTTGGGCAATGAGTTTGGTGTTACCTGCCGGGTTAGTATCCCACTGATGCGGAGAACTGGCCGAGTCAATGCGCACTACGCCACTGGGACGAATGCCGAGTTCGGTCAGTCTCTGGCCGATGTGGCAGGATTTACGGACCATCTCGATAAAGGTCTTGCGGTCGTCGTCAGAGCCCAGCACCGGCCCGCCCCAGATGGGCGCTACCAGTGAGCCAATTTTCAGGCCGTGGCCGCCAACTTTATCCGCCAGCTTTTTAATCTCATCATCCGATATATTAACGTCGATATGCTCGAACAGGGCCAAATCAACGCCATCGAATTTCACGCCATCGACTTCAGCCGCAGCGGTCATTTCCAGCATTTTGTCGAAGCCAACAACCGGTTCGGAATCGGGGCCTTTGCCCACCACACCCGGCCACATGGCGTTGTGGAGTTTTGGGTAATTGTTCATGTTTTTAAGGAGTTAATGGGTATCACAGAACGCAGTTAGACCAGTACACGGCCTTATGCTGTATCCGTTTAAAGGGTCATGTCCGGGTTTGCCGGGCCGAAATGCTTGAGCATCACGATTGGGTCGGTGGTGGAGTGGTTCACGATGGTAACCCCTTCCACGGCCGCTTTTTCGCTCACGAAAAACTCGTCGTTTGTCAACTGTCCGTAGCGAATCAGGGCGGGCGTTTCGATGTTCCAGGTGCCCATTTTGCCGTGTCCCTGCATCATGATCAGGCCGTAGGCGGCACTGTCTTTGATGGTAACGGTCTGGCCGGGCATCACGGTTAATTCCTTGGCACTGAACGCATCCGACTTGTAGCATACCCATTCTTCGCGGTAACCGGCGGCTTTCATCTCGTCCTCATCCCGAACGGGTTTGGGCGCCATGAATCGGTTGGCCATCATCTGCGGATCGGTGTTGAGGTCCCAGTCTATGGCTTCCATAAGCTGGTCATAATCGCCCATGCGGTCTTTGGGCGTACCATTCCAGAGCAACTCTTCCGGAATGATGGCTTCGTTTACCAGTGACTGGTACATGGCAAAAACGTCGGACGCTTTCTGTGGTTCGTAGGTACACAGGCTACCCGGTGCATGGAGCAGGCCAGGAGGAACATCCCAGCCCGTGCCGGGTTCCAGTCGGAACGCCGATGAGTAGTTAGTGATTTTGTTATCACCCTTCGTGAAGTTCTGCAGGCACTCCTTAATCTGCTCTTTGGTAGTGCCGGGAGCAATGCCGATAAACGTGTAGGGGAAATCGCCCCCGTGGTTGTTGACCTGCGGAGGGAAATAATAGGCTTCTGGTTTGCCCAACTGCCCAATCAGGGCCGCCTGCTCATCATTGTGGTGCAGGTGGTGGGGCAGCGGGCCCATGTTATCGAAAAACTTGGAGTACATAGGCCAGGCACCGTATTCACTCCAGAGCCGGTCGCCAATCAGTTCGCCCTTTAGTTCATCAATGGCATCTTTCAGCAAAAACTGCACTTCGTTGCCGTCATCGTCAAAAACGACATGGCTCAACCCTTCATTTTCGCCGGTTAGCGGGCCGTTTTTGGCGGGGGTGGTAGAGGAGAACCAGCGTTCGTCGATGCCACCGCGTTCGCCACCCAATACGTAATAATCATCGGGATGGAGTTTAATGCGTCGACCCGGTACGCAGAACGACCGGGGCACCCAGGTGGGGGTAAGCCGCAAAATGCCTTTTCCTTGTTCCAATGCCTTTTCGGCTACACTTACTGCTGAGGTTGTTTCCATGAAGTATAATCGGTTAAGCCACTATACTTTCAATATTCTGTCAATTACTGTTTCATCCGTCAATACTTCCAGTTCCAGGTCGTACGTTCGGGTTTGGCCCGGCTCCAGAAACAGCAATGTGTTCTGTTCCCGGGCTTTTGCCTGTCCAATGGGGGGGTGGGTACCAGGCTCAAGACCAGTTACGTACTCGCCTTTTCCCCAGTGCTGCCAGTTGGTAAGCCAGGGCAGTTGATCCTTCCGAAAGCGCATCGAAACGGCCAGTCCCAGTTTAGCATTGTAGAGCCCGACCGTACAATTTCCCGTTCCGTCGTGGGCAACATCGATAAATGCGACGGCTTCGCCCGTTCCACTATGGCTGTCTAAAGGTGCCGGGCAGGTTTTAAAATCATACCCATCCCGAAAAATCTCGGTCGTTGATGCCGCCTTCGCGCGCCTGCCAGTTGCCCTGCCACACAAAACGCGTCCCTTCGTCCACAAATGGCCAGCCGAAATTGAAATGATACAGCAGCATGTGCGGAACGGGGGTGTTACCCCGGTTTGTCACCTCATCGCGAATGCGGATGATGGGTTGCCCCAGTACGCCCGGACAGGGTCCGTTTCAGTTCCAGACTGGGACCGAATATTTTCGTTTCCTTCATCAGTCCGGTAATGCTCATATCCAGTTTACCCGTCAGCAGGTCGGGCTGAATGATGGACTCTATTTCGGCGGGGCTGTTGCTGATTTGCCCATGTAACCCCCGTTCGCCATGCGCGTCCTGTTCCGGACCACCCACGTGCGAGAGGCCACAGGTAGTGAGCAAGCCACCGCCAAAGGTGCGGAGCCAGTCGGCTCCCCGGTCGGAAAACGGTTCGGGCGTTGTGATGCCGGTATGGCTTAGCCAGGTCAGACTATGCTGGTTGTAGAAGGCGTCGAAAATGTCCATAGCCCGGTCGAGGACCACTTTATAACGCAGTCCCGTTCCGGTATTTATCCAGGCAACACGGGTGCCCCGTCCGGTCCCATTATCCAGCACGGCGGTTTCGATACCGCCAACTTGTGCTGCATTGGTTACTTTATTATGCCAGGGTCGTTGAGACAAGGGTTGTTTGTGGATTTACGGTGTTCGGTTTGCGGTATTCGGTTTACGGTGGCGGTTTCGGCCGGGATTACGCACTCGTGGCTGAAGCCAGTCGGCCAGTGCAGTCCGCTACCCATAAACGGAATACGACAAACCTAAACCAATACTACATCTGCTTTAACATCAAATTCCGGTACTGTACCTTCATGGGAGGGCCAACGTGAACCTGAACACCCAGCAGTCCTTTCGATTTGCCGTTTACCGTATCGTTGTCGGTCACATCGCTCATCAGTACCTCATTAATGTAATGCTGGAGACGGTTGCCCTTAATAACCAGATGAAAGGTGTTCCAGTCCTCGCTCTTGATGAGCGTCTTGAGCGAATCAGACGTGCCGAGCGAGCCGGTTATGGTCAGCCCATCCCAGGCGTTCCTTTTTACGTGGGCCCGAACGGCTTCCGGCGTGCTGTCACCGCTGTAAGCCGGGATGGTTGTTTTCTGTCCCCGGTACGCCAGGGTCGTCCGCTTGCGTTCCTCGTAATTCTGGCCCGTGTAGTTGATTTTTCCGTCGATGTCGGCCTGGTAGCCACGTAGCGCAAACGGCACGTCGGTCAACTGATCACTGCGGTAGTTGATACCAGAGTTACCGTCTTTGGTGATTTTAAACTCACCCTTAAACTCAAAATCGGCGGGTTCACCACCCTGCCAGACGATAAATGAGTTGGTTTTGAGCAGGGTGCTGGGGGTAATTTCTCCCGTTAGTGTTCCATCTTCCACGCGCCAGTAGGTTGGGTCTCCTTTCCAGTTGTTGAGCGTTTTTCCGTCGAAGATTGATACGAATCCTTTCTCTTTCGTCTGAGCAGCCTTTTTCTGGGCGGTGCAGGACGATGCCAACCCACCGCTGAACAGCACTATCAGTGTTAGTGCTGTCAGCAGAGGGGTGCTGGTTACCTTGTTGATCATACGAATACCGGTTTTTTTAGTGCGTGGTGCTGTTTATTTTCCACCCGCTTTGTATACTTCGTTGTTTTCATTGCCACCCGATTTGAGGTAAGCAACCAGGGTCCGGAGTTCCTCCGGGTTCAGGCTGTTGATCAGGCCCGGCAGCATGATCGACTCCGGCGAGTACCGCTTCGAGGTAACGTCTTTCTTCGGAACTTTCCGGAGCTGATCGGCCGCGAATGGGTTCTGGGAAATCATGTAGTTCGTTTTATCCTCGTTCACCAGCCGCCCTACAATTGACTGCCCGTTTTTAAGGGAGAAAATCGTGGAAGCGTATTGATCGGAAACGGCTTTGCTGGGGTTGATGATGGCCTCCAGAATGTCCTTATTCGAGAAACGAGTACCCAACTGCGTCAGGTCCGGGCCAATATCCCCACCCGACCCCTGGATGGCGTGGCAGTTTTTACACAATATAGCCGAATAGATCTTCTTACCCGTTTCAAAATCCAGGTGAGCTTTACCGCTATCAACGGATGCAACGGCATTTTCCAGTGTCCAGCGACGGCCGGGGCCTTTCGGGGCAAAGCCACTCATGGCAATATCGTTACCCGAACTGGTGAGCAGTTCGGCTCCCGACATTTTGTTATACTTCTCGAACTGCTCTTTGGGAACGTGGGTGAGTGCCATCTTTCTGGCCCGGTCAATAAACCCTACGTAACTACGACCACCCTCGTACTTAAAGGCATTGCCAAACCAACTAAAGTACTTGTTCCGAAGTTCCGGTGTCCATCCGGCCCCTTCCCGACTCAGCATCACCGCATAATACGTTTGCTGAAGGGGGGGACTTTGGCCAGCATTTTGGCGATATCCATACCGTACTGCGGGTTGCGCAGAATCAGGTCAGAGGAAGGTGTAGCGGGCTCCAGACCCAGGTTTTTGCTGCCCGGCTCATCTTTGATATCCATCAGGGCCAGGGTTTTGTTCACCACATTTGGTGCTTCCAGGTAAATCAGGACTTTGCTGAGGCCGCGATTCAGCAGGGCTGTTTTTGCCGGATAATACGGATTTAGGTAAGCAACTACTTTGGCTTTGTCAGCCGCATCCGGTTCTCCCATTCGCAGGAAAATCAGTTCAAAAGCCCGTAACATATCGAACTGCTGCGATTCGGGCAGTTGCGCGTAGTTGACCTTCAGCAGCGTACCAATGGCTTTGCTTTTCAGGTCGGCAGTTCCCTGCCGGGCCAGCGCTACAATGGCCTGGGTAGCCCGTTGCGGATCCGTTTCGGCAATTGCTTTGTCCTGCCATTGAGCCACGGGCTGGTGTTCAACCGCAATCCGGGCCGCGTACCGCACAAAGCGGTCGGGGTGATTCAGGTTGGGCCAGGCTGCAGCCAGGGCACCGGCATTAGGCCCTTCGTGGTATTTCTCCAGGCTTTTCCGAAGTTTGTTTTCGGCTGTTACGGCCGGTGCCTGACCGGTAGTTGATTCCGTACCCGCGTAATAAACCCGGTACAGATCGGACTCCAGCCGGCGGCCACCCGTCATGAAATACAGGGCACCGTCGGGGCCAATAACGCCGTCTGTAACGGGTAGGGGAGAGCCCGAAATAAACTCTTCCCGCTCCCCTTCGTAGGTAGCTCCTTTGGGTTTGAGGTGGATGGAGTAGATGATGCCGAAACTCCAGTCGAATGCAAACAGCGACTGCCGGTATTTCTGGGGAAACTTGGCATTCTGACCGTAAAAAACGTTGGTGGGAGAGCCCTGGCCAATGTTTATTACGGGGGGGAGGTTGTCCGGATTGGCCGGCAGCCACTTGCTGTTGCCGGTACGCCAGCCAAACTCGGCTCCGCTGGGGACGTGGCAAATCCGGGTGGGCCGGTACCAGGGCAGGCCAAAATCCCACTCCATATCCGAATCGTAGGTGAACAAATCACCGGCTTCGTTGAAGGCGATATCAAACTCGTTGCGGAAGCCCGCACCCATCAACTCCCACCGTTTTCCTTCCGGGTCAACCTGTGCCACCCAGCCGCCGGGGGCCATCCGGTTGTTAGCGTGGCCACGTGGGTCCTTGATCAACGGAAACAGGTTATCTTCCTGCCAGTTTGAGGGGAGCCGGTAAGCATCCATCTTGGGTACATCGGTATGATTACCGCTGGTGACGTAAAGCGACTTTTTGTCGGGCGACAGAATGATACTGTGCGGTCCGTGTTCCCCTTCGCCCACTAGTTCCCGCAACATGGTCACTTTATCGTACTGATCGTCGCCATTCGTATCCTGCAGGCGATACAGCCCACTTGGTTTGGGAAACTGCTTGCTGGGACGGTTGTTCACCATCACGTACAGGCTATTGAAGGCGTAAAGCAACCCGTGGGCGTACCCCATGGTAACACTGGTATCCTTGTCGATGGCCAGCTTCTCAACGGTTGGGGTTGTTGAGCCCGAACCGATAGCCGGAATGGTTAGTCGATACAAGCCGCCGTACTGATCGGACGCAATCATTCGGCCTTTATCGTCAAACGTCATGGATACCCACGACCCATCGCTATTTTCGGAGATGCTGTACAAATGCTCCGCCTTAAAGCCGGGCTGAAGTTTCAGGTTTTGCGCTTTGGGGTTTTCGTCTCCCTGCCGTGCCGTTTCCGGATACTGCAGGCTGACCCAGGATGCACCGGCCAAAACGAGCACGGAGAACGCCAGTCCTAGTTTTACCTTGTTAAGTTGAGAAATCATGGTCGTTGGTACGTAAAATTTACTAGATAATTGGGCTGTATGCTACTGTATCTCCACCGTTACCCGCTCCGAGCCTATGCCCTGTATAATAAGAGTCAGGTAGGTGGCTTTTTTACTACTTTATTAAGATGAATGTTCCGTAAATCCGCAGGTTTCGACAGAAACTAAAAACACGGCTTATTTTTTACTCATATTAGTCTGACCGGTGAGCATTGAACCGCCCGGTGGTCTGCCATCGGATCGTTACTCTATCTTAAATGCTTTAGCTATACATAAGTAGTCACGCAGAATTTGATCACTGTGTTTTCTGTCATTCTGAGGCACGAAGAATTTTCGGTAAGAGCAAGAGAAGTCAGGCTTGCCCGAAGATTCTTCGTGCCTCAGAATGACAGAAACAACTAAAAAATATACGTCAATTTAAGTTTGCGTAATTACATAAGGAGTGTGCCGGGCAAGGCTGCCCGGCACACATCAGGTATCAACCTTAGAAAGAGGGTGTCAGAGCCGCTTCAACGGCTGGCAAGCCGTAGTAATCATCCAGTACGGTAAACGCATTGGGTGGGGGAACAGCCCCCGCCGGGAAATAATAATTCAGCGGATTGGCTTTTATACGGGCACCATAGGCAGTGATGACATCCTTCACCCGGTTGGTACGGACCAGATCAAACCAGCGTTTGGCTTCGAAGGCCAATTCGACCCGGCGTTCCTGATAAACGGCTGTCCGCATATCGGCCTGCGAGGTGGCTGTGGTGGCTGCCAGGCCCGCCCGCGTCCGTACCTGATTCAGGAAGGTGGCGGCTTCTCCGGTTTTTCCCTGTTCGGTCAGGGCTTCGGCCATAAACAGCAGTACTTCGGCGTAGCGGTACACGTGCCAGTTGGTACCCGTATTCTGATGCAGCGCGTGCGGGCGGGCAAACTTCTTCACGTACGGGTACTCTTTATTGGCCCGTAAACTCTGACTCAGGGTTACGTAGCCAATCGAGATATCTTTCCGCTTATCGCCGGTTTCATAGGCCGCAATGATATCCGGGGTTGGAATCATATTGTTCTCACCCGAAAGTCCCTGCGGGTTCGAGGTTCCGGTAATGACACCCAGTTCGGCCGAGGTGATAGGGGTGGGTACAATCCGGTAGATCAGGTTGCCGTTAAGCCCCGCTGACCCTTCCAGATACTGTACTTCAAATACCGACTCCGAGTTATTCTTATTGCTCGCTGTAAACGAAAAAGCGTCGTTGTAATCAGGTCTCAGGGCGTACCCATCGTTGGTGATAACATCCCGCATCAGCGTTTCAACCTTGTCCCACTTTTTCTGCACCAGATACAGGTCTGCCAACAGGGTTTTAGCGGCACCCGACGTGGCCCGACCTGCTTCCTGTTTTGCCTTGTTTGGCAACAGTGGAACAGCAGCCGTAACGTCCTTTTCAAT
This sequence comes from uncultured Cytophagales bacterium, assembly GCA_963784335.1. Lineage (GTDB taxonomy): Bacteria > Bacteroidota > Bacteroidia > Cytophagales > Spirosomataceae > Spirosoma. The sequence goes on along the minus strand of CAWARB010000038.1, from coordinate 14,185 downwards.
TTGGGCGTAGAGCTCCTCCGTTGTGGATAAGGGCAGGGCGGCATCGTCCCGACCCGTTACGGGTACTAAGTGCAGGGGAACCTTGCCAAATACCCGTACGAGCTGATAATAGGCAAGACCACGCAGAAACAAGGCCTGTCCTTTTACGTTACTCTTCACGGCTTCGCTCTCGAAGGTCACCCCATCAATAAGTGCCAGAATCTGATTCGCCCGGGAGATTATCTGGTAGTCATACCGGTACTGTTGCAGTACGTTATCATTGGCGGTAACGCCGTTGGCCGTTGGAACGGCGAAATCAGCGATGTTCTCTGTGGGGTCAACCGCACCGAACAGCACGTTGCGGGCGTAGTACGAATTGTCGGAGTGCAGTTCGCCCAGAATCCACCACCGCTCGTTGAAGATGGGCCGCAGGGGTACGTACGTGGCGTTAACGGCCTGCTGAAAGTCGGCCTGGGATTTGAAGAACGTGGCCGAACTCAGGGCTGTTTCGGGGACAACTGTCAGGAAATCTTTGCTGCAACCGGTTAGGGCAATCCCTAAAATCCAGGTCGCTATGAGTCTTTTATTCATTCTTGTAATTAGAAAGAATGTTGAAAATAAGGTTGATAAGCCACTTTGGCTTAGAAATTCAGGTTGATGCCCAGCGTATAGGTACGTGGAACCGGGTAGTTGGACAGGTCGACGCCCTGGCTCAGGTTACCCCCATCGCCGTTACCATCGCCCTGGGCGCTGGTTTCCGGGTTAGGTCCACCCCGGTACTTTGTGAATACGTATACCTGCTGGATAGACGCATATAACCGGGCCGATTTGAAGTATTTGTCAAAAGCCCCGATGTTATAGCCCAGCGTGATGTTCTTGATCGTGAAGTAGGACGCGTTGCCCAGAAACTGCGAACTGTTCCAGTCCCGCTCGATACCGGTGAAGTTACCTCCCCCGTTGGTAGCACCGAACTGGCCAGCCCCCTGGGTAAGTACCGTACCGTCTTTGTTTACCCGGAAGCGGTCTTTTACCCCCTCTACCAGATTAAATACGCCGTCTAGATTGGCCGTACTGTACAAATGGCGTATCCAGAGCTGGTTGCCAAAGGAACCCGAACCGGTAACGGACATGTCGAATTTGCCGTACTGGAACGTGTTAACAAGGCCATAGGTGAATTTGGGGAACGGGCTGCCGATGATGGCGCGGTCGTCCTTGTCTCCCCCGTAGGTTATCACCCCATCGCCATTGACATCCTTAAATTTGATGGTACCCACTGCCGACCGTCCCGGTACGATGGGCGAATTCTTGACTTCGTCGGCGGTTTGGTAATAGCCTTCCTTCACCATGCCGTAAAACTGGCCAAAAGGCTGCCCAACCTGGGTAACGTGGAACGTGCCGTAAACGCGGTCGATGCCTGGTGCCAGCGAAACAACTAAGTTCCGGTTAAAAGACATGTTGGCATTCGTCGTCCACTTCAGCCGGCCCGTGGTGTTCCGGCTGGTCAGCGAAAACTCATGACCCCAGAATTTAATCTCGCCGATGTTATCGGTGAAGAAACCGAACCCGGCCTCCTGAGGAATCTGTACGTTATACAGCAGGTTGGTGGTCCGCTTCGTATAGAAGTCGTAAATGAACTGGATACGGTCGTTAAACAACCCCAAATCCAGCCCGGCGTCGAACTGCTTGGTTGTTTCCCAGCCTAAATTGGGGTTCGACAAAGACGTCACGTTGGCACCAGATGCTACGTTATTGCCAAAAACGGCATTGGTTGTGTTGTTGACCAGCGCGTACTGGCTATAGTTACCAATGTTATTATTGCCGATGACACCGTAACTGGTCCGTATTTTGGCAAACGAAATCTGCTGAATGGGCTTGAGGAATTCCTCGTCCGACAGTACCCAGCCTACCGAAGCCGATGGGAAAACGCCATACTGGTTGTTGGCCCCAAAACGGGAGGAACCATCACTCCGTATCGCGGCTGTAAACAGGTATTTACCCTTGTAGTTGTACGTCAGCCGCGACAGGTACGACGTGAGTGCCCACTCGTTGACTCCGCTAACGGTACCCCCGCGATCAACGTTGAGCGCCCCCTGAATGGTTGGGAGCTGGTCGTTGGCGTAGGTGTTAGCCTGAATCCGGCTGAAATCCTGCCGAAAGCGCTGGTTGGTAAAACCGGCCAGCACCTCAAAATTATGGTCGCCCACACTGCGGTTATACGTGGCCAGATTCTCGTTCAGCCACGAAATGTTCTCAGTCGCCTGCCGGATAGAAACGGCCGTGGTTGGGATGGGAACGTTAATAAAGTTTGTGGCCGTGGAGGGGTTAAAGAAGAAGAACTTCGAGTTCAGGTACTCCACGTTGATCGAAGACCGGAGCGTTAACCCTTTGAGCGGTTTGTACTGGATATAGGCGTTCGAGAGCAGGTTCGTGTTTTTGGTTTCGTTGGTCAGCTCATTGGCAGCCCGCACCCAGTTTGGGTAGGCAAAAATATTGCCGGTGTTGCCCGGAAGCTGATTTACTTTGGTTAGCACCCCGTTGGCATCGTAAATCGGGTAAACGGGCCAGGTGTGCAGGGCGTTGAACAGGATACCCGTACCCCGGTCGCCATCCGTGCGGGGCGTGTTGTCGAACACGTAGGAGGGAGCCAGGTTAAAGCCGACAGCCACCTTGTCCGAGACGTTGAAATTCGTGTTCATCCGCAGCGAATACCGCTTGTATGCGTTGTTCACTACCACCCCCTGCTGATTGAAATAACCAGCCACCAGCGAGGTATTGGATTTGGCGGTATTGGAGGAAATATTCAGGTTATAGCTTTGGATGGGGGCTTCCCGGAGCAGGGCACCGTACCAGTCATTGTCCTTGCCTTCGTACTGGGCCGGGTTCTGGAATATCTCCGGAACCGCCTGCCCCTGATCTTCGTAATATTCTTTCTTGTACTGGGCGAACTCAACGGCGTTCAGCATTTTTACCCGGCCCCTGACGGGTACCTTCTGTAATACCTGCGTAGGTGCTGAAGCTTACATTGGTTTGACCCGGTTTGCCTTTTTTGGTCGTGATGAGCACCACCCCGTTGGCCGCCCGCGAACCGTACAGCGAGGTAGACGCGGCATCTTTCAGAATCGAGATGTCGTCAATTTCATCGGGGTTGAGTTGGCCAATATTTCCTGTAATCGGGAAGCCGTCAATTACGTACAGGGGGTCGCTGCCCGCCGATACCGACACCTGACCCCGGATACGAATATTGATACCCTGGCCGGGCTTACCCGTTGTCTGGTTGATCTGAACACCCGCCAGCCGACCCTGGAGTTTCTGGCCGATCTGCGAAACAGGCAGGTCTTTAATTTCCTGCGCGCTCACCGTCTGCACAGCCCCCGTTATTTCTTTCTTCAACTGACTACCGTAGCCAACCACGACCACTTCGTTCAGCGTCTGATCGTCGGGGGTCAGGGTAACGGTCAGCGACGATTGCCCCCCGATGGGAACCTCTTTTCTGGCATAGCCAACAAAACTAAATACCAGCGTTGAATTGGCAGTGGGAGCGTTTATTCGGAATGTTCCTGTGCCGTCGGTTGTGGTTCCCTGCGTTGTGCCTTTCACTACAACACTTACGCCTGGTAAGCCTTCCCCTTTCTCATCAGTGACCTTGCCCGAAACGGTTACATCTGCGGGGGCTTCGCCGGCAGCTACTGCTCTGGGATACGTTCAGTGCCAGTAGCTGACTATTGGTAGCTGGCGTGTAGGGCTGGAGAATAGGCCTGGTCTCCTGAGCAAAACCGGGTACGGCTCCTGCCAATAGGGCGAATGCCGCTAGGTGATAGAGTTTATTCATGGATTTTAGGTATTAGATTTTTAGGATCAATGCCCTTGACGCTAATTTAATCGTCAAATATTACCAGAAGGCTGGGTACTACTTTCCCATACTTACCCACTTTTGTAATTTTTACGATATTTTAGTTTAATTTTCAATGAGCCATCCGACGGAAATTGGATTAGTCATAAAATAGCCAGAACTCCGTCTGGCGGGAGTTCTGGCTATTTTTAGCATTGCGTCAGGCAGGCAGGGTAATCGGGTTAGTTGATAAATACTTCGTCTACCAGCAGCAGCGCCTGTTTGCCTTTGTTGGGATGCCAGGCCGGGATTTCCTTTAGGGGACGGGCAATGATTTTCAGGCAGGAAACGGATTGCGGGGGAAAACTGGCTACCAGGGCCTGAAGTTCGTGCGGGCTTTTTTTGACGGGCATAGTGGGGGTCAACGTCGTTAGTTTACGCAAATTACCCTCGTTTTCGCCCCCCCAAATTTCAATGGTACCCGGTGGGAAAATGCCCGTTTCTTCTTCCACCATTACCCGCAGCGCAACGGACGAAAGGCGTACCGGCTTGTCGAACAGCGACACCAGCACCAGGTCATTTTTGCGGAAACCGGCCCAGTTATTGGCCCAGGCGGGGCTGTTGGCATTGAAGGTGCCCAGCTTCCCGTCGAAAAAAGTATGGGCACCAGCCGCCCGATGGACCGGATTGAGCGGCAATAACAACCGTACGCTATCCGGTCTGTGGGTGCTTTTGTAAAAAGTGAACGTGGCTACGTCACTGCTGAACCAGCCCGGTTTATACGCTTTTACATTGACCGACGTCGACTGCTCAATTACCGTTTTAGCCGTAAGTATCGGTGAACGAACGCTATCCGGCACCGAGCCATCCGTGGTGTAGCGGAGTTCAACGCCCCGAATAGGGTGAATTATTTTCAGCGGTAGTGGCTGGCTGAATATAACAGACGCGTTTTTGACCTGGGGTGGGTTAAGTTTAATGGGCGCGCTCTTGTCTCCGTCGAATCCGGCAATAAACGTGATGGTCGGATTAGCCTTTTTCAACTGCCCGATTTCTGACTCGGTCAGCGGTGTCTCCCACAGGGTCACGGTTTTCAGGTTCTTGAACGACTTAAGCTGGTTGCGCAGATCCGTGTAGGTCACTTTTGTCCCCGACAGGGCCAGGCTTTCAAGGTGTTTGAGCGGCACCAGTTCGTTCAGCCCTTTTCCGGTAACATCCGTGAAATTCAGGTCTAGTCTCCGTACGTTTTTAAACTGGCCCACCAGGCTCAGATCCGCATCGGTTACGGGCAGCTTATTCAGGTTGAGGGAAACGATCTGCGTTTTAACGGGACTCAGCTCCCGTAGCTGGTTCGACGAGTAAGCCGCTCTGTTGTACAGATTAACGGCCAGGGCCGGCGACTCCCGGGCCAATGCGGCAACGGTCCGGTAATCGGTATTCAGTTTGTTGACCGTTTCATCGTCGGCTGCATCGAAGGGGTAGGCCGGTTCTGTAGGGGCAACTGGTTTGAACAGGACAGCTGCCATAAAGCGCAGTGAATCCGTTACGGGCAGGTCGGCCACCCGCCTATCGAACGCGGCATTGCCCTTTACCCACAACGACAGAAGCCGGATTTCGATGGTGGTAAGCTGGGCTTTTCCCGATGGCGGCATGTGTTTCTTTTCGGTACCGGGCAGGTGAATACGCCGGAGCAATAAACTAATGTCGGGATTACCCGCTACGAATAATTTTCCGGTTTTACCTCCTCTGCGGATGGCGTCCGCATCCGTCAGATTCAGTTCGCCTTTCAGTTTGTCGGGGTTGTGGCAACTGGTGCATTTCTGCTCAAAAATGGGTTTGATCACATCGTTGAACACCATTGCCTGCTGAAAGTCGACCGGGGTAGCCTGCCGGTTTTTGATGATCGGTTCCGTAATGAAGTCGGCTCCGTGGGTGATGACCGAGCCGTAATGCCCCGCGCCAACCAGTACCAAACCCATACAGGCTGCCCCCGTTCGGGCTATGGTTTGGCTGTACCAGGACTTTGTGCGAAACCAGTAGATGGAGCAAGCCACAAAAAAAACGCTGATACCCGCCCACTTATGCCACTGGACTACCTCGCCCGTATAGCCCGGCTCGGTAGCCAGCAACAGCCCCATAACCACGGTTATAGCGGCCGATAAAGCCCCGGCCAGTAATAAATTCGATGAGAAGACCCGGTAAAATTCGTTGGTCGCGTAAGCCTTGTTGAAACGTAAAGCTTCCATGCCAGCGGCCAGCAACAGGATAACGATGGGGAAATGAAGCAGCAGGGGGTGCAGGCGCCCAACGGGTTGCAGCCAGACCGGAACCGCCAGTCGGCTCTCGAACACCAGCAGAAACAGGATAAATACTGCCGCAGCGAACAGACCCCGCTCCGCCAAACCGATTACTTTTTTAGGCATAAGGGAATAGAAAGCAAGAAGAAAGATAAAATATCAGGGCCTAACTATCTGACAACTAGTGGATTTTTTGTCATCCCGACGCAGGAGGGATCTCAAGCGTCAGGACAATCGAGATCCCTCCTGCGTCAGGATGATAAAATCACTCGACAGTACGCAGATGCTCAGGCTATGATATCGTTGATCACTTTTCCGGATACATCCGTCAGGCGGTAACGGCGGCCTAGGTGTTTGAAAATCAGTTTTTCGTGGTTGAGCCCTAACTGGTGCAATACCGTTGCCTGAAAGTCGTGGACGTGGACCGGATTACTGGCGATGTTATAGCCCATTTCATCGGTTTCGCCGTACACCATGCCGGGTTTTATACCCCCGCCTGCCATCCAGATGGTAAAACACCGGGGGTGGTGATCCCGGCCATAATTGTCGGTAGTGAGTTTGCCCTGCGTGTAGCTGGTACGACCAAATTCGCCCCCCCAGATCACCAGCGTTTCGTCCAGCAAACCCCGTTGTTTGAGGTCGGTAACCAGAGCCGCCGATGCCTGATCCACATCTTTTGCCTGCTTGGTAATTTCGAAGGGTAAGTTCCCGTGCTGATCCCAGCCCTGGTGGTACAATTGCACAAACCGAACGCCGTTTTCAGACAGTTTGCGGGCCAGCAGGCAATTGGCAGCAAAGGTGCCGGGCACCAGACAATCGGGACCGTAGAGTTTGATGATGTCGTCGGGCTCCTTCGATAAATCCATCACTTCAGGAACGGCGGTTTGCATCCGGTAGGCCATCTCGTACTGCTTCACTTTGGCCGTTATTTCCGGGTCGCCAAATTCCTGGTACGACAGGTCGTTCAACTGGGCCAGGTTGTCGAGCATGGCCCGGCGTTCCTGCCGGTTCATGCCTTCCGGGTCGCGCAGGTACAGGACGGGGTCTTCGCCCTTGCTGAACTGAACACCCTGGTGGATGGAATCCAGAAACCCGTTCGACCATAATTTGGAGTAAACACCCTGCCCGTTGCCAATACCCCGCGACAGCAGCACGGTAAAGTTGGGGAGGTTTTTGTTTTCGTTGCCCAACCCATAACTCAGCCAGGAACCCATGCTAGGCCGGTTGCCCTGCTGCGACCCCGTTTGCAGAAACGTCAGGGCCGGATCGTGGTTGATGGCTTCGGTATACATGGATTTCACGATGCAGAGGTCATCCACAATTTTGGCCGTGTAAGGGAGCAGATCACTCACCCATGCCCGCGACTGACCGTACTGCCTGAAATCGACGAAGGAGCCAACCAGCGGAAACTCCTTCTGATTGGCAGTCATACCCGTCAGGCGCTGCGTGCCCCGCACGGAGGGCGGTATTTCCTGCCCCATCAGGTCCCGCAGTTTGGGTTTGTAATCGAACAGTTCCTGCTGCGAGGGTGCCCCGTTCTGAAACAGGTAAATGACCCGCTTGGCTTTGGGCGCAAAGTGCGGAACACCGGGTGTAAATCCCTCTTCATCAGCCCCACTGCTCCGAAACAGGTCAGGTACCAGCAGCGAACCCAGTGCCGCACTGCCCAGCCCCAGACTTAGTCGGGACAGGAACCGACGCCGGTTAAAACTCAGTCCGTGTTCAAGAATCTCTTTTTCCATAGCCGTCAGGACTTGGTAATGGTTTCTTCGAGGTTGTAAATGGTGGTGACCACCCGCATCAGGGCCGTAAGTTTCGTTTTGTCGATCTGCGGAGGAATGGGGTACTCGCCCACGGCCAGCGATTTCTCAACACTGGCCGTGGTGAGGGTTTTCAGTTCTTTTTCGTAGTAAGCCGTTAGCAAAGCCGTTTCCTTTTCGTTTGGTTTCCGACTCACAATCAGCCGGAAGGCCCGGGTGATCTTGTCGGCCGGGGCACTTCGTTCCTGCAATAGCCGGGCGGCCAGCACGCGCGAGGCTTCCAGCACGGTTGGGTCGTTCAGCATAACCAGTGCCTGGAGTGGCGTATTGGTTTTTAATCGCCTGATTTCGCACAGGTCCCGGTTGCTGGCGTCGAAAATGGCCAGGGAGGGTGGTGGTACGGTTCGTTTGATGAGCGTGTACATACCCCGCCGGTACAGGCTGCTGCCATGATCTTGGACGTACATGGACAGCAGACCCCGGCCCGATGTGGCTCCTTCCCACAAGCCGTCTGGCTGGTAGGGTTTTACGCTGGGGCCGCCAATGGTTCGGTTCAGTAACCCGCTGCTGCTCAGGACCAGGTCACGGACAAACTCCGCTTCGATACGATAGCGCGGGCCACGGGCCAGCAACCGGTTATCCGGATCGGCCTGTAATTTCTGCTGGCTCATCACGGCCGACTGCCGGTAAGTGGCCGACGTGACCAACTGTTTCACCAGCCGTTTGATGTCCCAGCCGTGATCCATGAAATCGACGGCCAGCCAGTCCAGCAGTTCGGGGTGGGAGGGAAGTTCCCCCTGCATCCCAAAGTCGCCCGGTGTTTTAACGATGCCTTTCCCGAAAAATTCCTGCCACACCTGATTGACGTACACCCGCGCCGTGAGGGGATTCTGTTTATCGAACATCCATTTCGACAGGCCCAGTCGATTTTTTGGGTACGTTTCGTTGAAGGGTAAAATAGACGAAGGGGTGCCGGGTTGACCTCCTCGCCGAATGCGTCGTATCCCCCCGTTTCAGCACGTACGTTTTTCGGGTCGTATCCAGATCACCCATCACGGAGACAATCAGTTTGTTGGTATCCAGCTTGTTGACGAAGGAGAGGATACCTTTTATGTCCTCATCGCAGATTTCCATTAAGGGCTTCTTGGCATATGTATCCGGTCCGCCAATTACCGACTCGATGCCCACTTCCTTCACATTGTTGAAAAACGCAAAGAGCTTGTAATATTCTTTTTGCGAGAAGGGATCGTACTTATGGTCGTGACAGTGGGCACATTCCATCGTTACGCCCAGCAGACCTTTGCCAAATAGATCCTTACGGTCGGTTACGTACATGATCCGGTACTCCTCGGAATGGTACCCCCCTCTTCCGTTATTTTGTGGTTTCGGTTAAAGCCCGTTGCCAGTATTTGTTCTTTGGTGGGCGTTCCGGGTCCGGCCCAGCCGTTAGGGCTGGACAGTAAATCGCCCGCCAATTGCCAGGTAACGAATTCATCGTACGGCATATTTTTGTTGAAGGCATGTATCACCCAATCGCGCCAGGGCCATTGTGTTCTGTAACCATCATCCTGGTATCCATGAGAATCCGCATACCGGGCCACGTCCAGCCAGTGAAGGGCCATTTTTTCCCCGTAGGCAGGATTCTTTAGCAACTGATCGACGACTTTTTCGTAGGCATCGGACAATTGTCGGCCAGAAACCTGTCCATCATGGCCAGACTGGGCGGCAACCCGTCAGATCCAGGCTAGACGTTTTAATAACCTTTCTTTATCCGCTTCCTCGTTGGGGGCCAGTCCCTTTTGCTCCTGCTTTTGAGAATGAAATAATCCATTTCATTCTTAGGCCAGTCTTTTTGGCTGACCGTGGGCAGGGCTGGTTTTTTTGGGACCACAAACGCCCAGTGTTTTTCGTAGGCAGCTCCCTGCTTAATCCACTTTTCGATCAGTTTTATTTCGCGGGATGACAGCTTCAGGTTCGACGAGGGGGGGGGCATCATCACCGACGTATCGGCCGAGGAGATGCGCAAAAAACCTCCGACAACTCCGGTTTCCGGGTACCGAGCGCATGGGCGGTTGGGTGTTCTTTCAGGGCTTTGTAGGCACTTTCGGCCTTGTCGAGCCGCAAGCCTGCTTCCCGTTTGTTGGCATCGGGGCCGTGGCAGGCCGGGCATTTGTCGGACAGAATCGGCCGGATGTCGAAGTTGTAACTAACTTGATCCGGCAATTTTTCCTCATCGGCCAGACTTGACGACTGGCTGGAACATGCCGTAGTACCACGCCCCGCTGAGGGTCAGGGCGAACAGAAAGTACGGTAGTTTTTTCATATAGGGCGGGTGAAAAGTCATCAGCGTCATCTGAGCAGTCATTGTATCTGGAATGATGAATGACTAGGAATGGCGATACAATGCCACTGTTTTTACATCAGCAAATCCATTACCGCTTTGCCCTTGCCGTCGGGTGTGGTATAGAAAGGTCGTTTTTCTACTTCATAATGCGTATCGGGCGCAATGCCCAGCGCGTGGTAAATGGTCTGGTGAATGCCGTCGATCTTTACGGGGTTTTCGATGGTTTTGCAGGGACGTTCATCGGCGGTTTTGCCGTACACATATCCTTTTTTGATGCCGCCGCCAAACATCAGCATCGAGCAGCCGTCGGTAAAGTGGCGGTGCATGCCATAAAACTTCATCTCGGTCAGAATGTCGGGCTGGTTGACCTGTTCCTTCACTTTGGCATCGGGTCGTCCTTCCACCATCATGTCCCGGCTGAACTCACTGGCCAACATTACCAGGGTACGGTCCAGGTGGCCGGTTTTATCCAGATCTTTGATCAACTGAGCCATGGGGCCGTCGATCTGTTTTTTCATGTCGTCCAGCGGGTATGGCCGTTTTCGTGGGTGTCCCAGCCCTTAAAAGGTTCGTATTCCGTGGTGACGCTGATGAAACGGGCACCCTGTTCGGTGAGTCGGCGGGCCAGCAGGCACCCCAGGCCAAACCTGCCGGTATTGTAAATATCGTAGCTGGCTTTGGGCTCCTTACTCAGGTCGAAAGCTTTGGCTTCGGGCGAATTGAGCAGCATATAGGCTTGCTCCATCGACCGCCTGAGGGACTCTTTCTGGTAGTCGCTGCCAAATTCACCCATCGGACTCTTGCTGATCAGTTCATTGTAAAGCTGGTTCCGACGCTCGAACCGCCTGGCGTCCATGCCGATCGGCGGGCGAACGCTTTCCAGTCCCTGACTGGGGTCGGGAATCAAGAACGGGCCGAACTCGTTACCCAGAAAACCCGCGGTGTGAAACGCTTTCAATTCTTCGGCTTCGCCCACCGTAAACCGTTGTCCTATGTCGATAAAAGCAGGGATGACCGGATTTTTTGGGCCCAGTTCCTTGGCAATCCAGGAACCGATGTGGGGGGCTGCCACGGTTTGGGGCGGTTCGTAACAGGTATGCCAATGGTACTGGTGCCGCGAGTGCAGGATATGGCCCATATCGGCCGCTACGTAGGAACGGATGAGGGTACCCTTGTCCATCACTTTGCCAATGGTTTGCAGACCTTCGGAAAAATGGATGCCATCCAGTACTGTCGGCAAAGACTTGAAGGTACTCAACACCCGGTTGCCCTCCATGCCTTTTTCAAAGGGGGTATAGCGTTTCGGATCGAAAGTTTCGGTATGGGCCATGCCTCCGGCCATCCACAACAGGATGACCGTATCGGCGGTGCCGTGGCTTCCCGTTTGTTTTATCCTGTCCACTGGTACAGCCCGAAAGCAAACTCGCCACGGGGCACCAGCCGCCAGTGCGGCCAGGGTAGCTGCACTTGTGCGCTGCAGAAATTCCCGTCGATTCCAGCTAATTTTCATAGGTTTCTTTGATGGTTAGTCGTTTGTATGAGCGGCGATCAAAGGGGCCAGCATCAATATATATTATCTGAACCAAGTTAAAACACTGTGTTACTTGTTCCTTTACCCCTTTGGTTTTCTTTAATAAATTAACTGAAATTCAGGATGCAGGCAATCGCCCAGACCAGATCCTGATGCCTTCCTCACTGGGTTGTTTACCGATTATTTTCTGGGCCACGAGCCACTTCGCTGGGCATGGGTCGCGGCCCAGCGCTTTCCAGTACAGGTCTTACGAGCATATCCGACGTTGGGTACGTGGCTTTTCCAGCGTTGGGCGCCCCGTTTTAGGGCTGGTTAAATTTCGCCGTTGGTCAGTTCCAGGCCTGCAACAGGTTGGCCTGCGAGGTCCGGCTGGTGCTGACGGTTTCGCGGTTCGGTCGCCCAGGGCCGTCAGAAAAGGATCGTTTTTGACCAGTGATGCCCGCGGGAAGCGTTTCTTCTTTGATCTGTTTTCGGGAGCATCTTCACAATGGATGTATCCCCATAGATACGGGTTGAAGGCCAGACTCACCGCATCGGCAAATTGCTCGGCCGTGATCCGGCGGCGCACCATGCCCTGAAAAACGTAGGTCGGCGACGTGAGCAATCCGGCATCTTTGACGCCCACCGAAGGTAGCTGGTAGGTTTTTGAGGTAGGAATGGTGTACATCAGCTTCTTGATATCGTAGCCGTTTTGCACAAAATCGGTAGGCCAGCCAGTCCAGCAAATCCTGACTCCAGGGCTCGTTGTCCATCACATCCACGGGCTCCACAATGCCCCGGCCCATCAGCTGCGCCCAGATCCGGTTGACCAGCGTGCGGTACAGGCGACCGTCTTTGGGCTGCACCAGAAAATCGGCCAGTTCGCGCAGCCGTTCTTCGGTGGGCGCATCGCACGCTGATCGTTCCCAATTCTTTGAAGAAAATCTACGGCCCGCCATCTTGCCCGTGGGCTTGTCGCAGCGGTTGATTTCCAGCGTGTGTCCGCAAACACGTTGGCGAAGGCGTAGGCATCGGCCAGTTTCCAGTCGCTGATAAAGCTATCGTGGCAGGAAGCACATTTGAGGTTCAGCCCCAGCAGTACCTGCGAGACGTTCTGGGCGGCCTGCATTTCGGTACGCTGGCTCGAATTGATGGTTCCGCGCCATTTGATCCCTTTGATAAAGCCTGCCGACTCTTTGGTGGGCTGATGAGTTCCCGCACAAACTGGTTGTAGGGTTTGTTGGTTTTCAGCGATGTTAGAGCCATTTGGTAATATCGAAACGCCCGCCGGTGATGTAGCCCGTGCCGGAATAGTCGTTGCGCAGGGCATCGTTCCAGAAAGTAAGCCAGTGCTGGGCGTAGTCGGTGTTTCGGCCCAGCAACTCTTTGACCAGCAGCTCCCGCTTGTCGGGGCGGGTATCGGCCAGGAATGCCTGCATCTTTTCGGGAGTGGGTAACAACCCGACCATGTCCAGGTAAACCCGCCGGATGTAAGTCCGGTCATCCACGACGCTTTTCCAGGCTATTTTGTTGTTGTGGAAATATACATTGACAAAGCGATCTACGGGATTGGTAATGTCCGGCCGTGGCCGGGGGCAGTGCGGGCAGCCGGGGAGCCAACGGGGCCACCCGGTACATGCTTTTTTCTTCGCCACTGGGCCAGGGAGCGCCCTGTTTGATCCAGAATTCGAGCACTGCTATTTCCTGCGCGGTTAGCCTTTTACCCTTGGTAGGCATGGCTTCCTTGTGCCTCGGCAGGGAGCTTGATACGGCGGATCATTTCGCTTTTTTCGGGGTGACCGGCTACCACCACGGCGCCGTCCTTCGCCGCCTTTCATCACGAATTCTTTCTTATCCAGCCGCAGTTCGCCTTTGCTTTTGGTAGCCCTGTGGCAACTGTAACAATTGTGCGCCAGAATGGAACGGACTTCCAGGTTCAGTTCCAACCTGTTTGGCGAAAGGGCTGACCGGCACTGGCCTGGTAAAGGAAGGTTGGTGCCACCCGGACCGGCGATCGGTGGCTTGTTGCCAAAAGGCAGCACACTGGTCAGGTAGTCGTCGCCGTGGGTGAGCATGGCTCCGAAATGCCCGGCCACACTAACGCCCACCACCGTGAGGATCAGCAGCTCCGGTACCAGGAAGGCGCCCAGAGCGCAGGGCCAGGACGTCAATATGGACAGCGACATGGTGGCGAGGCCCGACCATTGGTGGACGGTTACGGTATCTGCCGCCGTAGTCTTCCTGATTGACCAGAATAAGCCCAAAGCTGCGGCCACCACCGCACTGATGGCCCCGATCCAGACCATGGCGGTAATACCCGCCCGCAGGTCAGTCGATTTGCGGTACCAGCCAATGGTTTCGAGCAGCAGGGCAACACAAAGCAAACCAACCGGAAAGTGGACGATGAGCGGATGTAAGCGGCCCAGAAACTGCCAAAGCCAAAACGATTCTACTAAGATGGTCACTACG
>CAWARB010000037.1:0-26662 GCA_963784335.1 uncultured Cytophagales bacterium | reverse complement strand
ATACAGCGGATTGGGGAAGCCAAACACCCCATCGACTCCATTGATATAGGGGATGAGCGATCCATCGGCATTGTAGGGTGTAGCGCGGGGGTCCATAAGCAGCGCACCGCCAACCAGGTTGCTGCGCCCGTCGGTATTGGCCACGTTTTGCCGGGTATAAGTGCCGTTGATGTTCAGTCCTACGTTTATGAATTTATTGACCTGCCCACCCAGATTGGAACGGACTGAGAACCGGTCGTAACTCGTTTCTTTAAGCGTTCCATTTTCTTTGTAGTACCCCGCCGAAAAAAGGGCTTTGATGGGGCCAGTGCCCGATGATACTGTCAGGTTCACATCTGAATAGGGGGCATTGTTACGGGTAATCAGGTCGATCCAGTCCGTAGAGTATTTGGTTTGCTCCGGGAAACGGTAACCAATGGGCACTTCATCCAGGGTCGGTTCCCGATTCTGAAGAATGCGAATCTGGTCCATGAAGATTTCCTTCTTGAACTGCGCAAATTCGGTCCCATTCAGCATGGTTACCCGCCGGCTTCTGGGTACGCTCTGAACGCCGTAATCGAGCGACAGGTTGATGCTTACTTTGCCGTTGACGGCCTGTTTGGTGTTGATTAGTACAACCCCATTGGAACCCCTGGCCCCGTAAATAGCTGTAGAAGCTGCATCTTTCAGCACCGTTACACTCTCGATATCGTTTGCGTTGAGGTTTTGCCCGATGGACGTGCCCACCACAAAGCCATCGACTACGTACAGCGGGTCGCTACCGGCCCCCAGCGAGCCAACACCCCGCACCCGTACTTCGAATGCACCGCCGGGCGTACCACTTTTTTGTTTGACCACTACGCCCGGTGCCCGTCCCTGCAAAATCTGGTTGGGGTTGTTGGCGGGCTGCTCGCCAATATCGCGCATGTTGATAACCGATACGGCGGAGGTGATATCCTGCTTGCGCTTAGAGCCATACCCGATCACCACGATCTCGTTCAGGGTCTGATCGTCGGGAGAAAGGGCAATGATCAGATTGGTTTTGTTACCAATGGGTACTTCCTGTTTTACGTACCCTACAAAGCTGAAGACGAGTTGGGCCGTTTCATTCGGAACCGCTATTTTAAACGTGCCGTCACTGTCGGTTGTGGTCCCTTGTGTGGTGCCTTTCACTACAACACTTACGCCTGGCAATACAACCCCTTTGTCATCGGTTACTTTTCCGGATACCGTAATATCCACTAATGGAGTATGTACGTCCGGTCGCTCTGCTTTTGGGGTGTGATGAGCTATTACCCGACTCCTCGTTGCGAGGGTTTTTTCCGGCAGGAAACTCGTTGGTGCCTGAGCATGGCTGGTCAGGCAACCCGCAATCATACCCAGGGCGGTTAACTGATAAAAATTTTTCATGAGCATAAGGAAAAGAGTTAGGAACTAGTAGGATAGCTTGTAAAAAGCCAATTTAATAGCTCAATATTACTAAAAGATGGGCTGTAAACTTTCCTATACTTACCCAGTTACGTAGATTTTATCAAAAAATAATTGAGGATGTATACCTTATATATTTAAATTTTTTAATAGAATGGTTATGTTAAAATCGATGAAAATGGAGCGCCTGACTTGTACAGACGTATTTTTTATTAACTACACTATTGTTTGAATTGGATTTAAACCCGAATTGTCCTTTGCCCTATGTTGTACAATATTAAAATCAATGACTACTCCAACACGCCTAAATACCAGCAGATATACAACTCGATTGTGGAAGGGATTGAGAATCGCGACATCCTGCCGGGTGCCAAACTGCCCTCCATCCATGAAGTATGCGCTGAGTTCGATGTAGCCAAAGGAACAGTGGAACGGGCCTATGAACTGTTGAAAGAGAAAGAGATTATCGGGGCAGTAAGGGGAAAAGGATTTTACATCAACTACACGCCAACGGGCCACAACCTAAAAATATTTCTGCTGTTCAATAAGCTGAGCGTACACAAGAAAATTATATACGATTCTTTCGTGGAGATTCTGGGCCCGACCGTCGCCATCGACTTTTTCATTTATAACAACGATTTCCGGCTTTTCCGGGACCTGATTCAGCGGCAGACCCGCAACCATACGCATTACGTCATTATTGGCCACTTTTTCGAAGGGGGCGAAAAAGCCGATGAGCTGATTAACAGCCTGCCCAAGCATAAACTGGTTATTCTGGATAAATTTCTGGAAGGTATATCGGGGAATTATGCCGCCGTATTTCAGAACTTCGAGAAGGATTTGTACCAGGCACTCACCGAAGCCCTGCCGCTACTAAGAAAATACAAAACGCTGAGTATGCTGTTTCCGTCCTATACCTATCATCCCAAAGCGATCCTGAACGGTTACCATAAGTTCTGCTACGAACACGGTTTCCAGACCCGGGTTATCCGCGACATAAAAGAGGAGTCGATTGAACCGGAGCAGGCCTACATCAATCTGATGGAAGAAGACCTGGTTGAGTTAATCAAGAAGATTAAACAAACGCCTTACGTGTTGGGGCAGGAAGTAGGCGTATTGTCCTACAATGAAACGCCCCTGAAGGAGTTTTTGCTGGAAGGCATCACGGTGATGTCGACCGATTTTGCCCAGATGGGTCGAACAGCCGCCCGACTGGTACTCAGTGAAAGTGTCGAACACATCGAAAATCCGTTCCGGCTTATTGTCAGGAAATCACTTTGATTCGTTTGGAAAGCAACGCATCTTACCGCTGCCCAACCCATGAAACGGAAGCTTCATATAACGGGATTACTACTGGCCATGATCGCGTTTGGCTATAGTTATTACACGGTCACTCCCCGGAAATTTTACGTTCAGGATAGTGCCAAACCTGAATCGTTCAGACTATACCGGAGCGGAAAGCCAATGAACATCAGCTTGACCGTAAACAGCAACGTCGATTCCTCTTTTACCATTCGCGTCATCGGCTTACCGTCGAAGGGGGATTTGTTCGATTCCACGTTCAGGCATAAAAAAGTGGATTTCTCGTGTATGATTGACTACTACGCTGGGCACGGCGCAGAGATACTATATATACCAGCGGGAACTACGAAGGGGGACGTAAAACTAAGCGCCCGGATCAACGGTGATTTCTGAGGGCGCCGGGGCCATACCGTGTCAATAGTTGATTGCCAGACTAGTTCTTGCCCTTACCCATTTCCATTACCTGCTTCATCGATATAATCATAAAGTCAGGACTTACATCGAAGAGTTGTGACGCTAAAGGCTGAGGCTTAACGGCGATTGCGGTGTACCTGATGACCCAGTCCTGTTCCCACTCCGAGAATTGAAGGGGGGTGCCTTTTAGTTGGCTCAGTGGCTCGAAAAACGAGGTTACTGGTGAATCCAGGTCGGCGTTTACCAACGCGTCAACTGATTTGGTGTTGTCCGCGTTTTTGAGAAAAACCCTCTCAGTCGCTATACCTAGTGACGAACCTTTCTCGCCTGTTTTCTCCACAGTGTACGTTTCCAGATGACCGCTTGCGGCCCGTTTCGCTTTGTCCAGCTTCTCCTCTTCATAAGTGGTCAGAATTGCCATTTTCTCCTTTTCCATGCAGATGAAAATTCCGTTGGCATTTCTGATCTGGACTATCCGTAGTGTATCGGAAGAATTCCGGTGTCCACCAGCATCATTTCCTGACGAGCCAAATTTCCCTTTTTATAAACCTTCATCTGGACCATAGCTAAGGGAGCAGGGTTTTCTGAAAGCCGCTTGAGCGTGTCAACTTTGTAAAGTAAGACACCTTCCTCAAATGCAGGTTGAGCCTGTGAGGCACCTACATAGCCCACTAGGAGTGAACAGGTTAAAAGAACTCGTAGTGTGACGTGCATAAACGCTGTAATTTCCTTTCGCTTTCAAACCGTCAAAACCGTGCAGGCGATTGAATCGACGGTAATTGTACAATAGAATGTCATCCGCTACTGCTTCACCACCTTCAGCGTCCGCTTCTTATCCCCCGAGGTGAGCGTGAGGATGTACATACCCGCTGAGAGACCCAGCCGGGGCAGCACGAAAGCCGCCAGACCCGACGATACGTATCGGTTCTGCCAGATGACCCGCCCGGCCAGATTGGTTAGTGTCGCGTCGAGGGGGGTGTTAACGGCAATTTCGCCCCATTGAACAGCCAGTAAGTCGGTATCATTAAATGGGTTTGGGTAAACAACTAGCGAGCCGTAGGCATCGGCCAGCACGGAGGCCCGCTCAAAATTCGGGATGCCGTACCCTAACTGATCATCGGGCGCACCGTACTGGCTCCCCGAACGACGAAGCGCATCGGTTACCTGCGTGGCGGTCAGGGTCGGGTGCGCCTGCCAGAAACCGGCCGCCAGACCAGCCATCAGCGGGGTGGCAAACGACGTGCCGTTGCCCACTATAATTTGCCCGCCGGGCGTGCCGATAGTGGTGCCCTGACCCCGGGCGGCCAGATCGGGTTTAACCCGGCCATCGGCCGAAGGTCCAACCGAACTAAACGAAGCCCGTGTGCCCGCCTGTGTAACGGCCGCAACGGCCAGCACCGAGGCCGCATCGGAGGGAGCTGATAAGTAACGCCAGTTGGCATTCCCCTCATTACCAGCCGCCACAACCACAACCATACCTGTTTCGGTCGCAATCTGAGCCGCCCGTGATGAAAGGGCCGTTTTGCCGTCCATATCCCGATAGGTATAGCTGGTTGTTGGATTCTCGAATTGCGTATAGCCCAGGGATGAACTAATGACATCAACCCCCACGCTATCGGCATATTCGGCACCAAAAAGCCAGTTTGCCTCTTCTATCTGCTTTTCGCTGGCGGCATCTTCGGTACGGAGCAAAACGAACGAGGCTTTGTAGGCGGTGCCATACAATTGGTTATCGGCCGTAGCGGCAATGGCCGACAGGCAGGATAGCCCGTGGGCATCGTCCTCGTACACACTGGTTTCCTTACGGACAAAATCGTAGGTGGCCAGTACGCGTTTCTCATCGAAAACCGGTTTCAGAAAACCCACTTTGTCGGCATTCAGAAAACCGGCGTCAAGCACGCCAATAAGCATCCCTTCGCCATGAATACCCTGCTGGTGCATTTTATCGACGCCAAGCTGCGTGACCTGGTTTTGTGAGTTCCCGTAGTTGAGGGGAGCCACGTCGCCAAACTTTCGGGCACTGGCCGGTGGCCCCAGTAACGGAGACTGACTTTCGGTACTAATCCGGGCGTTGGACAAGGACCGTCCGAATTCAAACCCTTTCACGATGGGTAGCTTTTGCACCGTGGCCATTGTAGCGTCGGTGGTCTCTACCAGCACGGCATTGAGCCAGCGGGATGTAAACCAGATTTTGGCACCCGCCTGCTGAAGCTGACTGATATAAGCGGGGTTAACGGGCAGGTCGCGTTCCAGCAGGGCAATGTTCTGTTTCTGCCGACGCAGAATAGCCCGCTGAGACAGAAAGCGGTCGGGCTGACTGACGCTGAACGGTGAATTGGCTTTGTCTTTCAGCAGCACCAGGTATTTGCGGGTTGCCTGCCCAAAACTGCTGAACTGAACCAGCAATAAGGGCAGGAGTACCAGCGTGGTTTTATTCAATGCCATAGGTTTGAATGCTATAAACTTGCTTCGTGCCATACTCGATCTGGTTGCGACCGCTACAGGCCGGCGTAGCCGTACAGAACTGAATGGCTACGCGTTCTGCATAAATCAGCCCCACGTGCCGGGCGTACACATCAATACGTTTTTTTACCGAAATTAGTGTCGAATCCAACGGGTTCGATACGGTAACGGTCTCATCAAATGCCTTATCCAGTACGCGGTACGGCTGCCCCGCGTTGCGCACGGTATACTCATCCCGGCCCAATTGATTATACCGGTTACTATCCCAGCTTAACAGGTTGGAGACTGGCAACACCAATCGAACAAAATCCCTGCCGTTTTCGGTGCGAATCGCTTCGTTGTTGACCAGCCGAACCGCCCATATCGAATCGGCCTGCCAGGGTTGGTTTTCCGTGGTTCGCCGGTAGCGGAATAGCCGGTAAGCCACTTGCCCGGTCACGTCCGTGTACGGCTGACCAATTCGCTCTTTCAGTTGATAGGTTCGGAAAATGGGGGGCGCAGTCAGCGCGTATTGCTGCTCCTCGACCCCGTAGATAACGTAATGGCCGGTTTCGAGCGGGAAATACCCATCACCAGCCGCCCCGGAATCTATATCCCGCAACTGACAGCCCGACAGTAAGAACAGCCCCTGTAGCACGAACGGTATCAGGCGGGAAGAAGGAAGCATACACTACTGCGGAATGGATTTTCTAAGATAAACGACTGACTGGATAAACCCAAACAGAGCCAGAGACGAACAGGACTGGCGAAATGCAAAACCGCCACCGGGGTATAGCCAGTGACGGTTTTGTGGGGGAAATCTGGTAGGAAAAATGGGCTCTACACCCCTTCGGCTTCTACTAGTTTTACTTCCGGTACCAGGCGCGTCAACAGGTTTTCGATGCCCGCCTTGAGGGTGAGGGTGGAAGAAGGACAACCGCTGCATGAGCCCTGCAACAGCACTTTTACCGTACCGCTCGGTTCATCGAAGGAATAAAAACTGATGGCTCCCCCGTCCGATTCAACGGCAGGCTTGATGTATTGATCCAGTACCGCCTTTATTTTTTGCACCGTCTCGGAGTCCATGTCCAGCTTTGTGGAATTGGTATCCATGGTCTTCTGGGCAAAGACGGGTTTCTGCTCACCGAAATAGTCTTTCAGAAAAAGCTTTACCTCCAGCAGGACCTCATCCCAATCGGTTTCTTCGTCTTTAGTAACCGTTACGAAGTTGCCCGAAATAAATACCCGCTGCACGAAGTCGAAGCCAAATAAGGCTACCGCCAGGGGAGAGGCTTTCCCTTCCAGGAGGGCATCGCCCGGCGTGGCATAATCGAACGAGAGTCCGGCGGGCACCAGTTCAAAGTTTACCACGAATTTCATGGAGTTCGGATTGGGGCTTCCCTCCGTGAATATAGATATGGGACGATCTAGGGTCGAATTCATAAAGTGCGTAATTGATTTAGGCAATGATTTAGTAGGTAACAACGGGGGGGCTTTTTAAGTTTTTGCTCAAAAAAAAACCGTCCGGCTCAGGCCAGGCGGTTTTTTCGAGCATAAACTACATGTGCTACTACGCTTTGGTTTCCTCTGACGCTGGTGCATCGGAGCTTACCGCATTCTTTAGCGCATCGATAGCACTGGCTGTGACTCCTGCTACCACACCGGCGGCAGCACCCACAGTGCCAACCACTTTCAGCGCAACGCTATCGTCATCCGCAGCGGTTTCCTTAACTGCCGGCTTCTCTGCGGGAGCCGTTACTTTTTTAGTGGATGTGCTCACAATGGGTGAAGATGCTACTTCAACCACCGACGAACCAGTCGGAATAATATCAACGTACGAACGGCTATCGCGGCCGGGACGGAATTTTACGGTACCATCGACCAGGGCGAAAATCGTATAGTCTTTACCAAGACCAACGTTTTTTCCGGGGTGATGCTTCGTGCCGCGCTGACGGATGATAATGTTGCCGGCAATGGCCGACTCACCGCCGAATAATTTTACGCCCAGGCGTTTGCTGTGCGAATCACGACCGTTTTTGGAACTACCTACACCTTTCTTGTGTGCCATTTTCGTTTAATGAGTTTGTAAGTAGTAAGTGTCTATGTGGTAATGGTAAAACGATATACGTTAATTACTGACCACCTGGCGCCTACTGCTTTATGACTTAAAGGGTTATATCTTCGATCAGCACCTTCGTCAGGTATTGACGGTGGCCATTTTTCTTTTTGTAACCTTTCCGGCGCTTTTTCTTGAAGACGAGTACTTTTTCGCCTTTCAGATGCTCGACAATTTTGGCCGATATCGTCGCACCGGCGACGGTTGGAGCTCCGATGGAGATGCTCCCTTCGTTATCAACAAGGAGAACTTTCACCTTGTCGGAGGCAAGTACAGCGTCCACATCGCCCTCTAACCGGTGGGTATAGATGGTGCGACCTTTCTGGATCTTGAATTGCTGTCCTGCGATCTCTACGATTGCGTACATGTGTATTGATGTATATTGAAAATGAGGGTGCAAAGGTACTGGTTTTACGCTAAACCTCAAACACTCAGGCGGTAAATTTTAGCTGTTCATTACTTTTTCAGTGTACCCTCAGCTTCTGACCGGGCCGAATGCGGGAACGGGAGGAAAGGTGGTTTTGCCGACTCAGGGTAGATACGGAAACGCCGTATCTATCGGCAATGGTACTTAGCGTTTCGCCGGACCGAACCCGGTGTATGACCGTCCGTTTGAAACGTGGCCTGGAACTGGATTCCGACGAAGACGAGCTACCACCCCCGCGCAGGTAATCCCAAACCGAACCCGTCAACAGAAAATGGTCGGAGTTGATGGTATTTTCGGGGAACGAATAAATAGTGAGGGGGCTAAACGGATTGCCTTCAAACCGGGTTTCGAAGTGAAGGTGCGGGCCGGAACTGCGGCCTGTGCTGCCGCCCAGCCCAAGCTGGTCACCCGCTTTCACTAATTGCCCGGTTTCGACAGTTTGCTTCGACATATGGCCGTACAGGGTTTCGAGGCCGTTATAATGCCGAACCAGTACGTACCGTCCGTACCCATTACCATCCCATCCTACCACCCGGACAACACCATCGAAGGCGACGTAGATGGGCTCCCCCGTGTTGAGGTCAAGGTCAGCACCGGTGTGCCAGCGACCCCAGCGGTAACCGAAATTGGACGTCATTTTACCTTCATCCAGCGGGGCCGACCAGAAGTGATTGGCCGGGGGGTCGTAGAGCTTGATGTCAATGGCTTCGTTGAACTGCAGCGGATCAATGCTGTACGGGTTAATGGTATGTGAATCCCAAACGGCGTAATAATCGGCGATTTTGACCCATTCGTTACCAATCAAAGCGGAGTCGATAACTTCAACGACGCTGGTTTCTCCCAGGTCAATCTGGCTGGTATCCTCGCTGGCAACGGGATTTAGTTCTTTCTTCGGTTCAAACTGGCTGTTGAATCGTAACTGAGTTGTTTCCTGTTCAAACGAGTCGTTCGCTTTTCGGGGCTGATCAACGACCGGAGCATTGGGAGTTGCTCCATTTTTTGGGGTAATACGCAGGTTATTTTTAAATCGCCCGCGCTCCTGGGCCTGTACCGTTACGGTAAAAAACAGGCACCCAATGGCCAATAGCCACTGCGTAGCGGTTTCTCTCATGTATCGTAAAAAATGAGTTTTCGGTTTTCGGTTGGTGGTTTACGGTTGGCTAACGCAGGACGAATGTTACAGCGTTAGCCAACCGTAAACCACCAACCGAAAACCGAAAACTAGTCAGTTAATGAACAACTTCTTCATCCTGCATCTCCAGCGTAACTAAATAACGTTCGGCATCCAGGGCTGCCATACAACCCGTGCCGGCCGCCGTGACGGCCTGCCGATAGATGTTATCCTGCGCGTCACCACAGGCAAAAACGCCGGGTACGTTGGTCCGGGTACTTCCTTTTTCCGTCAGGATATACCCATTGGAGTCCAGATCAAGGTATTCCGCAAAGATATCGGTATTGGGTTTGTGACCAATGGCCACAAAAAAACCTGTCACGTCTAAAACGCGCTCCTCATTGGTTTCCGTATTTTTTACCCGTACACCCGACACATCTTCGTCACCGAGCACTTCTTCGGTGGTTGTATTATAAAGAATCTCAATGTTGTGGGCCGTTTTAACCCGGTGCTGCATGAATTTGGAGGCTCGCATCTCGTCGCGCCGAACCAGCATGTACACCTTGCGGCAAAGGTTTGCCAGGTAGCTGGCTTCTTCGGCGGCCGTATCACCCGCGCCGACAATGGCAACATCCTGTCCCCGGAAAAAGAACCCGTCGCAAACCGCACAGGCCGACACGCCCCGACCATTGAGTCGCATTTCGGACGGGAGTCCGAGCCACTTGGCCGATGCCCCGGTCGAGATAAGAACCGAATCGGCCGTTAGTTCGTGTTTGTCGTCAACAATAATGCGGTGGGGGTTCTCCGGTCCCGGATGACTAGTGAACTGCACACTGGTGACCATTCCGTAGCGGATATCGGTGCCAAAACGCCGGGCCTGCGCTTCCAGATCCTGCATCATCTGCGGCCCCTGTACCCCGTCGGGATAACCCGGAAAATTATCGACTTCGGTTGTAATCGTAAGTTGCCCGCCAGGTTGTGCACCCTGGTACAAAACGGGTTTCATATTAGCCCGGGCAGCGTAAATGGCGGCTGTATAGCCCGCCGGGCCAGACCCTATAATCAAGCACTTTATATGTTCAGGAGTCATTGCAATGAGAAAGAATTGCCTTAAAAAGTAAAAATACCCCCGGCCTAAAAGCGAGGATATCTGAACAACGTACACAAAATTGAAAAAAATCCCGTGTAAGGCAATGGAATTGTCCAAACAAGAAGGTTTAAGGTTCGAGGTTTATGGTTTATGGTGGGCTGAGGCAACATAATTTTCCTGACATCAGCCACCCTAAACCGCAGATTATAACCTGTACACTTGTTCACCTTATCTTCCACTCAATTCGCCGGTTTAACTGCCGGTTTTCCTCCGTCGTGTTCGGTACAAGGGGGCGGGTTTTGCCGTACCCAATTGCCCGGATGCGGTCGGTTGATACGCCGGCCTTGGTGAGGTACGTGACAACGGACTGCGCTCGCTTCTGCGAAAGAACCAGGTTAGCGGCTGCCTCTCCCGTATCGTCGGTATGCCCCGATATGTCGATTTTAACGGCTGGGTTTGCCTGCATGAACGCAGCCAGTCGGTCCAGCTCCGTACGCGATTTGTCGGCCAGGGCGTATTGCCCGGTTTCGAAAAAGAGGTTGCTCAGGGTTTCGTTGGCCGAGGTGCCATCAATAATCGGTTCGAGGGAAACGCTCAGGGTCAGGCCCGTTCCGGCGGGCTGTTCTTCTTTGGGCTTCTGCGTAAAATCGAACGATAAACTTTTGAACAGATACCCCGGCATACTCACGTACAACGCATACTCGCCACCGCTGGGCAGAATAGCCGTGTAGGCGCCCGTCTGGGCGTCGGACTGTACCCGCGAAATCATCTGATTGGTTTTCAGGTCCATCAACTCGACCGTGGCAGCCAGTGGTTTTCTGGTCTTTACATCGGCTACAATCCCTTTCAGGTAACTCACTGGTTTGACCCGTTCGCGCAGGGATTCCGGTAAATCGAAGGTATACAACCGGGACTTTTGCGATACGCCATCTTTCTGCTCTTCGTAGGAATAATAGGCCCGGCTGCCATTGGGAGATACGAACAGTGACGCCTGATCCTCCGAATTGTTGATCGGGTAACCTAAATTAGCCGGCACGGACCAGATTGAATTCTGGCCATTGGCTGGCTCGTTATCGGAAACAAACAGGTCGTATCCACCCAAACCGATGTGCCCTTCCGACGCAAAAAACAAACTTTGTCCATTGGGGTGAATAAACGGCGAGGCTTCATTTGAGGGGGTATTAATAGGTTCGCCCAGATTTACCGGCTCGCTCCAGACACCATCGGTGCCGAATGCGCTACGCCAGATGTCACGCCGACCTTTACCGCCCGGCCGATCCGAAACAAAGTAGAGTTGACGGCCATCGGCCGACAAAGCCGGCTGCGACTCATAAAAGCGGGTATTGATGGTGGAACCCAGGTTTTCCGGTTTCGACCAGTCGCTGCCTGTTTTGCTGCTCATGTACAAATCGCAGCTGCCGAATCCTTTGCGTCCCTGACAGGCGGTAAACACTAGAGTACGCCCATCGGCCGAGAGGCTGGCTGTCCCTTCATTTTCGGGGGTGTTTATATTGGGCGAGAGCGAAACCGGGGGAGACCAGGTTTCGCCGTTGAAGGTAGCCGTCATCAGGTCCTCGTCGCCTTCGGGTTTTAGCGCGGTAAAGACCAGTGTCTGCTCATCGGCGGTTAAGACGGGGAAGTACTGCGACGGTGTTGTTTGCAGTACCGACGAGATGGGCTTGGGATCAACCGTTTGCGGATGTTTTATGGCTTCCTGACCAAAGCGGGCGGTTTCGAGTTGCCGGGCAATCCGTTTCCCCTGCAACGACTCCGGCGCAAACATCGTCTGGTATTTCTCCAGAAAAGGCAGTGCCTCACTGTAGCGACCCAGCCGGAGCAGGGTATTGCTCAGTGCCTGATAAGCAGCCCCGGAAGCCGGATTGTCGGGTTGTAAGTTGATGGCGTTTCGGTAAGCTGCCAACGCTGGTTCATAGCGTTTCGTAAACTCATACAGCTGACCCAGTTTGAGGTGCGCATCCAGGAACCTGGGGTCTACTTTCAACGCCTGTTCCATGTACGGAATGGCATCGGTGGCCCGTCGTTCGCCAAATAGTTTAATTGACTGGGCGTATAATTCCTGTGCCTTACCCGATTGAGCATAAAGCACGGGGCAGAGCCCATGGAATAAAATAAATAATAACGAGATGGGGGCAAAAAGTTTATAGGCGCTGTACCCTATTTCCCCTTCCCTTTGCTCCACGTTTACGGAATAGCCAGGAATTTGTGCGTCTGCAACGAGATTTGCCATTGCGGATTATTTTTTACGTAATCAACGATGAAAGGCAGCATTTCATTGGAACGACTCCATTCCGATTGCAAAAAGAGTTTGCAGTCGGGGCGCAAGTAAGGCACGAACGACTCCGCAAAGGCAAAGTCGGACTGGTTGTAAATAATTACTTTCAGCTCGTCAGCCCGGGCATAAATATCGGGGTTTGGCTGTTTAAACTTTTTGGGCGAGAAACAAATCCAGTCCCATGACCCTGTAACGGCCTGACATACACCCGATGTTTCGATGTTTGTCTGAAAACCAGCCTGTTGTAAAGCGGTTGTCAGGTTGGTAAGGTCGTGCATAAGGGGCTCGCCACCCGTAATGACCGCCATCCGGCCCGGATACTGCAGCGCCCCGTTTACCAATGAGTCAATCGATTCCTTGGGATGCGCGTCAATATCCCAGGATTCTTTGACGTCACACCAGAAACAGCCTACATCGCAGCCTCCCAGCCGGATAAAATAAGCCGCCCGTCCTGTGTGAGCCCCTTCGCCCTGGAGCGTGTAAAATGCCTCCATTACGGGCAGGGTAGTTGAGTTAGTCGTTGGTTGTTTTTGTTCCAGAAGCATAGGGCAAAGATACGAACCATTCACAGGATAAGGATTCTACCAATTTGATTTGCCCCAATCCTGACTCGTGCTTACCTTTGCGCCATGATTTCCCAACGGGCCACTCATTCTCCCCTCCGACATTGTCGCCCTTCGTGCGATTGCTAGAGCCCGTGCGTCGAATGCTTTCTGTTTTCGCGTACTTTTGACCCTAATTTGCCAAATTTCGATCTGGTCAGGATGCAGCAAATACGTCCTATACCATACATTATACAACTATCAATGTCTTCAGTATTACGTATTGCCCTGCAAAAGTCCGGTCGACTGAGTGAAGATTCGTACCAGCTTTTCAAAGAGTGCGGTATCCGCTTCGACTATGGAACCGGCAAACTCAAGTCCGTATCGTCTAATTTTCCTGCCGAATTTCTTTTCCTGCGCGATGACGACATACCCGGTTACGTGGAAGATGGGGTAGCCGACCTGGGTATCGTTGGGGAGAACGTGGCGGTCGAAACGGGCCGCCCTGTGCAAACCATCCATAAACTCGGCTTCTCCAAGTGCCGCCTGTCCATTGCCATTCCGCGGGGCAACGAGTGGACGGGGATCGGGAGCCTGAATGGAAAAAACATTGCAACCTCCTATCCGACTTTGCTGGGCAACTACCTGGCCGGGCAGGGGGTTCAGGCTAACATTCACGAAATCAGCGGCTCGGTGGAGATTGCCCCCAGTATCGGGCTGGCCGAGGCCGTTTGTGATATCGTGAGTTCAGGTAGTACCCTGATGAGCAACGGGTTGCAGGAAGTAGAGACCATCTTTCGTTCCGAAGCTATCCTCATTGCCCCGCCAGAACTGGCCCCCGATAAACAGGTGTTGGTTGACAAACTGCTGTTCCGAATCAAATCGGTGCAGGCCGCCAAGAACAATAAATACATCGTGCTCAATGCGCCGAACCATGCCCTGGGTAAGATTGTGGCCTTGCTGCCGGGCATGAAGAGCCCCACGGTTACCCCACTGGCCACCGAAGGGTGGAGTTCGGTCTATTCGGTACTGAACGAGAATGAGTTTTGGGAAAACATTGAAGCCATCCGGGCCGCTGGGGCGGAAGGTATTTTGGTCATGCCCATTGAAAAAATGATCTACTAACCTAATTATGAATGACAGATTGTGAATGGGCTGACGCATTGTTGAAAGACACGGACACTCATTCGTAATGGATCATTTACTCAGTCAGAATGACTATTATCCCTTTCCCCAAGCGGGAAGATTGGCCCGCCCTGCTGGCCCGGCCCGTCCAGTCGACAGTACAGATTGAAGCCACTGTAGCTCCCATTCTGGCGCAGGTTCGCGCTGGGGGGGATGGTGCCTTGGTGGAGCTGGCTAAAAAATTCGACCAGCTTGACCTGCGGGTTGATGAGCTGAGCATTGGAACTGACGAACTGGCGGCTGCCGAAGCCCAACTCAGTCCTGAATTGAAAGCGGCTATCCGGCAGGCCTACCACAACATCCGGCTTTTTCACGAACGGCAGAAACAGCCCGTCGAGAAAATTGAAACCATGCCGGGTGTAACCTGCTGGCGCAAAAGTGTGGGTATCGAAAAAGTGGGTTTGTACATTCCCGGTGGTACGGCTCCGCTGTTCAGCACGGTACTCATGCTGGGCATCCCGGCTCAGTTGGCCGGATGTCGGGAAATAGTGCTTTGTACGCCGAGTAATAACCCCGCCATTTATTTTGCTGCCAGCCTGGTAGGTGTCACGAAGGTATTTCGGATTGGGGGTGCGCAGGCCATTGCCGCCATGGCTTACGGAACGGAGTCGGTACCACAGGTCTACAAAATTTTCGGACCGGGTAACCAGTACGTTACAGCGGCCAAGATGCTGGTGGCCAAAGAAGGTATGGCCATCGACATGCCCGCCGGCCCCAGCGAGGTAGCCATTTACGCTGATGACTCAGCGATTCCCGCTTTTGTCGCAGCCGATTTGCTCTCGCAGGCCGAACACGGTGCCGACAGTCAGGTATTGCTGGTTTCGACCAGCAAGAAGTTGCTTAACTGCGTCAACCTGACGCTGTCCAGTCAGCTGGGCCGACTACCCCGGTCATCTATGGCAGCAAAGGCACTTGCAAACAGTAAGATGATACTCGTTGACAGTCAGCAGGATGCCCTTGATTTGCTGAACGCCTACGCGGCTGAACACCTGATCATGAGTGTAGAAAACGCCGAAGCAGTAGCGGACGACATCATCAACGCCGGGTCTATTTTCCTGGGTAACTACACCCCCGAATCTGCCGGTGATTACGCATCGGGAACCAACCACACGCTGCCGACAAACGGATTTGCCAGAGCGTACAGTGGCGTGTCGCTCGATAGTTTCGTCAAGAAAATTACCGTGCAGCATATTACGCCGGAAGGCTTACGGCAGCTGGGACCCGTAGTGGAAACAATGGCGGAAGCCGAATCACTCGAAGCGCATAAACGGGCTGTGAGTATACGACTGGCCAGTTTGACGGTAGTAAATCCAGCCTGAGCTCTGTGCCTGATAAAGAAAGGCTGGAAAAGGCTTATCGGGTGGAAGCGGTTATGAGTAAATCGTGCCCTTTGGTGTTCAATTCCCAGTCTTTGTTTTCCTCATTCCACTGGAATAAAAGGTCCTGCTCGCAACTCTTTCCGAAATCGTCGGTGACGGGAAATTTGACGGAAAAATGGTGGTGTTGACCATCCTTGTTGTCGGGAAGTTTTTTGAATGCGTCCACTAACTCATCGAGGCTTACCTGTATATTTATGAGGGATTGGGTGTTCATTTTCATAGCTTTTTCCATGTAAGGTGTACCCTCTTATTAACCACTAAATACCTAAGTGGTTCAAAATTAAGGGAATATAATTGGTCAGTGTCTCACTTGTTACTGGAAAAGGATTTTCTGCCTTGTTCTCGCTTCGCTTAGCACTACCAATTAAGCCGCTATATGACGACCGGAAAAAGACACAAAAACGGGTTGGTGGGTTGCATTGTGTTACCCCGGGTATATACCTGCCCGGCAAGGCCGAAGCGAATTTAACCGTGTCCTATTTTTTCGCCTAAAAAAAGATCATGAGCCATACCGTTACCGATTTTTGTGCCCTTAACCGCCTTCATACCAGCCCGGTAGCGACCATCATCCGCTTATGAAACACCTTGCCGACCTGCTTCTCCTGGGCGATCCGCGCCTGTACCAATCCTGCGAGCCGGTGCTGGAGACTGAACTGCCATTGGTGCCCGGCTGGGTGGCCGATCTGCACACGGTGATGGAAGAGATTCGGGCAAAGTACCAGTTTGGCCGGGGCATTGCCGCGCCCCAACTCGGTATCATGAAACGGCTCATCTACCTGAATGTTGACAGTCCCAGGGTTATCATCAATCCCGAACTGGTGTCGGTGAGTGACGAAATGGATGAACTCTGGGACGACTGCATGAGTTTTCCGAACCTGCTGGTACGCGTTCGCCGACATTGCCACCTGACGCTGACCTACCGGGATGAACACTGGCAACCGCAGACCTGGACCGTTACCGACTGGAGCCTGGCCGAACTGATTCAGCACGAATACGACCACCTGAACGGGGTGCTTTGCACGATGCGGGCCGTAGACGAACGAGCGTTTCGGTGGCGGCCAACGCCGGAGTCAGGGCAGCGGAACGGCTAGCAACGGAGGGCGGTGGAACGAACCGGGATACCCGGCCCCGTATAGAGCACCACTACTGGTACGGATACCAATCAGTATCGTTCGCTCAGCATATCGTTATCAACTGAACCCGGCTCACAAACTATTCGCAGAAATAAACGTCTTTGACGTAGAACCTATCGACTTTGGTACCCGATTTTTTTAGAAATTACACGAATGAAATCTTTTACTCTACAAGCCATCCTGCGGCCCCACATTCAATCATTAACGCCCTACTCATCGGCCCGGGATGAGTACACGGGTAAGGAGGGTGTGTTTCTGGACGCCAACGAGAACCCTCTCGGGTCAACTACCGAAGCGGACGCCTACAATCGTTATCCCGACCCGCATCAGTGGGCCATAAAAGAAAAACTGGCCCCGATAAAGGGCGTTCGACCCGAACAGATTTTTCTGGGCAACGGCTCCGACGAACCCATCGACCTGCTCGTTCGGGCTACCTGCACGCCGGGTTCCGACAACATCCTAATCATGCCACCCACGTACGGCATGTACGAAGTGTCGGCAGCGGTGAATGACGTGCCCGTTATAAAAGTACCACTCACGGCTGATTTTCAGGTTGATACAGAAGCTGTGCTGGCCGCTGTCACGGAACGCACCAAACTTATCTGGTTGTGCTCACCCAACAATCCGTCGGGGAATCTGCTTCAGGGCGATGCGATTCAAACGATTCTGGACGCGGCTACACATTCATTGGTCATTGTAGATGAAGCCTACATTGACTTTGCCGATGTTCCTTCCTGGACGGGCAAACTGGCCGATTATCCCAACCTGGTCGTGCTGCAAACCTTCTCCAAAGCCTGGGGATTAGCGGGCCTGCGGTTAGGTATGTGTTTCGCTTCGGTGGAACTGATTCAGATTCTCAATAAAATAAAACCACCTTACAACATTTCGGCCCCTACCCAGGCGCTGGCGCTGGAAGCCCTCGGCCACGAAGCGGAGAAACGTGACATGGTGCGGGCAATTCTGGCGGAACGGCAGTATCTGGCTGAAAACCTGCGGACGCTATCCGGCGTGCAGGTCGTTCATCCCTCCGACGCCAACTTCCTGCTCGTTCAGTTTGGCACGGATGAAGGAAATACAATCCCAGCGTTGCGAAAACTGTTTTCGAGCACCTGATTGACCAGCAGGTTATTGTGCGCGACCGGTCGAGGGTGACGTTGTGTGCCGGCTGCCTGCGTATTTCGGTAGGAACCCGCGCGGAGAACGAGCGCTTGCTAACGGTACTCCGGCACATGACCAGTGCACCGGTACCGACTGATTTACCCCTTGGAACGGGCGAAGAAGCTACCAGGCCCGAACTGGTTTCCAACGGTTGATTTTTCCAGGCTGTGGCGTTTGAGCAGGTAAACCAGCGTACTTTGGCGGGAAGAACCTAAATTTGCCCCATGAGAAAACTGTTTCTGCTTTTGTCGCTGGCCACGCTGGCTTATTTCGGGTTCTCGACCACGGCTGTAGCCCAGTACAATAACTGGTCAGTCGGTTTTCGGCTGGGAGAGCCATCGGGCATCAATGTGCGCAAATACTTCGGTACCAATCACGCGTTCGACCTGAATATTGGTACCTACGGCGGGCTGTACGGTACAAAGCGCAGTTACCGGACGGGCGAGTATAAAGGGGTGGGATTAACCATTCAGGGCCACTATTTATGGCACAAGGCACTGACCAAAAGTGAAAGTGTCCGGGGCTATTATGGCTTTGGCGGTCAGGTTAACAATCGTCGGTATTATCCCCCCCGGCTCAATGGCGATTACGAGAATGCCCTCTCCATCGGCGGATCAGCGGTTGCCGGTGTGGAAGTATTTCCGGTGGGCAAACCCTTTTCGTTTTTTCTGGAAACCGGCGGGTATGTCGAATTATTACAGGCCCCTTTCTTTCTCAGTCTGAACTCAGGCCTGGGATTACGGTATAATTTTTAAAAAAGCGGTAGCCGTTAGGAGCGAGTGGTGACGCGTCAGCAACTACCCGCTCCTGACGGCTACGGCCAAAGATAGCCATGTTCAAAATATACAGTTCTTCGGCGGGGTCGGGTAAAACCTACACGCTTACGAAAGAATACCTGAAACTGGCCCTGGGGCCGGGTGAGGGTAGGAAGGACGATTATTTTCAGCATATCCTGGCCGTTACGTTTACCAACGCAGCGGCTAACGAGATGAAGAACCGGATTCTGGAAAAGCTCTCCGAACTGGCTAACCGGGAAGAAAGCGCTCTACTGAACGACCTGCTTCTTGAACTCTACGGTGTACTACCGCACGACGCTTCATTTGATGCCCGAAAAGCGGAACTACAACGTAAAGCCGAATCCGTTTTCAAAACCATCCTGCACCGCTACGCCGATTTCAGCGTAACCACCATCGACTCATTCACCCAACGGGTGGTGATGGCGTTCACCGACGAACTGGGATTACCGTATTCCTTCGAGGTAGAATTGGAGACCGATGAGGTGCTCGAACTGGCCATCGATAACCTGATCGAGAAAGCCGGTACGGACGAAATGGGGGAAATTACCACCATTTTGAGTGAGTACTATAACCACGTAGCCAGCGAAGGGAAAAGCTGGACGCAACTGCCTGAATTGCTCAAAGAGTTCGGCCGCAACCTGACCTCCGACCAGTTTTATGAGGCTGTCAATGCTGCCCAGGAACTGTCTCCGCCTGATTTGCGCGCCATCCGGTTGCAGTTGATGGAACACAACCGACGCATTGAAACCGACATCATTGACCAGGGGAAGCGGGCCTGGAAACGGATTGCCGACGCCGGACTGGACGAAACCGACTTCAGCTACGGAGCCAGTGGGGTGGGTGGTTACCTGAAGAGTATTGCCGCCGGCAATGCGGCCAAAGAAGCCGGCACGCGGGTGTTCAATGCGCTGAACAAAGGGGAATGGTACACCAAAAAAACGCCCCTTCCGGTGCAGAGTCTTGTGGATAACATGATGGATGAACTGGGTAATTGCCTGGATCAGATTGAAGTCATCCGGGAGGAGAGCAGTCATCAGGTGGTGCTGTTCAACTGCCTGTTGCCCCACCTCCAGAAACTGGCCCTGCTTAAGCAGATGCGGCTGGAATTTGACGACCTGCTGCGCAGGGATGGCCGGGTTCATATCTCGGAATTCAACAAAAAAATTCTGGCTATCGTAGCTGCTGAACCCGTCCCGTTTCTGTACGAGCGGCTGGGAACCAAATACAATCATATCCTGATCGATGAGTTTCAGGATACCTCCCGCCTGCAGTTTGCCAACCTGTTGCCGCTCATCGAAAATTCCCTGGGTGGTCGCCCATTTTAACCTGGCAGTGGGGGATGGCAAGCAGGCGATTTACCGGTTTCGGGGGGGCGATATGGACCAGATCGTGTCCCTGCACCGGCAGGATTTGGAAACGCTGAAAGGAACCCACAATCCCGGTTCCTGGACGGCCGACCGTATCGACATGCTGGATGGGCATCTGAACCGGAACTGCTGGATACCAACTGGCGAAGCGCAGAACCCATCATCCGGTTCAACAACACGTTTTTCGATTTTACGGCCCGGAAGTTTGAAGCCGACCATCCCAAACTGGCCGATGTGTTCGATGCCCAGCAGCAGTTTCATCAGAAAACGCAACCCAAAACGAATGTGGCGGGGCACGTGCAAATCGACTTCGTGGCCAAAGATGAAGAGGCCGATAAAGACCTGACGGCCCGGATGCTCGAAACCACCATTGCGCATCTGAATAAAGCCATTGCGGATGGGTATCGGTACGGGATGTTGCCATTCTGTGCCGCAAGAAATCCCACGCCCGAATATTGGCCAACGAACTGAATGCGCTGGGAGATTCCGCTGGTGTCGGCCGACTCCCTGTCGCTGGAATTTTCTGACCCGGTCAAGTGGCTCGTTACCCTGATGCGGCTGCTCCAGCGGCCCGACCTTCAACTGCTCCGCTATGAGCTGCTATACCTGTTTTACCGGGTGGTAAAGGGTATTTTCCCGGATGAAGCCCTAACCTAAAAACTGCAAAAAGTGGCCGAAGGCGATGTGCTGGATACCTACAACCACCTGACGGAAGCGGGCTATTCGCTAAATCCCTACGAATTGGGTCAACTGAATCCGTATGAACTGGCCGAGCGATTGACGGCTCAGTTTGGATTATTCAATCAGGCCGAGCACAACCCGTTTCTGTTCCGGTTTCTGGATGAAGTACTGACGTTCAATCAGAAACGAAGCGGTCATTTGAGTGATTTTCTGGTGTACTGGGATAGCGTTCGGGAAAAGATTTCGGTGGAAGGCAGTGCCCGCAACGCCGTTAATATCCAGACCATTCACAAATCGAAAGGGCTGGAGTTTCCGGTGGTTATCATTCCTTTTGCCAACTGGCGCGTGGAGCCGATTAACGATAGCACCATCTGGCTCGACCTTAGTGCTATTCGCACGGATCTGCTCTCCTATGAAAACAGTGCGGGTAAACTGACCCGGCTTTTGTCGGCTCCGGCCCATACAACCGGCAATTTGCGCAAAGCACCGGCCGCCATATCAGCCCAGTACGAGGAAGAACTGACCCGTACGTTCATCGAAAATATGAACCTGCTGTACGTGGCCTTTACCCGCCCGTCTGACCGATTATACATCATTGCCAAAGCATCGGAATTCAACAAGCCGGGGAATCAGAAAGATGTTAGCTACTGGCTGCACGCCTTCCTGCGGGATAGCGAAGTGGCCCGTACCTGCGGTTGTGAATGGGTGGAAGGACGGTTTAGTTACGAAATAAGCCTGTGTGCCGACTCGTTCACGCACCGTAAAACGGACGATACGCTGGATGAGATTATTCTGGACGATATCGTGAGTGGTAGCCGGGGGCAGGATTTACAACTGCGTCGGCAGGCCGACCGGATGTTCGACGTAGCGACGTTTGAGCGCACCCGCGAACGGGACCGAAAACTAATGGCAGCCCTGAGTTTGATAAAAGGCCCTGACAGCATCGACCAGGTGTTGCAGCAACTGGTAAGCGAGGGACTGGTTCGGAAGGTAGAATGGGCTGAGTTGAGGGAACGCCTGCTGGCCATTGTGCAGCACCCCACGCTGTCTACCCTGTTCGATTCTAGCCTTCGGATTGACACCGACCGTAGCATTCTAAGCCGCAAACGCATGCACGGCGCCCCGCATCGGGTGGTGCATTACCCGGCAGGAAACATCGTTCTGGTGCAGTATGAATCGGTTCCACTGGCCGTTCCGGTGTTCCCTCCGATGGCTGACGCATTGGATTCGCTAAAGTATTTCAACAACCTGTACCGGGAAATGGGATACCATGAAGTAGAAGGATACCTCGTCTACCTCACCGATGAGCCGGACGTGGTTCGGGTGGGGTAGGTGTTGAATAAGGATAAATTATAAACTAGGACCGGTTTGCCGGAGCAATGAAGAAGTATAGAATCAACGGACTGTTCGGCAGGAGGAAATGGACGGTAAATCTCGTTTCAGCACTCATCATCTATCATGCATCATTCATTGCTGGCAACGCCCAGTCGCCTTACGAACTGAAGACGGGCCGGGAACTGACCTGGCTGGGGATTGGGGCTGCTTCGATGGGTGCAGCGCAGATTATACAAAGATCCGTTGACCCACTTACCCCGGCGCGAATAGCCGAGCTTAATCGGGCGGCTGTCAATTCGTTCGACCGGAAAGCGACCTTCAACTATTCGGTATCGGCCGACAGACTGAGTGACCTGACATTGATCACAAAAACGGGTATCCTGGGTGTCATGACGCTCGCTGCTAAATCGATGCGGCAGGATATCAAAACGGTAGCGGTTATGTACATCGAAACGGCATTACTGGTGAATGGGGTTAGC
Organism: uncultured Cytophagales bacterium; assembly: GCA_963784335.1. Classification (GTDB taxonomy): domain Bacteria; phylum Bacteroidota; class Bacteroidia; order Cytophagales; family Spirosomataceae; genus Spirosoma. The sequence continues at coordinate 4,004 of CAWARB010000037.1, read as the reverse complement.
GGCATCGTTAAAGGACTGACACAGCGAAGCCGTCCGTTTGTGTATAATGTGGATGCGCCCCTGGCTGACAAACTGAAACTCGACGCCCGACAGTCGTTTTTTTCGGGCCATTCTGGCACTGGTTTCGCTACAGCGGTTTTTACGGGTGAAGTGTTCCAGCACTACTTCCCGCAATCAAAACTAAAGCCCTACGTCTGGGTTGGTTCGCTGGGTCTGGCAACGACTACGGCCCTGTTGCGCTACGAAGCCGGGAAGCATTATCCATCGGATTTGCTGACCGGAGCTGCCTTCGGCTCGCTGGTGGGTTGGGGTATTCCGAAACTGCACGAGGTGAAAAACAAAACAGATTTAGGTCGCCGACTGGATGTGCAACCATGGAGTAATGGGCAGGCCAGGGGAATTTACCTGCGGCTGGCCGTGTTTTCGCGTTAACTTTGGCGCTAAACAAGCCTGAATTTATTTGCGTAATGACGAAGATTACCGAGCATATCAAGGCCGCGAACGGCAAACCCATTTTCTCCATTGAAGTAATTCCACCCATTAAAGGGGATAATCTGAAAAGTCTGCTCGACAATATCGAGCCGCTGATGGATTTCAAGCCGCCGTTTATCGATGTCACGTATCACCGCGAAGAATACATCGAACGGCCAATGCCCGACGGTAGTATTCAGAAAATTGTAACCCGCAAACGGCCCGGTACAGTAGGTATCTGTGCTGCTATCATGCATCGCTTTGGCGTTGATGCGGTACCGCACGTGCTGTGCGGAGGATTTAGCCGCGAGGAAACGGAAGACTTTCTTATTGACCTGCACTACCTCGGAATCGACAATGCGCTGGTGCTGCGGGGTGACCCCGCCAAACCCTTTACCACATTTAAAGCGAAAGAGAATGGCTACACCTACGCCAGCGAACTGGTGGAGCAGGTGGCCAACATGAACCGGGGTGTTTACCTGCACGAAGAAGATACGGCGCTCGCGCCAAGTGCGTTCTGCATCGGAGTAGCGGCATACCCCGAAAAACACTTCGAAGCGGTCGACCCCGATATCGATTTCCAGTACCTGAAACAGAAGATTGATAAAGGGGCAGATTACATCGTGACGCAGATGTTTTTTGACAATAAAAAGTACCTCGACTTTGTAAGCCGATGTCGGCAGGAGGGTATCACCGTACCCATCATCCCCGGTCTGAAACCCCTCAGCACCCGAAAGCAACTCCAGATACTTCCCAAGCTATTTCACCTCGAAATGCCTGCCGACCTTGTTCGGGCAGTAGAAGCCTGCGAAAACGACCAGCAGGCGCGGCAGGTTGGTGTGGAATGGTGTATTCAGCAGGGCCGCGAATTGGTGGCAGCGGGTGCACCGGTGCTCCATTTTTACACGATGGGTAAAGCTGATAACGTCCTGAAGATTGCCCGCGAGCTGTTCTAGGGGTGACACCGTAAGCGCAGTAGAAAAGATAACGTTGGTAAATAAGCCACTCTATACGCTAAACGCAAAAACTCCCGGCTCGTAAGCCAGGAGTTTTTGCGTTTGCTATCTATTGATGAAACACTATACCGTGTACATCCAGCCAAATTCATCGGCTGTTTTGCCGGTGCGCAAATCGCTGAGGTAGTGTCTAACCCGAACGGCAACTGACTCTTCAGGAGCAAACTCTGGTAGCATGTAATCCTTGCCTTCATACCCGATGAGCGAGTAGGGCGATGAGCCAACCGCTGTTCCGGCACCGAAGGCTTCGGTTACCCGACCTGTTTCTATACCAGTAATAATTTCTTCGATAGATACTTTACGCTCTTCAACCTCCATGCCCCAACTGCGGGCAATTGTCAGAATTGAATCACGGGTAACGCCTTTTAAAATCGAGTCGGATGTGGCGGGGGTTACCAACTTTCCGTCAATAACGAACAGAATGTTCATTGTTCCCGACTCTTCAATGTACTTATGTTCAATGGCATCCGTCCAGATGAGTTGGTCGTACCCCTGTTGTTGGGCCATTAGAGTAGGATATAACGAACCGCCGTAGTTGCCCGCACATTTGGCATAGCCTACTCCGCCCGGAGCCGAGCGGATATACTCAGTTTCTACTTTAAGTTTGGGCGGGTTGGTATAATAAGCACCCACGGGGCAGGTGAAAATGCAGAACCGATACGTTTTGGAGGGAGCCACGCCCAGGAACGTATCCGTAGCGAACATGTAAGGACGGATGTACAGGGAGCTATCGGGCGTGCTGGGAACCCAGTCGGCATCCACGCGCAGCAGTGCATCCAGTCCACCCATGAACACGTCTTCGGGCAGCGTAGCCATGCACATCCGGCGTGCCGACTCGTTCATCCGTTCGAAGTTGGCCTGCGGACGAAACAGCAATACCTCACCCGCTTCATTTTTGTAAGCTTTCATGCCTTCAAAAATAGACTGACCATAGTGTAGTGACGATAGGGCAGGGCTGAAGGTGAAGTTCTCGAACGGCATAACCACTTGGTTCTTCCATTCGCCATCCACGAAATCGGCCACAAACATGTGGTCCGAGAAATGTTTTCCGAAAGGCAGATGATTAAAGTCCACCTCCTGAAGGCGGGAGCGTTCCGCTTTCCGCAATTCAATTTGCAATGCGTCCGTCGTCATAACAGCGTATAATTTAATGAGTCAGCCCGTGGTATAACAGGCTGGGACAAAGCTAAAAAATTAGACTGAGTAAGTTTAGTTGTCAAGACAACTTTTTTTTAAGATTATATTCTAGGCTCCCAGATCACCTCCTCTGCTGTCAACTCCTGGGCCATCATCCGGCTGAGCACAAATAGGTAGTCGGAAAGCCGGTTAAGGTATTGGATGATCAGCTCATCCACGGGTGCCTGGTTATTCAACAAGATAACCAGGCGTTCGGCCCGACGGCAAACCGTTCGGGCCAGGTGACAGAAGGATACGGACTGGTGGCCACCGGGCAATACAAAGGATTGTAGTTCAGGCAGGGCAGCATCCATGGTATCCATTGCCTGTTCGAGCGGGAATACATCTTCCGGCTTAATCGCAGGCAGTGCCCTTTTTATCGGTTTTTCGGGGTCGGTGGCCAATTCAGACCCAATTGTGAACAGCCGGTCCTGAATTTCTTTCAGCAGATTTCGTCGTCCCGCATTGACCGGTTGGTCGCGTACCAGGCCAATCCAGGCGTTCAGTTCATCGACCGTTCCGTAGGTATCAATGCGCGAATCGGCCTTGCTGACTCTCCTTCCACCAATGAGTGCCGTTTGTCCTTTGTCCCCCGTTTTTGTGTAAATCTTCATCGTGTTTTTAAACCAAAATGCTCAACAATTGGCTAAGCTAACGGATTTCAGGCAATCGGGCCGTACCTTTGCGCCCTGATTTGAAAACCCAGTAGTAATTCTTATAAAGTGAAACGGACTCCCCGGCGGGAATAATCTTGCGTTGGTCTCCTGTGGTCACTCATTCGCTTATCGCATTAATGAAAACAGGTACTTTTTTTGTCCGCGTATGGCGTATCGTATCAATTCTCGGATTTGTATTATCGCTCTTCACTAGTTACATCGCTTACCCGGAATTGGTGGCAGTTCGGTTTGATGAGTTGAACCGCTCAACGCAAACAATGGATCGCGAATTGATATTTTATCTGGCAACGGCTATTTTTATCATTAACAATACCTTACTCAGAACTGTTGCGAAACTGTTCGTGCGCGTTCCGATGAGTAGCGTTCCTTCGTTTGTGCAGGAGCGATGGGCTGCACATCGTTCGGAGTTGAACGAGATTATTATCAATTGGTTTAGCGCGCTTGCATCCGCCGTAAACACAGTGCTGGCACTCGGATTGTTTGTGTTGTCGTCACTCAACCGGGGTGACCGCAGTATGCAACCGTACGATTATGCCTGGTTACTGCCCGTCACCACAGCTATTTTCATCGCTGTTCTGGTTTCTTTACCCATCCGTTTGCTTCAGAAACCTAGTGAAGATGCCTGAAACAGATGAACTACTACTGAGTGAGTTTCAGTACAATC
>CAWARB010000036.1:0-30162 GCA_963784335.1 uncultured Cytophagales bacterium | reverse complement strand
GGCAAAATCCATTCCTTCGCCGTAGCGGCCTGAACCCCGGCGTACCAATACGGTCGCGTGCATCCGCATTGGTGAACTGCTGGCCGACGAGGCCCTGCGCCTGGTGAGTTCGGCAGCCGTGCAGCCGAATCCAACGCTCTTCTGCACGCACAGTAATGTTTCTTTTCCGATTGAGTCGGAGGTGATGAAATACATTGTCAAGAACTCTCCGCTGAAGTACCCGGTAGCCGCTGGTGACCGGGTAAGTACGCAGGTCAACCTGCTCAACATTGGTACGGCGCAAATTCTGAGCATACCCGGTGAGGCACTGCCCAACATTGGTTATTTCCTCAAACGGCAGATGCGTACCAAAGCCCCCATGTTGTTCGGGCTAACGAACGATGCTTTTGGGTATATACTGACCGAAAGAAGACTTCAACAGCTTTAAGCGGTACGAGTACGTGAGCCGCACCAGCCTGGACGAGAACAAAGCCGGCATTTACATGGATGCCGCCCTGAAACTAATTGCCGGTGCACCCGAAGCCCCTTAGGCGCTATGCCGCTACAGTACCGACGACAATAAATAACATAGGCTTTTATTGGTTTCGCTGGTGCTCAATTTTCACAAACCCTGTTAATTCATGAACCTGCATCTCGTTAAAATGATGGCCGTAGTCGGCCTTGTCTGCACCCTCTTTGGGTTCGATTCGCCACCATCAGCCGCTAAGATTACACCGGCTACCGCGCTGGAAAGCTATCTGGAAAATGGGGATAAAACCTACAAGTGGGAAATAAAGGATACCCACACCTATGGCGACATAACGGCCTACGAGGTACTGCTAACCTCGCAAAAATGGCGGCAGTACGTCTGGAAACATCAACTAAGCGTACTGGTACCCAAAGAAATCAGCTATGATGGAGCACTCCTGTTTGTGACGGGTGGATCTGTGAAAAATGGCGAGCCAAACTGGATCAGTCGGGAAGATAAGTTCAATAAAGCTATCAGTGCCCTGGCTACTACCAACAAGGCCATTGTAGCGGTGCTGCGTCAAACGCCCAATCAGCCGCTGTACGAGGATAACCTGACCGAAGATGCTCTGATTTCATACACCCTGCACCAGTTCAAAAAGGATGGGGACTATTCGTGGCCGCTGCTGTTCCCCATGGTGAAAAGTGCCGTGCGGGCCATGGATGCCGTTCAGGAACTGAGTAAGCAGACTTTGCACAAAGAGGTGAATCGGTTTGTGGTGTCAGGGGCTTCCAAACGCGGCTGGACTACCTGGCTAACCGGGGCCAGTGACAAACGGACCGTAGCTATTGCTCCTATGGTCATTGATATCCTGAACATGCCCGTGAATATGGACTATCAGATGAAGAGCTGGAACAAGTACAGCGAGCAGATTGAGGACTATGTAAAGATAGGTATCCCCCAAACGGTGCATAGTAAAGAAGGGCAGGCTATCACGGAAATGATTGACCCGTACTCGTACCGGAAAAAGCTGACGATGCCCAAAATGCTGTTTATGGGCACTAATGACGAATATTGGACGGTGGATGCGGTGAAGCACTACATTGGTCAGATTCCGGGGGAAAACTACATTCATTACGTACCCAATGTTGGCCATGACCTTGGCGATAAAAAACAGGCACTGACCGGGCTGAGTGCTTTTTTCGGCAATACGCTGTCCCGGCAGCCCTACCCAGCCTGCCAGTGGGCCGTAACGTCGACCAAAAAAGGGGTGAACCTCACCATAACTGCAACCGCCGACAAGTTGGAGGGTGTTACGGTTTGGTCGGCTAACTCGACGGATAAAATTTTTCAGGACGAAAAATGGTCGGGTAAACCCCTGGGTATTACCCGTAAGGGAGCTATCATTCTGACTGAGCCTTACCCGGCCTCGGGCTACCGGGCGTTCTACGTCGATCTAACCTACAGAGACCCACGGGGGGCACCTATACCAAAAGTACCCGGATGTTCCTTACCGACCCGGACGAGGTGTTCCTGAACTGAGCAGGCTAACCGGGCAAAAAGAAAAAAAAGCGGTGGGGTTTTTCCTGCCGCTTTTTTATCGCGCCTACGCGTGCCTTCCCCTATCGGAGAGATGGGCACTTTCAGCCAATCATTGCGTTGGCAGCGTACTGGTTACCCTGAAGAATCTGAGCAGAAGTATTCCTTACATTTGACGCAGGATTTGCTCGTTGACGTGTCCGGCCAAACCGGAATACGTCAATTAATGGTTATCAGCCAGCTTGGTAATCCGATGCTGATCGGTGAACGCGGGTTGGTTATGGTGCCGCTTTAGGAGTCTGAATTTTTGTCGACAACACAAGGTTAATTAGGTGTCATCGTACCGGGCTGGCCTGCAGTGGCAAAAGTAACGGGTCGCCCTAAAGGGATCAGTTGCGGTTATAGCAGTCTAGCAAAGAGACAGTGTGACATCATTTGCCTATTTTTGACCATTTTCCCTTGATGCGCATTATTACGTTACTTTATGGATAATGACGACGTAATTTTCGGCGTTTTTTTGGCGCATCGCTCACCGTGCTGGGTGTCGTTGTCGTTCTCTTTGCTTTGATTGCTTTCCTGTCAGATGGGAAAGCCGTACTGGGAATGCGTATATCGAAGTTCGAAGCGGCTGCTCCGTTCATCGTGGGTATGATTTTTCTGGTTACGGGGGTCAATCTGGTTCGCGAATCATAATTCAGGAGAACTCAACCTGGGTTAAGGATTGACGGGCGTAAGGGGGGTGTACTGAACACAGGTTCCTATGTTTAGTACACCCCCTCTTTACGCCCGTTTTTTTGAATCAGCACAGGATCCGTTCTGGCAAACGAAGTCATGGACGAGCGGCTTACTCATCCGTTCACAAACCGTTCATTATTTCTTTGGTGTTGGCATGGCGGCTGTCATGGTTATTTCAACCGCGGCTCCGTACACCAATTTAGCTACCCCAACGGTGGTTCGGGCGGGGTAGGCGCCTTCGGTGAAAAACGTTTTATAGACCGCATTCATCTTTGGGAAAGCATCCATGTTGCTCAAGTAAACCGTTACGCTGACAACGTCATTGAGCGTAGTTCCGGCGTCTTCCAGCACCGTTTTGATATTCTGGATCAACTGGGTGGTTTCTGCTTCGATACCTCCGGCAACCAGTTTGCCCGTTTGTGGGTCAGTACCCAACGTGCCCGATACGAACAGCAGGCCATTGCTAATTACCCCCGGACTAAACGGGTAGGGCATGGAGGGTACTTTACGGGGTTGAATAATCTGTTTATGCTGTGCCAGAACAGAAACACTGGCACTCATGACGAGCAGCGAAAGAAGCAGGTATTTCATAAAAGGAATGAATAAAGTAGGGTAAAAAACGACCGGGACTGGCATAAGAATAAACACTTTAGCTCAATCCCGACTCCGTTAATTGATCGTTTCCAATCCTTATCTGAAAAATGCTACTGGTTTACTCCGGTTGTTGGACAGATACCCTATCGCTTTCCCCTGCTTGTTTTAGCCCGCCCGCTGAATCTGACCATTGGAAACGAGAACTGGGGTATCTATAGAATGAATAACAATCCGTTCTATAAATACCCCAGTCTGACAAGCTAATCCGAAAAACGGGCAGGGTTGTAGCACCGGTTTCAGCAGACCCCGGTTGAAACCGGGACTGTTGGCTTAAATCTCTGAGTACGTAGTGGGGTGCAACAGGTAAATATCGGCCCGCAGGAAGTTATGCGCGTACTCGGGTTTCGAATTGAGCGCTTTCCAGCCCGGATCGGCACTGAACGCTTTCCAGTGCGCATCGCGCTCGGCCTTGTTCTCAAACGACGTCATATACATCATGCTGGGTAGCTTGGCTCCCGCTTTCACCTGTCCGCAGAACACCGTATTAAACCCCAGTCGGCTGAAAATATCCAGTTCGCCATTATTAAACTGACTGATTTTGTTTTCGTGTAGTTTTTCGGTAGCGGCTTCGTAGCGACGGAGTTCATATATTTTTTCCGAGGCATCCGACTTTAGTTTTGGGGCAACCAGCGAGGGCATGCCCGCAAACGATTCCATGAAAATCGACTCAAAGTTTTTATAAGCCGGGTTGTCGAAAGCGGCATTGAGGTAGTCCTGCCCGGCGGTGGCATACGCTTTATCCTTCGCCAGGGTCTCGGAGAGATTGATAAACTGCTCGGCCGATTTGAACGGAATCAGCACGTATAACAGCGAATCGGCTTCCGTAGCAGGGACGAAAACGCCCACCTTCCCAATCCCCGCCCGGTGCAACGCCGGGAGATAGGCTTGCTTTAAGTAGTTTCTAACCGGGTCTTCTGGCTGTCATCTTTTAGATGGTACACTTTAATCTGATAAAATTCCCGCTTGGGAGCAAAACCAACTGACTGTCCTGCCTGAAGTACGCAAGCTAGAAACAGGAAAAAAAGAACGCATTTTTGGGCTGTACGATTGCTAAACATGTTGAATTTGTATTGAATTGGATTGTAAAGAATTAGAGTTAACGTAAAAAAATACCCCACTACCTGTAAATAGGGGGAGCGCCTTATTGTTTAAAAAGAAAGAGGGACCGGGGGCTCAGGCCAATAGTGGCTTTACTATCTTGCCATGCACATCGGTCAGGCGATAGCGTCGGCCCTGACTTTTGAAGGTTAGTTTTTCGTGGTCAACGCCCAGCAGGTGCAGGATCGTAGCCTGAAAATCGTGGACGTGAACGGGTTCTTTAACCACATTATAGCCAAAGTCGTCCGTTTCGCCGTACACCAGTCCCTTTTTTACCCCGGCCCCGGCCATCCAGACCGAGAAGGCCCGTGGGTGGTGGTCCCGGCCGTAATTGTCCCGCGTGAGTTTCCCCTGCGAATAGGCCCCCCGCCCAAACTCGCCACCCCAGATAACGAGGGTATCATCCAGCAACCCGCGCTGTTTTAAATCCATCACCAGTGCCGCCGAAGCCTGATCCACACTTTTGGCCTGGGTCTTGATATCGTTCGGCAGGTTGCCGTGCTGATCCCATCCCTGATGGTATAACTGAACGAACTTCACGTCTTTCTCCACCAGTTTTCGGGCCAGCAGGCAGTTGGCCGCGAACGTACCGGGCTTGCGACTTTCGGGGCCGTACATGTCGAAAATATAGTCCGGCTCTTTTGAGATATCGAGCGTTTCGGGTACGGAAGCCTGCATGCGATAGGCCATTTCGTACTGGGCCATCCGGCTGTTGATTTCCGGGTCCAGCACCCGTTTAAACTGTTCGTGATGCAGTTTGCCCAAATAATCGAGCATCCGCCGACGGCTGCTTTTATCGACACCGGGTGGGTTGTTCAGGTAATAGACCGGGTCCGGCCCCGACCGGAACACCACACCCTGATGAACCGATGGCAAAAAACCATTGCTCCAGAGTTTGGCGTACAGGGGCTGGTCGCCGTCCCGTCCTTTGGATAGCAAAACCACAAAAGCGGGCAGGTTCTGGTTGTCGGACCCTAACCCGTAACTGACCCACGACCCAAAGCTGGGTCGCCCGGCCTGCTGGCTTCCGGTCTGAAAGAAGGTGATGGCCGGGTCGTGATTGATGGCTTCGGTATGCAGTGAGCGAATAAAGGTGAGGTCACCGGCAATGCGGGCGGTGTGGGGTAGCAGTTCGCTGATCCACATCTGACCAGGACCGTACTGGGCAAACTTGTACTTGGAGGCTGCCAGCGGAAACCGACTTTGCCCCGCACTCATGCCCGTCAGACGTTGCCCGTTCCGCACCGATGCGGGCAAATCCTGCCCCCACATGGTTTCCAGTTTCGGTTTGTAGTCGAACAGTTCCAGTTGCGAGGGCGCCCCACTCTGAAACAAATAAATGACCCGCTTTACTTTTGGTGGAAAGTGCGGTTTACCGACAGAAGGGCTGTCCGAGAAGAAGTACCCGCAAATAAATTGACCGGATTGAGTAACGATGCCAACGCAATGGTACCTAAACCCGCGCTGGCCTGCCCCAGAAAATTCCGGCGGCTCAGCTGGTCATGTATTTGGTCCTGAATATCCATAGTTTGGTGTCATTGGCTTCGTGTCATTGGTTGTCATTCCTGGTCATTTTCTGTCATCCCGACGCAGGAGGGATCTTAATTGTCCTGATACTTGAGATTCCTCCTGCGTCGGGATGACAAAATAAGTTTACTATATTTCCACAGCCCTACTTAATCGGCAATAACCATACACGATGCGTAGGGGTGAATTGCTACCGTTTGATAATGGCTTCGTCGAAGTTCATAATGGTGCTGGATACTACGGTCATGGCCGCCAGCTCGGCCGGGTTTTTACGGCTATCAACCGGGTATTCACCCACCGCCAGTAACGCCTGCGCCCGTTGTGGATCCTTGTTGAAATCGGCCAATTCTTCCGCGTAGAGTTGCTGCATCAGGGCCAGCTCATCTGGCCGGGCCGGGCGGCTGATGACGGCTTTGAAAATCGTTGAAATACCCCTGTCCGGTGCGCCGGAAGGCGCCAAGCGTTGAGCCAGCACTCTGGCCGCTTCCACAAATTGCGGGTCGTTGAGCGTGACAAGGGCTTGCAGCGGTGTGCTGGTTTTCTGTCGTTTAACAATGCAGGTGTGCCGCTCGGCCGCGTCGAAATTAAGCATCATCGGCGCGGGCGACGACCGTTTCCAGATGGTGTACATGCTCCGGCGGTACAAACTGTCGCCGTGATCCTGCTCGTACTTTACGGCGTTTCGGGTGGCCAGTGCTTCCCAGATACCCGCCGGTTGATAAGGCAGTACACTCGGTCCGCCAATCTGCCTGACCAGCAGGCCGCTGGCCGCCAGCGCATTATCCCGCACCTGCTCCGCCGACATCCGGTAACTGGCTCCGCGGGTCAAAAACAAGTTGTCGGGGTCGGCCTCCCGCACCTTCTCCGGCACCGCCGATGCCTGCCGGTAGGTGGCCGACAGCACAATCAGCTTGTGCATGGCCTTCGTGTTCCAGCTCGTTTGCCGGTCGTTGGGGTCGCCTTTACCCCGGAAGGTAAGGGCGAGGTAATCCAGCAATTCGGGATGGGTGGGCAAGGCGCCCTGATTGCCAAAGTCGTCGCTGTTACTGGCCAGCCCCTGGCCAAAGTACTGCTGCCACATCCGGTTTACCATTACCCGGCTAAACAGGGGGTTCTCGGGAGCCAGTAACCATTTGGCCAGTCCAAGCCGGTTTTTAGGTGTTCCTTCCGGTATGGGGTTCAGGCTGTGCAGCACAGCGGGTTTGACCACTTCGCCGGGAGCATCGTACACCCCCCGATTCAGCAAATGCGTTACGCGCGGCTCCGACCGCTCCTGCATGATCATCACCTGGTCGGAGTTCGTGTAGAGCGTGATTTTCTCTCCCCGCAGTTTCATGGCTTTTGCTACGACAGCCTGATAAGCGGGGTCCTGTGTTTTGACGTAATAGGCGTACAAGCCTGCTTTTTGTGCCGGGGTCCGGCTGGCAGCGGGCGTTTTCAGGGCTTTTGCCAGGGCATCCGGCTGACCGGCCAGAGCGGGCATTTCCAGCGGGGTCAGGCAGCGCTTGTAAATGCGTAGTTCATCGACCGCAAAATCCTTGAAAAAGTCGTCGTGCATCCGACCCACGTAGAACGGATGCTGCGCCCAGTGGGACTTGTTCCGGCCGTACACCATGCTGTGAACCAGGTGGTCGGTGATGATTTTTGTGCGAAGGGGTTTCCCGTTCAGGTAAACAGCCAGGCCCTTGGCCTGCCCCGTACCATCGTACGCAAAGGCCACCTGAAACCATTCATGAACCGGTACTTTGTCAATGGTTTCGATGTCGATGGCATTGGCGGGCCAGACGTGGTTAAGCGTTAACTTCATCCGGCCATCGGCCAGTAAATCGAGCTGGTAGCCGCGCTGCCCATCCATCGGCCCGGTAGTGCGGCCCATCAGGGTGAGTGCCATACGGGGTTTGGCCAGGTTGAACCAGCTGCTGATGGTGAACGCTTCGTTTTGTTCAAACGCGCCGAAACTTCCGGGCAACTCAATGAAGCTATCACCGGCCAGGTACCGCGCCATACCAAACCGACCCGGTACCGGGTAAGGTACCTTGTCCGGGTCGCCCCCCAGGCGGGCGGGCAGCGTATCATTCACGGCGTTGGCAAAGGCATTGCGCGGGTCTTTCCAGAGTTCCTCCTTTGTTTTGGGTTTGGGCGCTTCCTTTTGCTTCGGCTTTTGGGCTACAATTCGTTTGGCTTGCTCTGCTTGTTTGCGCCTGGCATCCTCCAGTTTACGCTTCTCGTTCTGCTCTTTAACGAAGGCACTGATATTCGTCCGGTCGGCTTCATCGAAGGTGTAATGGGCCAGCAAACCCGAGTCAATTGACGAGACAGCATGCGTTCGGGCCAGCCATTGGTGGAACCGCTGCTGATAACCGGGGCGGTTCAGGCTAAGCTGCTGTTGGAGCGGGGTAAGTTGCTCCCGGATGAATTTTAGTTTGGCATCCGTTTCGGGCTTCGTGAGTGTTAGGGTGGGAGCTGCTTCGCCGTTATAGGGAATCTGGCCCCGCTCGTTGTTGCTGTTGAAAAAGGCGAACAGACTGAAGTAATCTTTCTGACTAATCGGGTCGTACTTGTGGTCGTGGCAGCGGGCGCACTCAACGGTCAGGCCCAGCATGGCTTTTCCGAAGGTATTGGTTCGGTCGGCTACGTACTCGGTCCGGTATTCTTCATCCACAATACCGCCTTCCTGACTTTGCTGGTGATTCCGGTTGAAGGCTGTAGCAATCAGTTTCTCCTGTCTGTCGGCCGATGCGTTCAGATTGGGCAACAAATCCCCGGCCAGCTGCCAGGTAATAAACCGGTCAAAAGAGAGGTTGCGATTATAGGCGCGAATGACCCAGTCGCGGTAGGGCCAGATGGTACGCAGGCCATCATCCTGATAGCCGTCCGTATCGGCATAGCGGGCCACGTCGAGCCACTCCACCGCCTGCCGTTCGCCGTAATGCGGGCTGTTGAGCAGTCGGTTCACTACTTTCTCGTAGGCATTCGGTGATTTGTCGGCCAGAAACGCATCTACCTCCGCCGGGGTAGGGGGCAGGCCGGTCAGGTCCAGGCTGACCCGCCGGAGGAGGGTCGTTTTATCGGCTTCGGGCGCGTGGGGCAACCCTTTTGCTTCCTGCTTTGCCAGCACAAACCGGTCAATGTCGTTCCGTACCCACCGTTCGTCTTTAACGGTTGGTGCCTTGGGCATGGATGGCGCTAGCAGCGACCAGTGTTTCTTGTATTCGGCACCCTGTTCAACCCAGCGAATCAGGGTCGCTTTCTCCTCCGCATTAAGCGTCAGATTGGATTTTGGGGTGGGCATCATTTCTTCCGGGTCATTGGACAGAATGCGGCTCACCAGTTCACTTTTGGCCAGATTACCCGGCACAATCGCTGTATGACCACTTTTGGCCAGGGCTTCGTATGCCCCTTCCGGCGTATCCAGCCGTAAGCCAGCCTGCTGTTTGGCCTTGTCCGGCCCATGACAGGCAAAGCACCGGTCTGATAAAATTGGCTTTACGTGCAGGTTATAGTCAACTTTTTCGGGAAGCTGCACCTCGGCGGCAACAATATCGGCCGGTTTTTCGATGGAACTATGACAAGCCGTCAACCAGACGGATGCGCCGAACAAGCTGGCAGTTGTGCCAAGTATCAGGTATCGTAACCGCATGTTGGACCATCGTTGCATAGTAACAAGTGCGTTGTGGAGTGGTATTTAGAACAGAATACACTCCTGGTAATCTTTTGGGTTTGTACGAAAATCAAAAGACGCTGTACACGTAGTTGATGAACATACGGGGGAACTTCCCTGTAAACAATCCTGCCTTCTGTTTTGGTTCTGCCATCAGGATAAAACAGGCAGCGAATAGGATTTTTGCCAGTTCGATCCTCGACAATACGGTCAGTTCTTCTTTGGGTCGTCCGTTTTTGTTTCCGTGGATGATGCCTTACTGAAAGCGGCCACCTCCTGTTCGCTGATACCACCCACTACGTCCAGGTCAGGACGGTTTTTCTTCAGCGCAGCGAGTCCCTGCTCCGTTACTTTTGTTTGCCAGAGATAAACGGTTTTCAGGTTTTTCAACGCGGCCAAATCGGCTAAACCCGCATCGGTAACGGCGGTTCCGTACAGATTCAGGTATTCCAGATTGGGTAGTCCTTTCAGTTGCTTTAATCCCGCATCGGTCACCTTCGTTTGTTCCAGATGCAGTTTCTGCAGGTTTTTGAGTTTGGCAACCTGCGCCAGGGCCGCATCCGATATGTTGGTATCGCCCAATTTTAACCACACCAGCTGACTGCTCACTTTAGGCAACAGGGCGGCCTGCGTATCGCTGAAGTTGCGGGCATTTACGGCGCTCACTTCCAGTTGATTCTGTTCTTTGGAGAGGGGCAGTACCAGTAACCCGGCTTTTTTCAATTCCTCCATAACCGCCGGGTTGGCAGCGGGCATCTTCATCGTCAGCACCGGCGATACGGGGGCGGGACCGCCTGGGCGACTGGCAACCGCAGTACCGCCGCTTCTACCGGGCCTCCTCCGGTCAGGGAGGCCAGCACCGGACGAATGGCATCATTGACGGTCAGTTCCGATACTTTCTTGTTGAAGGGGGCTCCCTGGTCAATCCACCACGTCAGCAGGGCAATCTGACTTTCCTTCAACTGGGTTTTACCCTTTGGCGGCATGTGGTGGTCGTCTTCTTCGGGCAGCAGACAAACCTCGATCAGTTTACTGGCGGTTGATTTTCCCGCTACAAATACCGGCCCATCTTCGTATCCCTTTTTCAGCATGTCGGGCGTATCCATCCGTAATCCGCCTTTCGATTTCTGGGCGTTGTGGCATTGCACGCAGCGGGTCTGGAGAATTGGATTGACAATCTGCTGGTACACCATGGCCTGATTCACATCCGTTATCGGTTCTGCCTTAAATACGGGGGCTTTCGGCGGCACGCCCGCCAGTGTCCGGAGCGGGCCGGGCATGTATTGCGTCAGGTAATCCGAACCGTGCGTCAGGTTGCCCCCCAGGTGACCGGCGGCCAGCAGCAGGGCCAGCGAAATACCCAGGGCGGGCAGATAAAGCAACTGGGCGAAGGGGATGATACGACCCAGGTTTTCGGATTTGACGGCCCACGCTATCCAGGCAAACACCGCCACCCCAATACCTTCCCACTTGTGCGTATCGAGCGTGTCGGCTTCATAGCCACCGCCCAATGAGAGCATATAGCCCGCTATACAGGCCATGGTGGCACCCACTGCCGACCAGAACAGAATCAGGGTAATGGTATGCGAACTAACGGAGTTGCGACGGGTCAGCCGGTCCAGTTCCAGCAAACCGGCAATCAGCAGAAACCCAATCGGTAAGTGAACGATCAGAGGATGAAAATGCCCGAAAAACAACACCCAGTCGGGGGGGGATGCGCCACTGGCCTGCGCGAGGATCAGATGAATCATAAACAATTACTTCTTAGCCAACACGCTCCAGCTTGATAGGGTACGTTTTTTTAGAGGCCCACTGCGCTACGTATATACTCTCATCGCCGTCAACCAGTACGTCGTGCGGATGCAGGAAGGGTGAGTTACCCATATCCTTCCGTTGCTCGGCCAGCTTCCCATCCCGATATACCGGTTCGGTACCGCCGGGGGTGGATACCACTTTGTCATTCTTGTCCAGAATGGTGATATAACCCGAGTCGGGGTAGGAGTCGGACGTACTGCGGAATACGGCCCCGTAGATGTTGTCGCCGTGAATGACCGGGCGGCAGATGTACGACCCCGGCAGGGCAATGGTAGACAGGTATTTCCCATCCAGCGAGAATCGCTTGAGCGCGTTGTGCCGCCGGTCCGTAATTAACAGGGTTGGGTTGGAGGCTGTCCGCCGGTCGACCACGATGCCGTGGCAGCAATCGAACGTATCGTTACTGTTCCCTTTGCCGCCCCAGCTCCGAATGACTTTACCCGCTTTGTCGTACTGCGTCACGTAGTTCAGGCCGTAGCCATCCACGATGTAAATATCTCCGTTGGCCGGATTAATGGCGGTTTCGGTGGGTTTGAACTGCGTGGGAAAGTCGTATTTACCGGTTTCTTTTGGGTAGTCGAACCGCATCAGTTCGCGCCCTTTGAGGTCGGTTTTAATAACCTGATGGCGGTCTGTATCGGTAATCAGCAGGTACTGGTCATTACCTTCGCCCCCCAGGGTAAGACCATGCGCACCGGGGTACTCGTGGCCCCAGGTTTCGAGCAACTTGCCCGATTTATCGTAAATAATGATGTTATTCTTCGTTTCATTGGTCAGCAGAATGATGCGTCCTTTGGCGTCCTGCACCATCTCGTGGCAATCGTTGACGGGGTTTTTACCGGCATCCAGTACCCCCCAACCCGGCACCACCCGGTACTTGTACCCGTTGTGGCCAATCATTGTATTTTCGGATTGGCGACGATACGGATTAGCCGTCAAAATAGTAGGGGCCGCAATACCGGCCGCTACTGCCAGCGAACCCTTCTGCAAAAATGACCGACGTGATAGGGGAGATGACATTGGCTTATTATTTTTTTATGAAAAGATAATGAGTGGCTCACCCTACTGTATTGGTGCATAGTACTACTGTCGAAATTGGTGCGCTACCGGCAAATACAAACGCCCGCTATTGACACGAAGTCAATAGCGGGCGTTGCGTGTACTGGAATTTACCTTAGTTGTTCTGCTGTTCGTTCGGAGCCGCGACGCTTGCCTGTTATCGCTTTCCTGATCATATAGTACCCGGACGTCCAGACCAACTGGTTAAGTCCCTCTTCTGCCAGGGGATTAACTGAATCAGGCGGCTACATGCTCCAGCGCGTTCCGCTTCCAGTACCGGGTGCCGATGCTGGTCACGAAATCCTGGATAGCCTGCTGTTCTTTGCCGGCATCTGACCCCGAAACAACGCCCATCGTGTCGAGGCTGGCCCCGGCAGGCAACGCCATTTTCAGCAATGCGGCACTGTCGCCCAGCACGCCAATCGCTTTGCCGTGCTTGTACGACTGCGCCACAAAAACCTGCGCATCCCCCTTCTTTTTGAGGGCGTCTGCCCCCTTGCCACCCGGTACGAATACCGCATCAAAGAGGGCGGGACTGGCGTTGGCCAGGGTTTTTGTCGCTTCCAGCTCACCACCCTCACCGGCTATCATGCCCAGGTGCGGACCAACAATTTCGCTCATGGCACCCGCTTTTGTGAGCGCCTGCTGCAACTGCTTGACCTGACCCGCATCAATACCGGCAGCGACCAGAATGGCTACCTTGCGGCCTTTGGGGCTGGTAGGCTGGTTCTCCATGCTCAGGGCCTTCGACTGCTGCACCCCGCCCGATGCGGTTGTTGGCGAAGTAGCGTCGGCCAGTTGCTTCGCTCCCTCAACGGAATCGGCCGTACCGCGTGCCTTGTCGGGCATGGTTTCGCCCAGTGCCGCGGCTACCTCTGCCGCCAGCATGTCGTTGATGTTACCCAGATGTTCGACCATCCGCTGCCGGACTGCTTTGGTTTCCACCATGCTCAGTTCAAACTGAAGGGCCTTTACGATATGCTCTTTTTCGGGGCCGCTCATGCTGTTCCAGAACAACTTCGCCTGACCATAATGGTCATTGAAACTTTCACTGCGAGCCCGTATTTTGGGCCCGTTTACCCGCTCGGGATAGCTTGTAAAACCACCCCTGGCCGGTGTTACCTCCTCGGGCGAATGACCATCGAGCGAAGCTGGCGCGTAGGATACCCGACCTTTGTTGATGGTGTACCGCATCTGGGCATCGCGCT
This sequence comes from uncultured Cytophagales bacterium, assembly GCA_963784335.1. Classification (GTDB taxonomy): domain Bacteria; phylum Bacteroidota; class Bacteroidia; order Cytophagales; family Spirosomataceae; genus Spirosoma. The sequence continues at coordinate 16,418 of CAWARB010000036.1, read as the reverse complement.
GGTTGTTGGATACCGTAACCAGCGGACGATTGATGGGTAGTTCGGTGAAATTGGGGCTACCCAGTCGGCTGAGCTGCGTATCCAGGTAAGAGAAGTTGCGGCCCTGCAACAGCGGGTCGTTGCTGAAGTCGATACCAGGCACCACGTTGGTCGTGTTGAAGGCTACCTGCTCGGTTTCGGCGAAGTAATTGTCCGGGTTGCGATTGAGCGTCATCTTGCCCACCCGCCGAACGGGCAGCAACTCTTCGGGCCATATTTTGGTGGCATCCAGAATATCGAAGTCGAACTTCTGCTCATCCTCCTCGGCCAGGGTTTGAATGCCCAGTTCCCACTCGAACGGATTTCCCTTTTTGATGGAATCCCACATGTCTCGCCGGTGAAAATCGGGGTCGTGACCGGCAATCTGCTGCGCTTCGTCCCATACCAGCGAGTGAACGCCCAGCAGGGGCTTCCAGTGAAACTTCACAAAGGTCGATTTACCCTGCGCGTTAACCAGCCGGAAGGTATGCACCCCAAAGCCTTCCATCATGCCAAAACTGCGGGGTAACGTCCGGTCGCTCATAATCCACATCAGCATGTGCATGGATTCGGGCGTGAGCGAAATGAAATCATAGAACGTATCGTGTGCCGTAGCCGCCTGGGGGATTTCGCGATCCGGTTCCGGCTTGGCGGCATGAACCAGGTCGGGAAATTTAATGGCATCCTGAATGAAAAACACGGGAATGTTATTGCCAACAAGGTCCCAGTTGCCCTCGGGCGTGTACATCTTAACGGCAAAGCCCCGCACATCGCGGGCGGTATCGGCCGACCCACGTGACCCGGCTACCGTAGAGAACCGGACGAAGACGGGGGTCTGGGCCGATGTATCGGTTAGCACCCTGGCCGTCGTCAACTCCTCCAGCGACTCATAAAGCTCAAAATACCCATGGGCGGCTGCGCCCCGTGCGTGCACAATACGCTCGGGAATACGCTCGTGGTCGAAGTGCTGCAGTTTTTCGCGCAGCACATAATCTTCCAGCAAGACTGGTCCCCGCTCACCCGCCTTCAGCGAGTTTTGATCATCGGCAATGGGCTGACCAACGTTGGTTGTCAGTGGGGATAAATCATCGGTTCGCAGCGGACTGTCTGCCGGAATTTTTGGCTGCTCCGTACTTTTGTCGCCCTTCATGGACGGATTCTGCGGGGCGTCCTTCCCCATGGCTGATCCGACTTTATCGGATTGATCGACATCTTTCTGGTTCTTATTCATAAACGTTGGTTTTAGTCGGACTCTCACCTGCTATAAGCCGGTACGCGTATCGGTTGTTTTGAGATACCCCTGTTTTTATATGGTTTTAATAGCCTACGGTGTTTTCGGTCCGGCCCGTGCGGGCAGCCAGATTTAATAGCGGCTAAAGGAACAACCTGGTAACGAATAAGACAGCCGGGGAGCAGCGTATAATCAACATCCGTTATTGGCCAGTTGCCCCTGTCGGCCGTCCAGCGCTTTGGCCCAGTATCGTTATAGGTGCAGAATGCCGAACCGGCTCATTTCAGCCGAAGCAGCTAATTGACCTGGTGGTACTGGGTTGTTTTGAGGAATAAGGGCAATGATCGTGAGAAGCCAGGCCGGGCTGGTTTGTTTTACTGCTTGGTTGAAAACATGACTTACGGACGCAGCCAGTTCCTGGTCAGTAGGAAGCCTACTTCAACGCATTTATCCCGCGTCATACTCATCCAGACCAGTAAGGGTAAGCCCACATACGTTTGCTCAGGAAACGCATATGGGCTTACCAGTCACTCTCGCCTTCGTAGCCCGCCGGGTGAAAAACCACGGATGCTGGATAGCTTAAGAAAGCTACCGAAACAGGGATGTTACGTTACCCCAGCGGACTATTTATACCCGTCGTTTTGAACCAGTTTCTTATTCGAGTCAATGTCGGCCAGGGGAATCGGGAATATTTGCCGACCGGCATTAGACAATGTAACGGGTGGCCCGTTTTTCCGGCTTACCTGCACCAGTTTCGTCAATGCCTGATTGGTGCGAACGAGGTCGAAGAAGCGGTGTCCTTCAAACGCCAGTTCCAGTTTACGTTCCTGCCAGATGGCTTCCAATGTGGGCTGTACACCGGTAACCGTTACGCTTTCTACACCGGCCCGGTTTCTGATTTTGTTCAGATCGGCCAGTGCCCCCGGCAAATCGCCCGATTGCGCCCGCGCTTCGGCCCGGTTCAGGTAGATTTCGGCAATCCGGATGATATGGGCATTGTCGATGTTGCCCGCCTTTTGGTACTTGGTCGAATAGAAGACGTTCACCGTGTTATCCCGGGCTACCAGTTTACCCCGGGCATCTTTGGGGTTAGCGATCAACTCCTGGTAAAAACTCTCATGAATGGCAATGTCACCCCGGCCGCCCAGACTCGATGGGAAATACCAGGTACGCATGCCGCTCTGGTCAGTGCTGCCAAAGTTCAATTCGAAGACTAGACTCCGCCGTGAATTTTCCGGAGAAGATATTTTCGTACGACGTTTGCAGTGCGTATTTCGGGTCGGCAATTACGTCATTCGCATATTTCAAGACCTGGGCGGGTTGCTTGAGGTACAGGTAAAGCCTTGACAGTAATGCCTTGGCCGTGCTCTTAACCGCCTGCGAACGGGTGGTGATATCTGACGCATAGGCCTCCGGCAGTAGGTCAAGCGACTTGGTAAGGTCGCTCTCTACCTGATCGTAGGAGGCTTTTAACGTCGGGCGACTCGGGTATAAAGACTCATCGACACTTTTTGACGGGGTCAGCACAATGGGTATCCCCATCGTACCAACCACATCGGGCACACCCCCGTATACCCGGGTAAGATCGAAATAAACCAGACCTCGCAGGAAGTGCGCCTGACCCAGGATCGCATTCTTTTCGGCAGTGGTCAGGTCTGCCAGTGTTGGCACGTTGGCAATCAGCGTGTTGGCAATGTTGATGGCCCGATAGCCGCGTGTCCAGAGTGCCGCATTTTCCCGGTTGGCGGGGGCGGTTACGTAGGTATCCATTTCCCGGTAGAAATCCCAGGTGCCCACACTCTGCGAAATATCGGATGCTACGTCGCCAATCAACTGAAAATTACGACCGTAATAGTTGCCGTCCTGCAGCTGATTGTACAAGCCTGCCAGAGCCGCGTTGGCTCCTTTTTTGTTGGTTACGGCAATGGCCTCGGCTACTTCGGCCTGGGGCAACTGATCCAGTACCTCGCAGGCCGTAAACAGGCCGACCAGCCCCACCAGAACAAGTGTATTAATCGATTTCATGCTATACATTCGGTTAGTAAACGACCCGGTAAAGAAGCCATTTATGAAAAATTAGGTCCGCTGGTGTTAGAAACTGACGTTAAGGCCAGCCATGTACACCTTAGGCTGTGGCATTGTAAAAAACTCGATACCCTGGGTCAGATTGGTCGTTCCGGTACCGGTCAGTTCGGGGTCCAATCCGGTGTATTTGGTAAACGTGAGCACGTTCTGGCCCGACACGTAAAGCCGCAGGTTCGACAGGCGGAGCTTGTCCAGCACCGGTTTTGGGAATGTATACCCAAACGAAATGTTTTTCAGCCGCATGTATGACCCGTCTTCCAGGAATCGCGACGGGCGAAGGTTACCGGCGTAGTTTCCGGCGGTCATTTTGGGGATCATCGTCTGATCGCCTGATTGCTGCCACCGGTCCAGCTGGCTGGTCATAAAGTTCGTGTTCCGGGTTCCGCCGTGCTCACCGAAGAAGCGGTTCCAGTTCAGCTGCCTGTTTCCCGACGAGTACTGGAAGAAGAACATCAGATCGAACCCTTTAAAATTCAGGGTGTTGGTGATGCCCCCGAAAAAGTTGGGGTTAGCGTTGCCTACGATTTTGCGGTCAACGTTCGCGTCAAACTTTCCGTCGCCGTTTACGTCGGTCCAGGTGGGCGCGCCCGTTTCCGGATTTACACCCGTTTGCTCATGTAAATAGAACGAGTACATCGGATAGCCTTCCTCGTAGCGGTAAATGTCCCGGTTGTAGACCGTGAAGGGGGCTGCCAGTTTGGTTATCTTATTCGCATTGGTCGCAATGTTGAAATTGATGTTCCAGGCAAGTTGTCTGTCATCGCCTTTCAAAATGTCGGCGTTGATACCCAGTTCAAATCCTTTGTTTTGAACGGCGCCGTAGTTCTGCACCAGTGTATTGAATCCCGACGTGCGGGGAACGGGAACGGCCAGCAGCAGATCGGTCGTGTTTTTAACGTAATAATCAGCCGTAATCTTTATCCGGTTCCTCATAATGCCAATATCTACCCCAACGTTGGTTTGGGCGGTCGTTTCCCATTTCAGGTCCTGGTTGGCCAGCTGGATAGGAGCCGTACCCGGCAAATCGGCGTAGGCCGATGAGCCGGCCGGAGCCCCCAGATCGTCCAGGTTACCGCCCCACAGGCCAATGGACTGGAAGTTGGCGATACCACTCTGGTTACCCGTGAGCCCGTAACTAGCCCGCACTTTAAGGATATTCAGGAACGACACATCCTTCAGGAACGACTCCTCGGAGAGTAGCCAGCCGATAGCCACGGATGGGAACGTACCCCAGCGGTTATCCCGGCCGAAACGCGACGAACCATCGCGCCGGACGTTGACCGTAGCCAGGTAACGGCTTTTGTAATCATAAACCACGCGCCCGAACAGGGACGCAATACCCCAGCTGGTGCCCTCGGAGGTACCCCGCTGCACGGCGGCTGAAATAATACGGGTAAAATCGTTGCTGGGAAACTGCTCGCCAGTAGCGGAGGTACGCTCGAAGGTTGACTCCTGAACGGATGTACCAACGAGCGCATTGATGGAATGATCGCCGAAGGATTGCTGATACGTCAATACGTTCTCCTGAATCCAGTTGTTATCGCGGGAGTTGATCGATTGACCAAAGCCATTGCGGGAAGCGCCGTTGTTCAGGAACGTGTTGTCGAATAAGTCTTCCTGAATGTTTGAATTATCGAGGCTAAAGGTGCTGCGCAGGTTCAGGCCGGGCAGGAAGTCATACTGGGCGTATACATTGGCCAGAAACCGGTTGGTCCGCATTTTTATGTTGTTATGCTCAACCGCAGCGACCGGATTCTCGAAGGTGCCGAACTTGGTGTACGCTCCGTCTGGCTGATAGACCGGCAGGTTCGGCGGCAAAAAGAAGGAGCCGGCCAGCGCCCCCGATATATTGTCATCACTCCGAATCAGGGCGCGGTCACTCCGGGCATACAGGATACTGGTGCCCACTTTAACCTTATCGATGGGCGTAAAATCAAGGTTTACCCGCCCGCTGGTCCGCTTAAAGTTTGACCCTTTTATGACCGCTTCCTGGAGGAAGTTATTCGCCGATACCAGGTACTGCACTTTCTCACTGCCCCCGGCTATGGACAGGTCGTAGTTGCGGAGCGCGCCATCCTGGAAGATGCGTTCGCTCCAGTTCGTGTTGGTTGTACCGGCCGGATTGGCATACGTGGTTTTCTGACCATTGTTTGTGTTCGCTTCGTTGATGAACGTCTCAAACATGGGACCCATCCAACACGTTTGGCTTGCGCCATAACTGCTGCGTACCCTGGTAGGTACCAAAACTGATTTTTGCTTTTTTGTTGGCTCCCCGTTTGGTCGTGATCAGTACAACACCATTGGCGGCCCGGGCCCCGTAGATAGCCGTTGCCGAGGCATCCTTGAGAATTTCCATGGACGCAATATCGGCCGGGTTTATATCCGCAATCGGGTTGGTACTGCTACCACCCAGCCCAATACCCGACAGGTTGCCGGACTGAATCGGAATGCCATCTACTACGTATAACGGGTCGCTGGAACCGTTGATGGACGTTGTACCGCGGATACGCACCTGCATACCACCACCGGGTGTGCCCGAATTGGCGCTCACCTGCACACCGGCCGCCCGTCCCTGCAGGAGCTGGTCGCTGCTGGGGGCGGGAATGTTTTCGATGGATTTACCACTAACCGACGCGATAGAGCCCGTCAGGGTTTTCTGCGCCTGGGTGCCGTATCCGGTAATAACAATCTCCGACAGTTGCTTCGTATCGGGCAGGAGTTTTACGGTGACATTGCTCAGGTTGCCGATTACCAGTTCCTGCGCCTGAAAGCCAATGGACGAAAAGAGCAGCGTTCCGCCCTGAGCAGGAACGGATAACTTGAAATTACCATTGGCGTCTGTCGTTACCCCCGTGGTTGTTCCTTTCAATAGAACGTTTACCCCCGGCAGGGTCGTACCGTCTTCGCTGTTCGTTACGTTGCCTGTAAGCAGGCCGTTCTGGCCAAACAAAGACAGCGTCGAAAAGCATAATAGAAAAAAAAGCAGAGATGTTTGCCTCATAGTGGGTACAGCCTCGATACGGCGTTCTTTAATTAAAAATTGGTTAAACTAAAGCGGAGTCAGCAAGCTATCGTCAGACCTTATGACGGACAACTTGAAATGTATCTGGAAAAAGGGCATATGTGGTATTACTACTTAGGGCCAACGACAGTATAATCCCACAATGACGTAGTTTGATGTCCGTATCGTCTCGTAATCAGGCGGTAGTACTTTTGAAAAAATTAGTATACTATGTTGAAAAGCGGGGTATTTCGGTAGATTTTCGTCTGCTTATGGATGAATTTGCCGTAGAGCATGCAAATCTGCGCCGGAAAAACAATTGATTATTAGTGTGGGACTGAACTTGCTTCCGGCAGGAAAAGCCAGGTGTACGCATAATCGATGAGGTCAACAGCAACCGCTTTTTGGGGTGAATCATCACCTCAATCGATACCTCCTTTTATAAAATTTCTCATAAATATGCCTACAGCCAACATTAAACAAGTATGGGAATTGGCTTTATTGCGAATAGTGGTAACTAGCTGAATCGGGTTTTGAAGAAGATTTAGATGAGGTATCATTGCAGGAAAATCGTTTGGGGATAGCAGGACGAAATCTGCCGGCAACGATTCGTTCCGGCAGGAGGTGCCAGGCAGGGAGGTTCACTTGGGCTGTCCTGACGTATCTATCCGTTCCACCAGCAACTGATGTATGGCGTACCGTGCCGACGGGCATCCTGTAGCGAAGGAAGTCAGGTCAAAGCTGGCGTGGCCGGACAGGGTAGGTACGTTGTTGGCTCCGGTTTCCCAGGCCAGACGAGGCCTGCTGTTCCCTGATGCTATGCCGTTGCAAGACCCCCGGGACTTTTCATTACCAGGTAATTTTAGTGCCGATTGCCCCCGTGTTAAGGCGGGGAAACACTTAACCTAATCTTTATGTCTCATTGCATTACTTCTTTTGTTGGGGCGATGGTCGCTGCGCTCCTGCTCGATCACTCAGCACTGGCTCAACGAAAACCTAAATCGGCTCCTGCGTCCGTCAGGCAATCATCCGACAGCTTGTTCAATGGCTTGAAATGGCGCAACATCGGGCCATTTCGGGGTGGTCGGGCACTGGGGGTAGCGGGCCACACCGACCAGCCGCTCACGTACTACTTTGGCGCAACAGGCGGTGGTGTCTGGAAAACTACCGACGGGGGAACCAACTGGAACAGCATCTCGGATAGTACGTTCAAGTCCAGTTCGGTAGGCGCTATTGCCGTTGCGGAGTCTGATCCCAATATTATTTATGCGGGTATGGGCGAGCCGGACATCCGCAGTAACATTGCGAATGGTGATGGTATTTATAAGTCAACGGATGCGGGAAAAACCTGGAAACACGCAGGGCTGAAGTTGGCGGATGCCGTGAGCAACATTAAAATACATCCTAAAAACGCCGATATTGCGTACGTGGGTGCGCTGGGAAATCCATTTGCGCCCAACAAAGAGCGGGGCGTTTTCAGAACCGTGGATGGGGGCAAAACCTGGAAACATATTCTGGCCAAAGGCGACAGCATCGGCTCGGCCTGCGTTGAGATGGACCCGAATAATCCGTCGATCCTGTACGCATCGATGTGGAAGGCCTACCGCAATAGCTACATGATGAGCAGCGGGGGTACGGGCGGTGGTTTGTATAAATCGGTTGACGGGGGAGATACCTGGACCAACCTGCACGACAAACCGGGTATGCCGAAAGGCATACTGGGTAAAATTGGCATCACCGTATCGCCGGTCAACTCAAACCGCCTGTATGCCATGGTTGAGAATGCCAAAGGTGGCCTGTACCGCTCTGACGATGCCGGTGAGAGCTGGCAGCTGATCAATGAGGATAAAAACCTGTGGCAGCGCCCCTGGTACTACATGATGCTGGCCGCCGATCCGCAGAACGAAAACGGCCTGATTGTGCTGAACGTGAACGCGCTCAAGTCCTACGACGGGGGCAAGACCTTCAAGACGATCGGCGTTCACCACGGCGACACGCACGATATCTGGTGGAATCCCAAAAATTCCCAGAACTTTATCATCGCCGACGATGGTGGTGCCGAAGTGACCTACAACGGCGGAGCTACGTTCTCGGATATCGACATTCCTACGGCGCAGTTCTACCACGTCTCGCTCGATAATGATTTTCCGTATAATCTGTACGGCGCTCAGCAGGATAATTCGGCCATCCGGATTGCCAGCCGCACCACGGATTACTCGATCGGGCCGGGCGCGTGGTACACCGTAGCCGGTGGGGAGTCGGGCTATATTGCGGCTGACCCCAACAACTCGAACATTACGTTTGGTGGTAGCTACGACGGGCTGATTACCCGATACGACAAAGACACGGATCAGAACCAGCGCATCAACGTGTACCCCGATTACAGCATGGGCGCGCCGTCGGCTGATCGGAAGTATCGCTTTCAGTGGACCTTTCCCATTGTATTCTCTCCGCATGACAGCAAGGCACTGTACGTTACCTCGCAGTACGTGCACCGGAGCATGGATTACGGTCATTCGTGGGAGACCCTCAGTCCGGATTTAACCCGGAATGACCCAAAAACGCAGGGCGACACGGGTGGCCCGATTACGAAAGACAACACGGGCGCCGAAACGTTTCCAACCATATTCACCTTTGCCGAGTCGCCCGTGGAGAAAGATGTGTTCTGGACCGGGTCTGACGATGGGATCATGCACATCAGCCGCGACGGAGCCAAAAGCTGGCAAAAAATAACGCCCCCCGCATCAATGCTGCCAGACTGGGCCATTATCAGCATGGTTCACCCGTCCGATCACGTAAAAGGAAAGGCGTACGTGGCCGCCAAGCGCTATATGTCGGGCGATCGCAAACCGTATATGTTCAAAACCACCGACTACGGCAAAACCTGGACCGCCATTTCAACCGGTATCCCGGCCGACGATTATTGCCACGTGGTGCGGGAAGACCCAAATTCAGCCGGGCTGTTGTATGCCGGTACGGAAAGCAGCGTTTATGTTTCCTTCAACGATGGCGCATCGTGGCAAAAGCTGGGCATGAATTTGCCAATTACCTCGGTGCGCGATCTGCAGATTCATAAGCGCGATAAAGATCTGGCCATTGCTACGCACGGCCGGTCATTCTGGATTATGGATGACGTAACGCCGTTGCACCAAATCAAAGAGCAGCAGTCCGCCTTAATCAATAAGTCGGCTCATCTCTACAAACCACGTCCGGCCTATCGCATGGAAGGGGGTGCCGGTGGTGGTCGGGGAGGCCCGGTTCTGGACGAGGGAGAAAATGCGCCTAATGGCGTTCTGGTACGGTATTACCTGAAAAAAGCCCCGGCAAAAGAAGTACGGCTGATTTTTATGACCAGCAATAACGATACGATCATTACGTATTCCAGCAAAAAAGATAAGAAAGGACAACCGCTTAAAATGGAGAAGGATTTCCATACGGACCCGGACATGGACGCGTCCCGGAACGGCACCTGCACTGGCGGGTATGAACACCTTTGTGTGGGACATGCGGTACCCGGATGTAACGGCCGTTGAAGGCACTAACGTCATGTGGACAGGGCGCGGTGTTGGCGCCAAAGCGGTTCCCGGAACGTATAAAGTCCGTATGCTGCTGGGCGATTCGCTGGTTGCCGAACAGCCCGTTGAGATCCTGAAAGATCCACGGCTGAAACTGTCCGACGCAGACTACAAAGAGCAGTTTGATCTGTTGATGAAGATCAACAACAAAATGTCGGAAACGCACAAGTCGATTAACCAGCTTCGCCAGATCCGGAATCAGATCAGCAGCTACATGAAAGAGGTGAAGGACACGGCCACAATTGCCCGCTTCAAAAAGGTAACCCAGCCCATTATGAACAAACTGGACAAGCTGGAATCGACCATGATGCAGCCTAAGTCGAAGGCTGGTCAGGATGCGCTCGCGTACCCAATCCGGCTGAACGATAAAATGTCGGGGGTTAGCTCGGTGGTATCGTCGGCCGATACGAAGCCAACGAAGTCGTCCTACGTAGTTTTCGAAGCCCTGGAAAAACAGGTTAACACGGCAATCGGCGAACTGAAAGAAGTGATCAATCGGGATGTGCCTGAGTTTAACCGCCTGGTAACCGAGCAGCACATTCCGGCCATTATCCCGTAACGGAGTTATTGTTTACCTTCGCTGGCTAACTTTTGGCTATTAATTAACCCGCTGCGAGTACGCTGATTATTCACCTTTATTAGTGGATAATCAGCGTACTCGCAGCGGGTTGGTTTTTAACCGGCGTTCCTGAAACGATTCCCTGCATACCGTAAGTCGTTTTCAGGATACCCCCGAACGCGCTATTCGCGTCATCTTCAGGCAGTCTCCAGGATCAGGACTATCCCCAATACCCTGAACGTTACTTATTGATCCGGTCATACTTCAGCAACCTGCTTGCCCAGGGGATGAAGTACTGAAAATTGGGTGCATCCGTGTGGCCGCCATCATGCTGCCGCCAGGCCAGTTCACCGTCCATGAGGCCAGTTAGTACGGGCGGCATTTTTTCGGTCATGTACGCATTACTCACGCCCAGATCCCGGGCTCCCAGCAGTTTAAACACGGGTCCGGCGGCTACCGTAGCCTTATAGCTCCCGGTCTGGTCGAGCCATTTGGCATCGCCTTTTTCGGGTATGCCATAGCTAACGAAGGTGGGTCGTGGTGCACAAAGGGCCAATAATTCATGCGAATCGACGGAGAGGTCACAGCCGGTCTTACGGCCAAAGGATGACTCGTCGGTGGCGTATTTCAGGTAGTTACCGGCCATCCAGTGATACTCTCCACTTCCGGCAAGGCTCTCGACGGCCTCACCAAACACCCGGCGTTGCAGGGTTGTACCGCCCTTCCCCGATGAACCGATAAGCCCCACCGCAAACCGCTGGTCGAAAGCCATCGTGACCAGGGCGGCTTTGCCATACCGCGAAACCCCTTCAATACCCACCTGTTTGGCGTTCACCTGTGGTTCGGTTTCCAGGTAGTCCAGCGCGCGGGAGGCACCCCAGGCCCAGGCTCGCAGAGCACCCCAGTCGTCGGGTTTGCGGGGCTGGCCTTTGTTCACCAGACCAATAATGCCCCGCGTCAGGCCAGCGCCGTTGTCGGCCTGAATACTGCTCGGTTCCAGCGTGCAGTAGCCCCAGCCAGCCGCCAGCAGCTGCTCGGTGGGAGGTGAATCGCCGGTTGGTGCCGGAGCAAAGAAATTGGGTCCGGGCAGTCTGGTTATAGGCGCATAAGCCGGATACCGGTCAAAAATGGCTTTCATCTCCGGATTCTGCTTGATCATCATCTCCTTAAATGCCGTATTGATTTTCTCCATATCGGCCAGCGACGGCTGGGCCGGGGCGGGTAACGCCGGGGGGAAGAAACCAAACATCATCAGGACCGGAACGGGGCCTTTTACGTTTTGCGGCAGTACCAGCACCATGTTGATGTTCACGTTTATCAACGGATACTCGCTGTTGTCGACCCGGCCAGTCAGGTGTTTAGCCACTACCGGAATGCGGCCGACCAGCTCATTGTCGGTGACCTTCGTTATCCAGGTCACTTTGGGAATGTTTTTGGGCATCTGACCGTACATTTCGCGCTCAAACGCGTCGATTAGTTCGGGGCGACGGACGTTCCACCACTGCTCCGGCGTGGTTACTTTTTTGCCATTTTTTGTGGTGAGCACTTCGGGTAACTGCGGGCAGGGGTCGGCCTGCGATTCATCATAATTGGCATGGTTGGGGGCCGACTCATTGCCGCTGGGGCCGGGCCTTAACGTTTTGATGCCCAGTTGCTGCATCATGTTGGCCTGATCCTGAACGGCCGTCCAGGTTTTAGGCCGAGGATACTTACTGCTGTCGATGGCGGTCTGTTGGGCTACTGCCCCGTAAGAAAGGCTCATGAACAGCATGAATGCCAGGTGTTTATTCATCTGATGTTTAGGGTTTAGGAACGTTATTACTGGTCGGTTCGGAACGGGGAGGCCGGAAGCCCCTCTTTATTGGACAGATTCGGATTGACCGGATTATCGGCCCAGGCGTAGCGCACATATTGCGGATTTGGAACGTCGTCACTGGACACAATTACGGTGTTGCCTTCGATTTTGGCCGTTGCCCAGACGAATTTTTTATCGCTCCCGGCAACGGCAAATTCGCTCAATGCCTCCCCGTCGCTGGTTGACCAGCCCACTGCCGGTATTAGTAAAGCTAACCACGATTTTGTTGCCTTCCACCGTGGCCGATTGATAGAGCGGGCCGGAAGAAACCAGGGTTTCATTGTAGGCCGTTTTCAAAGCCGCCAGGGCCAGCCGTTCGCCCACATCCTTTTTATTGTCGGGGTGAATATCGTTCCATTCGCCCAGGTCAATGGCTACGGCCATGGCCGTGTTGGGCACCGAAAGGGCTTTCAGTTGCGCTTCCCGAAGCACAGCCCAGCCACTTTCGGAGGGCAGGTAATTGTAGTCCATGAAGCCCGGAAGCTGTACGTACAGAAAAGGGAGGTCCCCCTGCTGCCATTTCTGTCGCCAGTCGCGGATTAGCGCAATTTGTAATTGCTCATATTCCTGTGGCTTACCGGCATTGCTTTCGCCCTGGTACCAGCAAAACCCTTTGATGGCGTACTTGATTTCGGGGGCTACCATGGCATTGTACAGGGCCGCTGGCTGATTCTGGGCATTGATGCCCCCGGCTGAACTGCCCCCGCCACAGCCCCACCTGCGAAAGGCCGGTTGACAAGGCCCACCTTATACTGCCAGGTTCCTTTCAGGTCGACCGTATCGGCCCCGGCGAAAATGCAGTAGGGTTTGTCGGGGACGAAACCGCCCTTACCGCCGTTGTTGGTGACCCGCACGACGAACACATTCTTACCCGCCTTCAGGACGCCGGCTGGTACGGGATACCGACGCTGGGGATACATGTAGGTCGTTTTTCCCACCGATTTCCCGTTGATGTACAGTTCATCGGCGTCAACAATCCGGCCCAGAAAAACCTTGGCGGGCTTACCCGTCATGGAAGCGGGCAGGTCGATTTCTTTCCGGTACCACACCACGCCGTTTAGCTCTTTCACACCTTGATCTTCCCAATACCCCGGCACATTGATCGGATGCCAGCCTTTGGGAATGTACGAAGCCTCGTACCACTTTTTGTCCCCCGCCATCCCCAGATCGACGGGCGGGGCAGGCCGGTTGGCAGTGGCGGTTGGTCGACGCGTCAGCGCTGTTGATGTAGGTGGTGTCTTTATTCTTTTCAATCGTGGCTTTCAGGGCGGAGAAATCGGTCAGGCCTTCTTCGCTTGTCCAGGCTTCGATGGGGGTACCGCCCACGCTGGCGTTGATGATGCCGATGGGTACTTTGTATTTCGCGTAGAGTTTTTTGGCGAAGAAATACGCCACCGCCGAAAACGGCCGGATATCTTCCCCAACGGCGGCTTTCCATTGCCCATTCGGAACATCGCTTTGGGGCCCTTGCAGGCTGGTCATCGTCGGCACCCAGAACTGCCGTATCTGTGGGTCGTTGGCTTCGGCAATCTCTTTGGCGTACCGCACGTCATGGATGTTCATCTGGTGAACCATGTTGCTTTGGCCACTACAAAACCACACATCACCAATCAGAATGTCTTTTACAGTAAGTCGCGATTTTCCGGCAATCTCCATCGTGAACGGGCCTCCCGCTGGCGTGGCGGGGAGGGTTACCTGCCATTTGCCATCGGCTCCGGTTGTTGTTTTGTAGGTCTTGTTCTTAAGCCGAACGGTGATTTTCTCACCCGTACCGGCCCATCCCCATACCTTCAGGGGCGCATCGCGTTGCAGCACCATACCATCGCTGATGAGTTTGGGCAACCGAAGCTGGGCATGTACGGCTGTCGAGAGCAACAGACTGAGAAGGCACAGGCCAACGGCGGTGGTGAATCTGAATTTCATTGGCTTATTCTTTGGGGGTTCGTACCAGGGTTTCTTCGGGGCCAAGATAGCGTTGCTCCAGGCCACCAAAATCCAAGACCAGTTTCTGCAAAACGACGCCGGGGTTGACCATCCAGAATTTTACGGTGTGTTTGCCGGATTTGGCAATTTTATGGGTAGTGGATTTGATGATGATGTTCTCTGACACCCATTTGTTCCAGATACCTTTGTCGCTGGTCTTGTCTTCTTTATTGAGGCTAACGGTTTGGGGCAGTTCATCATCCACCGAAATGGCGTATTGCAGCCCATTTTCATCCCGAAATAGATTCAGCGTGGGCGAGAAGTAGGCGTTGACCGCAAATTGACCTTCACTGTCCGTCACCACATCGTACTGGAGGTGCGGAGAATTGCCCCCCGCTTTTTGCTCACTCGCCGTCACCGGGAAAGGGGTGATGGCCGACCCTGTCCGGCCGTGGTCGGGTAATACTTTCCAGGTAATGCCGTTCGTATTGACGGCTTTGGTATAATGGTCGGCCTCGATGGAAACCCCCCGTTTTTCATCCTGATAAAAAACGGGGGCGCTGGCCGATGCCTGAGTCGGTACCCGTTTATTTCCTGAAGCGGAAACGCGCTCACCCGCCACCGTCGAATCCGCTGGCAGGTAGCGGACGTCGGGCATTTTTTGCCGGTTGGGCTGTTGCCAGTACGTGTACCCAATGTGGGTCTGGCTCATCAGGTGATTCCATTTGCCGTTGTTCAGCTGGTGGTATTGCCGCGTAATCAATGAATCGTTGGCGTACAGTTCCTTTACCTTATCGGCATACTGGTTAGTCTCTTTCCGTTTGTTCGGCATAGGCCTGTTTGTTCAGGGCCACGTTGTAATATAGCTTATTCAGGTTGGCGCAGGCTTTTATCGGGTGTAGCACCAACTGGAAATACGCATCTTTATAATCAGCGGGTAGTGCGTTGTTTACTGCTTCCGCCTTTTTCAGTAGTTCCGTGTACTCGTCAACTACTGTTTTCCACTCACCCGTGACCAGGCTGTACGTGTTGGCGTCGAGCAGTTCCGGCTTTCGGCGGGCGTTGTACTTGCGATATTTTGCCAGTAAATAGGCAATGTCTTTGGCGTGCTGTTTCCCAAACTGATCGGCTGCC
This sequence comes from uncultured Cytophagales bacterium, assembly GCA_963784335.1. Classification (GTDB taxonomy): domain Bacteria; phylum Bacteroidota; class Bacteroidia; order Cytophagales; family Spirosomataceae; genus Spirosoma. The sequence continues at coordinate 1,037 of CAWARB010000036.1, read as the reverse complement.
CAGTTTTCCGTGTAAGCCGTCAAGTCGTCGGCGTCAATTTTTTCGGGGTTCCAGGCATAATCCAGGAAAAAGGAGATGGGAAATTCCATTGGTTTGATGTCGCCTACGTTCACAATCCAGATGTCGCGCACTTATACTCCTACGCCAGGTGCATTTGCTCCCAGATGCGGGGCAATGGTTTGTGTTTAGCCATTTGTAATTTCGGGGGCCGCCTACATAATCGAAATGATAATAAATGCCGTAGCCGCCTTTCGGGGCTTTTTGTTAGTGGGCAGCTTGCGGATGTTGCCCCAGTTATCGTCGCAGAGCAGCAAGGTTACATCGTCCGGCACCCGCATGCCTTTGTCATAGTAGTCCTGCACTTCTTTGTACAACGCCCAGAGTTGCGGCGTTTCCGCTGCGGGTTTGCCGGTTACCTCACTGATAATTTTGTCGCTGGTCGGTCACTATTCTTTCCAGCAGAGCCGTTGCTGTTTCTCTCGACATGGGCTCGTCGCCATCGCCCCGCATACCAACGGTTACAATATTTTCGTTGGTGGCCCGTTTCATGCCTTTTCGCCAGAACTGCTGCAGCTTTTCGTCGTTGGTTTCGTAGTTCCAGGCCCCCGCCAAATCGCCGCCATTCGTCGTGCGCCCGCATCAGCGGTTCGTGGTGCGAAGTGCCCATTACAATGCCGTATTTATCGGCCACTTTGAGTTTAGGGTATCATCGTCATAAAAGGCATTGCCCCACATGGCGGGCCAGAGATAATTGCCTTTGAGGCGAAGGATCAGTTCAAAAACTTTCTCATAAAACTGGTGATTGAAGCCACCAAATTTTTCTTTGGCCCAGCCCGAAAGCGCCGGGGCTTCGTCGTTGATGAAAATGCCCCGGTACTTTACCGCAGGCGCATCGGTCAGAGTGACGTTGCTCGTTAAGATAAATTCCTTTCGTTTTAACCGGCACATCGGCCCACCAGTACCAGGGCGAAACGCCCATTTGCTTCGATAATTCCAATACGCCATAGGCCGTTCCCGCCGGTCGCTGCCGGCAATGA
>CAWARB010000035.1:0-96415 GCA_963784335.1 uncultured Cytophagales bacterium | reverse complement strand
TGTTTGGGTATTTTGAATGTACTTACGATCCATCAGCCGGTGTACCGAATATCGATCCCTCGGCCAATGGATAGTCCCGGTTTTTATTAAAAGTACCCGTATCGAGCATAGCGAAAGGGCAGGAACGGGAAATCTTCAACAATTTGCCGGGCTATCGCAACATTGATGTCCACCAGATTTTCGGTCTGGTTGTTATAGTTCAGTGTTCCACCGATTTTAGCCAGCTCTTCACCTGATCATCAATAGAGAATCGGCCTGAATACCGCTTCATGTACGAGGTTTTGATCAGCCCCTGATCGTCGCGGAAGTTAAGCGACAGCGAATACTGCGTACGCTCGTTACCCCCACTGAATCCCAGCTGGTGATTTTGCGAAAGTTTGTTCTGTGCTGATTCTTTGAACCAGTCGGTATCATACAATGGATTCAGATTGGCATCAAAAACGCCTGGGTGGGCGGCACTGAATGCTTTCCGTCGAACCACCGGATCCAGATAGGCCCATTTGCCAGCCGCCCAGCCAGTGGGATCGTACTTGGCCATGTTGGCATACGCCAGGTCTTCAGTAGCTAAATATTGCTTGGCATTCAACACCTGTGGCTTGTTGGGTCCAATAGTATTTACGCTGAACTGGCCATCGTAGGTAACCCGGCTTTCACCTGCTTTACCTTTCCGGGTAGAAATCAGAATAACGCCGTTGGCTCCGCGTGCTCCATAAATGGCCGTTGACGACGCATCTTTCAGTACCTCAACGTTAACAATATCGTTAGGGTTGATGTAGTCAATTGGGTTGCTGAACTGGTCGCCGGTACCCTGCGGCAGCATCACACCATCTACTACATAAAGCGGGTTATTGGAGGAGTTAATGGAACTGAATCCCCGAATCCGGACAGTAGTACGACCACCCGGACGACCCGAGTTAGTATTAACCTGCACACCTGGCAGACGGCCCGAAAGCTGCTGGTTAAGTGATGGGGCAGGCCGCTCCATCAGTTCGGCTTCTTTAATGCCGGAAACAGCACCCGTCAGGTCCGATTTGCGGGTGGTACCGTAACCAATAACCACGATCTCGTCCAGTACTTTACTGTCTGCCTGTAAGCTTACGTTGATAGAAGCCTGATTGCCGACCCGAACCTCCTGCGTTAGATAGCCCACAAAGGAGAATACCAGGGTAGAGCCGCCATCGGGCACATCCAGTTTATACCCTCCATTAACGTCGGTAACCGTACCACGCTGGGTCCCTTTCAGAATAACACTAACGCCGGGCAAGCCCTCATTTTTTTCGTCGGTAACGCGACCCGTCAGCGTCCGGTCCGCTTTGTTGATTGGCCTGTATTTGGGCGAATTTAAGCCAGACGGCGTATTAGCATACGTTCCGCCGGTCGAAAGCGACGCCAGCAGGAGCAGCGTACCGGGTACACTGAGCAGCCTGCTGAACGAGACTCGAGAAGGTAAGATTGTTTTCATAGTATACTGCTTTTAGCTGTTTTTTAATAGTTAAATAGTTAAGAAGAAAAGTGAGACAATCTGTTTTAGGTAACAATACAGACAGGTGAAAACCTGTCTGTAGGGAAAACCCTAAGGCTCGTATAACTACTCATAACCATTAGAAAAAAATTAAAAAATGGTTACCTAGTAATTAAAAAATAATACTCACTTAAAACTGCGTTCGTGAATACCACCATAAAGAAATTTTGTGCCTGGTCCGTTTGGGAAAATAATTGGCCTGTACAAGTGCCGGCCGGCCATTTTATACATAGTATCAGTAAGTATCTTGGCAGAAGACTGCTACTAGGTTGAGTTTATCTAAAAGCGCAAGCGGCCCATGTACACGTTTGCACTTGGGCCGGATTGGGAATACAGGAGGAGGGAACTTCTTGGGAGCACATAAAGGGCAGGTTGAGCAAACGAATCAGGTATTTTCTGGCCGGGGTAGCCTTTTCGTTGAATAAAACAGCCATGCCCATGCGCCGAACCTTACTGAGTCTGTTGTTACCTGTCTCGCTTGTTAGCCTGACGGCTCCCGAACCTACACTCCATTTCCGGCGGTATTTTGTGGCCGCTGAGAGTTATGAATCGGTTGGGGTGTTCGATGTGGATAAGAATGATACGCTGGATATTGTTTCGGGCGATTTCTGGTACGAGGGGCCACGCTTTCGGCAGCGCCACCTGATTGGCAATGAACCCCGAAAAGACCAGTATTTTGACGATTTCTCCACCATTCCGATGGATGTCAACGCGGATGGGCGACTGGATTTCGTTACGGGTGGCTGGTTCGACCAAACATTGCGCTGGGTGGAGAACCCGGCTGCCGGTAACGGTAAAACGCAGTGGCCGTTGCACGAAATCAGTAAGGTAGGCAATGTTGAAACTACCCGTGCCTGGGATGTAGACGGCGATGGTAAACCGGACATTGTGCCCAACAACCCGGGGCATCCGCTCAAGTACCTGAAACTGGTAGCGCCGGGTCAGTTTAAAACCATTACCGTAGCACCCAAGCAGGAGCACGGTTTGGGCTTTGGCGACATAAACGGCGACGGCCGTGGGGATTTGATTGTTCCTGCGGGCTGGCTCGAAGCCCCCGAGGACCGGACAAAGGGCGACTGGACGCTGCACAAAGAGTTTACGCTCGGTACGGCCAGCGTTCCCATCATTGTGGCCGACGTAAATGGTGACCGCCAGAACGACCTGATTGTGGGGCAGGGACACAGCTACGGACTACACTGGTACGAGCAGACCAAAGCGGCATCCGGAAAACGGACCTGGACGAAGCACCTGATTGATGACAAGAATTCACAGTATCATTCGCTGGAATGGATCGATATTACCGGCGACGGTCGGCCGGAATTAATCACGGGTAAGCGGTACCGGGCCCACAATGGAAAAGACCCCGGCGCTGAAGATCCCGTGGGGCTATACTATTTCACCTGGAACCCCGCTCAAAAGCAGTTTGTGAAGCACGTTATCGCCCATGGTCCGGCGGGGGTTGGTAAAGGAACCGGTATTTACTTTGCCGTTGCCGATCTGCACAAAACGGGGCGCAAGGATATTATTGTGGCCGGGAAAGATGGCCTGGTTGTTTTTTTCAATGAAGGAGTCAATCGCAGATAGCAGGTAGTATAAATAGCAACGGGGTGCGGGTTCCAGACCCGCACCCCGTTGCTGTTTATACTAGTTGGCTAAGCCATTAGTGACCAGCCCTGGCGGTATTCGCGTTTCACGAACTGGTTGGCATCGTCGAAGTTGGTAATCTTCATGTTTTTGCCATCCCATTTCAGTTTTTTACGGCCCGGATACGTAAACCCTTTTCCGTTGGCTTTGGCGTGACGCACCATGTAACTCCGGATGGCCAGGTTACCCATCAGTACCGATTCGGTCAGCGGACCGGCGAAGTCGAACGACGAGGTAAGGGCTTTGTGCTCCTTGCTGTTGAAGCCGGCTTTACAGGCTTCGGTCCACAGGATCTGGTGACCGTTTTCCGGCATCTGCTTCACGCTGTCCGGCTTGGGAGCGCCTTCCATTTTCTTCCCGTCTTTCGTGAACAGTCTTGGGTTTTCGCCGTACATCCGCACATGATCATGCCTTTGTCGCCAACCATGATGACGCCGTTCTCTCCATTTTCGGGCATGGGTTCGCCTTCGGGCAACAACTCCGGACGGAATGGACGAATGCCACCATCCGACCACACCATTTTAACGGCGGATTTATTCTTCGCCGTTGCCGGGAACATCATCTCTACGTGCGAGGAAGGAGGGCAACCTTCGGGAATGTACTCCGGCGTCCAGTCTTTCAGGAATACCTGTCCAACGCTGGTTTCTACCTCGGTAGGATAACCCAGTCCCAATACCCGGAACGGCGTATCCATGATGTGGCAACCAATATCACCAAGGGCACCGGCACCAAAATTCCACCAGCCGCGCCACTTAAAGGGGTGATAAGCGGGGGTATAGCCTACTTTTTGGGCAGGTCCGAGCCAAAGGTCCCAATCCAGATCAACGGGCGTTTCGCCTGCTGGCTGAGGCACCGGAATGCCTTGTGGCCATACCGGGCGGTTGGTCCAGAGCTGAATGGTGTGTACGTTGCCAATCAACCCTTTATCGAACCAGTACACCATCTCCATCTGCTGCGGGTTCGATGAACCCTGGTTTCCCATTTGGGTCACCACCTTGTATTTGCGGGCTGCTTCGGTCAGCATCCGGGCTTCGTAAATATTGTGCGTCAGGGGTTTTTGCACGTATACGTGCTTGCCCCGCTGCATGGCGTCCATGGCCACAATGGCGTGGGTATGGTCGGCGGTAGAAACCGTTACGGCGTCAATGTTATTGCCTTCCTTATCCAGCATTTCCCGAAAATCCTTGTACTTTTTAGCGTTGGGATGCTTGGTGAACATTTCTTTAACCCGGGGAAGACCCCAGTCTACATCGCAAAGGGCGACAACATTGTTGGCGCCTTTATTGATAGGAGTTAGTTACATCGCTAAAGCCCTTACCCCCAAAGCCAACACCGGCAATATTGAGTTTATCGCTGGGCGCAATAAATCCTGGTCCGCCCAGCACGTGCCGGGGTACAATAAAGAAACCTGCTGCCGCCAATGCCCCTGCCTGAATAAACTGACGGCGGCTGGTGCCCGATACAGGCTGTCCCGGTGCAGACTCGCCGGGTATTGAATTATCTGGCTGATCCATAAGAAATTGAATAGGAGTTTATCTCAAAAGGAGTAATTAAAAAAATTTACTTAGCTGAACCCAATGATTTTTGGGCCACCAGATACATTTGCTGGTCGCCCCGCTGGTAATCCAGTTTATCCGTTGACTTATAAACGGCAATCGTCTGCAGGTTATGCTGTGCCAGCAATCGTTTTATTTGAGCCAGGGTGTACACGTAATGTTTAAAGTGATGCACCTCCCGCTGACTGGCTTTGGTATAGGTAATTTCGGTAAGCATGCAGCTTTCGCCCACCGCATAACTATTCCGAATGTCCATTGTCAAATCCCCCAGCTCATAATGGCCGGTTTCGGGGAAGTGCGACAAAACACTTTCGGCCACCATGCCCGAGTTAATTACGAACCGCGCTCCCGCTTTTAGCGTGCTGGCTACGTTCCCGACGAAGACGTTCATGCCGTCGTAATCGACGTAGCCAAAGCTGTTGCCCAGGCAGTAGGCACCGTCGAACGAGGACTGGATTTCAGTGGTCAATATATCGCCTTGGATGACCTGGATGGATAACTGCTCCGTATCTATTCGCTGCTGCATGGTTTGCAGAAATTCAGCGGAAATGTCAATGCCCGTCATCTGGAAGCCCCGTCTGGCCAGTTCGACGGTATGCCTCCCAAAACCACAGGGGACATCGAGGAGCGCAGCGCCGGGGTTGATATTCAGCGTATCGATCAGGAAATCCACTTCCTGGGTCGTCCATTCGGGTGTAACGGCTTTCTCCCACAGTTCGCAGTTGAGGCCGGAAAAGAAGGTTTCGTACCACTCATTTTTTATCGTTGTGTTCATTGTGTTCAGGATGAAAACTTGTCAGGAGGGTGATCCTGACGGTTGATTGGTTATCTAAAATGCAGGTATATGTCCCTCACCGGAAAATAACGCCGGCAGGGGTTTGACTCCTGCCGGTCCGGCAGGGTATAAAAAGAGCATACAGCGAATTGACCGTCGGTCGGCGACGGTGCGTAGGGAAGAAAATAATAGCCGCTCCGGGGTAGGGCGGCCCGGCCTATTGGGGCCTAAACCAGGGAGATCACAGGCGTAGCTGTTTTGAGCTGGTGAATATAGGCAATTGACCAACGGAGCGCAAGTTGTTTTGAGGAAACGGCTGATTCCGTAGTCAAAGGGGCTTCAATGGCGTTTCTACGTCGATTAATACCGTAACATCGTCAGCCAGAACAAGGCTGGGTGTGCCAATGCCAAACGTTTGGCGGTTGATGACAAGCTGACCCGTAAAGCGTCCTATAGCGCCGTTGGAGACATAAGTAAACGGGAGTTCAACGTCCCGGGTTGTATCCCGGATAGTCAGGTCGAACAGGCCGAGGTAGCGGTTGCCGGTTAATTTTTGAATGCGTTTGGACACCATCCGGATACGCGGAAAGTGTTCGGTATCAAAGTAGCCCCGTTTTTTTAGGTGCCCATCCCGCAGGGCAATACCCGTTTGGATGGTAGCCGCACCAACCGAAGCGCTACATGAGCTTTCAGTCAGGCGGGTCGGATCGAAGCGGATATCGGTTTGTACATCCGAAAAAGACCCGTTTACGGTAATCCCCGCGTTTTTTATCTGGAACGTAACACCCGTGGCGGGTTCAGTCACTACCCTGTTAACGGACAACGGGCACCACAAACCAAGAATGAACAAGCCAAGTAGCCTTACCATTGTTTACAGGGTTTTGAGGTAAGCAACCAGCGCCTGCCGGTCTTTGGCGGTAAGGTCCATGCCAAATTCATGTCCACGCACAGCCTGGGTAGCCACATCGGCCCGTTTGAAGCCGGTAGGCACGTACTCGTCCCGCAGCCGACGAGGATCGAGTATATCCTCAATAGTAGCCAGGGAGCCATCATGCAGAAACGGACCCCGGTACCACAGTCCTTTCAAAGAGGGCACTTTGTAATAGCCCGTTCCCCGGCGGGTTTTGAGGGCGTAGTCGGGATTAGTACTAACGGACACATCGAAAATGGGGTACTTATTGTAGTGGGCTTCCGGAATGGTGAAGCCATCTACGGGCGTCAGCATATTGTTGGTAAACAGCGGGGGCGTGTGGCAGGTCACGCAGCCCTGTTCGGCAAAAATGCGTTCGCCCTGTTTCGAGATGGCCGTGGGCCGGTTTGGGTTTGGTGGAGGCTGCAACGCATACAGGAATTTAGCCAGCGCAAAAAGCTGTGCATCGCTGTAGCGGTCGGCCGTACCCACCTCCCTACACTTTCCCGGTGCGGGTAAGGTTTTGCCATCATTGGCACCCGGAATAAACCCGTCAAAGCTAGCCAGCATATCCATCGACTGATTCAGCGCGGCATACCGCATCAAATCGCCAATGGTGTGTTGCTGGTTAACGCCGGTATGGTCGAGGAACTGTTGATCTTTTACGCCAATAAGGCTCGGAATCTGGGGAGGAAACAGGATGCCTGCTCCTTCGCGCAGGGAAACCCCGGCGGGCATGGCCTCCAGTGCCTTAATTATAGCGGCTTTCGGTTGTTTACTCAGGGCGGTGTGCGGGTCATCGGGCAACCAGGGAGCAGCCATTAAACTACGCACAAGGCCCTGCGCTGCCCGTTCCGGCACGGCAGAGTCCCGGAGGGCAAAAGCGGTCCTTCTTGAATCCGGAAAGTTACTTTGGGCACCTTTCAGCAGGGACCCGTCGGGCATCACGCGGGAATGACACATGTTGCAGCCGAAGCCTCCCAGCACGACCAGCCCTTTTTTGGGTACCACATAGCGGACAAACGGGAGAACCCCATCCGCCGTAACCGGGGCCTTATTCAGCGTATAAAGTTCTTTTGAGCGTACTTCGCTCATCGAAATCACGTTGCCAACCGTATCGACAGGGGCGTCGAATACGAGTTCACCCGCTTTAATCCAGTCGGCCTCCGTTTTCAGTTTAGCCGGGTCAAACGCTAGTTCAGGCTCCTGCTTATGCAGCCATTCCCAATAACCTTTCGGTTCACGGCCGGGCGCATATACGGGATAACTTTTGTAAATAACCCGCTCCGGCAATTGGTAGTAATAATCGGGTGATACCTGCCTGGGCGATGCTTTGGGCGTAGCCAGGGGTAACTCAAAGTCGGCTAAGGCAGCACTGTCCCAGGTTCGGGGAATCTCGGGTGTATAGGGAGTCGATTGCCAGGCCAGCTCACCCGCGGGCGGCAAGGTATAGGACAGGAGGAAAACAGCACCGGCCAGTAACAACAATCGATTCATAGCGTTAACGGATTCGTGGAAATCAGGCGGAATACCTACTCCGACCAACACAGGGCAACGGTGGTTTCAGGTGCCTTTCGTCGGGTACCGGCTTTTGCCATTACGATTCGAATCTGCTCAACTGGATTCGTTTGACCAAGTTGTTTTTAGGAAGCGGTTGCAGAAGTTAGTAGCTGGTAACCAGATAGTGCCGAAATAGCCGCCTGAATTTTTCGGGAATGATGGCGTGCTGATTGAACGTGCTGGAATCGGGGTCATAAAAACGGGTTGACCAGGTACGCACAAAAACGCCCCGCTTGCGAGTTGCAAGCGGGGCGTTTTTGTGCGTTTTGGCTGAAACCTACGCCTTGTCGGCGGGAGCAGCAATTGGGGTCGCTGATTCTTTCGTACCGTAGCGTTTGCGGAACTTGTCCACGCGGCCGGCAGTATCAAGCAGTACGTTTTTGCCCGTGTAGAACGGGTGCGACTGCGAGCTAACTTCAATTTTTACGAGCGGATAGGTCTGGCCTTCAAACTCGATAGTGTCTTTGGTTTGAACCGTGGAGCGCGTCAGAAATTTATAATCGCTCGACAGATCGTGGAATACCACGTCGCGGTAGTCCGGGTGAATGCCCTTTTTCATGATTAATCTCAGTTTCTTATCATCTTCTCGGTTTCCGACCGAAAAGGACTGCAAAGGTAAGGCGTTTCTCAGGGATTGCCAACAGTTTTTTCGGTTCTTTTTATGCCTGATAACGAATGAATTAAAGTGTGGCCGTTAGCTAACAAAGACACGCTGGCTTGTTGCCCCAACCCGGTTTTCTTCCTATATTTCCTCGTAAATACACTTCTTCCACGGAATAGTGATAGCCCCAGCTGGTTTACCTGTCCGACCTATAAATTTTGTTTTTTTTTATTTCCAAGAATTGCTCTTCAAAGGGGTATTGCTAAGTCATTCACACTGACGACTTAACAATTTCTTAACCCGAGCGGTAGAGTTGAACATTTCAGGGATTTGCCCAGGTACCCGAACCATACGGGTTGCTTTTCCGTCTATTTCAGAGGAACTTTAGAACGCCATTCGGCTTCTGATTTAGTAGTTCCTGAAGGCAAATTTTGTTAACTCTTATATACTATCGTTAACTCCCTCCTGCTATAAATAGACCGTATCTGTCATTTTTTCTATATAACTAATCAAAAGACATATGTATGTAATCAAACGCGACGGTCTTAGGGAGTCCGTCAAGTTCGACAAAATCACCGCTCGCATCGAGAAACTGTGCTACGGGCTCGATCCTGCCTATGTTCAACCCGTTGACGTGGCGCTGAAAGTGGTAAACGGTTTGTACGACGGTGTAAAGACGACTGAACTCGACAATCTGGCTGCCGAAACAGCCGCTTCGATGACGACCAAGCACCCGGATTACGCCATCCTGGCCGCCCGGATTGCTATCTCCAACCTGCACAAGGAGACCAACAAGTCATTTTCGGGTACCATCAAGAAACTGTATCAGTACGAAGACCCGAAAACCGGCGAGAATGCCTCCCTGATTGCCCGGGAAGTGTACGACGTGGTGCGGCAACATGCGGCCCTGCTGGATTCGACCATCATCTACGACCGGGATTACGGCTATGACTACTTCGGCTACAAAACGCTCGAAAAATCATACCTCCTGAAACTGGACGGCCGGATTGCCGAACGCCCGCAGCATATGCTGATGCGGGTGGCGGTTGGCATCCACATGGAGGACATTGACGCGGCCATTGAGACGTACAACCTGCTCTCCGAGAAGTGGTTTACACACGCTACACCAACCCTGTTCAACGCCGGAACGCCCAAACCGCAAATGTCGAGTTGCTTCCTGCTGACCATGAAGGACGACTCCATCGACGGAATTTACGACACGCTGAAGCAAACCGCCAAGATTTCGCAGTCGGCGGGGGGTATTGGTTTGAGCATTCACAACGTCCGGGCAACGGGAACGTACATCAAAGGGACCAACGGCACCTCCAACGGGATTGTGCCGATGCTGCGGGTGTTCAACGATACCGCCCGGTACGTGGATCAGGGCGGTGGCAAGCGTAAAGGCTCCTTCGCTATTTACCTGGAACCCTGGCATGCCGATGTTTTTGATTTCCTGGACCTGAAAAAGAATTCGGGTAAAGAAGAAGGCCGCGCCCGCGATCTGTTCTATGCGCTCTGGACCCCCGATCTGTTCATGAAGCGCGTGGAAGACGACGACCTCTGGTCGCTGTTCTGCCCGCACGAGTGCCCCGGCCTGGCCGATTGCTACGGCGACGAATTTGAAGCATTGTATGAGCGGTACGAGCGCGAAGGCCGTGCCCGCAAAACGATAAAAGCGCAGGAACTGTGGTTCAAAATTCTGGAATCGCAGACGGAAACCGGTACGCCGTACATGCTGTACAAGGATGCCGCCAACAAGAAGTCGAACCAGAAGAACCTGGGTACCATCAAGTCGAGTAACCTCTGTACCGAAATCATCGAGTATACGGCGGCCGACGAAATAGCGGTGTGTAACCTGGCATCCATCGCCCTGCCGAAGTTCATCAAGCGTGACCCGGACGGCGTTATGCGGTTGGATCACCAGAAGTTGTATGAGGTAACCAAAACGGCTACCCGCAACCTCAACAAGATTATCGACATCAACTATTACCCGGTAGAAGAAGCCCGTCGGAGCAACATGCGCCACCGGCCCATTGGTATCGGTATACAGGGACTGGCGGATGCGTTCATCATGCTGCGGATGCCGTTTGAGTCAGACGAAGCGCGCCGGTTGAACGAAGATATTTTCGAGACTATTTACTTCGGCGCCATGACCTCCTCGATGGAGCAGGCCAAAGAATCCGGTCCGTACGAAACCTGGAAAGGCTCACCCATTTCGGAAGGTATTTTCCAGTTCGATATGTGGGGGGTAACGCCAAAATCAAATCGCTGGGATTGGGAAAGCCTGCGGAAGGATGTCGTTGAACACGGCGTTCGGAATTCACTGCTGTTAGCGCCGATGCCTACCGCGTCGACCTCGCAGATTCTGGGTAACAACGAGTGTTTCGAGCCGTACACCAGCAACATTTATACCCGCCGGGTACTGTCGGGCGAGTTTGTGGTGGTGAATAAGCACCTCCTCAAAGACCTGGTGAAACTGGGCCTGTGGAACGATGCGATGAAGAACAACCTGATTCTGGCCAATGGCTCGGTGCAGGCAATTCCGAATATTCCGCAGAACATCAAAGACCTGTACAAGACGGTTTGGGAGATCAAGCAGAAGCACATCATCGACATGGCCGCCGACCGGGGTGCGTACATCTGCCAGTCGCAGTCGCTGAACATCCACATTCAGGATTCTAACTTTGGCAAGCTGACCTCCATGCACTTCTACGCCTGGAAAGCGGGCCTGAAAACGGGTATGTACTACCTCCGCACGAAAGCCGCTTCCGATGCGGTGAAGTTCACCGTTGTTCAGCCCCAGGCCGAAGCCCAACTGGAGCCGGTAACCGCCGAAGCCGTAGCCATCGAAAAACCCCTCGACTACGTACAGTACGCCAAGGAACACGCTCAGAACGCGACTCCCCAGCCGGTACCGATGGTCACGGACCTGGAGCAGCAATATGCCGCCATGACCTGCTCCCTCGACGATCCGGAAGGGTGCGAGATGTGCGGGAGTTAGTGTAAAGTGACATACTGAGAGTCTTAACTCCCGGCTGTGTCTGATAACATGGCCGGGAGTTTTTTTATCTACCTGAAATAAAAAAAACTTATAGCAAAAAAGGAAGTGACAAAAATCGATTAGACACGAATATGGCACAACAGAAATCCGTAGATTCTCATATAGTCCCTAAGACGTATCTGAAAAATTTCACTCAATCAAACGGAAAGCTTTTTAGATTAAAGAAAGACAACTCTGTATCTCCTAAAATTCGGAATGTTCATCCGTCAGAGATTTGCTATAAAAGAGGATTCTATCAACTTAGTAACGCTATACCATTCAACAAGACAATAACGTATGATAGTAATATTTTAGAAGATCGTGGTTTCCTGTACGAAAACAAGTTAGCAAAGCTTATTGCGAAACTACTTAGACCTACTGAGCAGTTAGCGATCGAGGAAGCGTATGAATTGGCAACGATTTTTGTAGATATAAAGATGCGTAATTCTTTCGTAAGGGAGCACTCATACTCTAGTGAGAATATAGCTATGTCGATTGATAATATCTTGGCTGAGCAGAATCGAGAAACTCTTTTGCCGATAGCAGAAAAGGCTGGTGTTCCTTTCGAGCAGGTAAAATACTTTACAGAAGGAATGAAGAGGGAATGGCTGACGAATAAAGATATTCCCAAAGAGTTGCATAATTTATCTTTATTGAGAAACAAAGAGCATCCTAGCTCAACAAGGCAACTAGTTTACAATAAACTAGCTTGGGGACAATGGATTGTGTTTAGGACTACGTTGAATGATCAGTTTATAACATCGGATAATCCGGGTTACTGTAAAGATCAAGAGAATAGAATTCACAACACCAAATTTGGGGGAGATTGTGAGTTTTTCTTTCCGTTAGACCCATACCATTATCTGGTCATAATTGCCAAAGGCAATCAGGTTAAAACCCTTCCCACGTTTCAGGAAGTCAATTACAGATACGCAGAAAATAGCTGGGTGAAAGGGGTAAATCAGGCTAATTGGATGATAGCCAATAAGGAGATATATGGCACCAACGAGAACTCTCTTTTGCGAGTATGGCATAGTTTCAACAGCAAATTGATTATTTAAATGTATGTGTTTGCAGCTAGTTTATCTAACCCGGAAAATTCTATCTGTCCGATACGATTTGTGCGATACAGTGATACACTACTAGAAGGGTATCGATGAGTATATCTCCAATGCTAAAGTACCTATCGAGCTTCAATTGATAGTCTGAAAGGTTAAATCTGAAAACACTCAACTTCTATCAATGAAACCTCGTCTGGACGGTCTGTCCCTGCCTTACCCGGTTGCATGACTTACGGCGAAACGATTGATGAACGTATAGACAATCTCAAAGAAGTTGTTTCGGGATTATAGATGATTCCACTATATCAATGCTGAAAATTGCCTGTTGTGTTGTCTTGTTTCGCACAAGCAACAGCTACACCAGCCACTGCATTTTAGAACAACTTTACGTTCTTCCGGTTGGGCGTAAGTTGCCGCCAACGGAACAGGTGCCCGAAATCTGGTAATCATCCTTAGTCTTTTTTTGGTTTATAACCACGTATCCATTGTGGAGAAATAGACAGGAGCCTTGCCGAATGGCGCCGGGTTTTCTTCGTATATTTATTGTTCGTACTCCAGTGCTTTTGTGGAAAATTCGTTCAGTCCTTTGTTTTCGGCGGTTGATCAGGAAGAGGTAACCTTCTTTGCCGATTTGATTTTGCCCATTCCAGTACCCAGATTATTTACCTACCGGGTGCCGCGCGGGATGGCCGAGGTGCTTAAAATTGGTGCCAGAGTAATTGTGCCGTTTGGCCGGAAAAATAGTCGGGTTCTCACTGCCGTCGTGGCGAAGCTGCATAACTCTCCCCCCACAGCCTATCAGGCCCGGTATATCAGTGAAGTACTGGACGAGTATCCGCTGGTGACAGGCTACCAACTGGAGTTGTTTAAATGGATGGCCGACTACTACATGTGCTGCGTGGGTGACGTGATGAACGTAGCCCTGCCATCGGGTCTTAAGATTTCGAGTCAGTCGAAAGTGCAGGTCAACCCGGATTTTGATTACCCCGAACTGCTCACCGAGTTTGAAGAAACCCTGCTGACCGAACTGAAAAAACACCCGGCTCTGTCGTACGATGAGCTGGGTCGCATGGCGGGCGAGGGGACCAACGTACCCGCCTTAATAAAGTCGCTGGTGGGTAAAAAAGCGATTATCGTCTTTGAGGAAGTCCGGGAAAAATACGTGCCTAAAATGATTCGTAAGGTGCGGCTGCACCGGAACTACGAAGAAAAAGAGCAACTGCTGGTGCTGCTGAACCGGCTCGAAAAATTGCCCAAACAGCAGGAAGTTGTAATGCGGTATCTTCAGCACGTACCCATGCAGCGCAACCCGGAACTCAATCAGAAAGGACTGGACAAAACGATCCTGAATCAGGACGACGACCTGTCGCAATCCTCCCTTTCTACCCTGATCAAGAATCAGGTCTTCGAAACGTTTGAACTGATTCAGCCGCGCTTTTCGGACAACCACGCTCCGCAGGCCGAAATTACACTGACCGAAGCCCAGCAAACGGCGTCGGATCAGATTATGGCGCAGTTTGACACCCAGAACATTGTCCTGCTACACGGCATCACGGGCAGCGGCAAAACCGAAGTGTACATCAACCTCATCCAGCAGGCGCTGGCCGGTGGTTCGCAGGTGCTGTACCTGCTCCCCGAAATTGCCCTGACTACCCAGATCGTGGTGCGGCTGCAACGGGTGTTCGGGGATAAGATGGGAATTTATCACTCCAAGTTTTCGGATAACGAACGCGTGGAGGTCTGGAAAGGCGTGGTATCGGGGCAGTTCCAGTTTGTGGTGGGCGTGCGGTCGGCGGTGTTTTTGCCTTTCGACAACCTCGGTCTGATCATCGTAGACGAAGAGCACGAAACCAGCTACAAACAGCACGACCCCGCCCCCCGCTACCACGCCCGCGACGTGGCCATCATGCTGGCCCACTGGCAGCAGGCCAAAGTCTTGCTGGGGTCGGCCACGCCCGCGCTGGAAACCTATTTTCAGGCCAAACAGGGGCGCTACGGACTGGTAGAGTTATTCCGGCGCTTCGGCGATGCGACGCTGCCGAACATTCTGCTCATTAATACGCAACAGGAAAAGCGGCAGAAATCCATGAAAAATGAGTTTTCGTCGGCCCTGCTCACCGCGCTGGGCGATAACATGGAGCGTAAAGAGCAGAGCATTTTATTCCAGAACCGGCGGGGGTACTCGCCCTACATGCAGTGCGAAGACTGCGACTGGACGGCCGAATGCAATAACTGCGCCGTGAGCCTGACCTACCACCAGCGCGACGCCGAACTGCGCTGCCACTACTGCGGCCATAAAGACCCGGTGCCGCGTACCTGCCCCACCTGCGGCTCTACCAAAGTAAAAACCATCGGCTTTGGCACCGAGAAACTGGAAGACCAACTCCAGATTTTCTTCCCCGACTCAAAAGTGTTGCGGATGGACTTGGATACGACCCGCGCCAAAAATGCGTATCAAAACATTATTCAGGAGTTTGAGGGCGGGGAGGTCGATATTCTGGTGGGTACCCAGATGATTACCAAAGGACTCGACTTCGACAATGTGAGTCTGGTGGGTATTTTCGACGCTGACCGGCTTATTCACTTCCCCGATTTCCGGGCTACGGAGCGGGCGTTTCAGATGATTACCCAGGTGAGCGGCCGGGCGGGCAGGCGGGCAGGTCGGCAGGGCACGGTGCTGATTCAAACCGCCAACCCACAGCAGCCCATTCTGCAAAAAGTGATTCAGAATGACTATAAGGGGCTTTACGAAGAGGAGATTCAGGAACGGCGGGATTTCAGCTACCCCCCTTTCGTGCGGCTCATCAAACTAACCGTGCGCCACACCGACAAAGCCATCAGCCAACAGGCCGCCACCCGCCTTGCTGCCGAGCTGACCGATGCGCTGGGCAGCAGCCGCGTGTTAGGTCCGGAAGAACCCCTGGTGGAGCGCATCCGTAACCAGTTTCTGTTCGACATTCTCATCAAGATAGAGCGCGACAAGGTGAACATCAAAGCCGTGAAAACCTACATCCGCGACCGCATCAACGACATCCTCACCGACAAGGGATTACGGCAGGTGAGCATCGTGGCCGATGTGGACTGTTTGTGAAAATTTGACGTTATTGACAGCAGAACAGTCGCTAAACAATTCTTAATGTACGACTTACTCTTCACAGAAAAAGCCACCAAAAACCTAAAGAAGCTGCCGAAAGCCGTCCTGATGCACCCGGCGAAGAATTCATGAGATGGGCAAGCTTTATTAGAAACAATGAATCAGCGTAGCAACCTTTGCTGGAACTATCGAATCCGGGCCGGGTTTTATAGAACCAGATGCGTAAAATAAAAGAGTATAAAGGAAAAAGCCGGTTAGTGTGGCGGCTCGTGGGTCTTGCCGTCCTGATAGGCTTCCTCGGTGCAACGGTGAAAAACGAGCCTGGTCAACCCCGCGAACGAGTGGTGACGTTTACTTACCAAACCGTGATGAGGGACATTCCGGCCGGGACAAAGCGGGTATCGCTCTGGCTGCCGGTACCACATGACAGCCCGTTCCAGCGCATTACGGACCTGACCATCGACTGCCCCTATCCGTACCAGATCGACTCCGCGCAATACGGCAACCGGATGTTACACCTAAGCCTGCTCAATCCCCAAACCGACAGCGTTACAGTGGCTATGCGGTTTACGGCCCGGCGGCTGGAGCACATTCAGGAACGGTTGAACGCACCCACTTCCTCTGTCCTGCCCCCTAAGCAGGAGTTAACCCGCTGGCTGCAACCGGACCAACTCGTACCCATCGATGGACAAATCAGGCAGTGGGCCGAAAAAGTGGTGAATCAGGCGGGAGCCAAAACCGATCTGGCAAAAGCACGGGCCATTTACAACCACGTTATTGCGACGGTGAAATACGACAAAACCGGCACGGGCTGGGGCCGGGGCGATATTTACTACGCCTGCGATGCCCGGCGCGGCAACTGCACTGATTTTCACGCCGTTTTTATCGGGTACTGCCGGGCAGTGGGAATTCCGGCGCGGTTCGCCATCGGGTTTTCACTCCCCACCGACCGGCCAGCCGGGCAGATAAGCGGCTACCATTGCTGGGCTGAGTTCTGGGCAAACGGCATTGGCTGGGTACCCGTCGATGCGTCGGAAGCGGCCAAAAATCCGGCCCGGCGGCAATACTTTTTTGGTGCTCACGACGAGAACCGCATTGAGTTCAGCGTGGGCCGCGACCTGACGCTCTACCCTGGTCAGACTACCCCGCTGAACTACTTCATCTACCCCTACGCAGAGATTGATAATGAGCCGTTTACCACCCTCGCCAATCACGTTGAGTACCGGAACGTATCCACCATTTCGAAGTTAGAAAAGTAGTACCTCGCAACGGATGATTACAACAACTCCCGAATGACCCGGCAGGGATTACCCGCAGCAAAGACGTTGGCGGGCACATCTTTCGTCACCACACTGCCTGCGCCGATGGTGGTATTGTCGCCGATGGTAACGCCGGGACAAACAATGACGCCACCGCCCAGCCAGACGCTATTGCCGATGGTGATGGGGGCAGCCAGTTCGGGGCCTTTGTCGCGTTCTGACGCAATAACCGGGTGATAGGCCGTGTAAAGCTGCACGTTGGGCGCACACTGAAAATTGGTGCCGATGGTAATACGGGCGCAATCCAGAAAAATGCAGTTGAAGTTGACGAATCCATTGTCGCCGATGGAAATATAGGTGCCGTAGTCGCAGTAAAACGGAGGCTGAATATTGAGGTTTTTACCGGCGTTGCCCAGTAACTGGTCAAGGATAGACCGGCGGAGGATTTCCGCATCGGGGTCGGTTCGGTTGTAATCGGCAAACAGCTTGCGTGCGTCGAAACGCATGGTCACCAGGGTAGCATCGCTGGCATCGTAAAGGTCGCCATCGAGCATTTTCTCCAGTTCTGTTTTCATAATGTCAGTTGTTAAAGTTGCTGCATTCGGGCTGGATAGGCCATCGTCGTTAGCGGGTAATGCATCCGCTTTTCCCTGTTGAAACCTGTAATGGCGCCCGGCGTAAACCCCGCACCCGACAGGCCATCTGAAACTAAGCCGATCCAAACTCCACCTGCTGCTGGCGATACGTAGTTGGCGTTACACCTTCCAGCATCTTGAACAGCCGGGAGAAATAGTACAGGTTATTGAACCCTGCCTGGTAGCACACGTCACTAACCGTAGCTGCCGGATTAACCAATAGTCGTTTTGCCAGGTTGATGCGTTCCCGAATGACAAACTCCATCGGCGATAGGCCGAAGGTTGCTTTGAATGAGCGAAAAAAGCCAGATTTGCTCATGCACGCTTTCCGGCAAAGGGTATCGATACCAATCTTTTCCGTCAGGTGCTCCCGGATGTAGTCAACTACCGTTGCAAACCGGTTGTTCATTGGCAGGCCATCTTCAGCCAACGCCATATTCTGGGTTTGGATCACCCGAATCAGCAGCGATTTGAGCGTCAGATCCGCCAGGGCATCCTTGGCCAAATCGTCCTCCATGCTGATGCTGATCAGCTTGTTCATGACGTTGGCCAGCTCCCGGTTATTATAAAAATGATACTGATTGAAATTCAGCTTCCATTCGCCCGAATCATCCGCCCGACGGGGATAGGTTTCGTTCAGGAAATTTAGCATACCGGTCACCACTGCCCAGTCCAGGGCAATAGTGGCGCACTGGACCGGATGCCGTTCGTCAGCATCCGGGAAGTCTACTTTCATGGATACGCCTTCGGGCAAAATGACGGTTTCGCCCGGCAGAAAGTCGAACCCGGGATTTTCTGACAGATACATCACCTTTTTGCCCCGCAGCATACTGGTAATGACCAGCCCATCGTAGGATAACACGACATCGGAACACTGCCGGTACGTTTCGAAAATATTTAATTCACAGTGGTTTAGGGTAAATACCCGTCGGTGCTCGACCAGCGAGTCCAGTTCCCGCGTGTCCGACAAGTTGATGCCCTGTAAGGGATAGCCATTTTTCATTAGTATATCGATTACTGCCTATAAAAAGCAACCCGGTCATGATGGTTACTGACACAGTTGGTAAAGTTGGACAATCGTGCTATTTCTTAGTATTATTGTGCAAATACAGCCGTCCTACATTCCGTAGTTTTGCTCAGATACCCGATACAGGGGTTTAGTCTGACGAACATCTTATCAAAAAAAACACATGAATATTACCCTAGAACAAGCCGAAGCCGCTATACAGGCGGCCAAAGGTAAAGCATCTGACATTGGTACCCTGATGAATATTGCCCTTGTTGACGCCGGTGCCAACCTGGTAGCGTTTGTCCGCATGGATGGGGCCTGGTTAGGCTCCCTCGATATCGCCCAGAAAAAGGCACGTACAGCCCGCTACTTCGACATGCCAACGGGCGAAATCGGCAACTTGTCCCAACCCGGCGGTCCATTGTTCAACATCGAGCATTCCAACGGCGGGCTGATTACTTTTCCGGGCGGTATACCTATCAAAAATGCATCGGGAGACATCATCGGTGCCATTGGTGTGTCGGGCAGCTCGGTCGAAAACGACCATACCGTTGCGCAGGCGGGTGTGGATGCCCTTAGCTAGTTAATTTTTTTAGTGCCAGCCAGTGCATTGATTAGCCAGCCCCTGGCTAATCAATGCACTGAATCATTTGTCTAAACCCCCTAAAATTATGTGTCAAAATCATGGAGTAGCGTACATAAAGCCTGGTGTCGTTGAGGTACAGTCCATCGACTACCCCAAGCTGGCCATTGGTGACCGTAAATGCCATCACGGCGTTATTTTGCAGATTGTAGCGACCAATATTTGTGGTAGTGATCAGCACATGGTTCGGGGGCGGACAACGGCACCCGAAGGGCTGGTGCTGGGCCACGAAATAACCGGACTGGTTATTGAAGCCGGGCGCGACGTGGAATTTATCAAAGAAGGCGACCTGGTATCGGTACCCTTCAATATTGCCTGCGGACGATGCCGGAATTGCAAGGTCGGCCAGACCGGTATTTGCCTGAACGTCAATCCTGCCCGGCCTGGTGCCGCGTATGGCTACGTCGATATGGGTGGCTGGGTTGGTGGTCAGGCCGAGTATGTGATGGTACCGTATGCAGATTTTAACCTGCTGAAGTTTCCGGATAAAGACCAGGCAATGGCCAAAATCCGCGACCTCACGTTACTATCCGACATTTTTCCGACGGGGTACCACGGAGCCGTTACGGCCGGGGTTGGGCCGGGGTCCATTGTTTATGTAGCCGGAGCCGGCCCGGTTGGTCTGGCCTGTGCGGCTTCCTGCCATTTGCTGGGTGCCGCCGTCGTTATCGTGGGCGACATGATTCCGGAGCGGCTCGAACAGGCCAAAAGCTTTGGCTGCGAGGTGGTAGACCTGCGTAAGGAGACTCCGCTGGCCGACCAGATCGCTGAAATCATTGGCGTCCCCGAAGTGGACTGTGCGGTTGACTGCGTGGGCTTTGAGGCCCGTGGCCACGGGGCCGATGCCGGTACCGAACAGCCGGCTACCGTACTGAATGCGGCCATGACCGTAACGCGGGCGGGTGGTGCCATTGGCATCCCGGGCCTGTACGTTACCGGTGATCCGGGTGCTTCTACCGAAGCGGCCAAAGAAGGGAATCTGTCTATCCGTATCGGTTTGGGATGGGCCAAGTCCCACTCATTCTACACGGGTCAGTGTCCGGTAATGAAGTATCACCGGCAGCTGATGAATGCGATTCTGTACGACAAGGTACATATTGCCAAAGCCGTAAACGTGGAAGTTATCAGTCTGGATAAAGCCCCGAAGGGGTATCAGGATTTTGACAAAGGAGCCGCCAAAAAATTCGTAATTGACCCACACGGCCTGATTCCGAACTAGTTTCCTGTTTGGCATAAGCTGGTTCAATCGGTATGAAGATCCCCGGGTTTTCATACCGATTTTTTTGTGCCTTGCCCGTTTAATCCGGCATTTGCCGGTATACTCGTTTTGGTCTGTAGCCGCTATAATGCCGCGCTGCTTTACACCCAATAGGAAGCTGGTAGTAGTATCTTTTCGGCGTATGAATGCAGGCATGATGAACACAGCTAAACGGGTAAGTAACGAAAACAGCCCGCACGGCGGTCTTTATTCATCATCTGTCCGCAACTGTCCGCCTACTGTCCGTTAGCGGACACAGGCAGCAATTAAGGCATGGATTTTTTGCTGATAATCAGTGTATTGTCTTTTTGGTACAGCATTTGGGCGATGGGTAAAGCTACCCTTCTTCATGTTGTCCTATGCTACGAAACTACCTGCTTATCGCCATCCGTAATCTGCGCAAGCACAAGGCGTTCAGCTTCATCAATATTACGGGCGTAGCTGTTGGGCTGGCGTGTTTCCTGCTCATCGCGCTGTACGTGACCGATGAGTTGAGCTATGACCGTTACAACAGACAGGCCGACCAGATTTACCGCGTTGCCCGAACGTTCCTCTCTACAGAAGGAACGCCTTCCCTGAAACTGGCCCAGGCTGCACCACCCTTCGGGCCGCTGATTAAGCAGGACTTCCCGGAGGTAGAGCAAATGGTCAGGACGCTGAACTACAGTGGCCTGGTGCGCTACGGCGAACACTCGTTCAATGAGCAGGATATCTATTTTGCCGAAGCCAATTTATTTAAGGTGTTCGATATCAAACTTACCAGCGGGAATCCCGATCTGGCATTAGTCAATCCGTTTGCCATTCTACTCTCGCGGCCAATGGCCGAAAAGTATTTTGGCACCGCAAACCAGAACCACACCGGCGGACCGGCCGAATCCCCGGTCGGTAAAACCGTTCGACTGAATAACCAGTTTGATGTGATCGTTACGGGTGTGTTTGAGCCGTTGCCCACTCAGGCGCATTTTCACCCTGAATTTCTCATCTCGTTCTCAACGCTGAACGACAACCGCGTGTACGGAGCGGAAGGCTTACGGACCAACTGGGGCAATAACTCGTTTAACACCTACCTGTTAACAAAAGCGGGGGTCGATCCTCAGCGGATGGAAGCGGCTTTCCCGGCCTTTCAGGACCGGCACGTTCCGGCCCAGGAGGGACGCGCTCCGTCCACATTTTCGGTGCTGAATCTGCAAAAACTAACGGATATTCACCTGCGTTCGCACACCGATTCGGAGGTGGAACCCACGGGTGATATCAGCTATATCTACCTGTTTTCGGCCATCGGTCTGTTCATCTTGCTGATTGCCTGCATCAACTATATGAACTTAGCCACGGCCCGTTCGGCGGGGCGGGCCAAGGAGGTTGGGATGCGTAAGGTTGTAGGGGCCCTGCGCGCCCAACTCATTGGTCAGTTCCTGAGCGAATCCCTGCTGCTGGTTCTGTTTGCGCTTGGTATTGCCCTGCTGCTGGTGCTGCTCTGCCTGCCGGCCTTGAATGAGTTCACCCACAAACAGCTATCGGTCAAACAACTGCTCAATCCGATTTTTCTGAGTGTTCTGGTTGGTGTTACGCTGCTGACCGCCCTGGTAGCAGGCAGCTATCCGGCGTTCTTCCTGACTTCCTTCCGGCCATTGGGTGTGCTAAAAGGGCAGATTGCCTCCGCTATGCGCACGGGTAAATTGCGGCAGATGCTGGTTGTAACGCAGTTCTCCATTGCTATGGTGCTTATTATCAGTACGGCAGTGGTGTATAGCCAGATGACGTATATTCAGAACTATCGGTTAGGCTACCAGAAAGAACAGATGTTGCTCCTGCCCGATGTTGGCGATTCGACCACGAGTTACGAAACCCTGCGGCAGCAACTGATACAGACCGGTATTGTCCGGGATATGGGGCGCTCGTCGCGCATACCCTCCGGCCGATTGCTCGACTCCTACAACGCCCGCACCATGACGGGCGACAGTATGGCCCCCGTTAATATTAACTTACGGGCCCTGCGGGTCGACCACGATTTCATCCCGACGTATCAGATCAATATGGCTGCCGGACGTAATTTCTCCCGCGCCTACCCAACGGATACGGCAATGGTGGTACTGAACGAAACGGCCGTGCGGTTGCTGGGCTGGACACCCGAACAGGCTATTGGTAAACCCTTTCAGTATGGTCCTGCTCAGGGGCAGATTATTGGCGTAACAAAAGATTTTCACTTCGAGTCGCTGCACCAGCAGATGGCTGCGCTGGCTATGGTCCTGACACCCCGCCAGCTTAACTGGCTGTCGGTTCCGCTGAAAGGCGATATTCCGGCAGGTGTGCAGCGGGTTGAAGCGGTCTGGAAACAGTTTTTCCCGGAGCAGCCTTTCAATTACCAGTTTCTGGACGAACGGTTTGACCGGTTGTACGCCCGCGAGCAAACGCAGCAAACGCTGTTCAGTATTTTTGCGGGCATTGCCATCCTGATTTCGTGCCTGGGTTTGTTTGGGTTATCCATGTTCATGGCCGAAGTGCGGACCAAAGAGATTGGCATTCGCAAGGTATTGGGCGCATCGGAAATGAGTTTGGTAGCCTTGTTTTCCAAAGACTTTGTCAAGCTGGTATTCGTGGCTTTGTTTATTGCCGCGCCCGTAGCCTGGTACGCCATGCACACCTGGCTGAATGACTTTGCCTACCGTACCGATATTCACTGGTGGGTGTTCCCGCTGGCCGGTGGTCTGACGATGTTGATTGCGCTGCTGACGGTAAGTTTTCAGAGCGTGAAGGCTGCGTTGATGAACCCCGTCAAATCACTGCGTTCCGAATAATACCCTGCTCATATGTTTAGCAATTACCTCAAGATCGTGTGGCGCAACATGCGCAAAAACCGGGTTTTCTCGGCCATCAACATCATTGGGCTGGCGGTGGGAATCGCGGCTTTCGGCCTGATTCTGGAGTACGTCAGTTTCCAGCGCAGCTTCAACGAGTTTCACCAGAACCGGGCGCAGACGTACCGGGTGCTGCTGCAATCGCCCGCGGGGACCTACAACGATTTTGTGCCAACGGCCGTTGCTCCGGCGCTGAAACAGAACCTGGGCGACGTGAAAGCCTTCTGTCGGCTGGCCTTTGTGCAGAATGGCGTCGTCACGCTGGGGGGAGAAGACAAACCGGCCAGCCTCCGTTCGTTTCGGGAGGATAATTCGCTGTGTGCCGATGGTGATTTCTTTCGGATCTTCTCGTTTCCGCTGGTTGCCGGGCAGCCCTCCCTCCACCGGCCTAACACCGTAGCGGTATCAGCGACCAAAGCCCGTGTGTACTTCGGCAAGTCGGTTGATTTAAGCCGGGTTGTTGGTAAGGTGATTACGCTGAACAATCAGTTTGGCAAGACGGCCTACACAATCACGGCCGTTTTTGCCGACGTACCAGCCAACTCCGATTTGCAGTTCGACATGGTCTACGCGCTCAGCACACTGGCAACGGCGGCTGGCCGAAATGGCAATGATTGGGCCCGCCTGGATAGCTGGGAAGGCGGTTTCTCGCAGTCTATCGTGTGGCTCAATCCAAACGCTGACCCGGCTGTTCTGGAAACGAGCATCAACAAAATGGCCCGCACGCTCTACCCGAAGTCCACCGACCAGGTCAGGCTGCAACCGCTGACGTATCTGCACCTCGGCGACGGGTTGGGCGATCCACGGCCGACCAACGGCAAACTGAGTTTTGTTTACCTGCTGAGCGGTATTGCCGGGCTGATTCTGCTCATTGCGTGGCTCAACTACGTTAACCTAACCACGGCCGGATCGCTGAAGCGGGCTAAAGAGGTGGGTGTCCGTAAGGTGGTCGGTGCCGACCGAATCCACATTATCGGGCAGTTTCTGGGCGAGTCGCTGCTGCTCAATTTGCTGGGATTTGGGCTGGCGCTGCTCCTGATGCTCTTTTTACAAACGCCTTTCAACGAATTGATTGGTCAGCAGCTATCGTTTAGCACGTTCGCTACGGGTCGGCTGTGGCTGGCTGGGCTGGCGCTGATTGGGGTGGGGGCGCTGGCATCGGGTGGTTACGCAGCCTTTGCTTTGTCGGGCCTGCCGGCTATCAGTATCATGAAGGGGGTGTTCACCCAGCCCGGCTCCGGGCAGTTTGGCGCAGTCCGTTTGGTGAGCAGGGCGCAGGTGCGGCAATCGCTGGTGGTGTTTCAGTTTGTCATTTCGATGGTACTCATCGTGGCCACGGTTGTGCTCTACCGGCAACTGACGTTTATGCAAAACAAGAACCTGGGCATGAACCTCCGGCAACTGCTGGTGATCAAAGGGGCTGAAGTGGGCAACGATACCGCCCGGCGTTCGGGCCGGCTGGCCTTTCGCAACGAGCTGGCTCAGTTGCCCTACGTTGAAGGGTTCAGCAACTCGGGCAGTGTGCCGGGCGGCTACTATAACTTCAACGCCGACGGGATTACCCGCCTTAACCCGGCACCAGGCGACGACAAGAAGAGCTACGCCATCACCTACTTCGACGAGAGTTTCCTGCCGACCTACGGAATTAAGCTGGTGGCGGGGCAGAACTTTACGACCGCGCACTGCACCCGCGAGCCCCAGGCCGACCGGGTAATGCTGAATCAGAAAGCCGCCAAGGTTCTTGGCTTTGCATCGGCGCAGGCAGCAGTGGGGCAGAAGATCAAATTTGGCAGCGAATTCGAGGTGGTTGGCGTAACGGCCGACTACCACCATCAGTCGCTCCAGCAGGCCATTCAGCCCTTATTGATTTTTCCGCGTTACAGTGGCGCCAACTACACCCTTCGCCTGACGACCGACCGCGTTACGGCCAAAATTGGTGAACTGGAGCAGCTCTACAAACAGATTTTTCCCGGTAATCCCTTCGAGTACTACTTTGTGGACGAGCAGTACAACAAGCAGTACCAGGCCGAGCAGCAGTACGGCCGGATTTTCACCACGGCGGCCTCGCTGGCCATTCTGATTGCCTGTCTGGGTCTGTTTGGCTTAGCGATGTTCACCGCCGAGCAACGCCAGAAGGAGATTGGCGTCCGCAAGGTTCTGGGTGCATCGGTGGTCAGTGTGGTGGCCCTCTTATCGAAAGATCTTCTCAAACTCGTACTGATTGCCATCGTCATTGCCTCACCGCTGGCGTGGTACGTCATGAACCAGTGGCTGCAGGGCTTCGCCTACAAGATCGATATCGAATGGTGGATGTTCGCCATTGCGGCCCTGCTGGCGGTGGGCATTGCCTTGCTGACGGTCTCGTTTCAGTCAGTTAAAGCCGCCCTGATGAACCCCGTCAAATCACTGCGTTCCGAATAACTACCTTTCACTATGCTGATAAATTATTTAAAAATTGCCTGGCGGAATCTGGTTCGCAACAAAGTTTACTCCTTCATCAACATTGGTGGATTGGCCGTGGGTATGGCGGCTACGCTGCTCATTTTTCAGTACGTCGCTTTTGAACGGAGTTACGACCGTTTTCATGACAAAGCAGACCGTATTTTTCGGGTAAAGGCCGAACGATACGAGAAAGGGGTTTTGTCGACCGAGTGGGCAGGCGGGCCGTTTGCCGTTGGCAACCACCTGAAAGCTGCCTTTGGGGAGATTGAAGACTTTACCAGGGTGTACGTCCGGAATAGTCTGTTGCTGGAATCGAATGACCGAAAATATAAAGTTGGGCAGGGGGCATTCGCCACACCCTCGTTTTTTGCCGTTTTCTCCTATCCTCTGCTCATTGGCGACAAAGAAACGGCCCTGACCGAGCCGAACACGGGCGTTGTTTCAGTCTCGCTGGCCAAACGGTTGTTTGGGACAAAAAACCCGGTGGGGCAGGTTATCACCATCGAACGTGAATTCCCGATCAAAATAACGGGGGTATACCAGGACTTCGCCAAAAACTCTCATCTGGAAGCCGACTACCTGATGTCGTTCAGTACATTCCAGCGGTTGGTCAACCCTAAAAATGAGCCGGATAAGAATTTTGATAATGCCTGGAACTGGGATGGCTGCCTGACGTATCTACTCCTGAAACAAGGTGCGTCTCCTGAAAAACTGGAAGCCAAATTTCCGGATTTTTTGCTCAGGAATGAGCAAAGAGATGTAAAAACGGGGGATGGCCTAGCCTTACGTTTACAGGCTCTGCCCGATATTCATCTGTACTCCCATTTTATGATGGAAGCCAGTACCAACGGCGATGGCAACTCGGTGTACGTATTGCTGTGCGTAGCGTTTTTTATTATTGCTATCGCCTGGATCAATTACATCAATCTGGCAACAGCCCGTGCCGTTGGACGGGCAAAAGAAATAGGGGTGCGCAAAGCCGTTGGCTCGTACCGCAGCCAGTTGATGGCTCAGTTTCTGATCGAATCGGCCTTACTCAACTTCCTGGCTGTTGTGGCGGCACTCGTCGGGATCGTGGTAGTTCTGCCCTTATTCAATCAGTTTACGGATCAGCAGGTAGCCTATTCATTCGTTACCTCTGCCCGTTTCTGGCTTGGCTTAGGCACCATGTACACCATCGGTACCGTTTTGTCGGGTGCCTACCCGGCCTTTGTGCTGTCTGATTTCAACCCGGTGGCAGTCCTGAAAAACGGCATTCCCTCCCTTAAATCGGGCGTTTTTCTGCGAAAGTCGCTGGTCATTGTTCAGTTTGCCGCGTCTGTTTTTCTGCTGGTCGGTACCATCACGGTATTCCGTCAGTTACAGTTCATGCGTGACCAGAATCTAGGCATCGACATTGGCCAAACGCTGGTGCTGGACAGGCCGATGAATGACTCGACCCGAATCAACCAGGCAAAGGCCTTCAAAGCGTATTTGCTCCAACAGTCCTCCATCCGGAGTATTGCTGTTTCGGATGCTATTCCCGGCGAAAAGGTGGAGTTCAACGCGGGAGGAATCCGGTTGGCAGGTACGCCCGAAGCAACCGGCAAACAGTACCGCATTATCAACGTCGATTATGATTTCATCCGCTCATTCGGCATGAAGGCAATTGCCGGGCGCACGTTCGATGAAAAGCTGGGTGAGAAAGATGCCGTGGTTTTCAACCGAACGGGAATCCGGCAGTTGGGCTTCGCCAGCCCAGCGAAAGCGATTGGGCAAAAAATTGATTTCTGGGGTGACATACTCACCATTGTTGGGGTAGTGGATGACTTCCACCAGCAGTCACTTCGGGAAGCGTACGAGCCACTGATTTTACGGTTGAACCCTACTATCAATGGGCAGATTTCCATCAAACTGGCTAATGGAAATCCCCGTCAGGCCATCGCTGTTGTTAAACAGGGCTGGGCGCAGTTTTTCCCGACCGACCCGTTTACGTACTCCTTTCTGAACGAACGTTATGACAAACAATACCGGTCCGACGAGCGATTTGGACAGGTATTCGGCTTTTTTACGCTTCTGGCGGTTCTGGTTGCCTGCCTTGGCCTGTTTGGTCTGGCTACGTTTACTACGGAGCAGCGCACCAAAGAAATTGGCGTGCGTAAAGTGCTGGGCGCGTCGGTGAGTGGTATTGTCACCCTGCTCTCGAAGGATTTTCTTCGCCTGGTGCTCATCGCCATCGTCATTGCCAGTCCATTGGCCTGGTATGCCATGAGTAAGTGGCTGCAGGGGTTTGCCTACAAAATCGACATCGAGTGGTGGATATTCGCTGTAGCGGGTATGCTGGCCGTAGGCATCGCCCTGCTGACGGTGAGTTTTCAGAGTATTAAAGCCGCCCTGATGAATCCGGTGAAGTCACTTCGTTCCGAATAACCCCATACAATCATGCTCACGAACTACCTCAAAATCGCTTTTCGGACTCTGTGGAAGAACCGACTCTTTAGTGGCCTGAATATCATCGGCATGGGGGTCGGTATGGCGGCTGTGGTGCTGATGGGTTTGTACATCATGCACGAACGGAGCTACGACCTATTTCATGCCAATGCCGACCGAATCGTTCGGGTGGTTCACTATGCGCAGTGGACCGGCGGTGATATGAAAATGGCCCCTACCTCAGCCCCGTTTGCGCCCGCCCTGAAAAACGATTACCCGGAAATAGAAAAGGCGGTCCGTATCTCCACCGAAGGCGGTGGCCTGATTACCTACCGCGACAAAAAGATAGAAGCCAACGACATCTTTTTTGCGGACAAAACGGTGTTCGACGTGTTCACCTTTCCGTTTTTGCACGGCAACCCGGCCACGGCCCTCGCCCGGCCGGAAAGCATTGTGCTGACCAAAACCCTGGCCGAAAAACTGTTTGGGGACGCAGCCAAAGCCATTGGGCAACCCATTGAATTCAGCAATCATTTTGTCAATACCGTAACCGGCGTTATCGCCGACGTTCCCACCCAGTCACACCTGCATTTCAGTGCCCTGCGTTCGTTACCGGCCAACTACACCGACGGCTGGCAGAACTTCAGCCTGTACACCTATCTGCTGCTGAACAAAGGAAGCGACTCCAAAGCACTGGAGGCTAAGCTACCCGGTTTTTATCATAAATACCTCAAAAAAGAGATGGGTGAACTGAACTACCGGATGGAACTCCAGCCTCTTACATCCATTCACCTGAACTCCCACCTCGACTATGAAATCGGCCCCAACGGCAACGCGAAAACGGTATCCATCTTTGCCATCATAGCCACGCTGCTGCTGTTCATTGCCGGTATCAACTATGTAAACCTGTACACCGCCCGGTCCATCACCCGCACCCGCGAAGTGGGTGTTCGGAAAGCGATTGGCTCCCGGCGGAGTCAGCTCATTAGCCAGTTCATGACCGAGTCCCTGCTGATGGCGCTACTGGCCGGTCTGTTCGCTACGCTGCTGGCCAACGCCATGCTCCCCTGGTTCAATGAACTGGCGGGCCGGTCGCTGCGCCTTATGGAATACGGGCCGGTCCTGACAGTTGGGCTAGGCGTTTTATTCGTTGGGTTGCTGGGTATTGGCAGTGGTCTTTATCCGGCCCTGATGCTGTCGGGATTCCGGCCGGTAATAGCGCTAAAGGGGCAGATGGGCGGTCAACGGGGGAAAGTTCAGTTCCGGCAATCGCTGGTGATCTTTCAATTTGCAGCCGCCGTGACCCTGATTGCCTGCTCGGCCATGATTTACCGGCAGATGCAGTACGTACAGGCTAAAGACCTCGGTTTCAACAAAGACCAGGTGCTGACGTTTCACCTCGAATCGGACGAGTCGCGTCAGCAGGTAAGGGCTTTGAAGGACGAATTAACGAAGAGCCCGCTCATTGAGGAGGTATCAGCGGCCAGTAACCCAATTGGCAACAATAACATCGGCACCAACGGGCTGTTTTTCGAGCAGAACGGCGTTATGCCCACGACAACCCAGGTCGTGCAGAGGTTTTCGGTCGATGCTGATTTCCTGAACACCATGGGCATCAAACTCGTTGGGGGCCGCAACTTTTCGGAATCGGTAAGTAGCGATGCGATGGGGGCCGTGCTGGTCAACCAGGCGCTCGTGAAAAAGCTGGGCTGGCAGCATCCCGTTGGCAAGCGCGTGACGTATTTCCTGGGCAAAGACAAAACCGCCGAAGCGCGGGTGGTGGGCGTTGTGGCCGATTTTCATACCTACTCGCTCCAGCATAAGATTGAGCCGCTGGTGTTGCAGATGCCCGCCCCGGCCGAAAAAGATAACCTCTACGTTCGTATCCGGCCCGAAAAAACGGCCGAAGCCCTGGCCTACATTAGTCAGGTCTACCGCCAATTCGACGCAACGGCAACCCCCACCTTTCACTTCCTGGACCAGAACTTTTCGCAGCAGTACCAGGCCGAGCAGAAGCAGGGGGCTGTGCTCCTGTCGTTCACCATCCTGGCCGTGCTGATTGCCTGCCTGGGTCTGTTTGGCCTGGCCGCTTTTGCCGCCGAAGCCCGGACGAAGGAGATTGGCGTGCGCAAAGTGCTGGGCGCGTCCATCGGCAGCGTGGTGGCGTTGCTCTCCAAAGACTTTCTGAAACTGGTGCTGGTCGCTATCACGCTGGGTTTACCGCTGGCCTGGTACCTCAGCGGGCAGTGGCTGCAGAACTTCGCCTACCATGTCGACATTGCCTGGTGGGTCTTCGCCGGGACGGGTCTGCTGGCAGTGGGCATTGCGCTGCTGACGGTTAGTTTTCAGAGCATCCGGGCCGCCCTGATGAATCCAGTTAAGAGTTTGAGAAACGAATAAACGCCCAACAACCATGCTCCGCAACTACCTTAAAATCGCCTGGCGCAATCTGCGAAAACAACGCGGGCTGTCATTCATCAACATCTTCGGACTGGCCACGGGGCTGGCCTGCTGCCTGCTCATTACGCTCTACGTCTTAGACGAGTTGAGCTATGATCGGTACAATGCCAAAGCGAACCGTATTTACCGCATTCATTCCGATATTAAGTTCGGCGGCAACGATATGCGGATGGCCGTGTCACCCGATCCGGTCGGGCCGACGCTGAAACAGGATTACCCACAGGTGGAGCAGTTTGTGCGGCTTCACCAGCGCGGTACGTGGCTCGTTAAACGGGCTGGCTCGACGAACAGCCTGCGCGAAGAAAACATCACGTTTGCCGACTCGACGCTGTTCGACGTATTTACCCTGCCGCTCGTAGCCGGGGACTCCAGAACCGCACTGACCTCGCCCAATACGGTCGTCATCAGCGAATCGGCGGCTAAACGGCACTTTGGCAACCAGGACCCCATGGGTCAGACGCTGACCTTTGACAATGACCAGAACTTCAACGTGACGGGCGTCATCCGCGATATGCCCGTTAATTCGCACTTCCGCAGCGACTTCTTCCCGACCATGCTCAGCGACGGTTACCAGTGGGGACAGTGGCTGAGCAATAACCACCACACCTACATTGTGCTGCGCGAAGGCACCGACTACCGGCAGTTCGGGAAAAATCTCGACGCCGTCATCGAAAAATACGTTGGCCCGCAGGCCCTACAGTTTATCGGTACGACACTGGCGCAGTTTCGGCAGGCGGGCAACCGCTTTCGCTTCTCGCTGATGCCGCTCACCGATATTCACCTGTACTCGAAACAAACCATCGAACTCGCGCCCAACGGCGACATCCAGTACGTGTACATTTTCTCGGCGGTGGCGTTGTTTATTCTGCTCATTGCGGGCATCAACTTCATGAACTTAGCCACGGCGCGCTCGGCCAACCGCGCCAAAGAAGTGGGTGTCCGCAAGGTGCTGGGATCAGAACGGCCGCAGCTCATTGGGCAGTTTATGACCGAATCCGTGCTGATGACAGCATTGGCAATGGTACTGGCTTTGGTGATGGTCGCTGTGTCGATTCCGTTTTTCAATGATCTTGCTGCCAGGCAGTTAAGCATCGGGAGTTTGCTAACCCCTGGTTGGCTCCCCGTACTCGTAGCGCTCCCGATTGCGGTCGGCTTGCTGGCGGGCAGCTATCCGGCCTTTTTCCTGTCGTCGTTCAGGCCCATCAGCGTTTTAAAAGGCGGTAAGGTAAATGTCGGTTTCAAAGGAGTTGGGCTACGGAGCGGATTGGTGGTGTTTCAGTTCATGATGTCGGTGGTACTCATCGTCGGCACTATCATTGTGTACCGGCAGATCACGTACATCCAGAGCAAAAATCTGGGTTTCAACCGCGATCAGGTGCTGACGGTCAACGACGTGTACGCCATTGGCAAGCAGGCAGAGGTGTTCAAACAGGAAGTGCTCAGGCTACCTGGCGTGGTGAGTGGCTCCATCTCCGGTTACCTGCCCACCCCCTCCAACCGGAGTGATAATTCATTCTTCCCGGAGGGGGAAATCGACCAGAAAAACGCCGTGAATATGCAGGCCTGGGGTGTTGATCATGACTACGTGAAAACGCTGGGAATGCAGCTTGTTCAGGGTCGGGGTTTCTCGCGGGAGTTCGGCTCCGACTCGTCCGGCATCATCCTGAACGAAACGGCAGCTAAGCTCTTTGGCGGCCAAAACATCATCGGAAAGCGCGTCCTACAGTTTCTTGATTCACAGTCGAAAACCACCAGGACCTATACGGTGATTGGTATCGTCAAAAACTTCCACTTCGAATCGCTTCGGCAGAATATCGGTGCGCTGGCCATGGTGCTTGACCCTAACTCCGGGGCCGCGTCATTTCGGTTGGGCGGCACTCCGTTGGGCGGCACAAACATACCGGCCCTGGTTAGTCAGATTGAGACGAAATGGAAGCAGGTCGCCCCCGGTCAGCCGTTCAGTTACGCGTTTCTGGAAGACAGCTTCGACGCCATGTACCGCGCCGAACAGCGCATTGGTACCATTGCCCTGACGTTTGCCGCACTGGCCATCCTGATTGCCTGTTTGGGTTTGTTCGGCTTAGCCGCGTTCATGGCCGAGCAGCGCACCAAAGAGATTGGCGTGCGCAAAGTGCTCGGGGCATCCGTCTTCAGCATCGTCGGGCTACTTTCTAAAGATTTCCTTCGCCTGGTGCTGATTGCCATCGTCATTGCCAGCCCCATCGCCTGGTACGCCATGAGTCAATGGCTAAAAGACTTCGCCTACAAAATCGACATTGAGTGGTGGTATTTCGCCCTGGCGGGTTTGCTGGCGGTGGGTATCGCCCTGCTGACGGTGAGCTACCAGAGCGTAAGGGCTGCGTTGATGAACCCGGTCAAGAGTTTGAGAAGTGAGTAAACAACAAACAACTATGCTACGCAACTACCTCAAAATCGCCTTTCGTAATTCGGTTCGCTACAAGGGCTACACGGCCATCAACATTGTCGGGCTGGCAATTGGCATGGCCTGCTGTTTGGTAATCTTCCTGTTTGTTCGGGATGAGTTGCAATACGACAGGTTCCATGCCAAAGCCGACCGCATCTTCCGCATTGTGAACCAACTGACTTCCGACGGGCGCCAACTGCAAATGGCCCGGACACCACCCGCCTATGGCCCGGCGCTAAAGCGGACGTTTCCGGCCGTGGAGCAAAGTGTTCGTATTTTCGAGTTTGGCTCAAAAGAACTGGTACGCTATGCCGACAAAAAATTCACGGAGCCGGACATCCTGCTGGCCGACTCTACCTTCTTCGAGGTGTTCTCGTTCCCGCTCGTGCAGGGCGATCCGGCCAGGGCGTTGCGGGAACCAAACTCGCTGGTTATTACGGAGACTATAGCCCGCAAATACTTCGGCAATCAGGCCCCGATGGG
This sequence comes from uncultured Cytophagales bacterium, assembly GCA_963784335.1. Taxonomy (GTDB): domain Bacteria; phylum Bacteroidota; class Bacteroidia; order Cytophagales; family Spirosomataceae; genus Spirosoma. The sequence continues at coordinate 62,774 of CAWARB010000035.1, read as the reverse complement.
GAAGCTATTGACCATTTCTGAGAATCTTACATTCAAGGTTACGGGTGTCATGCAGGATATACCGGCACAGTCGCACCTCAAAGCCACCATGATCGGCTCGTTTGGGGCAATGCGCGGAATTGTGGACCCTGTACGGCTCGAAAGCTGGGGCTGGCAGCAGTTCTATACCTACATCGTACTGGCCAAAAATCAATCGCCTGTTCCCTTACAAGCAAACCTCGCGGCCTTTCTGAAGCAGAATGCCCCGACCGAAGTTGGCGACAACAGCTACCAGTTGCAACCGCTGGCCGACATCCATCTCCGCTCCTCCGACATAGAATATGACATTGCCCGCAAGGGCGACATTCGGTACGTCTATGCCTTTGCTGTCGTTGCGTTGTTCACGCTGCTGATTGCCTGTTTCAATTTCATGAATCTGAGCACCGCCCGTTCGGCGCGTCGGGCCAAAGAAGTGGGCTTGCGCAAAGCGGTGGGCGCAGGCCGGTCTCAACTCATCGGGCAGTTTCTGGGCGAATCGGTACTGCAAACGGGCATTGCTCTGGTGTTGGCGCTGTTTCTAACGCTGGTGCTACTACCCCTGATAAACGATTGGTCTGGTAAATCACTCACGTTCGGTACGCTGATCAGCCTGCCGTTTGTGGCCGCTTTGGTCGGAGTGGGTCTATTGGTGGGTTTACTGGCAGGCAGTTATCCGGCGTTTGTACTGTCGGCGTTTCGGCCCGTGAAGGTGCTGAAAGGTGAGGTAGGGGGACGGGGCAAGGGGCATTTCTACGGAAAAATTTAGTGGTCGTTCAGTTTACGGTGTCCACCATCCTGATGATCGGGGCGGGTATCGTGTTCTATCAGATGCGCTACATCCAGCGGAAGAACCTAGGGTTTACTAAAGAACAATTGGTGGCGTTGCCTCTGCTCAATAACACGATGCGTCAGGACATTGCCACTATCAAAACAGAACTGCTCCGAAACCCAGCCATTATGGGGGCCACGGCTTGCTATGGTGTCCCCGGCGGGCGGTTTGCGGGAGAGTCTGTCCAGATACCGGGTCGGCCCCGGCAGTTCTCAACGAACATGTTTATCGTTGATCACGACTACATCCCAACGATGGGGATGACGATGGTGGCCGGTCGGAACTTCTCCCGTGCTTTTGGCACCGACGTGAAGGAGGGCTTTGTGGTGAATGAAACGGCGGTGCGCGAACTGGGCTGGGGCACTCCCGCCAACGCCATTGGTAAAGCCATTCACTGGCAGCAATGGGAGCCCCTTACCCCCGCTGACTCGATTAAGAAAGGCCGCGTAATTGGGGTGGTAAAAGATTTTAATTACAAAACCATTCACCAGAAAATTGAGCCGGTGATGTTGCAGATAGTCCCGGCGCAGTATGGCAGTCTGGTCGTGCGTATCCAACCCGACAAAACGACAGCCGCCCTCGACGCGTTACAGGAAAAGTGGCAGGCATTGGCCGGGGAGTGGCCGTTTGAGTACCAGTTCCTAGACGTGCAGTTTGCCGACCAGTACCGCACCGAGCAGATTTTTAGCAGCGTGTTTACCCTGTTCACTGGCCTGTCGCTTTTTATTACGTGCTTAGGTTTATTTGGCCTTGCCACGTTTACCGCCGAGCAGCGCACCAAAGAAATCGGCGTCCGTAAAGTGCTGGGGGCCATCGTCGGCAGCATTGTGGCGCTTGCTCTCCAAAGATTTCCTGAAATTAGTGCTGATCGCCATTGTCATTGCCTCGCCCATTGCCTGGTATGCTATGAACAAGTGGTTGCAGGATTTCGCCTACAAGATTGACATCGAGTGGTGGGTGTTTGCCTGGCGGGTTTGCTGGCGGTGGGTATTGCCCTGCTGACGGTGAGTTTCCAGAGCGTGAGCCGCGCTGATGAACCCCGTGAAGTCACTACGAAGTGAATAAATCCCGACACTATTATGTTCAGAAACTATCTTAAAATCGCCTGGCGGAATCTGGTCCGTAATAAGGCCTACTCGCTCATCAGCATTGGTGGGCTGGCAGTGGGCATGGCGGTGGCTATGCTGATTGGGCTTTGGCTCAACGATGAACTGTCGGTCAATAAATCCTTCCAGCACTACGACCGGATTGCCCAGGTCATGCGCAATCGAACGATAAACGGGCAAACCGACACTAAACCGGGCCTGCCAATTCCATTGGCTACCGACCTACAGACTTCCTACGGCGATAACCCTTCAGGCGTAACGGCCGGAGCGGGATCGTTCAAACACGTTGTACTGGCCTGGTGGACCAGTCTGCATACCATTACGCTGGCCAATCAGGTGTTTTCGAAGAGCGGTAAATTTATGACACCCGGCGCCCCCGACATGCTATCGTTAACGATGCTGAAAGGTAGCCGGAGCGGGCTGAAAGAGCCGGCATCCATTTTGTTGTCTGCGTCGCTGGCCAGGGCTTTATTCGGGGAGGCAAACCCGCTGCACAAGACACTGGCGATTGATAATACCATGACGGTCAACGTGACGGGAGTTTACGAAGATTTACCCGCCGGGAGCAGCTTTGCCGATGTTCAGTTCATTGCCCCCTGGGCCCTGTATGCCGCTTCGACCGGCTGGGTAAACGAAGCGAAGGATGACTGGACCAATACCTCGTTTGAGATTTTCGTGGAGTTGGCCCCATCGGTTACCGTTGCCGACGTATCGACCAGGATTAAAAACATGCTCATTGGAAAAGCCCAGCAAGATCCCGTTCAGAAACCCGAAGTGCTACTTTATCCCATGGCTCGCTGGCATTTGTACTCCGACTGGAAAAACGGTGTCAACGAAGGGGGTAGAATCCAGTTTGTCTGGCTGTTTGGCAGCATTGGTCTGTTTGTGCTGTTGCTGGCCTGCATCAACTTTATGAACCTGAGCACCGCCCGCTCCGTCAAGCGGGCAAAAGAAGTGGGTATCCGAAAAGCAATCGGCTCCCGGCGACAGGAGTTGATCGTGCAGTTTCTGGGCGAGTCGATGCTGGTTGTTACCATTGCGTTTGGCCTATCCCTCCTGCTGGTGTATCTGGCCGTTCCTTTCTTCAACCAGGTGGCCGACAAACATAGTACCGTACCTTTTACGGACCCGCTATTCTGGGTGCTGGGGGCAGGGTTCGCTTTATTGACGGGGCTTGTTGCCGGTAGCTATCCTGCGCTTTACCTGTCGTCGTTCCGGCCCGTTGCCGTCTTGAAAGGAGTAGGGTTCCAAACGGGGAATCGCATCGTTACGCCCCGCCGGGTGCTGGTTGTTCTACAGTTCACCGTGTCTATCACGCTGATTATTGGCACGCTGGTCGTTTATCGGCAAATTCAGTACGCCAGGAATCGCCCCATCGGGTATAGCCGGAACGGGCTTATTTCGCTCCCCCTGAACGTACCTCATTATGACCAACACCGGGAAACAGTTCGGAACGAGTTACTGCGAACGGGTGCGGTGATCGAACTGGGCGAATCGGCGAGTCCGCTGACGGAGGTACGGTCGACCAATGGTGGCTTCGACTGGCCGGGCAAAAGTCCTACCCTACAGGTGAATTTTGCCACCGTTGCCATATCCCACGAGTTCGGTAAAACGGTGGGGTGGCAGTTCAAACAGGGACGCGATTTCTCCCGGCAGCTGGCATCCGACTCGCTGGGTTTGGTCCTGAACGAATCGGCAGTGGCCTTCATGGGGCTTCGGGATGTACTGGGCAAGACCATCACCTGGACGGGCAATGGCTTCAACGCCCGTTTTCACGTAATCGGCGTGATTCACGATATGGTTATGGATTCGCCCTATGAGCCAGCCAGGCCATCCGTCTTTTTTATCGGTCCGAACCCCGGAAAATTCCTGACCATGCGACTCAATCCGGCGCGTAGCCCGCAGGAGGCCCTGGCAACCATTGGCGGGGTATTGAAGGACCACCTACCCGAAGCACCATTCAACTACACATTTGTGGATGAGGAATACGATCAGAAGTTTCGCAGCGAGGAACGCATTGGCACCCTGGCCGCTCTCTTTGCCGGGCTGGCTATCTTCATTTCCTGCCTAGGTCTGTTTGGACTGGCCTCGTTCATCGCCGAACAGCGCACCAAGGAGATTGGTGTCCGCAAAGTTCTCGGTGCCAGCGTACTAAACCTGTGGGGCCTGCTTGCACAGGGCTTTATGGCCCTGGTCTTTATCGCTTTTGGCATAGCCGTACCCATTGCCTGGTATTTCCTGCATGGCTGGCTCCAGAAGTACACGTATCATACCGAGTTGTCGTGGTGGATTTTTGCCGTAGCGGGCGCGGGCGCATTAGTCATTACCCTGCTAACGGTGAGTTATCAAAGTGTGCGGGCTGCGCTGATGAACCCGGTGACGAGTTTACGGAGTGAGTAACAACCTTGCTAAAAAATGATTCGCAGCTACCTCACCCTCGCCCTGCGTACCCTCTGGCGCAACCGGCTATACAGCCTCATCAACGTGGGCGGGCTGGCGCTTGGCCTGGCCGCTTTTATGCTGATTGGTCGGTACGTCTGGTTTGAGCGTAGCTACGACCGGCAGTTCCCCCACGCCCCTGATATCTGGCGGGTTTACATCGAAAACTACGCCAACGGTACGCTGGAAACCCGCGATGCTAACTCCCACAGCGCCATTGGGCCAGCCCTCCGGGCCGAACTGCCCGAAGTGGTGGACTACACCCGCGTGTACAGCGCCCGGGACCTGGCCGCTTTTCGGGGACAGACGCCCTACCTGCAACAGGGAGCCTACGCCGTTGATGAGGGGTTCCTGCGCATGTTTCCTTACAAAGTCATGTACGGGGGGCTGAAAAATGCGCTGAACCGGCCAAACACGGTTGTCCTGACAGCCTCAACGGCCAAACGGTATTTTGGCGGGCAGAATCCCGTAGGAAAAACCCTGCGGCTGGCGGGTGGCTGGTTCACCGGACAGCATGTGGTTACCGCCGTTATTGCCGATTCGCCCCCCAACACGCACTTCCGGTTCACGATGCTGCTGGCCTACAAAACGCTGTACAGCGCCGGTCACTCCGACAACTGGGACAACTACTGGGACTACAACTACGTGCAGCTTCGCCCGGATGCGAACCCGGAGCACGTCCGGACAAAACTGGCCGGGCTGGGCAATCGTCATCTCAACAAAAACAGCATGCAACTACGCATGCAGCCCCTCACCGACATTCACCTGTACTCTGATCTGACCTACGAACACGAACCGAACGGCAGTGCCCGCGCCGTTTATTTCCTGCTGCTGATTGGGGTGCTGATTCTGGTGATTGCCTGGGTCAACTACAGTAACCTCACCACCGCCCGCTCACTTACCCGCGCCAAAGAGGTGGGTCTGCGCAAAACCATCGGGGCCAACCGGGCGCAGCTGGTGGGGCAGTTTCTGGGTGAGGCTTTTCTGGTAAACAGCCTGGCCATTGGGCTGGCGCTGCTGGTGGTGGTGGTTGCCAGACCCCTGTTCGATAACCTGGTGGGGCGGCCACTCACCCAAACGGAAGGTATCCCCGGCACTACTTTTGTCCTCCTCGTGGTTGGGTTATTGTTGGGCAGCATGCTGGGTTCGGGTCTGTATCCGTCGCTGGTGCTGTCGGGCTATACGCCCCTGGGTATGCTCCGCCAAGCCGTTAGGCGGGCGGGTTGGGGTATGCGGCAGGTACTGGTGGTGGGGCAATTTGTGGGCACGGTCGTCATGCTGGTGGCCATCATCACCGTGTACCGCCAGCTTCAGTTTTTGCAGGGCCACGACCTGGGCTTATCCATTGACCAGATGCTGGTGATAAAAGCTCCACTGCATGATTTTACGCAGGATTCGCTGTACCAGACAAAATTTGAGGTGTTCCGGGCGGCTGCCACCCAGGTAGCGGGGGTGCAGCGTATGACCACGTCATCCGTTGTACCCGGCGACGGTATCAATGCCATTGGAGGCACCAGCAGTGGCGTGTACTGGAAAAAGCGGGTGACCAACGAGCGGCAGACGTTTTACTTCGTCGATGTCGACGCGCAGTTTTTCGAAACCTACGGCGTTCGTCAGTTGGCCGGGTCGGGCTTCCGGGCCAATGACCCGCAGTGGCGGAACCGCTATATGCTGAACCGGGCTGCCCTGCGGGTGCTTGGTTTTCCTTCCGCCGAAGCCGCCGTGGATGAATCGCTGGTCTTTGGAGGTACCGAAGGGCGCCGTACCGTCGATACGCGGATAGTGGGCGTGGTCGACGATTTTCATATCGAATCATTGAAGATACCCACCCGGCCAACCCTGTACCTGTGCGCCCCCACCAACCGAATGACCTACTATTCCTTCCGGCTGGCTGCGAATCGGATTCAGCCGAGCGTGGCGCAGCTCGGTGCGTTGTGGAAAGACCTGTATCCCGATAGCCCGTTCGACTACTTCTTTCTGGATCAGAAATTCAATGAGCAGTATAAGGCCGAACGTCAGTTTAGCCGGGTGTTTGGCCTGTTTACGGGTTTAGCCATCATCATTGCGTGCCTGGGCCTGTTTGGGCTGGCGGCCTTCACAGCAGAGGTACGCACCAAAGAGATTGGGGTGCGCAAAGTGCTGGGAGCCAGCGTGGGCAGCATCGTGGCCCTGTTGTCGAAAGACTTCCTGAAACTCGTGCTGATTGCCATCGTCATTGCTCTGCCTATTGGCTGGTGGGCCATGAACAAATGGCTGCAGGAGTTTGCCTACAAAACTACCGTCGACTGGTGGGTTTTCGCCGTTGCGGGTTTGCTGGCGGTTGGTATTGCGCTCTGACGGTGAGCTTCCAGAGTGTAAAGGCTGCGTTGATGAACCCGGTGAAGTCGTTGCGAAGTGAGTGATCAGCTACTACGACCCGGTCCATCCATATGCCTGTGTTGTACCTTTAATGAGGTGAATTGAACAACGTAAATAGGCTATGTTCTGGTGGCTTTAGCTTGCGGGTAAAACCATAACCCGAAAAATCGCGGACGAGATGAAAGCAACGCTGAAAGATGCCCGGCCTTACCAGAAGGATAAAATGACGTTGCCCGTCGACAACCTGGACACAGCTATCCCTTTTTATGAAAGGGTGATGGGCTTCCGGGTCGTGTCCCGCAGCGATGCGCCTTTTAAATCTGCTACGATGGAGCGGGATGCGGTGCAGCTTGGACTGGCCGAAAACGGTGGTGACCCCACCCAGGATGGCTGTTTTTTTGAGGTCGATGATACGGAAAAGGCGTTCGCTGAACTGAAGGCCAATGGCTTCGACAGAGAGAGTCCTGATTTTGATTACCCAAAATATGGGGAGACCACCTGGAAGGTATTTTTCGTGACGGCACCCGATGGTCTTTGTTTCTGCTACGGCGAACGGCAAAACTAACGCAGTAGAGCGGTACCAGCCCACCGCCCGAACTGGCTACTCTTCGTAAAGGCTGTCTGGTTGGGGTTACCGATACAGTTTGGTAACTGCCTGCGTATCAGTATCAATGAGCAGGATGCCTTCGTGGGTGTCGTCCAACTGCCCAGCCAATAGGCCCGTATTGGTCCAGATGGCGGACTGACCGGCTCCCACAAAATTGTCGCAGGGGCCGATGCCGTTGGCCATCAACACAAGCATCGACTTCTGGCGGGCAATAGTTGCCAGTCGTTCGCTGGCTTTCTCAACGCCTTCGCGGTCTTTAGCTACGCTGGCCAGGTATATTGCTGCGCCGTTTTTGCAGGCATTCGCCACATGGTCAGGAACGGATAACTCGTAGCATATCGCCAGTGCAATGTTGGCTTCGGGGCCAACTCAACCCCGAAAACCGCTGGCCACTCACAAAAAAAGCGGCTTCGTCCGGGTGCAGGTACTCCTTCGAATAGGTTTGCCGGGCTTTATTGGGTTGGAAAATGATCAGGCTGATGCAGATGCCCGTCTCACTTTTTGTGGGGGCGCCAACGCCTATGGTGAGGGAATGAGTATCGGCAAGCTGCTGGAACGGATCCAACCGGCTATCGTTCTGCCCGGTCGCCAGTGAATGGGCCAGGGCTGGTTCGTACCCCGTCAGGGATAATTCCGGAAAAATAACAACATCGGCACCCTGCCTGACAGCCAGGGTCAGTAACTTTATGTGCCGGTCGATGTTGCGCTGAACAGCACCCGGTAGGGACTTTAGTTGGGCTACACAAAGCTTCATGTCGCTTTCGTTCTGGATGAATGACAACAAACTAATTTGCCCGAACGGGCTGATTTACGCAGGCGGGCAATCTTTTCTCTGTCAATTTGTTCCCTATACGAATCGCAACTCATTCAGTCCCTAAAGCTAAACGGTTGAACGGGTTCTGGCAACCAGATCAACAATCCGGCTAATTCCGGGTTGAACTAATAAACCACGACGAAAAACACATGAAATACAACCCACTTGGAAACACCGGCGTTTTAGTATCCGAAATATGCCTTGGCACTATGACCTTTGGCGGCAACGGCTACTGGAAAGCGATGGGCGAACTCCAGCAAAATGCGGTGAACGACATCCTGAAAACCGCCGTCGATAACGGAATTAATTTTATTGATACGGCCAATGTTTATTCGTTCGGTGAGTCGGAACGACTGCTGGGTCAGTCGATGAAATCGTTGGGCCTGACGCGGAGCGAACTGATTATTGCCACTAAAGTCCGTAGCCGGATGGGCGAAGGGAAAAACCAGGTGGGCCTGGGTCGGCTGCAAATTATGCAGCAGCTGGAAGACAGCCTGAAGCGGCTGCAAATGGACCACGTTGATCTCTACCAGATTCACGGCTTCGATCCCATTACGCCCCTGGAAGAAACCATGCGGGGCCTGGAAGACGTAGTCAGAAGCGGAAAGGTGCGCTACATCGGCTGCTCCAATCTGGCGGCCTGGCAGGTCATGAAAGCCAATGGTATTGCCGAGAAGAATGGCTGGACCAAGTTTGTATCGACCCAGAACTACTACTCCATTGCCGGGCGCGACCTCGAAAATGAGCTGGTACCTATGGTGCAGGACCAGCAGATGGCTATTTTACCCTGGAGCCCGCTGGCGGGTGGTTTTTTGTCGGGAAAATACACCCGGAACAACCAGCCGGAAGGCGATTCCCGGCGGCTCAACTTCGACTTCCCACCGGTCAACCAGGAGAAAGCGTACGCTATTATCGACGTGATGGAAACCATTGCCGACGCGCACGGTGTATCGGTGGCGCGTATTGCGCTGGCCTGGGTGCTGGCCAAACCCGGTGTTACCAGCATGATTATCGGAGCAAAAAATACCGATCAGCTGATGGACAACATCAAGGCTGTTGAACTTAGCCTGACCACGGAGCAGTTGGAGCAACTGGACGAAGTGAGCGCCACCACGAAACCGTATCCGCAGTGGATGATTCAGCGGCAAAGCAGTGACCGGCTGGGGGCGTATAATTTTTCGCCGAATCAACCGGCCGCGGCCGTAGCACCCAAATAAGGTGGGTGTTTGGTTGAGCGACAGACTAAAGACCGCTCAACCGAGCATACGGTTTGCAAATTCGGTATCGGCTACCGTATTTTGTGCATATTCTAGTCAATTACCTGCAATGAATTTTCCAACAGAACTAAGTTATACAGAGGACCATGAGTGGGTTCGCATAGAAGAAGATGGTACCGCTGTAGTAGGCATCACCGAATTTGCTCAGCATGAACTGGGTGACATTATTTTTATCGACGTCAACACCGTTGGGCAATCGCTGGGTAAAGGCGATGTGTTTGGTGCTGTTGAGGCCGTTAAAACCGTCTCGGACCTTTTCCTGCCGATGGAAGGTGAAGTCCTTGAACTGAATCCGGCTATCGAAAAAAAACCGGAACTGCTAAACAGTGACCCCTACGGCGAAGGTTGGATCGTTCGCCTGAAACCCGCCAGTGCCGGGGAGCAGGATGGCTTATTATCGGCCGATGCCTACCGCGAACTGGTAGGTGCCTGATACAGTAAATCGATTGGTAAAAGGCTCCGAAAGGGGCCTTTTTTTAGATAACTACACTGTCTGCAACCCTTCCGGTAAAACGAAGGGAGCTTTTTATGCAATTTCTAATCCGTTCAGCCCATGTAATTGATGCTGCTTCATCGTTCGATGGGCAGGTAGTGGATATCCTCGTCGAAAACGGGTTGATTCAGCAGATTGGTCAGCACCTGTCGGCGCCTGCCGGTAGCCAGGTCATTGAATCTGCCAATCTGCACGTATCACCGGGTTGGGTCGACATGCGCGTACTGGCGCAGGACCCGGGGTATGAGCACAAAGAAGACATAAACAGTGTTTGCCGGGCTGCTGCTGCCGGTGGCTTTACGGATATTGCCCTACTACCGAATACGCAGCCGGTCACCGACGACAAAGGCACGCTGGGGTATGTCCGGCGGATGGCCGAAGGGCAACCGGTAAGTGTCCATGTTATAGCGGCCGTAACGAAAAAAGCGGCTGGGGAAGATTTTACGGAAATGCTCGACCTGCATCATGCCGGGGCCGTTGCTTTCTCCGACGGAACGCATCCGCTCCAGAATCCTGATTTACTGCTCAAGACCCTGCAATACCTCCAGCCAATTGACGGATTGCTCATGAACCGGCCCGAAGAGCAATTGCTGACCCGTTTCGGGCAGATGCACGAAGGGGTCCAGAGTACGTTACTCGGCCTGAAAGGCATACCCGCCCTGGCCGAAGAACTCATCGTAGAACGAGACATCCGACTCCTGGATTACGTGCTGGGCGGAGAGACCGCGGGGACTGCTGCATGCCCCAATCTCCTTGCTCCATTTCTCTACCATTTCTACCGCCCGGTCGGTTGAACTGATTCGGCAGGCGAAAGCGGCTGGTTTGCCGGTGAGTTGCGACGTGGCCGTTCATCAGCTTATTTTTGATGACTCGGCGCTGGCTGGTTTCGACACGAATTTGAAAGTTAATCCGCCCTTCCGGTCGCCCGATGATGTGGCGGCCCTGTGGGCGGGCCTTGCCGACGATACGATTGATGCCATCGTATCGGATCATTCACCCCAGGATGCGGAAAGTAAAAATCTGGAATTCGATCAGGCCGAATTTGGTATGATAGGGCTGGAAACGGTCTTTGCCGCCACTGTTACCCATAACAGGATGCTGCCTTTATCGAAACTTATCGAAAAATTCACCACCCGGCCCCGGCAAATTTTACGCCTTCCGGCTAGTAGTATTGCCGAGGGACAGGCTGCTACCGTGACACTTTTTGATCCGACGGGGGAATGGACATACGAACGAACCGTCTCGAAATCGAAAAACTCACCGTTTCTGGGCCAAACATTCACGGGGCGCGTAGTGGGCACAATCCATCGCGGCTTATTTAACCCGACTACATGAAAAGTATCATTAATTATTTCAGTCACCCGTTGTTGAAAATCCCCCTGCTGGCTGGATTGGTAACGGGCATTTTATGCTTTCTATACTTTCTGGCGCTGTATGCCATTGGTGTACCGGCACTGGGCAACATTCGGGTGCTGGATTTTGGGATTCACATTATCGTTATGGTTGCTGCGGTCTGGTACTATCGAAAATACGTTGGGCAGGGCCATCTGCATTTGTGGGAGGGGTTAACCATTGGGTACGTTCTGAATACTGTAGCGGCTTTGGTAACGAGCTGGCTCGTATACCTGTTTGTGACGCAGGTGGATCCGGGCGTTTTTGCCGAGTACGTTGTTAACTCGAAGAAACTACTGCTGGATGGTAAAAAGCAAATTACCGACCAGTTTGGTCCGGAAACCTTTGCCGAGCAATGGAACAAGGTAAGCACCATGCAGCCCGGTGTATTGCTTCCCGATGAGTTGACCAAGAAAACAGCACTGGCCGTTTTGCCTGTGCTCATTATCTCGCTTATCTTCCGCAAACAGGATTACGGTGTTTTGCGGTAATATTACGTGTTCAAATCACTTATTAGCTTATTAGTATGGATAATCCGACTACTACCACCCGTACTGCGCTGAAATGGGGACTCATAACGGGTATAGCCCTGGTTGTGTATTCAATCATCCTTTACACGCTCAATCAAACGACCAATGGAGCACTCAGCCTGATCATTTATGGTATCCTGATTGGCGGCCTGATTGTGGGCATGCGTGAGTACCGAACCAGCAACGGCGGGTATATGACCTATGGGGAAGGAATGAGTCTGGGTGCACTGCTGTCCGCCATTGCCGGATTACTGTCATCTGCGTTTACCGTTTTCTATACTCAAATTATTGATCCTGGTTTTCAGGAGCGTCTGGTCGGGCAGGTTCGTGACCAGATGGAGGATCAGGGTAAGTTGTCTGACGAACAGATCGATCAGACCGTTGAGTTGATGCAGAAATTCCAGTCGCCCGGTTTACAGTTTATGTTAGGCCTGTTCGGCACTATTCTGATCGGCGTGGTTCTCTCCCTGATTATTGCCGCTTTTATACGCCGGAACAAAACCAATCCGTTTGAATAGGTACCTGGGTTAGCGTTAGTGGTTTGGAGTTGGCTGCTCCCACGACGTAGATGGACCGGAAGTCCCGAACTGCCAACCACAAAACCCACCCCGATTACTATACCTTGCCTTCATGCTGGCCATTTTTCGCAAAGAAATCAATCAGTTCTTCTCGTCGCCCATCGCCTACATTATTATGGGCGTGTTTCTTTCGGCTATGGGACTGATGTTGTGGGTGTTCCCGGATACCAGCCTGCTCGAAAACGGGTATGCCGATATGGCTACATTCTTCAACCTGACCCCTTATTTACTGCTGTTTCTGGTGCCTGCCATTACAATGCGCTCCATTGCCGATGAAGTTCGTTCGGGAACGCTGGAGTGGTTGCTGAGCAAGCCCGTTAGCCGCTGGGGTATAGTAGGGGGGAAGTTTCTGGCAAGCTGGCTGCTGGTCATCATTACACTCCTGCCAACGCTCCTGTACTACGTTACGCTGTATCAGCTCGGTGCTCCCATTGGCAACATCGACTCGGCAGGCGTGTTCGGCGCGTATATTGGCCTGTTCCTGCTGGCGGGAGTGTTTGTGGCCATTGGTCTGTGGGCGTCTTCGTTCAATGACAATCAGGTCGTGGCCTTCGTGCTGGGCGTATTCGGCTGTTTTCTCTTATACGTTGGACTTAGCGCACTGGCGGGCTTAAGTGCCCTGAGTGGAATAGGGTACTACCTGTCATTGCTGGCACTGGATGAACAATACCGGGCATTAGGCAGGGGCGTAATCGACAGCCGGAATGTTGTTTATTTAGTCAGTTTAACCGTTTTATTTCTGATTTTAACCACCAATCGGTTGAAAGCAAGTCTATGAGAATTACCCCTGCCACATGGCGTTTGCTGGCTATTGCCTGGACGGTAATTATGTTGATTGGCTGCCTCAGTCCGCACGACCAGATACCGGGCAATCTGCACACCTGGAATGATAAATCCCTGCATGTACTCATATTCGCCCCGTTCACCCTGCTATGGATGTTGACGGGTTTACGAATGAGGTACGCACTGGTAGCCGGACTACTTTTCGGGACCCTGATTGAAGGGTTACAATACGCGCTGCCCATCAACCGCAGTGCCGACTGGAAAGATGTCGTGGCCGATTGTATCGGAGCCGCACTGGGTGTTGGACTGGCCATCTTCTGGCAACGGTTATTCCCGAAGAGTATCTCCTGATTGTAGCAACAATGCTACCCGAATCGGCGGGTGCCCTGCACTCACCCGATACCGTTATTGTTCATTGTTACCGGTGTGACATTGAGTATTTTGGGCGGGCCGAGATTAGGTAGCAATCACCACAAGTAGAAAAAAATATTTAGCTATATAGGGTAGTTGGTCAATCCAATTCATTTTTTTTCGTTAGTATTACACGAAGGTTCAGACAGTTTCGATTGTCGATAATAAAATCGAAACTGTTTGAGCCTTTTTCTTTTTTCTCAACACTGTACACCTACATGAAGGTACTGAGCACAATACAGGATCCTACGTTTACGGGGCGTGACTATAGCCGCCTTGATAAGTTTTTCCTCCAGTATATCAAAGACGAGCGTGACCTGCCCTTTATTTACCTGACCATCCAAATCACTCTGACCGTTATACCACTCAGCGTATTGCTGTTTATGCCTTTCGTTGTGGGTTGGGCCTGGTGGACGGTGGCGGCTGTCCACCTCTTTATTACGAACTTTCGATTCAAAGGCCCCTTTGGGCTTATGCTTCATTGTACCAGTCACCGGCAGTTTTTCAAGTCGGAGTATGACTGGATGAATAAGTACATACCCTGGATAGTAGCCCCGTTTTTCGGCCATACGCCCGAAACCTACTATAGCCACCATATTGGGATGCACCACCCCGAAAACAATCTCGAAGACGACGACAGCAGTACCATGGCGTTCCAGCGGGATAGCTTTCGGAGTTTCCTGTCGTATTTCGGACGCTTTTTTGTGTTGGGTGTGCGCAATCTGCTGGATTATCTGCGGCTGAAAAACCGCCCCAAACTGGCAACTCGTGCGCTGGCCGGAGAAATTGTATTCGGGGTTATTTGCGTCGGACTGTGGTTTGTAAGCTGGCCTGCTACCATAATGGTTTTCCTGTTACCACTTGTTATTTACCGCCTTATTGCCATGCTGGGCAACTGGACACAGCACGCCTTTGTGGATGCTGCCGACCCAGGCAATGCCTATAAAAACAGCATTACCTGCATCAATGTAAAGTACAACAAAAAGTGCTGGAATGATGGCTATCACATCAGCCACCACGTTCGCCCCGCCATGCACTGGACCGAACACCCCACTTTTTTCCTTAAAACCATCGATAAGTACGCCCAGAATCGGGCCGTTATTTTCGACGGTCTGGACTTTCTGCAAATTTTCTTCCTGTTGATGCGGGGCAAATACGATGTGCTGGCCCGGCATATGGTTAACGTAAACGGCGCATTCGTGAACGATGCCGATGCCATCGAGCTGATGCGGTACCGGACAAAACGCATCACCACCCCAGCCGAAATGGTACAGATGCCGGAACGCCGTGCTATGGCTGCGTAGTGCTGCGGATCAGCTATTTCCCCCGTCGATACGCATCTCAATAACGCGCTGTACGTCTACCGATAAATTAGACATAAAGTCATAACCGGTTAGCGTTTCTAACGCATCAACACTGGTTAGGTATGCCCGCCAGGGTTTATCGGCGGCCGATTGGTCGTTCGGTATGTTGATGGCAATTACCCGCGTGTTCTCATTGATTTGGAAGGTATCGGTGCTGCCGGCTGGTACAAGAATCAGTATCTTCCAGAGCGTAGCCGGAACGGTTAAGTTACCGTTGGCCAGTGTAGTAGCGTAGCCGTTTTGCCCGGTACCCCCGGAGCCGCTCGTCCCTGCAATAATATAGACATCATTGCCATCGCTCATCAACTGCCGTTCGTAATCTTCCATCGTTTCCAGACTTCCCGATTGTGGCGCGGAGCTTGTGGCACGATGTTGGTTAGAAGAAACGTAGCCGCATTGTCTTCGGGCGTTGCATCCCGGTCGTCGGAGGGGCAAAGGTGCCCCCGGTCAAAGCCCGTATTGGTGTAATCGGAGGTGCGGGCTGCATACCAGCCGGACGGTATTTCAGGATCAGGTCGGAAATTGTTTCTGCGTTTGGCGTCGCCTTTCCAGGACGGACTGAACCGCCAGCTAACCCAGTTGGCAATACCCCGGCTGCGATTATAGGAAAGTACGTATTGCGGCCGGCTGATGAGGTAATTGTTTGGGTCGCTGACTGAAGCGCCACTTGGGTTGCCCAGCGCCAGATTATCGACCCGGTTGAAATCAGGATAGCGACTTGTTGTAGCTGTGGACGAACGGTACTACAGCCGTTAATGAGCAGACCCGAGCCCGATGGCTAAGACAATTGTTTTTAGTTGAGCGATCATCTTAATTGATTTTACTGACATTCTTGCTGAACTTTACAATCAATCCATAAATGTAGTGATTCTCCGCATTGCCTATATAGGTGTTAAACCGAGAGTCAGAACATTACGAACCCAGTCGAGTACCTGCTGTTATGGCTAAAAAAAAGCAATCTCAGGGCTACGAGAATCCGCGCGCTAGCGCCGGCGAAGGCAGTAACGGCTAAGCCTGTCCTAATGCGTCTGGTAACAGCCAGGCCCGGTCGGTACCAGTCGGCCCGCCGAACCGGTGCACGACCCGTTACCCGCCCGGTGGCCGCAAAAACATCACTTCCACCCGCCCAATCCGACCTACCCATCGACAAACGGCCGGTTGAGTGGTGGCCACCGGCTGTGCTGGCTCTTACTGGGTTTTGCCTTGTACATCAATACGTTCGGGCACCAATATGCGCTGGATGATATTGCCGCTGTGGGGCAGAATCTATTCGTGAAAAAAGGCATTGCGGGTATTCCTGACCTGCTCCGGACCGAATTCTGGCACTTCAGTAATATCTCGCTGGGCTACTACCGACCGCTGTCACTGATAACGTTTGCGATGGAGCAGGAGTATTTTAAAGACAACCCCAATATCAGCCACATGATCAACGCCGGTCTGTATGGGCTGACGGGTCTGGTCATTGGCGTATTGCTACAAAAATGGCTTACCGGCAAACCATTCTGCGTTTCTGATTGGGCTGGTCTTTATTGCCCACCCTATCCATACCGAAATTGTGGCCAATATCAAAGGACGGGATGAAATACTGAGTTTCCTGTTTATTGCGCTGATGTTACTGTCTTACTGGCGATATCTGGAAACCAAACAGTGGGGCTGGATTGCTGGGGGCCTGTCCTCGCTCTATCTGGCGTTCCTGTCGAAAGAATCCTCTATTGTTAGTCTGGCCTTGATTCCGGCCATGCAGTATTGGTTTGCCCGCCGGAACGTATGGCAGTCACTGATTAGTCTATGGCCATTTCTGATTGTTAGCGGCCTTGTTTTTTTACCAGAAAAAGAAAATGATTGGCACGCTGAGCGGTACGCCACCCATTGACTGGGCCAACTACCCCTATGCCATCGAGAAAACCCAGAAGTCGACGATGTTCAAGTTTCTGGAGTACTACATTCGGTTGCTTATTTTTCCCCATCCGCTGGTGTATGATTATTCCTATAATGTTATTCCGTCGGGGGGCAAGGGCGATTTACTGACGTGGGCTGGCTTTTTTACGTTCGTTGGGCTGATCTGGCTGGCCTGGAAAGGATTTGTCAAGCGGACGCTCTGGGGCTTCGGTATATTCTGGTTCTTCGTGACGATGGCACCGGGTCTGGGCTTTATCTGGATTCGGGGCGGCATTTTTGCCGAACGTTTTACGTATGCTGCCGTGATGGGTTTTGGGTTTGTGCTGGTCTGGGCATTGCACAAATTGCTGGTTCGTGATCGCAGAAAATTCGGCAATACCACCAGCAGACCCGGTTGTCCGGTATGCTCCTTTGCTGGGTCTGATGGCCGTTGTAGCTGGTTTGTACTCGTTCAAAACTGTGGAGCGTAACCGCGATTGGGAGAATAACTTTGTGCTCTTTAACTCGGCCCTGCCCTATGCGCCCAATAGCTGCCAGGTACAACGGCACGTTGCGAATGAATGGATTGAAAAAGGATTGAAAGACCGTGCCAAAGCCGACTCGATTGCCAACGCGACCAATGCAATCAAGCCAAAACCATCGCTGGAGCAGGTAAAGAAAGCACAGGTGCTGATTGATACCAATATTGCCCATGCCAACAAACACGGCCGCTGGGCACTCGATCATTTGCAGGAGTCGACCCGAATTTACCCGAACTTTGGCGAAGCTTACTTCTCAATGGCCTATGTGTTTCAGAAAATTACCCCTAATGTTGACTCTGCCAAGTACTATTACAAACAAACCATCCGGGCGGCCAATGCCTATGCACCGGCCTATAATAACCTCGGCGTTATTTATCAGGGTGAAGGACATGCAGAAAACAACCGGCAGAAACTGGAACTGGCTTCGTACTACTATAATCGGTCTATGGTAGTGAACCCTGCCTATGTAGATGGTCAGAATAACCGTGCCAATTTGCTGAAGGCAACGGTATTGATGTGAAAGTGCTGGCCGATTCAATAGTCAATAGGTATTAACCAGGCGGTCAGGCTGGTCCTGCGGTAGAGACCCGCCCCAATGGGGCGGGTTTTTTAGTTGTATACGTTACCGGCTAATACCAAGATTAACATACCAGCTATATTAAGTAAGTGCGAGGTAGAATGGCATACTTATTGACATGTTTACGTTGTCATTAGTTTGTTAATTATTATTTTATCTTCATTTACATATAGTATGATATTTGACTACTTGTTATTGATTTACTCAGATAAGCCATCTACTAGTAAACAAAAGGATAGTAATAATTTGAGTAAACCGGTCCATCGCTCATTTTCGTGGATGGGTAATCCGTACGTAGCTGCCGTTGGGTTGATTACCCTGCTACAAACAATACCTTTCCAGGCCAACAGCCAGGGTCCTTACCTGACCCCGTTAACTACTACTCCCCGCGCCAACTTTACACCGACTCCTCCCGAACAAAAGGGATACTGGAACGCGGATGTAGTGGGTGATTTTACGCTGCCTGCCAATAAAACGTCGACCTTCAGCGGAGCGGGCCGAAACCTGCACGTTAATCAGGACCGGGAGAAGTTATTCCGGCGTGGATTCACCTCCATGGAGGCTAGTCGGATGACGGGTGATGAAAAAATATCGGGACCCGAAAGTGCCAAACCTCCGGGCTGGACGAGTCCGCTCAAGCAGAGTCAGCGGGCATTGATCGTCTATCAAAACTACCTTTATTTCCCACCCGACAATCCCTTTAACTTACTCTGGGCACGGCGGGATTCGTACGCACCCTATACGTATTTCAGGCGCCCTGCCGGCGACCCATACGTTTTGAACAGCGTAGGAGCGGCTATGGACCAGTTAGCTTATGAATGTGCCGGTTTCGGCGATTGTCAGGGCGCCCCGCTGAATACATTTGGTCATATATTTATGGATATAGAAAATGACTATACCTATTTTGAAAACAGACAGCAGAATGTGAACCTGTACGCCTACATGATGTACACCTTACGCAAGGCTTGTAGTCCGACAACTCAAATTGGGTCGATTGGCCCTGTGCCGCACAATAACTTTGGTTTTACCCGGTATGCCGACTATGACGCAGGCGTTGACTGGGGTTGGAGTATGCCAGCCCAGCATACTGCTGCTATCCCCGATTTGGCAGTACTGTCATCCCGGGAGCGGGGTATGCCCGACGCTATTGTGGGTAAATCCTTTGCCGATTACGCCGATTTTCAGATGCCGGGTGTTTATTATACATCGATGGCTTTCGATTATAGTTACCCGCACAATGGTGAGATGGATACGCACTGGCTGGCCAGCGTGCTGGGGGAACAGGAGATAAACAGCGCCCTGTCGCCCAAAAAACGGATTGCGTGGCAATGGATGTTCAATACCCAAAGCCCGGATGCTCCTAATAGTCCGAATGCCGATTATCCAGTCCCGCCGGTTATGGCCGAAGGACACGCTATTTTCTACTGGCTCACCGGAGCGGACGGCGTATTATTCTGGGATGATGAGGTGAATTTGACGCCTAATCGCGGTTCACTTCCGCCCGGTGATCCAAATAAAGGACTGGGCAGTGACCGAAATTATGCCTGCTATGAACACTATATCCATGGCACCTGGCGCTTATTCAATCACCATAAAGATATGTTCAATGGCCGGGAAAAATACCTGAATCAGAATACCGAATGCTCATTCGATAAGGGGCTTACCTGGCACAAATACAACGCTGGTGACCTGAAGCGAAAAAATCTGCCCTTTGCCCGGGCTGTTGTGAGCGATAACCAAATTTTGATTGCGGCAACGGCCCCCTATGTTGCTCCCGATAAAAAAACGTCGTTGATGGTGCGATACATCGACGGTACCCACCAGTTTACGACGGAAATTAACCTGACGGGCGACGAAATATACCTGGGTCGAGCCACTATGACAGCCCCGGCAAAGGTCAAAAACGTTAGCCTGTTGCTGTGTCAGGACTGCGTCAAGTAGCGCTAGTCATCCAGCAACGTTTGTAGAATCTTCTGCGCTGCTACCGAGATAACGGTTCCGGGGCCGAAAATTCCTTTTACCCCCGCTCGTACAGAAACTGGTAATCCTGCGCGGGAATAACGCCCCCGGCAATGACCATAATATCGTCACGGCCAATGTTTCCAATTCCTCAATGAGTTGCGGAACCAGTGTTTTGTGGCCAGCCGCCAGACTCGATACGCCTACGATATGCACGTCGTTTTCGGCCGCCTGCCGGGCTACTTCGGCCGGCGTTTGAAACAGCGGCCCCATATCGACATCGAAACCCAGGTCGGCAAAGCTGGTGGCAATAACTTTGGCACCCCGGTCGTGGCCATCCTGCCCCATTTTGGCAACCAGAATCCGGGGACGTCGCCCATCGAGTTCGGCAAACTGGTCGCTCATTTCGCGGGCCAGCCGGAAGTTTTCATCGTCCGATACCTCGGCCGAATAAATACCCGATATGGCCCGGATGGTGGCCTTATGCCGGCCGAATGCTTTTTCCATAGCGTCAGAAATTTCACCCAGGGTAGCGCGGTGGCGAGCCGCTTCAACGGCAAGAGCGAGGAGGTTGTGCCGGGGCGGTCCGAGTGTTTCGGGATGGGGTTAGATGGCGCGCTGCTCCGTGATAGCCGCCAACGCCTGTTCTACGTTTTCCTCATTCCGTTTTGCTTTTATCTTGTTCAACCGGGTTTAGCTGACTTTCGCGCACTGCCTGGTTGTCGATGTCCAGCAGGTCAATTTCCGTTTCCGTGTCGGGTTTGTACCGATTGACACCTACAATCACATCTTTGCCCGCGTCGATACGGGCCTGTTTGCGGGCGGCCGCTTCTTCAATGCGCAGTTTGGGCAGACCCGGTTTCAATGGCTTTGGTCATGCCGCCCAACTGCTCCACTTCCTCAATCAGGCCCAGGCTTTTTCAACCAGTTCTTTCGTTAAAAATTCCACGTAATACGAGCCGCCCCAGGGGTCAACGGCGCGGGTAATGTCGGTTTCGTGTTGCAGATACAGCTGGGTATTGCGGGCAATCCGGGCCGAAAAATCAGTGGGCAGGGCAATGGCTTCGTCCAGCGAATTGGTGTGCAGGCTTTGCGTGCCACCCAGCACGGCCGCCAGGGCTTCGATGGTGGTGCGGGCTACGTTGTTGAACGGGTCCTGCTCGGTCAGGCTGTAACCGGATGTTTGGCAGTGCGTCCGCAACGCCAGCGACTTCGGATTTTTCGGGGCAAACTGCTTCACGATTTTTGCCCACAGCAGCCGGCCGGCCCGCAGTTTGGCAATCTCCATGAAATGGTTCATGCCAATACCCCAGAAAAACGATAGCCGGGGCGCAAAATCATCGATACCCATACCCGCCCGCAGGCCCGTCCGGATGTATTCAAGGCCATCGGCCAGCGTGTAGGCCAGTTCCAGGTGGGCTGGTGCGCCCGCTTCGTGCATGTGATAGCCGCTGATGCTGATGGAGTTGAACTTGGGCATGTAGCTGGCTGGTGTACGCAAAAATATCCCCCACAATCCGCATAGACGGCTCGGGCGGGTATATGTAGGTGTTGCGCACCATGAACTCCTTCAGAATGTCATTCTGAATGGTGCCCGATAGTTTCTCCGGTGAAACGCCCTGCTCTTCGGCAGCCACGATAAAAAAGGCCATAATCGGCAGTACCGCCCCGTTCATGGTCATCTGACACCGACATCTGGTCGAGCGGAATCTGGTCGAACAGGATTTTCATATCCTCCACCGAATCGATGGCAACGCCCGCCTTACCCACATCGCCCACCACGCGCGGGATGATCGGAGTCGTAGCCCCGGTGGGTGGCCAGATCGAAGGCGACGGACAACCCTTTTTGGCCGGCCGCCAGATTACGCCGGTAAAAGGCATTGGACTCTTCGGCGGTGGAGAAACCCGCATACTGCCGGATGGTCCAGGGCTGCCGCGACGTACATACTGGCATATGGCCCCCGCAGAAACGGCGGAATACCGGCCTGCATGACGCAAGTATTGCGGTCAGCCGTGCGGTCTCTACGTCGGCCACTGTGAAACGGGGTTTCAGTTTAATTCCTTCGGACGTAGTAAAGACTTGCCGGAGGCAGGGCAGACGCCTGTCGGGCTATTTGTTGGTTCGGTATGTTGGTGAAGTCAGGTCTCATGGTTATGGAAGGCGTTGATAAAGCACTTGAGCAGTTCGCGGGATTTCGTCTTTAAAACGGTATCCAGAATCATTTAGTCAAATTCTCTGGCCAGTCGTCGATTGGGGAGTGAGCCGGTGTCGTTTTGGGTAGTTTTCTCCGGTTGGTTGAGTCCATCAGGTCGTCATCCGACCGGAACTTTGTTACGCCCACCAGTACCTTTCCATTTCGCACGGCTTCGACTTTTGCCTGATAGGATCGATCAATTTCCTGTCGCATAAATCCATCGGCAAGGCCTTTTTAAAGCCTCCTCGTTTTTCAACATCCAGAAACAACGCCCAGGCGGCTTCAACCAACTGATGCGTCAGGGTTTCAATGTAGTAGGAACCCGCCGAAGGATCGGCCACTTTGTCCAGATAGCTTTCTTCTCTCAGCAATACCGATATGTTTCGGGCAATACGGTCACCGAAAGCCCGGTCCGGCATGCCTGGTCCGAAACCGTGTTGTAGGGATGAACGGTCAGCGCATCGCAACCGCCAATAACAGCCGCCATGGCTTCGGTTGTTGCCCGAAGCAGGTTGGTGTACGGTGTGGCAACGGCATCGTAGAAGGTTGAGGTTTGAGTATGGATGGACTGGCGAATCGGTCCGCCGACGCGGATGAATCGGTTCGCCAACGCGGATAATGATGAATCATAAGCAGTATGAACCGCCATGATAACACCCGTAACGCGCGGAGTTTGGCGATTTCCATGAAATAACTCGTCCCGACCGATACCGATAGCATCGTTTTGGGAATGAGCTGGTCAATCGTCAGGCCATCATCCGTGAGTTTGTCGTATGTATCCGCCAGGGAGGCCAGTGTAAATGCCAGTTCCTGCGTAGCCGTAGCACCGGCATTGTGGAAAACGTGACTGCTGACGCAAATCGTTCGAAACTGGGGCGAGTCGGCCGTTTGGCGGGTAACTTCGGCTGTGTGATCGTCGGATGTCTGTTAGCAAGCCGCCTTTGAGTTGGTAGGGTGCCACGGTTTTCAACGCCTGCACGAAATCAGCGGTATTGACCGTCGACGGTCAAACCGAAAAAAAACGGGTGTTTCGCTTAGTTTGATTCCATTCAGTAAACGGGATAAGTTGGTGCGGATGGCTGGCCAATGTGAGTACGAGCGCATCGGCCCCGCGGGTGAGTGCATCGCGCAGGAGCGTCATTATCTGCTTTTTGCATTGGTAATCAGGTATTCCGGGGCATTGAGCCAGCCCGGATCTGTTTCTGAACCTCCTGGATGTCGGGTAGCGGACAGTTGATTCAGTCATCAGCCGTGTAATAGGGTTCCAGCGTGAAAGCCCTCGTCCGTCTGCCAGCGCATTCGCTCAATAGCATCTGCGTCCTTTAGTTCCTTCTGAACCTGTGTTAGCCAGGCCAGTCTTATCGGAAGCCGGGAAACAGAGTTGAAAAAAGGGGCTCCATCGATACAGTTGAGATGATAGCGTTAGTAAAAGTACTCTTTTTCTCTTTTCAGGGGAAAAGTACATTCATTACAGCTACGGAATGCTGTCCTGATTGCATTATTCAAAGGGATTTACTTTGAGCCTTGACGTTCCGATGGAATGGCGTAATTTTAGCTTACCATCGAGAAGGACAGCCTACAGTCTTTTGCGTAAAACGTGCTCATGCCTGGTGCTGGACGGGTCAAATATTATCCTCATATTTGTCTCCCTTTTTTGCGACCCCAACCGTAACTAAAATGTCCTCCCGTGAATGTAACCCCTCAGACAGGCATGCAGCGTGAAATAACGACGGTGTGGAATCGCTGTCTGAACGTTATCCGGGAGATTGTACCCGAACAAAGTTTTAATACGTGGTTTGAGCCAATCGTACCCCTACAGCTCAATGGCAATGTACTGACTATTCAGGTGCCGAGCGAATTTTTTTACGAATGGCTGGAAGAAAACTTTGTTCATGCCCTGCGTAAAGCCCTTGATACCGCTATTGGTCCGCAATGGGCAGTTGGAATACTCGATTATTGTTGATAAAGGCAACGAGCAGAACCGTCCGCTGACGGTTAATATTCCCACGACCAAATCCACCCATACCTCCAAGCCTGATAATGTCAACCCCGATCTGGTCAAAAGCCCGTTTATTTTCAAAGACCTGGATTCACTGACGCTTGATT
Organism: uncultured Cytophagales bacterium; assembly: GCA_963784335.1. GTDB lineage: Bacteria > Bacteroidota > Bacteroidia > Cytophagales > Spirosomataceae > Spirosoma. The sequence continues at coordinate 38,518 of CAWARB010000035.1, read as the reverse complement.
CATACCTGAACCCAAGCTATACGTTTGATAATTATGTGGAAGGCGACTGTAACCGGCTGGCGCGGTCGGCGGGTTATGCTGTGGCCGAACGGCCGGGTATTACGTCGTTTAACCCGCTGATGGTTTACGGGGGAGTCGGGCTGGGCAAAACGCACCTGGTGCAGGCCATTGGCAACTTCATCAAGAATAACAACCAGAATAAATTTGTCCTCTACGTTACGTCGGAGAAGTTTACGAACCAGTTTCTGAATGCCGTTCGGTCAGATGGTATTCGCGATTTTACGGCCTTTTACATGCAGGTGGATGTACTGGTGATTGACGATGTGCAGTTTTTGCAGAAAAAGGAAAAAACGCAGGAAATTTTCTTCCACATTTTTAACCACCTTCACCAGTCGGGGAAGCAGATCATCATGACGTCCGACCGCGCTCCACGCGCGCTGGATGGCCTGGAAGACCGGCTTCTGTCGCGGTTCAAATGGGGCCTTTCGGCTGATTTGCAAACGCCCGATCTCGAAACGCGCATTGCCATTATCCAGAAAAAACTTCAGGCCGAGGGCATTTATATCGAAAATAACGTTATCGAGTACCTGGCCCACAGCGTCAATACCAACGTTCGGGAACTGGAGGGTGTTATTGTGTCGCTGATGGCGCAGGCGTCGCTGAACCGGCGGGATATTGACCTCGAACTGGCCAAGCACACACTGCGAAACATTGTGGTCGATTCGGAACGGGAAGTCACCATCGATACGGTACAGGAAGCCGTGGCTGACTTTTTCAACGTAACGATTGCCGACCTGAAAGCGAAAAGTCGCAAACGGGAACTGGTACACCCCCGGCAGATTGCCATGTATCTGGCCAAAGAAAAAACGGATTTGTCGCTCAAATCCATTGGCTATCATTTTGGCGGACGCGATCATAGTACCGTTATTCATGCCATGCAAACCATCAGCGATCTAGTGGCGAAACACGCCGAAACCCGCGACATTGTCGAGAAACTGAAAGCACTGTTTAAGTAGGCTTCCTGTCCTCCGTCCGGTGCCTGCTCCCAACCCTTTTACCCCGCAGCTGATTCCCCGTGCTCAACTCGACAGCACGTTGTGGGATGCGTGCGTGGCGGCTTCTGCCGAGCCCATACTATACGCTTATTCCTGGTATCTGGACGCGGTGTTGCCCGCACCCATGTGGAAATGGGCGGGTATTGTATTGCTGGATGAAGACGGGCAATATGGGGCGGTGATGCCCGTTCCGCTGCGCCGGAAAAAGGTTTTGGGAATACCCTACGCATGGGTTGTACATCAGCCGTTTTTCTGCCAGTTTCTGGGCGTTTTCAGCCGTGATACGCTCACTGACTCAGCCCCTTTTTTTCAGCGGCTGCTGGAACAATTCCGGTACGGCTCCGTGCTGTGTATGAGGCAGAAACCCAGTGACGTGCTTTCCGTTCGATACCGTTTATTCCGGCTCAACGCACATCCTGAACCTGTCTATTGGTTACCCATCCCTCTATCAACACTACACGGATGACTGTAAGGCCAATCTGCGCCGGGCTATGAGGGCAAACTGGACAGTAGTCGAATCTGCCGATATAGAACCGTTACTGGCTTTGTTCAGGAATAACCATGCCCAAACTATTGACGGGGGAGTAGCAGACTGGGCGTATGCTGTTTTGAGAAACTTGACGGGCAAATTGGCAGAGCGAGGCATGATGACGCTACGATACGCGCTTCACAACGGCCAGATTGAAGCGGGGGTAGTGTTTGTGCAGGAGGGAGATCGAATCATTTACCTGTTCAATGCGGCTTCGGAAGCGGGCCGACGCGGGAATGCCCGAACGCTGCTGATTGACCAAGTAATAAAGGAAAAATCGGAACAACGACTCGTTCTTGATTTTGAAAGTCCGGCAAAACAATCTGTCCGGGCTTTTTATCAGCGTTTTGGTGCTGTTGAGGCCCCTTTCTGGACGATGCGCTGGAACCGTCTGAACCGGTAGAGAAGGCACTCATCAACCGTGAGAAACTGGCTGACTGGCTATGATCAGTAAAATTTCAGCGACTGCTTCAAGCCATTATTCTGTTTCAAATCCATCACCATCGCGCCAACCCAGAAATCGACTTCCACTTTAACGGGTACTTTGTTGGCATCGTCGGAAACGAAAATACGGATGGATTCTTCTTCCTTAAAGAGCTTGTTGCCTGGGGTAGCACGGGGTTTAGCTTAATGACATTGATTTTGCCATGTTTGGTTTTGACCACGTCTTTACCCCGATACCGGACCTTCATGTTGTAAACGGTATCGTCGTAAAAAGCGGGTACCTCAATTATCTGGCCACTACTGATGTTGCTGAAATCAATGGTCCTCAAAAAATAATAGCCGCTGATCAGGTCGTGGACGTTATCGGGCACCTTAAAAACATCCTTCTCCGTCCGCTCCTCCGCTTTCACCGTGTTGGTTTCATGATTGAACGTAATGTTCTCTTCTTTGCGATATTTGTTTTCCTGAAGGTTGGTATAGAATTTCTGCGGCAGAATAGCCGATGTATCGATATACGAACGCCACGTGTCACGAATCCGGGTAACGAGGTCAAAGGCACCCAGTGTTCGGGCATCTACATTGACCCGGTAGCAGGGGCGCTCATTTACTTTGTACAGGGATGGGACTAACGTCAACAATGGCTTCGGCCGCATTGATAAAGCCGTAGTGAACCCGGTATTCGAGGTGTTCGCCCGGTCCGAAACTATTATTGACTACGCGCCGGTAACTGTTCAGGGCGATAAAACCCGTACTCAGAATAGAAAACAATACCGATGCCAGTTAATAACCTTTTTCATAACGAACAGCCGCCCGCTGCCGGGCTTCGTTTTATAAGGATGGATAGGTTTCTTTTAGGTAGGTGAGATACCGCTTAAAATCTCCTCCAAACCGTTTTCAAATTCCTGCCGAAAACTGTTTTGTTGCTTTCGGTAGGTAAGATACCCAATAAAATACGCATTATTGGGTAGGTTTAGTTTGCTGAGCCGTCGCTTTTTTACTGAACGTATGGCTTGCGGTCATCCGCTGATCGGTTAGTGTATCCGCACGAATCGACAATTTGCCGGATCGTTTGCCACTTCAACGAATCTTTGACTACACCTGGACGTTTTGGGTTTAAACGATCGATACAAACTATCCAGTGTTCGGGTTCCGTGCAGGATATGTTCGTCGTATCGTTCATAAAACGCTTTTGTGGCCAGATAGTTTGTGATACTGAGCACGTGTTTGTGCCGTACTTCTGGGCCAGAAACCGCAGTGCCCCATACTCCCCGACGAAATCGGCCAGGTTTTCGTTGTACTCCAGACTATTTTTTATGAACAGCGTGCCATGGGTTAGTTCATGAATAATCAACTCGGCCAAATTTCCTTCTGACCGGTCAAGGAAACTGGACAGGATCGGATCATTCAAAAATCCTAACGTCGACCAGGCCGAAACTTCCCCAATCCGGGTATCCAGTCCTTCCTTTTTCAACTCAGCTACCAGCGTGTCGGCCCGGTCTTTCTCAAAAAAACCTTTGTATGAAAACGTACCGATTATGGGGAAATGCCACTTTCTGGCAATCAATTCATACGGCTCACAGGCCGTAATGACCCACAAAATTGGTTTCCCCTGCTGGTTATAGAATGACTCATAACTCCCCGACGGTTCTAATCCGAGCGAATCTACAGAAAAACGCTTTATTTCGCGGATTAGTTCTATTTTCTTCTTCAGCGAATCGGGATAAGTCGCATCAGCCAGCACCTCGTCAACGGGTTGCGTGTTCCACAAAATACGCAGTTGACCCCGCGCCTGCATCCAGCCATAACTCACCAACTCCCGCTGCCAGATGGCCAGTGCCACCAGCATCACGACAAGAACAAGACCTATTTTTTTGAACATCGGTTGGAATGAATTGCCAAAAAAGCAACCTAATCAGAGATAGACTTGTAACACCATTTTTAAGAACCAAACGTGTTCCTCAATTCAACGCCTGATAAACGCCAATGCGGAATTTTTTCACGAAATCGCTGTAGTAGGCGTAAGGGTGGACGTTGGTGAAAATGAGCAGAATAAGTTCTTCTTTCGGGTCGATGGTAAATTCGGAGCAGTACATGCCGCCCCAGGTGTAGGAACCAGGCGTGGCCAGGTCGCCATAATGTGATTTCTCCGTAATCAACTGAAAACCGAGTCCAAATTTGTCCTGCCGGTCCCAGACCTCAGCCGTCCCAATCTGGTTGCGAAGCATCATGTCTACCGTTTTTCGACTAATAATCCGGTGGTTGTTGAAAGTGCCGCCGTTGAGCATCATCTGACAAAACCGAGCGTAGTTTTCTGCCGAACTAACCAGTCCGGCCCCGCCCGAAAAATACGTTCTGGCCCCCGACGTAGCAAAGTTTCGGTAATCGCTGTTGGCGTGCAGCATCAGCGGTTTGTCCATGCTCTCTTTGCTGTACAACTCAACCAGGCGGCTGGCCTTTGCATCAGGCAGGTAAAAGTAGGTGTCCGTCATGCCGAGTGGTTCCAGCACCCGCTCCCGCATGGCTACATCGAGGGATTTACCGGACAAAATTTCAATCAATCGCCCGATGATGTCGATGTTAAGGCCGTAGGTGAAACCAACCCCAGTTGAGTCCGTCTCTCCCGGATCGCGGAGGAGGGGGCGGGTGGCGAGTTTGTTGATGACATCCTCGAGTTTATCCGGCGCAGTAGAATTGAAGAAAGGTACGCTGAACTCTGGCCGTCCATCCAGCGGATGCTCGTAGGGGATACCCGCATTGTGACTTAACAGTTGACGGATGGTGATTTCGCTTTTGGCCGCACGCGTTTCATAACTACCACCGGCCGGGTCTTTCCTATCATACTTTACCAGCACTTTTGGATTTTTGAACGCCGGGATGTATTTGGATATTGGCTCGTCGAGCAGGAATTTCTCTTCGTCAAACAGGGTCATCAACGTAACCGTTGTAATCGCTTTCGACTGCGATGCAATTCGGTATAAATCATCCTGTTTCAACGGCGTTTTCTTCGCCATATTACTGTATCCGAACGCTTTGTAATGGACGATTTTGCCCCGATGCGCTACGAACGTGACGGCATTAGGAGCGATATCTTTATCAATCAATCCCTGTAGCCAATTGTCCAGCCGTATCAATCGCTCGGCCGAAAAGCCAGCCTCAGCGGGCGATTTGGCCATCGTGAATGACTGCGGAAGTGACTGAGCCCGAAGCGTACACGTAACAAGCAGAAGAAAGAGTAAGCGCATTGGAGGAGATGTTAGTCAAGAAACAGAAAGGCTGAAAACTTATACCAGTAACTCCCGAACGGCCAGCCAGCTCATCAGGCCCGCACCGGTTTCCAGGGCGGCTTCGTCAATATCGAACGTAGGTGTGTGAACACCCGAAATGATGCCTCGTGTTTCGTTGCGCGTACCCAGCCGGTAAAAACAGGAATCGACCACCTGTGAATAAAAGGCAAAGTCTTCGCCCGCCATCCACAGGTCCAGGTCAACCACGTTGTCGGCACCCATGTATTCAACGGCCTGTGCCCGTACACGCCGGGTTAGTTCGGGGTGATTTTTCAGGAATGGGTACCCATGCACAATGGTAAACTCGCAGGAACCGCCCATGGCATCGGCTATGCCTTCGGCCAGTTTTACCATGCGCCGTTGCCCTTCGGCCCGCCATTCCTCGTTCATGCACCGGAACGTACCCTGAATAGTTACCTCATTCGGAATAACGTTCGTTACGCCATCGGCAATGAACCGCCCGAAGGATAACACCGACGGGCTGGCGGGGGGACGGTTGCGGCTGATAACCTGTTGCAGGGCCACAATAATGTGCGACGCAATCAGGACCGGGTCAACCAGGTTATCGGGCATGGCGGCATGACCTCCTTTACCCCGAACGGTCAGGTATAATTCATCCGTGCTGGCCATGTACATCCCTTCGCGAAAGCCGATTTTACCCACCGGAATATTGGGCGCTACGTGCTGCCCGATCATGCTGGCGGGGGTTGGGTTTTCCAGTACGCCTTCCTTAATCATCAGGGAAGCACCACCGGGGGCTTTTTCTTCGCCCGGCTGGAACACCAACTTTACGGTACCATCGAACTGATCGCGCAATACGTGCAGAATACGCGCAACGCCGAGCAGACTGGCCGTGTGGGCATCGTGCCCGCAGGCGTGCATAACACCCTCAACAGTTGATTTATACGGTACATCGTTCGCTTCGTGAATGGGTAGTGCGTCCATATCAGCCCGCAGGGCTACGACGCGGCTGGTCGGATTTCTTCCTTCAATAATTGCCGTCAGGCCCGTGTCCGCTACGCCTTCCTGGGGCGTTATGCCAATGGCTTTCAACTGGTCGGCTACAAAACGGGCGGTGTTCCGTTCCTGAAACGACAATTCCGGGTGCGCGTGGAGATGACGGCGGGTTTTGACAATGTCGGCCGCGTATTGGTGGGCCAGTGATTTGATGGAGTCGAGCATACGAATCGGGGGCAACCTGGGCTGACCCGTTTAAACCGTGATGTAAACTAGCAATGCCAGCATGCTGCCGTTATTGCGACGTAATGAATTGATAGTCATTGACGACCGTCTGTAAAAACACCCGGTCATCGAGGGTACTGCTAATGCCTGTTACCGCCTTTATCCTGTCGGCAGTACGCTGTAATGTATCGGCGCTGTTCTGCTGGATAACGGCCCGGATAACCACCAGGTCGCGGTCCGAGAGTAGCCGGACATCGGGAAACTGAACGGCGTAATTCTCAACCTGCGGCTGAACGAGTACATCCTCCAGCGAAACGGCGGGTTTGAGCCGTACGACCGATGTGCCAGCCGCCAGGTCACCCAGGCGCTGTCCTTTCCCGTTGGCAGCTACGGTGATAATGGGTACGATGCCACCCAGAAAAGCGGCCGACTCGACAATACGAAACACCCACCGGAGCAGGTAAGCCCCTAGTCCCGGCTGGGAACCATCGAGCATAACGACCCTTGTTTTCATGGCAATCTTACCTGCACTTTGCCCATTGAGCAGCCACTCGCTGGCCAGGTCGTAAAACACCACCGGCAGCATGACCAGCACCGTGTAGAAGGTGTTGGGCCGAAACCCCATCGAACTGGGCAGGGCCAGTACCAGAATGAACCAGCCGAACAGCACCAGGTAATCGAGCATAGTGCCCAGAATCCGTTCGCCCAGGCTGGCGGGTTCGTATTCCAGCAGAACATTTTGGGAGGTGCGGATGGCAACGGACATGCGGTATTGATTGTCGGCTACTCGTAGCCATTACTGAATGGAGATAATCGTCAAAAATAACACCCTTTCTTTGGTTCTTTATGCAGAAATGACCAATTTTCAGCATCTGGCTATCCGCCAATGACTCCTGATCGTTCCCCATGCGCGAAGCCCTTTTTGTAAAACGAAACGCTGACAAGTGGCGTGATATTGAACAGAATCCCAGCCGTGACCCTGATGAGTTGACAAACCGCTTCGTAGAATTGACGGATGATTTATCGTACGCCCGCACCTTCTATCCCGATTCCAGCGTAACGCGCTACCTGAACGGACTGGCTGGCCAGATGCACCGGGGCCTGATGCAGAACCAACGCGACGACCGGGGCCGGGTGCGCACGTTCTGGCTCTATGAGTTGCCCCTGCTGTTCAAACACTCGCACCGGTTGCTGGCCCTGTCGGCCGGTATTTTTCTGGCTGCCTGCATACTGGGGTGGGTATCGGCGGCCCACGACAACACCTTTGTTCGGCTGATTCTGGGCGATGGCTACGTGAATATGACGCTCGAAAACATCAAAAAAGGTGATCCATTAGGGGTGTACAACAGCCGCGACCAGGCCAGTATGTTTGTGCAGATTACCCTGAATAACATTTACGTCGCGTTCCGGACGTTCGTTTTCGGGCTGTTTGCCTCGTTCGGTACCATGGCGATGCTGTTTTACAACGGTGTGATGCTGGGTGCGTTTCAACATTTCTTCCATGAGCGCGGTCTGTTGCTGGAGTCGGTACTGAAAATCTGGATTCACGGTACGCTCGAAATATCGGCTATCGTCATTGCCGGTTGCGCGGGCCTGACGGTAGGGAACAGTCTATTGTTTCCGGGAACCTACTCCCGGCTGGAGTCCTTCAAACGGGGCATGAAGCAGGGATTGAAAATTGCCATTGGCCTGGTGCCTATTTTCATCATGGCTGGTTTTCTGGAAAGTTTTATTACCCGCCTAACCCTACCCCCCCTCATTAGCGGCCTGATTATCCTGGTATCAGCCACGTTTATCGGCTGGTATTTTGTTGTTTATCCCGATACGACTAAACCGAAAACTCCAACATGATTCAACTCTTTCCAACAACGTGATTTTGGCGACAAGATCAACGCTACTTTCCAGTACATCACTCAGAACTTCCGCAGTCTGAGTCTGTCATTGCTGTACATCGTGGGGCCGGTGGCTTTGGTGGCCGGTATCGCTTCGGGGATCATGCAATCCAACCTGTTCGACCTGGCCAGGTCATCCGGCGATGCCGATTCCAGTTCGGACCCGACGGCCATTTTTCGGATGATGCAGTATGCGTTTTCACCTGCTTTTGCCCTGGCTGGCCTTTTTAGTTTGCTGGCCATTCTGGTAGTTAGTCTGACTACGTACGCCCACATGAATGTGTATGGCCGCAAAACTGCGCAGCGTATGGATACCAGTCTGGAGCCGGTTCCCAGTCAGCGTTGCCGACGTGTGGGAAGAGATGCAGGGACACATTGGTCGGGCAATCGTTGTCAGTGTGCTCAGCTCCATCGTCACGGTGGTAGCCTCCTTCTTTTTTGTCTTTCCTGGTATTTATGTCGGTATTGTACTCTCGCTGGCACTGGCCGTTGTCGTTTTTGAAGGTGCTGATTTTAACCAGACCTGGAGTCGCTGTTTTACGCTCATCCGGGATAAGTGGTGGTCTACCTTTGGTCTAATCATCGTAATGGGTATCATTTCCGGACTGGTGGGCCTCGTTTTCACCCTGCCTGCGGGGATAATCAGCTTCCTGATCGGCTCAAAGCTATTGCCCGATATGGGTGGATTCTGGCTGGTGGCAGGCAGTGTGCTGGCTACGGTTGGGGGTACTTTGCTGCGTTCCATCATTTACATCGCGTTGGGCTTCCAGTACACGAGTCTGGTAGAGCGGCAGGAAGGTCGGGGACTTCTATCCGCCATAGACGCTATCGGTACCAACCCTGCCAGACCCCGCTCAACGGATGAAGAAACGTATTAATACCGGGTTGACGTTGCGCCGGGCGTATCTGTGTACTGGGCCTGCTGTGGCTGGTAGCGACGGGGGTGTCCATTTCATTGGCGCAGTCGCTGCCCACAAAAGCATCATCAGTTGTTCGCGACGACCGGGCACCCATCCGCGCACGCTATCCGGCAACCGGCCGCCTGCGCGATTTCCAAACCGACCACAACTATCAGTATGGGCGCAATGCACCCCCACCCGTGAATCCAGTGGCTCGTTTCTTTTCGTGGCTTTTTAAAAAAATAGGTCAGTTTCTGCAGAGTAAGGCCTACGAAAATGTCTGGCAATACGTGATTTTGGCTGCCGTAGCCGGACTGGCTGTTTACCTGCTTGCCAAAGCGGAAGTACTCGGATTTCTGTTTCCTCGAAAAGCGCAGGCCACTGGGATGGATTATGAAAACCTGGCCGAGGATATTCAGGAAATCAATTTCGACGCGGCCATCGATGAGGCCATTGCCGTGCGAAACTTCCGGCTGGCTGTTCGCCTGCTTTACCTGCAAACACTCAGGCAATTGACCAACGCGGGCCACATTGCTTACAAACCCGACAAAACTAACCGGCAATACGTGCAGGAATTGGCAAACACGGCGTTACAGTCCGATTTTGCGAAGCTAACGCGCCAATTTGAATTCGTCTGGTACGGCGATTTTCCGGTGGATAATTCCCAGTTCACCATCATACGGGATGAGTTCAACCAGTTTAGTATCAACGCGGATTCAGTGAGTAAGTCACATTTGTATAGCAATCCGCGCACGTAGGTCAACCAAGCGGTTTAGTACGAATAAGTACAGCCAATTCCAGTGGATAACACGTACCCCCTTTACCCACGAAGCGGGCCGCTTTTCGTTTGACCGAACCCCGTTTTTCGATATATTGCCACTTACTATACCGCGTAGCCAATTTTGCCGAAACCCAATAAATACCTCCTTATTCTACTGGCAACGGTGGTGGCGTATATGCTCTTTGAGTACTACCGCCCGAAGCCTATCAACTGGCAGGCTACGTACAGGAACAGCGATAAAATTCCATTTGGTACGCAGGCATTGTTTGAGTTGCTGCCCGACGTACTACCCAAATCAGCCATTGAGTCTGTGCGCTCACCCGCGTACAATTTTCTGACCGAGACAAAATTGCCTGCCCTTAGTAACTACCTGTTTATAAATCAGGGATTTACGCCCGATGAAAACGATTTGAAGCCGCTGTTGACCTACGTTCGGCGGGGAAACAACGTTTTTATTTCGGCCTACTCTCTCCCCGATACGCTGGAAAAAGTACTGGGCTTCGAGGCCGATGAGAGAGCGTCTGCCAAGGCAGATTCTACCCTGCGTCAGAATTTTACCAATCCGCAGTTGCGTACGCCGGACGGGTATAACTTCTTCCATGATGATGGCCGGAATTACCTCAAACTAAAAAACACGCAACATATAACCGTGTTGGGACGTAATGCCCGGAAAGAGCCTGTTTTTATTCGGGTCCAGTACGGGAAAGGGCAGTTTTTTGTGCATAACCTGCCTCTGGCTTTCACCAATTATTACGTGCTTGACACCAAAACGTCGACCTACGCATTTAAAGCGCTGTCGTACCTGCCCCCTTTGCCCACATACTGGGATGAATACCAGAAACAGGGGCGGTTTGACGAGGACCAGCAATCTATTTTCCGTTATATTCGCTCACAGCCGGCCCTAAACTGGGCGTATTATCTGGTTGTATTCGGCCTGATTTTATACGCCATCTTTGCCGGAAAACGCACCCAGCGTATTATTCCCGTCCTGGAACCCCCTAAAAATACCTCACTGGACTTCGTGAAAAACGTAGGGCGGCTTTATTTTCAGCGGGCTGACCACGACAATATGGCCCGGAAAAAAATCCAGTATTTCCTGGCCGATATTCGCGAACGATACGGATTGGATACCACAGTACTGGATAACCAGTTTGCGGTGACGCTGGCTCAAAAAAGTGGGGCTTCTCCCGACGGAACAAGCCAGTTAGTACGGCTCCTGCGCGATGCCCAACGGAGTATTTCGCTCTCCGAATTTGATTTGCTGACCCTCAACCGGGCCATTGAAAACGTTAAACATGAAATGGTCTGAGGATTCCTGTCCAGACACCTTATATGGAAAATTTTGCTACCCGACTAGACCTGACCGCGCTTACTACGTCCGTTGATGCCATCCGCGCTGAAGTCGGCAAAGTTATTATCGGTCAACAACAAACCGTGGATTTACTGCTCACCGCGCTGCTGGCCGATGGGCACGTGCTGATTGAGGGTGTGCCGGGCGTTGCCAAAACGCTCATGGCCAAGTTGCTCGCAAAAACACTGTCGGTGGGTTTCAGTCGTATTCAGTTTACCCCCGATTTGATGCCTTCCGATGTGCTGGGAACATCGGTGTTTCAGCCCAAAACCGGCGATTTTACCTTTCGGCAGGGGCCGGTTTTTTCTAATCTTGTTCTGATTGACGAGATTAACCGGGCACCGGCCAAAACGCAGGCGGCCCTCTTTGAGGTAATGGAAGAACGGCAGGTTACGAATGATGGCACAACCTACCCGCTTGCTGACCCATTTATGGTGCTGGCTACCCAGAACCCCATTGAGCAGGAGGGCACGTACCGATTACCCGAAGCACAGTTAGATCGTTTTCTGTTTAAAATCGTTATTGGTTACCCGGTTGGCGATGAGGAAATTGCTATTCTGCGCGGGCACCACCAGCGTCGAAATCTTGCCGATGCCCTCGATGCGATAGACGCTGTTTTGACTGCCGACCAGTTAGCTTCTCTGCGTGGGCAGGTGCATCAGGTACACGTAGAAGATAACCTGTTCGACTACATTGCGCAGATTGTACAGGCTACCCGGGCCAACAAATCACTGTATCTGGGCGCATCACCCCGCGCTTCGGTTGCTTTGCTGAACGGTGCCAAAGCGTTGGCTACGCTCCGTGGCCGCGATTTTATCACGCCCGAAGATGTGCGGGAACTGGCCCCGTCCGTGCTGCGCCACCGTATTCTGCTAACGCCCGAACGCGAAATGGAAGGCGGTACCGCCGATGAAGTTATTGCGCAACTGGTGCAAAAAATTGACGTGCCAAGATGACGTATCCTAAGCGGGTTTATCCCGGTCAAAACTAAAATCGTTGAAATTTATTCGCCCCCTTTTCGTTGCTACGCGCCTGTGGTTAAGCCTGGTAGTAATGGTGTTGCTCTTTGTAGGGGCATACGCTTTTCCGGTGCTGTTTCCGTTGGTGCGGATGCTCTTCGTTGGTTTCGTTATCCTGATTGGACTGGATGGCTGGCTGCTGTTTGGTATGGCCAGGCAGCAACCCGGTCTGGCTTTTTTTGCCCGCCGGGACGTGCCCGACCGGTTATCCAACGGAGATGAGAATCCAATTACGATTTATCTGGAGAACCGGTATTCATTCCGGACCCATGTGGAGGTTATCGACGAAATTCCGTTTCAGTTCCAGCGCCGGGACGTGCTGTTTCGTGCCCGACTGATGCCCCGCGAAACGCAGGCAATACGGTATGAACTTCGTCCCACCAAACGGGGTGAATACCATTTTGGCGCCGTCAACGTGTTCGTGCTTTCACCACTGGGATTACTGAAACGCCGTTTTCAGTTCGAACGGGGGAAAATGGTGGGGGTGTATCCGTCATTTTTGCAGATGCGTCAATACGAATTACTGGCGTCTACCAACCGGTTAAACGAGGTGGGCGTGAAACGCATCCGGCGCATTGGGCACAGTATGGAATTTGAGCAGGTTCGGCCGTACCATACGGGCGATGATGTACGAACGATCAACTGGAGAGCCACTTCGCGCCGGGCCGATGCGCAGGGTGCATCGCTGATGATTAATGCGTATCAGGACGAACGCTCCCAGCCGGTTTATTGCCTGATTGATAAAGGGCGCGTGATGCAGTCACCGTTTGATGGGCTAACCCTGCTCGACTACGCCATCAACGCCAGCCTGGTATTGAGCAATATTGCCCTGTTGAAGCAGGACCGGGCCGGTATCCTGACTTTCTCTGACCGCATTGGCCAGTTGCTGCCCGCCGACCGTCGGGCGGGGCATATGCTGAAGATTCTGGAGTTGTTGTACCGGCAGAAAACCCGCTTTCTGGAAACGGACTACGAAAGTCTGTACATCAGCGTGAAAGCCCACATCAGGCAGCGGAGTTTGTTGCTTCTGTTCACGAATTTCGAAACGGTGGGGGCTATGCAGCGGCAACTGCCGTACTTGCGCCGACTAGCCAAAGACCACCTGTTGCTGGTCATTTTCTTCGAGAATACCGAACTGCGGAGTTTACTCGATAAACCTGTTACGAATACGGAGCAGATTTACCTGAAAACGATTGGTGAGAAGTTCACGTTCGAGAAGAGGCAGATCGTGAAGGAATTAACCCTATACGGTATTCAAACCATCCTGACCGCACCGCAGAATCTGACGGCTAATACGGTCAATAAATACCTTGAATTGAAAGCGCGGGGTATGATTTAATTATCGCCCAGGTTGCCTTTTACTGATTCGTAATTGGCTTTCAGATTGCCCATTTCTTTGGTTAGAAACGTCTGTAACTGTCGATTAAACTCCACTTTCTCCTCATCCGGGAGCGACGCATACAGATCTTTCAGTTCCTGGTTGATAGCGGTCCGTTCGGCATCGGTAGCTGCGTTGATGGAGCGATAGTGATAACTTCGAAAATCGTAGGGGTTCATTGGCTACTCAGTCTTCTTTGGGGTAGATTGGCAAAAATTTCGGCTAGCGGGACGGTGAAGCCGTCGATGTTTACCGCTTCGTTTGGTTACGTTTTAGTAAAGGTACCAGAACCCCATATAAAGCAAAAGGCCCTTTCGCATGCGAAAGGGCCTTTTGCTTTATATGGGGTGTATTTCTACGATTTCATCAGTTCCCGCTCAGCTCTCATGCGCTGGCGTTCAATCCGCCCCGATACCACAATGCTGACCTCGTAAAGTAACACGAGGGGTATGGCTACCAGTACCTGACTATAAATATCCGGCGAAGGTGTGATGATTCCAGCCAGGACCAGAATAACCACCCAGGCATGTTTGCGGTACGACTTCATGAATTTAGGGGTCAGCACACCCACCTTAGAGAGCACATAGGCAATCATAGGCATTTGGAAAATGAGGGCGCAACCCAGTGAGAGCGTTACCAGGATGCCGATGTACGATGTTATATCGAACTGATTTTTGATCTCGGGCGTAATCTGATAGTTAGCTAAGAAGTTGATAGCCAGTGGGGAAACGATATAATACCCAAAAAGCAACCCCATGCCAAATAGCAGGGAGACGAAAAACACAGCACCGCGAGCAGCATCTTTCTCCACATTACGTAAACCGGGCTTGATAAACCGCCATACTTCCCAGAATGCATACGGGAACGCGAAACAAAGACCAATGATAACCGATGAAGTCATCGCCATCGTAAACTGGTCGGATACGCCCAGTGCCTGCAACTCAAAGTTGAGTTTAGTCACGCACAGGTCAGCATAGCCCGACATGTCCGAGAGCTTACACATCATTCGGTACGTCCAGAAATCAGGGTTTTTCGGCCCCAGAACGACGACCCGAAAAATGTCTTCAATGAAAATGAATGCGATAATGGCGAATACGAAAATGGAGCCTACAGCCCGAATAATGTGCCAGCGAAGCTCTTCCAGATGGTCCAGAAAGGACATTTCCTTCCCTTCTTCATCTATTACTACTTCATCTTCGTTTTCGTCAGTCAGTTGGTCGAGTGGCATGATTTAATTTTGAATGAGTGAATGAGTGAATGAGTGAATGATTAGGTCACCTGAGTAGTGAATGAGTGAATAGTTGTATGCGTCAGCTATTCACTCATTCACTCATTCAATATTCACAATTAGTTTTTATAGAGCGGAAATGCTTTCATCCACTCGTTGATTTCTTCTTTAACGCTTGACAGAACCGTTTCGTTATCGTGATTCATGAGCACCTTGTCGATATATACGGCGATTTGCTCCATGTCCGATTCTTTCAAACCGCGCGTCGTCATAGCCGCCGTTCCTACACGCATACCTGAGGTGACCATGGGCGACTTATCATCGAATGGTACCATATTCTTATTGATGGTGATATCCGCCTTAATAAGCGTGTTTTCCGCCAGTTTACCCGTCAACCCTTTTGAACGCAGGTCAATCAGCATCAGGTGATTGTCTGTACCATCCGAAATGATTTTATAACCCCGGTTCAGGAAAGCAGTCGCCATGGCCTGCGCGTTGGCTTTCACCTGAACGGCGTAATCGTAGAAATCATCCGTCAGGGCTTCACCAAACCCAACCGCTTTGGCCGCAATGATGTGCTCCAGCGGGCCACCCTGCGTACCGGGGAACACGCCCGAATCCAGCAACGACGACATTAACCGGGTTTCGCCCTTTTGCGTTTTGATACCGTACGGATTTTCGAAGTCATTCCGCATCATGATGATACCGCCCCGCGACCCGCGCAGGGTCTTGTGAGTTGTGGTCGTCACGATATGCGCGTGCGCAAGGGGATCATTCAGCAACCCTTTCGCAATCAAACCAGCCGGGTGCGATACGTCGGCCAGCAACAGCGCGCCAATACTATCGGCAATATCCCGAAGGCGTGCGTAATCCCAGTCGCGGCTGTAGGCGGAAGCCCCGCAGATGAGCAGTTTCGGGCGTTCGCGTTTGGCCGTTTCTTCTACTGTATCGTAGTTGATGACACCCGTCTCGCGTTCTACGCCGTAAAATGTCGGACGGAAATATTTGCCGGAAATATTCACGGACGAACCGTGCGTTAAGTGGCCACCGTGCGAGAGGTCGAAGCCCAGAATGGTATCGCCCGGTTTCAGGCAGGCCAGAAAAACCGCCGTGTTCGCATTGGCACCAGAATGGGGCTGCACGTTCACCCAGGTAGCACCGAAGAGTTCTTTGGCCCGGTCGATGGCAATCTGTTCAATTTGGTCAACCACTTCGCAACCCCCGTAATACCGCTTGCCGGGAAGTCCTTCAGCGTATTTGTTCGTCAGTACACTACCAGCCGCTTCCATAACGGCGGGCGATACGAAATTTTCGGAAGCAATCAGTTCAATACCCGACTCCTGACGATGCCGCTCTTTGGCAATCAGGTCAAAAATCTGTGTGTCGCGGGTGGTAATCGTATCGGTCGTCATAATCAATTGGCTAAAAGCAAATTTTGGCTATACAAAAGTACGGCTTAATCCGATATACAAAGTGGTTTGAACAACGGTGTTCCTTTCCTGAACGTGAGTTTTTGACTGGCTACCGCCCGTCGGCCGTTTGCTTTATAGACCTCAACAGTATAATCACCCGGCCGAACGCGCTGGGGAACGCCGACTGAAAACTGCTTCTTCTGGCCATCAAGGCACTGGTATTGACTTGATTCCCGGCAGCAGTAGACTGATAAGGTATCGCGTTCGCTGGTACCGGCACGGGTCAGTACGACTTGCCCATTGCCAGTGCCATCCAGAAAATTTTCCATTTGCAGATACAGCGGTTGCCCAATGATGGCAGTCGTCTGATTTTCGATAATGTCAACCTTAAGGGCACCGGTAGGCTTTATAACAAAATTGTAGATGTTAAGCGTATTGGCTGTGCTCAACACATACACACGCTCCGTATTATTCTGGCAGAGATTGATATAAAAATTGGTTTCGTTCTGCCGCCAGACCGAACTGCCGGGCGATGTCTGGAAAGATACTGCTTTGTACTCGACGGTCGTTGCGCTGATCGGAACCGTTAGAATCACCTGTTTTTTGGTATGGTCAAAACTGATATTTTCGGATGGAATACCGGGAATAGTGGCACCCAGCAACAGGGCATCGCCAGCGGGCATTACGTCCGTATTCCTCTTTCGGCAAGTCACCAGAGAAGCCAGCAACAGTAAACCTACAAACGCCTGCCCGGATTGATACACGTGGTTTCACTATGTAAAGAAATTAGTTGTATTTAGTTGATTTCTAAGGGGAAATTCTGAAAAATGCAGCGTTTCACTATTGTAGACACAGACATAAATTGGGATACAGCTACTCGCAAACTGATTTAAATTTAGATTAAAACGAAGAAAAACCTTAAACCCCGGCGGGCTATTTCACATCCTAGTAGCAAACGTTTTAGCTAACCTGTCGGCTGGCCCGTTGCGGCTGGGGGATGGGGCTAAACCAAATACGGTATGAAAACCGAAAAAGTGCAAGCAAAAATCTCGATACTGGTGGCATTCCTCGCCCCCTGTTTTCTTCTCGGCCTGCACGGCTACCGCTACCACGCAGGTCCCCCGTGCCCGTGCTGAAGTAATTCCTGCGCTCCGTCGGCCCGTCATATCTGGATTCCTGGTCACTACGTTCGCCGGGGATGCAATTACGTTTGAGTGAATGGATTTTATCAGGTTGCCCCTGCCCGTTATACGGCCTGGGCACCGGGTCACTGGAAGCAATCCCGCCGGGGATAGGTTTGGGTAGAGGGCCACTGGCGTTAATCGAAAAACAAAAGGGCTACTATCAATAGAGCGTAGCCCTTTTTAGTACATGAGGAAGTTTACCGGCCTCTGGCTGCTTAGTGTAAGTGAAAAGTGAGCCATACCGTACGCTACTGCCCCTATCTGCCTCTAGCTTCCAACTGGTAATGAAATGGCGTTACGCCCGTGTGCTGTTTAAACAGGCGGTGAAAGTGCGAGTTGCTGGTAAAACCACACTCCATGCCGATTTGACCAACCGATAAATCAACAGTAGTCAACAGTTTACGGGCGTGGCCAATGCGGAATTCATTCAGGTAATCGACGAATGTTTTTCGGGTGCGATTCTTGAAATACCGACAGAAGGCGGCCGGAGCCATGCCCGCTACCGATGCAATCTGTTCAATGCGTATTTCACTCCGAAAATTAGCTAGCATAAATTCCAGCACCCGTTTCATCCGTTCGGTTTCAGCGGAACCAGTAGCCAGTTGATACCCATCGCTGGCCAGTAACCGGTCTTCTGTATCGGTAGTTAACTGATTCAGGATGGCTAGCAGGGCCAACAACTGTGATAAGCCCGTCTGCCCGGGTAATTGCTTCAGTGGTTCAGCCACAGATTCGCTACAGGCCGGGCCGAAGTGCAGCCCGTAACGGGCACGCTGGAGTAATTGGCGGATAGCAGTCGCTTCGGGTAAAACCGCCAGCACACGCTCATCGAACGCAGCCGGAAACTGAACCACTACCGATTCTGCCCGCAGGCTGGAATCGGGCTGGTAAAACTCATCGTCGTTCCGCCAGAAATGGGGCAGGTCGGGGCCAAGTAGTACCAGATCACCCGCCCGAAAGGTGTCCAGATGGTCGCCCACAAACCGGCGGCCATAACTTTGGGGTATGTACGTCAGCTCGTACTCCGGGTGGTAATGCCAGGGGGAGTCGAAGTAGGGTAGCTGGAATTGCCTGACCAGCACCGAACGCTGTTCATTGAGTAGTACTTTTTCGAAGAGGGCTTTCATTTAGTGTGCTATCTTGACAAAGAAATTAAGTTTCTGCCCGGCTTATGGTCAAAATTGCACATAAATTGGTAAAAACAAGGCACTATAGCCTTATCTGACTAGTACTATTTTTGTATCGTACCAATACAGAAATCCTATCCCTTTACCCGCATGGAAACGACAAGCGACAAAGAAGCCCTGTTGAATGAGTTGAGCACACCTTATTCTACCAGCCAAGAAGCCATTGCCTTTTACCGCCGGAATGGTTATGTTAAATTAAAGCAGGTGTTAAGCCCAGAGGTGCTGACGTATTACGGCGATATCCTGACCGACCTCGTTTTCCGGCTCAACACCCTGATAAAGCCGATGGAGGAACGCACTACCTACGAACGGGCTTTCCTGCAAATCATGAACCTCTGGCAAGAAGATGAACAGGCCAAAGAGTTTGTGTTTTCGACGCGGCTAGCCCGGATTGCCGCCGACCTGATGGGCGTGGAGGGCGTACGGATTTACCACGATCAGGCATTGTACAAAGAGCCGTCGGGTGGCATCACCCCCTGGCACGCCGATCAGTTTTACTGGCCACTGGCGTCACCCAACACGGTTACCGTCTGGATTCCCTTGCAGGAAACGCCCATGGAAATGGGGCCGCTGGCCTTCGCCGAAGGAAGCCAGCACGTAGAAATTGGCCGCGATATTGAAATCAGTGACGACAGCGAGAAAATCCTGGCCGACGAACTACAGAAGCAGGACTTCCCGCTCAACAACGCGCCGTTCGAGCTGGGTGAGGTGAGTTACCACGCGGGCTGGACGTTCCACCGGGCCGGGCCTAATGTATCGGACCGGCCGCGTAAGGTGATGACCATGATTTATATGGACAAAGACCAGACCATTATGCCGCCCCGTAACAAATACCAAACCGCCGACCATGCCAAATGGCTGAATAACGTTCCGGTTGGCAGCAATCCCCAAAATGAGTTGAACCCGATTCTATTCAGTTACTAGGTCCGGTACAAAAGCTTGCCCATCGGTTGACCGCGTACCGCAGCGGAAGAATCAGCCCAGTTGTAGGGGTCTGGCAACGGAGATTTATTTTTGACCGCAGGAGTATTGCCATTCGTGGAAATATTTTTGCGGTATTTCTGTTGTTCTACCAAATCATCATTTTCCAATAACGAAATGAAGTTCTTCCTGGCACTCGTTGCAGGGCTGTTTATCAGCCTGGCGGCAACAGCGCAGATACGTAAAGATCCCACCAGCTGGTCGGTTAAAGTCGACAAACAACCCGCTAAAGTTGGCGATATTGTCAGCATCCAGATTCAGGTTCGCATTGCCGATAGCTGGCACATATACTCCAACGACTTAAACCCGGATATTGGTCCGCTGCCAACCTCGTTTAAATTTCCGACCTCCGATAATTATGCGCTTGTGGGGAAAACAACGCCGGTTGGTGTTCAGGAGGTTTTTGAGGAGGTATGGGGTACGAAGGTTCGGCAGTTTGAAAACAAAGCCCTTTTTGTCCAGAAAATAAAAGTACTTAAACCCAGGTTTACGTTCACCGGCACAGCCGAGTACATGTCGTGCTCGTCGAAAGATGGCACCTGTCTGCCCCCGGCAGAAGTGGACTTGTCAACGGAGGTGAAAGCCATCGCATCCGTAGGAACCGTCCCTGCCAATTCAACAACGGCCGTAGCATCAACACCCGCGCCGACGTCAACCGTTACCAAACCCACGTCTGAAACGACGGTGGCCGCTGCAACACCCGCTTCTACCCTGACGGACTCGAATACGATTAAAGCTGCAAGAACCGACGGTTTCCGAAGCGGTCAATAACCCCGAAGAAGCATTGGCGGAAGGGGCTGAGGCATCGGATGGTTCGCTGGGCGGTTTCCTGCTGGCGGCTTTCCTGTCGGGTTTAGTCGCTCTGCTTACGCCCTGTGTGTTTCCAATTATCCCGGCTACCGTTAGCTTTTTTACCAATCAGCAGGGCGGGCAGTGGAAAGCAGTGCTGTACGGCTTTTTCATCATTGCTATCTACGTACTGATTGGCACCGTTGTATCGCGGTTCAATGGACCGGCTTTCGCTAATTTCGTGAGTACGCACTGGGTACCCAACCTGCTGTTTTTTGCCATTTTCTTTATGTTTGGCCTGTCGTTTTTGGGCCTTTTCGAGATTGTATTACCCAACTCCCTGATCAATCAAGCCGACGCCCGGTCGGAGAAAGGCGGCATTCTGGGTATATTCTTTATGGCCTTCACGCTGGTACTGGTCTCGTTTTCGTGTACGGGCCCCATCGTCGGTAGTTTGCTGGTTGCTTCGGCGGGTGGCGAAGTAATCAAACCCATTTTGGGCATGGCGGCTTTCTCATCGGCCTTTGCCATTCCATTCACACTGTTTGCCGCCTTTCCGCAGTGGTTGAAGGGCTTGCCCCGGTCGGGGGGATGGCTCAACTCGGTGAAGGTAGTGCTGGGTTTTCTGGAACTGGCCCTGGCGTTCAAGTTCCTGAGCGTGGCCGACCAGGTCTATCACTGGAATTTGCTCGACCGTGAAGTGTTCCTTTCTATATGGATTGTTATTTTCACCCTGATTGGCTTTTACTTTTTGGGTAAACTACGGTTACCGCACGACAGCGAAACGAAATTTATCAGCGTGCAGAAATTGCTGATGGCCATGGCTACTTTTTCGTTTGTGGTATATATGATTCCGGGTTTGTGGGGTGCCCCGCTGAAAGCCCTTTCCGGCTACTTACCGCCCGAAACCTCGCAGGATTTCAACCTGCATAACCAGCAATTAGCAGGTAACACGGCATCGCAGGCAACCCTGACGGAGCCAATAAAATACGCTGACCTGTTTCATTTTCCCCGTGGCTTACAGGGTTTCTTCGACTACCAGCAGGCATTGAACTACGCCAAAAAGGTGGGTAAGCCGGTCTTCATTGATTTCACGGGTCATGGCTGCGTGAATTGCCGCGAAATGGAAGCCCGCGTCTGGTCAGACCCGGCGGTAATGACGCGGCTGCAGAATGATTACGTACTGGTGGCCCTGTACGTAGACGATAAAACCGAACTGCCCGAATCGCAGTGGTACACCTCCACCTACGACGGGAAGGTGAAAAAGACCATCGGTGGCCAAAACGCGGATTTGCAGATTACGAAATACAACAACAACGCGCAGCCGCACTATTGCCTGGTCAACAGCGATGGTAAGCTGTTGGTATCGCCCAAAAACTACGACCGTGACGTTGCGAATTTTGTGGCGTTTCTGGATGCCGGGAAAGCGAAGTTTTAGCGTACCTCAATTGCCAATTAAGAGCCTAATTATTCACTGACAACAAAAAGTCCCGCCTGAGATAAGCGGGACTTTTTGTTGTCAGTAACGTTCATTTAGCTAGCTTAAGCTATCGATTCCGCTGGAATTGTCTGGGACTGTACCAATTCCAGATCGGGTTTCGATTGATCGGCAACCGTTACGCGGCCGCGCTCTTTCCGAACAATGCGGGAGTACAATGAAATTTCCTGATCGAACAGGAACCGGAAAAACAACCGGACGTAGGATGTGTGAAATTTCAGGGTATCATAGTATTCCGGGGCTGATTTCTTGATTTCGGGGAGCCGGTTCCAGGGAATAGACGGGAAATCGTGGTGCTCGTTATGGAAGCCCACGTTCAGGTTCACACCGTTGAGGCCGCCATAATAGCTGTACGTTTCCTGCTCCGGGTCAAGGGTCAGGTAGTGCTCCTGAATCCAGCGGGCACCCAGCGGGTGGAAGCCAACCGAGAAAAACAGGCAAAGCAGCATAAACGCCAGGGCTTTCCAGCCGAACAGCACTACAATCAGCGTGTCGAAGACGAGTTGAACCAGGATATTGGTCAGTACCCATTTGTCGATGACCGCCAGTTCGTGCATCCGCAGGGTACGGATGCCCTGAAAAATGGGGAAAAACAACAGCCAGAGGGCTTTGCCAATAGCATAATTATTAATCAGTTTAGCTTCGTACCAGTCGGGCAAATCAGCATCCAGCTCATGCACACCCTGAAACGCATGGTGCTTGATATGGAAATTTTTGAACGATAGCGCCGTTGGGAATACGGTGGGTAGATTCGCAAAAATAGCCGCCCACATATTAGCACCAGGCTTACGGAAAATCAGGTTGTGGGCTGCTTCATGAATACACACGAACAGGGTATGCGCCGGAAATGCGCCAATAAACCAGGCTGCGGCCACAATAACCCACCACGACTGATCCCGAACCAGCCAGGCCATACCAGTCATCAGCGATACGCAAGCCAGAATAACCCAAATCGTGTTCGGGTTTTTTTGCCCGATCAACTTCTTCAGTTCCGGATGGGATTTTAGTATTTGTCGGGTACGGATTCGATGGGGTTCGGAAGCGTTTGAACGAACAAAATCAGTTAACGTTGCCATAGATGAGGTGTCGCCGGATAATGGGGCCGCCTGTGCGCCGGACCACAGTACGGTTTGATGAAAATGAACAGTAAAATTAATACATTTTAAACGGCCAGCAATAGGCCGTTTGCTGAAACAATCTGTTTTTAATCCTATTCCTGCATAAAACAAGAAAGGCGAAGCTAAGCAGCTTCGCCTTTACCGATTCAGGTTGATTCAATCAAAAAAAGTTGGTCGTAGTGAATGGTAAGATAATGCGTAGTGAATGGTGAAAGTAGTACTTAGTACCCGATAGGGAAGGAGTAGCCCAGCGATACGCCCACGCCCCTGTTGCGCACATTGACATTGACAATGGGTACCTGTATCTGCCGGGTGAAGCCCTGCGTATAGCGACCTTCAATAAAGAATTTACCAGTTCCGGCATTCATCGACAGGCCAAGTCCGCCAACGGCACCTATATCCCAGCGGTTTAGCATGCCGCCGTAGTTGACATCTACATCATAAGCCTGCGTCGTGAACAGGGCCGAGGCCCGGGTGCGTATACGGCCATCTACGGCGTAACTGACGGCGGGGCCAGCGATAATATAGGGTTGCACGGCTCCATCGGTGAGGTTGATTTTAGCCAGCAGCGGAATCTCGATATGCTGCGACTGGTAGGCTATCGTGGCGCCAATGGGCAGATTGAATCCCCCCAGCTTCACATCGATTCCTTCCCGTATGGCAACTCCTTTTTGTACGAAAGCCACTTCCGGACGGAACGAAACGCGGTCACTCAGCGGAATGTCCAGAAAAATAGCACCCGTTGGACCAACGGTTGAATGAAAAGCGGGCGTCATGCTGCCCAGGTACTCGGGTTTGGAGGCAAAGCCTATGTTGGCCCCGCCCCGGACACCGATTTGAACCTGGGCAAAAGTCGTTTGCGAAACCAGGGAGCCTAAGCAGGCAATAAGACCGACAAGCACAATTCGTTTCATGGTAGTAGGAAAAAATATAGTAAGAAGTGAGAACATGAATTTAATCGTGTAAAATGTCGGCAATAGGCGAAGGCGTTGTTTTAAGTGATTTCGTAGGTTAGAGGAAACCGGTATGGAAAGGATTAATCCGGGTAGAAAAAAAATATACTGAGCCCACCCATCAGGCTGTTTTGCCTGATCATTTCCACCGGTTTGGCCATTGTACTTTTTCTTGAAAACATTGTCATCGTCTCGTATCTTTACCTACCGGCAATACCCCTTAACCTACCCATGAAATACGTTAAGCCAACGAAGTTTAGCTATCTGCCTAAGTTCCTGATGCCCCTGGATGTGCTTGGCCTTTTTGAGTGTGATCCTTTTGGTGGTTCGTTGCTGGTTAGGCGGATGCTGATTGGTATAGTAGGGTGGTCTACCTATGCCCGCTATACCGTGGTGAACCGGATTCAGATTGAGGGTACCGAAAATCTGGAAAATCTGCCCATCAACAACGTCCTGTTCCTCTCAAATCACCAGACCTATTTTGCCGATGTGATTGCTTTCTTTCACATCTTCTGCGCCGTTAAATGGGGGTTTCAAAATACGCTGTTGCCTCCCATGTATCTCTTGGGGCCCCGCGCCCGGCAGTACTACGTAGCCGCTTCCGAAACAATGCAGAAAGGGCTGCTGCCCCGCATTTTCTCGGCCATTGGTGCCATTACCATCGAGCGGTCCTGGCGGGCAGAAGGCCGGGAAGTTCAGCGGTCTGTTGATACCACCGCGAACGACAAGATTGCCAAGGCCCTGGCGCATGGCTGGGTCGTGAGTTTTCCGCAGGGTACCACAACGCCCTACGCACCCCTGCGGAAAGGAACCGGGCACCTCATCAAAAACATTGAACCGATTGTTATTCCCGTGGTCATCAACGGATTTCGGCGGGCATTTGACAAGAAGGGGTTGCGGTTCAAAAAGCGGAACACACTCCTTACCGTTCAGTTCAAAGCGCCCCTTGAATTTAGTGCGGAGGACACTGTTGAGGATATTGTGGCTAAGGTAAGGCGCGCCATCGAGCAGGATACGCCGGAATGGGCGCAGGAGAATAGGTAGGGCGGCTGGCGTTTTACAGAGCCTAATGCCTGAATAATCGAATACGTAATCAAGCAGAATCAACTAGTTTTATTCCCAACCAGAGATTTGTCATTCCGACAAAGGAGGAATCTTCGCTAGGAGCAAGAAAAACTATCCTCATCCGTAGATTCCTCCTTTGTCGAAATGACAAAAAAGTACAGTTTAAATTTGTGCGATTACTTACGTAAAAATGATTGATTATGCTGATTCATTGTAAGTGGAAATCAACGGTAGAAAGATTCCTTTTCCCAACGGGTTTTCTGGCAATTCTGCTGGTTATGGTGGGTTGTAGCCAGTCTCATACAGTTACCGATGCGCAGGATTTTACCCGTATGGTTCAGGATACCAACCCGCCCGTAGAACCACTGTCGCCGGAAATGAGTCTGAAAAAGATTCAACTGCCGCCGGGGTATCATATCGAACTGGTGGCCAGCGAACCCATGGTTCAGGAGCCGGTAGCGCTGGCCTGGGATGGTAACGGACGGATGTACGTAGCCGAAATGAACACGTACATGAAGGACGCCAGCGCCACCGGCGAATACGCGCCCACCAGCCGTATCAAACGACTGGAAGATACGGATGGGGATGGCCGCATGGATAAATCAACCATTTTCATCGACAGCCTGGTATTGCCCCGTGTCATCTTGCCGGTTGGCGACGAGCTATTGGTGGGTGTAACCAACGTTCAGCACATTTGGAGCTACCGGGATACCAACGGTGATGGGAGGGCCGACCAGAAAAAAATAGTGTTTCGTAATCAGGCTATCGACTCCCGGAACCTGGAGCACCAGAATGGCGGGTTAGTCTGGAACCTGGACAACTGGATTTACCCCACCCGCGACAATCTGCGGTATAAATACCAGCAGGGGAAGTTAGTAGCCGATACGCTGATTGATAATATGATTGGGCAGTGGGGAATGACCAATGATAATTATGGGCGGCTGTTTTACTCCGAAGCCGGTCCCGGACTACCTGCCGTCCAGATTCAGCAAAACCCAGCCTACGGTGCCCTGAACTTTGCAGACCAGTATTCAGAAGACTTTACCAAACCCTGGCCCATTATCGGGAATGTCGATGCGCAGGGGGGACGCGATGCCCTTCGGCCGGAGGATAATACCCTGAACAAATTTACGTCGGGTTGTGGGCAATCCATTTTTCGGGGTGACCGCCTGCCGGCCGAGATGCAGGGCGATTATTTCATTGCCGAGCCGGTGGGGCGAATCATCAAGCGCGGCAAAGTGACCAACCAAAACGGAAAAATCTACATTGCCGACGCCTACAAGCAGAAAGACTGGCTGGCTTCGGCCGATATGAATTTCCGCCCTATCAACACCTATACCGGGCCCGACGGCTGTTTTTACATTGTTGATATGTACCACGGCATCATTCAGGAAAGCGAGTGGACAAAGCCCGATTCGTATCTGGGGGGCATCATTCAGCAAAAAGGGCTGTATAAAAATCGGGGAATGGGCCGCATTTACCGCGTTGTTCACGACGACTTTACCCCGGATACCCAACGCCCTGCTATGCTCAATGAGTCGAGTGCCCAACTGGTTACGCACCTGGACCATCCGAACGGCTGGTGGCGGGATAATGCCCAGCAGTTGCTCATTATCCGGAACGATCAGTCGGTAGTGCCAGTCCTGAAAGAGATTGCCCTGGGCGGAAAAGCGTCGCTGGCGAAAGTGCCCGGTCCGCTGGCCCGTATCCATGCGCTCTGGACGCTGGAAGGGTTGCAGGCCGTTGATAAACCCACCCTCTTTCGGGCCTTCACCGACCCTGACCCGCAGGTTCGGAAAACAGCAGTCTGGATCAGCGAGGACTACCTGGCGAAGAAAGACCCGGACGTAATCGCCAAACTGGCTATGCTGGCAAGTGACCCCAGCCCGGATGTCCGTATTCAACTGGCTCTGTCACTCCGAAGCCACAAAACGGACCAGACGCAGGCCATCGTTAAAACGCTGCTGGCCGATAACCCAAAAAATGAACTCATGCAGTTCTCATTTGCCACCTTCGCCGAAAGTCAGAAAGTACTGGAGACCGAACGGGCACGCACCCGAAACCTCAGCCCCGCCGACCGTGCGCTGGTTACGAATGGAGCTACCATTTTTAAGCAGCTTTGCGCCACCTGCCACGGACCCGATGGGAAGGGTATCGTAATAGGAGGGGGGCAAATGCCTGCTCCACCGCTGGTCGGTTCTCCCCGCGTAACGGGCGACAAAATTCTGGTTACCCAACTCCTGCTCAATGGCATGAAGGGGCCAGTCGATGGAAAAACGTATCCCGATATGATGCCCGCTATGGGTGGCAACGACGACACATGGATTGCGTCGGTGCTGAGTTACATCCGCAACAGTAGCGAACTGGGGAACCGATCGTCCGTCGTTACGCCCGCCGAAGTGGCCGAAATACGGGCTAATACCCCCAAAATGCCGGGGATGACCCAACAGGAACTGGAAATTTTTAAACTGGGCCGTGCCGAACGGACGAACTGGAGCAAACCCGATGAGAAGACTAAAACAGAGTAGCATCCGGCTAAGCCGATGGTGGTTACCCGCTTTTCTATTCGTGTTGTGCGCTCCCCGTCTGGTGGCGCAGGAGGCTGCCTATACGAACAGCATCGGCATGGAGTTTATATTGATACAGCCGGGTAGCCTGGTAGTGGGTCGTTTTCAGCCACCCTATCCGAAACAGACTTCATCGGAGAACGCATCGGCTGCCACAAAAAAAGGTATGTCCTGGGCAGGCAAAGAGTATCAACTGGCTGAAGAACTGGTACAGCAGGATGCCCGGCCGGGCTTTCCGGTAACGATCAGCCGCCCGTACTACATCGGTAAATTTGAGGTGACGCAGGGGCAATGGAAGCAGGTGATGGGGGCTAATCCATCCGCTTTTCAGGGAAATAAAGTACCCGATGAGGCCGACCAGCATCCCGTTGAGAATGTGACATGGCAGGATGCTCAAAAATTCCTGTCGAAACTCAATACGCTGGATAAAAACAGACACTACCGGCTACCAACGGAATTTGAGTGGGAATACGCGGCCCGGGCGGGGGCACAGGACGATATTGCCTGGAAGGCTATTCAGGCAGCTGCCCAGCTGGGGTCTGTCACCACGGGCCGCGTCGGTCAGAAGGCGCCGAATGCCTGGGGCCTGTATGATACGCTCGGCAACGTGTGGGAATGGGTACAGGACAAGTACAACGAAAAACTCTTTGCCGACCCTTTACCACCCCGTACCGGAAAGCAACACGTGCTGAAAGGGGCATCCTTTATGGGTGATGTGAAAAACGCCACCTACATGACCCATGCCGGTGGGCCGGGTAACGGCTGGGACGTTGGGTTCAGGGTAGTACTGGAAACGAAATAAGATAGCGATGCGCCCAGAAAAACTAGTTACGCTCTTACTGCTCACGGTATTGCTGAACACGGCTAACGCCCAAATCGGCAAGATTCCGGCAGGATTCACGCCCATTTTCAATGGAAAAGACCTGAAGGGATGGCACACCAGTCGCACCTCGCACCAGGGAACGACGGGTAATTTCTACGTAGAAAACGGCGTCATCACGCTAAAGCAATACCCCTACGGACAAGGCGGTATTCTGCTGACCGACAAAAAATACCGGAATTTTGACCTGTATCTGGAAGCGAAAGTAGATTCCTTTTGCAACGGCGGAATCTTTATCCGCTCCACCGAAAGCGGGGCGGCTTATCAGATTGAACTGGCTACACCCGGTGGATTGGGCGATCTATTGGGCGAACGGATGAAAGTGAGTAAAGGCGCGCGTGCGGCCGCCATAACCAGCGTCTGGAAACCCGGCGACTGGAACGCGTTCCGTATTCGGATGGAGGGCGATATTCCCACTATTAGTCTGTGGGTAAACGGTGAGCCAATGTGGACCGTTACCGAGCCGGTCAATGATTTTGTAGCTGGCGAAACAGCTGGTATGATTGGATTACAAGCGCACTGGTCGGCGGTGTATTCTGAAGCGACCAACGCCTTCAACATGGCCAATTCCTGGAAACCCGGTGCCGCTCACCGTTTCAGAAACGTCGCCATCAAAGAATTGAAGTAAGGGATATACGTGTCTCAAGCCATTAGAATGCTACTGCCAGTAGCCCCGGTCCTGTTCGGAAGCAGCGAATTTCCAGTTGTTCCTGGTGGTTGGGTAAGCGCACATAGCCTGTCAGGTTTTCCGCATCGTCGGTAAAAGGGTCGATGTGCAGGTGCTCCCGAAAGGTCAGCTGGCGTTTACCGTACAACTTATACAGGGCTTCTTTGGCACACCAGTACATAGCCAGCCGATGCGGGTCATTGGCTGCGTGGGCAATCTCGTCAGTAGATAAAACGCGCGGTACTACCCGCCTGAACTGCTCCCGAATCGGCTCAATATCAATGCCGACTGGTCTTGATTTATGGAGGATGGCCGCTGCCCAGCCACTGGTATGCGAAAGGGATATATGCCAGGAAGAATCAATCAGAAATGGTTTTCCGAATTCGTCTTTTTGAAGTCCCTGGTACAGGGCCCCCTGTTCGCCAATCAGTTTTCGGATAGCCACCCGGCAGGCCAGCCACTCAACCCGCTGTGCCGGATGGGTTATCATAGCCAGTTCTTCCTGCTCCATTAGGGTAAGGGGTAAACCGGCCCGCAGCGCCGGTTCATCGTCGGTAATTGACTGGAGTATGGCTACACAGTCCTGATTTATTTGCAGCGTCACAACTCAAAAGTCGGAAGACGTTCGACAAAAAGAAAGGTTTGACGACCTTTGAGTGTCAACTTATTCGTTTGAATGCTGTGGTGGTAGAAAAAATAGACACATTTGGTGGGCATCGTGACCCAGTTTATACCCTCGAAAACGGTGCTGCGCCTAACCAGTTTTTCTCGGCCGGGGGCGATGGACAGGTCGTGCGGTGGCGACTGGAGCGGCCCGATTTGGGGGAACTGGTTGCTACGGTACCGGCATCGGTGTACGCGCTGGCTATGCACCCGGCCAGCGGGCTGCTGTGGGTTGGACAAAACTTTGCCGGTATTCATCTGGTCGACTCCGATAAAAAACAGGAGGTGTCCTCCCTCAAACTAACGTCGGCTGCCATTTTTGACATAAAGTTCTACAAGAATGACGCTTTTCTGGCCCTTTCGGATGGGGTAGTGGTGGTCGTGGATGTTGACCAGTTGGTCGTCCGGAAACACCTGAAGGCAACGGACCAGTCGGCCCGCTGCATCGCCATCAATCCGGTGGAGCGGGAGTTTGCGGTGGGGTACAGCGACCATACTATCCGCATTTTCGACTTACTGACTTATGCCCTCAAGCACGTTATTTCGGGGCATTCAAACTCAGTTTTTACGGTTGCCTACTCGCCCGATTTTCGCTATCTGCTCACCGCCGGGCGGGATGCTCATCTGACCATATGGGACGTAGAAAAAAACTATGCACTACACCAGGACATCGTGGCGCATATGTTTGCCATCAATCACCTGGCATTCAGCCCGGATGGCACGCTGCTGGCCACGGCCAGTATGGATAAATCCATTAAAATCTGGGATGCCGAAACGTTTCGGCTGTTGAAAGTGGTGGATCGGGCGCGTCATGCCGGGCATGGTACATCCGTTAATAAGCTACTCTGGACGGCACCCCGTCAGCTTCTTTCTGCCAGTGATGATCGAACGATTTCGGTGTGGAAATTGGCCTGACAAAGCGTGCTTGGATAGGAATACTCTATTTTTTGGCCTATTTTTTGTAAATTCCGTAGAATGGCTGTTAATTTCACCCTTATCTGATGAATAGTGACTACTCTAATTCAAGCGCACTGATGAAAATTACCCCCATAGAAATCCGGCAACACACATTCGAGAAGGGGTTGCGCGGCTATAAACCAGACGATGTTGACGCATTTCTTGTGTCGCTCTCGCAGGAGTGGGAGCGTGTCACCAGCGACCATAAAATGCTGAAAATGCAGCTTGAACTAGCCGAGAAAGAGCTGGGGAAGCTAAAAGAATTTGAAATGACGCTGTTTCGTACCCTCAAAACAGCGGAGGATAACAGCGCGCAAATAACGGAGCAGGCCAACAAAGCCAGTGAGGGTTATATCAATGAAGCCAAACAAAAAGCCGACGAAATCCTGGCGGATGCCCGTAAGCGCACTGCCCTGATGGTAAAAGATGCTGAAAATCAGTCTCGCTTTTTGAAAGATAACATCCTCAATGACCTTAAATCGCTGGAACATGATTTTAAGGCATTGGAAGGGTACAAGGAAAATCTGGCCGTTCAGATTCGGGCACTGGCCAGCAATGCCGTGGATAGTGTTGATCGATTTGAGAAGAAGTTTGCCAAACAAAATCTGAAAGGCAAGATAGACGAAGTTACCACGCAGATTGAAGAGGACCGGAAGCAAGAGAATGAACGAACCGAGAACGGTGTAGCGGCCGTTGACTCTCAGGAGTCGGAGTCGCCCACCAGCAACGCTACTGATCTACCTGAACTGATTGACCGGACTGAAGCAGTTCCTGAAGCGATTCCGCCTGATGAGGAAATGATAGGTAAACTGGAGGAGAGTATTCATATCGCTGAACAGGAACTGGTTGCGCCGATGGTGAGCGAAGCGCCAGTTGAAAACCAAACGATGCCTGAATCGATACCCGTTAGTGAGCCATTGCCAGAGTCTGAGCCGGTCAATGAAGAGGTGGTCCAGGAAGAGAAACCCAAAAAAGGCGGTTCGTTTTTTGACCAGATATAATATAACGGGCTACCATACACAGCCCTTTTTATGGGAACAATCGCGTTAGAGGGACTCGAGTTCTTCTCCTACCATGGCTTTTACGATGAAGAGCAAAAGATTGGCAACAAGTACTCTGTCGACATAATCGTTACGGCCGATTTCTCGGAAGCTGCCCGGCGTGACCGCCTGAGTGCTACGGTCAATTACGAGGATTTATACAGGATTACGTTGGGCGTGATGAAACAACCCGCCCGACTGCTGGAACACATTGCCCACCAGATTATCCAGGAAATAAGGGCTACTTATCCTGACTTGGAAGCCGTAGAAGTCAGCGTATCCAAATTCAATCCGCCCATTGGTGGAGTCTGCCACCGGGCAAAAATTACGTTGAAGGAATGAGTTAAAAAAAAAGTCGCCGGTGGCTGACGCAACAGTAATTTTGTTGCGTCAGCCACCTGCGACTTTTAAGGGTACATACCTACACCGCCTGTTGCAACCCGGCAAAGGAAATAGCCATGTGCGAGGCATCATAAACGCACTCCCCATTCCGGATCAGCAACACCTGCGGAGATTCGTGCTCTACGCCGAAAACGGTTTCAATCTTGTTCGATATGGGCTTGTAAGCCAGCAAATCGAGGTAGTATGGTTTTACGCCCAAGTGGTCGTTCCAGTTGCGTTCCATGCGACTAAGGGCCATATGGCTGATCGAACAACTGGTGCTGTGTTTAAAAATCAATACCGGACTCCTGTTCGATTCTTCTTTGATAAGATCAAGTTGGTCGTCGGTTGTTAGTTTGTTCCAATTCATTGTATCCACATGCTAGCTGTATTCTGTAGACGTAAAATTAGTTTTACGGTCAAAAAGTTCGCTAATTTTTTGGGGTGTATCGCAGCTTCTCAGCCATCGCGGGCGATATCGCTTCTGAGTAGGGGCCATAGGCGTCGACCAAAACACCCTTATGGCCATTTCGGGTCTCTATTGCGTACAGCACTGATTCGTCGGATGGGTTTGTCATGCCTTCAAACCGGTATACATCAACGATGTTGAAGTCGGCGGGGCTAAGTTCGATGTTGTCGGGCTGGCAGTGCAGGCAATCCGGTTTGAGGTTGTAATCCTGCGTGTAGCCTTCTTTTCGCAGGCCTTCCAGTGCTTCGGTTAAGGTATCGTACGTTTTCATGAACGGGAGGGATTTGATTTTGTGTTTGTAGCTTTGCCTGTATAACCAACCCCACAACCGCTTGTTTCCGGGACTTTATAACGCAGGTATCTTTATTTTTCAGGCGCTGGCGCGGGTATCGGCTTCATTTAATTCAAAAGCCCGCCAGTGGGTAACAGGAAGGGAGGGCTGGGCCGGTAGGTTACGACAGCAACTTGCACCCAATCAACACCCCATTGCCTGGTTTCACGCGGCTTCTCTGGGCGAATTTGAGCAGGGGCGACCCGTCATGGAAGCCTTTCGGGCGCAATACCCAACGCACAAAATCCTGCTTACTTTTTTTTCCCCTTCGGGCTATGAGGTTCGTAAAGACTACGATGGGGCTGACTTTATTCTGTACCTGCCCGCCGATACGCCCCAAAATGCCCGGCAGTTTGTTCAGCTGGTCAGGCCGGAAATAGTCTTTTTTATCAAGTATGAATTCTGGTACAATTACCTCCGTGAGTTGAAAGCCGCGCAGGTTCCGGTCGTTTCGTTCTCCGCTATTTTTCGCCCAAACCAGCTTTTTTTCAAACCCTACGGTGCCTTTTATCGAAGTATGCTCGGGTACTTTGACCATATACTGGTACAAAATCAGAAGTCGGTCCACTTGCTGAAAACTATTGGAATTACCTCCGTTACGCTGGCGGGTGATACGCGTTTTGACCGGGTAGCGCAGGGTGCAGCCGCCAGGAAGGATAGCTCCATTGGCTCAAACTTTCAAAGGAACCATGCCTTTACTGGTTGTGGGTAGTGCCTGGCCAGAAGATATGGCCGTATTGATTCCCTTTCTGAATACCTTCGACCAACCCTTGAAAGTTATCATTGCCCCCCACGAAATTCACGACGCCGAAATCGAAAACTGGCGCCGGCAGTTAAGGAAGAATTCTGTTCGTTTTTCAGAGGCCAATGAGCAAACTGTTTTAGCGGCTACCTACCTCTTTATCGACAACGTCGGCATGCTGTCTTCTCTGTACCAGTATGGCGAGTTTGCCTACATTGGCGGTGCGTTTAAACAGGGGTTGCACAATATTCTGGAAGCGGCTACTTTTGGAATGCCGCTGTTTTTTGGGCCGGAATTCAGCAAGTTTCAGGAAGCTGTTGAGTTGGTGAATGAGGGAGCCGCTTTTCCCGTCAGTAATAAAATCGAACTGAATGCGCTGTTCAAAAAGCAATACGATGACTCCGAAAAAGCAACCCGCGTCAGTCGGGACTATGTGCAGCGGAACATTGGCGCAACCGCGAAGGTTATGCAGGTCATAGCGCAATTAATGAACGAAAGGGCGAACGAGTGAAACCGGGCCGCCGGTGCAGAGCGACTAGCAACCTGCCTTTTCTTTTATGTTCTTATCGCGTCGGCGATTTGCTCCACGCAGTAACCTGGTTTTACTTGCTTATCCAATAGATAACTCATTGAAAAATAAAGGTCTAATCATTCGCTCCACCGGTTCCTGGTACGATATCCGGAACGAAGACGGTCATATCTATCAGGGTCGGCTAAAGGGGAAATTCAAAATCAAAGGATTTAAAGTGACCAATCCTATTGCCGTGGGCGATAAGGTGCGATTTGAGGTTGAGGACGAAATTGAGAATACGGCGGTTATTACGGATATTGACCCTCGTGAAAACTACATCATCCGTCAATCAGTCCATAAAACGGCGCATGGGCACATCATTGCCGCCAACCTCGATCAGGCCATCCTGATTGCCACGCTGGCCATGCCCCGCACATCACTCGGTTTCATTGACCGCTTTCTGGTATCGGCCGAATCGTTCCGGATTCTGACGACCATTATCTTCAATAAATCGGATATTCTGAACGACGAAGGATTGGCGTATCAGCAGGAAGTCATGGATCTATACGAACGGATTGGTTACCAGTGCATATCTACATCGGCCACGGAAGGCGCGGGAGTGGAAGCCTTTGAGCAACTGCTCGATCAGAAAGTTACTTTGTTATCGGGCCATTCGGGGGTGGGTAAATCGACGCTTGTCAACGCCATTGCCCCCGACCTGAACCTGCGCACGAACGAAGTCTCACGTTCGCGAATAAAGGGGTTCATACCACCACCTTCGCCGAAATGTTCGAACTGGCCCCCAACACGTACATTATTGACACCCCGGGCATTAAGGAACTGGGCCTGATGGATACGGCAAAGGCGGAGGTGAGTCATTACTTCCCCGAAATGCGCGACCGCCTGAACCAGTGTCGCTTCGATAATTGCCTGCACTTCAATGAACCCGGCTGCGCCATCAAGGAAGCCGTTGCCGAAGGCGAAATCGCCGAAAGCCGATATATGAGCTACCTGAGCATGATTGAAGGCGGGGATAACCGGCGGTAGGAGTTTTATGTGAGAGGTATACGTTTTGATGCCAGTCATAATCCTCCTACCTATTACATCTTTAATTCGTCATAGCGGCCAGCAGGTCGGCCTGCGTAATGATGTGAACCTGCTCCCGTTCGTCGCGGACGAGCAATGCTTTATTGTCGCGGTCGATGAGCGAGGAAAGGGCGTCAATCGTGTTGTCCAGCCCGACAAATTTGAATGGTTTATCCATCAGTTCACTCACCGGATGGTCTTTCACGGCGGGGTCGTCGATGAGCCGATTCAGCACGGTCGAGTCGGTCAGACTACCAATTATGTGACCACTCTCATCCGTTACCGGAATCTGCGAAATCCCGTACCGGTTCAGCACCTGAATCGCCTGACTTACCGAAACCCCTGCCCCGATGGTAGTGAGCTGCGACGTCCCGTTTTTGTGATGGATAATGTCGCGGGCGGTTTTGAAAGCCCGGTCCTCCAGAAAACCGTGGTCTTTCATCCAGGTGTCGTTATAAATCTTGCCGAGATAGCGCGTACCGTGGTCGGGTAGCAGAATAACCAGTACATCACTCGTCTTTCATGTGCTCTCTGGCCCACTCCAGCGCGCCGTGTACAGCGGTACCGCACGACCAGCCCACAAACAACCCTTCTTCGCGGGCCAGCCGACGGGTCATGATGGCCGCATCTTTATCCGTCACTTTAATAAACTGGTCGATGACGCTGAAATCCACGTTTTGCGGCAAAATGTCTTCGCCGATGCCTTCGGTCAAGTACGGGTAAATCTCCCCCTCATCGAATTGGCCGGTTTCCTTGTATTTCTTGAATACCGAACCGTAGGTGTCCAGTCCAATAGAAACGACGGTTGGGTTCTGCTCTTTCAGGAATTTACTGGTGCCGCTAATGGTGCCGCCCGTACCCACGCCAGCCGCAAAATGCGTGATTTTGCCGTCGGTATCGCGCCAGATTTCGGGGCCGGTGGTTTCGTAGTGAGCCGCCGAGTTGGCCATATTGTCGTATTGATTAGGATACAGGGAATTGGGAATATCGCGGTTGAGTTTTTTGGCGACCGAGTAATACGAGCGCGGATCGTCGGGGGCTACGTTGGTGGGGCAAACGACCACTTCGGCACCCACCGCCCGCAGAATGTCAATCTTCTCCTGCGACTGTTTGTCGGCCATCGTGAAAATACACTTGTAGCCTTTGCCAATGGCCGCCAGTGCCAGCCCCATGCCGGTATTGCCGCTGGTACCTTCAATGATGGTGCCGCCGGGTTTCAATACGCCCCGTGCTTCGGCATCGGCAATCATGCTCACGGCAATGCGGTCTTTCACGGAATTACCGGGGTTGAAATACTCAACTTTCGCCAGAATCGTACCCGGAATACCCTTAGTTACTTTGTTCAGTTTCACTAGGGGCGTGTTGCCAATGGTGTCGATGATGGAGTTATGATAGTTCATGGTTCTATGGTTTTGTTGTACTTCTCTAAAAAGGCAACGACCTGGCTATGGAAGTGTTTGAAACTGCGGGACTGTTTAGCGAGTCTGGCAAAATCGGCTTTCGATGCTGCTTCCCGAACGACCTTTTCGATGCGTTGGCGGTCTGGATTCTTCATGCCGTACACCTTACGCTTGGTTTCATCTTTTCCAATAGACTCCAGACTATTGGCCGTCGCGTTCTGTTGCACGTAATGCACCCAACAATCAATTGCCTGCACAGGAACGTACAAAATGGTCTTTTCTTCGTATTGCCTGTATACTCTACCCATTCTCTCTTTCAACACCCGAAGGCGTTTGTCGTGTATCTCCTGCTCGTCGGTAAAGTCCGGTTCATCCAGGTCGATGCCGGCAATAAAAAGATGACAGGGATTTCGATCATCAGCGAAGGAAGTGGCACACAGGATAGGGGCTTCCTGTAGAACTTTTGATAGACTTGGGTTCTTCGTTATAGCAATCTGGATATTTGTCCTAACGATCTGTAAATCCCTAATCTGGCTGGCCGCCCATTCCATGTAAGCCGGGATAAACTGGTATTCTGCAAATCCTTCGCCAACCAGTGTATATCTTAGTAGTCTGCTCATGCGATTGTAGGTACTCCTCCCAACAGCCCATAAAGCCAATTTTCGCTTAGATTCGTTGTTAAATCAACTTCATCGAGACCTAATTCCTGATTACGTTGGTTCGTTGGCTCAATGATATCTTTTTGCAGATTCCGAACATACGTTGCCCCCTCTTCGTCTTTGTCGAACACAAAAACGGCTTCTGGGCGAGTAGAGAAATCGTCCAGCACATGCTCATTGTGCGTGGTCAGAATAATCTGCACATCCTTTTCCTCCGCTAAACGAAAAATGAAATCCATTACCTCCCGAATCCGGCGTGGATGAATGCCCTTTTCGGGTTCTTCGAGTAACAAGAGTTTAGGTGGGTTCGGTTGGTTGATAATGCAGAGAAGAGCAAGGAAGTAAAGGGTGCCTTCTGAAAGCTCATCAGCCCAGTAGGTTACTCCTTGTTTGCTGTTTGTAAGTCCAATACGCTTAAAAGATCTGTCACCGTATAGCATCTTAAGTTCTTCATCTGGAAAAGCATCGTCTAAAGTAATCTCGTCAAATTCAGGAACGCACTTGTTCAAATCTGACTCTGTTCGGTTAAATACGGTTCTCCTATATTTACCTAGCATTAGATCTAGAAATCCAACTAGATTAGAAGCGTTATTGCTAACCACTTCTTCTTTATTTGCCACAATTCCAGGCTTAATAAATGCGTCCGGCGATGGACGGTAAACTCTCAAAGAAATAAGCTGACGGCGTAAAAAAGATACGTCAGGATAGCCTTGGTCATTTCTGGATTGTTCGACGCCATCTTTTAGAATACGTTGTGATGATTGAACATCTAAGATTTTAGAGAAGTCGAAACTCCTGAGAAATACTACCTCCTCTTCTTCACGTTGGAACGTTAGTTCAATGAATAACGAACTGGCTGAACGTTTAAAGCGAACATTCTTGGATTGCTTTTCGCCTGCTAAATCATCGCGTAATACCGAAAAGTCAAAAAACTCC
>CAWARB010000034.1:0-15213 GCA_963784335.1 uncultured Cytophagales bacterium | reverse complement strand
ACCCTAAAGTTATCAGGGCAAAAAACTTCACGAATCCAGGCCATCCTCGCCAGACAAAATCACGGTCGCCATAAAACCAGATCTTTTTTTTAACCGTACATATGATAACCGCCCGACTACTGAGTCATCAGGCGGCTCCTATTATGGGTTTTGTTAATTAGGTGAGTCTGGGAGATGGCCCGTTCTATAGACGGGCCATCTCTTTTTTGTTCGTACCCTTGCCACCACTAGTACAGCCACTTAGCCCCTTTTTTGATGAACTCCGGCAGGTGACCGCCAATTTTATCCACCCAGATGGATTTGTTGACCCGGCTGGCCGTGGGTACGGATAAATCTTATTGAAGAAATCCCCCGCCGTCAGGTCTTTTTGCTGCGCCAGGATAAGCTCCTGGATCAACTCCCCCGCTTTTGGTGCAATAATAGTTCCTCCTAAAATTTGGGGGCTGAACGGATTTATGCCCGCTGGGGTGACGAATAAAATCATTCGGCCGTATTCATAGTCCTCAATCACGGCCCGGTCGTCGCGGGCGAAATCGTATTCGATACGTTCGTACCCTTTCCCGTTCTTTTTCAGGTCTTCTTCCTGAAAGCCGAAGGTGGCCACTTCGGGATCGGTGAAGGTAACCCACGAAAAATGGTCGTAGGTAAGTTTCTTATCGAACACGCCGGGCGTTATGAAATTAGTGACCACAATGGATGCCTGTAGTTCGGCCCCGTGCGAAAAAAGGCGCTGCCCGGCCGGTGCACCGGCGGCGGCGTCACCAACGGCAAACACGTGTTTGTTGGTGGTCTGGAGGTAGTCGTTGATTTTAAGGCGGCCTTTATCATCCAGTTCAATTCCGGCAGCACAGCTTCAGGGCATCGTACTGAAACGTGCGCCCGATGGCTACCAGTACCACATCGAACGGAATGGTGTCCGTATGGCCGTCTTTATCCGCTGTCTCCGCCGTATTTACGTCGGGAAAGGCGGTCACTTTTCGCTCCAGCTTAAACGTAATTCCTTCCTTCTCCAGCTGTTTTTGCAGCAGTTCCGATGCCTCTGGCAGCTCTTTGTCCAGAATACGTTCCTCGGAGCCTACTACGGTTACGGCACTGCCCAACCGCCCAAAGGCCTGGGCCATCTCGATACCAATGGGTCCTGACCCCACAATGAGTAGTCGTTTGGGCAGGGTTTTCAGCGAAAAAATGGTTTGGTTGGTATGCAGTTTGCCCGGCACGTTCGCTACGGCATCCAGCCCGTCGGCCTCAAGCTGGCGGGGTACGGAACCCGTACAAAGCACAATGTTTTTGGCGGTTGCCCGCATGGTTCCCCCGTCATTGAGCGCCACCTCAATTTCGGTTTCGCCCACAAAATGGGCTACCCCCAGGGCTACATCGATTCCTTCCGTTTCACGCAGATAGTGGGCACTTTCGTGCGCCCGGATAATGTCCTGCCGCTCCCGAACGTACTGCATCACCTCCGCCACGTCAACCTCACCGGTGGCTTTCACGCCAAACCGGTCTACGCTCCGGGCGTGGTGAACCTGTTTACTAATGTGAATGAGGGCCTTACTCGGCACGCAGCCGTCGTTCAGGCAGTCGCCCCCAATCCGGTGATCGCTTTTTTCTACGATCAGTACCCCGAAGCCCAGTCGTTTCATGGATATACCCACGCTGAGTCCTGCCGATCCGGCACCAATAACGAGTACGTCGTAGTGTTTCATGAACTAGTTGGTTGTATCACTTACTTGTTCTTCTTGAAATCCAGCAGCGTCCCTTTTATGGTCGTTACAAACTTGCTCTGCTGGAACATGGGGTTATTATTCTTGTCCAGTATTTTACACCGGAAAGTAATGGCATAGGGGGTGTCTTTCTTGTCGAACAGGGCTTTTGGCAGTAAACCGAGCGCTTTCCCTGGCTTCACGGTCATTGGAAACACGACGGCGGTGGTCGATTCTTTTTTATCAGAATGGGCTCGGTTTGCTCCCCTTCGGCAATTTCTTTCCCATCAATCACCACGGTGTAGTGCGTATCGGTGATGTTGTAAGGAAGTTTGTTTTTGTTGATGAGTTGACTTTTGCCGCTATATCCATCGCTTTCAGACTCAGCTTGCCGTAGTCGATATCTTCCACTTTAATCTGTAGTAGGTGGTAAGCCGGGAGTCGGCGGGTCTGGTCGATATTAATCCTCTTTTCGCCCAGAATCGGCACGTCCGTATCGAACGAAATACGAAGCCGGTAGTCGGCACTATCAACACCGCGTCGTTCCATGTCATCGAGCACCCGGGTCAGTTTCTTCGCTTCCAGCTTGGCGGGTAAGGCAATAACCGTACTGTCCTGCGCTTTTACTGACACTACCTTCTCGTACGACTCCTTAACCAGTTCCTGGTCGTTGATGTAGAACGAGTAATCGACGTTGCGCCCGGTCAGCCCAACGGGCAGCGGATTGTCGAGGAGGATGTACATGTTCATCGAAATTTCATCGTCGGTGATGTTCTCGAAGTCAAACCGGCTTAGTTCCACGCGGGGTTTGAGGGTTCCATCGTAAGCACCGCCCTCGGCTTTGGCGTTGCTTTTCAAGCGGTTGTAGTAAATAAAGGCGCCAAGAATGCCGATAAGCAGCAGTCCGAGTGCAATAATCCAGCCCTTTTTCATTGTGTAATGTCGCGTGTATGTGTTGGGGTAGTAACGGCCAAAGCGAACCAAGTGTTCATACATGAATTGATGCACTACCCGGTCAGGAAACCGGCACGGATATGCGAATGGCTGTGCCCTGATTGTTGGCCGATGTTACCTGATACGTGCCTTTCACGAGCGTGACCCGCTGGTTGATATTAACTAAACCGTGGCCTGCCAGTGAGTGATCGTGAACGCGTGTGGGGTCAAAGCCGCGCCCGTCATCGCGATACGTCAGCAACAGGGTATCGGCTTCGTACGTCAGACCGATTTGAACCTGGGTTGCGTCAGCGTGCTTTATGGCGTTCTGGAGTAATTCCTGCACAATGCGAAACAGGTTGATTTCAACGTTTTCGGGTAGCTTCTGCGGCACCTGTCGGCTGGTGAACGTCACGTTCAGCTGGTGGCTCTCATTCATCAGGGCCACCGCATCATCAATGGTATGGACCAGCCCAAACTCGGCCAGACTACGCGGGTGCATATCGTGAATGATGCTGCGTATATCGGCAATGGATGATTTAAGCACGGACAGGGAGCGATTCCGGACCTCATCGACGGCTACGTTGGGCGCTCCCAGCGACGAGAGGTACATTTTCAGCACAGAGAGGTTGGCCCCTACGCCATCGTGCAGTTCTTTGGAAAACCGGTGCCGTTCCAGTTCCTGCGTTTGGATGGCTACGCTCAATGCGTGGGCCTGCCGGTCTTTCAACGCGGCAATCCGGTACCGGTAGCCGCCGTACAGCACCCCTGCCAGCAACAGGAGCATAGCTATCTGGAACCAGCGCGTGGCCCAGTAGGGCGGTTTAATCAGGATATTCACCGAGGCCCCCTGCTCATTCCAGAGGCCATCGTCATTACTGCCCTTCACCCGGAATACGTAACTGCCCGGCGGCAGGTTGGTATAGTTGGCCGTTCGGCGGTGCTGCGCCTGCACCCAGGATGGCATCAATACCTTCGAGCCGGTACTGGTAGCGATTTTTTTGCGCGTTGGAGAAGTTGAGGGCCGCAAAGGAAAACTCAATGAAATTCTGGTCGGGGTTGAGCGTCAGGTGCGTCTGGTTCGGATTGTAGGCACTGTCCAGCACGGTCAGCGCGGTGATACGAACGGGTGGCACAAACGTATTGCGCTGCATCTGCCCGGTTCTGACGTACGTAACGCCGTTGACACCGCCAAAAAACAGCGTGCCATCGGTATGTTTGTACGCCACGTTGGTATTGAACTCATTACTCTGCAGCCCATCCGATACGTCGTAGTTTTTGAGTACACCCTTCGTGGGCGAGAAGCGGGTTAGTCCCTGGTTGCTGCTCAGCCACACGTATCCCTCATCGT
This sequence comes from uncultured Cytophagales bacterium, assembly GCA_963784335.1. Taxonomy (GTDB): domain Bacteria; phylum Bacteroidota; class Bacteroidia; order Cytophagales; family Spirosomataceae; genus Spirosoma. The sequence goes on along the minus strand of CAWARB010000034.1, from coordinate 11,229 downwards.
CTTTCAGAATACCGTAAATCACATCATTGGGCAACCGAAACGCCATCGCCCCCCGGCTGCTGGTAAACTGGCGGGTAACCACCTGGCGGGTTAAATCGAGGGTAAACAGCCCACAATCGGTGCCGACCCAGAGGACAGAACCATCCTGCAACAGCGAGCGGATATTAAGACAGGCCAGTCCGTTGGCAGGCCCAAACGCGATGAGTTGCTGCGTACGGCGGTTGTAGCAAAGCAGTCCGTCTCCCAGCGTACCGAACCACACGATGTCCTGCTCCTGCTGATAGACCAACCGAATGTTATACGCCGAAATAGCGTCAATAGCGGGTAAATCCTGCCACTTTTTCCACTGTTTCGTTTGCCAGTCGAACCGGGTAAGCCCCCCGTCGCCCGCTACCCATATTTCGCTGGTTCGTCCGTTGGTATCGCTGAGCATGTGGGCTGCGTAGGCGTATTTTTGTTTGCGAGGCCCCGGTATCGGGTACACATGCTCCCTGTTCTGGCGGGGGTCATATTGCGTCAGTTCGTGCCAGTTGGCAAACCAGAGGTTGCCCTTGTAATCGGCATCAATTACCCGCACCTCCCCGTGCAGGGCACTAGCCGTTGGAACGGCCGTTTCGGGAAAGGATGTGATGGTTCCGTCCGGTATCGAATAGCGGGCAAATCCACCGGCTTCGGTGCCAATGTACAGTTCCTTTCCCAGACCAAACAGCCGGAACACCACGTTATCGGGCAGGCCCTGCGCCGGCGTGTCGGCCTGCTGCTGAATCAGCCCGAACGGAAGCCGGTGGGGGTCATATTTGTCGATACCCTGGCTACTACTCCCCACCCAGACAATGTCCTGCTGATCCTGATAGAGCAGCCACACGAAGTTTTCGCGCAGGCTCCGGTGATTCAGCGGGGAGTGACGAACGTAGGTAAACTGGTCGGTATCCGGGTGGTAAATGGCTATGCCGCCCGTGCGGGTGCCAATCCAGACATTGCCGGTTTTGTCGCACAGCAACGACTCCACATCATTGCCGCTCAGGTGCCGCGCCGTACTCCCCTGCACAAAGTGCGTAATACGTCCCTGCGAACTGGCCGGGTTTTCCAGCCGGAAGGCGCCATCATCGGCGGTACCCAGCCACAAATATCCGCGTTTGTCGAACAGGAAATTTTGAAACAGGGAGGCCGTTGTCAGGTGCTGACGGATGGGGACAGCCACAAACCGATCCCGTTTCGCGTCGTAGCGGTACAGTTCATTGAGTGTCAGCACCCACAATTGCCCGTTGGGGGCCAGGCTGCAAGTACGAATGGTGTTGTCACCGGGGAAGTAGTGCCTGATTTTTTTCAGGGCCGGGTCGAAGCAAAATAACCCCTGCGCCACCGTCTGAATCCAGATACGCCCCCGTTTATCTTCCAGCAGCCGGTTTACGGGCAGGCTATCGACCGGGTGCCGGATGCCGAATGTTTCCGTAAATCGCCGTATCCGGCCATCTGCCCGGTCAAACAGGTTCAGCCCGGCTCCCGTGCCAATCCAGAGTCGCTGGCGGGAATCAGTCAGCAGGGCCTGCACCAGGTTGCTGTTCAGCCCCTGCCCAATCCGGTACACCCGGAATCCGTAGCCATCGAACCGGTTAAGCCCATCCTGCGTAGCAAACCACCGGAAGCCATCATGGGCCGTAATCGCGTTGATGGTCCCCTGCGACAGGCCACTTTCCTGCCCGTAATGCTCGAACGTTATTGGTTCATCCCGCTGCTCAGACCCACTCGACCGGATTGCCTTACTGACCTGCTGAGCATGCGTCAGACAGGCAAACAGGAAGCAAAGCGTAGTAAGCGCGTATCGCATAATCCATCAGGAGTTGTAACGTCAGGGCAACCGTTACTGCAAGCGCCTAATTTACGGTAAATACTCGTTCGATGCATCGCTACCGGCCACGCATCGGCCAGCCAGTCTTTTTAATGCGAACTAGGCGATTCCAGGGCTGATTTTCAATCGATTAAATACCGTAGACACGAAATGATTGTAGGAAAGCGACTTCATTCGGTATCGGGCGTGCTGTAGGTACGGTGTTATCAGTTGGGTTGCGTACCTCCGGCACGCCAACTGGCATTCCTGGTGCATTTTCCCACAACCATTCAACCACCACGCGGTCAAAAATCCCACAGGTCACGGTACTTTCACCCGCTCCGGAGCAATCACTACCTATGTTGTGGGCGCTTTGTAATAGAGCTGACTATGTTGCAGCCTGCCGAAAAAGCGGGCTCTGCTGGCTTGGTCGGGATGGTTTGTGATTTCATTCGCTCCATAGCCTGAAACCGTTAAACTTTTTTGGCTATTGACGGTCTTACCCTCCATACAACCCGTACCAAACCTATGCGAACGCTAATCGTTGGCCTGTTGCTCCTAGCGGTTGCCTGTCGGCGTCCATCCACGCAGTTCTCGGCCATGCTCACTCCCGTCAATCAACCCGACGATTATACCCGCTACCTGAAAGCCGGGGATGAACTGGTGGCCGTAGGGAGTGACCCCGCCTGGTCGCTAACGGTAAACCCCGCCAAAGGGGTCCTACTCTTTAAACCCCAGCACGGCGATAGCAGCATCGTGTCACTTTCCGGGAACCAGATTAGCCGTACGGCCGATTCGGCCAATGGCGCGTTTGGATACCAGTCGCGGGATGGCCGGATCAAGGTACTATTCCGCCCCGACAGTTGCACGGACAAGCTATCCGGCCAACGGTATGACTACCGCGTAGAGGTGGTAAGCCAGGGTCAAAACGTAGTGGGCTGTGGCGTTTCACTACAACAGTTAGCCTTATTGCAGGACATATGGGTACTAACCAGTATGCAGGGAGACTCCATTACCCTTAATGGCCCGGCTAAGGAAATACCCCGTCTGGAGATTTCACTTACTCAGGGCCGCGTAACCGGCACTACCGGTTGTAATCAGCTAAATGGCTCCGTTGTGGCCGATACCCGTCGGATTTTGTTTGGGCCGCTCGCTACCACAAAAATGGCCTGTATGGGACCGAACGGCGCGCTGGAGCCCACATTCCTGCGCCTGCTGAACCAGCCGATGACCTACCGGATCGATTCGGGCAAATTGACGCTGTACCAACAGGGCAAGCCCGTAATGACTTTCAAAAAAGTTGACTAAGTTCAGAAACAAGCATTTTTTAAGCGAATGATTTCGACATGGCATTGGCTTTTTCGTTACTTTTGTTTCTTATTAAAAGCCAATCGAATCCTAAAATAAGTTAACCATTCTGACTTCGATTTGCGGGTGCCAATCAATTTGTATAAATCACAAAACTCTATGATTAACAGTAAATTTCCCTCCCGCATATGGCTGCTGGCGGGCGTGCTGGCAACGGTGGTCTCTGGGGCAGATAGCCCTGCCTGGGCACAATCGGCCGCCCGGCGAACGACCTCCGCTAAACCGGCTACGGCTACGGGCCAGGCACCGGTCGCCCTGAACAAAGTACTGGTCTTCTCCAAAACCGCCGGTTACCGTCATGCTTCCATCAATGTCGGTAAAGTGGCTCTTATGAAACTTGGTCAGGCAAACGGTTTCGCCGTTGACACGACTGAGGATGCCGGTAAGTTCACCGAAAACAACCTGAAGCAGTACAGTGCGGTTATCTGGCTCAGCACGACCGGCAATGTACTCAACGAAGCCCAGCAGGCGCAGTTTGAGCGCTACATTCAGGCGGGTGGCGGCTACATGGGTATCCACGCGGCTGCCGATACGGAATACGACTGGCCCTGGTACAACCAGCTGGCGGGTGCGTACTTCCTGAATCACCCCAAGCAGCAGAATGCCGAAATCGCTATTATCGACAAAAGCCATCCGTCCACCAAAATGCTGCCCGAATGTCTGGAAACGGTTCGACGAGTGGTACAGCTACAAAAGCATTTCGCCCGACATAAAAGTGCTGGGCAAGCTGGATGAGAAAACCTATGAAGGCGGCAAAAACGGCGATAACCACCCGTTTATCTGGTACCATGATTTCGACGGAGGCAAGGCATTCTATACGGGTGCCGGTCATACCGACGAATCCTACAGCGACCAGCTGTTTATGGCCCACATCCTGGGTGGTATCAAATCCGTAATGACCACAAGCCTCAAGTTCGGGCAGGCCAAAACGCAGCCTTACCCCGAAGAAAACCGCTTCGACCGGCAAGTTCTGACCGCCGATTTGGACGAGCCAACGGAGAATGGCTATTATGGACAACGGTAAAATTCTGTTTACCGAGCGTAAAGGCGCGGTGAAACTGTATGATACCAAGAAGAAAACGACGAAGTTGGTTACCACCCTTCCCGTACATTCCCCACGCGCGAATACGGCCTGATGGGGCTAAACATCGACCCTAAGTTCAACCAGAACAAATGGGTATACCTGTACTATTCGGCCGTCAAGCCTGATTCCCCACACACCGGCCTGGTCGCGTATGAAGTGGGACGATGCCAAGGACGAACTGCAACTCAACACTGAGCAAGCTATTGCTGACCGTAACGGAAAACCGCACCTACGACAAGGACGACTGCTGCCACACAGGAGGCTCCATTGCCTGGGATAAGCAGGGCAACCTGTATCTATCCACGGGCGACAACACCAACCCTTTCTACTCGAACGGTTTTTCGCCCAGCGACGACCGTGCTCGACCGGAAGAAGTTCAACGCCCTGCTTTCATCCAGTAGTACCAACAACCTGCGGGGTAAAATTCCTGCGTATCCACCCCGAAGATAACGGTACATACACCATTCCCGAAGGAAACCTGTTCCCAAAAGGGATGGAGAAGACCCGTCCTGAATTTACGTGATGGGCAACCGGAATCCGTACCGTATCTCGGTCGACCAGCACACCGGCTTCCTGTATTGGGGTGAAGTAGGCCCTGACGCGGGTGAAAACAGCGAGAAACGCGGACCACGCGGATACGACGAGATGAACCAGGCCCGCAAGGCAGGCTATTATGGCTGGCCGCTATTTGTGGGCGATAACAAGCCGTAACACACAGTTCAACTACGCCGACAGCACCTCCGGCCCGCTCAACGACCCAGCGCATCCCATCAACTACTCGGCCCACAATACGGGTCTGCGGGAGTTGCCCCCGGCGCAGAAAGCGTTCATCTATTACCCGTATGCCGACTCGCCCGAGTTTGGGCCAATCGTGGGTAAAGGTGGCCGGAATGCCATGGCCGAACCGGTCTATTACTACGACGACTATGCTGATTCGCCGGTGAAGTTTCCCAAAGCCTACAACGGTAAGTTCTTCTCCTACGAGTGGATGCGTGACTGGATTCACCCCGTTACGATGAAGGAAAACGGCGATTTCCTGCAAAATGGAAACGTTCATGCCTAACACCAAATTTTCGCACGTAATCGACATGCAGTTTGCCAATGATGGTTCGCTGTACACGCTTGAATACGGTCAGCAGTGGTTTGCCGCTAACGCCGATGCCCGATTGTCGCACATTACGTATAATGCCGGTAACCGCAGACCCGTAGCGTCTGCCAGTGCTAACAAAATGGTTGGTGCGGCCCCGCTAACGGTAAAATTCGATGGTAAAAAGTCGATGGATTACGATGGTGACGCACTGAAATACGAATGGTCATTTGGCCCCGGTATGCCGAAGCAGACAACCGCGAGTCCAATCGTAACTTTCACAAAGCCAGGTGTATATCCTGCCGTGCTGAAAGTGACTGACGCCCTGGGTAACGTAGCTACCGAAACGATGGACATCAAAGTAGGTAACGACCAGCCTAAAGTAGAAGTGGCACTGGCCGGAAACAAAACGTTCTACTTCCCCGACAAGCCGGTTAAGTACGCCGTTAAAGTAGCCGACAAGGAAGACGGGAAACACTGCAGAAAGGAATCGACCCGAACGACGTGACCATGACCATCAACTACCTCGAAGGCTTTGACAAAACGATGCTGGCACAGGGTCACCAGGTGAACACGGGCTCGGCAACGGGCAAACGTCTGATTGAGTTGAGCGACTGCAAAGCCTGCCATGCCATCGACAAGAAATCAGTTGGACCCGCTTATATCGACGTGGCCAAAAAGTACAGACGTACGCCAGGAATCGAAGAAAAACTGGCGAAGAAAGTGATTTCTGGTGGCGGTGGTGTCTGGGGCGAACAGGCCATGAGTGCCCACCCACAGCTTAAGGAAAGCGAAGCAACCGACATGGTTCGCTACATTCTGACCCTGGCTGACCAGAAGAAGGTAGAGAATCAGCCCCTGGCGGGTGATTATGTACCCGCCCAGCAGAAAAAAGAGGGTTCCTACATCCTGACGGCTACGGACACTGACCGGGGTAACGGCGCCATTGGTCCAATCACCGGCACATCGAGCGTAGCCCTGCGGTCGGCGGTGGTGAAAGCTGTTTCGGCGGATGGGAAGCAGGATATATTTCAGTACGACATTCCGCAGATGGGACCAGCCGCCATTGGCACGAAGTCGGGCAGTTACCTGGAGTTCACAAGATATTGACCTCACGGGTATCACGGGCATTAAACCAACGGTATTTTCGGCCAATGACCAGTAGCGGGGGGCAAACTCGAAGCCCGGCTGGACTCCCCCACGGGCCAGCTTCTAGGCGAGGTAGATGCCAAACCGGGCACGATGGGGCCGGTTGATTTACCGTTCCGCAAGCCGGTGTCGGGTATTCATAAACTCTACCTCGTTTTCGTCAATCCAACAGCCGGTCAAAAACCACTGTTCGCCGTTGATAAGGTTCAGTTTGATACCCAGGGTATGTAATTCATTCTGCATGTGTCATCGGGCATTTGGCCTGTAGACCCCATAAAAAAAAGCTTCGGTTTACAAACCGAAGCTTTTTTCTACGGGGACCATGCTTAACTTCTTCCATCCGCTCAGTCCCGGAATAAGATGAACAGTAGGATACTCCGTTTTTGCTACCGCTAATATTTACTCCTTTAGGAGTGGAAATATGGTCCTGTGAGTCAGGATGAGCGAAAAAGCAGGAATTAACTTAATAACGAACAGTGTACGAAATAGTGACTATTAGTCAACTGAGATTTCGTATGCTGTTCTCGTTTCATTATAGCTATTTTCCTTTCGAATTGTAAACAACCACAGTTTTCGTATACGGGGTATCGCTCGCCGGTTGCAACGCGATAGCAATGAAAACACGCTCGACGCGATTGACCGGTACAGACTGTTTGATGAACTTTGTTCATTGGTCGTTACCCCTACACTTGTTTAGTAACTAAACATACTAGATTTTTATCCGACACCTTAACGTAACCGGAGCGAAAAACGTGACACGGAAAGAAATTGAGAACCTCATTAAAGTCAGCGAGTCGCAGGCTGATTTGGCTCGCAAAAACCTTCGTCAGATTCTCGGAAAAGACGAAGCCAATGGTAGAGAAGATAGATACGCTGGGTCAACCTGCTAATCGGGCATAAAGATTTGATTGAGGTTCTCAAAAGCCTGAAAACACACTATGCAATAAAATACAAATCCGCCTGTGCGGGTGGACCAGGCCCTGTATATATAGTTGTTGTTCATAGATAATTTAACTAGATAAACGGTATGGTAATCGAGGAAAATGTAACCGACAAGGAGCAGGAATTGAGACTTGCCGAATCTCAACTTGCCACTACTTTAGCGTATGTTCAGTCAATGGGAGTAAAGTTGCCCGATACCCTTCTGGATATGAGCGATTGGATTACGATCAAACGGTATGCTGAAAAGCATAACCTTTCACAACAGGTCGTGGTCAACTGGATTGGCCGGGGAACGATTCCGGCTGAATGTATCAAAAAGCTTACGAGAGCTAAATGATATGCGACTGATTAGAGACCGGGTTTATAAATAACTGCGCCGGGAACCGGTTATTATAGCTAAAAAACGCCCTCGCTGATTGTGAGGGCGTTTTTTAGCTATATACCATGTAGCGAATCGTCTTAATCCTTATTTTTCTGGAAGTGAGACGACCAACACCCGGGTAGACTACCCACTCAAAACCAGTGCGGATGTCGGTTTGTAGCCTGTCAGCAAAGGGAGAAGAAAAAATGTGCGTGTATCTTTGCCGGATGAACGTGCTGGTTTCGGCTACCGGCTACCCGCATGACGGGCGAATACATTATGACTCCCTTTTAACAAGCACCCCCTTTTCAGTAACATTCGTTTCATCATTGGCATTTACGCGGCACTTGCCCTGCTGGCGAGCATTAAACTCGTGTTCTTTGAGGGGTCTGGCGTGTACAGTATTTTTTACTATTCGCTGTCTCATCTCCTGGAGGGTAAAAGCCTATACTGGGCGGCTTACCCCGCCCAATACGTAGACCATTATCACTATGCCCCTACGTTTGCAGCCCTGTTTGCCCCAATTTTTGCGCTTCCCTATTCCGTAGGCTTGTTTATCTGGCAACCCCTGTTTGCGGCTGTCTGGTTCTACGCTATCTATCGGATGCCGTTTACGCATCAGCAGAAAGTAGTTGCCTGGTGGTTCTGCCTGCAGGAATTGTTCACGTCGCTCGTCAACAGCCAGACCAATCCGCTTATTGTAGCTGCTCTTTCGCTGTTTACGTTCCTGAGTTTTGAGCGTCGCAAGCCCATTTGGGCCGCCTTCTTCATCGTGCTGGGCTTCAACATCAAAATTTATAGCCTGGTAGCCGGGGCCTTGTTTTTACTGTACCCGCAGAAACTCCGATTTCTGGCTTATGCCCTGGGCTGGGGGTTGTGATGGCCTTACTACCGCTCCTGTTCACCCCGCCCGACAAACTGCTCTGGCAATATGACTTGTGGGTGAACCAGTTGCTCATCAAATCGGACGTCGACAAATGGCTTAATCTGTCCATTCATCGCCTGGTGCATCAGGCCATCTCACCCGACATTACAACGTCGGCTATCATTGGGGCCGGGGTGCGGCGATTCTGTACGGTATATGTACAGGTAAAACGCTACGGGGAGTCTGTGTTCAGGCTGTTGATGGTGGCTTCGGTATTGTTGTTTCAGGTTATTTTCAACCCCGTTTCCGAATCGCCAACCTATATCACGGCCGTTACGGGTGTGATGTGCTGGTGGGTGTGCTGCCCCCAAAACTGGCTGGACCGCAGTTTGCTCATTGCCTGTTTTGTGTTTACGGTACTGTCGCCCAGTGATATATTTCCAACCGTGCTGCGGGAGCAACTGGTGAAACCCTACGTATTAAAAGCCCTGCCCTGCGTACTCATCTGGTTCAGAGTCATATACCTGATGCACAGCAGGAAGGAAGCGGTACTCACCTACGGCTGATTTTAAATCAACGCGGTCTTTTTGTACCTTACGGCCTCCAAACGTCAGGATGATTCTGCTCGCTTATCAGCCAGGCAACCGGCTGATACACCACCGTAAAACCGCTCACGGTAGCCTGACGCTGGTACCTACTTCTCTTGATTTATTTTATTTATGACGATCAGTGGCTTCTCGTATGTTCGGAATGGTATCCAGTATCAGTATCCTTTTCTGGCCTCCATCCAGTCTATCCTGCCCATCTGCGATGAATTCGTACTGGCCATTGGCGATTCGCAGGACGGAACGCGCGACGCTGTTCTGGCCCTGAACAACCCTAAAATCCGCATTATCGATACCGTATGGGACGATGAAATGCGGGTAGGGGGAAAAATATTTGCCCAGCAAACGAACCTGGCGCTCGCTGCCTGCACGGGCGACTGGCTCTTTCATATTCAGGCCGACGAAGTGATTCACGAAAACGACCTGCCGGTGGTTAAGGCCCTTATCGAACGGGCGGATACAGTTCCAGCCGTAGAAGGACTCCTATCCGATTTTCTGAATTTTTACGGAAGTTATCACTACCTGAACGGCAGCCGTTACCAGCATACCAAAGAAATCAGGGTTTTTCGGCGGGGCATTGGTGCTTTTTTCTGACCGGGATTCGCAGGGTTTCCGGCGTTATGACAGCGAACAGCAGCGGCTGAGTGGGCACAAGGGCATAAAGCTGAACGTTTGGCAAACCGGTATTCCGGTCTATCACTACAGCTACGTACGCCCACCCGATGCCATGCTGAAGAAGTCACAGATTTTCGCCCACTACTACATGGACGAGACCCAGCACACCAACGTCTTCGAGAGCCGGAAAACGCACGATTATTACGGCATTGAACGGGTAATACCCTTTTCAGGAACGCATCCGGCGGTTATGGCCGAGTGGATCAAAAACGGCAATTACGAATTTGACCCAACGAAACTTACCGGAGAGATGACCACCAAGATGAAACTGGCTTACCTGGCCGACAAACTGACCGGTCGGCGAATTGGTGAGTACAGGAACTACAAACTGGTAAAAAAAAGGCAGTAGGTGCGGAAAACGAGCATTACCCGTTTTCCGCACCTACTGCCTTTTACAACCGCACAGCAACCCGTTACGACTTTTGTGACTCGTTGTTATACATCACAAATAACAATACTTTCTTTCAGGCTCGTTAGCGGGTCGCGCTTGGGAATAAAATCCTGCGCTACGTACCCCTTGAATCCGGTATCCACAATGGCCTTCATGATGGCCGGATAGTAGAGTTCCTGGGTTTCGTCGATCTCATTCCGGCCCGGATTGCCGCCCGTGTGGTAGTGGGCGAAGTATTTGTTGCTCTCCTGGATTGTGCGGATGATGTCGCCCTCCATAATCTGCATGTGATAGATATCGTACAGCAGTTTAAGTTCTCTGACCCCACAGCCTTGCATAAATTGACGCCCCAGGCGGAGTGGTCGCACATGTAATCCTTGTGGTTCACTTTGCTGTTCAGCAACTCCATCACCATCACAATACCGTGCTTTTCGGCACTGGGCATCAGCCGTTTAAGGCCAACGGCGCAGTTTTTCAAGCCTTCTTCGTCGCTCATACCCTTGCGGTTTCCCGAAAAACAAATGACGTTGGTCAGGCCCGCTTCTTTCATCTTGGGAAAAATAGCTTCGTAACTTGCTACCAGCTCATCGTGCAGCTTGGGGTCGTTGAAGCCGTCATTAATGCCTTTTCCCGCGCCCTGCGCCATGGCACAGGTCAGTCCGGTATTTTTTCAGGGGTAGGCCACTCCGCGGGTCCCGTCAAATCGACCGAGGTAATTCCCATCGCTTTGATCGATTGGCAAAACTCATCGAGCGGAATTTTTGCGTAACACCATTTACAAACGGAGTGATTGATCTTGCCTTTCAGCGCGAGCGGGGCGGCAGGATCAGCTTGACTCATGGGACTGGCCAACGAGTTGGTGAGCACAGGCAGC